>NZ_JACJTQ010000016.1 GCF_014698735.1 Anabaena catenula FACHB-362
CTGATTTGATTCTTTTGCGTCAGGTACATAGTCAAGTTTTCGCTACAGTTGATACTTTACAGCGAAAGCTTGATTTAATCAATACAGGGACACAGCAGGCTAAAGCCTGCCGAGTCGCTTTTCCTCCCAGGGCTAAAGCCACTGAGTTTCCAAGCTCCCGTGAGGTTTTTTATGAGAATGTTAAAGCCTGTCCGCGAATTTGCGTATTTACTTGGCCTTTGTCATAGACAATTTCACCGCCGACAATAGTGGTAACAGGCCAGCCAGTCAGGTTCCACCCCTCAAAAGGACTCCAACCACACTTGCTTAAAAGTTCTTCTCGCTTAACTGGGCGGTAAGTGTTTAAATCTACCAGCACTAAATCAGCATCGTAACCAGGGGTAATTTCTCCCTTATTAGGAATACCATAAGCTACAGCTACAGCCTTAGACATCCAATTAGTCACTTGGGCAACAGTACACCGTCCTGCCATGGCCTCCGTTAACATTAAAGGCAGGGACGTTTCTACCCCCGGCATTCCGGAAGGGGTGTTAGGGTAGGTTTGCGCCTTTTCTTCTAAGGTATGTGGTGCATGGTCAGTGGCAATAAAATCAATTACCCCATCTTTTAAAGCTTGCCAGAGTATTTCATTATCGTGGAGCGATCGCAATGGTGGATTCATCTGCGCGAAAGTCCCAATCTTTTCATAAGCACTGGTATTCAACAACAAATGTTGTGGCGTTACTTCCGCCGTTACCCAACTTGGTTTATCTTGACGCAATAACTCGGCTTCTTCTGCCGTAGACATATGCAGAATATGTAATCGACGTTGGTATTTTTTAGAAAGTTTTAAGGCCAATTGCGTTGCTAATAGTGCAGCCTGATTATCTTGAATTTGAGAATGCACCGCAGGATTATCAATCCCAGCAAATTCTTGACGACGTTGCTTGATTCTCTGTTGATCTTCAGCATGAACAGCAATCAAGCGCTTGCCTTGGGCAAAAATCGCTTCCAGTGCCTCCTCTTCGTCCAGCAGCAAGTCACCATGCATCGACCCCATAAAAATTTTAATTCCCGGTGTCGGCTTTGCCAAAAGTAAATCTGGTAAATTCTCAGCCGTAGCGCCAATAAAAAAGCCATAATTAACCAAGCACTTATTTGAGGCACGTTCTAGTTTGTCATCTAAAGCTTGCTGTGTAATGGTCAAAGGTCTTGTATTGGGCATTTCTAAAAAGGAAGTAACACCTCCTTTCGCGCAAGCACAACTAGCAGTAAACAAATCTTCCTTGTATTCAAGTCCCGGTTCCCGGAAATGCACCTGCGGATCAATTACCCCTGGCAACAAAGTTAACCCCTGTGCGTCAATCTCTTGGGTAGGTATCGTAGGAGCTATTTTTGAAGCTACCTCGACTATTTGCCGCCCCTGAGTCAGCACATCCCCAATCATCGACTCACCATTGGGTAGAATCAAGCGTGCTTGGCGAATTAGTAAACTTTTTGGAGATGACATGGATTTACCAGCGTTAAGTAGAGAGCTTTATTGATGATAGATAACTTTCTTTTTAAGGTAAACTCAGTTGCCCAGGCAATAGTCAATTTGCACTACCGGTGAAAAAAAGTTTATTTTCATATTTATGAATCATTTTGTCTCCATGTCATCTTGTTAGGAAAACAAGCTTCTCTCGTTAAGATTAATAAATAAAGTCTCCCTCGATGAGTTAAGTAATTGCCTGTTACCTTTAAACTTAAGTAATTTCATGCAAAATCAAGTGTCTGATAACAACTCTAGCCAACAACCCGATAATTCCTGGATCGTAGAGCTAGGTAAAACGATTATCTTGAGTGTCTTTCTCGCCTTGGGAATTCGTACCTTTGTTGCCGAAGCACGTTGGATTCCTTCTGGTTCAATGGAACCAACACTGCATGGTACACCAAACCAGTGGGAAGCCGACAAGATTATTGTCGATAAGGTGAAGTATAAATTTACTAAGCCAGAACGAGGAGATATAGTAGTATTTTCTCCAACGGAGGAACTACAAAAAGAACAATACCAGGATGCCTTCATTAAACGTATCATCGGCTTACCTGGAGAAAAAATAGAAATCAGAGATGGCAAAGTCTATATTAACAATAAAGCTCTCCAGGAAAATAATTACCTATCCTCTTCTCAGGCTACAGTGACTGATGTTTGCACATCAGGTCAGCAACCGCCTTACTTAGCTACACCCCAAACTATTCCACCTGATGCATACTTGGTCTTAGGTGATAACCGTGCGAGTAGTTATGATGGACGTTGTTGGGGTCTGGTTCCTCAGAAAAATATTATTGGTCGTGCCATAGTTCGTTTCTGGCCTCTGAATCATATTGGAACTCTGGATAAGTCGCCCTTATACCCTTCTGCAAATCCTTAAATTATAGATACTTCCGCCATAGCCTTCTACTATGGCGGTAAATGTGATAATTTTTACCGATTTCTGGCGCTCCGATTTGGCGCTAAATCTACGTTACAAAACTTAATTACGTATCCCTAGCGGGACTGGAAGCACTATTACGTTGGCGGTAGCCTGCCGTAGGCACTATTACGAATTATTTTAATGTCACACTTAGCTAAGATTTTACTGTATCCAATTAAGTCATTGGATGGTGTGGAAGTAGAAGCAGCGACGGTTCTACCTAGTGGCGCACTTCAGTATGACCGCGAGTTTGCCATCTTTGACGAACAAAACAGGTTTGTCAATGGCAAGCGTCATGCTAAAATCCATTCATTACGGGCAGAATTTTCTTTAGAAGACAGATTTGTTCACCTACAAATCCCCAGTAGCAATTCACCACAAGTTTTTCATCTTGATGAAGAACAGGAAAGAATAGAAGCAACTTTAAGCAATTTCTTCGGGTTTGCTGTCACATTGAAGCAAAACACCAATATGGGTTTTCCCGATGACACAGAGTCACCAGGTGCAACTGTGATTAGTACAGCAACCTTGATCGAAGTAGCTTCTTGGTTCCCTGGTGTGAGTGTAGATGAAATGCGTCGCCGGATGCGTGCCAATATAGAAATTGATGGTGTACCTGCGTTTTGGGAAGATAGGTTGTTTACTGCTGAGGGAGAAACCGTCTCTTTTCAAGTGGGAGATGTACTTTTTTTTGGGGTAAACTCTTGTCAACGTTGTATAGTCCCCACTCGCAATTCTTACTTAGGAGCAGTTTACCCCAACTTTCAAAAAATATTTGTGCAAAAACGTCAAGCAACTATGCCCCCGTGGGTAGCTGCATCCCGATTTAATCATTTTTACAGATTGAGTGTGAATACTAAAGTACCTACATCAGAAGTTGGAAAAACTTTGCAAGTTGGTAGTAAAGTCCAAATTTTGCCACAGTAATATAGAATTAAACTAATTATTTCATCTGTGGCGATTGTGCTGAAAATTTTATTCTATACAGCTGCATCTTAATGGGTTTATTGCAGTTTTACTGCGGCACGTTGGAGAGGTAAAACTTCCTCCAAACTTAATTCATGGTCGGTAGTAAGATGACTACTACAGCAAATTGTACTAAAGAAAACTCTCTGACCAACAACTTCCGAAAAATGCTTTTCGAGTAATAAGCGAGAAGTGATATCACCCAATAACTCACCCAAATCTTTTGTTAATTGGTCTTGATCATCGCGGTGAACCATTCTAAACTTAAAATTGGTTTTCCCAACTAAAGCTTTGACTGCGGAATCAAAATCGTGTGCTTTACCTTGCACATAAGCAAAAGCTTGTTCTTCTAAAAATTGCCAAGCTTCAGGAAAAATCTCCCTAATTTTTTCGAGATGATTTTCCGTTTGATAAACTAAAGTAGCGGTTTTACAATCCATATATTTATTAGTTGATTAATTAATTTATTTGGTTGTTGAATAAATCTGATGTTTTCTGTAATCTCAACAGAAACAGCGCGACTTTCTGCTGAACCCCTTAGACATTATCAGGACAAAGTAACAAAAAAACTGTTGCATACAATACAAAATAGCTAAAAGACAGAGGAAATAGAAAAAATAAGGTAACATTGAACCCACATTAATTTTATGAATTCTGCACAGATGGAAATTATTATTGGTTGGCTATATCCCAAATTAATGAGTACCTATGGCGATCGCGGAAATGTGATCACTATAGAACGCCGCGCCCAATGGCGGGGATACAACGTCACCGTTTTACCCCTAGACCAAAACTCCACCGCAGAAGATATAAGATCAGTAGATGTGATCGTCGGTGGAGGCGCACAAGACCGTCAGCAAGAAATCGTCATGCGCGACTTACAAGGGGCAAAAGCTGATGCAATGCGGGAAAAAATCGAAAATGGCACACCAGGAGTCTTTACCTGTGGTTCTCCCCAACTTCTAGGACATTATTACGAACCGGGGTTTGGACAGAGAATTGAAGGTTTAGGAATATTAGATTTAGTTTCTATTCATCCTGGAGAAAATAGCAAACGTTGTATTGGTAACTTAGTTATAGAAGTTACAGCCTCTCGTCTCGCACAAGAACTGGAAGCAATGACTGGAACCAAACCCTATTTAGTCGGTTTTGAAAATCACGGTGGACGCACTAAACTAGGGAAAGTGGAAGCTTTGGGGCGTGTAGTCTACGGTTTGGGTAATAATGGTGAAGATGGAACAGAAGGCGCATTTTATCAAAATGCCATTGCTACCTATTCCCACGGACCTTTGTTGCCCAAGAATCCCTTTGTTGCCGATTGGTTAATTCAAACAGCCCTGCGGTTAAAGTATCAACAAGAAATTCAACTTACACCCTTAGATGATACCTTGGCGATGCAAGGACGGTTAGCTATGTTCAAGCGGTTGAAGGTGAGTTGTTAAATGCTTGTTGCAGTGCTTCCAAATTTGGAGTGTGATAAGATCGCGCCTGTAGAATTCAGATCAGCGTGTCAAATACTTACGGCTCAAAGAATTCTCCCTCTGTCAAAAGAATAAAAATTATGGCATCTAACAACCCTGAACCTAATGAGCCTACCCTTCCTGTTCCTGAACTTCAAGCCCCATCTGACCAGGAACCAGTCAACCTTGACACCGATCAACAGCAAGATATTGAAGATTCGGGAGCGATATTTCAAGCTATTGGGATAATTGTTGGGGAAGTCAACTTAAATGCTGATGGCAAAAACACAATTACCATCGGTCGCTCCGAATACCAACTTTTCTATATTCCCCAAAAACGGAGAGTATTCGATGCTCTTACCAAAGAAATAGAAAATACTGGCAACCATACTTACAGATTGGTTGTTTATCCCAAGGTAATTCATTTCCCCAAAAAGGAGCAACCCCACAGCATCGCTTTTCAACTGGTTGGCTTTGATACAGGTAAAGAAGAACACACAATTTCTGGGGAGTTGGAAGACCTAGAGTTCAAATTCTCAGGACTATGGCAGTTTATTCCTGTCTGTCCTACTCCGTGTATCTCTGTTTTCCGTAACTTTACTCGTGAAAGGCTGGAATATATCAAACAGGCAGAACCAGCCAAAAAGGTGAAATTTATGAAATCCAGCCATCTGCCTTTGTTGTGGAAAGATGCACCAGTCCGGCCGTTTAGATTTAATCCTAAAGCAGATAAAAGTCAAGACCAAGGAAGACCAGTTTTTGTCTCCCTGAAGGCCAAATTTTTACCCCAACGAAATGTCTTCGGTTTTGTGGCGCTGTTAGCTTTACCCCAAGAAACTGCACCCAAATTTCTCAAAGCGTCTAAAAAGGATAAAGCTACAGCATTACAAGCATCCAGAAAGGATAGACCTACAGTAATGCCAGTATCTAAACAGGATAACCGACAGGAGCCTACTAGCAATCCTCCTCAAAAACCAATTCTGAAAAAAACTGCCCCAGGCGTTGAAGGAGAAATAGACAAATAGCCGGAGCGTTTTAATGTAAATTAAACCTGATTGTGTTCAAAGGATGTTTTAAAAGTCTTTTTTCATTTAGCAACATCGTAGGTTGGGTTAAGCGATCGCGCTACCCAACAACAGCTTTAATCATATTGCCAATATTTCAGATATAGCTGTAGCCAGGATAATTAGGACATTATTAATCCTTGAAACTTAGATATAATAAGGCTTTCCCTCCTGCCTCCTGCCCTCTGCCTCCTGCTATAGCTAACGAGTCTGATTCTGGTTTTGCAACAAAGGACGCACAACTAAATACCCAGCACCAAAACCAGTCACCATAATTAAAACAATAGTCATCACTAACCACCAGCCACTCAGTCCCTTTAACTGTGACTCTGGAGTGGCATAATAGCGTACTTCCTGTTCTTCTATAAATACTGCTTCTGATACTGGGAAATTCATATCCATCATAGGTACAGAGAAAACCTCACGTCGGCTTTTTTTAGCTGGACGAGAAACGGGCTGACGTGGAGGTGCGGCTGCAACTGGGGGCTTAGGTGCAGATTTTTTCTCTGTATTAGTACGGCTTACTGGTTGAGAATTGGGTGTAGATTTTACTTCTGTCTTCTGGGGGGCTGGTTGAGAAGCAGATGTAGCAGAAGATGCCACCAACTTTTGCAATTCTAAACAAGACTGAACGACTTTATGAATTTCTTGCCGTAGGATTTGATTTTCTTGGGCTAATTTCTGATTATGAGTGGTGACTACATCTAATTTGTTCTGTACTGTTTGTAACTCGGTTGCTAATTCCCGGTACACATAAAGGGGTACAGAGGTGGAGTAGCTGGGGGTAGGTGGTTGACTGTGAACATGACCTGTAGTTGTTCGCATCTCAATATTAGTATCAAAATAAGGTCTTTAGATTAACAAAATATACTATCAGAGTAAAGTTATCCCGGAGACTATACCCAAGAATAAGTTGTTACACATCCAATCTGCTTCCTTGTACTAGATACCATGAATTTGCAACAACGGGAAAAAGTGTCCTACAGGTCCCTGGCCTTTGCCAATATTGAGGGAGTAAGTGAGTGCAGTGGTTACATAGTCTTTCGCTTGTTGCACTGCTGTCCACAGGTCTTTTCCTAAAGCTAAATTAGCAGCGATAGCAGCTGATAGAGTACAACCAGTACCATGAGTATTTTTTGTCTCTACTTGCTTGGTTGTTAAAGTTTCCCACCTTTCCCCATCAAACCACACATCTACCCCCCGCAAATTCCCAGACATTCCCCCACCTTTGACTAAAACAGCCTTTACTCCTAATTCCCTGTGCATAATTTCTGCTGCTGCTTGCATATCTTCTAATGAAGCAATTTCTAAACCGCTTAAAATCTGCGCTTCATAGCGGTTTGGTGTAATAATAGCTGCTTGGGGAATTAGAGTATTCCGCAGGGTTTGCACCGCATCATCATCAATTAATTGCGCTCCTGTCCGTGATACCATCACAGGATCAACTACTAAATTATTAATTTTGTAAGCTGCTACTTGCTGGGCTACAGCCGAAATAATTTCCTGGTTCAGCAACATTCCCGTTTTTGCAGCTTGCACACCAATATCTTCTACCACCGCCTGAATTTGCGCTACAACTGCCTCAGAAGCGATCGCATCAACTCGCTTCACACCTACGGTATTTTGGGCTGTAATACAAGTAATAGCACTCGTACCGTGAACACAGTGAAAAGCAAAAGTTCTTAAATCGGTTTGAATTCCCGCACCCCCACCACTATCAGAACCGGCAATAGTTAAAGCAACGGGTACTGTTAAGATTTTGACTGTATTCATAAAAATTTTCCGCTTTTTCGGACAGGTCTATTAGTGAAATTTAGAAATTAATTGTTGTATTCTCTAATTATCTGGGTATTTTCAAAATTTACCGATGTTTTGAAAAAAATAGCTTGACTACAAAAATAAAAACAAGGTTTAAAATAATTCGTAATTAAGTATTGTAACGGAGATTTAGCGCCAAGTCGGAGCGCCGGAAACCGGCGATCTGAACTTTGTAAGAGAGACTCAGCCTAACATACTTGCCGCTTATAGAAGTTCTTTACTTAAACCCCCTGAATTAGTTAAATGACCATCTTAAAATATTAATAGGAATGAATAATTCAGTATGTCTACACAAGTACTGCAAGAAGAATTAACTAACTTACGTAATTATGTTGAGCGACTAGAAACAGCCCTCTCCCTTTCCAGTCGTTCCATCAAACAGCAGTATAAGCTCTGGGTTCACTTTCAGCGCACTAAAGCAGAACTCAAAGAATCACAAGAAGAATTATCTATTTTAGTTGAGCGTAATCCATTGGGAGTGATTTACTGGAATACAGCTTTTGAAGTAACCCGGTGGAATCCTGCGGCTGAAGCTATCTTTGGTTATACTCAACAAGAGGCACTCAATTGCAATGCTATAGAACTGATAGTACCTGAAAGTTCCAGAGAATTAGTAAATCAAATTTTATCAGACCTATTACAGCAACAGGGGGGAATTCGCTCTACCAATAGAAATATCACCAAAGAAGGCAAAATTATTACCTGTAAGTGGTACAACACTCCTTTAACTGACTCCAATGGTAAGCTGACTGGTGTGCTGTCAATGGTTGAAGATGTTACCCCTTATCAAGAAGCGGAAACTGCCTTAGCAAAAAGTGAGGCTAAGTTCCGGAGTATGGTAGAAAATGCTAATGATGTGATTTACTCATTTTTACCAGATGGAACACTAACATATCTTTCCCCCAACTTCACGGATATTTTCGGGCATGAAGTCTCAGAATTCATTGGTAATCCCTTCGCACCCATAATTCATCCTGATGATCTAGAAGTCTGTTCAGCCTTTTTTGACCGAATTGTGCAAACAGGTAAAAAGCAAGCTGGACTTGAGCTACGAACCAAATGCAAGGATGGTAGTTACAAATGGATTCTCTCCAATAGCTCACCTATACTTAATGCTGATGGTGAAGTTGTAGAATTGCAAGGTATTACAAGAGACATAACCGAACGTAAGCTCGCAGAAGAAGCTCAACAGCAATCACAAGCTCTACTCAGACAGCAAAAATTAGCATTAGAGCAAACGCTGCAAGAACTTAAACACACCCAAACCCAACTTATCCAGAGTGAAAAGATGTCTTCTTTGGGTCAATTAGTAGCTGGAGTTGCTCATGAAATCAATAACCCAGTTAACTTTATTTATGGTAACATCGTCCATGCTCATGAATATACCCAAGAATTGTTGAAGTTAATCAAGCTTTATAAAATCCACTACCCTGATCCTATCTCAAAAATTCAAGCACAAATAGAACATATTGACCTTGACTTTTTGATGGAAGACCTACCAAATCTGATCTCTTCTATGAAAGTTGGTGCAGAACGTATCCGTGAAATAATTACTTCCCTACGCACCTTCTCCCGTCTTGATGAAGCTGAATTAAAGCTTACTAATATCCATCAGGGTATTGACAGTACATTAATGATATTAAAACATCGCCTCAAAGCTAAAGCTAATTTACCAAAAATCATGGTGACTAAAGAATATGGAAATCTGCCTTTAGTAGAGTGCTACCCTGGACAACTCAACCAAGTATTTATGAATATCTTAGCTAATGCTATTGATGCATTAGAAGATTCAATAGTCAATACGAAAACCACAGAAGGATCAAAACATACTCCAGACATTCCTCAGATTCGCATTTCCACGGAAATGCCAAATCCTCTACAAGTAATTATCCGAATTGCTGATAATGGTGTGGGTATATCAGAAAAAGTTAAGCAAAGGTTGTTTGACCCTTTTTACACGACCAAAGAGATAGGTAAAGGTACTGGCTTAGGTTTATCTATCAGCTATCAGATTATTACGGAACGACATGGGGGAACATTAAACTTTATTTCATCTCTTGGACAAGGAACGGAGTTTATAATTTTGATTCCCCTTCATCAAAACAAGTCTGTCTAAATTCTAAATATTCATACCGTTTGACTTTGAAATTGATAAACTAATGTTTCTTATTACCCTACTAACTGCCATAATTCAAAGTTTCTGAATTGCCGGATTTTAATCTTTAACTCGGCTTTGCTAAAGACTTGTGCAAAAATTTACCCCATTCTGCTGCTAAGGGAACTTCTGTAAATGGAACACGAATTGATTTAGCAGTATTCAATAAAAACTCTAATTCAATTTGACGACCTTTTTCGGGTGGATTTTCTATATCTACTGCATTACCATTTACCAAAAAATGAATTTCTTCAACATCCAATAAAGAAAAAGTTTCTAATGCAATTGGGCCTTTAGTTGTAGGTTTTCCCCAAGTGATATCATTACCTTTTTGAGCTAATACTGCATAAATATCATATTTAGAGCGTTCAAATTGTTCTGCCCAAATTCGATAAGCTTCAAGTTTCTGATATTCCTGTGAACCTTGCCACGCTAACCAGAAAAATATTACTAATAAAGGCAACCATAAAAGACCACGTTCCATAATAATTCGTAATGCCTCTTTCAGAGGAGCTTCGCTAACGTAATTTCTAATTAGAAAACAGGCAAAAGGGTAGAGTTTATCGTCATCTCTCCCATCTTCCCCATCAATACTCAGACTCTAAAATCTGCCAAACACCCATTGAAAAATATAGTTTGGCATAAATAGACCAATCCTTTGAAATTATAACGGTTCTTGATTAGATCAGAACACCAAAGTCCTGAGTGGAAAATGAGTTCCAGAATTATTTCTGATTTCACTCAATTGCACACCGCTATATGCAATATTAATATAGCTAACAAATCTAATGTATTAGATACTAGCAAATTCAGTAATTACAAGTAACTCACAACTCAAAATTTGATCAGGAATATTGGTGTTGAGATGGCTGTAATTCCAACTTAATAGGCAATAAAGCTATTATACCAAACGATTAGGAGCAACGATGAATTTATACCGTCTTGTTTACAGTAGTTATGCAAAATCTGATCTGGGGTATCACGATCTCAAAGATATCATGGAGAAATCCGAGAAAAATAACCAATCTGAAGGGATTACAGGACTACTCTGTTATGGTGATTCGGTATTTTTGCAGATATTGGAAGGCGATCGCACAATAGTTAGTAAAACTTACCATCGCATTGCCCTTGACACGCGACATCATACACCGGAATTGATTGAATGTATCCCCATCGAAAGTCGTCTTTTTGGGATCTGGTCTATGAAAGCAGTAAACATTAGCAATTTAAACTCTCAGGAAGTGAGAAATTTGATTTTAAAGTATTCTGCATCTACTACCTTACAACCACACACCATGACTTCACAGCAGTGTCTTAACCTCATGCAAGCACTGGCTACACTATATGAGCAAGCGGCTTCATTTTGATGGCAGCGACGATACCTCATACTCTCTATTATGAGTTATCGTAGTGAGCAAACTGACAAGAAGCGGTGATGAAAAAACTTATATTATTGTGCTTGTTTGTCATCGGACTGACTGCTGCTGTGTTTGGGTTTCTGAATTTTCAGGGACTGGCAGCTAAAGGTGACTTTGAGACAATTCTGCTAGATTTTCGGGAAGATATTGGAGAAACCGTCATTCAAAAGGATTTGCAAGCGATCGCTCAACAGTATAATGTCACACCTCAACTGGATAATCAATTTTCAGCAGTTGATCATGTGTATATTATCAAAGGCGATCGCCAACGGCTGCAAAACCTCAGAAAATCTCCCTTTGCCAAAGCCACAGAATTCATCGAGCCAAATTACATTTATAAAACAGTTCCCGAAGGTAAAGCCACAGCATCAGCAAACGAACCAGTCAATCCTTCATTAATTGGCCCCAACGACCAATATTACAGCAAACAGTGGAACCTGCACAAAATCGGCATAGAAGGCGCGTGGAATTTGAGTAAAGGTAGCGGTATTAAAGTCGCTGTAATTGACACAGGCATTACCCAAGTCCGCGACTTAGCCGAGACAAAATTCGTTAAAGGCTACGACTTTGTTAACGATACCGAAGCAGCCAACGACGACAACGGACATGGAACCCATGTTGCTGGTACAGTCGCCCAAGCCACCAATAACAACTATGGTGTAGCTGGAGTCGCCTATGAAGCCAGCCTCATGCCCTTAAAAGTGCTAAATGCCTATGGTTCAGGAACAGTTGCTGATATTGCCGAAGCCATCAAATTTGCCGCCGATAAAGGCGCAGACGTGATTAACATGAGTCTAGGTGGTGGTGGTGAAAGCCAACTGATGAAAGAAGCCATCGAATATGCCCACAGAAAAGGTGTAGTCATCATTGCCGCTGCCGGAAATGAAAGTACTAATGGGGCTAGTTATCCAGCCCGTTACCCCCATGTAATTGGCGTTTCCGCCTTTGGCCCAGATGGAGAAAAAGCAGAATATTCCAACTATGGTGCTGGTGTAGATATATCAGCCCCTGGGGGGAGTGAAACCGGGGGAATTCTCCAAGAAACTATTGACGAAAATGGCGAAGGTGTATTTTTAGGACTCCAAGGAACCAGCATGGCTTCCCCCCACGTTGCTGGTGTGGCAGCATTAATTAAAGCTGCGGGAGTTACAGACACAGATGAAATTTTAAAAGTTCTCCAACAATCAGCCAGAGTTATTCAAGATGACGGTTTGAACTATTATGGCGCTGGACAACTTAACGCCGAAGCCGCAGTTAAACTGGCAACCCAAGGACAAATCAGTTTTCCCGATTTCTTCCGGTGGTTACGGGATAACGGCTATATCAACCCTGGCTTTTGGATAGATGGCGGAGCGATCGCACTATTACCTAAAATATTCATGGTAGTAGGTTCTTATCTCCTCGCTTGGTTCTTACGGGTTTACTTCCCCTTCACTTGGAGTTGGTCTTTATCCAGTGGGTTAATTTTTGGTAGTTCTGGGTTATTCTTCCTCAAAGGAATTTATATCTTTGATCTTCCTCAATGGCCTTTCCGGGTTTTGGGTAGTTCCATTCCCGAACTAGGCAATAGCATACAAGGAACAGGTGCTTTAAATCCCATCTTTGCTTCTGTGCTAATTCCCCTGACGTTGATAGTATTACTGTTAGGACATCCCAATTGGAAATGGTTTGCTATTGGTTCAAGTTTGGGAATAGCCGCCTGTTTAACAGTCAGTGCCATTTATGATCCCGCAGTTTGGGGATTAGGAGATGGTAACTTAGCCCGTATTTTCCTCATCGTTAATGCCCTACTTTGTTACGGGCTGGTACGTTTAGCATTAAAAGATGAGAAACAAACAGCTTAAATAATAAGTAATGGGTAATGGGTAAGTGGTATAGCAGGAGTCAGGAGTCAGGAGTCAGGAGTCAGGAGTAAAACCCTCTTGTAGTGGGAGTTTCATTATCAATTGATGTCCTAACCACCCTGTCCACGGCTATAACCCTGTTCTGTCACTCTCCGAAAAGTCCTACAATTTCAAAATACTGTAACTGTTGTCTGGCAGGTGTTAGCTCAGTTATTTCTTAATAGAAATTCCACAAGATGACCAAATCAAGAAATTTCAACTACAAAAACCTCAATTAATTGATATTGCGTCTCTTGAAAACTTTTTATTAATAGGAAAACTCGGAAAGTGACAAAAGAGGGATAATTACTTACTCTTGCCTATTCCCTATTCCCTATTCCCTATTCCCTATTCCCTATTCCCTATTCCCTATTCCCTATTCCCTATTCCCTAACAACTAACAAATTTATGACTATTACAGTTACAGGTACTATTGAACGTCGTAATATTGGTATGGGCGCATGGGCGTTATTTACAGACGAAGGCGTTACCTACGAAATACTCAAAGGTGCTGATAAAAGCTTACTCAAATCAGGACAAAAAGCCAAAGTTACAGGAAAGGTACGGGAAGATGTCATGACAATTGCCATGATTGGTCCTGTTTTAGAGGTAAAATCCTTTGAGCTAATTAGTTCTGATTAGCAGCAGTAGAATCTAACAGTTCTTGAATCCGACTTCTGAATTCCCCTTTGGGATGTCCCCCTTTAACCTCACCGATAATCTGAAATTCGGCTTCAGGTGAATCACAGATAATATAGGTAGGCCATCCCATTTGTGATTTATCAGGATACTGGCGTAACAAAATCTGGCGGTATTGGCGATAAGTCGCCGTATCCTGCATTTTCACATCGATAAATAGCAAACCCAGTTCCTCAACCACCTTTTTGTCATAAAAAGACATCTTGTGGCAGATGCCGCAGTCTTCTGAGGAGAACTTAATCACAGATAAACTCATATCGCTGTAGAATCTCTAGCTTTCTTGTAAAAATTTCTTGTAATGTCATAAAATAATAACAGATGGCAAGAGACTGCACAAAGACATTAATTCTATAAAAATAATTAAGAGTCCTATTATATATCGCGGCGATCATTCTGGAGTCATAGCTTCGGATCAAAATAGAATGAAAGCAGGAAAGAAACGGGGCTTTACCTTTAGCACCAAACAGGGTTAGACTGGTGGCAAGAGAGCAAGTAGCAACTAAAAAAATAATATTGCTACAGCCCAGTGTGAATCAGATGGTATCCAAAACCAGCTTTTATCCAGAAAAAACCCCCAGTAGGTGTTAGCCATCTAGGGGAGCTTAGTTATCAGGGTGCATCTACCAATTCAATGTTCTCAGGTGTGGCACAATCCTCCGGATAATTTTTCCCCAGTCAGTTGGTTTTTATTTCTTAAGAAAAAACCCCCAGTTAGTCTTAGCCAGCTAGGGGAGTTAGTAATCAGGGTGCATCTACCAATTCAATGTTCTTGGTTTAACTGACAATATCCGGATAAAGTTTTGAGAATTAAGGTGTGAAAAAGCTACCTCTAAATTTATACAAATCTAGCTTGGCTTACTGGCTTTAAGGTGCAATTACTTCAGATCAAGTATAGATAAAGTCTTATTTATCCTGGATTCTGGATTTTCAATCCTGATCAATTACCGTTGATTTCTGTAGTGCTAGACCAAGTATAAACAATAATTTGGAGATTAATCTAGATTTTATTGAGCGGTAGTATGATTGATCTGAACCACAAAAAACCCCTAGTGGTATTAGCCAGCTAGGGGAGGTTAGTTATCAGGGTGCATCTACCAATTAAATGTTCTGGATTTAATGTCATGCTCCGGAACAATTAAAGTGCATCATGGGTGTTGTGTGTGAACTCAAGAAAAAACCCCCAGAGGTGTTAGCCAGCTAGGGGAGATTAGTTATCAGGGTGCATCTACTAATTAAATGTTCTGAGTTTAATGTCATGCTCCGGAAAAATTGAGTTGCATCTTCGTTATTGTTGTGTGTGAACTCAAGAAAAAACCCCCAGAGGTGTTAGCCAGCTAGGGGAGATTAGTTATCAGGGTGCATCTACTAATTAAATGTTCTGAGTTTAATATCATGCTCCGGATCAATTGGGTTGTATCTTCGTTATTTGTTGTTTGTGAACTCAAAAAAAACCCCCAGAGGTGTTAGCCAGCTAGGGGAGATTAGTTATCAGGGTGCATCTACCAATTAAACGTTCTGAGTTGAACCACTATGCTCCGGATGAATTTGCCCAAATGTCGCTGTATGGCACTTACGGAAAAAATTCCTGTCGTTGTTAGCTGGTTAGGGGAGTTAGTTATCAGGATTTGAAATTACTATTGTGTGAGAAGAAATTCTTGGGTCAGAGATTACTTTTTTTTGCCAAAATTAAAAAAACCCCTAGGCGGGTGTTAGCCTACCAGGGGAGTTGAAGATCAAGGTGCATCTACCAATAAAGTGTTCTAGTCTGAAGTAATCCCATCCGGATAAAGTTCTATCAGCAAAACAAGCGAAACCACGCCGAATCAGAAACATTCCGTGACAATAAGCATCTAGATTATCAGCAAGCGGAAAACCCAGACTAAAGACTTTCGTAGTTTAAAGTGGATTTAGGAGGCAAACAGGAGAAGTTGTGACCCAGGAATTTCACATTTCCGTAACTCCAGTAGGGCAAAATGACTACTTGGTGCGGACGGAACAAGTCGCGCCTGGGGTGCCATTGGCAGAAGAACTGGTGACTTGGCCGGTCGCTGAGTGGTTAGCGGCAGCAGGACATTTGATGAATGACCCATTACAGCTAGTGTTACAGGGTGATGTCATTGCTAGGAACTCTGTGAACTTGGTGGCGCTGGGTCAGCAATTGTATAATGCACTATTTCAAGGAACTCTTAGAGATAGTTGGATTACTGCCCAAGGAATTGCCCAGAATCAGCAACAGGTACTGCGTTTGCGTTTGGGACTCAAAGATACTAGGTTAGCGCGTTTACCTTGGGAAGTGATGCACGCAGGTGATCGTCCTTTAGCTACTGGGCCTTATATCACTTTTTCGCGTTATCAAAGCGGAATTCACTCCACATCACGACTCCCAACACGCAACCTTCCCACCCCACAGGAAGAAAGTGGAGTGAAGGTGTTGATGATCATTTCTTCCCCCACTGATCAAGTGCGTCTTGATTTGCTCAAGCAAGAAGCGATTGACCTGCAAGCAGAACTTCATCGCCAAAGCTCCCGGACTGAAAATGGCAATTATGTCCCAGAAATTGAACTGACTATCCTCGATCAACCAGGAAGAGAAGAGTTAACCCAAGCCCTAGAACAGGGACGATATCATGTTCTGCACTACTCTGGTCATAGTAACTTGGGGGCGAATGGGGGGGAAATTTATCTAGTCAGTCGCAGAACTGGCTTAACAGAAACCCTCAGCGGTGATGATTTAGCCGGCTTGCTGGTGAATAATAATATCCAAATGGCAGTGTTTAACTCCTGCTTGGGAGCATACAGAGCTAAGTCTGATACCTCTGGGGAGACGGGAGAACGCAACCTAACTGAAAGCTTGGTGAAAAGAGGTCTGAGGAGCGTTTTGGCCATGTCAGAACGGATTCCTGATGAAGTGGCGCTGACTTTAACACAATTGTTTTACCGCAATTTAAGCCAAGGCTATCCCTTGGATTTGTGTGTGAGTAGGGTGCGTCAGGGCTTAATTTCTGCCTATGGTTCTCACCAGATGTACTGGGCTTTACCGATGTTGTATCTCCAGCGGGAATTTGAAGGCTTTCTCACCCCGCAAATTGGTTTGTTTGCCAGTTCTGAGGTACTCAATGAATATCAGTCATCCCTGGGAACATCTGCTAATTCGATGTATTCGGGGGTGACAGATGATCCCCAAATGCCTTTAGCTATGGAGGATATCATGCCCTCTGGTTTAGGACGGGATGCTTCGGAGTTAGATTGGCTAGGGGATGATACGTGGGGGGATCTTTTGGATGAGATTGAGTATGATAACCCCGGTTATGATGAGGATTCGGCAATTGTTGCTGATTTGTTTCGTCAGATAGGTAATCCCCAAGCCCCAACTGAAGAAACTTCCATAACTGAGGAACTAGAGCCACCAATACGGGACAATCATAGCCCTGCCAGCCCGCCTTCACAGGTGAATGAGGATTTAGAGGCATGGCTAGTAGATAAGCCTAGTGAAATTGTGCCAAATGCTCCAATTGTGGTAGGAAATCAAGGAAATTCTCAGCTACCACCCACATTACCACCAATGCAGCAACTACGTCGCCGTCAACGTCGGTTGTGGCCAATTTTGGGCATTGTGGGTGCAAGTGCGATCGCACTGATTATTGGTTTAAATTGGTGGTGGTATCATCGCAGGTCGGTAGTTTCGGAAATTCCACCTATTCCTACTCAGACTTTTGTTAAGGGTAAACAAGTACCCATTGACTTAACAAAGTCACCTACGGGAATTGTCACAGCTACGGCTACAGAACAATTGAGTCAAGGGAATTTACAACCTGGGCTGGATGCTGTAGATGAACTACTGAATCGTGGCGCTTTAGCTTCAGCAGAAACTGCTTTGGCGCTGATTCCCGCTAAACAAATTGATGAGCCATCTGTCAACTTTTTACGTGGTCGATTAGCTTGGCAATTTGCTCAAACAACGGATAAAAAATATAGCATTGATGATGCCCGTCGTTACTGGGAAATTGCCGTGCGGGATCAGCCAGATTCTGTTTTGTATAATAATGCTTTGGGATTTGCTTATTATGCTGAGGGAAATCTCAATCGGGCTAATGATGCTTGGTTCAAGGCTTTGAATTTAGCCCTCAAGTCCCAGAATCCAATTTCGACAGCAACACCATCTCCCAATCTAGTTATGCCACAGGAGGCTTTAACTTCCTATGCGGGGTTAGCCTTAGGTTTGTATAAATCTGCAAATAATCAATCTGCTGCCAAACAAGGGCAATATATTAAAGAAGCCATTAAGCTGCGTCAAACTGTGATTGAGAACGAACCAGTCAACTTTACGATCGATAAATTGGCTCAGAATTGGCTGTGGACAGAACAAGCTATTACAGATTGGCGATCGCTCCTTCAAGAACAGAGTCAGTGAGTCTAGACACCTGAGCAGTGGTGAAATAAAATACATCAAACTCAAGTTAAACAAGTAGCTCTATAGTTACAGCTTTAGACAACTAATCTGGTTAGATATATAAACGACGTTCTTAAAAGTTAGGAATTGAAAAAATGAGAAAAGTAGAAGCTATTATCCGCCCATTTAAGCTGGATGAGGTGAAAATTGCCCTAGTTAATGCGGGAATCGTGGGGATGACTATTTCTGAAGTCCGTGGTTTTGGACGACAAAAAGGTCAAACTGAACGCTATCGCGGTTCGGAATACACGGTTGAGTTTCTGCAAAAACTGAAGGTGGAAATCGTCGTGGAAGATCACCAAGTAGATATGGTGGTTGATAAAATTATCGCCGCAGCCCGGACTGGTGAAATCGGTGATGGTAAGATTTTTATCTCCCCTGTTGAGCAAGTTGTACGGATTCGCACTGGGGAAAAGAATACAGAAGCGGTGTAAGTGTTGAATCTCTAGAGAATCGGCGTTGTTGAATTAGGGGATGAGGTATCGTCAAGATTTTTCTTCATCTCTAACATCAGCAGCGCCTTTTGTGGTTTGATTGTGTTAAACTGAAAAAGTTATGGATTACGTAACGCATAACATCTACCATTGTTTAAGATATGTCTCCGTCAGAAAAATATCCAAAATATCGAGATAAAAGGACGGAGGAATTCGCTTTAGGTGAGAGGGTAAAAGAGTTTCAAGCTTTTGCTAGACAAGCATACAAAAGACTTGAGATATTAGAAGCAGCTACTAGCAAAAAGGATCTAATGTTACTACCAAGTAATCATTTTGAGTCTTTAGAAGGTGATAGAAACGGTCAATACAGCATCCGCATTAATGAAAAATGGCGAATTTGTTTTAATTGGCCAGATGATGAACCAAAACCTTTCAACATAGAAATTACAGATTATCACTAAAGGAAAATAATATGGCGCGTCCACCTATTCATCCTGGAGAAATTCTAGCTGATGAACTGCATGAATTAGGAATAAGTGCAAGTGAATTAGCTCGTTTGCTTCATGTCCCAAAAAATCGAATTACTGAAATAATTAATGGTAAAAGATCAATTACTGCTGATACTGCATTACGGCTAGGACAATGGTTTGGTACTAGTGCTGAATTTTGGATGAATTTGCAGAAAAATTATGAACTCAGACTGGCTGAACAAAAGATTGGTAAAGAAATTAAAGCAACCGTTTCTCCTCGTTTATCAACTACGAATATGCAAGTTGTAGCGTAAAATTAGTTTTATTATTCTTCCTCTTCCCTTCGCTTCCTTCGCTCCTTCGTGGTTCGTTAAAATCATTCCCTCAAAAAAACGAATAACCCCAAAAACCCCTCACCCCCACACCTTCACCAACTGCGGAACTAAACTTTTCAAAGCATTACCACGATGACTAATTGACTTTTTCAATTCTGGGGACATTTCGGCAAAAGTCAATTGCTTTTCTGGGACATAAAAAATAGGATCATAACCAAAACCACCCTCACCACGGGTTGAATAAAGAATTTCACCGCGACAAATACCTTCAGATTGCAGAACTATTTCCCCCGCAGGATTTGCAACTGCTACTGCACAGACAAATTGGGCTTGACGATTTTCTGTATTTCCTAATTCTCCTAATAACCTAGAAATGCGTTCTGCATCGGTATTGCCATAACGAGCCGAGTATACACCCGGTGAACCATTGAGGGCATCTACCTTTAAACCAGAATCATCTGCGATCGCCCAATTTCCGGTAGCTATAGCAACCTCAGAGGCTTTGAGACAAGCATTTGCTGCAAAAGTATCCCCTGTTTCTTCAACGTCCAAATCTTCGGGTTTGAGAGTTAATTCCCAACCCGAATCAGCTAAATAAGCTTGCATTTCTTTTAACTTACCGGGATTTCCTGTAGCTACTACGAGTAATTTTTTCATTAGTCATTAGTTATTAGTTATTAGTCATTAGTCATTAGTCATTAGTAAGGGGTAATTGTTTGTTGATTCCATTACCCATTACCCATTACCTGTTAATTAGATTCAGCCCAAGTTTTCGCCCAAGCGAGGGTTTGATGGACTTGTTCTAATGTGGGTGCTTCGCAATAAAGACGTAAAACTGGTTCAGTTCCACTAAAGCGAATCATTAACCAACTTTGATCAGCGAGGCGGAATTTATAACCGTCAATTGTTTTGCAATCAATCACTGCTTTACCAGCAATTTCTGTTAAAGGTTGGCTTTGCAATTGTTGCAATAACCGTCCTCGCACTTCCATATTGGCTAAGGGTAAATCTATGCGATCATAGGTTGAACTGAAATTAGTTTGTTGTTGTAAGAGGCGATAATATTCACCTAAATCCAAACCGGATTCTACAACAGCCTCTAACACATACAATGCTGATAGGAGGGCATCTCGTTCAGGAATATGGCTACCGTAGCCGATCCCACCAGACTCTTCACCACCTAGTAATACCTCTGTAGCTAACATTCTGTCAGCAATGTATTTATAACCAACTGCGGTTTCAAATACAGACAAGTTTAGTGATGCAGCTACAAGGGGAATTAAGTCAGAACCGCTAACTGTTTTGACAATTTCGCCGGTAAAGTTACGCCTGCGGGTGAGGTGGTCAATTAATATGGGGATTAATATTTGGGAACTGAGGAAATTAGCGTCTTTGTCTACTGCTGCAATGCGATCGCAATCCCCATCAAATACCAACCCCACGGTTAAACCTGATTTATGGGTTTCCCCATGATTTTTAATCACTGTCAATAACCGAGAAAGGTATTTAGGTAAAGGTTCGGGCGCACCACCTTCAAATAGGGGATCACGGTTGCTGTTGATTTCTTTTACTTGTTCACCTAATAGTCTTGCTAGCCCCCCAGCCGCTGCGCCGTGCATGACATCAACAAATAATGTTAATTTGTCAGATTTTATTGCTTGCCTAATTTTGTCAATATCAACTTTACCTTCTAATGCTCGACAATAACTTGGCCAGGGATCAAACTTCTCTTCCTTCCCTGGGGTAGCTGCAAGTGGAACATCCACAGTTAACAGCCCTTCTATTTCCTTGGTAACTTCCGGTGGTACGGAACCGCCAAAAGCACTTTTAACTTTTAGTCCTAAATATGTACCAGGATTATGACTGGCTGTAATCACTAGCGCCCCTAAAGCATTGAGTTCTTTAGCAGCCCAACTAAATGCTGGAGTTGGGGCATAAGTTTCGCTAAATAGTACATCAAAGCCAGCAGCCGTGACAGAATCAACAACCACACGGGCGAATTCTTCAGCCATAAAGCGGCGATCGTAACCGACAATGATTGTACGACTACCCACGGTAGAAAAATAAGTGTTATGTAACACTTTGGCGGCAACAGTTGCTACTAAGGCTAGGCGTTCAAAGGTAAATTCTTCGCCAATTACGCCTCGCCAGCCATCTGTACCAAACTTGATTGGATTAGTTAAAACTGGCATGGAGATATCCTAAATTTCTAACTGAGGATTTTAGCATTTATACAAGGTATTACGTAATTAGGATGTTAATTACAAATGAGTTTGAGCGGCTAGAGCTATCGCTAATGGTAAAATTCGATGTTCCTGAACTTGAATTCTAGCGTGAAGTGTTTCTGCTGTATCATCTGGGAGTACAGGTACTGCTGCTTGCATCAAAATTGGGCCACTGTCCATTTCTAAACACAGGAGATGCACAGTACAACCAGTAATTTTTACCCTAGCTTCTAAAGCTTGTTCTACAGCCCGAACCCCCTTAAAACTAGGTAATAAGCTGGGATGAATATTGATAATTTTGTTAGGAAAAGCATCAATTAATACTTCTGTCACCAGACGCATCCAGCCTGCCATAATTACCAAATCTACATCATACTGCCGCAATGTCTGCACAATTTTCCTGTCCAAGTCTTTGCGGTTTTTGTAGTCCCGGTGATTTAAAAGTACAGATTCCACACCTAGATTTGCTGCCCTTGCTGCTGCCTTAGCGTCGGGATTATTGTAAATTAAAACTGGAATTTGGGCGTTTAATTTTCCTTCCTCGATAGCTTGGGCAACTATTTCAAAATTGCTGCCATTTCCAGAAGCCATAATTCCCAGTTTCAAGGGAATGCCTAGTTGTATTTGTTGGCTAGAAATATCAGGAGAAATCAGACTAGCAGCATCAATGGGAGAATCTTGACTCATAAAATGTAGATAAAATCACATAGATAAACATTTAATCACCAATATTGCCATGAAAACATTCCGTTCTTCCCGTTTGCAACTACTAGATAATGATACAGTTGCTGCTTGGGTTTTTCTAACACCCGCACTGATTTTGTTAGGAGTGTTTATAATTTGGCCAATTGCTTATTTGTTTTATCTGAGTTTTACTGCGGGTATTTTCACCTCTAACGGCATTCATTGGGTTGGCTTCAAAAACTATTGGCGTTTGTTACTAAACTCTGACTTTTGGCAAGTTATTTTTAACACAGTTTATTTTACTCTTGGTAGCCTTGTTCCCAGTTTGGTAATTCCATTGGGACTAGCAGTGTTATTAAATCGCTCATTCGCTTGGCTCTCAATTTTGCGAAGTGCTTATTTTCTACCTTCAATTACCTCTCTTGTAGCGGCTGGTTTGGGATTTCGCTGGTTGTTTCAAAATACGGGGCCTGTAAATGAGCTTTTAAAGATATTTGATATTCCCGAAATATCTTGGTTAGGAGATACTTTTTGGGCAATGCCAGTCATCATTTTATTTAGTATTTGGAAACAAATAGGTTTCAATATGGTGGTTTTTTTGGCTGGGTTGCAAGCAATTCCTGTTAGTCGTTATGAAGCAGCAGAATTAGATGGAGCTAATGCTTGGCAACAATTTTGGCATATTACTTTACCCGGACTACGACCGACTTTAATCTTTGCTACTGTTACGACTGCTATTTTTACATTGCGAAGTTTTGAGCCTGTTTATGTGATTACGGGTGGTGGCCCTTTAAATTCTACTAATTTGCTGGTTTATTACACTTACCAAGAAGCTTTTGGTCAATTTGATTTTGGTTATGCCGCAGCTGTAGCCACGGTGTTGTTAATTGTTACTTTGTTACTAGTTTACTTGCAGTTAAGAACTTGGAGAGATGAGTAATATTGTCTTCGCCGAAAGACTTATAATTGGGGCTGACGCGGGGATGGGGAGATGCGGGGAAACGGAGACGCGGGGATGGGGAGATGGGGAGACGCGGAGATGGGGAGATGGGGAGGAATTACGAATTACGAATTACGAATTACGAATTACGAATTACGAATTACGGATTACGAATTACGGATTACGAATTAGTTAAAACTCTCGTCGTAAGAAGATTAAGATGGCAATTGCTAATAGCATAAAACTGTACATCAAGCCATAGCCTGCATTACCAATTAATGTCATTGTGTCAGGTATTGCTTGCAATCCATAGACAGCATCATTTTTCAAATCTAAACGAGATAAATCTGGGAGTATAAGATATAAACCTTGTGTGAAGCGTTCTACACCAGGGTTTTGACTCAGACGACCAAGTGCGACCAAATCTTGGGTAATATTGCCCATTAAATAGACAGCAAATGTTAAAGCTGTGGCTATGAGAGAACTGGTAAAAACTCCTAATGTGATAGCTACTGCGGTAATTAAGGTTAACTGCAAAAACAAGAAAAATGCAGCAATCAGAATACTGGAAATTGGATAAGACATTTTACCAAATTGTAAAAATCCCAGATAAATAGCTGTCATAGCGGCAACTATTACAGCTAGAACTGCGGATAAACCTAAGTATTTACTAGTGATAAATTCACTACGACTTATGGGTTTGGCAATTAACATTAAAATAGTGCGCTTTTCAATTTCTTTATTAACTAGTCCTGTACCTATAAAAACAACAACAATTAAACCGATTACGTTCATTGTTGCTAAACCAAAGTCTAAAAATATTTTGTCTTTGGTTGCGGCTGCAAATTCAAAAATTGCCCGATTAGCGACAGCGAGGATGAGTGCATAAAAACCAATGATGTACAGGATGCGATCGCGTATCACTTCCTGAAACACATTTTTTGACATCACAAAGGTTCTAGTTATATTCATGGTCATTGGTCATTGGTCATTGGTCATTGGTCATTGGTCATTAAGTTATTCTTCATTTTCTCCGTGTCCCCGTGTCCCCGTGTCCCCCCATCACCGCGTCTCCCCATCACCGCGTCTCCCCATCTCCCCATCACCGCGTCTATCTTCCTACTGCTGTGGTGGTGGTGCGCCGAGGAAAAATTTGCTGGTGCGATCGCATTCAATTCCTGCAACTGCGTTTTTATTCTCTGGTTGCTTGACGGCTGCAATTGGTTGGATACGACAGGATTTTTGGAGATAAAAACCCCGTGCATTTGCACTAGGCCCTGTCCAAATACTGAGGATATCTAATCTATATCCCGAATCGACATTGACTACACGGGGTTCAACCCGCCATAGTTCTTGTTCTTCATATTTTACCAGGTTTTTGTCGATCATTCTTTTACCCAAGTTTCCTACTTGCTGGTTTGCTTCTAATAGCCATCTCTCTACTTCTGACCAAGGTCGCGTCACTATTTGTTCTTCTATTAAAGGCTGAATTTTATTCAAAATCATAGCTCCATTCTGGGGCGTTTTGGCTTTTGGCTCTAGTTTAATTACAAAGGTGCTACGTTGAAAATTATCTACTAGTAAAGTGGGATATTCTTTTAACCATTTATCTATGACAAAGTAAAACTGAAGCCAACAACTTATTAGCATTGACCAAGCAATCAAAATGATTATTTTTTGGCGGTCTTGCTGTTTAGGAAGGGTAGCTTTTGATTTTGTACCTGTGCCTACAAAAAATTCTGGTATTGCGGTAATGATTGCAGAAATTGTTGGCCAAAAAACGATGGTTTTAGGAGTAACTAAATTCAGATCTTGTCTAAAAGCAAATACACTGACTAAGAATCCAGTTATCAATGCTCCCACTGGCATAAAAGTTCCGGGAACTCTTAAGGGGTCGTCGGTGGTATACCAGGCTGTACCTGCCATTAAGAAGACCCAACCTGAAAATGCAATGAGATCTCTTATATAGCCTAGAGAAAAATATGACATTACCCAAGAAAAAACACTTAAATAGATTAGTGTTTGCCAAGAAAAAGCCTTGGGAGGCATTAAAAGTTTTTGAATTCCTAAGAATAAGTCTTGAACAAATTTAAAGAGAATAATTACTTCTTTAAACAATGATGAATTCATGTTTTACCTCTAATTTCTAAATCTAAAATTTTTAATGTTTTTTGTAACTTTTTAATTACTTAAATCCTCCAGAGTAGGTGCGAATCAATATAACTATAGTGATCGCACTATAGCTAAGAGAATTTGCTATTAAAGTAGTAGTAATTAAATTGGTGTTTCGTAATTTGGCTTTGTTAGTTAATTTTAATCTTTGGCGTTGAGAGAGTAGTGTATTGTCTTCATTTTTGGTATTGGTAAATTCACCCAAAGAAACAATTAAGGTTTTTAATAAAAAAAACTTAATTAAAAAAGTACTAAAAAATATAATAAAACCAGCGATGACTAGATAGCTTTGAGTGCTGAGATTTTTGAAATTATTAAAAAACACATAACTAATTAATTCTGACTTAATTGGTACAGGTAATATTGGCTCTACCAGAAAAAATATATTCCAGCCAATGACACTGGAAAAAACATTCATGGCAATGGCATAAAAGATGCTAGTTTTTTTGTCAAATTTTAGCCAGAGATGGAGAATGTACCCTTCTATGGGAATGGCCATTAATAAGAACAAAGTTTCAAATACAATTGCACCAATGGGTAAAATTCGGGGAAGTGATAATTCTTCAGGCATAAAGTTCAATAAGTTCAATAAATTTGGGATTTGGGATTGAAGCCACCCACGAAAGGATGAGAATTTAGAGATGTTGAATTAAAGATTTGTTTCGCTGATCAGGCTTAAAGGATTAACTGAGCAACGTAAATCTAAAATGTAGCATTTGTCAAGAGTCTGGGTTAAATGTAGAGTATAACTGAGATGATACGGATGTTGGTGGCAATTATCTCATCAAAGAAGGGAATAGGGAACAGGCAATAGTTTTATCTACACACTAGGACAAAATACTGTCAACAAAGCGACTAAGCACTTACGGAGAAGCCAGCTACAAAATTTCTGAAAAGTATTCCCAATAAGCTTTTTTAATTTTTAATTTTTAATCTTTACAGCAGATGGCAGATCAATGAGGTACAGAATCAAAATTGAAACCTATACACCAAGCCAGTTTTACTCCTGACTCCTGACTCCTGACTCCTGAATTCTGCTGTAATTCCGCGAAGCAGTGCTAGTTTAGGTAAAATAGGAGACTGCGACGTTACAGCTTTTCCAGAAATGACAAGAAATGGCATCGGTATTCGCACAGCACAAGTGCGTTCTGAACGGCTCATTGGCCAAATTCACGTCTATGATGGTATTGGCAAAGGTAAGTCCCAAGCGGCTTTAGGGGTGGTTTTGCGCTCGATTGGTTTGGGAATCAATGCACCGAGTGATTCAAATCGCGTTCTACTGCTGCGGTTTCTCAAAGGCCCAGAACGGGATTATGATGAGGATGGAGCGATCGCAGCTTTACAGCGTGGTTTTCCCCATTTGATTGATCAGGTTCGCACGGGGAGAGCCGAGTTTTTTGGACATGATGAGATTACTCCCTTTGACAGAACAGAAGCTGCACGGGGTTGGGATGTGGCCAAGGGTGCGATCGCATCAGGGTTATACTCGGTTGTGGTTTTAGATGAAATTAACCCGGTTTTAGATTTGGGTTTGCTATCGGTGGATGAAGTGGTAAACACTTTAAAATCTAAACCCCAAGAATTGGAAATCATCGCCACCGGACGCGCAGCACCGCAACAGTTACTAGATATTGCGGATTTGCATTCGGAAATGAAACCTCACCACCACCCAACAGCAGCAGCGCTGTTAATTGAGGGAATTGAAATTTATACAGGTGCGGGTAAGGGTAAATCTACAAGTGCTTTAGGTAAGGCTTTACAAGCGATTGGGAGGGGAATTAATCACCCTGGTTCTACTCGTGTATTAATTATGCAGTGGTTGAAGGGTGGTAGTGGTTATACTGAAGATGCAGCGATCGCAGCTTTGCAGCAGTCCTATCCAGAAGTGGTGGATCATTTACGCTGTGGTAGAGATGCGATTGTTTGGCGCAATTCTCGGCAAGAATTAGACTATATAGAAGCTGAGAGAGGTTGGGAAATTGCCAAAACTGCGATCGCATCTGGAATCTATAAAACCATCATTCTTGATGAACTCAATCCTACTGTTGATTTAGAATTACTTCCTGTTGATCCCATTGTGCAAGCTTTATTGCGTAAACCAAGAGACACCGAGGTTATCATTACTGGTCGTTGTCAAAATCAGCCTGCATATTTTGATTTAGCCAGTATTCATTCGGAGGTTTATTGTCATAAACATTATGCTAATCAAGGTGTGGAACTGAAGCGGGGGGTTGATTTTTAAATTGGTCATTAGTCAATAGTTGGTAGTCAGTAGTCAATTAACAACTGACAACTGACTATGCACAATATTAGGATTATAAAATTAAATTCAGTAATTTAATTGTCTGAATCAGGATATCCAGGATTTAAGGATTTACAGGATGTTTGTTTGAGTTGTGTTTTTAGGGCTTAAGGATTCAATACTTTTCGGTTAGGCTCAAAACACTACAATGTGATCTAGATTAATGCTTTTTGCTGCTTGATAGGGAATACTAGAATAAATACTCCTTGTCAGATAAAGGCGAATTTTGACGAATGGACTGGACAACAATACTTAAAGCACAGCAGACTGATTTTATTGAAAGACTGAAATCTGGTGACTTATTCCATTGTGAGAAGGAAGGCCGACATAGTGAGTTGACGGTTATCTCTGAAGAGAGGTTAAAGCAATTACGGGATTTTTGCTGGGAGATGGCTAATAAATTTAAGCAACAAAACGACGTTAAGAACATCTTCTTCAATAATATGAAGGGAAAGCTGGGTGAGGAAGTTTTTAAAAGTCGTTTGGGTGATTTGGTAACTGAGGTTGATTATGAAAAACGCATTGGTGGAGATGGGAAGGTTGATTTTACTTTAACTTCTGATTCATCAATTGGTATTCAGGTGAAAACCCGTTATGGGAATTGTGATCAAGTTCAATGGACAATTTATAGAGAAGAAATTGAAAAAAATTCTGTTTTAGTATGTATTTTATGTCAAGAAGAATTTAGTGAAAATGAAAAAGAGTATCGTCTGATTATAGCTGGGTTTTTACCAACCAATATAATTAAATCAAGTGGTGATAAAACTTTAGTCAGAATAGATGAATTACTTTATCCTGGTAGTTTACGTGGGTACTTAGAGAGTTTAACATCTTATGATGCTGACAAATATATCAGTTTAGGTGATGAATGTCTTGATAAAAAAGATTATGAAGGTGCTGCTTTCCATTATAATCAAGCCTTACAACTAAGACCTAATGATTCTCTTATTTACAAAAAACGGGGACTAGCTCGGTATTTTTTAGGAGACAAACAAAGTGCTATTGATGATTACACCAAAGCTATCAAAATTAATCCGAACCTTGCCATAGCCTACTATAGACGAGGAATTTTTCACTGTGTTTTAGGAGATAACCAAAGTGCAAACGCAGATTTTAAACAAGCTGCTGATTTATTTTATAAACAAGGAGATCAAGAGTTTTACCAAGAAGCACTGGATAGAATTAGAGAACTTGAACTGCAAGAGGATAATAAATCGCAGAAACAATTACAGCAACTCTGGAATGTAGGTGATCATGTAATTCACAAAAGATTTGGTACTGGTGAAATAACTCATGTTTTTGGATCACAAAATAAAGTATCTTTAGCAATTAAGTTCAATAAAGCATGTCAAAAGATAATTGATCCAACTATCGCTCAACTAGTAAAGATAGATTAAATAGGTATCAGAATCCAGTTCAATTTCTGAAAAAGGGTTCAAAATTTGATATAAATCCAACTACAAATATGATAAAATAGTATCTGAATTATTCTAGCTTAATTAACTATGCAAACCACAGAATCACCCTTACAATTGCGGCTGTGGACTGTTGATGAATACCACAGAATAGCTGAAGCAGGAATATTTGAGCCAAGTGAACGGGTAGAATTATTAGAGGGGAAAATAATTTGGATGGTTGCGAAAGGAACAGCCCACAGTTCAGCAGTAGGAAGAACAAATAAATTATTACAAAATCGTTTAGGAAATCAGGCTTGGATAGCTGTTCAAGACCCTGTAAAATTAAATGAAAGGTCTGAACCAGAACCAGATATTGCTGTAGTGAAAATAGATCCACTAGACTATGCAGATCATCATCCTACACCAGCAGAAATTTATTTAATTATCGAAATTGCAGATAGTAGTTTAAAACTAGATACAGAAATCAAAGCCAAGGCTTATTCTCAAGCAGGAATTAAAGATTATTGGGTGTTAGATGTAGTGAAACGCGAATTAATTGTATTTAGAAATCCCACAACAGAAGGTTATCAAAATCAAGAAATTATCACAGAACAGCAAAAAATATCTCCTTTAGATTTTCCTGATTTAGAAATTGTAGTAGCTGAAATGCTACCAATTGTCTAAATAAAACAAAAATCCTGAAAATCCTTAAATCCTGGACATCCTGATTCTGACAAATTAAATATCAGGTTCAACACCCAGCTTTCTTAACTGTTCTATCAATCTTTCCTTTTGTTCCGTCGGAGTTAAAACCCAATTACCAGAAACATCATACCATCGTAACCAAGGCTGCTGAATATTATTATATGTTCCTTCCCAAACACCCAAACCTAATTCTATTTCCGGTATCCAAAAACGAGAATCTGATAAATTGATTTCCGCATAACGACCTCCATCTAATTTAAACATTCTAAATGTATATGTATAACGGTCAAAAATAGCATAATAGGGAATCCTTAAAATCTGCTCGTAAACTTCCCATTTCGTTGGCGGTTTTTCCACATCTCGTAAAGTCTGTCCTAAATCTTCCTTTTCTGTTCCTGGTGATAGTAATTCAACTATAATAAAAGGAGTAATTCCCTCTTGCCAAATTACATAACTTAAACGTAAATCACCATTTTTATATAGAGGAGAAACTCCCACAGATACAAACCAATCTGGTCTTTTATACCATGTTGGATGATTGGGGTCATAATATAAATTCATATCACTAGCGGTAAATATTTTGTTGCTAGGATAGGTGGGAGAATTAAAAGTTTCGTCTAATAAACGTGGTTGCAATAAATGAAATTGATCAGGCAAACCTTTTTCCTCTGGATCTTCACTTTTGAGATCATACATCGTTGGTAATACTTCTTGTGGTGAACGAGGCGGATCTGTTTGATACATTTTACTATTCCTGGAAAATTTAATTTATTGTCTGTTCACGGTATTTCTATTGTGCCAAAATTAATTAGGATATAGATTTTTATTCTTGACGTGGATCTGATAGTGGTGGATGGATGCCAACCTGCTTCCACCCAAAAACGACGAGCAACTTGAATACAAGGCTTATCACGCCGTTCATCATTGAACTTAAAGCGATCGCGCTAATTATACAAAATCAAGCCACATTCTTGACTGAAATAATTCCTGCGCTGCACCACTGAACTAATAGCCATCGGTCAGAATCTTTATCTAGTGCAGGCTTGAGACGGAAAGCGAAAAATTCTTCCCATGCCTCTATACCGTGTCGTGAGACAAATTGTTTCTCAATTTCTTTAAATTTTTCCCAATTGCGTTCCGCTATAGCAGTCAGCATGGGAATTAATTCAGTGATTGATATAGAAAGTGTTGCTTCACTCATCTGGGTATCCCTCAAAAATACAGATTATTGGTAAAACTTCTGCCTCGGTATCGATCACCTCAACTCAACCTACATAAACTATTAATTCAAACCCAAGATTCTAAAGCAAAGTTATAGACTTGCTGGATACGTTGGAAATCATTGTCTGTTGAGACTACAGTAAGGCTGTAGTGAATTGCTGTAGCCGCTATCCAAAGATCATTATCCCCAAAGCCGAGAGTTTGAATGTTAAATTTCCGCCGTTCACTTTTTTCTTTAAATCCAAATGTATTAACAAGTTTACCTTTAAGATCACCGTAAATATTTGAGATTGATAAATTAATAGGATAAAGGTCTATCGTATTTAGAAAAGATTGAACCCTTTGCAAATTTGCATCTCTTTGTTCAGATTTGACTGCCATATAAAGCAGTTCTCCACGGACAATAACGCTAGTAGCAACGCCTTTGTCGCCATGAAATTGTAGTTGTTGAATAAGATGAGGTTCACCAAAGATAATCCGACTACAATGATTAGTGTCTAGGAGATACATTAAAATTCAGCCTGAGAACGAGTGTCATAAACAAGTTGAAGACATTCTTCAAAATCATCACCTTGCCAAGTACCAGCAAATTGTAGCAAATCTTTAGCTTTAGAACCGCGTAATATTGGTTCTTCGTCTTTTTGAGAAATATCTACTGGTTTAATTTTTCTGGTTTTGAGATATTCGAGATAGTCCAGGGTTTCTTCTAGTATTGATTCAGGAACAGCTTCAATTGCGGCTAGGAGTTTTTCTTTAATAGTGGTCATGATTCTGGTTAGGAATTAATAGTATTTATTTTACATTATTAATATCAGATTTGCTGTAAGTAAATTTAGCAGAGAGAAGTTATAAAATTAATTGCCAAAACTGCGATACATTTACTGCTGTCCTACAAGGAATACAGTTAGCTAAGTCGCAAAGCGTCCCCTGAGAAATCCGGTATCACTTCTGGAATCTATAAAACTATCATTCTCGATTATTTGAGCGTTAGCGACGCAACTTAATTTTATAAAATTGCATCTATACATTTTTGTAGATTAATTATTATTTATTAATGTATGTACAAACTCCCTTGCACTGAACACAAACCCTGACGAATGCCATCATACATCCTTCACCGATAAATAAATTAGCAAAAACTCTAATTCCATTGTTTTATCTAGTATATGTACTGTAAACAATTAGACTTCTTGCAAAATTTCTAGAGTTGAAAACTACTACTAACCATTTCCTGATATCCTTAAACCCAGAAATTGCAAAATTCACAAAACATGGAAACCGCAACACCGAAAACCCCACGTTGGTTTGTTCGCAGAGATATAGATGGTTTATTTGGACTCGTACTTGATAACTTTATTCAAATATTATTAATTGTCAGTTTATGTCAAGGTGTATTAGGTTTCCCACCTTCCCTAGTCTATGGACGCATTTTACCCGGTGTAGCTTTTAGTTTAATTGTTGGTAACTTTTATTATGCTTGGTTAGCAAAAGAACAAGGTACAAAAGAACAGCGTGATGATATTACCGCCCTTCCCTATGGTATCAACACCGTGAGTCTGTTTGCCTATATTTTCTTAGTCATGTTACCCGTAAAATTAGCAGCACTAGCTAAAGGTGTATCTCCTGAACAAGCATCCGAACTAGCATGGCAAGCAGGTATTGTAGCTTGTTTAGGCTCAGGTTTAATTGAACTTTTAGGGGCTTTTATCGTTAACCCACTGCGACGCATTGCGCCCCGTGCAGCTATGCTTTCTACCCTCAGTGGTATCGCTATCACCTTTATTGCTATTGGCTTTTTATTTCGCACCTTTGCTAACCCAGTCGTCGGTTTAGTTCCCCTGGGTGTCATCCTTGTTACCTATTTTGGTAAAGTGCGTTTTCCCATACCAGGGGGATTATTAGCTGTGTTGTTAGGAATTACCCTCGCATGGGGAACAGGTTTAGTGAGTTGGGATAATGCTAAATTTACTGCTGCTGTTGCACCTATCGGTTTTTATTTCCCCAGTTTATATTTAGGACAACTTTGGGAAAGTCGTACAGTTTTAGTAGAATACCTCAGCATCATCTTACCAATGGGATTATTTAACCTCGTTGGTAGTATTCAAAACTTAGAAAGTGCTGAAGCTGCTGGAGATGTTTTTCCGGCTGTACCATCCTTAGCTGCTAATGGGATTGGTACTATTGTGGCTGCGGTTTTCGGTTCTTGTTTCCCCACCACTATCTATATCGGTCATCCTGGATGGAAGGCTTTAGGTGCAAGAGTGGGTTATTCTATCGCTAACGGTATCATTATGGGCATCCTGTGTTTAAGTGGCACTGTCGCCATGTTTGCCTATTTTGTCCCGATTGAAGCAGGTATGGCTATTGTCCTCTGGATTGGGATTGTGATAGTTGCCCAAAGCTTCACTGCTACCCCCTCTCACCATGCGCCGGCGGTGGTTGTGGGCTTGTTACCTGGAATTGCGGGGTGGGGAGCGTTAATGGCTAAAAATGCCTTGCGGGCGGCGGGTTTGGGTACACCTGATAACCCATTTACACCTGCTTTAATTGAGCAATTTAAATTAAGTGATACCTATATTGATGGGGCTTTTGCTTTAGAGCAGGGGTTTATTTTTTCAGCGATGATATTAGCCGCTATCACTGTTTTTATTATTGAACGAGATTTTCGTCAAGCTGCTTATTGGTCTTTAGGAGGTGCTGTATTATCTTGGGTCGGTTTAATGCACAGTTATCAATGGACGATCGCAGATACGGTTGTTAATTTGGGTTGGGGAACAGGAAGTAGTTGGGCTGTGGGTTATATTTTACTGGCTATTTTGTTTTTCTATGTCTCTTGGCAAACAAGACATAAACAGGAATGAATTAATTTAATAATTCAGGAATCAACCCGTGTTCTCTGTGCCTCTGTGGTTAGTTATTCCGTAATGTGCATAAATTCCAGATTAGCGATCGCCCTATTCTGCATTTACAGTAGTTTGCGGAACACGATCTTATCATCGCCTGCTGCGTAGAAGTCACGAATGCGTGCTTCCTCCTGGTAGCCATATTTGCTGTAAAATGCCCTTGTGCGCTCAAATTCTGGGAGTCCTGAAGTTTCCACCAATAGCATATGGCCACCGCGTGTCGTCAAAGTTTGTTCAACATAGCGCAGCAGTTTCCCACCACGTCCTTGTCCCTGAAGTTCAGGTCGGATGGCGATTAATAGCAAGTTCCACGTTTGATTAGTCATCCGTTCCGGTTCACAGTAGCCAACCCCAACCGGACCATTGTCGTCGTCGGTAATCCAGAAATTATCAGTTTTGCTGTTGCTACTAAAGTAATCCTCTAACGTTTTACTCAAATACTCAAGTTCTTTTGGCTCAAAGCCGATAGCTTGGGCTATGGTAATTAGGGCGTTGGTGTCATCGGGTATGGTCAGTCGAATCATAAGTCAACAGCAACAAGAATATGTAACCGATACCAATTGTACTACAAGATATTACAAAAGCTAGTTAGCTGTAGCGATCGCTACGCATATTTTAGATTGTTTTATGGAATTGGTACAATCAGGAAATTTTCTAAAAAACACAGTGATTTCCCGTAAAACACCAAGTAACTATTGGAGTAATTAAAAAGCTCTGGCTATCCAAAAAATTCATGGATGAGCTTTTCATATTTCGCCCTTATGTTGTGAACTATTTTAGGAAATCAGCTAAATGCCCCAAATCAACAGCACAATGATGCAGTATTTCCACTGGTATATCGATCCCGATTTAATCCTGTGGAATGATGTAAAAAACAAAGCTCAAGAATTAGCTGATGCAGGTTTTACGGCTTTGTGGCTACCACCAGCGTATAAAGGAACGGCAGGTGGTTATGATGTGGGATATGGCGTATATGATATGTACGACTTGGGCGAATTTGATCAAAAAGGCACAATTCGCACTAAATATGGCGATCGCCAACAGTATTTGGATGCTATTCAAGCACTTCAAAAACAGGGTTTACAAGTCTACGCAGATACTGTCCTCAATCACAGACTGGGAGGGGACGAGAGCGAAGTCGCCAAAGCGACACCATTCTCCAATCATAATCGGCTTCATCCTCAAGGTGAGCAACGAGAGATAAATGCTTATACCCATTTCAACTTTTCTGCTCGTCAGGGGAAACATTCTGACTTTGAGTGGCATTGGTGGCACTTTGATGCTGTAGATTATGATGATTATTCCAAAGAACAAAATACTATCTATTTATTTGATGGTAAAAAATTTGATGATTATGTCGCTTTAGAAAAAGGTAACTTTGCCTATTTGATGGGATGTGATGTGGACTTTCAATCCCAGGAAGTCAGAGAAGAAATAACTCGTTGGGGTGAATGGTATCTTGACACTACGGGAGTCGATGGTTTCCGTATTGATGCCGTTAAACATATTTCCGCTTGGTTCTTTCCTCAATGGTTGGATCAACTCAAGGAATATGTGGGTAAAGATTTATTTGCAGTGGGTGAATATTGGGATGACGATATCACCTCATTGCACTGGTATCTCGATACTGTTGAGAACAAAATGTCCTTAATTGATGTTCCCCTCCACTTCAATTTCCACCGTGCTAGTAAATCAGGCGGTGACTATGATATGCGGCGCATTCTTGATGGGACATTAATGCAGGAACGACCTACCCAAGCTGTCACTTTTGTTGAAAACCACGACTCCCAACCATTACAAGCTTTAGAATCACCTGTTGAACCTTGGTTTAAACCTTTGGCTTATGCTTTGATTCTCCTCCGTGGCGAAGGTTATCCTTGCGTATTCTATGCTGACTATTATGGTGCAGAATATGAAGATAAGGGCAGAGATGGTAACGATTATAAGATTGTTATTCCTTCTCATCGTTGGTTAATTGACAAATTTCTCTATGCTCGTCAGAATCTTGCCTATGGTCCCCAATATGACTATTTTGATGACCAAAATGTAATTGGCTGGACAAGACTAGGAGATACAGAACACCCCAAAGGGCTGGCTGTAGTTATGAGTAATGGATCTGGTGGTAGTAAATGGATGGAAGTTGGTAAACCTAATAGTAAGTTTTACGATCTGACTGAACAGATTAAAGAACCTGTTTATACGAATGAAGAGGGTTGGGCAGAGTTCCCTTGTGAAGGTGGCTCAGTTTCGGTGTGGATTCAAGATTGATGAATTTAAAACTAAAATAGGTTTTTGATACTATAGCAGGAGTCAGGAGTCAGGAGTCAGGAGTCAGGAGTAAAACCCTCTTGTAGTGGGAGTTTCATTATCAATTGATGTCCTAACCACCCTGTCCACCGCTATATCTGACCCAAAGCATTAGCGAATCTCCTCATTTGGAGGTTCGTTTTAATTTGTGAATAGGGTACTATTACTTAGTCCGTTGACAATTAGCAGTTAACTTAACTAATAGGAGCAATTATGGATAATAGCAATACTTTGGATTTGGTGACTGGGGGATTAGCGATCGCTATTTTGGTAGGTGGAATGTTGATGATGTTCACTACCATTTTCAGCACCAAGAAATAATTTAATTGTTTTCACCCAGTTTTTCTGGGTGATCCATCACCAACACTCTGTCTGTTGTTAACTAGTTCTTCAAGCAAGCCATCGTAGTAAAACACTCTTAACAGGATTGATAAATTCCCGTTTTTCAGATGTTGCGCGAGCAAACTCACGTTTTAACTGGTAATACCATTGGGCTTGCATATCCGAATCTTTAATTAATCGCAGCACTGGCTCATATTTAAGTCCAATTTGCTGCTTTTCTACCACTGTTCGGTCTTGATCTAGAAATTTCCGCGCTAATACATGAATCAAAGGTTTGAATACAGTTAACCAAGTAGGCATCCCATAAAGAACAAAAGTTACCTCAGTTTCTGTATCAGAAATCGGTGTAACCGCTGTCAAATTACAAAGTCGATGTTTACCAAAGGTAATTTCTTCTATTCTCACACCTGGTAAACGAAAAGAAATTTCTACTTCTGGAATACCACCACCGACTAACCAATATAATCGGCTCATATTCTCCATATTCTCTGATAACTTATGTCGTCGGACTGTAAACCCATAAGGTGAAGGATCAAATTGTTTGACTTCTTCATGTAATTTCCCGCTTCTCCACCACCATACCCGATGTACATAGGGAGAATGAGCAGGGTCCATTAAACCTGTCACCGCATGATCAATAAAGCAAGGAAACCGCATTACCTCAACTAGTTGGGGTTGTTGTTCAGGAAAACCTGGAACTATGGGAACTTCCATTTCTGAAGCATGGGGTTGAGATTTATCCCCATCGGACATATATATCCAAATATTGCCTTGAGTTTCATGGATAGGATATGATTGCACATCGAAGCGACTCAAATCCGTATCTTGTTCAGGCAATAAAGATGGAATTGTGACACAATGTCCAGCCGGGTCAAAACGCCAACCGTGGTAACAGCATTCTACTTCTTGCCCATCGAATCGACCACAACTTAAGGGTACAGCCCGATGAGGACAAATATCTCGCACAGCAGAAACCTGACCATCTAGGCTTCTAATTAGTAGCACTGGTTCTCCTAAGAAAATCCGGGCAACCATTTTACCTGGTTTCAGGAGATGACTAGGTAGTGCATAGTACCAAAGATTACGTAATAAAAGGTTGTTGTTATCTATCACAATATAACTAACGTATAACTAAAGGCAATATATCCGACAATAGCGGTAGAGAACAAGTTTTCTTTCCAGATAAATTTTATATTCCTTTAAATCCCATCCCAGTTTCTACTTCTTGTTCTGCTGGAAGAGAATTTACCTTTTTAGGTGCAGTTTTGCGATAGCGTTCGCGTAAGCGTGTCCCCTTGGGACTCAGCGCTGCTGCAAGCAGATCGCTCTGAAGTCTGATACCAATCTGGCTCAAAAATATGCCAACCAAAATCAAGCTACCACCGATATATTGAGCTACGGTAGGGGCTTCTCCCAATACCAAGTAAGCTGCTAGAATACCGACAATGGGGGTAAAAGAGCCTGCTAAGGAAGCCTCTGACACCGTAGAAGCTCTCAAGCCTTTGAGCCAAAATGATTGACCTAGCACGACAATTACCGCACCATAAAAAAGCATCCACTGCCACAGAAAAGGTGAGAATACATCTTTAAAATGGTCGCTACCATAGAGAATTAAAGCAATAAAGAAAAATACTACAGTTCCTAGAGCAGTACGAAAGATACTGAAGATTCCTAGTGGGATATGGGCAAGCCATCCTTTGACAATAATTGTGGAAACTACAGAAATCAAGGCAGCGAATGTTACTAATATTTCGCCAATACCCACTCCTAAACCTCCCATATTCATCATCGCTGCTCCTGGTGGTTGAAGGAGAATAGTGAGGGTGACACCAACAAATGCAGCCAAGGCTCCCATAACGTCCCAACGATTTACCCGTTCCCGCAGTAACCACACTGATAAAGCCATAGTTAACGGTGGTTCCAAGCGGCCAATCAAAATGATATTGTTGACTCTTGTTATTGCTAATGCCTGAAAAACTAAGCCGGGAATAATGGCTCCAGATAAAATAGCTACCGTTGTTAGTAAGTACCAATCTTTTTTTGACAGCTGCTGCAAAGTCGCTTTATTCCACTGTCGTCCATAAATGAGTAAAAAAACTATTAAAGCGCAGAGATTACCTACGAATAAAACATTACACAGAGAAATCGGATTTCGACCATCGATGAAGTGTTGAGCGCCGATTTGCGTTAGTTTGCGGGTAACTGCACTAGAGGCTCCAAAAATCAGAATTGCCAGCCAGAGATAGATTTGACCTGGAATTTTGGGGATAAAAGGATATCTTCTCTGTCTGGTCACAATAACACCACTGTAAGGAAAATACTTTTAATTATGAATCCTATACTCGGCTGCGCTGATTAAGAGAGGGTGATAGAAAACTTAAATTAAGCTGAGACTGTACAATATCACAACTTCCTGAGAAGAAAAATACTGTGGGAGTTGACCAGGTTTGTTTAGGTGAGTGTTTTCAGAGCGATCGCACTCAGCCAACACTCAGCAACGCTTGGAGGCTTTGGCTAAGGTTGTGGGGCTGGGTTTAAGATTCCGGCGTTGTGGGTTGATGGTTGGTGTCAGCGGTGTTTTACGCCATTTGGGGAGATGGTAGAACCTCAGAAGAAAATGTAGGATATTGAAAGCGTTAGCGTAGCTCATCGTCGATATCGCTTGCCCTCTCCTGTAGAAATGGAAATTTTGATATGCTAGATTAAGATTAAAAACTAGCAATATTAGGTCTATAAGGCTATTCTTACAGCCATTTCAAACTTATGGGGAATTGTCAGAGCATAAAGCCCTTGTTTAATATGTATTTAAAATTCGTTGCAATTTTTCCGCAAATTGGTGCATTCTTAGGATGATATAGATATAGCATTGAGGCAGTAGCCGAGATTTGTTCCTCTGGTTGAGTAGTGTTAGCGCAACTGCTTAATATGATGGTATTTTCTAGCTCTGCTTTAGCGTTCTTGGCTTATAGTGAGGTTGGGTTATCTAATGCTCAGTAAAAATGTGGAGGTTCGAGACTTTTCAATGGTGTTGGTGGCAGAAAACGCTAACCCATCTATTTTAAATCCTGACTTTTTGAAATACAACCATATTGTACCTGATGACTGGGAGTTAGCAATGCCGCCAATCTGTACTCCTCCTGTGTCTCAAGTTGTTTATAAAAATGGAGTCAATATTGTAGCTCAACCAGATAAAATTTCATTTGGGGAGTTTATTGATACTGAAAAAATTTATAAAATACCAGAAATTAGTAGTCAATTTGTGGATGTAGTTCCTAATCTTAATTATCAAGCAATAGGCATTAATGTTAATGCTCATATTTTGGTCGAACAAAAAGATAAAGAACAAGATATTGTTTTAACTAAATTGATAGCTGCTGGTAAATGGAAAAACTTTCGAGGAAAATCGCCTAATACAGTTGTTCAGTTTGTTTATCAATTTGAAGATAGTAATTTAACTATTGCTATTCAGGAAGCTTTAATGCAAAATCCACCTGATAATGAGCAAATACCAATTATGACTTTCGCGGCTAATTTCCATCGACAATTAATAGGTATTAATCTTCAAGAAAAAACTACTCATCTCAAAAAAATTATACAATTATATCAGTCTGATTTAAATAATTTTATTTGTTTCATTGAAGAAAATTTTTTAGTTGACTTCCAGGAAAAATTATGAACACAAGCACTTGGGACAACACCTACATTAAAAACACACAGCAGCCTGATACTGCTTCCATCCGCAGCATTGGCAGACAGATTTCCATTACATCTAAAAATGCTGCAATTCCTCAGAGTTCGCCTTTGGTAAAAGCGGCTTTAAAATATTTATCCTTTAGTGGCGTTTATGCAATAAATGATGCTTCATTATTTATTGATTCACGCAAACAAGAAGAATTTGATTGGCAACAGAATAGAAATGCCTATCAAAGAATTATTCATTTATCAGATTTAGAAGATAAATGGGATGGTTATAATGCTCCTAAATTTTCTAAAGAGCAGGTTCATTTAGCACTGACTCTGTACTCCCACCTTCGCAGCTATTGTATTGATAGAAACATTGATTTTGCGAAGATTGAGCCATTTGTTGCTCCTTGCTCGGATGGTATGATTTTATTTGAATGGTCAGGTAAACGCTTCCCAAACAAGCAATTAGAACTTTATGTTCCTATTTCAGCAGAGCATCCTTTTGAATTTTTGAAGACTGAAGGTGATTCAGAAGTTGAAGGAGAGTTCAATTTAGATGAGTTGTATCCTATACTAGATTGGCTATTTAATTTTGAATACTGATAAATGGCTAAACTTCATCAAGTTAACTCTTCTGACAAGCTGTTGAGATGGCTTCACCCCGGTCAATTTGATTGGGATGAAAAAAGACCAACATCAGCAGCTTTTAAAGATGATGAAATGTCTGTTGATATATTGTGTTTAACAACGATAGAAGAAAGTTTTGATAGAGCCAAAAAAATAGGTAAAAATGCAGTAGTTTCTATACCTGCGGAATTAGTTATAGAGAAAGGTCTAGAGGTAAAACATGATCCTGTTGATGGTAATGATGCTCATGCTGTAATTTTAGGAAAGAAGACTAAATCAATTGCTAAATTTTTCGCTACTAACTGTGAGGTAGAAATTTATCCGTCCAAAGATGAGCCTAGTTAATTGTTACTCTCATATTTAAAGTTAACCTATAAAGACTTTGTATTGAATTGAAGGCAACTTATGAGTTAAATCACTATATATTCTGGCAATTTTCGTGTTTTCTTGCAAAAGAAAGCGTTGCATATGATAAATAACATCTAACCACACGGGAATCACAGCATTACCTTCATCCAGGGATGCTTAGACGCGTTAGACATCGCTTTCTTGCTGTCAAATTCTACTCAATAAAGTTTGTCAACACGGTCAAATAATCTGGCAATTGACAGTTTAATTTGCGAATATACATAAAGCCAGCAGCGGGATTTGAACTCGCGACCTTCCGATTACAAGTCGGATGCACTACCACTGTGCTATGCTGGCGTTTTGGGAAGTAAGCTTTAAGCACTCACTGATTAACAATCATATCATAAATTTTAAATTTGTCTAGAGTCTAAAATAAAAAATTTCTCCCCCCAACTTTAGCTACTTCCTGAGCAAAAGCACAAGGATGCGGGAACGCATAAGCAGACAGGGGGAATTTGCTATGAGTCCTAATATTATTCATCACCAAAGCTGACTCCAATTCTGTAGCTCAAAGTAACAATATTTGGTACAGTTTTAAGACTGTATCCCTTTTGAGGCGGCTGAGTGAAGGCACAGACACAGATCATTATTATTTAAACATCATCAGCATGGCAGCATTGATCGGACGAGATTTATTAGGTCTGGCGGATCTTAGTTCCACAGAACTGCAAGAACTTCTGGAATTGGCAACTCTGCTGAAGTCGCAACAGCTAAAGTTGCAGTGTAATAAAGTGTTGGGTTTGTTATTCTCTAAAGCTTCAACTCGCACGAGAGTGAGCTTTACAGTGGCGATGTACCAACTGGGTGGACAGGTAATCGATCTCAATCCTAATGTGACTCAGGTGAGTCGTGGGGAGCCTCTTCAGGATACTGCAAGGGTGTTAGATCGTTATCTGGATATTTTTGCAATTCGTACTTTTGCCCAACAGGATTTGGAAACTTTTGCCAACTATGCCGAAAGTCCTGTAATTAATGCACTTACAGATTTAGAACATCCTTGCCAGATTTTAGCCGATTTATTGACAATTCAAGAATGTTTTGGGACTTTGGCTGGTTTAACTTTGACTTATGTGGGTGATGGAAATAATGTCGCTAATTCTCTGATGTTGGGTTGTGCTTTGGTGGGAATGAATGTGCGGGTGGCTTTTCCTTCGGGATATGCACCAGATGCAGAAATTGTGGAAAAAGCGAGGACAATAGCTAATAATAAAACTGAAGTTGTTCTCACTCATGACCCAGAAGCAGCTGCTAAAGGTGCATCTGTACTTTACACTGATGTTTGGGCAAGTATGGGACAAGAGGCGGAAGCTGATAACCGTTTCCCTATTTTCCAACCTTATCAAATTTCTGAGCAGTTATTAAGTCTTGCAGATCCTGCGGCAATTGTTTTACACTGTTTACCAGCCCATCGCGGTGAAGAAATTACTGAGGAAGTAATCGAAGGTTCTCAATCAAAGGTTTGGGATCAGGCAGAAAACCGATTACACGCTCAAAAAGCTTTACTGGCTAGTATTTTAGGGGCTAAATAGCCTTCTCAGTAATGGGTAATAGGTAATGGGTAAGAGAAATAACAATTACCAATTATTTATTACCAATTACCTCCTCCCCAATTATGATTAATCTTTGCTTCTATCTTGTTAAGGGAAGATTTTTGTAGTACTAATGTTCTAGAGACATTTGTAATTACTTCCCGAAAAAATTATGGAAAGACTAACAGAAGCTCAACAAGAATTATACGAATGGTTGACAGAATATATCCGAATGAATCAGCATTCGCCTTCTATTCGCCAAATGATGCAAGGTATGAACCTGAAGTCACCAGCACCGATTCAAAGCCGTTTGGAGCATTTACGCAATAAGGGATATATTGAATGGAAGGAAGGTAAGGCGCGAACGATTCGGGTTCTGCGTTCTGTTAAGCTCGGTGTGCCGATTTTAGGTACTATTGCTGCTGGGGGATTAATTGAACCTTTTACGGATGCTGTTGAACATTTAGACTTGGCTAATTTATCATTACCTGCCCATAGTTATGCTTTGCGGGTTGCTGGTGATAGCATGATTGAAGATTTGATTGCTGATGGTGATGTGGTATTTTTGCGTCCGGTAGCAGAACCGAATCAGTTGAAAAATGGGACTATTGTAGCTGCGAGGGTGGACGGACACGGTACAACATTAAAACGTTTTTATCGTCACGATGATCTTGTGACTCTCAAACCGGCAAATCCTAAGTACAATCCCATTGAAGTACCAGCAATGCAAGTACAGGTACAAGGTTCTTTAATTGGTGTTTGGCGGGATTATAACTAAAGATTGGGGAGATGGGGACAAATCAATTCTAAATTCAAAAGTACTCCTGCTTGTTCCCTATGACCAATCACCAATCACCAATTACCAATCTTTATGTACCTGACGCAAAAACCAGTGCAGAAATTGCCTTCTTTCTCTCTCAAGTTACCTTATGTGGGGGAGAAAAAGGGCAGTTATCACGTTAAGCAGCCATTACCGGGATGTCCAAAAATGCCTTTATCTCTGCAATTGCGGGGATATCAGCGTCAAGCTATTACTAGCTGGTTTGCTAATAATGGCAGGGGGACTTTAAAAATGGCTACTGGTAGTGGAAAAACTATTACGGCACTGTCTATTGCTTGTGAATTGTATCAGCAGATTGGGTTACAAGTCTTGTTGGTGGTGTGTCCCTATCGTCATCTTGTTAGCCAATGGGCTAGAGAATGTGAGAAATTTAACTTGGAGCCGATTTTGGCTTTCGAGAATTTACGTACTTGGCAAGGTCAGCTATCAACGCAAATTTATAATCTGCGTTCTGGTTCTCAAGGTTTCGTGACGGTAATTACCACTAACTCGACTTTAATTGGTGATGGTTTTCAGTCGCAACTTAAATATTTTCCAGCTAAAACTTTAATTATTGGTGATGAAGCCCATAATTTGGGCGCACCTAGGTTAGAGGAAAGTTTACCTCGGAATGTGGGGTTGCGACTGGCTTTATCTGCGACTCCAGAAAGGTATTTTGATGATGGGGGTACAGAATCTTTATTAGATTATTTCGGTTCTGTTCTCCAGCCTGAGTTTAGTTTACAGGATGCGATCGCCCAAGGAGCTTTGGTACATTATCTTTATTATCCCGTTTTGGTAGAATTGACAGAGGCTGAAAGTATTGCCTATCTTAAGTTAACAAAAAAAATCGGGCGCTCATTATTATATCGAGAACGAGATAATGGTGATGTTGGCGATTTTGAAGACAACGAAGATATAAAATCCTTATTAATACAACGCGCTAGGTTAATTGGTACAGCAGAAAATAAGTTAACAGCTTTACGGGAATTAATGGAAACTCGCAAAGAAACAAACCATACTCTATTTTATTGTAGTGATGGTTCTCAAGACATCGGACAACGTTCATCTTTGCGTCAACTCAAAGCTGTTTCTAAAATTTTGGGGGTAGAATTAGGTTATAAAGTCAGCACTTACACCGCACAAACTTCTTTAGAAGAACGGGAAACTTTACGTTGTCAATTTGAAAGTGGTGAATTACAAGGTTTAGTTGCTATTCGCTGTTTAGATGAAGGTGTGGATATTCCGGCTATTCAAACTGCGGTAATTTTATCAAGTTCAGGAAATCCTCGTCAATTTATCCAACGTCGTGGACGAGTTTTGCGTCCTCACCCTGGTAAGGAGAGGGCGACGATTTTTGATATGATTGTGTTACCGCCAGATTTAGATCGAGAAACTATTGAGGTGGAACGGAATTTGTTAAAGAAGGAATTACGGCGTTTTGTGGAATTTGCTGATTTAGCAGATAACGCTGGGGAAGCTAGGATGAAGTTATTGGCTTTGCAAAAAAGGTATGGTTTGTTGGATATTTGAAGGGGAGTAAGAGTAAATGAACCGCGAAGGCGCGAAGGGCGCGTTCGTCGAAGACGTTCCGAAGGAAAGGAAGAGGGAATGAAGAAGGAAGAGGGAAGAATGAGGGAGTTGGGTGATGATGTGGAGGGTTTAGCGTATGCGGTGATTGGTGCGGCTATTGAGGTACATCGGGTGTTGGGAGCAGGGTTTTTGGAGAGGGTTTATCAGGAAGCTTTGTGTTGTGAATTGCGTTTGCGGGGGATACCTTGTAAACCTAAATATTTAGTAGCTATAAATTATAAAGGTAATCTTATTGGTGAGGGTGAATTAGATTTTTTAGTTGGTGATATTTTAGTGGTTGAATTGAAAGCTGTAGAAAAATTAGCTCCTATTCACGAAGCTCAAGTTATTTCATATCTAAAAATGACAAATAACCGTCTCGGACTCCTCATCAACTTTAACGTCCCCATCCTCAAAGAAGGAATAAAACGAGTCATTTTCTCTTCCTAAATTCTTTTCTTCCTTCTTCCTTCTTCCTTTCCTTCGGAACGTCTTCGACGAACGCGCTCTTCGCGCCTTCGCGGTTCAATTACTCTTATAAATTATAAACACAAACAAAAAAATGCCAGAACACTCAAACATTGAAGATGTACAAGAACCAATTACCAGCGCACCACCAGAAGTCAAGCAAATTATTGATAAGGTATGTAAATTAGAAAAAAGTAGATTAGATAGAAAGAGCAAAGGTCATATTAATGATGATATTCTCACAATAGTGAAGGAAGCAGTGCAATGAAGCTAACTTCAATTAAATTATGTAATTTTCGTTCCTTTTATGGAAAAACCCCAGAGATAACTTTAGCTGGTGGAGATGTTCGCAATACTACGATGATTTATGGTAGTAATGGAGCAGGAAAAACCAGTATTTTGAATGCCTTTACCTGGGTATTATATGAAAAATTTAGTGCTGCATTTGCGTCAACAGAACAGTTAGTAAATAAACGCGCAATTGCGGAATCTCAACCACGAGAACCTGTAGAATGTTGGGTAGAAGTTGGTTGGGAACATGAAAGCAACCGTTACCGCGCTACTCGTGGTTGTCGGGTTTATAAAAATGAAAGTGATTTTATTGAAGCTGGTAAAACTCAGTTAAAAATTCAAGTTGCTGGAGATGACGGAAAATGGTATTTTCCCCTTCAGCAAGCTGAGGAAATCATTACTCAGATTTTACCAGCAAGTTTACATCAATATTTTTTCTTTGACGGTGAACGCATTGAAGAAATTGTGCGTTCTGATAATAAAGCAGAAATTGCAGAAGCAATTAGAACGTTTTTAGGTGTGGAAGTAATTGAACTTTCTATTAAACACCTGAAAGATGCTAAAAAGAGTTTAGAAACTGATTTAAAAAATATTGGTGACGCTGAAACTAAACAGTTATTAAATCTGCAAGAAAAGCAAGAATTGGAAATTGAAACCATCAATAAACGTCAAACGGAAATAAATCAAGAATTAGAACATCAACAGACATTTAAAAAAGAAGTCAGTAATAAATTACGAGAATTGAGTGCTGTTAAGGAATTACAGGAAAGAAAGCAAAATTTAGAATCGCAAAGGGATAGCTTACGGGAAGAATTGAAGAAAACACGGGAAAATTTAAAAAAAGTTATTTCCGCACGGGGTTATACAGTTCTGTTATCAGAAACTACGGCTAAGTTTCGGGAAATATTTACAGATTTAAAACAAAGAGGTGAATTAACTGCGGGAATTTCGCGGGAATTTGTCAATGATTTACTCAATTCTGGACGTTGTATTTGTGGTGCAGATTTAAGGGAAGGAACTCATACTCATTTTCATGTTAAGAACTTGATGAAAAAAGCAGGTTCTTCGACAGTGGAAGAAACCGCAATTAGAATGAGCGCACAAGTTGATGAAATTGATAAACAAGCAGTTTCTTTTTGGGAAGAAGCGGATAGGGAACAAGCACGAATTAAACAGCTAAGAGAAAATCTCAATCAAGTTGAACTGGAATTAGCTGGTATTCAAGAACAACTGCGAAAAGATCCGAATGAGGAAATTAGCAGTTTACAAAAACGTCTTGATGAAATTGAAGCCAAAATTGATGAATTAAATCGAGAACAGGGTGCAAATCAACAGGAAGTTTTACATCTAAAAACAGATATCGATGCTTTGATAAAACAAATATCTAAGCAAAAACAAAATGAAGAAAAGCAATCTTTAGCACAGCGTCGAATTAATGCTACTCAAGATGCTATTGAACGGTTATTGGAAGTTAAAAACCGTCAAGAACACCAGTTTCGTCTGCAATTGGAACAGCGCGTACAGGAAATTTTCTCAGAGATTTCTTTTACTCCCTACGTTCCCAAAATTAGTGAAAAGTATGAATTGAGTTTGGTGGAAAATACGACGGGAATTGAAGCACCAGTTGCAGCTTCTACTGGGGAAAATCAAATTCTCAGTTTATCTTTTATCGCTAGTATTATTGATAAGGTGCGCGACTGGAGTGAGAAGCGGAAAATGATGATGGTTCCTGATAGTAGCACTTTTCCCATTGTCATGGATTCTCCTTTTGGGAGTTTAGATGCTAATTCCCGTCGTCACATTGCGAGAACTATTCCTAAGTTAGCAAATCAGTTAGTTGTGTTGGTGACTAAGACGCAATGGAGGGTGGAGGTTGAGGAGGAAATTGCTGATAAGATTGGTAGGGAATATGTATTAGTTTATTATTCTTCTAAGCCTAATTGTGAACAGGATTTCATTGAATTAGGTAGAGAAAGGTATTCTTTGGTAAGACAGAGTTTAAATGGTTTTGAATATACTGAAATTCTTGAAGTGGAAAGAGAGAGGTAGGTTTCATGGTTATTGCTAATTTACCAAATATCGTTACAGATACCTGGTTCAACGTAAATTGGGATGAATTTCTGGAAATTGCTGAACATCCTGATTATCAGCAAGGAAGATTTTATTATTATCAAAATTACATGAGGATAGAAATTTCACCAGTTGGTTCAATTCATGGAAACAATAATAATGTTGTTGCAAATGTTGTGAATTTTTATGCGACATTGAAAAACATTAAAATTAAAGGATGGGTAAATACCAGTTTTCGCAGAACAAGTGAAGGAGAATGTCAACCTGATTTAGCTTTTTATATTGGGGACAAGGTAACATTTCCACCTTTAAATAATTCTCCTGTCAATATTAATGAGTTAGCAGCACCGACTTTAGTAGTAGAAATTGCTGCTTCTTCTGTAAATGATGATTTAGGGTTTAAGCGGTTACTTTATGAAAGATTGGGTGTAAAGGAATATTGGGTGATGGATGCTAATAATAATGATATTATTGCTTTTGAAATATCTGATGGTGGAAGTAGGAGAATTGAGGAGTCGAAGGTTTTACTGGGTTTACAAATAGCTACTGTTAAAGAAGCTATTCAACGTAGTCTAACTCAAGATGATGATGAGGTAAATCGTTGGTTGTTGGGAATTTTTAGTTGATATGTCTCACGCAGAGTCGCAGAGAGGCAAAAAGGAGCAATGTTTGTTAATTTGTATGTGATAATATTATCTATGTTTATCAGCGGTTAATTATCAATTATAGGGTGCAAAGAATGTTAGTTAGAAATTATTTATTTATAATTACTTTGGCTTTAAGTTTTTTACCTGCTCGTGTTTTGGCTTTTTCTGATACTCAAAACTATTGGGGGAAAGATTGTATTCAACAATTAGGAGAAAGGAAGTTACTTACTGGTTATCCTGATGGTAGTTTTCGTCCTAATGCAATTGTTACCCGCGCAGAAGCAGCGGTTTTAATGTTGAATGCTTTTCCTAATGCACCAATAAAAAGGGATTCGGTTATATTTAACGATGTATCTCCTAATTATTGGGGATATAAAGCAATTAATACTGCTTATCAAAAAGGCTTTTTCTCTGGTTATCCAGGAAATATTTTTCAACCTAATCAAGCAATTCCTAGAGCGCAAATTATTGGTGTTGTCGCTGGGGGAAAAAATTATAGTTCTGTCTCTAATTCAGCGCAAATATTACAACGTTATTTTGAAGATGCTAATTTAATTCCTAATTATGCTCAAAGTGCTATAGCTGCGGGAACTATTAATAGTATTGTTGTTAATTATCCTGATGTTAAAAAGTTAAAACCTCAAGAAACTGCTACGAGGGGTGAAGTCGCTGCGTTAATGTGTCGAGCGTTAAATATTTACGCTGTCCCTCCTCAATATATTGCTGGTGTGGAAGTACAACCCCAAGAGGTACGCGCTTTACCAGGAAAGCTTGATTCTATTCCTACTTTTAATAGTAATAGTCCTGAACTTGTGGATACGGATGGAATTTTACTTTCTACTTTTTCTCCTGTAGGGAAAAAAAGCCAGGAAGCACATTTAAATTATCCTTTTCAAGGTAGATTTGATGTGTTTTCTCATCACATTGTTCGAGCAGAAACTACTTCTCAAAACCGGACTGTTTATCAGGGAATTATTGTTTATAATCCAGGTAATGAAGCGGTGAATTTGGAAGTTTTACAAGGTGCTAGTTATCTTTCACGGGAAGCACCTTTTATTAATCTGCCGGATATAGTAGATAATGCCCAAGGTACGGTTTATGCTGGCCCTGGTAGTCGGACTATGAGTGATGTACTGCGAGGGGTTAAGCAAGAGATATTTCCTGTAAAACTGGTGATAAAGCCGGGTGAAAGTCAAATTTTAGCTAGTTTACCTATTTCTGTCCAAGCACCTTCTTCTAATGGTCGCACGGTGATGATGCGGTTGAGTAGCAATAAACCGATTTTTATGGCAAACTTAGCAAAGAGGAGCGATCGCTCTCCAAGTCTAGCAGAATGGCTACAGCTATTAGATACAGGCAGTTTAGCAGGAAAGCGTGACCCCATTCCTACGCCTTTAGACCCTCCCAGAGAACCAACGGTATTTAGTCGCGTTGCTGGTGTTTCTCAAGGGACAAAATGGGAAGCAAATATTACAGATAATGCCAATGTCGCTAATTTAACTTTACCTCAACAGGGAAAAGCGGTTTCTTATCCTTTGGGGACAGTTCATTTAATTACACTTAGCACAGGACAAATACAGAGTGCGTCAATGCTCAAACGCTATCCTGATACGGCGTATTTTGCCCATAGTAACTACGGTGTAGAATATAATCTGACTTTACCTCTATATAATTCTAGTAGTCAAGCCCGAACTGTAGCTGTATCAATTCAAACGCCTGTTAAGGATGAAGGTGGTACTGATAGATTGTTGTTTTTGAAGCCACAAGTGGAACAAATATTTTTCCGGGGTACTGTGCGGGTGCGTTATACAGATGATAATGGTGGGGAAAAAACGCGCTATCTGCATTTGGTACAGCGACGGGGACAACCTGGGGAAACTTTGGTAAGGTTGCGGTTAGCGGGGGGTGAAAAAAGACAGGTTCAGGTTGATTTTTTATATCCTCCTGATTCTACTCCTCCGCAGGTTTTGACTGTGAAAACTGAGGGATAAATTTAGAATTTTTTCTCACGCAGAGACGCAGAGGCACAGAGAGGAGTGCAAGAGTGTAGTATTAGTAAATGAGGTTTGTTTTGATATATTAAGGGTGTAGATATTTATATTATGGCGGAAACTGGTAGAATCAGGGTTGCTAAGGATAAAGCTGAATTGGTCAAAAGTTTAACTTCTTCTGATGGGGGAACGGGTCCTTTTCAGACTTTCGCTGATGTGATTGTTTTTGCTGCTGCTTTAGGTGCTAAGTATAAAAAGCGTGTTCCTTTGGAGGAAATTTCTAAACGTGAACCATCACCAATTCGGTTAGAATATTTTGCTACAATGGGACATGATATATTAATTAAATTATTGGGAATTACAGAAAGTCAGGATATTATAATTTTATCTCCTTATGAGGAAGAATATGAAAAACAACGCAATGGAATTTTTGAAGAATACGCTAATGGTGGACTAGAAATATTACAAAATGAGTTAAGAGGTGCGGTAGATTATTCTGAACGAATTTTACTATTTCTCAGTTATGAAAGAACAAATAATCCAAAAGAAGAAGAGGAATTTGATTTAACTAAATTCCTCAGTTGAGTTAGGGTATCTTTAATAAGAAGAGTTATCTGTCCATCCTAATTCATATTTAATCTTTTTAACTGCATCCGTTACTGCATTTGCACCTGTAGATAGTTTATATCGCTTATTCGGATTTTTTGGATTAGGATCTATTCTAATTAAAGTATTTTCCCAAATCTCATTATCTCTTGTCCAACCTATCTTTGCGAGTTGGGAAACTTTCGTTTCATCAAAATAATTGCTGTCTTTATTGTAAGTTAAATGTAGTAATCTAGCCAAAACTTCCAGACCAACACTCACACCTAATAAACATTCATCCTTAAATTTCCTGATCTCAGCAACAGTCAAATCTTCTGCTTTTTTTACAGAAATATATCTAGTATTACTACATTCGTAGAAAAACTCATTGAGACAATTAGCCAGGGAGTTAGACGATATAGCTACATCATAGTCGCTGAGTTCAGCTTCAGGATTATTAGTAAAAGCACAACTCACAGCCCTGGCTATGTAGTTATTTGTGTAAATAAATCCCTTTGTAACACGCGGATTATCATGAACTTTATCTGTTTTATTATGAAATATGTCTACTTGTTCTACCAATTTTTTAGTAATACCAATACGACCTTCAGATACACCAAATGACAATAGCAAAGCTTTATCTAGTTGTTTCGTTTGAGCCATATCTAGAAAATCTTTTTTACACTGTTCAAGGTCTTCTTCCAAAACCAGCGTAATTGGAAAATCATCATCACTAATTAAGTCACTTGTATCACCTTCAATCAATTTTTGAATAGCACTCTTACGATGTTGACCATCTGTAATCTCTAACTTTACTCCACGAGGAATTACAACTAAACAAATACCTCTACCAAATTCGAGAATATTTATTTTTCCCAGAGCTACATTTGCTGTCAATGTCCCCAAAATCCAAGGTTTTCCTTTTTGCGCTTGTTCGATAATATAATTTTTAATCTCATCAGCATGGCCTGGTACTTCTGGGCGTTGTCTACCTGAATCAGGATCATTCTCAGTAGCAGGTTTTATTACTAAAAGCGCAGGAAAATCTCCAGGTGGTATATTAATTTGTAGCATTTTTCGCTTACCGTGTCGAAAAATCAAACCTGGATAACAGCGTTCACGATGGTATTTAGAAAAGAATGGCTCTATAAATGAGCTAAACTGAGCTTTTACTTCAGGAGTAATATCGTTGTTGTCTTCGTTAAATTCAGTCATATAAATGCTGATACACTTAGCTATGTCAATAAACATAGTAAACAACAATGGTGGTATTAAGCATCAGTATAAACCACGAGGTGATATTACTCACTAAATCTGCTAACTCAGTATAGATGGAAGTCCCACATCCTGCGGTTTTACTAACTTTCCATCAAAACCTATCGTTTGTTCTTCAATAGTCCTAGCATTAGCTAAAGCTTTACGTAAAGCAGTAACTTCCATTTTTTCATTCATTCCCCCCAAAATGTAAATTAATAACTTCACTGCTAAATCTTTTCCTGCTACTTGTACCCGCTTTTTATTTGGGTCATAGAGAACCCCATACCATAAAGATTGAGGATATTCCATACCACTAAAACCCCCTTGACGGTCAAATTTCTCCAACTTCTTAAAAACATCCATCAAAGCAAAACCTTTTTTAAATACCAAAGTTCCCAAAGCTTGCGCTAAAGCAACTTGAGAAACCGGACGAAATAACATATTTCCCTCACCACCATCTTTTTCAAAATAGAAGCGACGCAAAACAGTTGTCTCTTCGTGTTCCAATATTTTATAACTGGGAAGATTAGCTAAATTATCAAAAAGTAGCTTAAAATCGGCAATTCCTTCCTGAATTTCTTCATTTTCGGGACGCATAGGAATTAACCCTTTTTCTAAAGGTTTCCAGTGGGGGAACTTTTGCCCCAAATACCTTTCCGACATATCTTGTAAAGCTTGCAGCGTCGTCAAAACCGTAGAATTAGCAGCTACTGTGGCACTATTCCAATTAACACGCGGATTTCGATTTGGTTTTTGTTCTAAAAGTGGATGTGTAACCGCAATTTTTCGCGCTACAATAGCAAAACCATCATCTTCATTTAATTGTGCTAACTGACCTTTAGTTAAAGGTGCAGCCATCAAATTAACATGAACAAAAATTGATCTTACACGTCTTTTTGCTTCTGTGTGAGTTTCCCCAGTATTCACCGCACAAATAAATTCAATCCCAATCTTTTCTTGACGTAAATTTTGTAAATAAGCAGGTTCTACTTGATATTTATCTATCAAATCAGACAAAGTAATAAAACTTTCATCAGCAGTTTTATCTTTTTTATAACGTTGGAGTTTACCAGATTTAATTAACTCCATTAAGCCTTGGACACCCATTAATCTATGCTGACCATCTAAAGCATAAATTGTCACATTTTCTTCAGAAATATTCAGTAACCCAACTTTACCATCTTTATCTAAAGGTATAAAATCAGTAGTCGCTTTTTTAGCCCTTCCTTGACTATCCCACTCCGCTGCTTTGGGGTTATCCACCCAAGGTTGATTAATTACCACCAACACAGCCGGAAATTTATGATTTTTTCTCGCTGCTAAATACTGTACTAACGGTGCTTGACGCGACCAATCAACAGGACGTTGTTGAATTTCATCAATACTATCAGCATCAATTTCAATATTCTCTGTTTCTGGGTTGTACTTTTTTTGCAGCAGGGGTAAACCAGACGCAAAATGTACCCGTCCCGCGAACCATTCCAATGTTACAGAACCTACATAAGCCTCAGTACCACCCATTTCTGTCTTTTGGACAAGAATTTGGTCTTTCTTCTCTAAAAACCTCTCTAGCAGTAAAGCTAATACCTGTTTATCCTTATTTTCCCGTTCTAGATACTCGTTAGCGAGTTGATCATTTAGTGTGTTTGTACTATCATTCATGTGATTTTTTGAAAACTAAAGTATATAAAATAGCTTATCTTGTTTAAAACATTCGGTATACTAATTCATTTTTTAAAAAGTCTTAAAAAATGTTATATTTAAAAACTGATCACCTAACCAAAACCAACTGTAGGTCGTGGTTATGTATATAGTTATATATTATACAAATAAAACTATTAGAGTCCGCCCATGCGGACTCTGTTTGTGTGCCGATGAATTTTGTTCTCAAAGGCGCTTGTTAATTAAATAGAGTAACAAATGAATTGATAAAAATGTGTGTTTAAGTAAGGAATAAAAACTAATGAATACAGCACAACAGCCAGAAAATAAAAATCAGCAAAACCATACTGTAGCAGAGTTAATTGAAGATATTCAAGCTCTGACTACAGAAATTCAAGAATTGTATTGTTTAGATCAAATACCTTGGGTTGTAGGCTATTCGGGTGGAAAAGACAGCACGGCTACTTTACAACTTGTATGGAATGCGATCGCTGAACTCCCACCTGAAAAGCGAACGAAAACAATATATGTCATTACTACAGACACACTGGTAGAAAATCCCATTGTTGCGGCTTGGGTACGTAATTCTCTAGAACAAATGAAATCTGAGTCGCAAGCGCAAGGATTACCATTTGAACCCCATCTATTAAGACCAGATTTTAAAGAAACATTCTGGGTAGGTTTAATTGGTAAAGGTTATCCAGCCCCAAGAGGAAAATTCCGTTGGTGTACAGAACGTCTGAAAATTAATCCTTCTAATCGCTTTATTCGTGATGTTATTCGCAACAATGGAGAAGCAATTGTTGTATTAGGAACTCGCAAAGCAGAAAGCATAAAACGTGCCAATAGAATGAAAAAATTAGAATCCCAGAGAGTAAGAGATCACCTCAGTCCTAACATGAATTTACCCAACTCTTTGGTTTATAGTCCTATTGAAGATTGGCAAAATGATGATGTATGGATTTATTTAATGCAATGGGAAAATCCTTGGAAATACAGTAATAAAGAATTATTTGCTATTTATCGAGGTGCATCCGCTGACAATGAATGTCCTTTAGTTGTTGATACAACTACTCCTAGTTGTGGAAGTTCTCGTTTTGGTTGCTGGGTTTGTACTCTTGTTAGTCAAGATAAATCATTAACAGCAATGATTCAAAATGATGAAGAAAAAGAATGGATGCAACCATTATTAGATTTTCGCAAAGAATTAGATTTAGAAGAAAATCGTGACCGGAGAGATTTTCGCCGTAGACGTGGAGGTATCCAACTGTATGAGCGTAATTTAGACGGTGAAGTATCTATTGAACCTATTCCTGGTCCATATCTTAAAGAAGCGCGGGAAGATTGGCTAAGAAAACTGCTGACAGTTGAAAAACAAATTCGTCAAACAGCACCAGAAAATATGCGCGACATCACCCTACTTACTATAGAAGAATTGAGTGAAATTCGCCGAATATGGTTAGAAGAAAGACACGAATTTGATGATAGCTTACCCCGAATATATGAAGAAGTCACAGGAGAAGTATTTAAAGATCCTCGTCCTGGTGCTGACCATAGCATACTTGGTAGCGATGAATGGGAAATATTAGAAGAAATCTGTGAAGGTGACGGAATGCACCTAGAATTAATGGCCAGACTATTAGATACAGAACGGCAATTTAAGAAAAAAACTCGCCGTGTGGGTATCTACGAAAGCCTAGAAAAATGCTTTGATACAAGTTCCCGTTCTCCAGAAGTAGCCATTAAAAATGCCCATTTAAAACGGGATTTACGACAAGCAGCTTTAGATGGTGATGTCGCCACAATTCGGGAAAAATTCAAGCAATTAAGTTTAGGAGATGCCCCGGAAAAAGAAGAGAGTAAACCACAAACTTGGGCTAACTTCAAATATGCACAAAAGAACCCAGATGATAGTCAAGACCAATAGAATATCCTCCTTATTCTCGTTCCTAGCCTCTGGCTGGGAATGCCAGTCTTGAGGTTCTACCTCAAATCATTATAACAGAGGCAGAGCCTCTTGAAAGCATTCCCTGTCAGAGACAGGGAACGAGATAAATATCTCCTTTCTCTCGTTCTCTGTGTCCTCTGTGTCCTCTGTGTCTCTGTGGTTCGTTAAAAAAATACAAATAAAATAACCCAAAAAACCATGATATTCCTAGAATTAGTCCTGCAAAACTTCGGTCCTTATGCTGGTAAACAAGTCATTAACCTCAATCCCAAAATTGATGAAGATAACGCTCGCCCAATTATCCTTTTCGGGGGAATGAATGGCGGCGGAAAAACCACCCTTATGGATGCCATTCGCCTCGCATTATATGGACAACGCGCCCAATGTTCAACAAGAGTAAATCTTAGTTATAGTGATTTTTTAACCCAATGTGTGAATAGTAAAAGTACCCCTACAGAAAAAACTAGAATTGAATTAGTTTTTGAACATATCGAAGATGATAAACCTGTCAGATATCGTATTGTTCGGACTTGGGAAAAAAATCCAAAAGATGGTAAAGACCATTTAGGAATTTTAGGAGATGATGAAACATGGCCGATTGACTCATTAGCAAATATCTGGGATGAATATATAGAAAATATTTTACCTTTAGGAATTTCTAATTTATTTCTCTTTGACGGTGAACAAGTTAAAGAACTTGCAGAACAAGAAATACCACCACCCATAGTTGTTGATGCTATTAACGGACTTTTGGGTTTAGAATTAGCAGATAAATTAGCAATTGATTTAGAGATTTTAGTAAATCGCAAAAAACGAGAATTTGCAGATAGTAAAGATTTAGCTAAATTAGAAGAAATTGAAACCCGACTCCATGAAAAACAGTCAGAATACGAAAATAATCAGATAAAACTAGCAAATCTGAATATTGAAGTTACAGAATTAGAAAAAATTCATGAAGAAGCTTTAGATAGATTTGTGAATGAAGGTGGTAAAATCGCCGCTGAACGTAGCCAATTAGAAAGAGAAAAAGAAGATAAAATCAAAGTTGCTAATAACGTCCGTGAATCGTTATGTGAAATAGCTGCTGATGTTTTACCATTGGCTTTAATTAGTCCTTTATTATCTCAAGTCCAAAGACAGGGAGAAAAAGAACTGAAAACTCAACAAATCCAGTTAGCTAAAGATGTATTAATCGCTAGAGACGAAAGATTACTGAATTGGCTACAACAATTAAATCTAGAAACTAATAAAGTTACTAATATTCAATCTTTTTTAGCTGAAGATATCAATAACTTATATACCAATAATTTATCAACAGAAAATACTTGGTTAAATGGAGATGAAGAAAGTTTAAGTTTACTTGACAATATAACTTATCGGTTGCAAATTTCCCAAAGTACAGCCCAAAAGCAGTTAGATGAATTAACTAATTATGAAGAAGAAATACTCACCTTAGAAAGACAAGTACAAACTGCGGCTGCACCCGAAGAATATACAAAATTGCAAAAAGCAGTAAAAGAAGCACAAACTCAATTTAATAAAATTAAATCTCAGTCAGAAATAATGACTGAGAAACTGATAGAATTAGAGACAGAAACTAAAAAATTGAGACAAGAGTTAAATGAATATACAGTAGAAAATCTCAAATATCAAAACAGTGAACACATTATTGATTCTGCGTTAAAAGTTCAACAAACATTAAAAGTTTTCCGAGAAAAATTAACTCTGAGAAAATTGAATAAATTAGAAGAAGAAGTAAAAAACTGTTTTCTATATTTATTACATAAATCAGACTTAGTACATCGCATAGCCATTGACAGCAAAACCTTCAGCTTATCCCTATATGATTTGAACGGGAAACCAGTCCCCAAACATCGCCTTTCCGCCGGAGAAAAACAACTATTAGCGATCGCATTTTTGTGGGGATTAGCCAAAGTATCAGGAAGACGCTTACCAGTAGCCATAGACACCCCTCTCGGAAGACTAGACTCCTCCCACCGCAACAACCTAGTAGAAAGATACTTCCCCTCAGCCAGCCATCAAGTCATCCTCCTTTCCACCGACACCGAAATCGGCAAAAAAGAATATCAAAACCTCAAAGAAACCGAAGCCATAGCCCGCGAATACCTACTTCAATACAACTCCAGCAAAAGAGAAACCACAATAAAACCAGGTTATTTTTGGTAAAAAATTCTCAACTCTTACTCTCTGTGACTCTGCGCCTCTGCGTGAGACAAAATCATATTCTTAATCACCAATCACCAAAATGGAATCACCAATAGAACGAATTAAACTTTCCCAAACAGCCAAAGAACAACTCCTAAAACTCAAACGCAGCACAAAAATTGAACAATGGAACATATTATGTCGGTGGGCGTTTTGTCGTTCTCTCGCTGAAACAACCCCACCTTCTCCCGTACCCATCCCCCAAGATAGCAATGTCGAAATGACATGGCGCGTTTTTGGTGGGGAAATATCTGATATTCTGCTTTTAGCCCTCAAACAACGCTGCTACAACGACGGATTCGATACAGATAGAGAAACTTTAATTACGCAATTTCGCCTACATTTACATCGTGGAATTGGCTACCTAGCCGGCGATCAGAATATCAAGAAAATTGAAGATTTAATTGCGATCGCCACAAACAAAGTACAATCCTGATTTTGCACCGTCCACGTCCAGCCAATATGAAAGAAATTCAAGCACTCCGACAGGCATTTCAAAGCCGGAAAATGGCTGGTTTGCTGTTGTTAGGCTTCTCATCCGGCTTACCCCTATTTCTGATTACCCGAACCCTTCAGCTATGGATGAAAGATGCCGAAGTAGATGTAGGCAAAATTACCCTATTTGGATTAGTCAGCTTACCCTACTCCCTAAAATTCATTTGGTCTCCCCTGGTAGACCGCTTTTCCCCTCCATTTTTAGGTGGGAGAAGAGGTTGGTTGTTTTTAACCCAAATCGGTTTAGTCATTGCTATTGCCTCAATGGCACTGCAAACACCCACCCAAAATACACAAGTCTTAATGATCCTGGCAATTACATCGTTTGTGATTGCCTTTTTAAGTGCCACCCAGGATATTGTTGGTGATGCTTACCGGACAGAGATTTTGAACCCATTGGAATTAGAAACTGGTGCCTCACTGTGGGTTCTAGGTTATCGTGTCGCCCTCTTTGTCGCCTTTTCCCTAGCTGCTGGGTTAGCAGCGTTTTTACCTTGGAATATCGTTTATTTGGTGATGGCAGGATTTATGCTAGTGGGTGTGTTTACCACCCTATGGGTTCCAGGAGAACTAAAACCAGAAAATACATCCACAAATCATGCAGCTTTAAAATTTAAAGATATCATATTTCTCTTCATCATCCTCAGCGTCATCATTGGCTTAGTCGGTGGCGTAATTTCTGAATATATCCCCTTAAAAATCTTTTATTGGATTTTGGGTAGTTTGCTTGTCGCGTGGATTGGTGCATCATTCATCATACCCCAACCACAACTCGATGACCAACAACGAACCCTAACCCCACAAACATTACAAGAAGCAGTGATCCTGCCACTACAAATCTTTTTTAAGCAATTTGGATTAACAAAATCAATTTTAATCCTAGTTTTTATTGTTCTTTACAAACTAGGTGACTCCCTAGTGGGAATAACCGCCAACTTATTTGCCAAAGAAATTGAATTTGATAACACAGAACTAGCAACAGTCTACATCATCGGCCTAGTAGCCACTACCGTTGGAGTCATCTTAGGTGGGATAATAATGTCCAGAATCGGCATCAATCGCGCCCTGTGGATATTTGGTGTACTGCAATTACTCAGCAACTTGGGTTATTATGCACTAGCTATTACTGGCAAAGATTACTCCATGTTAGCGATCGCCATCATGATTGAAAACACCAGTGCCGGATTAGTCACAGTAGCGACAGTAGCCTATTTAATGAGTCTCTGTAGCCATAACTTCACCACCACTCAATTTGCTCTATTTTCTAGCCTCATGGCTCTGAGTCGAGACGTTCTTTCAGCACCCGCAGGAGATTGGGCAAAAGCCACCGGCTGGCCTTCATTTTTCTTGCTTTCCATAGTAGCAGCCTTACCCGGCTTACTACTTTTACCCATTGTGGCCCCCTGGAATCCCAAACCAATGGCAGCAACCAGACCAGGACTAGAAGAAGAAGAGGATATATGGGGAACCAAGTAGTCATTCTTGTCGGTACATTCGTCCTCATCGTCACAGGTTTATTACTGGGCTACGTACTCTCCCAGTTAGTTCTAGGATTTCTAGGGTTTAACCTCCTCACTCTCCTAGGCACAATCAGCCTAATTTTAATTTTTGGCACACTCTATTACGTCTTATTTTGGCAGTTGCGGCGAGAGCCATCACAGCCATTCAAAGGCAGCATACCAAACCAGGTAGACGAAGAAATCACCGGTAATTATTTGAAAAACCGACTGATTGCTAGATTATCTGGTGATGTCGCCGCTGCCGAAAGGTTAATTGAGCAGGCCAAGCAGAATTATCCTGGTATGCCAGAAAATTGGTATTGTGAAAGGGTACTAGATGATTTGGATCGTGATCAGCGTTAAAACTGTCAGCTTTTTGAATTGTGAATTGTGAATTTTGAATTTGTTTATGGCTATATTTCGTCAATACATCGCCCCTTTGCTCGCAGTGCTGATATTTACCTTTGCTTTAGTAGCAGTCAGCGCTCGCATCTTTTTACCCTCCGATATGGCAGCACCAGCACCAATTGGAATGGTAATTGGTAATTGGTAATTGGTCATTGGTGATTGGTGATTGGTGATTGGTGATTGGTCATTGGTGATTGGTCATTGGTAATTAAGTTATTCTTCATTTTCACCGCGTCACCGCGTCCCCGTGTCTCCCCATCTCCCCACCCACCTCCCCATCGCCCCCTTTTTGAATTTTGAATTCCTTACTACCCGGCTACAACATTCGCCGAGGCTCAACCATAGATCGCGCCCTCCTCGTCAAGTTCATGCAGCGAACTTACGAGGATATGTTCCCTAATCAAGATTTTTCCCACCTCGCCCTTACAGTTGAGCAATATTTCTCCACCCATACCCCTTTATGGTGGGTACATGAAGAAGCCAGGGAGCATGAAGCAGGGAGCAGGGGAGATCAATTTTCACCGCTGCCCCCTTCCCCCGTAGCCTGCCTCTGGGTGGGTAATGCCATAGACCAATTACAGGGCGATCGCCATGTTCATATTTTTCTCCTCTATGTTGCCCCAGAACATCGCCGCAGAGGTATTGGTACAGCCTTAATGAACCATATAGAAAATTGGGCAAAACAAAGGGGCGATCGCCAAATCGGACTACAAGTATTTCAGTCCAACACAGCAGCATTACAGCTTTATCATCAGCTTGGTTATCAAACACAATCCCTGTGGATGATAAAATCTTTCCGTTAGCCTGTAAAATGAGATAACTAAATATCTATCAGGGTTTTTCTGGCTGGTATAGGGGGTTATCAGTTGATCCCTAGTGGGGATAGAAATAGAAAAATTATGTACGACGAAGACGACCTAAGCCTACTTGATGCCGGGGTGGAGCTAGAAAGCCCCCTAGACCACATAGAGCCACTTACTGCTGAATCAGAAGTGGTAAAACCTGATCCTGAATTAATGTTGGCACTCCTGGAAAATCCCCAGTCCCAGCAACGAATGTTAGCTGCGCGTGCTTTTTGTGATATTCAAGATCAACGAGCCATTCCCCATCTAATTCGCTTACTAACCGATAACTGCCCCCTTGTGCGAGTCAGTGCAGCCTATGCCATCGGACGTAATCCCAGCCAGGATGCAGTTGAGCCATTAATTACTCAACTTAACCGCGATTTTAATGGCTATGTCCGAAAAGGCATAGTTTGGGCTTTAGGAAATTGCCGCGATCGCCGTTCCTTAATCCCCCTCACCAACGCTTTAAGAACCGATATTTCCGCCGTGCGTCTCTGGGCAGCAAGCGCCTTAGCACAGATGGCAGGAGTGAGTTATGAGGCAGTTGTGGGCGCAATTCCCGCCCTCATTGAAGCCCTAGTTCAAGACCCCATAGCCGCAGTACGCAGTAACAGTGCTTGGACAATTGGTCAACTGTGCAAAGAACTTCCTTCTAATGTAGTTTATGCCACAGCCATTGATGCCTTAATTCAAGCCTTTGCCGAAGACAAAGATTTAGGAGTACGAGAAGACGCAAAAGCATCACTTTTAGGAGTGGGCGATCCTCGTGGTTTGCAGTTAATTGAAACCCTCGAACAAGAAGGCTGGTTTTAATTTAAGAATTCAGGAGTCAGGAGTCAGGAGTCAGGAGTTAGAATGCTTATGAAATGAAGAATAGAGAGAAGTGAGATTTTATCAAAATTCTCAAAACTGACTCGAAAAGCCTTTATTTTCATGAACCGCAGGTCTGCGTAGCGTCTTCTGTATTCTCTATCCTGAATACTTACCAATTACCAATTACCAATCACCAATCACCAACTTCCCAATCAATCTCCGGTTTGCCCCAAGCACCTAAGGCTGAATTAATAGCTGAAAATGGCTTACTACCAAAAAAGCCGTTCCGTGCAGAAAGTGGTGAAGGATGGGCTGACTGTATAACTTTATGTCGATTTGTATCTATCAACTTCAACTTCTTTTGTGCATATCCACCCCAAAGCACAAAGACAACAGGATCTTTTTTCTGGTTAACTTTGCTAATCACCGCATCTGTAAATATTTCCCAACCTTGATTCTTGTGAGAATTTGGTGTATGCGCCCTCACAGTCAGCACCGCATTCAGCATCAGCATACCCTGTTTAGCCCATTGCACCAGATAACCATGATTGGGGATATCACAACCTAAATCAGCTTTGAGTTCTTTAAAAATATTCACCAGAGAAGGGGGTGGTTTGATGCCAGGTTTGACGGAAAAGCATAATCCATGTGCCTGGTTTTGATCATGGTAGGGATCTTGCCCTAACAACAACACATTCACTTGTTCATAGGGTGTCAAATCAAAGGCAGAAAAGACATTTTCTTCAGGTGGATAAATAGTATAAGACAGCCTATCTTCTGCCAAAAAATCTTGGAGTTTACCAAAATAGGGTTTATGGAATTCTTCAGCTAAAACTGCTTGCCAAGAACTGGGAAGTTGGATATTTTTCATGAAACTGAAGATAGCTCAAAAGGACGCTCTGTATCATCTTCACCCAAATACTCACCATTTTGAATTTCTAGAATTATTAGGGGAATAGATCCAGGATTTTCCACCTGATGTAGCGTTGCTGCTGGTACATAGGTTGACTGGTTGCAATTGAGCAATATTTCTTCATTACCACAAGTTACCTTGGCTACGCCAGAAACTACAATCCAATGTTCATGGCGATGATAATGGATTTGTGGTTTAATGCCGTGTCGAGACTTAATTTCCACACGACTAATTCTATAATTTTCGCCCTCTTCTATAACTTCCACATTACCCCAGTAACGTTCGCCTGAATGGGAAGAAGTTGGATTTATATTGGACTCAACCTCATTTGTATGCTGATTCATAACTAATTTCTCCACTTTACAAAATTTTAGATTTTTTAGATATAAAAGCTTTTTTTAGAAAACAACAAGTTTTCAAATTCTAATACTGGTAATGCCCGACTGAATACAAAACCTTGGATAGCATCACATTTTTCTTGGCGGAGAAAAGATAATTCTGCTTCTGTTTCTACACCTTCAGCAATTATCTTGAGATTTAGTTCATGTCCCATTTTAATCAAGAATTTAGTAATAGCTGATTTGTGATCATCATGAGTAATATTTTGAATAAAAGAACGGTCAATTTTGAGTGTATTCATAGGAAAATGACTTATATAGCTTAATGAAGCCTGTCCAGTCCCAAAATCATCAACTGCAATTTTGATGCCCAAGGAGCGTAATTGATTCATGGTAACAATCGCACTATTAACATCTTGCATGACCATTGTTTCTGTCAATTCAATTTCTAGTCCAGGATTTTCCAAATTATTCAACTCGATCAATTCAACGATTGTGGTAATCAAATCTGGTTGATTAAACTCAATTGCCGATAAATTGACAGCTATAGTTAAATAATTAATTCCCGAATCCTGCCAAATTTTAATTTGTTGACAAACTTTGTTTAATACCCATTTATCAATATTGACAATCAAACCATTGTATTCGGCTAAACGAATAAATTCATTAGGTGATATTGAACCCAATTCCCTACTTTGCCAACGTAACAAGCTTTCAGCACCGATTATTTCACCACTAGATATATCAATAATTGGTTGATAATAAATTTCAAATTCTTGAAAATTATCTTGTTGGATTGCCCAACGTAATTTTGGTTCTAAAATTTGCATTCTCTCAGTTAATTGATAAGCCTTATTCTGAGTCGATAAAGATTTTTTCAAATTTGCATACTTTTCCAATTTAGTCATGATCGCATTCAATAATTCAGCCCTGGTGAATGGCTTAGTTAGATAATCATCTGCGCCCATATCCATACCTTGACGAAAGTCAGCTTTTGCAGATTTAGCAGTCAAGAAAATAAAGGGAATGGCCGCAGTTAATGGCTCTTGTCGTAAAGCTGTTAATACTCCATATCCATCCAATTCTGGCATCATCATGTCACATAAAATTAAATCTGGTATTTCAGACATAGCTAAATGTAATCCTATTCTGCCATTAGCAGCAGCAATTGTTTGAAAATCCTCAGCAGCTAGTAAATCTAAAAGATTTTCACGAACAGATTCTTCATCTTCAATTATTAAAATTTTAGGCATAATTTACCTCACTCATATTATATTTTTTTTAATGGTAACGTCACAGTAAAATTGCTGCCAACTCCTAGTAAAGTATTGACATTAATTCTGCCTTGGTGAATATCTACACACTTTTTTACAATTGCTAGTCCTAATCCAGTTCCTAAAATATTACCGACATTTCTAGCGCGATGAAAAGATTCAAATAATCGGGGCATATCTTCTTCAGGAATGCCAATTCCTTGGTCTTGAATTTCAAATACTGCTTGCCCCTCTTGAAAAGAGAGATTAAAATTGACCAAGCTGCCATCTGGAGAATATTTGAGGGCATTGGAGAGTAAGTTACTGAGAATATGTCCCAGTAATTTTTCATCCATATAGCAAGATATAGATTGATATTGACTGCTAAAATTTACTAAATGTTGACTTTTTAAATTCAACCTTACTTCTTCCACTAGCTGACGGCAGTATTTGACCAAATCAAATAATAAGGGTCTATATTCTAGTTTTCCTGCTTCTCCTTTGCCAATCACCAAAATATCATTTAACATTTCTGTCATCCGGTTTACAGCCGCTTGAATGCGATGCAGATGAGTAAGTTGTTTTTCATGTGTCCATTTGTGGCTGTAGTGTTCTAGCAACTCAGAAGAAGAAAGGATAGTACTCAAGGGTGTGCGGAATTCGTGAGAAGTCATGGAAATAAAGCGGGATTTCAGTTCGTTAAGTTCTTTCTCTCTCTCCAATGCTATTCTTAGTTCTTGCTCTAATTGCTTGCGATTGGTAATATCTGCCCAGTAGCCAACTAGTTCCAATGGGTTGCCTGCTTCATCCCATACGACTTTACCTTGATCATATACCCAACGATAGATACCGTCTTGGTGTAAAAAGCGATATTCTAGGCTGTAGTCACTTTGTTCAGATGCCCTTGAGCGTTCAGCAATTACTTTTGGCGCGTCTTCTGGGTGAAGATGAGTAAGCCAAAAATCAGAACTTTGTATAAATTCCCGCGCTTCATAGCCTATCATGGCTTTAACATTTTCGCTGATAAAGATAGCACCAAAATCTTCATGTGCCTTGCAAGTATAGATTACAGCGGGGCTACAGGTTAGTAAATACTGTAGCCGCTCTTGACTGACAAGTAATGCTGTTTCTGCTTGTTGACGCTCAGTTATATCGGTTTGAATGCCAATGTAGTGAGTGAGATAACCATCGATATCATAAACGGGGGAAATATTTAACTCATGCCAAAATATGCTGCCATCTTGACAAGAGTTACGTAAAATTACAGTACAATCTTGTCCTGATTGCATAGCATTACTGAGTTCTTTTAATCCTGGTTGATTGATATCAGCACCTTGGAGCAAAAGAAAATTCTGCCCCATAACTTCGGCTGCTGAGTAGCCAGTCAGACGCTCAAAAGCCGGATTGACATAGATAATTGAACTATCAGGGCTGGTGACATCCGCAATCACAATGCCGTTACTACTGGCAGCGATCGCGCGATCGCGCAATCTTAAACCTTCCTCTATCAACTTGCGCTGGGTAATATCGGTATAGATGCTCACCACCGAGACTATCTGTCCCGTATCATCTTTAATCGCATCTGTTCGTAGGTCTATATGTAGACTTTCACCACTACGACTTTGCATCATCACTTCACCACGCCAAGACTCACCTCTGTGGACTGTCTCAAATACTCTTTTAAATACTTCCTTGGTCTGAAAATTAGTTGAGAGTCCCTCATTGGCATTTAATTGACTCTCTGTATAATCAAATATATCTATAAATGCAGGATTTACATAACTTAACTGACCAGAAATCTCCGCAATGCTAACTGCATCACTTGTGCTTTCTATGGCTTTAAGCAATCGCAATAAAGACTTCTCTGCTAATTTACGTTCCGTAATGTCACGGGTGACTTTAGAAAAACCACGTAGCTTATCAGTTTCATCACGTAATGCCGTTAAAATACAATTTGCCCAGAAATAGGAACCATCTTTGCGAACAAAAACACTTTCACATTCACACCGACCATTCCCTGCGGCTATATCTAATTGTTGCTTCGGTAGAGCATTAACAATGTCTTCCGGTAGAAAAAAGCAAGAAAAATCCTGCCCGATAATTTCTGCTACCTGATATCCAGTAATACATTCAGCACCAGAATTCCAACTCCTCACCCGTCCCTCTGGGTCAAGCATATAAATTGCGTAGTCTTTAACACCTTCTACTAATAAGCGGAAGCGTTCTTCACTTTTATAGAGTTCTTCTTGGGTTCTTTTGCGGTCTGTAATATCTGTGGAGATACCGCAAACAGCATAAGAGACTCCATTGGCATCTTTTAAAGGAAACTTAACCGACCAATAAGTATGCAAACCATCATCATGGGGGACAACTTCTTCGCTTTCTAAAGGTATACCACCTGCAATTACCTGAGAGTTGCTCACGGCAAATGCTTTAGCAATATCATCAGACCAGATATCATACACACTCTTGCCCACTATCTGATCTTGAGTAGTCTTGAATAGGTTTTCATATTGGCGGTTAACTAGCAGGTATTTATTCTCAGTGTCTAATAAGTACATCACTGCTGGTAAATTATCTAAAATTGCCTGTAGCTGCTGTTGAATTTCCCATAAAGCCGCTGCTTCCTGCTTGCGCTCAGTGATATTTTCTAATGTCCCGAACATTCCTACTACCTCACCTTCAGTATTATATAAGGGAGCTTTGTTAGTCTGTAGCCAAATTTGGCTACCATCTGCTTGCTGTTTAGGTGTAATGGCGTGATGTTGGGGCTGATTAGTTATCATAATTTCAGCGTCACTAACGTGGTAGAAGTGCGCTTCTTCAGAGTTGGGAATCAAATCGTAGTCTGTTTTGCCGATGATATCTTCTGGATTGTCAAAACCAACCATTTTGGCAAAGTTGTGATTACAACCCAAGAAGATGGAATTTATATCTTTCCAGAAAATACTATGGGGAATGGTATCCATAATTAACTGCAACATTTGCTGGGATTGCAGAAGTTGATTTTCTACCATCGGGCAATAGTCTGCTAGATCACTAATTTCTGCTTCTACTACGGAAAGAGCTAGACAAATACTTTCAGGGGTGATGGTGCCGACAATTTCACCATCCTCATCTACAACTGGTAGTAGCTGCAACTGAGGCTGACATAACATTGATATTACTGAATCTAAAGTGTTAATTTTTTGCATCTTCAGTTTTATGACTGAGTTCTGCATCACTTGTGCAACTTGGGCTGTGTTCAAATCAGCCCCTGAAGCTACAAGTCTGACTATATCTTGTTGTGTCAAGCACCCCACTACCTGGGAGGCTGACTTTACCAACACACCTTTAGATTGTGCAGCCATAAGAGCGATCGCATCTAGTATAGGTGTTTCCGGTGCAACCGTCAGCGGCGACATATCAATAACTGACTCTAAGCTTTGTAGCACGAGATAGTGAAGTGATGCTTGCATACTTTAGTTGAATAGCTACTACCAAACATATATAGGACTAGTACCGCTTTCTCGGAATTAAAAATTAAAAATTAAAAATTAAAAAAGCAGATTAAACAAGCTTTTCAGGAATTTTTCATGGTTGGTTGACCAATAATTTCTTGATGGTACAAGTCCCCGGATTTATCCGGGGAATAATCCGAAATCTAAAATCCTTAGAGGATGATGGCTGCCGTTGTGTACTAAGTAGTCGTGCAAAATAAATTGCACATTTCGGTAAGGGAACTCTTAACGGGGAACAGGGAACAGAAAAAGATTCTAGCGATTTTTATTTTTTGGCAAAATGTATTAATTAATTTTGCTGCTATACTTAGTATTTTATTGTTGAAAAATACGTAAACTACAACCTTCCTTCTTTTCTTTTAAGAGTTAACAGTTAAGAACCTCCATGAGTAAATATGGCTACGCTACGCCAGCTATCAGTAATCAAACCCGATTCCTTCTCTCAAACCACTGATTTATTTACGTAACTCCCCAACATTGTGACGTAAAATCGGTAAGATTATAAGGAGTAGAAATACGGTAAATTCTTTTATCAAAAATTACTACATTTTACTACATTATTTCTTACTTTTGACACTCTCCTGCCTAGCATCGTGTGCGGTTGAATACTTATAATTAGGGAGACGCTCAAGACACGGGGACACGGGGACGCAGGGAAGCGGGGAAAATTAAGAATTACGAATTACGAATTATTTATTACTCTCCTCTCACCGTAACGTAAAAGTCTTTCAATAGTTACCAGTCGATTTTCCCAGGCTTTAACTTGATAGGGATTTTCCTTCATTTCCACACTCATCCACATCCTAAATTCAAACTTAAAGCGATTAAGAGCATTTCTGGCTTTGATTAAATTACTGGCAGTAGGTAAAGCCGCAAGCTGATTTAAATGATTTTTTAATTCCTGAGACTGGTTATTAAAAGCAGAAATTTTATTTGCAGGTATTGATAATTGGTTATTTTCTCTTACAAATTCCCATTCTTTTTGTAGAGCCGCATAGCGAAAAGCCGCCGTGCGAAATGGCTGACGCTGAGGAATAGGTTCATTTTTGAATCGTTGCACCTGACCTTGGGTATTACTAAATAATTCGTCAAACTCGGTATTAAAATTCTCCACAGCAAAGAGTGCATAACCACTAACAGGTAAATCTCTGAGCAGTTGGAGTTGATCAAATGCTCCTACTGTAGACAAGGAAAGTAAGCGAATTCCTGGAACTAATAAAGTAGCACCTAACTGAGTAGAGTTAATCCAAGGTTGTGCCAGTCTTTGGAAACGAGGAGTATCTAAAGCGTAAGTCATCGGCACAATTAAATCTATATCTCCCCGTCTTGCCCAAACTTCCCAATGTTGTTGAATTTTTTGAACTCGTTCATATTCTGGTAACGGAAATACAGCTACAGATAAAATTAAATTGGCTCGCTTTTGTTTTAACATCTGCGAAACTTCAGACACAAAACTATCAACTTGCTTGGTGCGGAATGCTGTCCACTTTTGCCACAAATCCCGCTGACTAGGAGTAATATTTAGAGGATCTACACCTGTTTGTTGCTGAAACTGCTCTCTAGAAGCTTTCCCATAACCGTAAGTTCTACCTGCTAAGGGGTCTTGAAAAGGATAACGAATATAATCGAGGTGTATGCCATCTACCTGATAGCGAGTAATAATTTCAGCGTACAGTTTTAATAAATACTGCCGGACTTCGGGATTTGCTGGGTCTAAAAAAGGCTTTGTTTGACCTACGGGAATTATGTTCCCACTTTGATCATAATTGGCCCAATTGGGATTAGCGGCTAACACAGGGCCTGGATCATCAGGACTGACATTAATAATTTCATTATGACGACGATTACCAGCGGCAAAAGTCCAAACCCAAGCGTGTAACTCCATTCCTCGCTCATGGGCTAACTTTACAGCCACTTCTAGGGGGTCCCAATCTTTAATTAAGGGGTTTTGTTGTGGTGCGACCTGACTGGGATAAATTGTATAACTAGCATTGACAGTTTCAAAAAATACGGTGTTAATTCCGGCTTGGGACAGTCGATCAAAAATCTTCGCTAGTCCTGCTTCATTCCCAGCGTTAACAATTGTCCCCCGATCTAACCATACTGAGCGGATTTCTGGTTGAGCTATGCGCTGATTGCGAGGAAATTGCTGCCATAAAGTCGTCTTTGTGTTTAACCATTGCTGACGCGCCAAAGCATAGTTCTTTTGGGCAATTAACACTGGTATATTTTTGGCAACTTCTCTGGCTTGGGCTAAGGTTTGCTCTAAACTGAGGTCTTTTCTCTCTGGTTGGGTAGATGCGGATTTTTCGCTTTCGACTTTCAAGGATTGGGTGTTGCTGACACTACTAATACCATGAACTGAAGCCGCTAAATGGGCGCTTTCGACTCGACCAATCAAATTTTCTAATTCTTGTTGGAGAGCAAATGCATCTTTACTATCAATCGGCCGATTAGAATCGGGTATGACATCTAAACGCACTGCTTCTTGCAGTTGCTCAATGGCCTCTGGGAAATTTTGGGGTTTGACTTTGGGAACAGGTGTGGCTTGGGGCGGTGTGGCTGTCAGTCTTGGGTTTTGAGGTTTCACCCGTGCGGAAGGATTGGGTTTTTTGGGAGAAATTACCCGCCTGGGCTGGGTTCTTGAATTGGCTGGATTTGGTTTTTTGGGAGAATTTATCCGTTTGGGTGGATTGGTGTTGCTCAATCGTGAGGTTTGAGTTGTTGGTGGATTTGCAGTAGCAGAAAGACAGTTTGGCGCATTTCCTGAGACTGTTGTGGTTGGCAATTTTAGATAACGATTTAGTGCTGCTTTTAACCAAATACTATCTAAATCTGCGGTTGAAGCTGTATCTGTTCCTAAGCGCCAGCCTAAAAAAGTGGATTGCTCCGTTGTCAGTACTGCGGCTGGATGATCTGGAGAATTCCAAACAGCAGCTATTTGAGTATGAAGATGATCAGGAATCATCACAGCACCCACAACTTTACCAAAGAGTTCTTTGCTGGTTGCCCATTCCTGGGGATTAGTTTGTGCTGGTTGTAACTCTTGAGCCGCATTCAAGCTAAATCCCCAATAACCTCCTAGCAGAGTTCGCAACAAATGGCGCACTCCCGGTGTTGATAAACTAGCGACAGGGCCACTAGCAATTAAGCGCCCACCCCGATTCATCCATTCTTTGAGTGCGATCGCTTGTACAGTCGTTAATGTCTCTATATTTGGCAACAACAACACCTGTGGCTTTCCTAAATCCGCCACATTGTTCACACTACCCAAGGGTATTACACAATATCTTACTCCCACAGTCTCTAAGCGTTTGGTAATCCCTATCCATTGATTGGCATTATCTTGGCTTTTGACTACGCTTAATACAGCTGCTTCTGTCACCGCTTTTGCCGGCAACATCCCCCCCAAATTCCCAGTTAAAAAATTAAAATTTAAAAAAAATAAGCTTGCTATTGTAATTTTTTGTCTGATATTATTCCTAACTTTTCCTTCGTGATTTTTCACGAGTTATTCCTCACAAATTAGTAGATAAATACAGAGAGCTAAATGGTGAGAATAGATAATAACTTATTTAGGCAATCCCAAAAAATAAATTATCCCATTTTATGAGGATTGGTAGTTTGAAGGGTGTGTATAGCCCTGGATGGCTACGCTAGAGCGACAGCCTAATACCGTTTCACTTTAAGGTTGATACAAATGGACAGACGCACAGAGAGGGTGACGCGGGGAAAATTAAGAATTACCTGTCACCTGTCACCTGTCACCTGTTCCCTGTTTACGAATTAATACAGGTATTGATTAAATCCTCAACTCCTGCCACTGGAAATATTTCTGTATTCAGTTGATGAGCTACTTCTTCCACAGTCATATCATCTAAAAAGATCAATTCCCCATGTTTGAGCATGACATTGGGTAATAAAATTCCCTCTCCTAAATCTTGGCCTTTTAAGTGAAAAAGTAAATCATGTCCCGTAATTAATCCTGTCACACTGATATTTTGTCCCCAATAATCACTATATAAAGCCCGCATATTTACCTCTAATCCTTCCACAGCATTTAACTGTTTTAGGATGGGTTGAAATGCTTTTTCAACAGCGTTACCTACAACCCAAGTGAGTTTTCTGTGGGGTGATACTTTTGGCGGTAATAATTTCTGAGCAGCATGGGTAAATTGCTTAACAAATAAGCGAATAGAACCAACACCATTATCAATTTGCGGGTATTCCTCATATTCCGCTTCGCTTGGTAATTCTTCCCCAGCAATTAAAAACCATTCATCGGCTAACCAAGCCACACTGGAACCGAATTTTTGCCGAAATTCTTGAGAAAGCAATTTAACTTGAGAAATCACTTCCTGGGCTTTTTGCTGCGTCACTGGAGTCAGTTCATCTTCTTGGGGACGAAAACGAGTTAAACCAACAGGAACCACGGCTATTGATGCCACAGCAGGTATTTCCCCAGTATGAAAAGATGTTAAATCGCGTAATGTTTGTTCTAGATGTTTCCCATCATTTATTCCTGGACAAACTACTACTTGAGCATGAATTTGTAATCGTCTTTCTTGAAACCATTTAAGTTGTTGTAAAAGTTGTCCCGCACGGTTATTTTTCAACAGTCTAATTCTCACATCTGGTTCTGTCGCATGAACAGAAACATATAAGGGAGATAACCGCATTTGTTCAATTCGTTGCCATTCTTTTTCTGGTAAATTTGTCAGAGTTAGATAAGAACCATACAAAAAGCTCAAACGATAATCGTCGTCTTTAAAGTACAAGCTAGAACGCTTACCAGGTGGTTGTTGATCAATAAAGCAAAATGGACAACGATTATTACACTGAATTAAACCATCAAATAAAGCAGTTTCAAATTCTAGCCCCAAGTCGTCATCATAATCTTTTTCAATTTCAATATGATGAGTTTTTCCCGTCGCATCTAAAACTTCTAGTTCCAAAACTTCATCAGCGCATAAAAACTGATAATCAATTAAATCACGAGGACGTGTCCCATTAATAGTAACAATCGCATCCCCTGCATCAAAGCCAATTTCGGCAGCAATTGATTCAGGAAGCACCTTGGTAATTTTGGCAGGATGAATAGTAGTCATTGGTCATTGGTCATTGGTCATTGGTCATTGGTCATTGGTCATTGGTCATTGGTCATTGGTCAGTTATCTGGTAATTCTGACTTTTCTCCGTGTCCCTGCGTCTCTTAATTCGTAAGTGTAAGCATTCAACCTTGCCAACCGGCGGCAATTGCTAATAAGATAGCACTGCCAAAGGCTAATCTGTACCATACAAAAACCATGGTGTTTTTGGTTTGTAAGTACCGAATCAAAAAGGCAATTGATAGGTAGGAAAAAATAAAGGTAGAAATAATCCCGACAATTAACAATAAAACAATGTTATCTGGCAATTCTTGAGCTTGAAACTGCTTGAATATTTTCAGACTTTTGTACAGGGTAGCAATAGTCAGAGTTGGAAAACCTAACAAAAATGAAAACTTAGCGGCTGTATCACGTTCTAGTCCTAAAAATAAAGCAGTTGTCAATGTCGAACCAGAACGAGAAACGCCGGGAATCAAAGCTAGAGTTTGTCCTAATCCTACTAAAACACCATCCCCAATTTGTAATGAATCAAATCCTCGCTTGCGAGTGCCAATTTTTTCGGCTAAAGCTAGTAGAATCGCCATGATAACTGACATTATAGCAATAATTAATGCACTATCAGGTAAAAAGTCTTTCAAAATAAAGCCAATAATTAATGCAGGCATTGTTCCTACTGCAATACCGACAGTAATTTTCCATTCTTCCCGTTCCCAGTCTTTATCCTTGATTGTTTTGATTGCACCTTTGAGAATACTAGAAATCAGCGACCAAAAATACAACAAAATTGCTATAACACTGCCAAATTGAATTGCATCGACAAAATCTTTAGAACCTAGTTCTTTCCAACCAAACACTTTTGTCACAATCAGCAGATGTGCGGTGCTACTGATAGGCAAAAATTCGGTAATACCTTGCACAATTCCCAAAATAAAGGACTGAATTAATCCTGCCATAAGATTAACTCCACCAGTTGCGGCTTCGGCAGGTATTTCTACTTGCGAAAGCTGCATCCATATAGGTAATAGCAAGTTGATACCAGTTGCTACAAAAATTGTCGCCATTAAACACGCTCCTAAAATAAATGTATAACTTGAGAAAATTATCCAAGTTTACCTTCCCATAGTCAGTTATTCCGGGTAACATCCTATATGCAAAAATATCTAGTATAATTAAAATGCCCCTAGGGGGGATTTTAAGGAGAGGATTTTTGGGTGTGATATCTTAAGATAAGTAAAGTTTAGTAACATATATTAAAAACATTGATTAATAATACATTGTCATCTTACGCAGCTTCTAACTCCGCTATTGATAGTGAGTTGCATTCGTCGGAAACTAAGCTTAGAGGTATCAAAGAAATAGAGTCGAGGCTGTCTTTGTCTGCCTCTCTCCCCAATTCCATAACGTGGAGACAAAGTTGGTTAGTGTTTGCGGCAGCAGTGTTGTTGGTATCTGTACCAGTATTTGTGGAAGCGCCGTTAGTGCGATCGCTACCCAGTTTGAGTGTAGCCATGACAGGATTTTGGATTTGGCTGAGTTTGACACTAATGTCACGTCCACAAACCTATCTCTGGGGAGATTTACTCTTAGGATTTAGCTGGAGTTGGTTAACAGGAGCGATTTACTGGGGTTGGTTACGTTGGGAACCCCTATGGCACTTACCGATAGAATCCATTGGGCTACCCTTTGCGATCTGGTGTCTGTGGCGAAATTGGGGCAAAGTCGGTAACTGGTTTTATCTAGGTTCTTTATTCGGTACAGTTTTAACCGATATATACTTCTATGTTGTAGACTTGATGCCCTATTGGCGGCAAATTATGAGAACAGACGTAAATGGAGCTTCACAAATCTTAAAAAATGCCTTAGCACAAGTCCAAACCCCTTGGGGAGAAGCTTGGGCAATCATTCTCGCCTTAGCCCTATTAACAGTCGGGATCATCTCTTTAGGTCAAAAGGAAAGGCACTGGTACGCCTTTAGTGGCGCAGTTTTGAGTACAATTTTAGTAGATAGTCTGTTTTTGTTAGCGGCAGTAATTGCCTAAAATTATCAGCCAGTGAATGATCAGCCCTGAGAAAGGTGCAAGATAACCATTACAGATAAATTTTGGCAAAAGTAAAGTCGAACCCAATAGCAGTAAATATTGTGGATATTAATAAGCTGTATATTAGTTTCTGATGACTGCTGTGTGTTGATTCAGCTACCAGCTATCAACCAAAGGATGAAGTCGGAAGAACTAAGTACTTTATCAGCCCCAGAGTAATCACCAGGGTTGAACTCATACTTCATACTTCTAACTTCCAGCCCGCATTTGAAAGCTTTTAGCTAAAAGTGTCGATTTCTGATTAATGGAAAGAGGTAGAAAATCGTGAAAGGATTAGTACGTTTATTAACAGTGTTTAGTTTGTTGCTAGGTTGCTGGGGATTACTGGGAACTACTCAGATTGCCCAAGCAGCAAGTTTGGGCAACATAACCTTGCCGCAAGTACCAGTTTTGGCAATTTCACGCCAGAACCGGGCAGATGCCAAGCTAGGAACGGAATTTGGTAAAAAAATTGATTTGAATAATACCAACATTGCCGCTTTCCAACAGTATCCAGGACTGTATCCCACCCTGGCCAAGAAAATCATCAAGAATGCTCCTTACCAAAAAGTAGAGGATGTGTTGAATCTGCCAGGATTGAGCGATAGCCAAAAATCCAAATTGCAAGCCAACTTCGATAACTTTACCGTGACAGAATACGAGCCTAACTTCAACGAGGGAGACGATCGCATTAACAACGGTATCTATAGATAACTATATTTGCCTTTAGAGATGGGGCATGGGATATTGGGCATTGGTAATTAATTGGTAATTAATTATTCTCCTCCTGCCTCCCCATTGCCCCATCTCCCTACTGCCCCATCTCCCCACCTTCCTTAACCTTGTCTCAGATAGATATTCCTAGCCAATTTGATGTTTTAGTAGTCGGCGCAGGTGCTGCTGGACTATACACAGCACTGTGTCTACCAGACTCCTTACGAGTCGGCTTGATTACTAAAGAAACCGTGACATTATCCGCCAGTGACTGGGCGCAAGGTGGCATTGCCGCAGCTGTTTCCCCAGAAGATTCACCAAAGCTGCACATTGAAGACACATTAAAGGCAGGAGCGGGTTTGTGCGATCCAAAAGCCGTAGAATTTCTGGCTGAACAAGCCCCTATCTGTATTCAATCCTTAATTCATTTGGGTGTAGCCTTCGACCGGCATGATCATAACTTGGCTTTCACCCTAGAAGCTGCCCATTCTCGCCCCCGTGTTCTCCACGCCGCAGATACCACAGGTAGAGAAGTAACCACCACTCTCACCGCTCAAGTATTGCGCCGTCAGAATATACAAGTTATCCAGCAAGCTTTAGCTTTAAATTTATGGATAGAACCAGAAACAGGGCGCTGTCAAGGTATCAGCCTGTTTTATCAAGGTAAAGTTACATGGATCAGGGCTGGTGCTGTAGTCTTAGCAACAGGTGGCGGTGGTCAAGTATTTGCCCAAACCACTAACCCAGCGGTAAGTACAGGTGATGGTGTAGCGATCGCTTGGCGGGCTGGGGCTATCCTCCGTGATTTAGAATTTGTCCAATTTCATCCCACCGCCCTCACTAAACCAGGACGCTTTCTCATCAGCGAAGCTGTACGTGGTGAAGGAGCGCACCTCGTTGATAATGAAGGGCGACGTTTTGCTTTTGACTACCATCCAGCAGGTGAACTTGCACCGCGAGATGTGGTCAGCAGAGCAATTTTCAGCCATTTGCAACGGACATCTGTCGATTTGGCTACTGCCCATGTCTGGTTAGATATGCGCCCCATCCCCGCTGACAAAATTCGTCATCGCTTTCCCAATATTATTCAAGTTTGTCAGCATTCGGGTATTGATGTCTTCAATGAATTGGTTCCCGTTGCCCCCGCTGCTCATTACTGGATGGGTGGTATTCTCACCGATTTACAGAATCGCACCAATATTCCTGGTTTGTACGCTGTGGGAGAAACTGCTAGTACGGGAGTGCATGGAGCTAATCGCCTAGCCAGTAATTCTCTGTTGGAATGTATCGTGTTTGGGGCGCAGATGGCTGATTTAGACGATGAAGTCTTACAAAAGGATGAACTGCAAAAATCAGAATTCCTCTTCAATTCTTCAACCTTGGTCTTATGTGAAGATGAGTGGCACAATCAACAAGCTCAACTAAAAGCTCTACGAGAAAAACTACCCCGTTTAGTCTGGCAAAGTGCTGGTATTTGTCGGCAAGAATTAGGCTTAGAAAGTGCGATCGCTACAATTGAATCTTGGCAACAGGATTTCGCTAATTTACCTTTAAGTCAATTCTTGCAAAGTTTGCGTCCCACAGAACCCGCTAGTTTCAACTTACCTGATATTGAACAGCAGTTGCGACTTTGGGCAGAAACCCGCAATTTATTAGATGTAGCTTACTTAATTCTCAAAAGTGCTGCTTTTAGAACTGAAAGCAGAGGCGGACACTACCGTTTAGATTATCCTCAAACTGACCCAGATTGGCAAGTCCACACGATTGTCCAATATGATCACTGGAGTAAATCTCATGAACTTCCACCAGCTGATTGATTAACTTAGCTGGCGGAAGTTTCTTGTTTTCCATTCCCTAATCAGAGTTCCCTGCTGTAAGAACTTTACCTAAAAAACTTGAAGTTCTGAGAACCTGTATAACCAGTAATCTTCGCTAGTTCTGACAAGTTCTGCACGCCGCTATAGGTTTTACCATTGATGATCCAAGTGGGGAAGCTTTCAATTTTGGCAGCTTGACACAATTCTGGTTTAGCTTTGGGACTGTCAGCAGCGCACTCGACCTTAACGTTATTATCGCTAATAATTTTGTAAGCTTCTTTACCAAAGAGGAGCTTCTGTTCGTGGCAATGAGGACACCAGTAAGCGACGTATTCCTTAGCGCCGACTTTGACAAGATGCTCTGCTAAGGCTATTTCTGCTTCACCAGATGTAGTGGTAATTTCCCAACCAAATTCTGGTTTAGGCTCTACTTTGGGAATAAAAGTAATTTGCCCAGGTTTTCCAGGAGTTGAGTCGAGAGTTCCATCTGGGGGATCGATGTTAGCATAAATCGCTAAAGTGCCAATCAGCGTTACCATTGCCACAATCAAGCCAGTAAAGAATATTTGCCCGATATCTTCCCAATCACGACCGATAATTGTCAGTACTAACATACTCAGGGAAAACAAAGCCGAGCCGATACAGTAAGGACAAAAGGCTTTGATTTGGGATGCCAGTATGTACATTAAGTAGCCACTAAACACTGACATAGCGATCGCTCCCACCAACAGCAACCACCAAGTCAGATTTTCCAGTTGTTTGCTGTTTTTTTGATTTTCCTCTGAGTTTAATGCCAAAGGAGCTAGAGCAAATATCAGCATACTCATGTATGCCAACAACCCAAACAAAGCTAATGGCTGACCAAAAACCGTTGCCCAAGGGCTAGAAAGAACATCATTACAGCCCTTAACACCAGCTTGTGCCACACAAGCCGTACTGCCGCCCGTGAGCTTTTCAAAGGTGAGATAGCCTGTGATTAAGGCACCACATCCTGCGATCGCTGCGATTAATAGACGCGACTTTTTATGAATCCAAGGAGTAGAACGACGGCGAATCATAAGTATTAGTCATTAGTCATTGGTCATTAGTCATTAGTCATTGGAAAATGATTACCCATTACCCATTACCCATTACCTATTACCGATTTACGAATGTAATTTCACTGAAGGAATGGATTTACTTTCACCTTTAGAGTTCCAACTTCGACGGGCTGCTTCTACAAACTGACTGACGCGAATTGGGTCAATTGGTTGCTCAATTCTCCCGTGACGTTTGAGAGAACTAGAAACAATTACACCATTTGCTGCTTGCATTAAGGTATCAATATTTTCCCAATTAGCCCCACTGCCAATAAATACTGGTGTACCAGCAGCAGCCCCACAAGCCAATTCTAAATCTTCTAAGTTAGGAGGACTACCAGTTGCCCAGCCAGATAAAATTACTGCATCGGCCAATCCTCTTTCAATTGTGTCTTTCACCGCCACCGTCAGATTAGGAGAACTTAGAGGACGGGCGTGTTTAACCAAAACATCAGCAAAGATTTTCACATCCGATCCTAGCTCTCGCCGATAGCGGAGTAATTGATGGGCTTCTCCCTCAATTAATCCTTGGTCAGTAGCCATCACACCCGTGAGAACATTGACGCGGATAAATTGGGCTTTGACACAACTTGCGATCGCCATGGCACTTTTGCCATCATTCCGCAAAACATTTAAACCTATAGGCAAAGTCACTAAATTCTGTATGCGTTGTACCACTACAGTCATGGCACTCACAACTGCTGGATCAACTTGGTTTTTGGTAAACGGTGCGTCGAAAAAATTTTCTACAATGATGCCGTCTACCCCTCCACTGGCCAGGGCTGTTGCTTCTTGTTCTGCGCGGTCAATGACCGCTTTCAGGCTACCTCCCCAACGGGGTGAGGTAGGCAGGGGTAGCAGGTGAACTACGCCAATGATTGGGGTTTGAGTTTTGAATAACTGATATAAGTCCACGTCTTTAATTTGCTAAGGCATTGTCCAGAGTTGAGAATTTTTTGACTAAAGACAAGAATAATTTGGTACATAGCATTAGTTTACGGATAATATTTTTTCTTCAAAAATATTACGTATAATAATACGTTCTGACGCATCTTCTCCTTTTCCAGACTTCTACAAGAAGTTTAATGAACTACCTCACCGCATTTCGCTTTTGCCACGCTATCCATGCCCACCCTATAGAGGGATGGGGAATTTCGCGGTTTTTGTTAAATTTTAACCCCTTGTCATGGCGATGCTTGCAGCTTGCATATTTTATAACTTTAGGCTTCACTTAAGTAATCTGGCGTAAATATTTGTCGTTGGGATCAAGCAGGGGGCTGCTCTTGCAGGGGGCAGGGGGAAAGAGGGTTTTAGCCTAGTTCATATTTCTTTACTTAGTTTGATTTTTTTGCGCCAATCTACTTAACTCTTTACTTTTCATTTAAAATCATTTAAAAGCTCCTATGTTCAGCTTTTTAAATTTTGTAGGCGCAAGCCATACTCTGAGGCTAATTTGAATTTTTAGTTCTATTGCCTCCTTCTGAAGGTGGAAATTGTCGTTCAACCTTCCATAAGATATGTTAAGATAGAACCTGGCTACAAGAGGAGTTTGCCACTCACAAGACGCAAGGCAGCTTCCCGTGGTTTAGGCATCTTGTCCGCGCATCGTCGTAGACCAAGCCTGAAGTATAGGGTAGCATTACTGCTTGATAGGCGTAGTCGCAATTGCGATTTCCCTGAGGGTAGCGACTTCTCAAAACCAGCCCTTTGGGCGGCTTCCCGACGGGTAAATTAACAACGCACACGCTCCGGTAGTTTAAAATACCATTAGGCGAATCGTTAAACAATACTACGAGTGTCATAAGTAAATAAAGACACTTGAATTTATCCTGGGAAACAGATTAATAAAAATATCATAGCATGACCTCTATATTCATAATTGATTAGGGTCATACGCCCACAGACAGCCAATAGCAGTGGAAATCTGTCACTGTTGTGTACTTAATAAGGGTGCGGGAACAAAGCACCTAAATATTGTTTGAGTGTTTGAGTAATGAGAAAAAAAACAGAGATTTTTTCAAAATATGGGTGATAAGCCAACAATTGCCATTTCTCACCTGGGCTGCGAGAAAAATAGAATTGATACAGAACATATGTTAGGACTGCTTGTAGAAGCAGGCTACGGTGTAGATACAAATGAAGAATTAGCTGATTATGTAATCGTCAATACCTGTAGTTTTATTGAAGCCGCCAGAGAAGAATCGGTCAGAACTTTAGTCGAATTGGCAGAAGCGAATAAAAAAGTCGTTATTACCGGTTGCATGGCGCAACACTTTCAAGAACAATTATTGGAAGAGTTGCCAGAAGCAGTAGCCGTAGTTGGCACAGGTGATTATCACAAAATTGTCAATGTCATAGAGCGGGTAGAACAAGGGGAACGGGTTAAACTAATTAGCGCCGAACCAACCTACATAGCCGATGAAACGACACCGCGCTACCGGACGACAACAGAAGGAGTAGCTTACCTACGAGTTGCTGAAGGATGCGATTATCGTTGTGCATTTTGTATTATTCCTTATCTCAGAGGGAACCAGCGATCGCGTACTATTGAATCTATAGTCGCCGAAGCCAAGCAATTGGCCAATCAAGGGGTAAAAGAAATTATTCTGATTTCCCAAATCACTACAAATTATGGTTTGGATATTTACGGAAAGCCAAAGTTAGCGGAACTACTCCGCGCTTTAGGGAAAGTAGATGTACCTTGGATCAGAATGCACTATGCCTATCCCACCGGACTCACCCCAGATGTGATAGCGGCGATTCAAGAAACACCCAATGTTCTGCCTTACTTAGATTTGCCCTTGCAACATTCTCATCCAGAGATTCTCCGCGCCATGAACCGTCCCTGGCAAGGACGGGTAAATGATGGAATTATTGATCGCATCAAAACAGCGTTACCATCGTCAGTGCTGCGAACAACCTTTATCGTTGGCTTTCCTGGAGAAACTCAAGAGCATTTTGAGCATTTGCTAGAGTTCACAGAACGACACGAATTTGATCATGTGGGTGTCTTCACCTTTTCACCAGAAGAGGAAACCCCAGCCTACAGTCTACCCAATCAAGTTCCTTCAGAAGTGATGGAAGAGCGCCGTGACAGAATCATGGCACTCCAGCAACCGATTTCTCTCAAGAGAAATCAGCAGGAAGTAGGCAAAACTGTCGATGTCCTGATTGAGCAAGAAAACCCCGAAAGTGGAGAATTAATCGGCCGTTCCGGTAGATTTTCCCCTGAAGTCGATGGTCAAGTCTATATTAAAGGCGAGTCTAGGCTAGGAACCATCGTGCCAGTACAAATCCAAAGTGCCGATGCCTACGACCTCTATGGTCAAATTGTCAATAGTAATTAGTCATTGGTCATTGGTCATTGGTCATTGGTCATATCGCTATGCCCCATGTACCAATTTACAAATAAGTATCGGCTTACAAGTCCAAAACTCACAATAAAATCTAGGAGAATTAATGAATCTTTCCTTTCAAGAACTAGGCATTTCCCAAGAACGTGTTGACAAACTAGAAAAAATTGGTTTTACCGAACCTACTAACATTCAAGCCCAAGCAATTCCCCAACTGTTAGCGGGTCGTGATGTCGTCGGTCAATCTCAAACAGGAACCGGCAAAACAGCAGCCTTTTCGCTGCCGATTTTAGAACAGCTAGATGTTAGCAAAAAAGCCGTACAAGCTTTGGTGTTAACTCCTACTCGTGAATTAGCAATGCAAGTTCACGATGCCATTTCCCAATTTATGGGTGATGATGGATTGCGAGTATTGGCAATTTACGGTGGTCAATCAATTGACCGCCAAATGATGCAACTCAAACGTGGAGTTCACATGGTTGTCGGTACTCCTGGACGGGTAATCGACTTGTTAGACAGAGGCTGTTTAAAGCTCGACCAAGTGAAGTGGTTTGTCTTGGATGAAGCTGATGAAATGTTAAGCATGGGCTTTATTGATGATGTCATCAAAATCCTTTCCCAAGCTCCCAAAGAACGGCAAACAGCTTTATTCTCGGCAACAATGCCACCCTCAATTCGCTCCTTGGTCAACAAGTTTTTGAACTCTCCGGCCACTGTTACCGTTGAGCAACCAAAAGCAGCACCCAATAAAATCAATCAAGTAGCTTACCTGATCCCCCGTCACTGGACAAAAGCCAAAGCTTTACAGCCAATTCTGGAAATGGAAGATCCAGAAACAGCGTTAATCTTTGTTCGCACCAGACGCACAGCCGCTGAACTGACCAATCAATTACAATCTGCTGGTCACAGTGTGGATGAATATCATGGTGACTTGTCCCAACAAGCACGGGAAAGATTGTTGACCCGCTTCCGCAATCGTCAAGTCCGCTGGGTAGTAGCTACTGACATCGCGGCACGGGGGTTAGACGTTGATTTGCTTTCTCACGTGATCAACTTTGATTTACCTGATAGCGTCGAAACCTACGTTCACCGCATTGGTCGGACTGGTCGTGCAGGTAAAGAAGGTACAGCCATTTCCTTGGTACAAACCTTTGAACGGCGCAAGCAACAAGCATTTGAACGTCATAACCGCCAACAGTGGCAAGTGCTGACGATTCCAACAAGAGCGCAAATTGAAGCCAGACACATCAAGAAATTGCAAGAACAGGTAGCAGACGCTTTAACAGGTGAACGCCTAGCTTCATTTTTACCAATCATTAGCGAATTGATTGAAAAATATGATGCTCAAGCGATCGCAGCTGCTGCTTTACAGATTGCTTACGATCAAACCCGTCCTGCTTGGCTGCAAACAGAGGTGGATCTTTCCGTAGAGGAAGGCCCAGCCCCCAAACCCAAGCTCAACAAGCGTCGTGATGGTGGAGATTTCCCAGAGCGCAGTTCTGGAGGCAATCGCAACCGTTCATCTTGGTCTAAATCAGACAACAACGGTGATGAAGACAGACGTGGCAGTGTTAAGCCCAAATTACGCACAGGCCGCAGTGAATCTTCACCTACCCCTAACAATCGCAAGTTAGGCTCACCCACAGGCAGAGAATAGACCGATTAGTTCAATTTTGGATTTTGGATTTTAGATTTTGGATTAAAAATATAGGAATTGATGATTTTTCCTCATCTAAAATCGCCAATCTAAAATCTAAAATTGTCTCAAGGGCGGGTAATTTTTTCTAGCTCGCCAAATTCATCATCAGTCATTTTCCAACCCAAAGCGCCAACATTCTGTTTTACTTGTTCGGCGTTTTTAACTCCAGCAATAGGAATAACGTTCCCCTGAGCAATTAACCAGTTAAGGGCTACTTGAGCGGGGGTGCAACCATATTTTTCACCAATTTTCCGTAATAAAGATAAAACTGGGGCAATTTTATTTAAACCATCTTGACTAAATTGCGGGTCTATGCTTCTTGCACCTGTAGGTTTGTAGGCGGTGGTATATTTGCCTGTTAGCAGTCCTTGAGCTAAGGGACTGTAAGCTAAGATTGTTACACCTAACTCACGGGCAGTTTGCAAAACACCGTTAGTTTCAATTTGTCGTGTTAGCAAAGAATAACGGACTTGGTTAACGGCTAAGGGTACACCCCTTGCGGCTAATATTTTATGTGCTTCTTGCATTTGAGAAGCAGAATAATTACTGACACCTACTGCACCAATTCTGCCCCGCGCCACTTCATCTGCGAGGGTATTCATCAGAGTTTCTTGACTTAAAAAGAAAGCGAAAGGCCAATGAACTTGGTATAATTCAATTCTGTTAACTTGGAGACGTTGGAGACTGGCTGTTAAAGCCTCAGATACAGATTTACCATCCCAACGCCAAGGTAAAGGTCCAAACTTCGTCGCAATTTGTACCTGTTGGGTGGTTTGTTTCATGAACTTTCCTAAAAACTGTTCTGAAAGTCCTAAACCGTAAACTTCCGCAGTATCGAAGAAAGTAACACCAGCATCTAAAGCGGCATTAAAAGCTGCTTGTAACTGTTCTTCACCGTAACCATCGCCGTAATTCCAAAAGAGTTTATCACCCCAAGACCATGTTCCTATGCACAGGGGAGGAACGGCTATGCCATTTTTTCCTAATGTGATGGTTTCCATTTTGCTAAAATTATATTTACATTTCTTTACCTTATTAGTCTAGCGTTATCAAAGTGGGTAGTTGGGCTTTAGCCGCATACAATCAAATTTCCAGAATAATTGTAGCTTGCTTCCCGAAGGGTACGCAGATAAACGCAGATAAACGCAGATAAAGACGGATAAATTCATGGATTTTATGATTCTGTACAGCCTCACATAAAATTGGTATTAGCTTCAAGATGTTCTAGCTGAAGATTTTGATTAAAAGAGATAATATCTTGTAAACAATAGAAAAAAGCAGCTATGGCAATTGGTGATACTTATAAAAACCAAAATCAATCTCTAGCTCTCCCAAAGGTCAACATTTTGACCATGTTTCGGCTAGGATTGTTTCAAATGGGGTTGAGTATGATGTCTATCTTGACTCTGGGGGTACTTAACCGAGTCATGATTAACGAAATCGCAATTCCAGCTACATTGGTGGCTTTGGTGTTAGCATTACCTTCATTTGTGGCACCAACACGGATTTTGTTTGGGCAAATGTCCGATTCTAAACCGTTGTTAGGTTATCATCGCACGGCTTATGTATGGGTAGGAGCAGGAATATTTGCGATCGCTGCTTTTTTAGCGGTACAAGTAATGTGGCAGTTAAATGCCGCTAGTATTGGTGATAGGTGGACATGGACTACCCAAACAATCGGTTGGACAGCAGTTCTAGGTTTAGTTTTCGCAGTTTATGGACTGGCAATTTGTGCTAGTGGTACAACATTTGCAGCTTTATTAGTTGATATCTCCGAAGAAGACAACCGTTCTCAAGTTGTCGGTATTGTTTGGTCAATGTTGATGGTAGGGATTATAGTTGGGGCAATTATTAGCTCTAGCTTATTGCAGCAATTAACCACAGACGCACCCATAGAAACTTTACAAGCTGCAATAAATAGATTATTTCTGATTGTTCCCGGAATAGTTTTTTGTTTAGCAATTGTCGCAACTATAGGTGTTGAAAAAAAATATTCTCGTTTTTTCAACCGTTCCACTCCAGGAAACCGAGAAGATAGTATTACTTTAAGTGGTGCGTGGAAAATCTTAACAGCTAGTCCGCAAACAGGCTTGTTTTTCACCTTTTTATTAGTGATGACTATTAGCTTGTTTATGCAAGATCCAATTTTAGAACCTTATGCGGGGCAGGTCTTTAAAATGCCTTTAGCGGAAAGTACTAAACTTAATGTTTTTTACGGCACAGGCATATTAATTTCTTACGGTATCACAGGTTTTTTCATTGTCCCCCGTTTAGGTAAACGGAGAACTATCAAACTAGGTTGTATTTTAGTGGCATTTGCAGCTTTATTACTGGGTTTTTCAGGATTTTCGGCGAATCCATCTGTGCTGAAATCAACTTTAGTTTTATTTGGTTTAGCTACTGGTTTTGTCACTACCGCAGCAGTTAGTTTAATGCTAGATTTAACAATTGCCGAAGCCGCAGGTACATTTATAGGTGCTTGGGGACTTGCTCAGTCTATATCTAGAGGAATTGCTACTGTAATTGGTGGTACTGTTTTAGATGTGGGGCGCAGATTGTTACCAGATAACTTAGTATTAGCTTATGGTTTGGTATTTGCCTTAGAAGCTACGGGAATGTTGGTATCAATTTGGTTTTTGAATCGTGTCAATGTGACAGAATTTAAAACTAACACCAAACAAGCTTTAGCTTCTGTTCTAGAAAGTGATTTAGATTAATTCGTAATAGTGCCTACGGCAGGCTACCGCCAACGTAATTCGTAATTCGTAATTACTAACTGTTCCCTGTTCCCTATTCCCTAACTAATAACAAATGAACGATTTTTGGAATACGATTTTAGACTTTGCAGAAACCACTACTATCAGAGTGGGAAAACAATTAATGCAGGATTTTGGACAAGTTCAAGCTTCGCAAAAAGCTGATGGTAGCTTGGTAACAAAATCAGATAAATGGGCAGATCAAGAAATTAGAGATGCCATTGTTTCGACTTTTTCAGGTTATGGCATTTTGAGCGAAGAAAGTGATCAAACTTACCCTGATAAAGAATGGTGTTGGGTAATCGATCCTTTGGATGGTACAACCAACTTTACCAGGGGAATTCCTATTTGGTCCATTTCTCTGGGTTTACTTTATCGTGGAACGCCCATTTTTGGCTATGTTTACGCGCCACCATTAAATCAAGCCTTTCACGGATTTTGGGCGGGTTCATCAGGCTTAACAACGCCAACGGGAGCATTTTTAAATAATCATCCCATTCATACCAGTAGTGATACTCCGAGCAAAAATCACTTTTTTAATCTTTGTTCTCGCAGTACGGGAATAATTCAACCAGGCTTTCCCTGTAAACTGCGAATGTTAGGAGTTGCTAGTTATAACTTTCTCACAGTCGCTACTGGTGCGGTTTTGGGAGGAATCGAAGCGACACCAAAGGTTTGGGATATTGCAGGTGCTTGGGTAATTGTTCAAGCTGCTGGAGGTACGTGGGTATCTCTCAATTCTGAGCCTTTTCCATTATCGCCGGGAATAGATTATGGCGATCGCTCTTTTCCCACAATGGTTGTTAGTAATTCAGATTTAGTGACCGTATTTACACCGTTTCTAGAAAGTGTAAAATTTTGACGGCTAACAACTGATACCAGATTAATATGAAGCTGCATAAAATAATTGAACGCGGATGCACGCAGATAAACGCTGATAAAGACAGATAAATCAATGAATTTCAGAATTATGTGCAACCTCACATAAAATTGGTATGACAACTGACAAAATTATGAAAGGACTTTGGTTAGAAAATAATCAATTACAACTACGCACCGATATCCCTATTCCTGAACCACCAGAAGGAGAGGCTTTGGTGCGGGTTTTGCGTGCGGGAATTTGTAATACTGACTTAGAATTAATTAAAGGTTATTATCCCTATACTGGCATTATCGGCCATGAGTTTGTTGGTGTTGTGGAAAAAGGTGCAGATAATTTAATTAATCAAAGAGTAGTTGGTGAAATTAACGCTGCTTGTGGTTATTGTCGCTTTTGTCGTCGGGGACAACCAACTCATTGCGAAAATCGCACAGTTTTAGGTATTGTTAATCGTCATGGTGCATTTGCAGAATATTTATCTTTACCTATTGAAAATTTGCATCTTGTCCCAGAAAATGTTTCTACAGAAGCTGCAACTTTTACTGAACCCATAGCTGCGGCTTTGGAAATTCAAGAACAAGTGCAAATATGTCAAGATGACCGAGTTCTAGTAGTCGGAGATGGTAAATTAGGACAATTAATAGCTCAAACTTTAGCTTTAACAGGTTGTGAGTTATTAGTAGTGGGACGACATGAAGATAAATTAGTCAATTTAGCAGCGAGAGGAATTAAAACTGGTTTAGCTGATGTCGTAACCGATAGATATTTTGATATCTCTGTTGATTGTACAGGAAATCCCGAAGGATTTGCGATCGCTCGTCGGGCTTTACGTCCTCGTGGTACATTAATCTTAAAAAGTACATATTCTGGAAATCTCAGTTTAGATGCTTCTTCTTTGGTGGTAGATGAAATTACCCTAATTGGTTCTCGTTGCGGTCCCTTTGTTCCAGCATTGGAATTGTTAGCGACGGGAAAGATAGATGTACAATCTTTAATTCATACTCATTATCCCCTTTCTCAAGGTTTAGAGGCTTTTGAAAAAGCAAAAACTAAAGGGGTTTTAAAGGTGTTGTTAGAAATGAGTCATTAACATTCATCACATAGATGCTGCACCAGTTGTAACTAGACGTTTAAACAAAGCAGCTGACCAACCAGTTTCCTTGAGGATAGCAGATGTAGAAACCTCTACATAGGACTGCTCAATAAAAGCTAAATCAATCATGCAAATTCTACCTAAAGCCTCTTGTAGTTCCTCTGATTTACCTTCGACTTTGAGCTTTTTACCCACTTCATGAACTACGGTGGCCATAGCTGGAACTATATGCTGAGGGCCAATACCCACTTTGACATGAACTACCCCAATTTGCCAACGACGTTGAGAATAGCCAGCACCCCAATCATCAATTCCCGTAAACATTTCATGAAACCAGTGAATAAAGGTTTCCCGGAGGCGATGAATTCGACCCTCAGATTGATTTAAAATAGCATTCATTTCTGCATCACGTCCTAGAAAACCATAGAAATAATCTGCCATTTCTGACGCAATTTCTAGTCCCCAATCTGCATTTGACTTCAGAATAGATTTATCTTCTGGGGTGAAACCAAAGCGATTTTCCAGCTTGGTCATAAAAGCGAGAGTATCCATAGTCATAAGTCATCCCTATTTTTTACATAAATTCAAGGTTAAGACTGACTGTGTGCGCTGATAAACCTTAGCAGCAGTCTTCACAGTTAAGGCTAAAATTGGCTTTTCAGAACCAAATTCAATCTTCCTTGAATTTAGTCGATAAAGTTGAGGAACTTGTGAGGATAGAAATATTTGCTACAGCCACTTGTCACTAAGCTAGGCATAATCAAGGACTTGTTTATTGAATTATGTAACTTATTATCTGTCCTTTTCCCATTTCGCTATTTTATATACAGCAGATTGCAGATCAATGAGGTACAGAATCAAAATTGAAACCTATACACCAAGCCAGTTTTACTCCTGACTCCTGACTCCTGACTCCTGACTCCTGAATTCTGCTGTATTATACCTGGTTAATAATTGCGCTGTATTCGACTGAGATAAATATAATAAGTGATTAATGTGATTAACATGATTTTACATAGGGGTAAGGGTTTAGCATTGCTAAACCCTTACCAATAATCCACAACAAAGAGAAAGCCCATAGGTGATAATTAATTTGATTGATAATCTTTACAACCAATGGCTTCTTCTGTATTCGCAATGTATGGATTTACCGTACATTTAAGACGATAATTATTAGTAAAAAATTGACAATTATGACAGGGTATTTTGTGCATTTTTTGAGCAGTTTGAACAGTGTCTTTTGTCGCTGTCCATAAATTTAAAAACACCAAAATAATCATAGTCCAAGCTATGAAAAAGCAAATCGGAATCAATAATGGTTGTATCCCATGAATTAGGAAAGATATAAAATTTAACACGGCAATTGCTAATACAAGTGAGGAGTTAGGAATTAATATAACTCCTAACTCCTCATTGATCACTTCTAGCTAAAGATATATTACAGGTAATTTTTAGGTGAATGTGAGAAATCCAGGCTTACCCCTATGGGAGGTTAAACTCCAGCATGACCTAATCCTATACCTATTACCAGATTAGCAGCATTCCCAATACCAATAACGGTTGGGTAGTGGCTTGATATTTGACATCATTATGTCTAAGGTTGTTGTCAATTTACCGCATCTTTCACTTTTCGCTTCTTTAAGAAACTAGACATAAATGGCCGCTCAAAGAATAAGTAAAACCAATAAGCGATAATCAGTGACATTACCGTACCTAGTAAATAAGATCCTGCTGCAAACATATCTGGGGAAATTGGCAGGTAAAACAGGAAGTAACGTACCAACACCAACACTGGACCGTGAATTAGATATAGACTATAGGAAAATGTACCAAGTGCGATCGCTAAAGGATGTTGTAATATTCGTAGTATTAAAGATGGTTTTTTGTCCTCAATTATAGACTTGGTTAAGGAAATAAATAGACAGGCAAATGCCAAACCAGCAAAAGTTTGATTAATCCATATATGCAATTCTAATTGTCGCCATTCAGTTATGACAGCAATACAGGTAAAGATAATAGCCAACCAACCCCAAGGTAAAGAATTTCTAATAGCTACTAACTGGGGTTTTCGAGAAAATCCAATATCTGCTGCTGCCATTCCTAAACAGAATATACATAAAAACCAAGGATTGGCTGATTCAAATAATCCATTCAACAAATATACAGGAGTTAAACCAATTAAAAAAGTAATAATCACAACCCAAAATAATCCCAACCGTCGCCATATAGGTAACAATAATAGCGGAAATAGAAAGTATATTTGCCATTCTGTGGCGATAGTCCACATGGGTGGGTTAATAGTTAGATATGAGTTACTGTCAAGATTATGAACTATGAGTAGTTTAAGCAAGACATCGATCAAAGAAAATCTGGGAGAAAATGCTCCTAGTCCTGCTTCCACATTCCATTGAAAATCAGTAAATTTTTCTAAAACCAAGATAATTGCTGTTAATAGTAAACAGATCAACAGTGTCACGTAGTAAGGTGGTAAAATTCGCCGCGATCGCCTCTTAATATAATTTATGAAACTTCCTGATAGTTGACCATTTTCAGAACGTGCTACTGGCAGCATCAAAACATAACCAGAAAGAACAATGAAAATTACAACACTAAATGCACCATATTTCATGGCTTCTCCAAATAATGACCAAAGTATAGGCAATTGTCCTCCAATTGATGGTTCAACATGAACAAGTACAACATACAAAGACGCTAACCCCCTTAATCCATCCAAATAAGGTAAATGTAATCTTTTTTCCCCAGTAACTTCTATTGTTTTGTTCATTTAATTCTTCTCCTACTATGTTTTTGTTGGTAGATACTTTCACATCTGACTTACTCTAGAATTTTGGTTGATGATGCTCAACTGTTATCTTATATTTTGTTACTCACAAATTGGCATTAAACTAGTAAATATTCACCTGTATGCAGAGAAAATTACCCAGGCGAATCTCTTAAAAATCTAGCTTGAAGTTAACAGAGACGAGTCTGTAAAATTCATAAGTTCTTTACCGTCACGGCTTTTAATTACTCGTGCAGGTATGCCCACAGCTACGGAGAATGGAGGAATATCTTTAGTAACAACAGCACTAGCACCAATTACACTACCTCTACCGATAGTGACACCATCTAATACTTTCACTCCATCTCCTAGCCAACAATCATCCTCAATCACGATTCCCTTCCGAGTACTACCTTGGGATTTAATTAGCTTCGTCGGATCTGTAAAGTTGTGATTATTGGCGTATATCGCAGTATGGGCTGCAATTAAACAGTGTTTGCCAATTTTAACGTCTCCAGGGCCAGCAATACAAACGCTAGGTCCAATAAAAGTATCTTGTCCAATATAAATATAAGTGTTATCTAACGCCCCTATGAGAACATTACGCTCAACAACAACTCCATTTTCTAGATGAATTATATTGTTTTCATGCCCTTTTCCATCTATACGAACACCTTTGAAAATATACACTCCATCACCAATTTCAATAGCATCAGTGCCAATAAATTCAACGCCATCCTGAATATAAACTGAGCTACCTATCCGAGAAAAAATAGCGCGATATAGCAAGTTACGTAATTTCACACCCCCAAAAATTGTGGGAATGTCGCCTAAAAAAGTTGTAAAAAAAAGTTGTTTAAGCCGCTTCAATTTTGAAAAATGTTTCCAGTTATTCATAACTCTATTACTGCTAACTAAAGTGTGATATTGGCGATTGGCATAATTGTAAAATGCCTAAATAAAGGCATCCTGTATTTCAGTCTTGCTGTGTACCATATATATTCCTGTATTTGCATTTTGATATTGCAGATCAAGGGAAAAATAATATGGCTAATATGAAGTTTTTCAAACATTTGAAAAACCCAAGGCAAGTTTTTAAGGCTAGAAGCTATTAAATACAGGTATTATTTAATTGTTGGACATAGCTTATACAAGAAATGCTGTATTTGTTTGCCAGCAAATTCTGTAATTACAGCAGTTTGCAACTCTCTGAGTTCTGCTGTATTATTTCCTATATGTACTGCTTGGAAATTAGAAAAAATACTTTCTTAAATTCGCAACTAATGAATACTGAGGCTTAATGCTTTACCGCAACATCACATTCCTAACTATTGCTGCATATAAGTTAGCAATTTGACAAGCTATTATAATTCAGATATTCAGTTACCAAATATCAAAGTATTTATTTCAATTCAATTACATCTGTTTAAGCTATGCCAAAGTAGGCGTGAAATTTTCTCACTACCATCAAGATGTAATTGTTGAATTAATCATTAAATTTCCAAGCAAGTACAAGCACGTAAAATTAGGGTGGAGTGTCTCCAACTTCCGCCATCACGTTGAAGTTAACCATCGGAGCAAACAAATAAATACTACCCCGATTACTATAACGGCTTCCTTGCAGCCAATTTTTAGAATCTGCCGCTGTTGTAATCATGATATGCCAATGTGATTTACTTATGCACTCTTCGTATAAAACGCCTTGATAGTGACATAAATAATGTTCTTCTACCATCCTAAAAGAGACTTAGGGAATTAATGTAAAGTAACAGTAAAATTAAAAGATAAATTATGAAGATTTAAAAAATAAACATAGTTTTATAATTGGTAATTTCTTAACTCAAAGCTATAAATGATACTATCAAATAGTTGATATTAATTAAATAGATAACCAAATAATTACCGTTCTGTACTAGTATTCAGTTTAAATTTTAGGTAATTTTAGTGTTAAATTAAGTAGCCTATACTGCCAACGCAGCGGTAAATGAGACGGTGCGTTAGGAACGCACCTGATGGTTAAACGCCAGCGTGACCTAATGCAATACCTGTTACCAGCATTCCCAGTACCAAGAACGGTTGGGCGCTGGCTTGATATTTGACATCATTGGCTATGGGGTCACGGAGAAAATACATATCTTGGAAAGTGATTTGGGGGATGATTAATAATACGAGAATTGCTGCATATAAATTCTCATGAATACTCACCAAATAACCTGCAACCAAACCTTGAAATAAGTCAATCATGACTACACAAATCAAAGCCGCAGTTTGCACTCCAAACATGACTGGTAGTGATTGTAATCCTAATTGGCGATCGCCTTCCACACTCTTAAAATCATTGACAATGGCAATACCTAAACCTGCCAAACTGTAGAACAGAGTTAGAATTACAATTTTCCAATTCAATTCTCCAAATAAAGCATGACCAGCCCACCAAGGTAAAGCAATATAACTTGCACCCAAAGCATAGTTTCCTAACCAACCATTTTGTTTTAATTTCAATGGTGGTGCAGAATAGATATAAGCGATGAAAGTACCAAAAACAGACAACAGTAAAACATTAGGAACTGGATGACCTGCCCATAAATCTAAGGTGTAGGCTACACCATATCCTAGTAATAGTAAAAGAATGAATTGGCTAATTACTTGCTTTTCAGAAATTGCCCCAGAAGGGATGGGACGGTAAGGTTCATTAATAGCATCAATTTCCCGGTCATAATAATCATTGATGGTTTGGGTATAACCTGTCAACAAGGGACCAGAAAGTAACATACAAAGGGCGGACTTCAAGACATTTTCTAAAGTCCATGTATAGTTACCAGAAGAAGCCGCACCGCAGACTACACCCCAAATTAGGGGAATCCAGGTAATCGGTTTCATCAATTGCAAGCGAATTTTCCAAATCGAAGTTTCCCCAGCACTTGCACCTTTCATTCCCAGCAATTGCCGAGTTTTCGCATTGCGGTCTTCTGTGATTGTTACTTCTTGACTTGTAGATTCTACAGTCTCATTAGGCTGAGGATTTTGATTAATGGGAGTTGATTCAGACATAAGTTGTAATTGGTGATTGGTGATTGGTGGTTGGTAATTGGTAATTGGAAAAACTTTTACCCATTACCTATTACCTATTACCTATTACCTAAAAAGAAATTATCAAATAACTATTTTGAAACTTGGCTCCAGTAATGGGTTTACCACTTAGAGCAGGGGGTAAGAAGATATTACGGCGATGATCTCCGGCTTCTACGGTGACCTCTGGACCCTGTTGAGTGAGTTTGACTTGTTTTTTGTCAAAACCCGGTAAAAATAAGCGTACTTGACGATTGTGTACGTCGATTTCTATTGGTTTGGGAGCTTGTAATGCTTGCTCGACAAAGTTGGGTAAGGCATCGAGCAGCGGTTGCCATTCACCGTTGGATACATCGGGAACGATGCTGATAGGTAGGGGTGTAAATTCTTCTGAGAGGTTGGTTTTTTCCTCTGAAGCAACTAAAATAGCACCTCCAATAGTTAGACCAACTTGTTGAGCAGTACCCCAAAGATAACGGGAATTGGCTACATCAATGGGATCTGGGGTTGTCACCAAAAAAGCGGCGACGCGTTTGGGGTCAGCTAAAGCAGCTTTACCTTGATCGAGAAAATTATTAACTTGGTTGGTGGGTTGGGCGAAGTTATCAGCCGTCCAATTAACATTAAAGAAACTGGTAATCAGTGGTTGAATTAAGGGCGATTCAGAAATTGTTTTACCTAAATCGGAGTTAACAAACAATTGTCGAAATCGCCTTACATACCAACTTAAAGATTCTGGCATACCCAACATCCGCAAGGTAGAAGCATCGCCCGTACCATCATAGATAATCGCGTCATATTTGCCACTGGCATCATATTCACGAATAGCATTGAGAAAAAGAGCGTTGTCCATGCCTGGTAATACTACCAGTTCTTGCCCATAAACCTCTTTAAAAATAGGTGTGCGGAGGTATTGAGCCTCCAATTTTTTCACTTCGTCCCAGTTGCGTTCTAGCAGTACAGATGCTTGAAACTGTACTGCTTGCAGATTGGGAGAGATTTCCTGGGGGTCAGGAGTCAGAGAAGTATTGAGTAGAATTGGCAATGTTGGATCTGCTAGTCCTGCTAGGAGTACCCGTTTGCCTTGTGTTGCCAAACTAATGGCTGCGGCGATCGCTATCTTACTACGAGCGATGCCGTTTTTGCCTAAAAATGTCAGTATCAAGGCCATTACTCGATTTCCAATTACTGCCTATCTTTTCAATTACAACTTAGCACTCAACCAATCCTGTTCGCCTCTGCTGTAAGTTGTTTCGACTAGGCTGGTTTGATTTCATCTTCAAAAAACCAGGTGGCGGAGTTGTCATCAAACTTCACCACCACACCAATTCCGCGACCATCGGTGACTTTATAACCTTCGATCATGCCGACTTTTCCGAGTTTTTGAGCGATAGTAGAGGATACGCGATCGCGCAAACGAATCACTTTAACTTTCTGTCCGATTTCCATGTCTAGTTACAATGCAATAAACCAAGTCTCAGTGTAGCGGAATCTGGCACTCAGTTTTCATTAGTCATGACTTAAAATTAAATCAGTAAGCAAGTAGGTATACCAGAAATGTTTGTTACAGCCCAACAGCTAGAACAACAAATGCCCGATGCGACTCGTTTGTTAAGTGATGAGCCGGAAATGGAAAGTTCTTTACATTATATGCAGTTGCTAATGCTAGTAACTAGTTTAGAATGGTTATGGCGTGATCAAAATGATTTCTTTATTGGTGCAAATTTAACTATTTATTTTAGTCGTCAACAATTAAAAAATCGAGAATTTAGGGGTCCAGATTTCTTTTTAATCAAAGATACAGAAAAACGTCCCCGGAGTTCTTGGGTTGTATGGGAAGAAGATGGACGTTATCCAGATTTGATTATTGAATTACTGTCAGATAGTACAGCAAAAGTTGACCGCAATCTCAAAAAAGTTCTATATGAAAGTCGGTTTCATACTCCAGAATATTTTTGGTTTAGCCCTGAAAGTTTAGAATTTATGGGGTTTAAACTGGTAGGAAATCAATATCAGGAAATTGTCGCTAATGAACAGGGATTGCTTTGGAGTGAAGTCCTGAATTTATATTTAGGTGTGGCAAATGCTAAACTCCGCTATTTTACATCTGAAGGTGAGTTAGTACCAACACCAGAAGAAGCGGCGACAAAGATACAAAAAGAAGCACAGGTAGCTCAAAATCAAGCTCTTGAGGCAGAACGTCAAGCACAGGCTGCTCAAAATCAAGCTCTTGAAGCAGAAAAACAGTTAGCAGCAGAAAGGGAGAAATCGCAACTTTTGGCAGAAAATTTGCGATCGCTTGGAGTTGACCCAGAGAGTTTGGTTTAAAATAATGCTGAAAATAGTATAAAATGCGCGAATAAGTTTCCTATGGTGTGTGGTGGTGCTTGAAAATGACGCTTTCGCTGAAAAGTAATTTGACTTGGTTGCAAATCCAGCGTTATTGGGAAATTCTGTACGTTTTAGTAGTGCGAACTCTCAAAGTACGTTATCGGGGGTCATTCCTAGGGGTTTATTGGTCACTGTTGAACCCACTAATTATGACCGGACTTTACACTGCCATTTTTGGAGCTACCTTCGCGTCTTATTATGGTAACTCAATCCTCAACTATGTGCTGGCAGCACTTACGGGGCTGTTAGTAATCAATTTTTTCTCCGCTTCTACATCCCAAGCTTTGTCAAGTGTAGTCGGTAATGGCGCATTATTGAATAAGATTCGTCTCCCAGTCAGTGTTTTTCCTGTATCAATGATTGCAGCTAATGTATTTCAGTTTTCCGTAGGAGCATTTCCGTTACTGGCGATTATGACTTTGATTAATTCCAAAAGTCTAGTCAATGTTGCAGCATTGGTGTTTCCATTTTTAGCATTAGTTTTAGTTTCTACAGGAATTGGATTTTTGGTAAGTGCTTTATACGTATTTTTTAGAGACTTACCTTACTTTTATGAGCTAATAACATTTGTAATTTGGATTAGTAGCCCTATCTTTTATCCAGCAGATATTGTACCAAAGCAGGTACAGCCCTTTTTAAGCTTAAATCCCTTATCCCCAATTATTGAAAGTCTGCGTCAAATTACATTATCAGGATCTCCACCAGATTTAGGTTTAATTTGGGGTGCTTTACTTGGTAGCATTATTATTTTGTCACTAGGATGGACTTGTTTTCATCTTTGGCGACATCAGTTTATGGATTTACTGTAAATGGAAGTAATTCGCCTCGATAATGTTTCGCTGTGGCGACGGACGCAAGAAGAGTTTTCTTATGACTTGAAGAAAACACTGCTTTCTATATTAGAGGGCAAATATCGCCAGCCTGCCAAAAAATTAGTACTGGATAATGTTGCTTTAGTAGTTGACAAAGGTGAAAAAATCGGTATTATTGGTGCGAATGGGTCTGGAAAATCCACACTTTTAAAGATTATTTCCGGAATCTTGCAACCTACCTCCGGATCAGTAAGAGTGCGTGGTCAAGTAGCACCTTTGATTGAACTAGGAGCAGGTTTTGACTCAGAAATTTCTGTCATGGACAACATTCTGCTTTATGGCGTACTGCTTGGTTTTTCTAGGGCTGAGATGAAAGAACGGGCGCGGTCTATTTTAGAGTTTGCGGAGTTGGAAGATTATGCTTTAGTTCCAGTTAAGGGTTTATCTTCGGGTATGGCAGCTCGTTTGGGTTTTTCTATTGCCACAGATGTTCAGCCGGATATCTTGATTTTAGATGAGGTGCTGTCAGTGGGAGATGAGAGTTTTAAGAATAAGTGTAAGCAGAGAATTGATAATTTTTGGAATGGGGATACAACGGTTTTAGTAGTGTCCCATGATTTAGATTTTGTTCAAGAATCTTGTGAGCGTCTGCTTTGGTTAGATAAGGGAAAAATAAATTTTACAGGCAATGCTAATGAAACAGTAGATTTCTATTTAAAATCATTAAATAGAATATAATCTCACGAATTTTATAATTTTTTATAAATTTTTTATAGATGAACAATATAACCCCAAATTTCATTCATAATTTTATATTTTATATGAAATTTTTATGCGCTATGATGATAAATAAGCATTTTCTTACGAAAAAATCAAAACATACTTTATTTTCTTCATCAAGAAAAATCTTGAGCTTGCACATAATTAAATAGGAAATTAGCATGAGAATAGCAATTTATAATGAGTTTTTCGGTGAAAATTTTGCAGAAACAGAACTAGCAGAGAGAATTTGTTTAGCTGCTAAGAACTTAGGATGGGAATCTATTGAAGTTGCTTCATCTATAGAAATAAAGAAATTTAATCCTGATTTTGTATTGGTACTTCACTTCAAAACACCAAAATTAACAGGATTTCCTACCTATGGATGTATGTGGAATCCTCCTGATTTTTTTGATCAATATGAAATTGCAATCAAGAGAGAAAAAGCAAAAGAAAATATTTTGAGCTACGATGCTTATCTTTCTTCTTCTGTGCAAATTAACACGTGGTTAAAAGATATTTTATTTGGAACAAATAAGAAATTTTTTATAGCTCCCTTTTATACTAGTTGTCATCAAACTCAATATCAAATGCCATCTCTTGATAATCCTCATTTAGTTTATATAGGAACTAACTGGGATGGTACACGTTTTCAAGAGCTATTTCAACATTTAGATACTAAAGATTACATGGAAATTTATGGCCCTCAAAAAGCCTGGAAACACTTAAAGCATTCATACAAAGGATTACTTCCATTTGATGGAACAAGTGTTTTAAACACTCTGAATAAAGCCGGGTTAGGCTTGTGTTTACACAAAGAAGAACATCGAATATCCTCAATTCCATCCATGAGAATATTTGAAATTGTTGCTTCTGGCGCAGTAGCGATTTGTGAACAACATCCCTTTATTAAAGAGTCTTTTGGCGACTCAGTTTTTTATATTAGTTCAGACTTGAGTCCAATAGAAAAAGTAAATCAAATATCTAGATATGTGCGATGGATACAAAATAATCAGAAAGACGCTTTAGCCATGTCTGCTGAGGCACATAAAATATTTACCGAAAAATACAGTTTTGAGAATTTACTATTAGGAATAGTACAACATCATAAGAAATTAATTAGAGAAAAGGGTTTTTTAACAACTTTCAACAATACTAAAAGAGCAAGTGATAAATCTGTTGAAATAATTGTCAGAGTGGGAGATCGAGATGCAAGTATGGTCAAACGCTGTTTAGATAGTATTGCCAGCCAAGTTTACAACAACATAGGTGTAATAATAGTTAAATATAAACAATTAGATTATTTAGACTCTCTTTTAAAAGACTATGAAGGTAAATTTCCCATCAAAACAATCGAAACCGAATTTTCTGGATTCAGAAGTACCCAAATGATAGCAGGTATAAATGCTGTTGATGCAGAATACTTCGGTATTTTAGATGATGATGATTCCATTCATCCCAACCACATTTATTCTTTAGTTTCTCTCTTAGAAAAATCCAATGAAATAGGAGTAGCCTATTCAGGTTCTATTCGTGTTTGGGAATCTAATGAAAGCGATTTTCGCCAAATTAACAAACACAATTTGCTTCAAGAAACATCAGAGTTAGCATATTTTGAACCTTTTGATATCAATAAATTATTAATTTTTAATAATTTTATTACATCTAATAGCTTCATTGCTAGAAGTTCTTTGATAGATGAAGATTTGAAACATGATCCTGAACTAAGGGTCGCTGAAGATATGTTTTTACTGTTAAATTTATGCAGAAAAACAAAATTTATATTTACCTATGAAGCTACTTGTGAATTTTATTGGCGATCCTCTAAAGCCGAAAATTCTACATTTGAAGGTAATTATTTATGGGAAGAAAGTATTAAGCGTATAAGGCATATGTTCTGGAAAAAATCTTTTCCTTCATCACGATTTATATTATCCCCTGTGGACATAAACTCAAGCTTTACTCAAGCTAATTCAAATATAGATTTAGAGGAATTACAGTTCCAATTACAATATACTTTGAATGTAATCGAAGCCATAAAAACTAGTAAATTTTGGAAATTACGCAATGCTTGGTTTCAACTCAAAAAAGCCCTGAAAATACCTATGGACGATCAGCTATTATAATATTTTCCATTAGTGAGCGATTCTTATTGGGAAGCTTATTAATTTTTATATTCGGCAAAAATAAAAAATTTTTTTTAAATTTTCAAAGGATCTTAAATGAGAATATTTATAGATTGTACTCATACAGCAAAATATACATATAAAAATACTGGAATTCATAGAGTAGTTCGTGAACTGACAGGCGAGTTATTGAATATTCGTTCAAGATATCCAGATATAGAAGTAATAACCGTTATGTTTGATGGTTACTTTATACGCAGGGTGACTACTCTTGATCCAGACAATCCTAGTTTGTCTACTAAAAGTAAACCGTATCTCAACCCCTTAACTAAAATAAGTAAAGAACTTTTATTGCTACTCTATAAGGCCAAAAATAAATTTATAAATAGACTATCATTTTTGGTGCACTTACTCTATTTGAAGCAATATATTCGCAAAGATGCTTGTCTAGAGTTTGAGGGATTTAAAATATTACCAGAAGACATTTATGTAATAGCTGATGCTAATTGGGATTTACCTAAGAATTACTACAATTTTTTAAAAAAATTAAAACTTAATAAAGTTACTATAACAATTATTTGTTACGATTTAATACCAATAAAATTTCCAAATTTCTGCTCCAAAAAATTTGCTGAGGCTTATACACAATTCTATGTCGATTACTCTAAACTATTCGATAAAGTTTTATGTATATCTAAGAATAGCGCCGAGGATTACAAGAATGCACAAAATAATGGTTTATTAGCTAACAATACCAATGTGATAATTAAGAACTTTCGCTTGGGATGTAACTACTCAAATTCTGATTTTCTGCTAAATTATGATGATAATAATTGTGATGAAAATTTAAATAATTTACTTAATAAGCGGTATATTTTAGTAGTTGGCAGTTTAGTACCTCACAAAAATATCAAAGCTATTATAGAAGCATTTAACTTATTGATAAATTCAAACCGTGAAGATATATATCTGGTCTTTGCGGGTAATAAAGGATGGCACCCAGAGACTGATATGCTAATAGAGTCTGATAAGATGTATGGTAAGCTCATACATATATTTAATGCTGTTACTGATTCTCAGCTAAAAATTCTCTATAAACACTGTTACTGTTTAGTTCAAGCTTCCTTCTATGAGGGATTTGGCTTACCAGTTGTAGAAGCTCTACAATATGGTAAACCTGTAATTTCAAGTAATGGTGGTTCTTTACCTGAAGTAGGGGGAGAATTCTGTATATACTTCGATCCTTATCAACCAGTAGAACTTTACCAAACTTTAGAAAAACTGATTGATTCAGATATTTACTACAACCATCTGGTAGATATCATCAAGAATAAATATAAACCATTCTCTTGGAAAGAATGTGCTGAAGAATTCCTCTCTCATTTATGTAGTTAAAGTAAATTTAAGCCGAAATAGAAAATTTGTTAATTAATCTCTCTGTTCTATCCAGAAAACCAACAGGTATAACAACTTACGCTAATAATATCTTTCTTTACCTTCAGTATCTAAATCCCACGTTACTGATTTCAAGTTTACTTCCTGATTATACCTGCTACCAAATACCACCTAACTTAACTCCAGAACAAGGTTTTAAAGGACATTTACGCCGCTTAGTTTGGACACAATTCCAACTACCAAAAATCTATAAAAACCTCAAATCCCATCTCCTATTTTCCCCCATTCCAGAAGCACCCCTCTACGCTAACTGTCGCTTTATCGTCATGTCTCACGATATGATACCTCTACGCTTTCCTAAACGCTTCTCACCGCTCACACCATACCATCGTTACTACACCCCTCAAGTCTTCAACCAAGCACAACATATTATTTGTAACTCAGAAGCAACAGCTAAAGACATCACCGATTTTTACCAAATTCCTATTAATAAAATAACACCAATTCCTCTAGCATATGATCGCACTCATTTCCAATTTCTCAACCTTCCCACCAGCAATTACTTCCTATATATCGGTCGTCAAGACCCTTACAAAAACATTCAACGACTCATCAGTTCCTTTGCTGCCCTACCTAACAGGGGAGATTATGAACTATGGTTAGCAGGTCCCACCGATAAACGTTACACTCCATTATTAGAAAAACAACTTGAAGAATTACAAATAACTCATCTCGTTAAATTCCTTAACTACGTACCTTACGACGAATTACCAATCATCATCAATCAAGCACTTGCGCTAGTTTTTCCTAGTCTTTGGGAAGGGTTTGGTTTACCAGTTCTAGAAGCAATGGCTTGTGGTACACCCGTGATTACTTCTAATATTTCCTCCCTTCCAGAAGTTGCTGGTGATGCTGCTATTCTGATTAATCCCTACAACGTGGGGGAAATCACAGCAGCAATGCAAGCAATTATAAATGATTCAGAAATGAGAAAACAACTTTCTCAAAAAGGTATCACCAGAGCAAATCAATTTAGTTGGGAAAAAACCGGACTTGCTACAGTTGAAGTTTTAAAACAATATCTTTAAGAGAATTTAATATCCTAAACAGGAGGAAATTCGACAATGGATAAAAAATAACTTTCCTTCAAGACTCAAATATGTAATACTAAAAGTAAGAAAATTCTTACTTGAGAGTAATAACATGAGAATTACATCCAAAGGACAAGTAACTATTCCCGTAGAAATACGAGAGCAATTAGGACTTACACCCAACACAGAAGTAGAATTTGAAGTCATCGGAGATGCAGTTTACGTAAAAAAAACCAAAGCGAAACCCACCTCTGGTAAAACTCTGATAGAAAAAATGCGAGGTAAAGCCACAGTCAAAATGACAACTGATGAAATAATGGCACTAACGAGACAAGACGAATGAAGGAAATACTGGTTGATAGCAATATAATCCTTGATATTGTCACAGAAGATGCAAATTGGTTTGATTGGTCGGCTAATAAGTTAACTGAATATGCTGAAAAGACAAAACTTAACATTAATCCCATTATCTATGCCGAAGTCTCAATTGGTTTTAAAAAGATAGAAGAACTAGAAGCCATTTTACCTATAAAATTTTTTCACCGTTTAGACCTTCCTTGGGAAGCAGCATTTTTAGCAGGGAAATGTTTTACAAAATATCGTCAACAAGGTGGAACTAAACAATCTCCTTTACCTGACTTCTACATAGGCGCTCATGCAGCCGTTACAAACATGATACTTTTAACTAGAGATGTCAATCGCTACCGTACTTATTTTCCCACTGTAGAACTAATAGTTCCAGAATCTTGATACATCGATACAGTGATATCATTATAAGTAAAATTTAAAATATTCAATGAATATACTCTATACATACATTTTTAATATTCTCAATTGGACAACGCGCCCAGTTGAGTATTGCACCCCGTTGCCCGAAAGCGTTACGCTTCTTAATTGGTGATGACTCTCTAAATTGAACTAACGTAAATTGTAGAGAACAGGCAAGAGGCAAGAGGGAATAATTAAAAATTACCCATTACCTCCTATTATTTGAAAACCTAAAAATTAAAAATTAATTATTCTTTTAATTTTTAATTCTTAATTTTTAATTTTCTACGTTCCCACAGCCCCAGAGTAAACTAAACCCCGTTGCATATCCAAAGTCAAAATCGCCCCATCTTTAATTACCTTTGTCGCTTCCTTCACACCCACAATGACAGGTACACCAAGACGTAAACCAATGACAGCAGCGTGACTTGTGAGACTTTCCTCTTCAGTAATAATCCCCCCAGCTTTGCGAATTGCTTCCACAAAATCAACACCAGTGCGGGATGCCACCAAAATATCTCCAGAGTTAAAGTTACTTGCATCCATAGCAGTATGAACTACCCTAGCGCGTCCACTGACTGAACCTTGTCCTAGACCAATTCCCTGACCTAGTACAGCAGTCACCACTTCCACCTTAATCAAGTCTGTTGACCCAGAAACCCCCTGAAGTGTACCAGCAGTCATCACCACCAAATCACCTTCAGTTAAGAGGTTTTTTTCCTGAGCAACATTTATAGCTGCTTGGAATGTCTGACCAGTGGAAGGTAGTTCTAGCACTAATAGGGGTTTTACTCCCCAGACCATTTGCAACTGTCGCGCTACATTTACATGAGGTGTAATGGCTAAAATTGGCGTTTTGGGACGGAATTTAGAAACGTTGCGGGCTGTAGCACCGGTTTGTGTCAAAGTCATAATTGCTGCTGCGCCCAAATTCTCAGCAATTTGACCAACAGCTTGACTGATAGCATTAGGAATAGAACGCCGATTATCTCGTGACTGACGGGAGTTGGAGTTTAGGGTTTCTTCCTGTTCAATGCGTTCAGCAATTCTGGCCATGGTGGCTACTGCTTCCACGGGGAAACTACCAACAGCAGTTTCATTAGAAAGCATTACCGCGTCTGTACCGTCTAAAATCGCGTTGGCCACATCGGAGACTTCCGCACGGGTAGGACGGGGGTTGCTGACCATGCTATCTAGCATTTGGGTAGCGGTAATGATGGGAATACCCAAGCGGTTGGCTGTAGCAATCAAGCGTTTTTGCAGTATGGGTACATCTTCTGCTGGCAATTCTACCCCTAAGTCACCTCTAGCAACCATCACACCATCACACAAAGACAGAACTGCTTCCATTTGTTCAATGGCTTCGTGCTTTTCGATTTTGGCAACTACAGGGACATTTTTGCCGGTACTGGAAATTAGCTCTTTAATTTCGATAATATCCTGAGGGTTACGGACAAAGGAAAGCGCTACCCAGTCTACACCTTGGTCTAGACCAAACATCAGATCCTCGCGGTCTTTGTCGGTCATAGCCTTAATTGATAAGTAAACTCCCGGAAAGTTTACACCTTTGTTGTTAGAAAGTTTACCAGGTACAGTAATGCAACAATGCAAATCGCCTTTTTCCTGGTTAATGCCTTCTACGACCATTTCCACTCGTCCATCATCGAGGAGGATTTTGGCACCGACGGGGACTTCATCGGCTAAATAATCGTAGGTAACGCAACTGATTTCTTGGGTTCCTACAACTGGACGATTTGTTAAAGTAAAGCGATCGCCCTTCGCCAAAATTATAGAACCATTTTCAAACTTACCCAAGCGAATTTTTGGCCCTTGCAAATCTTGGAGAATTGCTACCGGTCTATTGAGTTCAAAAGCAGTTTGCCGAATTAGGCGAATACTACGCTGATGGTCAGCATGAGTTCCGTGGGAGAAGTTTAGCCGCAGTGTTGTTGCACCCGCTTCAATAATTGCCTTCAGCATTTCTGGACTGCTGGTAGCAGGCCCAATAGTAGCAACAATTTTGGTTCGGCGCAGAGAATCTCTTAATTGCATAGGGGCTGATTTCAAAATAATCTATCTGGGAAGTAATCGTATAGTAAGCGGCATCTCCTTTTCAGTCACTGCTATATCAATGATGTCAGCAGTTAGAGAAGGAATCAGCGGGATAGACTAGACATAGTACACCAATCTTATCTGCATCCTTCTTAAGGGAGATTTTTGCCATTCAAGCATTAGCACTGGTCAAACTTTACCCGTCAGCAAATACTTAAGTCTAGTCTGGAATCATAACGCCATTCATCCGCTCATCAGCAAAGACAGCAGATAAATCTTGCCATACAAAGCTTTATATAACTTTACTCTTTACTAAGAATTGTTGTATATTCGTAATATTTGATAAAGAAGGAGTTAGTAATGCTCACGTCGGAGGCACAAAAGCCACTGACAATCCCACCCAAAGAACTTTTAGCACCTCCTGGTGATTTTAATCCCACGCTACTGCTGTTTTTTGTAGTGGTGACAATGTTGGTGTTATCTAACTTTGGTTATTGGGTTTGGGAATGGCCACATTGGCTATGCTTTAGCATTAACACTCTGGCCTTGCATTGTTCTGGGACAATAATTCACGATGCTTGTCACCAGTCAGCCCATCGCAACCGTGTGATTAATGCCATGTTAGGGCATTGTAGTGCCTTAATTTTAGCTTTTGCTTTTCCAGTTTTTACACGGGTACATTTGCAGCATCATGGTAATGTGAATCATCCTCAAGATGACCCTGATCATTATGTCTCTACAGGTGGTCCATTGTGGTTGATTGCAGTCAGATTTTTATACCATGAGGTATTTTTCTTTCAACGGCAATTGTGGCGCAAATATGAGTTACTGGAATGGTTTATTAGCCGTTTAATTGTCATTACTATTGTTTATATTTCTGTCCAATATCACTTTTTGGGCTATATTCTCAATTTTTGGTTTATTCCGGCGTTCTTGGTAGGAATTGCTTTGGGGTTATTTTTTGATTATTTACCCCATCGTCCCTTTGTGGAGCGAAGTCGCTGGAAAAATGCCCGCGTCTATCCTGGTAAAGTTCTCAATATCCTGATTTTGGGGCAGAATTACCATTTAGTTCATCATTTGTGGCCTTCGATTCCTTGGTATAATTACCAGCCGGCTTATTATTTGATGAAGCCGTTATTGGATGAAAAGGGTAGTCCGCAAACTTCAGGATTGTTGCAGAAAAAGGACTTTTTTGAGTTCTTGTATGATGTTTTCATAGGTATTCATTTTCACCACTAATTTGTTGAAAAAGAGACGTTTTCTGGAACGTCTCTACAAGGTGTAAATCCTTCTTTATGCTGCATTACAAACTGTCGGTTTTGGAAGTGCATCACCCGCAGCTTCGTAAGCAATAATTAGAGAGTCTAAGGCTTCAATTCCATTCGTTACTGCTAACTTGTAAGTATCTCCATGAGTGCGCCATTTTTGTCCAGGGAAATCAGGGAATCCTACTAAGAAGCAATTATCTTCCTCAGACCATTGAACTCAGACCATTGAATTATCATTTGGTACTTGAGTTTACTTATCATTCAAAAAATGCCTAGTATACATTTTTGAGACTGCACTTGCACTAGATGATATCGTCTAGAATTATTATGCTTGATTTTCCAAATTTGCAAGTTTGCGATTCAAAATTTCTTCAGATTTTTCCAGGATCATTTTCCGATCAGGATCATCTTGCCATTGAAAATACATACTTTTAGTAATAGAGTCGTTAGAAAAAAATTCTATGCCTTTCTCATTATGAAGATTATCTGGATAATCCCAAATAAAATTTATACCTTCTAAATCTTCACGTTTCCAGCTTAAATTTGGTGTTTTATTTACTTGGGCTTTATAATGTCTAACAGTAAAGTCAATTATTTCAAACTTTCCATCATCTTTTCGTGGCAGTGGTCCAGCAATCCAGCAATGGTAGTTGTTCTGATCAAAACCATCCCCTTTATACTCAAAAAATGATAATGGATCAGTCATTATTTTAAAACCTCCTGCTTGCAGTGCATATACTCTGTCATCACATTTCATTTCTAAAACTTTTGTACAAACATCAGCCCCTAAAGCTGCATAGTAAAAACATGATCCTTCCAGGATATCTGTATAAACTGCATTACCAAGCTTTACTATTTTCTTGAGTTCATCACGAAACTCTGATAACGTCTCATGTACAGTTTCAGCAATTGCCTCTTTCTCTAGATCGCTAATTACCTGATTGTTTAAAGGTGTCATTTTCAATAATTAATAAAGAACAAGTGCGATCACCTGATTTTGTAATTCAGGCACGCGCTGTTAAATAAATATACAAATTATCAAGCTACTGGGACACCGTAAGAATACGTAAAGACGCTATTTAAAACAAAATAACCTGTAATTACGTAAACTGTCCAGCATTACCCTTGCAAAATACTTTTTTTACACTGCAAGCTTTTATTACTGAAATGCTTGATAGGCAATCATATTACCTGAACAAATTTTTGTGATAAAATGTTGGTAAATAGCAACAACTATCCACACTTCGCCACAAAGCTAAAAAAAGTTACACAACAGGTACATAAACTATGTAATTATGTCGAAAACAGATAAAATACTGAATTACGCTGCTCAAACTGGTGTAATTAGAGCAAAAGACATTGCAGCGAAAGGTATTCACAGAGAGTATTTGAAACGCCTGGAAAACCAAGGAATACTTGTACGTTCTGCTCGTGGTATTTACACCTTGGCAGATGCAGAAATTACAGCAAATCACACCCTAGTAGAAGTAGCTAAAAGAGTTCCTAATGGAGTAGTTTGTCTTCTATCTGCACTAAGTTTTTATCAGCTAACTACACAAACACCTTTTGAAGTTTGGCTGGCAATTCCTCAAAAATCTCGTCCTCCTAAAGATCATCTTCTACCACTAAGAATCGTTTATATGTCTGGTAAATCTCTAGAAGAGGGAATTGAAGAACATATCATAGAAGGCGTGCCAGTTAGTATATATTCTTTGCCTAAAACAATTGCTGATTGTTTTAAATTTCGTAACAAAATTGGTCTTGATGTTGCTTTGGAAGCATTGCGCGAATGTTTGCAAAAAAGAAAATGCTCAATGGACGAAATATGGCATTATGCCAAAATTTGCCGAGTACATAATGTAATGCGTCCTTATCTAGAATCACTCACATGATATCGAAAAAGCCTATTAATATCGCAGCATCTATCCAAGCTAAATTATTGACTTTAGCTAAAAAAAGAGGTGAAGATTATAACTATTTATTGACGCGCTACTTTGGAGAAAGGCTACTATACAGGCTCAGTCAATCTCCATATCAAAAACAGTATATTTTGAAAGGTGCTACTCTCTTCAAGGTGTGGAATGGAGAACCTCACAGAGCAACAAAAGATTTAGATTTACTGTGTTTTGGCAATAATGAAATTGAATATTTAGTAAATGTTTATCAAGAAGTTTGTGCAATTCACTGTGAAGAAGATGGAATTATCTTTTTACCAGAGTCAGTTAAAGGAGAATTAATCAAAGAAGATCAGGAGTATGAAGGAGTCAGAATTAAATTAAAAGGACAATTAGTTAAAATTGAAATTAGTATTCAAGTAGATATAGGATTTGGTGATGCTGTTACACCAGATGCTGAAGAAGTAGAAATAGAACCTATTTTAAATACACCAAAACCACGTTTACGAATATATCCTCGTGAAACAGTAGTTGCTGAAAAGTTTCAAGCAATGGTTTCTCTGGGGATAAGAAATAGTCGGATCAAAGATTTTTATGATATTTGGTTTCTTTGTCAGAATTTTGAATTTCAAGGAGACTTACTTAGTCAAGCATTCATCAACACTTTTCAGAGACGAAAAACAGAAATACCAGTCAAAGAACCTTTAGCTTTAACTGAAGAGTTTGCTAATGATTCGGATAAGCAAAAACAGTGGCAAGCGTTTAAAAATAAATTGAAAATAGTAGATACACCGAATTCATTTGGTGAATTAATTAACGAAATTAAAGATTTTATTATGCCACCTTGCCTAGCTGCTGCTGAAAATGAAACCTTTGACAAATTATGGAATACATCGGGAAAGTGGGAAGATGCAAATAATTGATTGATTTTATCAAATATCCGTCCCTAAACTCTGCGCGTAAATCACCTCAATATTGCTACCAAATTGCAATTTATCTAAGGATTCTGTAAAAAACACAAAACCCTTATACGCCGTCACATATTTATATATTTTCGTAAAATAACCTTCACTAGTGACAATGACAAGCGGCTCTTCACCTTTGGAGAGAATATTCAAAAAATCCTCTAACTTTACACAAACACCAGTTCCTCGATGAGTGAAAATACTCCCACCAATAGCAGCAGGTTGAGCAGCCGCGTCACCATTGTAATAGCTCATTTGGCGCTAATTTTTACATATATTATTGACCTGCTGATTTTAAGCTTTTGTCTTAATTACTGGCTGTGAAGTTTGTAACGTTTGCGGTAAACCCCAATCTGGGCGCAATTTAGCCGCTTGACGTAAATAAATGTGGTGAATAGGGGCAGAAGTTGGTAAATAGGCGTGAATTAAAAACCGAACGCAACGCTGTAAGCTGCCCTCAACGTGCATTTGCTGGACATCTAACATAGCCACACTATCCCATAAAGGACGACTACGAGCGATCGCAGCGGGGAAAATAACATCTAAGTCTCGTGTGACAGAAAAAGTAACACTCAAAATTGCTGTTGGTTCAAGTTGATTCCGTTCTTCGAGTTCATCAAGTAATTCTGTCACCGCTTCTCGGATTGCTTCCACTCTATTTTCTGCAACGGTTGTTGCGCCACGAATCGCTCGTATTTGCCATTCCACTTCTAAAATCCTCCTTTATTTAGTCATTGGTCATTAGTCATTAGTCATTAGTACAAAGACTATTAACTAGTGCAGCATAGAGTAACTCAAACAACAATTAAAAATTACTGAAAAGCTAGTGTCATCTGCTTTTTTAATTTTTAATTGTTAATTTTTAATTCCCCCCTGGGGTACTAGTGACTATTGACAATTTATTTACGGTCGATACAACCACAAGGGTAAACCACTAGTAGATATTTCAAATTCGAGCCAATCAATTCCAGCCCCAATTCTGGAGTTCACCAGACGGCTCCCTGGTAGAACTCGACTCAATAATGGTTTACGTTCTTCTAGCGTATAGCAAGGAGTTTTCTCTGGATCAAGTCCTACTAATTCCGCAGTCCAGCGACGTGCATCTTCTTCTGTTCCCAGACGGTCTACAACGCCCAAATTTAAGGCTTGCTCTCCTGTAAAAATCCGGCCATCAGCGAAAGTTTTCACGGTTTCTACATCCAAAGACCTGCCCTCAGCTACTGTTTGCACAAATTGCTGATAACTGACATCAATCAACTGTTGCAGGATATTCTCTTCTGCTTCTGTCAATTCTCGGTCAAAGGACAAAATATCTTTGTAAGGGCCAGACTTAATCACCTTAAAGGACACACCAACTTTTTCCAGCAAGCGTTCCAGGTTATTCCCACGCAGAATCACACCAATACTGCCTGTAATCGTTCCTGGGTTAGCCATAATGTGTTCGGCTCCCATTCCGATATAAACGCCGCCCGAAGCCGATATATTGCCAAAACTAGCGACAATTTTGGTTTTTTTCTGCAACCGTCTCAAAGCGCTGTAAATTTCTTGGGAATCTCCTACTGTACCGCCAGGACTATCAATGCGTAGCAGTAAAGCCGGAAATTTCTTCTCTTCTACAGTTTTCAGGGCTTCTAATACCCGTTTGCGGGTGGCACTGGCGATCGCACCAGTAATCTCAATCCGAGCAATTTGTTTCCGAAATCTGGGCGAAAAAGGCCAAACCATGAGCAATCTCATCACCTATGAATGAACTTAATATAAAATGCCCAGCGGTCTGACGACCTCCCTAATAGTGAGCAGGTATGGGACTATTTAAAATCTTAAGGAAAATTTTAGATTTTGTGTAGAGTTTCATTTGCTATATTTCTTTATTAAGGAGTGTGTATTGAAATTACTAATTGTCAACTGTGTTGGCAACAGAGGCACGAACAGGCCATTTCCAGCCAGCACGAAAGATGGTCTTGAGTTATTAATGACTAAGACTTGTGATGGCTTATACGTAGTTAACAATAGGAACTCAAATCTGAGTTAAGAGCAGCAACCCGGTGGTTTTTGGGAAGATGAGTTTTCCTGTAACTTAATAAACACCTGTCGAAGGCATTATTCAGTACTTAGGAATCAATGCGGAGAATTTGACATCGATAGTAAGCATAGATATCAAACAGCCCGCCCACAAAACCACAGGTGAGACTAATGACAAATAAGCCATTAATAGGGCTACCAGTGCCAAAAGTGGCGAGAAAATGCAGAATCAGAGTGGGAATATCGTCAGTTACGCCTTGTAAACCAGGAATGTAGCCAAATAGGCATAAGAAGACTAATATACTGCCGACTAAGAATATAGGAGCGATAAAACTAAAAACGGTAGTGAGTAGTAGGGAGCGGAGAAAGTTGGTAAATATGCTCATTATCAGGCAAGCTCCGGGAGTATGTAGATGATGGCTGAACAGATGCACGTCATCTTCTACAATAAATGCGATCGCTCCTGAACAGCGAAGATGTCAAAAATCTTAAGTTTTAATTAAAAGAAATTCCTACTCGTTCCCTAAAATGCTAAGGCTAAATTAAAGAGTTATAAACCCTGAAAACCCTGATAAATCAAGGTTTTATTTTCAAAAAATTATAAATAATTCGTTGCAATGCGCTTAAAAATAGCTTAATTTTCTGAGAGAGTCTTTAAACTAACTTAATGTTTGAGTAACACCTTGGGTAGTTGGGAAGTTAGGGAGTTAGGGCAGTTTATGATAACTGATAAATGATAACTGACTACTGAATTAATGACTAAATCCAGTTTAGGAGCATGGAGTCAGCGATTGCTGGCAGCGATTTTTTTAGGTGGACAAGTAATAGTTCACCTCCTCAAAGGCAAAATCCATCGGCGTAACACCTTAGAGCAACTAGCAGCAGTTGGGCCAGATTCCCTATTTATTGCCTTATTAACAGCCGTCTTTGTCGGTGCAGTCTTTACAATTCAGGTAGCGCGGGAATTTATCAACTTTGGTGCTGGAAACCTCGTCGGCGGTGTTTTGGCGGTAGCCTTAACCAGAGAACTTACACCAGTACTGACAGCAGTAATTTTAGCCGGCAGGGTTGGTTCTGCCTTTGCAGCCGAAATTGGCACAATGCGAGTCACAGAGCAAATAGATGCCCTGTTGATGTTAAAAACTGACCCAATTGATTATCTAGTTATCCCCCGTATTCTTGCTTGTTTATTAATGCTGCCCATTTTAACCCTTCTGTCCTTAGTCACCGGCATGACTGGGGGATTGATAATTGCCACCAACGTTTACAATCTTTCAGATGCAGTTTTTTTAGACTCAGCCCGTAACTTTCTCGACATCTGGGATATCTGTAGTGCCATGATTAAAGCAGGTTGCTTTGGTGTTTTAATCGCCACCATTGGTTGCAGTTGGGGTTTAACGACAACAGGAGGAGCCAAAGGCGTGGGACAATCAACCACAACAGCCGTGGTTACAGCCTTGCTGATTATCTTCGTTAGCAACTTCTTTCTTTCTTGGTTAATGTTTCAAGGAACAGGCGGTGGATTTACGCCAGGGATATAACGACTCACTCTTAACTACTAAAATAGAAGATTAATGTCTACTAACAAAGCAGGAGATCAAGATTGTGATTAGTTCATCTGTGCCTAATACCACCGCTACTGTGGAACTCAAGCCAAGTTACAATATCCCTGTCGTCTTGGTGCTGGCTGCTATTCCACTACTGCTAGTACAACCTTGGGTAGGAGGAGTGTTCGCAATTTTTGGCTTGTTTCTCATGTTTCAGGCTGTCACACTGCGGTTGCAATTTACCGCCACCGACTTTGATATTTACCGGGGAGAAAAGTTAATTAGGCGTTTTCCTTACCAAGAATGGCAAAATTGGCGAATCTTCTGGAATGGATTTCCCATTCTGTTTTATTTTAAAGAAGTCAACAGCATTCACTTTTTACCGATTTTATTTGACCCCAAAGCCTTAAAATCTTGTTTGGAACAGCGTTGTCCACGTATTTAGTGGTAAATGGTGATTTTATCCTCGTCTTGAGCGTCTCCCCTGCCTTCGATATTATTCGTTTCCTAGGAATTACACTATATATTTATGAACCCAGAGGAATCTCAAACTCCAGAATCGATTAATGATTGGTGGGAAGAAACACCAGAAAAAATTTCTACAGGTGAAACACCGGAAAACCTAGCTGCTGATTTATTACCGGCAACCGAAACCCTAATTTCATCAGGTGAACCACAAGCAGATGATGTATCTTTGGAGTCACAAACAATAAACATAGCAGCGGAATCTCTGACAGTAGAATCAACAGAAGAGTTCAAAGGTGAAGTAGAAACTGGGGTGCTGGAGTCAGAATCAGAACTTAATTCACTATACGTACAAGCAGCACACCGAGTCGCCGAGTTGCAAGCAACTGAAACAGCGCTGAAAGCAGAAATTGTTCAACTCCAAGCTACTTACAAAAATCTTCAAGGACAAGTTAGTGAAACTCAAACTGCACTCTCGAAAATGGTGCAAGAGTCTCTATTGCTGTTAGAACAACGTAAACAAGCGTTGCAAATTTCTGTCGAACAACTAGAACGACGACAAGAACGCATTCGTAATGAAATGCGAACTACCTTTGCGGGAACATCTCAAGATTTAGCAATTCGGGTACAGGGTTTTAAAGACTATCTCACAGGTAGCTTACAAGATTTAGCAGCCGCAGCCGAGCAGCTGCAATTAGCCCCGACTGTGAAGGAACGGGAAAAACCAGCAGTCAAAGAAGCGAAACCTGCTGAACAACAGCCCCCGACACTGCAACTAGCTCAACAACAGTTTCAAGAGACAACTAAACAAATTCGCCGTTTAATTGACCAATACCGCAACCAACCCGATTATTATGGTGCTGCTTGGCAGTTACGGCGGACTTTTGAACCAATTCACGCAGAACGAGTTTCTAATTGGTTTTTCACCTTGGGGGGACGGGGTGCTTTACGGACAATGGGTAGCCGCTTGCAGAATATCTTGATTGCGTCGGCGGCGATTTCTATATTACACAAACTACATGGGGAACGGGTGCGTACTCTAATTTTAGCCAATACACCAGAACGTTTAGGTGAATGGCGACGCGGTTTACAAGATTGTTTGGGAATTGGTCGTCCCGATTTTGGCCCTGATAGAGGTGTGGTTTTGTTTGAAGCACCGACGGCTTTAGCCCAGAAAGCAGATAGATTAGTTAAAGCCAATCAATTGCCTTTAATTATTATTGATGATTCTGAGGAGCAAATTAGCCTAGGTTTGCTACAATTCCCTCTCTGGTTGGCTTTTGCACCTGATCCAAAAACCATGAAAGATAGAGATTATGATGATGAGTTTTAATTAGTCATTGGTCATTGGTCATTGGTCGTTGGTTATTAGTTATTGGTCATTGGTCAAGATATTTCACTCTAGACTAGTGACCAAATAATTACGAATTACGAATTACGTTAGCGAAGCTCCTCTGAAAGAGGCATTACGAATTATTATGGTTATTTGGTTAACTTTGTGTGGGGCGGTTGTTTTAATAGCTTACTTATTGGGTTCTTTCCCTACCGGATATCTAGCCGGGAAGCTGTTAAAAGGAATTGATATTCGGGAAGTTGGTTCTGGTTCAACTGGAGCAACAAATGTACTGAGGACTTTAGGAAAAGTTCCAGGGGCATTTGTGTTATTAATTGATGGCTTGAAGGGAGTTTTAGCAATAAATCTAGTTTATGTTTTATGCAATCTTGCTCCTAGTCAGAATTTAATCCCGTTAACTATAAATTTAGAAATTTGGCAACCTTATTTAGTAACTTTAGCTGGATTTGCTGCAATTTTAGGACACAGTAAATCTATTTTTTTAGGCTTTACTGGTGGTAAGTCTGTGGCTACTGGTATAGGAATTTTGTTAGCATTAAGTTGGCAGGTTGGTTTGTCAACAATAGGAATTTTTGCCGTTGTTATTGCCGTATCTAGAATTGTGTCTTTGAGTTCTATTAGTGGTGCTGTTGCTGTTTCTATTTTGATGGCAATTTTCAATCAACCTTTACCATATATACTTTTTGGTATTGCTGGAGGTTTATATGTAATTATCCGTCACCGCAGTAATATTGAGCGATTAATTGCGGGTACAGAACCGAAAATTGGGCAGAAGGTAGAGACGGAAACTGAACAAACGGCATAATGCTTGGAGACAGGAGGGAAAATTGTCTGAATCAGGATTTCCAGGATTGAAGGATTTCCAGGATTCAGATGAAAATTTTATCATCAATTACCAATTACTATCATTAAGTAGCTTGGCGCAATTAAATATAAAACTTCTCTGGTAAACCTCTCCCTAACCCTCTCACCTCTCCCTACCCCTCCCTAACCCTCCCCTACAGGGGAGGGAAAAGGAACAACTTTTGTTATTGAAGGGGGCTGGGGGGTTAAGTCTATATTATATTTTTTAACGCCCACCTGACTTGAAAATAGCTGTAAACTATAAAATTCACGCCTCACTTACAAGGAAATAAGGTAATCGTTTTATCTCCACTTCCCGCAGCTAATATTTTACCATCTGGGCTAAAAGCAACTGAATAAACTGTATCATCAGCACATTTGACGCTGGAAATTTCTTCACCATTATCTACGAACCATAGTTTGACAGTTTTATCTTTACTCGCACTTGCTAATATTTTACCATTGGGACTAAATGCAACAGAAAGAACGTCATCATCATGACCTTTAAGAGTGCGAATCTTTTGACAGGTTTCTATATCCCATAATTGAATTTTCTTCTTCTGACTAGCACTAGCTAAAATTTTGCCATCTGGACTGAATGCAAGAGAATTAATATCTGCGAACCAATCAGAATCAGTTGTAATAGTTTGGACTTTTTGTTGACCTAAATACACAATTTTAATGGTCTTATCTTTGCTACCACTAGCTAAAATTTTACCGTCTGGACTAAAAGCCACACATAAAACATCATCTGTATGAAGTTTGAAAGAGTAAATTTCTTTACCCTGTTCTAAAGACCACAGTTTGACAGTTTTATCTTTACTCCCACTAGCTAACATTTTTCCCAAGGGACTAAATGCGACAGAGTAAACTTTTTCTTCATGTCCTGTGAACGTGAAAATTTCTATTCCCGTATTTATATCCCACAATTTAATTGTTTTATCATCACTTCCACTAGCTAATATTTTACCATCTGGACTAAAAGCTACTGAATTAATTCCTCCAGACCAAGAAGATTCTCCATGTCCTTCAAGAGTACGATGTTGCTGAGTAGCTAAATCCCAAATTTTGATAGTTTTATCATCACTTCCACTAGCTAATATTCTACCATCTGGACTAAAAGCTACTGAAAGAACCTTATTATCATGACCTTTTAAAGTACCTACAAATAATAATTTTTCTAGGTTTTCATCTGATGAAGATGTAGTTGGAATTGCTTGATTAAATTCCAGATTTGTTTGACTGTTTGACTGATTCTCTGTCTGCAACGGTTTTAATAAAGCATCCAATGAAGTATCTAATTCTGTCAACACATCCAATGCTGTCAAAGATTGTTTGATAGAATCAAAGAGGTTATTAAATTTGGAACTTTCAGTATCTTGATTGTGTCTAACTTGCTCTAATTCTTCAGATTGTTTTTCAATAGTTTGATGCAATTGCTGTGTTGAGTTATCTATTTGATCAAATCGAGGTTTAACAATTTCAATTTTTTGACTAAGTTGGGCAAATTCCAAACCTTGATTTTCTTGATTTTGCCGTAATTCTGCTAATTGCTTGTGACTGTTTTCACTCCAATCTTTAATCGAGTTCTCAATTTGCTCAAATCGTGAATTAACAACTTCAATTTTTTGGCTAAGTTGGGCAAATTCTAAAGTTTGATTTTCTTGATTTTGGCGTAATTCTGCTAATTGCTGCTGACTGCTTTCACTCCAATTTTTAATCGAGTTCTCAATTTGCTCAAATCGTGAACTAACAACTTCAATCTGTTGATTAAATTGTGACAATTCCGATTTTAATTCTTGAACTGTTATTAATTCTTCTCCTTGTTGGTGAATTGTCTGATTCAAATTTTGCAGGGAATTATCCAAGCCAGTTAAACGGTTATTAACTACTTGGATTTGTTGATTAAATTGGTTACTATTCGCTGTCAATTCTTGTATTGATATTTCAATTTTTTGGTCGATAATTTGGATTAATTGTTGTCTCCAAGCCTCGATTTGTTGCAAACGCTGATTAGATGTATCCATAGTTTCCTTTACTTGGTAAAAGTTGTCTGTCATATTTTGCAGACTTGACTGGAATTGCTCAATTTGTTGTTGTGACTGGGAATAATTAAACCGGGGACGATTGGCTAAATTTAACGCCATACTTAAACTCAGGGGAACAGCCGCATAAACTACTTGCTGAGTCACAGTAGCTGCGATTGTTCCCAATACTGATAAACCCAAGCATATATACTCGCTAATTTCTAGCCATGAACGTTTACTCATGTGATTAATTGTGACACTTTTAATTAGTTTATACTTATGTATAATTGCTATTGCTATATTTTGCAACATTACGACGTAGTACTTGTATTGGCAATTTTATTTAAAATTACATAAATTAAAGTTGCTAAAACCAAAAAATGTGATATGATAAGTAGTTCTCCAAAACAGTGCTGGGTGAAGAACGTAGATAGAAAACTCAGCACATCTACACACTCAGCACTCTGGTTTATGGCACTGCCAATTATTGCAATTATCGGCCGCCCGAATGTGGGCAAATCCACCTTAGTTAATCGTCTCGCCGGAGATCAAACGGCGATTGTCCACGATGAACCGGGTGTTACGCGCGATCGCACTTATCGACCTGCATTTTGGAACGATCGCGATTTTTTAGTCGTAGATACAGGCGGTTTAGTCTTTAACGATGACACCGAATTCCTGCCTTTGATTCGCCAACAGGCATTAATCGCACTCAGAGAAGCTTGTGCTGCGATTTTTGTCGTAGATGGTCAAACAGGCCCCACACCAGCAGATGAAGAAATTGCCGGGTGGTTGCGTCAACAATCGGTTCCTGTTTTACTGGCTGTGAACAAATGTGAATCTCCCGAACAAGGCGCAATGCAAGCTAGTGAATTTTGGCAGTTGGGGTTAGGTGAACCATACCCGATTTCCGCGATTCATGGTAGCGGTACAGGGGAAATTCTGGACGAGTTACTAGTTCACATCCCCGCCGTTACGGAAGTAGAAGAAAATAACGAAATTAAAGTCGCCATTATTGGCCGCCCAAATGTAGGCAAATCCAGCTTATTAAATGCCTTCGTTGGGGAAGAAAGAGCGATCGTCAGCCCTATTTCCGGTACAACTCGTGATAGTATTGATACAGTCATCGAACGGTCTGGGCAAACCTACCGCTTAATTGACACCGCCGGCATTCGTAAAAAGAAACACATCGATTACGGCACAGAATTCTTTAGTATTAACCGCGCCTTTAAAGCAATTCGCCGCGCCGATGTGGTTTTATTGGTTATAGATGCCGAAGATGGAGCCACAGAACAAGACCAAAAATTAGCTGGGCGAATTATCGAAGAAGGACGAGCTTGCATTATCGTAGTTAACAAATGGGATGCTGTCGAAAAAGACTCATACACCATCTATGACTATGAAAAAACTCTGGAAGGACGGTTGCATTTTACCGAATGGGCAGAGATAATTTTTGTGAGTGCCGTCACAGGACAACGGGTAGAAAAGATTTTAGAATTGGTGAATAAAGCAGCAGAGGCACACAAACGCCGTGTTACCACCTCTGTAGTTAATGAAGTCCTCACAGATGCAATTAGCTGGCATTCTCCACCGACTTCACGAGGCGGTCGTCAAGGTAAGATTTATTATGGTACACAAGTAAGTACCCAACCGCCGACATTTGCCCTATTTGTCAACGATGCTCAACGGTTCAATGACAATTATCGCCGTTATATTGAAAGACAATTTCGCAAACAACTAGGGTTTGATGGAACTCCGATTCGGTTATTCTGGCGGAGTAAAAAAGTTCGGGATGCGGAAATTGGCAATCTCAATCGAGCAACTCGTGTGAAATAATAGTCATATCATGTTCGTTTAATTACTTATCGTAAGTATTCAGGATAGAGAATACAGAAGATGCTACGCAGACCTGCGGTTCAGAAGAATAAAGGCTTTTTTAGTAAACTTTGATGATTTTGATAAAATCTCACCTCTCTCTATTCTTCATTTCATAAGCATTCTGACTCCTGACTCCTGACTCCTGAATTCTTACTACTTATCAAAAAAACGTCTGTGGGTCAGCCTTAATTAGTAAGTCTTTAACCGAACAAGATATCATTGGTCTATGGTCTGTTGGTCATAACTAATGACTAATCACAAATGACCAATGACTAATAACTAAACATGGATTTACTGCGATCGCTCCCACTTGGACTATACTTAGAAAACCCGCAAACTTGGCTACATAAACTCGACCCACGAGTCAAGTTAATTTGGTTATTGAGCTTTCTCACCAGCTATGTTGTCGCTAACAACTATTGGCGAGTGCTATTAGTATTACTGCTGATTATTTTTACGGTATTTGCCAAGATTCCTTTGCGAGTTTGGCGGCAACAAATGGGCTGGCTATTGATTCTATCATTTATGGTGTTAGCAATTGGTGCTATGAGTCCTGATGGGCTGGGTGTCAGTTATCAGCCACGCTTACCTGCAACGGAACAAGTTTTAACTCCGCCAGCAAATGCTGAGAAAATTAAAGAGAGTCCCAAATTAGCAGATAGAAATAAAGAATACAACTATGTGCTGTTTCATCAAGGCCCAATTAAAGTAAATCGCCGTTCCTTAGATTTAGCAATTAGCCTCAGTACAATTGTTTTTACCTTAATTTACAGCACTAACTTATATCTGCTGACAACCGCACCAGAAGAAATCACCTCTGGAATGGAAAGTTTAATGCAACCTCTGCGAAGGTTCAAGATACCAGTTACAGAAATTACTCTAACTTTAACTTTATCTTTGCGATTTATTCCTTTAGTTTTAGAAGAAGTCCAAAATCTAGTACGTTCTGTGATGACTAGGGCAATTAATTGGAAAAAGCTAGGATTAAAAGGGGGAGCTAAAGTTTGGTTAATTGTGATTGAACGACTTTTAGAAAATCTGCTCTTACGTGCTGATCAAATGGCAAATGCAATGATGGTACGTGGCTTTACCAGTCCAAATGAGCATCAAGTCAAATGGCAAGATTTAAAATTGAGAACAGGGGACTGGTTAGCGATCGCAATTTTAATCGTATTTTGGGGATTAAGAATTGCCTTTGGAACGGAAGTCTCATAATCAAAATATAGCCGTGGACAGGGTGGTTAGGACATCAATTGATAATGAAACTCCGACTACAAGAGGGTTTTACTCCTGACTCCTGACTCCTGACTCCTGACTCCTGACTCCTGACTCCTGACTCCTGACTCCTGACTCCTGACTCCTGACTCCTGACTCCTG
>NZ_JACJTQ010000017.1 GCF_014698735.1 Anabaena catenula FACHB-362
GGCATCTCTAACGCTTATTTTAGCGTACCAGCCAGCTACCTTTGCATTGGGGCATCTCACTTTTAAAAGCAGTGGCAGTAACACTTTAGCTATTTCCGGAGATGTCTATTAAATCTGATTGTGAATTCTTAGAGTTTAACAACGCGGTCAAATAATTTGGCAAGTGACATCAAAAATCGGGATGACTGGATTCGAACCAGCGGCCCCTTCGTCCCGAACGAAGTGCGCTACCAAGCTGCGCCACATCCCGCTATAAATATGACAAGTTAAATACAGTATACCACAATCACCAAAAAATAACAAATCTTCTATCTTTCACAGGGGTCTTTGCTTGCTAGGATTAGATGTGTAGAACTTCAGTGGTAAGAGTGGATTGTGACTGTAAAACCAGACTGGTTGCGGGTAAAAGCGCCTCAGTGGGAGCGCGTTGGTAACGTTAAAGAAATTTTGCGGGATTTAGCCCTCAATACGGTTTGTGAGGAAGCGTCCTGTCCGAATATTGGTGAGTGCTTTAAGGCTGGTACTGCTACATTTTTGATTATGGGGCCAGCTTGTACCAGGGCTTGTCCTTATTGCGATATTGATTTTGAGAAAAAACCTCAACCATTAGATCCTACCGAGCCGACGCGACTAGCCGAAGCTGTGCGGCGAATGCAACTTAATCATGTGGTGATTACTTCTGTCAATCGTGATGATTTAGCGGATGGTGGTGCATCTCAGTTTGTACAGTGTATTACCGCAGTTCGCAGCGTCTCGCCCAATACTACGATTGAGGTGCTGATTCCTGATTTATGCGGAAATTGGGATGCACTGGAAATCATTCTGAAAGCTGCACCAGAGGTACTCAACCACAACACAGAAACGATACCACGTTTGTATCGTCGGGTACGTCCTCAAGGTAATTATGAGCGAAGCATGGAATTATTAAAGCGAACGCACCAAATTGCTCCCAGCACCTATACCAAATCCGGTATTATGGTGGGCTTAGGTGAAACTGATGCTGAAGTTCGCCAAGTTATGCAAGATTTGCGAGCGGTGAATTGTGATATTTTGACAATTGGGCAATATCTCCAACCTAGTCAAAAACATTTGCAAATATCCGATTTTATCACTCCAGAAAAATTTGCAGATTGGAAAGCATACGGGGAAGAACTAGGTTTTTTACAAATTGTTTCTTCGCCATTGACAAGAAGTTCCTATCATGCGGAGCAGGTTAGGGAATTAATAGAACGCTATCCCCGATAAGGGGGTAGGGGAGCAGGGCGCAGGGGGCAAGGAGCAGGGGGCAGGGGAGCAGGGCGCAGGGCGCAGGGGAGTGTCAATACCTGTTGTCTTTTACCAATGACTAATGACCAATGACTAATGACCAATGACCAATGACTAATTCTAAAATCGAAAATCCAAAATCTGTTGTTATTCTGGGTGCTGGTGCTTGGGGTACAGCCTTAGCAAATTTGGCACAGATAAACGGTCATCAAGTGTGCTTGTGGTCGCGTCAGGGTTCCCAGACTTTAGAAACAGTTTTATCAGATGCCGAAATAATCCTATCTGCTATCTCCATGAAAGGAGTGAGTAGTGTAGCCGCTTTAGTCAAGTCTTTCCCCTTATCTCCAGAGACAATTTTTGTCACAGCCACAAAGGGACTAGAACAGCAAACTACGCGCACACCGTCGCAAATTTGGCAAACAGAATTTCCTCATCATCCAATAGTTGTGCTGTCTGGTCCAAATTTATCTCAAGAGATCGAACAGGAATTACCAGCTGCAACAGTAGTAGCCAGCAAAAATACAGCTGCTGCCCAAATGGTGCAACTGGTATTTTCTTCCAATCGGTTTCGTGTGTATACGAATCCTGACCCCGTGGGTGTAGAACTGGGGGGTACAATCAAGAATGTTATAGCGATCGCGGCTGGGGTATGTGATGGACTGCACCTAGGAACCAATGCTAAAGCGGCTTTAGTCACCCGTGGCTTGACAGAAATGGTTCGCATTGGTAACATCTTTGGTGCAAAGACGGAAACATTTTACGGTTTATCGGGTCTAGGGGATTTGTTAGCCACCTGCAATAGTCCCTTAAGTCGCAATTACCAAGTTGGATACCAGTTAGCTAGTGGCAAAACGCTCACAGAAATTCTCGCCGCTTTACCAGGAACCGCTGAAGGAGTGAACACTTGCCGGGTTTTGATGCAAATATCCCAGCAGCAAAATATCCCTATCCCTATTACTGAACAAGTTTATCGGTTACTTGAGGCTGAGGTGACACCTCGAGAAGCACTGGATGAACTAATGTTACGAGATATCAAGCCAGAATATAACCTATAGAGTTAAAGCTCTTGCCAAGCTACTCTATCAGCATTATTTCGTAACTCATCTCAGGCCATGACCAAATAATCACTAAAAAAAGTGTTAAATCGTCAGGAAATTACCTCCCTAGTCGTGTAAATATAACTATGTACTTTATAAACAGCAAAATTACTAGGAATATGTTTATACCGGGTTATAAAAATAACAGCTGATTTGGCTTGGAAATGTAATGTTAACTCAGTAATTCCTAATTTACAGCCTAGTACCGCTTTGCAGAATTCGTAATTCTTAATTACTGTTCTGTCAAGGCTTTAGACATTTCAAATGCGTGACTGATTGACGCGGCGCTGTAATAGCTGTAGCTCAAAATAGCTATTGGTTAAATCAAAAAACTATAGTTGCCGATCAAGTAAAATGTAGCAAAAATAACCAGTACAAAAATTAGCAAAAAATTGTACTGTAAAAATCAACAATGTTAGTTCATCGTGAATTACGGGAACAATAGCAACAGTTGATTAGCTGACCGTAATTTTAGCTGACCGTAATCTATTGTTACCTGGAGCAATTAAGACATTATGCCAGCAACATCTTTTTACACAGATGCCGCCTACGATTCCCAAAAGTCTAGACCCACATTAGACTCTGATCTAACTATTGATGACAGCAATTTGTCGCTAGATGATCTACAAGATCTGGAAATAGCTGCTGTTGATTCTCATCATGCTGCTAACAACAACCGTAGGAGTACAGACTTAGTACGTCTATATCTTCAAGAAATTGGTCAAGTGCGGTTATTAGGCCGAGATGAAGAAGTTGCAGAAGCCCAAAAAGTACAGCGATATTTGCGGATACGAATAGTGCTTGCTAACGCTGCTAAGGAAGGTGATGCTGTGATTGCCCCCTATCTTCGGTTAATCGAAGTTCAGGAGCGGTTAGCATCTGAATTGGGACATCGTCCGTCTTTAGAAAGGTGGGCGACTACTGCTGGTCTGAACTTAGCAGATCTCAAGCCGACTTTATCAGAAGGTAAACGCCGCTGGGCAGAAATTGCTAAGTTGACGGTGGAAGAACTAGAAAAAGTTCAGTCCCAAGGACTTCAATCTAAAGAACACATGATTAAGGCCAATCTGCGCCTCGTGGTTTCTGTGGCCAAGAAGTATCAAAATCGTGGCTTAGAATTGTTGGATTTAGTCCAAGAAGGCACTCTAGGTTTAGAGCGAGCCGTAGAAAAATTTGACCCCACTAAGGGCTATCGTTTTAGTACCTATGCTTATTGGTGGATTCGGCAGGGAATTACCAGAGCGATCGCCACTTCTAGCCGCACAATCCGCTTACCTGTTCATATTACAGAGAAACTTAACAAAATTAAAAAAGCCCAACGTAAAATTGCTCAAGAAAAAGGTCGCACTCCTACCTTAGAAGACTTAGCAATTGAATTAGATATGACCCCTGCCCAAGTCAGGGAAGTTTTGTTGCGTGTACCTCGATCCGTTTCTTTAGAAACCAAAGTCGGCAAAGATAAAGATACTGAGTTGGGCGAATTGCTGGAGACTGATAGTGTTACTCCAGAAGAGATGTTGATGCGAGAGTCTTTACAAAAAGATTTGCAAAATCTACTAGAAGATTTAACTAGCCGTGAGCGTGATGTCATCCTCATGCGCTTTGGTTTATCCGATGGTCATTCTTACTCATTAGCTGAAATTGGCCGCGCCCTTGACTTATCAAGAGAACGTGTACGGCAAATTGAATCCAAGGCTTTGCAGAAGTTACGCCAACCCAAACGCCGTAACCTGATCCGCGACTATTTAGAGTCTCTAACTTAGTACCCGATACAGAAGGTGAAAAGCTGGTGACATCAGCTTTTGCTACCTTTCTGGATTTAAGTTAATTTTGGCGATTTTCTACTAGAGCAGGTAACTCTTAACTGCTAACAGGCTAGAAAGTCTTTTGGAATATGGTTTTTATTACCAGCTGATATCAATACGCTAACTAGCAACGGCTATCATTATCAAATTTTAACCTTGAGGTTTGAGATTGTCACCGGACAACTGACCAAATAGCAAATATTATCAATAAGCTGTGATTGTTGCAAATCCAGCCGAAAATTTGCTATATTCTCAATTAACAGGCTTTGTTGAGAAAATTTAGTATGACTGTCTACACAACTGGTTCACTCAAGGCAGAACTAAACGACCGAGGCTGGCGTTTAACTCCACAGCGAGAAACAATTCTACACATTTTCCAAGAACTTCCGCAAGGTGAACATTTAAGCGCCGAGGATCTTTATCATCGCTTAGAAACTGACGGTGAAGGTATAAGTCTATCAACTATCTATCGGACTTTGAAGTTGATGGCGAGAATGGGGATTTTACGGGAACTAGAACTGGGTGAAGGGCATAAACATTATGAACTTAACCAGCCCTACCCCCATCATCACCATCACCTCATTTGTGTCAAGTGCAACGCTACTATTGAGTTCAAAAACGAGTCAATTTTAAAAATTGGCACAAAAACAGCCCAAAAAGAAGGGTTTCACCTACTTGACTGTCAACTGACAATTCATGCAGTCTGTCCCAAATGCCAAAGGGCATTAATGCCGCTTTAGCACCGAGGTGGGATAACTAGATAAAAACCCTCTGGGTCTCCGTGTCCGCACTAATTATAAGTATTCAAGCAGACACGATATAATCAGTGAGTTGGGGAATCATCTGCCACGTTTAAGCGAATTTAATGGGAATGAAGCAGTATTACTGGAGGAAATAAAGTTTGTTTCATCAGCTTTTTAACTTTTTGTAACTGGATCAGCTATTTCTGCCGTACTGTGCTAAAAGTTGCCACTGATGATATCACCGGGGCTAACGCCATAGAATTCTTGGGCGCGTTTCATTGCTTTTTTGGTGTCTTCTGCCATGATGCCGTTGATTGGGCCTTTATAAAAACCTTTCTCCTGTAGTCGCATTTGAACTTGCAAGACACTAAAATCGCTTTTGGGTGAAGTTTTGACTAAGTTATGTAACTTAGAGCGAGTAGCAGTTCCAGCAATGCTGTTGGCTTCTAAGTGATGATTTTTTTGAAAGCGACTAACAGCATTTGCTGTGTAGGAACCATAGTAACCATTGGGTTGTCCGTCTAGATATCCAGCTTTGATTAATTGTTCTTGGAGAATTCTGACGGCTTCACCGCGATCGCCTAAACTGAGTTGATCTCGATTAATTTCCTGTTGGGAAGTATCTTCTCCACTTTCTGCATTTACTGGGGGTAATTTGGCCAGTGTAGTCGGTCCAACAACACCGTCAGAGTTTAACTTATAAGCTTTTTGGAATCGCATGACAGCTTCCTCGGTAATCGGACCAAATATGCCACTAGGATTCCCAAAATAAAAACCAGCAATTCGCAAGCGTGCTTGTAAAACTTTCACATTTTCACCTTCATCACCTTTAGTAATGAGGTTAGGATTTTGGCGCTTGTTAGTTGCTGAACGAGGAGTACTGTTTGTGGTTCTTTGCGTCGGTGCTGTAGCTGTTTTAGTTTTTGTACTCCCTGGCTTTTTCTGCCAACTTTCTAATTTTTGCCAAGTTTTAACTTCAACAACACCATTCATCGGTAAACCCACAGCTTTTTGAAACTGTCGGACAGCATCTTCTGTGGGAGAGTCATAGACTTCAGTGATGGGATCTCGATAAAAACCTGCTGTGTTTAACTTTTGTTGCAGATTTTTGACAGAAGGGCCTTGATCGCCTTTTTCTAATGCCAAAACGCTACCAACAGCACTGAAAATAGAGAGAATTAAAACAAGGGGAAGCATATACTTCCAAGCCTTGCTAGAAAGACGTTTCCAGTCTGGTACGGTTGCTGGGTGAAATAGAGAAGCTAATTCACCAAATTCACTATCTTCATAGGCAAAAGCTAGGTGCAAATACGCTATATTTTCCATATTTGTTTCCTACACCACTTTATATTTCTTCAATTGCTGCTTCAGCTTGATGTACTAGGTTTCGCAAATCGTCCAATGTCTGTGTGCTGACATCCTGCCATAAACCGCGCTGATGTGCTTCTAGTAGCCTTTCGGAAATATCACGCAACGCCCAGGGGTTCTTTTCTTGGATGAATTCACAGACAATTGGATCTTGTAAATATGCCTGGACGATGCCCTGATACATATGATCTTCTACACATTGAGCGGTAGCATCGTAGGCAAATAAGAAATCTACCGTCGCGGCCATTTCAAATGCACCTTTATAACCGTGACGCATAACTCCGGCTATCCATTTGGGATTAACTACACGAGAACGATATACCCGCGCAATTTCTGCTTTGAGTTGGCGGACTTTTGGCTGGCTGGGAATGGAATTGTCACCAAAATAGGTTTGGGGATTTTTCCCTTGGAGAGAACGCACCGCTGCGGTTAAGCCACCCTGAAATTGGTAATAATCATCAGAATCGAGTAAGTCGTGTTCCCGATTGTCTTGATTGTGCAACACAATTTGCATTTGCTTCAAGCGTTGCTCAAATGCTGCGGGAGAAGAGGCAGGGGAGCAGGGAGCAGGGAGCAAGGGAGAAGAATTGTCTTCTGTAAACTGACTAGAAGAATAAGCGTAAGAACTCCAATTCATGTAGGCGCGGGCTAAATCTTGATCATCTTGCCAGTTTTGGGAGGCGATTAAGCCTTGGAGTCCTGCACCGTAAGCACCTGGTTTAGAACCAAAGACGCGATATTGCGATCGCTCTTGTGCCGCTTCTAAACTTAAACCCTCTTGAGTCCATAAGTCAGTATCTTGACGAACTGCATCTGCTAAGGGGTTTTCTGCTGCGGGTTCATCTAATGCAGCTACGGCTGTTACAGCTTGGGAAAATAAATCAATCAAGTTGGGAAAAGCATCTCGGAAAAATCCCGAAATTCTTAAAGTTACATCCACACGGGGACGACCCAAAATAGATAAGGGCAAAATTTCAAAATCTACTACTCTTCTGGCTGCACCATCCCAAACAGGTTGAACACCGATTAAAGCCAAAGCCTCGGCCATATCATCACCACCCGTCCGCATGGTAGCAGTTCCCCATAATGATAAACCTAATGTTTTGGGATATTCTCCATGTTCTTGGGTGTAGGTTTCAATTAAGGTTTCGGCTGCGTTTCTGCCGATATCCCAAGCGGTTTCTGTGGGAATGGCGCGAATGTCAACGGCGTAAAAGTTTTTCCCTGTGGGGAGGACTTCTGGCCTGCCGCGTGTGGGTGCGCCGGAAGCAGCACTGGGAATGTATTTTCCATCAAGTCCGCGTAAGAAGTTGGTGATTTCTTCGTCGGTTTTTTGCAGTGCGGGGAGGAGTTTAGATTCTATCCAATCAAGGGTAGTACCGAGTACCGTTAGCGATAGCGGGGCGTTTAGCCCGTACCGAGTATCGAGTGTTGAGTTATTAGTAATAAGTTGTTCTACTAAAAAGGCGGCTTCTTGTTCTAGGAGTTCTACGACATCGCCGATGATGCGGGAAGAGTTTAGTCTCTCGCAGAGGAGGACACTTGCTTGGGCGGGTTTCCCGACTTGTGCAAAGTGTCCGTCGCGCAGAGACGCAGAGAGGGTTTGCGGAGGGGTGAAGGGGGTTGAAAAGTGGTCGGTGAGGGGGTCTATGTCTAAGCCCCATTCTTGGGCTATGGCGCGGGTAATGCCGATAGAATGGCGGTTGGGGAGGCGAGCGATCGCTACTATTAAGTCTCGCAGTTGTGTACCTTGCGGACATTTACCGAAAATGTGTAAGCCGTCGCGGATTTGGGCTTCTTTGAGTTCGCACAAATAGCCATCTAGGGAATTTAAGATTAAGGTTTCAAAGTTGACGATGTCTTTTTCGTCGGTAATTCCTAAATCTTTATAGAGATTTTCTTTGATGACTAGTTCCTGAATGCGATCGCGTATTGTTGGTAAACGGGTAGGATCTAAACTTTCGGCTTCGTAGTATTCATCAATTAAATTTTCTACCTGTTGCAAGGGGCCATATAGTTCAGCACGAGTCATTGGCGGTGTTAGATGGTCAATTATTACCGCCTGGGCGCGACGTTTTGCTTGAGAACCTTCTCCAGGATCGTTGACAATAAATGGGTACAGGTGCGGCATTGCCCCAAAAGCTACTTCGGGATAACAAGTTTTAGATAAGGCAATACTTTTACCAGGTAGCCATTCTAAGTTTCCATGTTTGCCGACATGAGCGATCGCATCAGCCCCAAAACAACTGGAATTTTTTTCCCGTACCCAATAGTAAAAAGCTAAATAAGCGTGAGTTGGTTCTAAATCTGGTGCATGATAATTCAAACTAGGGTCAAGATCATAACCCCGTGAAGGCTGAATACCTACAAATACATTGCCAAATTGAATCCCCGCAATAGGTAAAATCTCCCCCTCCTCTGCGACCTCTGCGCCTCTGCGGTTCGTTTCTCCAAATAACCCCCAACGCTCACTAATACCTTCCTGCACAGCCTCTGGTAAAGTGGCAAAATACTCTTGATATTCTGTTGCCGAAAGACTTTGCTGTACTGCTTTCCAATCTCTTCCTTCTGGATCATTGGTAACGCCAGATGTGAGAAGTTGAATTAATTCATCTCCTGTAGCTGGGATATCTCCCACTTCATAACCAGCTAACTGTAAAGCTTTGAGAATTTCCACACAACTGGCGGGAGTGTCGAGTCCTACGCCATTAGCAAGGCGACCGTTGGTGTTGGGGTAATTTGCTAAAATTAGGGCTATACGGCGTTCTTGGGGTGGTTTAACTCTTAATCGAACCCAATTAGCTGCCAGCTGTACGACAAACTCAATGCGATCGCTTACCGGTTCATAAACTACCACATCGGTTTCTAAGTCATGATTGCGAGTTTGCAAAGTTTTAAAAGACACAGCCCGACTAATAATTCTTCCGTCTACCTCTGGTAATGCCACATTCATCGCCATATCACGGGGTGTCAAACCTTGTGACTGTGACTCCCACTGCTCCACGGAACTAGCGCAGAGAATTACCTGTAAAACTGGTACATCTAATTTTTCCCAAAGTTCGATTTGCGGTGTTTCTGTTTCCAACCGCGCTAGGGAAAAACTGGTGGTATTAAGTAAACAATCAATATGCTGTCCATCTTTCGGCTGAAACAACTCATGCAACTGTTCGCTCACACCAGGTTCACGCAATGAGGATACAAACACTGGCACAGGTTGTAAATTTTTTTCCACCAAAGCCGCACATAAAGCATCAATAACCTTGGTATTTCCCGCCAAATAATGAGCGCGGTAGAACAAAATACCAACTTTAGAAGGTGACAGGTGAGCCAGCGCGGTCTTGGGGGTTTCCCCCATGAGCGACTGGCGAACCCCGAAGGGGTGACAGGTGACAGGTGACAGTGTAGAAGAAGTAGAAGAAAACTCTTCCTCTACTCCCCTGCTTCCTGCACAAGAGCCTCCCCACTCATACATTCCCACACGAGGAACAGGTTGTGGTGGTGGGGGATTAAACGAGGTAGACAAGGCTGTATCAGCGATAAATTGGAGGGCGTTCAGGAAATTTTCTATACCACCTTCCTGAAAGTATTGCCAAATTTGGTTAACAATTTCTAAAGAAATCGTAGATTTAGAGATTAAATCAAGATCAAGTCCGTCGTCTCCTGGCATTACAATAAGGGTTGTACTATTACGTTGCACAATTTCTTGTACCACTTCTAAGCCATAACCCCAGTAGGAACTTCCTCCAATTAAACGGAGAACGATCACTTGGGCTGATTCTAATACTTGTTCAGCATAAGCATCTATACTTATTTGTTGCTGTAGTTGTAATAGGTTGGCTACTCTAATTTGTGGAAATTGGGCAGGTAATTTTGTAACGGCAGCTGCTAGGGTTTGAATGTCGGTATCGGCAGCCGTGATTAACACGAAAGGTGATGGGGTTTGTTCAAGGAAAATTAAGCCTTCCGACTGATTCCATCCCCCTGGTGTGGCACTTATACGATGCATAATTCTCTTTTACCGTTTTACACTGTTGGTTAGTACACAATCAAAACAACTTCTCAATCCAGCATTTAGCCCCTCTCACCACATTTTTGAAAATGCTTATTTCTCCTGATTTGGGCTTTTCTCGAACCTTTCCTTTAAGTGTATTTAATCAGCTTGGAGAATTATTACAGCAAATGGTTCAGGCGGTAGAAAGTGATGCTTTAGTGCTGACAGAAGCTGTACTGGTTCGGATGAAACTGCCTGTAGAGTGGCAAGGGCAAAGGTTTAAGCTGGTGGTTTCTCATGGATTTAATGCACTGTTGGTGGGAACCCAAAAGCCAGGGAAGCAAGAAATTGACTCAGCCCTAAATGCTAGTTTGACATTTAATGAAGAAGCGATCGCTTCTTTTGTCTCGAAATTGGGAGATTTGTTTGGCTGTAACTCCTACACATACCAAAATCTTCAACACTATCGGCAACTTCTTGCTCCTAATGATGTCACGCTCCAAAGTAAATTTACTCTGTTATTGTTAGAATATTTTCTCCCTGATTTCAACCCAGATTTAACAGCACCGGCAAGTTCAATTCCTCCAGAGGATTTTAGTTGTCAGTCGGTGGAAAACGCCTTGAAAAAACAGATTGCTCAGGAACGTCTGTTGAATCAAGTAACAACGCAAATCCGCAAAAGCCTAAATTTGCCAGTAATTATGGCTACGGCAATTACACAAGTACGTGAATTTCTAGAATTAGACCGATTAGTAATTTATAAATTTGAGCCGCTTAAAGTCAAGGCTAAACATACACAAGATTTAGTCCTAAGTTCAGTTAATTCTCAATTTTTAGAACCAGATAACCACAATGGCTGGGGTTGTATAGTTTATGAAGCACTGGCTAAAGACAATATTACCTCAGTATTAAATTATCAAGAAAAAGACTGCCTGACGCGCATTTCTCACTGTTGGGAAAAGTATCGTCAAGGTTTTATCTTAGCTGTTGATGATGTCGAAAAAACCTATGCACTGGAAGAGTGTTTATTAAATTTTTTAAGGACAAAACAAATTCGGGCAAAATTGGCAGCCCCGATTATGTTTGAAGAAAAACTTTGGGGGTTATTGATTGCTCACCAGTGTCATGTTCCCCGTGAGTGGCAGGAAAGCGAAAAAAACTTGTTAAATTCAATTGCAGAACAATTAGCGATCGCTATTCATCAAACTGAGCTAATGCACTCTCTGCAAGACGCTACGCGAATACTCACACAAGAAAAACAAACTCTGGAACAACGAGTTATTGAACGAACAATGGCATTGCGGGAGGCACTACTAGCTGCTGAAGCTGCAAGTCGTCTCAGAAGTGAATTTCTGGCTACAATCAGCCATGAATTGTTGACACCTTTAACTTATGTGATTGGGATGTCTTCGACATTATTACGTTGGCCTTTGGGTGAGTTAAGTCAACGACAACGGAATTATTTACAAACTATCCATGATAGTGGCGAACATTTATTAGAAATGATTAATGACATCCTCGATTTATCGCAAATTGAGGCTGGTAAAACAGTATTAAATATTTCTGAATTTTCTTTAATAAAAATAGCCGAGAATACCATAGAATGCTTATTAGAAAAAGCAACCAGCGAAAAAGTCACTCTTAAACTCGATTTACAAATTAACCCTTTGCACGATCATTTCACAGCCGATTCGGGAAGAATAGAACAAATTCTTTGGAATTTATTAACTAATGCGATCAAGTTTACCCCAGAAAGTGGCAGCGTCACTTTGCGTTTGTGGGTTGAAGATGACACTGCTATCTTTCAAATAGAAGATACTGGAATTGGCATACCAGAAGATCAATTACCACTACTATTTGAGAAATTTCAGCAACTGGATACACCCTATCGTCGTCGTTACGAAGGCACAGGAGTTGGTTTAGCTTTAACTAAACAACTTGTAGAACTTCATCGGGGTCGAATTGAAGTAGAATCTACTGTAGGTATGGGTTCAATTTTTACGGTTTGGATACCAAATCAATTAAAATAATTCGTAATTCGTAATAGAGCCTAAGGCTCCCGTAAGGGATAAGTAATTAAGTTCTATAATGGATATTTTATAGCAATTCCCATTCAAGTGAGGTGCAGAAAGAATTAACCGCAGATGGACGCAGATAAACACAGATAAACACAGATAATTTTGTACTTCATTAGACTAGGAAACGCTATAGACTCGGCCTCACATAATTCCTGCTTGTTAATTGGCTATTGAATTAAACTTCCAGAATTTGTTAAACAATTAAAAATCAAAAATGACTAATTTACAAAAAGGATTAATTGTTTCCTGTCAAGCACCTGTAGATTCTCCATTACATGATGCTTATGTGATTGCTGCAATGGCACAAGCTGCTGTTAATAATGGTGCTGTTGGCGTGAGAATTGATACGCCAAATCATATTCAAGCTGTTAGAGAAAAGGTACAAGTACCAATTATTGGACTTTGGAAACAAGTAATAACTGGTTCTGATGTTTACATTACACCACAGTTTCACCATGCTGTTGCTGTGGCACAAGCAGGTGCAGATATTATTGCTATAGATGCAACTACCAGAAATCGTCCTGGTGATGAAAAATTAATTGATATTATTAACCGTATTCATCAAGAATTGGGTAAACCAGTTATGGCAGATGTGGATACATTTGCAGCAGCAAAATTAGCGGTTGATGCTGGTGCTGATATCGTGGGAACTACTCTTTTTGGCTATACCGCAGAAACTAAAAACTTCTCTCCTCCTGGTTGGGAATTACTCAGACAGATAGTAGAAAATTTAGATACTTTTGTAATTTGTGAAGGCGGTATTTCTTCACCAGAAATGGCAAGAAAAGCTTTAGATTTAGGTGCTAATGCTGTTGTTGTTGGTGGGGCAATTACTGGCATTGATTTATTAGTTAAAGCTTATAAATCAGCACTATAAGCTATTTCCATATAATAGAAATCAACCCATATTTGGCATGACAGGAACTAAAAAATTATATTCAGTTAACCGATTTCATCTCTATTTCATCTAGGGTTGTCATATTTAGAGATGAACCGTATTTGGCTATTAATGATGGTTACTTACTCTCCAAAACTAACCCTAAAAACCAGCTTACCAACATCACCGCTATTTAAAACGGTGACAGAAGCGTTAGGTAAAGTTCCCATTGTTCGGTTAAATCGAATTCACCCCAGTTGTCAACATCATCATCTCTATTTAAAACTAGAATCTTGTAATCCCGGTGGGAGTATTAAAGAAAAAAATGCCGCTTATTTGGTGAATGAAGCCGAAAAACAAGGTTTATTGCTGCCAGGAGGTACAATTGTTGAATCTAGTTCTGGTAACTTTGGGATTGGGTTAGCAATTGTGGGTGCAACCAAGGGTTACAGGGTGATGATTGTCATTGATGCTAAAACCCCTGTAACAATGCGAAGAATGCTTACTGCTTATGGTGCAGAACTTGTCGAAGTCCCTCTGAGTGCTGCTGATGCTCAAGGTTCGATGCAGGTAGCAAGAATGACAAAAGCTCAGGAATTAGCTACAAATATTGCTGGTGCTTGGTATCCTTGTCAACATAAAAATCCCAGTAATACTGATGCCCATGCCCTGTGGACTGCGCGGGAAATTGAAGCTGCTTTTGGTGGTGCGCCAGATGCTATAGCGATTGGAGTCAGTACAGCCGGACAATTAGGCGGTATCAGTCGCTATTTTAAAAGGTATTATCCCCAAACGAGAATTATTGGTGTTGATGTAGCTGGATCAGCAATTTTTGGTACACCCAGACACCCCTATAAGATGACTGGACTGGGTTTATCCTTCGTTCCCCCCAATTTTGACCCGCAAGTGTTAGACGCTGCTTATAGCGTTGATGATGCTTTAGCGTTTTCGGTTTGTCATGCTTTGGCTAAACAGGAAGGAATGCTTTTAGGTGCTTCCACTGGTGCAATTGTAGCCGCAGCGTTAGCGGATGCCCAAAGATTTACTAAGCCTCAAACCATGTTACTGCTTAATCCTGATCGGGGCGATCGCTATCTGGAAACAGTTTACAATGCTGATTGGTTAACAGAGCAAGAAATAACCATCCTCCAAAATACCAATTTAACGGCAGCAATTGCTAATCTTCTACCTGTACCACTTGATATTGTCGGTAGGAGTCAAGAGTGAAATTACAAGAACCTCAATCTCAACCAATTAGTTTAGGGACTTTATGGCGGGAATTTTTGCCTTTATCCCTGAGTGATGTGACTATGGCTTGTGGTGATCCGATGATGACTACTACATTAGCTCATCTTCCTGATGCTCAAATTAACCTTGCGGCGGTAGGTATTGCTAAATCTTTGGCGATATTTTTTGAAAGTCCCATTATTATGATTCTGCACGCTGCTAACGCTTTAGCTGGTTCTCAAGATTCACGCAAAGCATTGTGGCGGTTTACATTATTGGTAGGTGGAGGACTAACTTTTCTCTTGAGTTTGTTGGGACTACCCATTATATTTAACTTTGTGGGTGTGAGTCTGTTGGGCATACCATCAGCAATGTTAGTTACAGTTAGTCAAGTATTATTACTAATGGGTGGTTGGCCGTTTGCGATCGCTTGGCGGCGTTATTTTCAAGGATTATTAATTTATCATGGTCAGTCTCGCGCTGTTGCTAAAGCCAGTATTTTCAGGTTATTCACATTAGCAATAGTTCTGACAGCCGGATTTTTATTACAAAGATCTGGGGGTATAATTGCCGGATTTGCCCTTATAAGTGGGGTGATCGTCGAAGCTATTGCTGTAACAATTTTTGCTCGTCGTAGTGGGGCAACTTTACCACCACAAATAGAACAACCTAACTTACCCCGCAATTTAGCACAGGTGTGGAAATTCTATTTACCCTTAGCTAATTCTATGATGGTGGTTTGGGGAGGAAGGGCGATATTAATTAGCATTCTAGCCCGCGCCCAAGATGCCACAATTGCCATTGCTGCTTGGTCTGCGGCTTGGGGGTTAGTTCTGGTAATTGCCAATTCTACCCGCATGGTACAGCAAATGGTGATTAAATATCGTCATCAAGTAAGCGATCAACAACTACTGACTTTTGCTATCAGTGTGGGTGCAGCTTGTTCTACCTTATTGTTATTGATGAGTTTAACACCGATAGGCGATCAGATTGTACAAAGTTTTATCGGTAATGATCTCACCCTTGCTAAAAGCATTAAACCAGTTCTTTTAATCTGTACAATTGTGCCATTATTTGTAGCTTTGCAAAATGCAACTCAGGGGTTTTTAGTCAGTGAAAATCGCACAGGTCATGTAAATCTATCTACTTGGTTAGGAACAGGAACTTTATTAATAATTGCTAGTTTTGCTATTAATAAAGGTATGAATGGCGCAACATCCGCCGCTATTGCTATGATTACATCTATGTTGGTAGAAATTATTTGTTTACTTTGGAAACGAGTAGCAAAATCATAGTAAATGTACTGCTATGATCTACATGACTTTGCACTTCTAATTTGCCTTTGTGAGTTTGGAAAATAGCTAAACCTAATCTCGAACCACCCGTATTAATAGAAGGATCTGCATTAATCATTTTCATCTTCAACTAATAACAACAGCATAATTACATAATTAAAAATTGTTTTTTGATCTAGTCAGTAGTTTACAAATTCTCAATATATCGAATTTCATCGTTTAAAAATTAGCATTTGATTACCAACAACTGGACTACGTGCTACAAGCTTATCTTGAAAATCAATAATTTCTAAATGACTGAAATCTAGTTCTTGAGAACGTTGAAATATATCCGCTGCTAGTTTATCTTGTTGGGATTTTTCCAGATCATACCAAACATCACTAATCTTGATAGTTAAATCACTGGTACGGAAATTAGCTTGAATAGATTTTATCAGTTTAGAAGAAATGTTTTCACTTGCGCTACGTGTTAAAGGAATACTAATTTCTGAAAACTGATTTTCAATAGCCGCAATTAAAGCTTGCTCTGGTGTTAATTCTATAATTGGTGTTGGTGTTGGTGTGGGTTCTGGTTCTGGTTCTTCCGTGGGTGCGGGTTCTGGTTCTGGAATTATTGTGGGTTCGGGAATTGGTTCGGGAATAGTGGTAGGAATTGGTTCTGGGGAAGCAGTTACAGTTGGTATGGGTGCGGGAACTTCCTCAACTGAGGGAAGAGTTGCTACTTCAACAGGTTTAGAAGTAAATAAAAATGCAGTTGTTCCTACTATTCCCACAGTAATTACCGCAAAAATTCCTGTCAAAACTGTATCTGACAAATTATTTGATATATTTGATGGTAAAAATAAACGAAATGTCCTTAAAAATCCATCCCACCCGGACAGTATCCTTTGTAAAAAATTGGGCTTCTTCTCCGCAGTTAGAGTCTGTTCAGTCTCCAGATTTTCCACAGTGGTTTCTAAAACCCCAATCGTTCCCCTCAAAATTTGGATAATTGTTGTCTTCCAAATTGGCTGATTTATCTGGTATTCTTGTTGAGAAGGCTGAGTTTTTGCTTCATTCCTTTGTTTTCTTCGGTTGTCTTGTGACATGGAACTTTCCCTCAAATTAGTGAATCAAAACACACAAAAAATTTTTTGACTATAATCGTTTATTGTGCCATTTATGGGATTTCTTGATTTATGAAACTCAACCGTCGTCAATTTTTATTTTTAAGTGGAATAACTAGTATTACTTCTGGATTTCTTACTTGGAAGTTAGGAAATCAAAATTCTGAAAATATTCTGGCAGAATCAGTAATTGCTGCTACCCCAGATAAAAAAGATTTATTATTACGTTTTGTATCTGTGGCTGATACTGGTACTGGTGCTAGAGGACAGTATTCTGTAGCTAAAGCCATGAATTCTTATCACCAGAAAAATCCATATAATGTAGTAGTTTTAGCTGGTGATAACATTTATAACAACGGCGAAATTGAGAAAATAAATGCAGTTTTTGAACGTCCTTATCAACCTTTGCTGAAAAAAGGTGTGAAATTTCATGCTTGTTTAGGTAATCATGATATTCGCACTGATAATGGTGTTCCCCAAGTGAAATATGCTGGCTTTAATATGAAGGGACGTTATTATACGTTTAGTCAAGATAAAGTTCAGTTTTTTGCTTTAGATACTAATGGTAATGCTGATTGGAAAAATCAGCTAGTTTGGTTAGAGAAAGAATTAAGTTTGAGTAAAGCTGATTGGAAAGTTGTGTTTGGTCATCATCCGATTTATTCATCTGGTCAGTATGGGAGTAATTCAAATTTTATCAAAATTTTTACTCCTCTGTTTGAAAAATACAATGTTCAACTTTATATCAATGGTCATGAACATAATTATGAACGCACTCGTTCTATTAATGGAACTACCTATTTAATTTGTGGTGCTGGTGCGGGTAATCGTCCTATTAGCCGTTCTGAGTTGACTGAATATTCGACTAGTAATTTGAGTTTTGCGGCTTATGATGTGTATGCAGATAGAATTGAGGTGAGTGGTATTGGTGTTGATAATCGTGTTTTTGATCGGGGTGTGATTAAGTTGAGGAGTGTTTAGATATGGAGGTTTTTTCTCACGCAGAGGCGCAGAGGCACGGAGAGGAGGAATGATTGAGATGTGTTTAGGAAATTAATGGGGTTGAAGTTATGAGAGTTAAGCAGCTTAAAATGCAATCTTTTCGCGGTATTGGTGATTTGACGTTGGATTTTGATGAAAAAGAACCAACGGTGCTTGTTGGTATTAATGGCGTGGGTAAATCGAGTATTCTGGATTGTCTTGCTATTTTGTTGTCACATATGATAAGGGAAATTTTATATTTTTCAGAATCTAACTCTTCCCGAAAAGGAACTTACAAAACTATCCGGAAAAGTGATTATTCATTTTTGGGAAACAACAATGAATCTAAAAAAGCTATTCCCGGAGAACCAGAACTTGAAAATCGGTTTTTTAATGAACAAGATATTACAAACGGATCTGAAAAAACCAATAATCAGATTGAAATTTTACTGGAATCAAAAATATTTGAAATTGGTCTTTCAAAAAATAAAGAAATTAATGATAAAGAAAATCATCATGAAAATACAGATTTAAATTTTTTTAAAGATATAAAATATCGATGGAAAAAAAATCCTGAATCTAACATACCTTTAGCAGTTTATTATTCGGTAAACCGTGCTTTTGTTAATGTGGATTTAGAAATTATTGATATTAGTTCATTCAAACAAATTGATGCTTATGATCAAGCATTTAATGGTATAAAAATAGGGTTTCATAGATTTTTTCAATGGTTTAGGTCTGTAGAGGATCTAGAAAGCGAAATGTTACGAGATAACCGTGACTATCGAGATAAGCAATTAGAAGCTGTAAAAAGAGCTATATCTTCATTAATTCCCGAATTTTCTAATTTGCGTGTACGTCGTTCTCCAACTCTCAGAATGACTTTACAGAAAAATGGTGAAGAACTCATAATTAATCAATTATCTGATGGTGAAAAATGCTTATTAGCAATGGTGGGTGATTTAGCCAGACGTTTAGCAATTGCTAACCCAGGTTTAGAAGATCCACTTCAAGGTTATGGTGTTGTTTTAATTGATGAAATTGAACTACATTTACACCCAAAATGGCAAAGAGAAATTATTCCGGCTTTAACCAGAACATTTCCAAATTGTCAATTTATTGTTACCACTCATTCACCCCAGGTAATTAGTGAAGTAAAACCTGAAGGAATTTATGTTTTAAAGAAAACAGATAATGGTGTTATTGCTGTGCGTCCTGAAAGTTCTTATGGTAGAGATAGCAACCAAATTCTAGAAGACATAATGGGTGTTACCAAACGTCCAAAAGAATTTCAAGATAGTCTACATCAGTTATTTCAATTAATTGAGGAGGGAAATCTTGATGCTGCTAGGCAATTATCTCAACAGATTGCTGATATCATGGGAGAAAGTGAGCCAGAATTAGTAAAAGCTCGTGTATCTATTAAAAGAAAAGAGATTTTAAAACGGTGAAATATATCAATAAAAGTGAGGAACCAAAAAGTTTTACTGCTTGGAAACAACTAGAAAACAATGACTGGAAACCTAGCTGGAATAATTTTAGTAAACCTCAAAAAACTGACGTGCATAATTCATTGTTACAAGAACAAGGTCATATTTGCTGTTACTGTGGAAGGTTAATTAATATTGATAGTAGCCATATTGAACATTTGCAGCCAAGAACAACTTATCCTAAATTATCTCTATATTATACAAATTTACTTGCATCATGCCAAAAAGATACTGTACCCAAACAACCTTTACATTGTGGTAAGAAAAAAGATAAATGGTATGATGATAAATTAATGGTTTCACCACTAGATATTAATTGTAGTGATTTTTTTAGATATACAGAAGATGGACAAATTTTATCAACAGAAAACCCAGAAAAAATACTTGCCGCTAAAACAACTATTGATAAACTTGACCTCAATATTGATAAGTTGCAAAAAATGCGTCGTGGAGCAATAGAAGCAATTTTAGAAGGTTTAGAATATCTTACAGATGATGAGAGAGAACTACTACTCCAAGGCTTTAGTCAACCTAATGAAAATGGTCATAATGAAGAGTTTTGCGCTGCAATAGTATATATCCTTAAACAATATATTTAATTCTTAACTGATAATTCTATGATTCTTGAAGCTGCGATGCTTAATGTTAAACCGGGAATGGAGTCTGATTTTGAATCTACTTTCAAAAAGGCTTCTTCTATTATTTCATCAATGCATGGATATTTATCCCATGAACTTCATAAATGTATAGAAGTCAAAGGCAAATATTTATTACTTGTTAAATGGGAAACTTTAGAAGCTCATACTGTGGGATTTAGATGTTCTGCTGAGTATCAAGATTGGAAGAAACTTCTCCATCATTTTTATGACCCATTTCCTACTGTTGAACATTTTGAGGAAATTTAGAGTCAATATCATGATCAAGTTTATAATATCGTCCTAGTTTCAAAAAGCATCTATCTGTTGAAATTGAATATTTTTAACTCCAAAAATTTCTCAAAAAGCAAATAAACGACAAATATATCAGTAATTATTCTATAATTCAAATAAAGAAGCGTGAACAATATTCCTCTATTTCCGTCTTTGTTTAAAATAAACCTACAAGCAAAATTCAGGGTTTGCAATTAAGATAATGAATGTTTTACTTATATATCCTCTGTTTCCAAAAAGTTTTTGGTCTTTTGAAAAAACACTGGCTTTGTTAGATAGGAAGGCGATGTTACCACCTTTGGGCTTGGTGACAGTAGCTGCTATTTTACCCCAAGAATGGAATTTTAAGCTGGTAGACCGGAATATTCGCCAAATCACAGAAGCAGAATGGGCTTGGGCGGATTTGGTGATTTTGTCAGCAATGATTGTCCAAAAAGAGGATTTACTCGCACAAATTCAGGAAGCAAAACGACGCGGTAAGCGGGTGGCTGTGGGTGGCCCTTATCCGACGGCGTTACCCAACGAAGTCACAGATGTGGGTGCAGATTATTTGATTTTGGATGAGGGAGAAATTACGCTACCTTTATTTATAGATGCAATTTCCCGTGGTGAGTCTTCAGGGATGTTTCGTTCTGGTGGTGAAAAACCAGATGTCAGCACCACTCCTATTCCTCGTTTTGATTTGCTGGAGTTTGATGCTTATGCGGAAATGTCGGTACAATTTTCCCGTGGCTGTCCCTTCCAGTGTGAATTCTGCGATATTATTGTCCTCTATGGTCGCAAACCCCGCACCAAAACACCGTCTCAACTCCTCGCCGAACTTGATTATCTCTACGAATTAGGTTGGCGACGCAGTATTTTTATGGTAGATGATAACTTCATCGGTAATAAGCGCAACGTCAAATTATTCTTGAAAGAACTAGAACCTTGGATGGTTGCACATCACTATCCTTTCTCCTTTGCAACAGAAGCTTCCGTTGATTTAGCCCAAGATCAAGAATTGATGGATGCAATGGTAAGGTGTAATTTCGGGTCTGTTTTCTTGGGTATTGAAACCCCGGACGAAGAAAGCCTCGCTTTTACTCAAAAATTCCAAAATACAAGAGATTCCCTCAGCGAAGCGGTATATAAGATTACGCGCTCAGGGTTGCGAGTTATGGCAGGTTTTATCATTGGATTTGATGGCGAAAAAACAGGCGCTGGGGCGAGAATTGTGAAGTTTGTGGAACAGACATCAATTCCCACCGCTTTATTTAGTATGCTCCAAGCCCTTCCTGATACCGCATTGTGGCATAGATTGGAAAAGGAAAACCGACTCCGCAGTAAATCTGCCAATATCAATCAAACCACATTGATGAATTTTGTCCCCACCCGGCCTTTAGCAGAAATCGCCAGCGAATATGTAGAAGCGTTTTGGGAACTTTACGAACCATCACGGTTTTTAGATCGTGCTTACCGACACTACCGCATTTTAGGCGAAGCAACCTATCCGAAAAAGGGCAAAGGTGCGAAAAAGCCATTGAATTGGAAGGTATTACGGGCGTTTTTGACTATTTGCTGGCGACAAGGTTTATTACGTAATACCCGTTGGCAATTCTGGCGTAATCTGTGGAATATGTACAAGCATAATCCAGGTGGTATCAGTAGTTATTTAGCTGTTTGCGCTCAAATTGAGCATTTCTTGGAATATCGTCAGATTGTGCGCGATGAAATTGAGGCTCAAGTGGCTGAGTTTTTAGCAGCAGAGGCTCAGGTAAAGCTGGAAGAGGAAAGAGCGCAAGTGTTAGTTTAGGTAAATCTTGCCGCAGTTAGAATAACCACCGTAGTATTCATTCTGCGGCTAATAGCGACTTTTCACACTGTCATCTGTCCCCTGCTATATAGCATTTCCTAGTCTAATGAAGTACAAAAATATCTGCGTTTATCTGCGTCCATCTGCGTTTAATTATTACAGCTTGTACCTCATTTGAATGGTAATTGCTATATAGGGCTTGCTGAATAAATGTAAAATCTAGATAAATCAAGGGATTCAGGGGTAAAAAAGGTTAAGTTGGTGCAAGGAATAGACATTTTACCCATCAAAAACTTATCACTTTTCCGCCAAAGCAACTATTCAAAAGCTGCTTCTAATTCTTCCTCCTGACTCCTGACTCCTGACTCCTGACTCCTAACCCCTAACGGAAAGACTTTTTCAGCAAACCCTATATAACTAATTCATTCCACTCTTTGCAATTGTGCTACTCTGGGGTCAATAATTTTCTGTCCTAAACTAGCGAATTTAATCGCCACAGATATCTTATTTCCTGCTCCAAAAACGTGGGTGATTTCCCCAATTCCAAAGGATTTATGTAATACTCTTTCTCCTACTTGCCAATTTTTTGTAGTGTTTTGGTTGCTAGTTTTTGCAGGTGTCGTTTTAGTAAAAGAGCGACTAACTTGGTTTTGAGTAGTCAATAATTCTGTTGGTAATTCGTCGAGAAATTGCGATCGCATTGCGGGTTCTCTGGAACCATACAACCGTCGTTCTCTCGCGTGGGATAAAAACAAACGTTCTTGAGCGCGAGTGATACCCACGTAACACAGACGGCGTTCTTCTTCCAATAATGACGGATCTTGTAGAGAACGATAACCAGGAAATAATCCCTGTTCTAACCCTACTAAAAATACTACCGGAAATTCTAAGCCTTTGGAAGCGTGTAATGTCATTAAGGAAACTACTGTTTTTCCTTCCTTTAAATTATCTAAATCAGAACTCAGGGCTGCACTTTGTAAAAATGCCTGTAAAGAAATATCTTCTCCTTCATTTTCTTCTTGAAATTGTAATGCAGCATTGTAAAGTTCCTGAACGTTTTTGACTCTATCACTAGCTTCATCTGTACCTTGATTTAGCAAGTCTTGGATGTAACCAGAATCTTCTAATACTCCTTGAACAATCTCAGTAACTGGAACTTGGGAAATTTGTTCTTGCCATTTTTGAATCAATTTACCAAAGCTATTCACAGATTTTGCAGAACGTCCAGCTAAGGTATTTACTGATGTTTCATCGCTTAATATTTCCCACAAAGTTGTCCCTAGTTGCTGGGAAGCATTCATCAAAGCATCAATAGTAGCTTTACCAATACCGCGACGAGGGGTATTAATAACTCTTAATAAACTCACTGTGTCGGCTGGATTATTAATTGCTCTTAAATAAGCGACAACATCTTTGATTTCTTTACGGTCATAAAACTTCATTCCTCCTACTACTGTATAAGGAATTTGATATTTAACTAACAAGTCTTCAAAAGGTCTAGATTGAGCATTAGTGCGATAAAGTATGGCAAAACTACCCCAATTTAATTCAGGATTTTGATGTTCTAATGTACGGATTTGATTAATAACAAATGCAGCCTCTGCCATTTCTTCATCGGCTTTATGGAAATATATTTTTTCGCCTGTATCTCTTGTGGCTTTAAGAATTTTATCAATCCGTTGGGTATTGTTTTCAATCAGTTCGTTAGCAGCTTGGAGAATATTTTCACAAGAGCGATAGTTTTCTTCTAACTTCACCATTGAGCGGGTATCATCATCTGCTAAACCATCACCAAAGTTTTCTTGAAACTCTAATAAAATAGTGAAATCTGCCATTCTAAAACTATAAATTGACTGGTCAGCATCACCCACAACAAACACTGAGCGATTTTGCCAGTTCCATTCATGTTTACGCTCTTCACCGTTTGTTACCAAAAGCTGAATTAAATCGTATTGAGTGCGGTTTGTATCTTGATATTCATCGACAAGAATATGGCAGAATTTACGATGCCAATAACCTAATACTTGTTCATTTTGCTGAAATAATCTCGTAGGAACGAGGATTAAATCATCAAAATCGAGGGCGTTATTTTGGGATAACTTATCTTGATAGCGATTGTAAACGTCAGCGATTACCCGTCCGCGATAGTTTGGTTGTTCACGCTCAAATTCTTGGGGTGAAAAACCTTGGTTTTTAGCGTTACTAATCGCGTAACGTACAGATTTGGGTTCAAACTTTTTACTATCGAGATTTAAATCTTTAGTCACTATTTCTTTGATGAGACTTTGCACATCGGATTCATCAAAGATAGAAAAGTTTTTATTCCAACGTCTGCCTTTTTCGTCTTGGTATTTTTCGATATCAAAGCGGAGGATGCGAGAAAATAAACTGTGGAAAGTGCCACACCACATATCTTTGATATAGGTGCGGTAAACCTTTGATTTTAGCTGTGTTTGTTCATATTCTGGTAATAAATCTAACTTTTTACCGTATTGGTTAATTGCTAATTGTTCCGCAAATAGCCTTTGAATTCTATCCTTCATTTCCCGTGCGGCTTTGTTGGTGAAAGTCACAGCCAGGATATTTTCAGGATTTACACGGTGTTTGATAATCAAATTCGCAATCCGATAAGTCAGCGCACGGGTTTTACCGGAACCAGCACCAGCTACCACTAATAATGGTCCGCAGTAATGTTCGACAGCTTGACGTTGACTGGGATTGAGGTGACTGAGGAAATCAATACTTGTTGTCATAGAGATGAAAGCGCGATCTTTGAGACTTATACCCCAAAGTATATTGGCTGAAGGGGTAACATCAATTTTAAAACATCCTCTCAAGACATTGTCCGATGAAAAATTAGTCAATAAAGTATGCTTAGTTGTTTTTTAGACTAAATTGAGCAAGATGAAAACATCACAGCTGTTCTCAAAAAGTCCATGTCTGCAAATTTCTGTATTCTCTTGAAAGACTGTAGCTAAAGAATTCCTGGAAAAACTTGGGAAAAAATTTGGCGAGCTACTGTATATCTGATATTATCCTATGAGAGTAATATCTAAGTATTTTTTCAGAGATCGCTTTTGATAGGGTGACAAGCAGTATTTTTGATTTAGTTGCATAAACTGCGAGGTTATTGAATGCTGGCTGGATTGCTTTTTACATCGTTAGTGCTGATTTTTCTGGTTTTTGACAATCCTGAACGAGATTGGCGCAGTTCTGTGTTACCAGCGGGAGTTGTCTGGGGAGTATTAGTCACATTTTTTACCGAATTCTTAAGTTTGTTGCAAATCATCACATTTGGCTGGGTATTAGCCTTGTGGTTATTGACTAATATTGCTCTGGGGTGGATTTATTATCGACTAATTAAAACAGGAAAAAGAAGACTCTATCTCCCTCAAATTCCCAAAATAACTCCTGTCACCCTAGTTTTACTATCAGGGGTAACTTTTATCATCGCTGCTGTCAGTGTAATTGCTATTGTTGCTCCGCCAAATAACTGGGACTCAATGACTTATCACATGGCGCGGGTAGTTCATTGGATACAAAATCGCCACCTTGCTCACTATCCTACCTACTACTCAGCCCAGTTAGTTCACCCACCGTTTGCTGAGTTAGTAATTTTACATTTACAGATTCTCAGTGGTGGGGATAGGTTCGCCAATTTAGTACAAACCTTCAGTATGATTGGCAGCATAATCGGTGTATCACTAATTGCCAAGCAGCTAGGGGCAGATAAACGTGGACAAATTTTGGCTAGTGTTTTCTGCGCTACTTTACCGATGGGGATTCTTCAAGCTTCTAGCACTCAAAATGATTATGCAGTTTGTTTTTGGGTAGTTTGTTTAGCCCATTATATTTTATTAACTTTACCCTATAGAAATCCGCCTCTAAACTTAATTCTAGGTATTGGTGCTAGTTGCGGACTGGCTGTTTTTACCAAGAGTTCTGGTTATATTTATGCTTTTCCTTTTATGGTTTGGTTTTTCCTCTGGTATGTCAATCAGATGCGCTGGAAAATGTGGAAGCCAATCTCTATTATTAGTGTATTTTTCTTAAGCTTGAATGTTGCTCATTATTTACGTAATTATGGTTTATACGGAAATCCTCTCTCAACAGCAGAATATTCCCTACACTACAAACCAGAAATATATAGTCTACCTACTTGGATTTCTAATATTATCAGAAACCTGTCTCTTCATGCTGATATAGTTAGGCATTTAGGACTGCAAGGTATAATTGAGCCAACTACAGGTAAAGTCACCAAATTAATTACCATAATTCATGGTTTTTTGGGTTTAGATATTAATGATCCACGCAGCACATACCCTCTGAACTCTTATACGGGTGTTCCCGGTCTTTCTTTGGATGAAAACGTAGCTGGAAACCCTCTACATTTATTACTAATTTTCTTAGCTATAGGTATATTTATTTTCTATAAAAAACTTAGAAATAATAGAGAGGTAATGATTTATCTTTTATGTTTAATTTTTAGCTTCTCACTAATTTGTTGGATGCTCAAACTCCAGCCATATCAAAGTCGGCATCATCTGGCGCTATTTGTTTTGTTTTCAGCTTTTGTTGGTCTAATTTTTTGTCAAACTTGGAATCGCCATTTTATTACAGCCTTAGCAGTGATTCTCTTAGTAACATCCATGCAATTTGTGTTTATTAATAAATTTCGCCCAATTGCAACAGACAAGAACATTTTTAATAGTACCAGAAATGAAATATATTTTATCCAAAGACCTCAGCTAATCAAACCTTATTTTGAGGCAGTCGATTTTATGAAAACTACAAGCTGTAATGATATAGGGTTATCTTTAGGAACAGAAAAAGTACCTTATGGTCGCCATTGGGAATATCCTTTTTGGATTTTATTAAATGAAAATCAAAGTCGAGTATATAAATTTAAACATATTTTAAATCCTGAGAATTTCTATGCCCTAAGATCTGAAATGTATCCTTATAAAGATTTTAAACCTTGTGCCATTATTGCGGTGAGAAGAGACAAAGAACCTCCAGTTGCAACTATGAATTTTGAAAATAACAAATATGTAAAAAAATGGTCATCACAACCAATTACTATTCTCATGGCTCAGTAGATTTGTTGAAAACTAGGAATCTCTATTTATGCTGAATTGGAAAACTGGTTTTGCCTTACTGATGGCCGTATGTCTGATAGCCACTGGAATAGTAGGATATTTTCTGGGGGGAATTGATCCAAATCTGATTCAGTCCTGGTTAAAAGCAGCAGGTATTTGGGCCCCAGTTACTTACATAGTTATCTATGTGGTAGCTACGATTTTAATTATGCCTTCAACAGCATTAAATCTGACTGGGGGAGCAATTTTTGGACCTTGGATGGGGACATTTTGGACAAGTATTGGGGCGATTATTGCCGCCATCGCCGCCTTTTTATTTGCGCGAACAATAGGACGTGAAATAGTTTCTCAGCGACTAGCAGGACGTTGGCAAGCCCTAGATGCCGAAGTCCAGCAAGGAGGAATATTTTATATGTTTGCAATTCGTCTGATGCCAATTATGCCCTATGGACTAGTAAATTTTGCAGCGGGTTTGACATCAATCAGTTTCAAAGATTACTTGATTGGTACAACTTTGGGAACAGTACCAGGAATCTTGCCCTTTGTCATGTTGGGTAGTTCTGGCTTAAAGGCTATCCGTACCGGCGATGTTTTGCCATTAGTTAGTGCTTTGGCATTGATTGGAATGCTTGTTGGAGGTTCTACTTGGTATCGTCGGCGGCGCTCTTTTCCATTTCGTAAAAAACGTTAGTTAATACATATAGCTCAACTATGCTACCTAAATATTCTTTTCTCGTCCCGATCTACAACGAAGAAGAAACCATTTACGAAATGTATCGCCGCATTTCCCTGGTGATGGATCAGATGGATAGTTCAGTAGAATTATGTTTGATTAATGATGGTAGTCGCGATCGCTCTCTACAAATGATGCGCGAATTGCACCAAAAAGATTCCCGTGTAGTTTACTTGAGTCTGGCACGGAATTTTGGCCATCAAATTGCCGTAACAGCAGGTTTGAATTTTGTTCGTGGACAGATAGTTGTCATCTTAGATGCCGATTTACAAGATCCACCAGAGTTGATTCCGGAAATGGTAGAACTATGGCGGCAGGGATATGAAATTATCTACGCTCAACGGACAAAACGCCGTCAAGAAGGTTGGTTTAAACGCTTTACAGCTTATGCTTTTTATCGCCTCTTGAAAAATCTTGCAGATGTGGATATTCCTACCGATACCGGAGATTTTTGCCTATTGGATCGCAAAGTTGTCGATATACTCAATGCTATGCCAGAAAGAAACCGCTACATTCGCGGATTACGATCATGGGTAGGTTTTAATCAAACCGCCATTCGCTTTGAAAGAGATCCCCGTTTTGCCGGTGATGTTAAATATACATTTCGCAAATCCTTCGCACTGGCAATTAACGGACTAGTTTCTTTCTCCAAAGTACCCTTGCGGCTTTCCACCTATGTAGGATTATTAGCGGCTATAGTTGCCATATTTATGTGTTTACTGGTGTTGTACTGGCGTATTTTTGTCCCCAATTCTCCTTTAACTGGAATCACTATTGTTCTTATTGCTTTCTTCTTCTTAGGTGCAGTGCAACTCATTAGTATTGGGATCTTAGGTGAATATATCGGGCGTATTTATGAAGAGGTTAAACAAAGACCACTTTATACTCTCTCAGAAGTAGCAGGTTTTAATGATCAATATCAGGAGACTCAACAACAAATTCGTGTAGCAGAATAAGAGTTACCTTATTCTTCAAATTGGTTTTCCAGAACGCCAACGTCTAATTAAAACCAGTATTCTAGAAAAGAAAAGTTTCAAAAAAGCGCTTCGGCTGTGCCAATCACTGTATTTACCGAATAAATACCACATACCTGATGGAGAAAGCCATAAACCCTGACAATTTTCTAAGTGTCTGGCTAACTCAACTCCATCAAGAGGATCTGCTAGAGCATCTATCAGTTCTAAGCTAGGAGGTAATGTGTTCGGACAGGTAGATGAATCACTATGGGCGTTTGCCCAAATTGGTTCCCCACCTTGGTTGTATGTTTTAGCTTCAGGATGTCCGAATCCTATATTCTTTACTAAAGATACCATTGGTGTTATGTGTATGTATCCCTGATGTAGCGCCGCTAAAGTGAGAGTAATAACCCAATCTTGTTTGTTTTCTGTTTCTATAAAAAATTGATTAATAATTGTATATTTTGTCTGTTTGGTGGCAGGAATTTTATAAAAATTACCAAAAGGGTTATAACCTTGGGGATGATTAGCAAGATTTAAGTTTTGCCAGCGATCTGCCCAGGTTGCTAAACCCAAAGCAAATACTCGTCTTGATACCATAAAATCTGCTGTGATCATTTCCCGTATTTCACTGGGAAAATTGGCGTAGGCTGTGATTGAAAATACTTGAGGGCAGTGACGATAAGCTTCTAATAGCCGACACATCCTATCGTAAAAATAAGGATTGGGAATAGTATCGTCTTCTAAGTAAATGATAGCAGGATAATGGGATAAAGCCTCTGTGATTGCATAGATAGCGTGTGCATCACAACCTAAATTATGTTGCTGGTTAATAATTTTAACAGGAATAGTCTGAGAAAATTCTGTTAATAAATTAATGCACTCTGCAATGAGAGGCTGATCTTTAGCATTACGTGGTCCATCAATAAAAGCCAAAATCTGCGATGGACGCAAAGTTTGTTGAGCTATAGCCGGAAGAAATTGTTGGAGAAGATCGGGACGGGTAAAGGCGAGGAGAACAATTGGTGGTAATTCCTGAGGGAGTGATATTTCTTCTAATAACACAGGTAGTTTTTGGTCTGGGTTGATGCTAGAAATTACTTTTTTATTTTTACTATTAATTTCATTTATATTCATAATTTTTAGGGTTTTATTTTAATGTTTATTCTCGGAATAATTATGTCTAAAAAATACCTCATAAGGTAAGAAAAACCTTTTCAGAAAAGCAGGTTTTAAAATCGGAGAAGAGTGCATATCTATAGGTGTATACTGAGAATGATAGGCGGCAATTGCCTGTTTTTTCTTATCTATAATAGGATTAATTGATAGATGGTAAGCACTTGATAACTCATGTAGTTGCAAATCACGAAAAAGACGAGAATGCCAGAGAATCCAAATGGGGTACTCTAATAGCTCTACTTCAAGTCCTGAGAGAATAATTGCCTCTTGAACTAATTCGTAAGTTGCTTCATGGTCTTTAGTCCGGTCTTTGCGATGTGGAACATAGACCTCTTGTGGTTGGAAAGACTGCAAGATTTGTGCTAATTTAGCAATAATCTTTTGGCGCTCAGTTTCATTTAAAAATAGAAGCTTACTATCAGGATTATCAAGAAAGTGAATTTGCGAAGCATCAACACCTAATATACTTAAAGCTGTCAGTGCTTCATCTCTACGAACGGGAACTATTTCCCCAGATTTAAAATTAGGATGCCAGGAATGAGAAGCAGCACCATCTGTTACAAAAACAACTTGTACTGGAATCTTCTGTTCTCGCTTTAATCCAATTACACCACCACAGCCAAGAACTTCATCATCCTGGTGTGGTGAAATTATCATCGCAGATTTCTGGGTAATTTCCATTGGTTTGCTACCAAAATGTAGTAGCCAACGGAACTGTAACATACTCAGAAAGTCTTGCTGAAATTCTGGCAGTTTACGATTGTATAGCCACAAAATTTTGTTTTGCACCCGATCAGAAAACTGCTTGATGTTCAGCATTTTTAATTTCCTTACTATTATTGGTTAATAGGAATAATTAATAGTTTTTTAATATTGCTAATTTTCCCGATTTTATAGAAGAAAGCATTGCATCAATAAAAATTCATCTATGTGACTCCTCTTGAATTTTTGAAATAGGCGTATCATTGACTACTAAAATTTGCCTAGATAAGGCCTGGACTTACTAACAATAATTAAGATTTTTCAGAAGTGATTTGTGATAACTATATGTAGCAAATTTATCATAGAATCAATTCTTTGTCTAGATATTGCAAAGCTAATAAAAACCAAGCGTTGCTAAATTTAGGTATAAAATTTTCTTTCTATAGTTATTAAAATTCTTCCCTTTGCTGCGATCGCATCTTGAAACCCCGAAACCATTTTGGTGTCATAGCCTCCACTAATTTTTCCCTACACCCTTCTTGTTGACCGGAAGAAGCAGGGGGAAAGGGAGCTTTCTAGCGGGGGGAACAAGCCCTTTCCCTCTGGGTGGAGCGGAGCGGAACATGGGTACAAGCCCCGTCCTTCTAGGACGCTTATACGGGGCAGAGTCCAAGCTCAGTCCCGGTCTTCCCCCTTGCCCCCTGCCCCCTGCCCCTTTTCCTCTTCGTGACCTGCTTATTCCTGAAGTGTCAAGGGTAGACGAATAGTAAATGTAGAACCAACACCAAGCTGACTATTGACAATAATTTCACCCCCCATCATCTGGCAAAAATGACGGCTAATTGCTAATCCCAAGCCAGTGCCACCATATTTTTTCGTAGTTGAGGTATCCCCTTGTATAAAGGGTTGAAACAACTGCTGCTCTTGACTAGGTGATAGTCCAATACCTGTATCACTGACAGTAAAACTAATCACACCTAAAGCAGTTTCTTTCAGAAGGTTTGTTTTCTCATTCTTAACAGTCAGCGTTACTTTACCGTTAGTGGTAAACTTGGCAGCATTACTGAGTAAGTTTAATAATACCTGTCGCATCCTTGTCTGATCAGCGTACATAATCCCTAGTGGTTCATCGCAATCTATGACTAAGGTGTTACCATTTTTTTCGATAGCTGGTTTAACTGTGTGAACAACATTGTTAATCAAAGTTATGATTTCAAACGTCTCTGGGTAGAGAGTCATTTTCCCCGCTTCAATTTTCGACAAGTCGAGGATATCGTTAATTAGTTCTAGTAAATGTCTCCCAGCCGAATTAATAGTTTCTAAATCAGCGATAAAGTCCGCAGATACACCAATATCACCAGCGTCATCTTGTAACAATTGGCTTAAACCAATGACTGCATTTAGCGGTGTGCGTAACTCATGGCTGACATTTGCCAGAAACTGACTTTTGGCTTTACTTGCAGCTTCCGCTAATTCTTTTGCTTGTTGTAGTTGTTTAGTTCGCTCAGATACTCTCTCAATTAAGCGATTTAGAGATTTAGCAAGTAAGCCAATTTCATCATCAGTGGTGATAGGAGCGCGTAAATCAAAATTAGATTTTCTGGCCACCTGTTCAGCTACTTGAGTTACTGTGATTACAGGTTCTGCGATCGCTCGACTAGTACGCCATGCCACAACAGCAGCTATAGCCACTGATACCAGCATACTGACTATGACAATTAATCTCTCCACAAATCTAGCTTGCTCTACATCTCTCTGTCGCTCCTGCGCTTGCATTTGAGCAGTGCGGAGAATATTAGTCAATTTTTCTGACAAATTCTCTAGCTGCATGGCTGTTTCACCACGCATAATTGTCAGTAACTGCTCTCTGGCTGAGGTAATTTGTTGTGGCTTTACCTCTTGAGCCTCAAGTTGCTGCAAAACAACATCAATTTGATTAATATAGGATTTTAAGTTAATTGAGTAATCATGCAATAAATTCTCTAAAGTTGCACTGGTTGCGGCTAATGTCTGAGGCTTACTATTTATATAGCCAGCAATGTTTTGCTCTAATTTCTGAGCTTGAGAAACAGAATAGAGAAATGCAGCCTTTTTCTTACGTAGTCGTTGTGTATCTTCCAAAACAGCTACTAAGTTAGAGCTATGCAATTGCGCCCCAACTACCGCATTTTTATAATTATTTAGTAATTGTCCTTGCTCATTGGCTTGATTAAATTGTCTGACTTCTCTTCCCCGGTAATAGTTGGCCAGTACCAATCCAGTCAGGGAGCCAAAAAAGCCAATGCCAATAGCGACAAAGTATCCATAGCCAATTTTTTGATGGATGCGCCAAGAACTGGCCTTGAGTTTCCCACGGGAGGGAAATTCTATAGTCGGTAATTCATCTGTTATTGGCTCTTCAGTTGACACTTTTTTGCTTTGTAAACTTTTGTCAACAAGGGTGGGCTTTTGATTTAGCATCCTTGCAATCTCTTTACTAACATCTTCTTGCACTATTCTTACGAAAGTAGGGTGGGCATTACTCACCTTAGGCAATTATTAGGTTTTTGAGTTGGAATTTTAGCAATAAGATGATGGTGCAAGATAAGAGTTCATCAATCCGAAAATATCACCAATCAAGTCTAGCCTGTATCATCATTGCTAATCTCATGAAGATTGACTTTATTTGGTTTCATAACAGGACTAAATCATTTTCATCTATTTTATAGAATAAACTTATATTTTGAATTTACTTATGGGGAATTGATCGCGCAGTTACCTTTGTTAAGAATTTCTTTCTCTAGTGTTGAACAAATTTTTCCAGCTAAAATGAAGTACATACCATAAAAATACATTTATGTCTAGTCTCTATGAACAGACAATCAAATTGTTACATATTAGTATCAATATGAATAAGTTAATTGACGAATGCGGCTGAAGATAGCTTTAATATCAGATAAAATCAGCGTTTAGACTTGTATGAGTGAGAGGTGGACTGATTTTTGCATGATTTGTGCTTCGATGAGCAAATTACATGGCATGGGATAATCACAACCTGAGAATTCCAGTTAATTTACAAAACAGAACTCAGAAAGCTGATGTTAATACATCCTGTTGCCTCTTGACTTCTATCCTCATACTGACGTTCTACCCTGTAGTTGATGCAGTAGAGGTAATGGGGCAATTATGGTTATAGGACACTAAAACCCCTTTGTAAGCTCAATCCAATCGTGGTGATGCTAGGATCAATTACCTACTCAACAACCTTATGGTTGGAATTGTGCAGATAAAAACTCAACTGTCAAAATTATGGAAGTGAAAATGCAAGAACCGGAATACACAGAAACCAAGTCAAAAGAAACAACAATCCCAGATATCAACAGCCAAACAGGAAGTATTACCAAACTACAGCCTCCTGTACAGTCTCAAGAGCAATGGCTGAAATATGGACAACAAGTTTCTGGCTTTTTAGGCACATTGCCTGACTATGTGGGCAATTTCTTTAATCAATACAAGCAGCCTGTAGTTACGCTGGGATTATTGATCACGACAATTGTGGCAGTTAAGGTACTATTGGCTGTTCTAGATTCTCTCAATGATATTCCTTTGGTAGCACCTACCTTTGAGTTGATTGGTATTGGTTATTCTGGCTGGTTTGTTTATCGCTATTTACTCAAAGCTTCAACTCGGCAAGAGTTAACTAGTGAAATTACAACTCTCAAAACACAAGTTGTTGGCCAAGAAACTTCAGAATCTTAACCAATAGATATAGGAGTAAAAAAGAATGTAGAGACGTTCCATGGAATGTCTCTACAAGGTTTCTAGATAATGCATATTTAAAGAAAGCTCAATCTTGAATCCAAACTTCAAAATTGCACTGTATTTTGAATTTTTAAGACCCCCGCAAGGGGGTTGATTATTTTAAAGCACTCTTAAGATGCTAGGAATACTATCTATTGCTTCCAAGGTTTCAATTTCAGCTAAAGCTTGCCTAAAGTCTCCTTCTCGCACATCGTGGGTAACAACCACAATCTCTGCGAGTTGTGCCTGAAAACCAGTTTGGACAACAGACTCTAAGCTTACGCCATATTTACCAAAGCAAGTACCCAATTTACCAATTACACTTGGTTGGTCTTTTGTTAAAAATCGAGCATAAAATCGGGTTACAAGTTCAGAAATTGGCGCAATTTGCAGGTAATTTTCATGTCTACAAGCTAACAGGGGATTTGATTTGGGGGTATTAGTTTTCAGAGTAGCGACAAGATTCAAGATATCAGAACAGACAGCACTAGCCGTAGCACCCGCACCTGCACCAGGCCCAAAAAACATCACCTGGCCAATGGGTTCTCCTTCGACAAGAATGGCATTATAAACACCGTTAATACTAGCTAAAGGATGAGTTTGCGGCACTAGGGTAGGATGAACTCTGACTGATAGCTGAGAGTGATCACTAGTTTGATGTTTGGCAATTGCTAATAATTTAATCACAAATCCCAATTTGGCAGCGTAGCTAATATCTGTCTTGCTGACTTGACGGATTCCCTCACAATAGACCTCTTGGAGGTTGATGCGGCCATCAAAGCCTAAAGATGCCAAGATGGCAATTTTATCTGCGGCATCTAAGCCATCAATATCAGCTGTGGGATCAGCTTCAGCATAACCCAAGCGTTGAGCATCAGCTAAAACATCATTGAAGTCGCTACCCTCTGTTTGCATCCTGGTGAGGATGTAGTTAGTTGTGCCGTTGACAATACCAGTGATGCCATGAATGCGGTTAACACTTAAAGATTGCTTGAGGGGTTGAATTACGGGAATACCACCACCAACAGCGGCTTCTAGCATCACATAGACCCCAGCTTGATTGGCTGCGGTAAATATTTCTGCGCCAAAGCGGGAAATTGCGGCTTTATTGGCTGTGACTACGTGCTTACCATTTTTAATAGCGGTGAGGATGAGTGTTCTTGCTGGTTCCAATCCCCCCATAACTTCAACAATTATATCTATCTCTGGATTATTGACAATTGCTTCTAAATCAGTTGTTATTACGCCTGTAGGCAATTCTACTTGACGGGGTTGATCAAGCGATCGCACTCCCACTCGATATATTTCTATCTCTTTTAATAGTGGGTGACGACCTGCTGTATCTTGCAACAGTTGTACAGTACCCGTTCCCACAGTCCCTAAACCTAATATTCCTAGTTTTACACCCACAGATTTTGCATCCAAACTATATATAAAAAACAATTGTAGGCGGGGCATCACCCTACCTACAAACTTAGAGTTTAAAACTCGGAACTAATGACCAATGACCAATGACCAATGACCAAATTAGTACGTTTCTACGTGCCAGCGGTGTGCTTTCTTGAGATCCTTTTGGTAACTACTCCAAGTCACACCTTCCTTAGCAGCAGCAGCAGTCAAAGCTGCATCAATACCATCTTCCATACCGCGTAAACCGCAGATGTAAGTGTGGGTCTTTTCATTTTTAATCAATTGCCACAGTTCATCAGCGTGTTCTGCTACACGGTCTTGGATATACATTCTGCCACCTTCGGGGTTTTTCTGTTCCCGGCTGATAGCATAGGTGAGGCGGAAGTTTTCTGGATACTTTTGTTGCATTTCTTCCAGTTCTTCCTTGTAAAGAATGTTGGGAGATGTGGGTACTCCAAACAACAACCAAGAGAATCCCTTAAATTGGTATTCTGGGTTAGCTGCTTTTTCATTATCCTTAAACATCCGCCACAGATAAGCCCGCATAGGAGCGATACCTGTTCCTGTTGCTAACATGATTACATTAGCTTCAGGATCTTCAGGTAACAACATTTCTTTACCTACAGGCCCTGTGATTTTTACATCATCACCTGGTTTAAGCTGAGTCAGATAAGTAGAGCAAACACCATAGATTGTTTCGCCACTTTCTGGGTGTTTGTACTCTAATTGGCGAACACATAGTGAGATTGTTTTATCATCTACATCATCGCCATGACGAGTTGAAGCAATCGAGTAAAGTCTGAGTTTTTCAGGCTTACCGTTTTTGTCAACACCTGGGGGAATAATACCGATACTTTGACCTTCGATATACTTTAAATTGCCAGTAGAAAGGTCAAACTTCAGGTGCTGAACAATACCAATTCCGCCTTCCTTAACTAATGGTTCATTGGAGATACACTTACCAATAAACGGAGCGTTAGGACGGTAAGTGTTTACAGGAACATCAGCGTGTTTGGCTTTCCCTTGAGTCATGGTGTTGCCTTTTTTTTCCTTAGCAGGTGATTTAGCGAAGCCTTTGACTTCACTATTAGTATTCACAGGTGTGGCTTTACCATTTTCCTCACTGTTAGCATTCACTGGCGTGACTAACTCGCTTACTTCACTGTTAGCGCTCACTGGTGTGACTAACTCGCTGACTTCGCTGTTAGCACTTTCCACAGCAGCTTTACCATTAACTGGTTCTAGAACTGTTATAGGGTGAATACTAACAATTTTGCCGCCTAGACGAGTGATCCGTCGCATTTCTTGATTCATGCGGTTGTAAGGCACTCTGATGAACACACTGCCACTTTTACGAATTGGGTAGTTTGTTTGATCAGTTTCTTCGTTCTGACGCAGACCAACCACTTCGTAAACGAAGACGCGGCTACCTGATTCTATACTGGCAGCACCCTCAACAGCACCTTGATTGTACATTCGTTCTACCACTCCGATATTTACTTAACCGTTTATCAAAAAAATCATTCCCATCCTATGCCAGCTTTAGTTTACCGGATTTTCGTTGCACAAAACTGGCCGACTGGGAAAACGGCATCATTGTCATGATACCTTGCTAAGTACACTCGGCTAAGACATATAGGTATGGTAAAGAACACACCTGTTCACCTTCTAAAGTAGAGGATAAGTCTTAGACAGAATGTTAATAGTGAATCAATTTAATCTTTTTTTCGTGAACTATATACTTCTTTTGGGAAGTTAGCTCACTGCAACAACAGATGTTATGACCGACCAATATAACAAGTTTTACGTGCTGTGAAAAATATGTCAACCTCTATCCGTAGGTTGATTTGACGGCTGATTCTTGAATGCTGATCACTAAATTATGCGATCGCCTGCCTAAAAACTGAACTTTAGGCTAAGAGACTTCCAAATAAAAAATATCCCAATCCCAATCCCTACCCTATCTTCGGAGCTTATGCCTACGGCACACTACGTGTTAGCGTAGCTACTTTGCAAGGGACACGCTTTAACGACACGCTTTTAGGGCAGGGGAGCGATTTTGCAGGGGGGAAGAAAAGTCGTTTTGATTCTGTAAAATCGGATAATTTATTTTTTGGAGTTCTCTTAACTGTCTTAACTGTCTTTGCATTCTTATGAAAATTTTGAGATGTTCAGGTCGTGAAGTGCAAAGAAACACGCTTTAATCGGTTTTTGCTCAAGCATTTATAAACTACCCTGCCCTACTTCGTTGAGGGTGGGGTTTTTAAATTTTAGTTTGATGCTCAAAACAATTGACTTATTCATACTCTACCAAGTAGATTTTGTATCAGTAAACACTTTTGGTTCATAACCTATGGTATTAAAACAAAATAAAATAAGAAGAAAAAGAGGAGTTATACTAACCCCCAAAGGATTAAAACAATTACAAGAAGCGATTATATCTTGCGAGATAATTGAAAATCAAGGCTATCGCTTAACTCTAGACAAACTATCACAACGAACTAATATTTCCGCTAGAACTATCAGCCGATTGTGGTCTTTAAGTCAAGCAGTAGATCAAAAAACTCTTAAATTATGTTTTAATGCCTTTAATTTAGAATTGCATGAAGAAGATTATATCTTTTTGCAAGAAGAGAATGAAACAGAAATATTAGATATCTTATCAGAAGATTCACATATAATAGAAAAAAAATATTGGACATATCCAGATAGACCAGTACCGCTGGATTCTCCTTTATATATTGAACGTCCGCCTATAGAAGAACAGGTTTATAGAGAAGTTACTCAACCTGGTTGTGTAATTCGAATTCGTTCCCCCAGACAGATGGGTAAAACCTCTTTGGTACTGCGTTTATTAGCCTTTGCCAAGCAACAAGGTTATTGTACTGTTACAATAAATTGCTGGCAAATTGATGACAACTGTATAAATGATTTAAATAAGCTGTTGCGTTGTCTTTGCCAACAAATTGCCATACAATTAGGAACTGATATCAACCTTGATGATCAATGGGATGATGAGATTGGTTGTAAGTTGAGTTGTAGTTTGTACTTACAAAACTATTTACTGAAGCAGAGTGAAAGTCCAATAGTTTTAGCGTTGAGTGAAGTAGATCGCTTTTTTGAATATCCTCACATTGGCCGGGAGTTTTTTGCTTTGTTGCGTTCTTGGTGCGATGAAGCTCGACAAAATCAGCACTGGAAAAAATTGAGGTTAGTAGTAGTTTACTCTACAGAACAGTATATTTCTTTAGATATTCACCGTTCCCCATTTAATATTGGATTGCCTATCCGTCTAAAAGAATTTACCCAGCAACAGATAGAAGAATTAGCTAGAAGATACGGACTAGAATGGAATACCAGCAAAGAATCTACCCAGTTGATGTCTTTGGTAGGAGGTCATCCGGCATTAATTCAACTAGCTTTGTTTTCTCTTTGCTCTGGGACAATCACTTTAACAGAGTTGATAGATGAAGCGATCGCGAATGGAGGCATTTACCGTTATCATTTATGGCAACATTGGGTAAAACTGGAAGCTAATCCTACCCTGCGCCAGATTTATACTGAGCTAGTAGCAGCAAAGCAACCTATGATTCTTAATCCTGTAGATGCTTATAAGCTCGAAAGTTTAGGATTAATTACCTTTGAAGGCGATCGCATCTTACCGCGTTGTGAACTCTACCGCACTTATTTTGCCAAGCAACTATCTAATATTGTTTAAATTGCATCATTAGTCCCTTTAAGTGTCTTAACTGTCCTTGCATTTTCACTAAAAACACCAGAAGATATTCGCAAGCAAGATTTAAAGCAACTTCAGCCACTCAGATTCAGCAGATATAAATAGACTGCTGCAATAGTATTTTGCCTCAAACTCATATCTTGTGGCGAATTATTATGCTGAATTAGTTTTGCTGGAGAAAAAATCATCTCTGTCATTATCTCAAAGAGTATTCACCTGTGATTACTGTGGGTTTGATTGTGATAGAGATGTAAATGCTGCTCGTAACTTGAGTCAAGAAGCGGTCAGGTTGACCGTATTAGCCTGTGGACTAGATCGTGCCGACACGAATAGGATGAAGCAGGAAGAAAAAGCTGGCTCTTGTTAGCATTAGTTAGCTTTTTTGTATCGGATTGGACTTTGGACAAAAAAGAGTTGTTCGCGGGTAATTTACACGAATATAAAATGATTAATCTTGTTTATAGTTTTCCGCCTATTTGATTAAATCTGCTGACCCTACTAAGCTGTTACGCAGCTAAATTTAATAAACCGCATTACCTTTATTTTTAATTTTGCGCTCCCATTTAATAATCAAACCTCATTCATTTAGTGACTGCCAGATAAAAAAATATCCCATTGCTGTGTAAGCAGAGGAGGAAAAATTTTATCACCGTCTTCCCTTTCAAAATTAGATAATTTATTTTTTGGAGTTCCCTTAGCAATTTATTTAACAATTTTTCTATATGAATACTATTGGCTGACTGCTGAACGAGAATAGCGTCTCGAAAACAAGGCATTAGCTGATAGCTGAATGCTTACGTAATTTTTGAAAAATATCCTACACAAAAAATTTGATTCTTTTCTATTCCCTATTTTCTGCTGTAACTAAAAACCTCTTCCCTTGGTTTATAATAATGCTTCTACAAACTGCCTTTCAGCAAGCCCTAAATATTCACATTGATCTACTTATCTGATATGAAATATCAAGTTGGGGGTAGTCTGCCTACTGATGATCCTAGCTACGTAATTCGTCAGGCAGACGAACAACTCTATGGCAGCTTAAAGGACAGCGATTTTTGTTACGTCTTCAACTCTCGTCAAATGGGTAAATCATCTCTGTTACATCGCGTAAAATATCATCTGACGAATGAAGGTCATAGCTGTATATATATAGATATAACCCGCTTGGGTAGTGAAGATACAACAACTGAACAATGGTACAAAGGCATTATTATTAGTCTTTTTTACGACTTAAATTTAGCTGAAAAAGTTAATTTTAAAGACTGGTGGGAAGTGCAAGTAGGTCTTTCGCCTGTACAGAAACTACATAATTTTGTAGAAGAAATATTGCTGTCTCATGTCCCAAACCAGCGTATATTTATATTTATAGATGAAATTGATAGTTTGTTGAGTTTGAGTTTTCCAATCAGTGATTTTTTTGCTTGGATTCGTCATTGCTATAACCAACGCGCACACGACCCAAAATTCCAACGCTTAGGGTTTGCAGTATTTGGGGTAGCCAGTCCATCTGATTTAATCACTGATAAGCGGCGCACACCCTTTAACATCGGTACGGCCATCCAGTTGTCTGGTTTTACCCTGGAGGAAGCGACTCCATTACTAAAAGGATTAGAAAGCGTAGTCAGTCAACCGCAAGCAGTATTACAGAAAATTATTGACTGGACTGGTGGACAACCTTTTTTAACGCAAAAACTTTGTCAGTTAGTTGTGCAGACCGCATGGGAAACACCTCAAAAAAAAATTGAGTTACCACCAGCTACAGCAGGGTATTGGGTAGAACAACTGGTAAAAAAGCAGATTATTCAACACTGGGAAACAAAAGATGAACCCGAACACCTGCGTACCATTCGCGATCGCCTCCTCTTCGACGAACAACGAGCCGGTAGGTTGTTAGGGATTTATCAGCAGATGTTGCAAACTGAGGCTGGTAATCCACTTGTAGCCAGCGATGATAGTCAAGAACAAAAAGAACTTTTGTTGTCTGGTTTAGTGGAGAGACACCAAGGTTATCTCAAAATTAAAAATCCCATTTATCGGAATGTTTTTAATGAGCTATGGGTAATCAGACAGTTAGACAATTTGCGTCCTTACTCGCAAATCTTTAATGCTTGGGTAGCATCCCGTTATCAAGATGAGTCACGGTTACTACGAGGACAGGCTCTCAAAGATGCTCAAAGTTGGTCGCTCGGTAAAAGTTTGAGTGATTTGGATTATAAATTTTTTGCTGCTAGTCAAAAATATGAACAGCGCGAAATCCAAACAGCATTAGAAGCGGAAAGAGCTAAAGAAATAGAAGCAAGACTAGCACAAGAGAAAAAAACTGCTAAGTTGCAGGGAACTCTCCTAACTTTAATGTGTATTAAGTTGCTAATTTCTATTACTTTGGGATGCGGAATTTACATTTTGTATCGCCAATCCCAGAAAAGCGAAACTGAAGCCAAAAACAGTGAAATTCGCGCACTCGTATCTTCTTCTGAGGGAATGTTCGCCTCAAATCGCAGATTAGATGCTCTCGTAGAAGCAATTAAAGCCAAACAGAGACTAAAAAAACTAGAAAAACCAAATGCCAATATTGAGCATCAGGTGAATAATGTATTACAGCAAGCGGTTTATGGTGCAGATGAATACAATCGGTTTTCTGGTCATACAGCAGCTGTGATGGCAGTAGATGTCAGTCCTAATAGTTCTTTGGTTGCTTCCGCCAGTATAGATAAAACCATCAGACTATGGCGACGTGATGGTACAGAAGTGGCAACTCTTAAAGGTCATCAAGGAGCAGTTAGATCTGTTAAATTTAGTCCTGATGGCCAGTTACTAGCATCGGCAAGTGAAGATGCTACGATTAAACTCTGGAAACGGAAAGGTACAGACAGCCAATGGCACATTTCTAAAACATTTAAAGGTCACACTGCTTCCGTCTGGGGAGTCGCCTTTAGTCCTGATGGTCAGTTTCTAGCCTCTGCTGGTTGGGACAGAACGGTAAGGTTTTGGCAGCAAGATGGTAAACTCTTAAAAACATTTGCAGGTTACAAATGGGGATTTTGGGGAGTTGCTTTTAGTCCCGATGGTCAAACCGTTGCAGCTGCAAATCTAGATGGGACGGTAAAACTTTGGCAACCAGACACTACAGGCTGGCAGAACCCCAAACCCCTACAAATTCTCCAAGGTCATACAGCTTGGGTTGAGGGAGTCGCCTTTAGTCCTGATAGTCAGATATTAGCCTCAGCCGGTGAAGATAAAACTGTGAAACTTTGGCGGCGAAACAGTAAAGATGGCAGTTATCGCCTTGATAAAACTCTCTCTGGTCATAGTGCTGGGATTGCGGGAGTAGCATTTAGTCCCGATGGTCAGACTGTTGTCTCTGCCAGTCTCGACAAAACTATGAAACTTTGGAACATTGATGGTACAGAACTGAAGACGCTAAGAGGACATAATGCCTCTGTTTGGGGAGCGAGTTTCAGTCCTGATAGCAGCTTTATTGCTTCGGGGGGTGCAGAAAATCTTGTCAGACTCTGGCAAAGTCAAAATCCATTCCAAAAGAGTGTAATTGCCCATAGTGGAGGAATGTGGTCAATAGCTATTACCGGCGACAGTTCCACCATTGGCACAACCAGTCACGAAAACGTTGCCAAATTTTGGAGTCGTCAAGGCAAATTACTGAAAACTTTGACTGAAAAAAGTGTCATCTTCGAGGTTTCATTCAGTGACGATGGCAAGTTAGTTGCTCTTTTTGCTGACGATGCTATAGTAAAAATCCGGCGGCGAGATGGGACTAATGTTGCTAGTTACAAAGATACCCACGGCAAAATCACAGGTGCGGTTTTAAGTCCTGATGGTCAAGCGATCGCGATCGCTAATGTTGAGAAGATTGCTCAGATATGGAAACGCGATCAGCCTAAATCGCAGGTTATGAAAGGACATCAAGCCGAAGTGTGGCAAGTTGTCTTTAGTCCCGACGGTAAAATGGTGGCGACCGCCAGTGCTGATGGTACTGCGAAACTGTGGACACTGGAGGGTAAGTTGCTCACAACCCTCGTTGGACATTCTGCGTCTGTATGGAGAGTTGCCTTTAGTCCCAACAGTAAAATAGTAGCTACTGGCAGCGGTGACAATACCGTGAAGTTGTGGACGGTGAATGGCAAGTTATTGCAAACATTCAAAGGTCATACAGCTGCGGTTTGGGGGGTAGGGTTTAGCCCCGATGGTAAAATAATTGCTTCTGGTAGCGTGGATGCTACCGTCAAGCTTTGGAAACTGGATGGTACAGAAATAACCACCCTCAGAGGTCATACCGCCGCCATTAGAAAAATTGCTGTCAGCCGCGACGGTACTTTTTTAGCTTCTGGGGGTGATGATAACACACTAATTATCTGGAATTTGCCGCGCATTCTTAAACTCAATGCACTAGCTGATGGTTGCTCTCTTGTGCAGGATTATTTGAGAACTAATACCGCAGTAGAAGAAGGAGATGCCTTGGGCGGTAACCTACACCCTTTATGCCACTAAAATACCTTCTTCTCAACAAGACCTTCGCAAAAAAAGAGTATGAAGAGAGAGGGGTGCGATTCGTTGTTAGCTGAATCACGGTAATCAGCCCGTACATAAGCTAACCAACCCAATCCAAGCATGGAAAAGGTTGAACTCTCGGTCTGATATGGGTGAAAGTCCCATCTACCAGACTCAGGTATGACTCCCTATCTGCCCATGATGACCCGACTCGGTTTCGGGAGGTCAAAGCTGGAAGGCGCAATCAGACATCCGTTGTGAGGTGACACTGGTGCTAACGGGGAGTTCCCACGGTGAAACAGAGCCTAGAAAAGCAACTTACTTCAGAGCAGGACACAACATCAAAACCTGACTTCACTGGAGTCAATTCCCGCCGCATCTCCCTCTAATAGCGGCAAGAGTCCAGGGAATCCAGTGGTTGAAGTGGCTACACCTAACGGAACTAACAATCTAACCGAGGGAACGAAGAAAAACGGGTTGAGGGTCTAAGGGCGGTCGAACCCTATAAGTAGGCTGGACGAGCAGCGGAACTCCTTCAATTCGGGTAGGACAGACCGTAATTGGTCTGAGGTGTTCAGAATACACAAATTGGAGCAGAGCATGATTAGACACAGAGACAACTCTAGTGAATCCTGGAAGACGTTGCCTTGGAAGAAATTCCGCCGTAACCTATTTCGCCTACAAAGACGCGTGTATAAAGCGGTTCAAGTTGGAGACAAGCGCAAAGCAAAGTCCCTACAAAAGCTGATTCTGAAATCAACCGCAGCGAGATTACTGGCTATCCGTCAAGTAACACAGCTAAATGCACAGGAATTAGACAGCAGGAATAGACGGGAAAACCGCGCTCTCATTCGAGCAAAGGTTTCAACTGAGTGAAAAGCTCAGAACCGAATGCAACGACTGGAAACACCAGAGACTGCGTGAAATACCCGATGCCCAATGCCCAATGCCCAGCCCAAACACCTGATTTCTCGCGTCCCCTGCTAGAGGTAAAAATTTTATCTTTTCTTTATAGTATTATTACTTATTGACAGAAGTAGCATTATATCTAAGTTTAGAGCTATGAATAACTCAAAAAGTCAAAAATTTGATTGGTACACTAAAATATTATTCCTGACAGCAAATCTTGTTACAAAATGCATCTTTCTGTTAAAATCTAATATATCACTAAGATTAAATACTTACCAGCCAAGATATCAGGATAGTTTAACAAGTAACAAAGATAACTGTGTTGCTTACTAGTCTGGTATGCTATTCCCGTGCTGGATAGCAAGAACGCAGGATCACACCATTGGGGTAAACTCCTGGATTCAAAAAAAATCTGCTGTGTGAAAAAAAAATATTGATTGACACATCTTTTTTAGTATTTAGAGGAGATTTATGACAAGTAAGCCGGAACGCGTGGTACTGATAGGAGTAGCAGGAGACTCCGGGTGCGGTAAATCTACGTTTTTGCGTCGGTTAATCGATTTATTTGGTGAAGATTTCATGACAGTTATCTGTTTGGATGACTATCATTGCCTGGATCGTAAACAACGCAAAGAAACGGGGATAACTGCACTTGACCCCAGGGCGAACAATTTTGACCTCATGTATGAGCAAATTAAAGCGCTCAAAGAAGGTCAAGCGATTGATAAGCCGATTTACAACCACGAAACCGGCATGATCGATCCTCCAGAACGGATTGAGCCAAACCACATCATAGTAGTGGAGGGGTTACATCCTTTATATGATGAGCGCGTGCGATCGCTGCTCGATTTCAGCGTCTATTTTGACATCAGCGATGAAGTGAAAATTGCCTGGAAGATTCAACGCGATATGGCAGAACGAGGCCATCGCTACGAAGATGTTCTCGCACAAATTAACTCTCGTAAACCGGACTTTGAAAAGTTTATCGAACCACAACGAGAATTTGCCGATGTGGTTTTGCAAGTATTGCCGACAAACTTGATCAAAAACGATACCGAGCGTAAAGTGTTACGAGTACGTATGCTGCAACGGGAAGGTAAGGAAGGCTTTGAGCCAACCTACCTCTTTGATGAAGGTTCAACAATTCAGTGGACTCCCTGCGGACGGAAACTGACTTGCTCCTACCCTGGAATGCAACTATACTATGGTTCCGATGTCTACTACGGTCGTTACGTCACCGTGTTAGAAGTAGACGGTCAATTTGACAATTTAGAAGAAGTAATTTACATCGAAACTCATTTGAGCAATACATCCACCACATACCAAGGTGAGATGACTCACTTGTTACTCCAACACCGAGAATATCCTGGTTCCAACAACGGTACTGGTTTATTCCAAGTGCTGACAGGCTTGAAAATGCGTGCTGCTTATGAGCGATTGACATCTAAAGAAGCAAAGTTAGCGGTTCAAGTCTAAAGCAAGCTGTGTTTGTGAATACAAAAAGGGGGACATCTTATGGGTGTACCCCTTTTTTTGCGTAACCTCATATTGTGTTCTGTTAAAGACTTATAATTAGGGAACCGCGCGGAAAGTTTTTTTGATAAGTAATTAAGCGAACACGAGATCATGAGTTTGCAGATGAACAGCGAAATTCTATCAGTAAGTGTGTAAATATTGTTATTATTTCATAAATTAGTAGCTGAACTAAATACTCATTCTTTAGTCAGTGAGCAAAATTAGTCAAGGAGGAATTTCCTTTGTCTCGACGCTATCTATTTACCTCCGAGTCAGTCACCGAAGGCCATCCCGATAAAATCTGTGATCAAATTTCGGATACTATTCTGGATGCTTTATTAACACAAGACCCCAGTAGCCGGGTTGCAGCCGAAGTAGTTGTTAATACGGGCTTAGTACTAATTACTGGAGAAATTACTACCAAAGCCAATGTCAATTTTGTCAATTTAGCCCGGAAGAAGATCGCGGAAATTGGCTACACTGATGCAGTCAACGGCTTTTCTGCTAATAGCGCCAGTGTATTGGTAGCTTTAGATGAACAGTCTCCTGATATTGCTCAAGGTGTAAATACTGCTCAAGAAACCCGCACTGAGGATAGTGAAGAACTATTCGACAAAATCGGCGCTGGTGATCAAGGTATCATGTTTGGTTTTGCTTGCAACGAAACACCAGAATTGATGCCCTTGCCTATTAGTTTAGCTCACCGCATTGCCCGGAGATTGGCAGCAGTGAGAAAAACAGGTGATTTACCATACCTGCGTCCTGACGGAAAAACGCAAGTTACCGTAGTCTATGAAGATGGAAAACCTGTAGGTATAGACACAATCTTGATTTCTACCCAGCATACACCTAATATTGGGGATATTACGGATGAGGCAGGGGTACAAGCCAAGATTAAAGAAGACCTGTGGTCAGCAGTAGTGGAACCTGTGTTTGGTGATATTGACGTTAAGCCAGATCAGGGTACACGTTTTCTCGTTAACCCTACAGGTAAATTTGTCATAGGTGGACCACAAGGTGATTCTGGTCTCACAGGACGAAAAATTATTGTCGATACCTATGGTGGTTATTCACGACATGGTGGTGGTGCTTTCTCTGGTAAAGACCCCACAAAGGTAGACCGTTCCGCTGCTTATGCTGCTCGCTATGCGGCGAAAAATATTGTGGCTGCTGGGTTAGCAGAAAAATGTGAAGTCCAGTTAAGTTATGCCATTGGTGTAGCGCGACCGGTCAGCATTTTTGTGGATACCTTTGGTACGGGCAAAGTGGATGATGAAATTTTACTGGAATTAGTCAAAGAGTACTTTGAACTGCGACCAGCTGGCATTATCCATGCTTTCAATTTACGCAACCTACCAAGTGAACGAGGCGGACGTTTTTATCAGGACATCGCGGCTTACGGTCACTTGGGACGTAGTGATTTGGATTTACCTTGGGAACGTACTGACAAGGTGGATTTATTGAAGCAAGCCGCTAATAAGTTACTTTCAGAAGTTGTTGCTCAGGCATTAACTTAAAATGTGATGACTTGAGGTGATAGGTAATGTGAATCTCTGACCTCATCTTCATCACCATTGATATTAGAAAACCTCTGCTTTTATATCAAGCAGAGGTTTTTTTAGTAGTGATGATTGCTTTTCTAGCAGCTAGTACCGCTTTCTGGGAATTAAAAATCAAAAAAGCAGATTACACAAGCTTTTTAGGAATTTTTAATGGTAGCTTTATTTCCGCTACATTGTACTAGCTACCAGGAAGCAGAACCTGGAAAATATGATTGAGTTTTGACTCTGTGAACGCTTATCAAGCGGATGGTGCAGAACTTAAACCCTGTGATGAAACTGATAACTGTTAACTGTTAATCCCAGTCAGGAATTTTAGCGTCTTCTCCACCAATACCGATGCCAGTATTGTATATTTCTGCATCAGTGATAGTTAAGTTATTCATTGATGCTTGATAGACGTTGGAATCATTAATAGTCGCACTGGTGAGATTTGCACCATTGAGATTGGCTTGCTTCAAATTCACGTTAGTGACAAAAGCTGATGTTAAATTAGCACCGGCTAAATTTGCTCCAGTGAGGTCAGCACCTTCAAGGTTAGCATCTGTTAAGTTAGCTCCTTGGAGATTTGCTCCTCGTAAATCTGCACCAATTAAATGAGCGCCACTGAGGTTTACTCTTGATAAATTGCACTTGATGCATTCCCCAGTTGACAATAGCTTCTGTAAATCTTGCGTATTCCCAGCTTGAACTGAGTTAGCTAAAAATAGGGGAGCGACTAAGGCTATAACTGCTAATAGCTGGCGTTTCATAATTTTTTCCCCCTTTTGGTATGGAGTAGCATCCGTTCTTTCCCTCACTACTTTATTATCTCACTAAATGGCTGAGGGATGCTGATTTACTTCACAATATAGATGTGATGTTTTAGAAATTGGCTATTAAGGCTAAAACTATGATTGGGCTTAGGTTTGAGCTATGTTTAATTCCTGATTTTAGGTAAATTACCTCTATTAAATTTAGTGTTAAATATTTTTAAGTTGATTTACATAGCATAGTTTAGCCTGAGTAGTAAATGAGTATTTTATCCTATGAAAAAGCTTTTTTATTTAAGAGTTAGTACTATTTTTTTGCAGCAGAAATTCTTGCATATACTCTGTAACTAATTCTGGCTGTTCTTGCTGTACCCAATGACCAGAATTAGGAATATATTTGATTTGTAAATTCCTAACATATTCTTGTGTTCCATAGGTTAGTTCTTTACCCAGTGCGGTGTCATGTTCTCCCCAAATCATCAAGGTGGGGACTTCGAGAATACTCCAATTTTTATTTGGTTTTAACTGAGAAAATAAGTTGCGATAATAGTTCAACATAGCTGTGAGTGCGCCACGTTTAGCAGCAGCATCTTTGTAAGCTTCAATATCTGCTGTGGTGAAGGCATTTTTATTGAAAGCTGTACCTTGAATAACTTTAGCTATGGCTTCATAGTCTGAGGTTTGGAGGAGTAGTTCGGGAATCAAAGGGAATTGAAATAAGAAAATGTAGTAGCTGCGTAATAGTTGCTGGGGAGTACTTAAGCCTTGGGAAAATTTGGCGGGATGGGGGAGGTTGAGTATAATTAGTTTTTCTACCATATCTGGGTGAGCGTAGGCAAAATTCCAAGCGATCGCACCACCCCAATCGTGAGCAACTAAAATACAACTTTCGTATCCTAATCCCCGAACTACTCCCTCAATATCTTTGACAAATTCATCCATGACATAAGCTGATTTTGCTTGGGGTTTATCACTATCGTTATAGCCACGTAAATCAACAGCAACAACTTGATAATTTTGAGAGAATTCGGGAATTTGATGTCGCCAAGAATACCAAAACTCAGGAAAACCATGTAGCATTAACATTAAGGGGCTTTCGCCTTGAGTAACGTAGTGCAGTTGGATTCCGTTGGTGGTTATATAGGCGTGTGTCCAAGAATTTTCGATTATAGACATAGAATTTAACTAATTTTGTGCAAATTACTGTAAAAGCAATTATACGGAGTATTTTTTAGAGAAACATCTATTAAAAGTTAGGGTGTAAATGAGTAAAGTATAAATCTGTGGTGTCTAGAAAAATTCTTAAGGTATAGAATCAATGGTTAAATTACAAATTGAACAGATAATTGCAATTCTCAAACAGGATTTACCCACATTGCTTGAGTCAGATATTTCTTATGATATATATACACAGGATATCTTTTTTCGTGACCCAGTAAATAAATTTAAGGGTAAGTTTAATTATCGGATTATTTTTTGGACTTTGCGGTTTCACGCGCAGTTATTTTTTACGGAAATTGATTTTGATTTAGATGATGTTTCTCAGTCTGCGGAAGATGCGATTTTAGCGAAGTGGACTGTACGCGGGGTTTTGCGTGTTCCTTGGAAAGCGCGGTTGTTTTTTAATGGGTATTCGACTTATAAGTTGAATGATGAGGGTTTAATTTATGAGCATATTGATACTTGGGATAGGGAACCGGGGGAGATTTTAAAGCAGTTTTTTAGGAAGGGGGAGTGATTTGGTGTTTTTTGTTATTGATGAATTTTGCGTTGGTGTTGAGGGTGGGTGGTGATTAAACCACGAAGGCGCGAAGGGCGCGAAGCGTCTCCGACAGGAGAAGGAAAGGAAGAGAGGAAGAAGAAAGGCTATGTCTAGCTAAGACGGGAGATTTCTATACGCTAGATTTAGGGAATGTTCACTTGTGTTCTTTCGGCTATTTTATAAGCTAGTTTTTTAAAATCCTCATAAACATTTCTCACTACCTTAGTATGAGCGCCAATAGCACCATCAGCAGGTTTTAAGTAAAACATAGGTTTATGAGCTTCTTGAGCCATTGGCATCAAACTTTGGTAGTTTTTAAGTAAGGCTAAACAATTTGGATCATTTTCAATAGAAATTAGATTTTCACCAGGCTGATCTAAAACATCTTCTCTATAAACCGTGGGAATACGAGCTATCCAACGTTCATAAGCTTTGACTGGACGATCTAATCTTACTGAATGCTGTAAAACAATATAACCAACAGGTTGCATTGTTCCTTGGGGAAGTTGTAAATCTTTTGCTAAACTCTTTTTACCTGAAGAATTTGTTTTAGATAATCTTTCTTGCCACTCTCCACGCCAAGTTCTTAATGTAGGTCCAAGGTTACGCAAGCCTTGGAGAGAAAATAAATCTGGTGCAAGCGGAACAACAACATAGTCAGCGGCAATTAATGCTGCACGATTTATTGCTCCTAAATTAGGTCCCAAATCCATCAATATTACATTTGCTTCATGTTTAACGGCTGTTTGTTGGAGAATTCTCCAAAAAGCAGAGATTACTCGGAAAGCTCTTTCCTGACCACCTCCACCAAGACAATTAGGCCATTGTGCTGAAAGCTCATCTTCAAAACCAGAAAGTGCTAAATCTCCAACTAAAAGAGCTAAGTTTTCAGATTCTTGGATATATTCTAAATGTGGATTATCAATATCACCAATACCTTTTAACAAAGGTTGTACGCAATCAAATACAGTTTTTGGTTCACTATTTCCTAACCAAATTTGTTCCAATCTTTCCTCATCTAAGAAAGCAGTAGTAAGGTTAGCTTGGGGGTCTAGATCAGCAGCAACTACTCGCAATCCCAAATCTTGATACATCCATGCCAAGTGATAAACCAAAGAAGTTTTACCAACTCCTCCCTTGTTATTAAAGAAAGCAATAATCTTTGCACTCATGATTTTCTCTTCAGTGTTACCAAAACATGGGTATCTTCTACAGTAAATTCTAGAGGTGGATTACCATTTTTCAGAAGTTGCTGACGAGCAAGTTCAATTCCTAAACCAAATCTTTGGACATAACCAAGATTTTTCATTGCTTCAGCCAGGTGAGGATTGCGATAGTCAGTTATGCCTGGTTGACCAAAGTTTTGCCGATTTACTTGACCAAAAGGTCCACCAGGATTTTGAATTTCGATCCGGTCATTAAACCATGTAATTCTGACTGGTGCATTTGTCCCTTCATAGGTACGATGCATGACTGCATTTCTTCCTAATTGTTGTAAAGCAACTATTGGATAATCAGGTTTTTGTAACTCAATTGGTTGGGCTGTAATATCTGTTGCTACTGAGATATTAACTTGAAAAATTTCGTCTAGCATTCGCAACAAATCTGGAAGAGCGCCACCAATTTCTTTTTGGTCTTTAATCGGGTCTGTTAACTCAGTACCATCAATGCGGAGAAATTGAATATAGGCACAGGGAACAAATTGTCTAGGGTCATTACCAATAACTAATACACCCAAAATAGTTGGTTTAGGCAACGCATCAATTGTTGCAAACCGCATTGATTTGAGTTGTTGTTCAACTGAACGTTGATTTTCTTGCAAAACATCATTTGCTAAAGATGAGGGTAAATAAACTCGACGAAAAATTTCTAAATCGAGATCATCTAAACTAGCTGATGTTAAAGGTCGTAAATCAAAAGGTAAATCTTTTGAACGTCTTTTTTCAGCTAAACGACGTTCTTCTTCTGCTGTTGCAGTAGCTCTGCGGGGACCAACTCTAATCCAAACTCGTCCCTTAAAACGGACAGGTGGGGCATCGGATGGTTCTACAATTACTACTGCTAGTTCACATCCACCAATATTGCGTTTTTGGACAATCGTTGATGGAAAAGGTAAGATGTTGCCATCATCTCGCATACCTGAAAGTGTCAGCAGAAGTTGATCATCTATGGAAAGGTTGGCACAAGTTCCATTATCATTAACCCCAATAAATAAAACTCCTGGTTGTTGATGGTTCGGTAAATCATTAGCGAATGCACAAATCGCTTCACAAAGTTTACCTCTATCGGATATTGAAGCTTTACGTTCCACACGGTCTGATTCCATGTCATTGAGGAGAAATTGTAAATCCTGATCATTCATTTATCTTCTCCTTCTCTATTACCTATTATTAATAGTAATTGTATTTGTCGGCTACTGCGATTCAGATACCTTATTTAATTCTCTCCTCCAAAATCAAATCCATAGCTCCCCGAATCACCTCATTCTGATTTACCAAACCCCCTAATTCATCTGCTGCATATCTCCCTTCAAAAGCCTCCAAAGCCGCTTTTCTTAAAGCCGACTCATAGGCATCTTGCAAAGTTTCCCATAACTCATCTTCCGTTAAATAACAACCCTTACCCTTCGGGCGTTGATTAGTGCGTTGAATTTGCTTAACAGAATTAAAAATAGAAGTTTCCCAAGACCTAGTAGAGCGTTTTTCAGCCGCTTGTTTAATCAAGTGTAATAAAACAATCATCCCATAACTAAAAATCTTATTTAACTTATCCGACTTACTCATTTCCTCCAACTCTTCCACCAATTCCAAAGCTTCAGAAACTTTCCCCTCATGCAATAATTCCTTTAACATTAATAACTCTTCCATATTTCCTTTCTCCTCTCTGTGCCTCTGCGCGACGGACACTTTGCTCTCTTCGAGACGCTTCGCGAACAAGTCGGGAAACCCGCCCACGCAAGTGTCCTCCTCTGCGTGAGAAAAAAATCTACTTCATTGCCGGATATTGCTTCAACACCTGCTGTAAATACTGCCCAGTATAAGATCGCTGATTCTTCGCTACATCTTCTGGCGTTCCTACTGCAATTATTTCTCCTCCTTTATCTCCACCTTCTGGCCCCAAATCTATTACCCAGTCAGAACAACGAATTACATCTAAATTATGTTCAATGACTAAAATCGAATTTCCTTTATCCACCAATCTTTGTAAAACATCTAATAATTTGTGGACATCATAAAAAGACAAACCTGTGGTTGGTTCATCTATTAAATAAAGTGTCTTCCCTGTGGCACGTCGAGATAATTCGGTTGCTAATTTCACTCGTTGCGCTTCTCCACCAGATAATGTTGTGGCTGGTTGTCCTAACTGTACATAACCTAAACCGACATCAACTAAAGTTTGTAATCTCGTCACTGCTTTGGGAATGTTTTGACAAAATTCTAATGCTTCTTCAACTGTCATGTTGAGAACATCAGAAATTGATTTATCCTTATATTTCACTTGTAAGGTTTCCCGGTTGTATCTCGCACCTTTACAAATTTCACACTGCACGTAAACGTCAGGGAGAAAGTTCATTTCAATGACATTCACACCTTGTCCGCTACAAGCTTCACAACGTCCACCTTTAACGTTGAAAGAAAATTGTCCAGGTTTATAACCTCTGGTTTTGGCTTCGATTGTTTGGGAAAAGACATCGCGGATAATATCGAAAACCCCTGTGTAAGTTGCGGGGTTAGAACGGGGAGTTCTGCCAATGGGTGATTGGTCGATAACGATCGCTTTATCAACGGAATTTAAACCCTTGATTTCATCGATATCTTTGGGTAAAGGAGCTTTTTTTAGTAAATGATGTTGTAAAGCTGGATAAAGTAATTCGTTAATTAAAGTAGATTTTCCCGAACCAGAAACACCAGTGACAGAGACAAGTTTCCCCAAGGGAATTTCGACATCGATATTTTGTAAGTTGTTGCGACGAGCATTTCTAATAGTTAAAGTCCGTCCGTTTCCTTCCCTTCTTTGGGCTGGTGTACTGATGACTCTTCTTCCTGATAGGTAAGCACCGGTTAAAGAATCTTCGGCATTGAGTAAGTTCTCTAAACTTCCTTGAGAAATAATATTTCCCCCGTGAATTCCGGCACCGGGACCGATATCAACTATATAATTAGCTGCGCGAATAGTTTCTTCGTCATGTTCAACGACTATTAAGGTATTTCCTAAATCGCGTAATTTGGTTAAGGTTTTCAGCAACCTGCCGTTATCTCTTTGATGTAAACCAATGCTGGGTTCATCTAAAACGTAAAGAACTCCTGTTAGTCCGGAACCGATTTGTGTAGCTAGACGAATGCGTTGAGCTTCTCCACCTGATAATGTCATGGCAGGACGATCTAAGGTGAGATAATCTAAGCCGACATCTAATAAAAATTGTAATCTGGCTTTAACTTCTCTGAGAACTAAATCAGCAATTTGCGTTTGCCGCGGACTCAAGTTTAAATTTTCTACTCTTTCCCGACATTGGCGAATGGAAACGCTAGTAAAATCTAAAATTCCATATTGTCCTAACTTTACTGCTAAAGCTTCCGGTTTTAACCTTTTTCCCTTACATATTTCACAGGGTTGATCAATTAAATATTCTTCTAACTTCTGTTTAACTAACTCGGTTCCGCCTTCATATTGCCGTTGCAAAATGGGAATTACACCTTTGAAAATCTGCTTTTTCCCTTCTGGGGTTTTTTTGTCTTCTTCCCCATACAAGACAATTTTTTGCTGTTCCGGTGTCAACTTACCCCATTGTGTCTGCAACTCAAACCCATAAGTCTGTCCCAGACTATAAAGCAACTCTAAATAATAGGAGTTTTCTTTTTCTGACCAAGGGGCAATTGCCGCATACATCGGTGCATCTGGGTTAGGTACTACCAATTCCTGGGAAAATCTTTTTAAGGTGCCGATACCGTGACAATGGGGACAAGCACCATAAGGTGAATTAAAAGAAAACAAACGTGGTGATAATTCTTCCATTACCGCACCATGTTCTGGACAAGCAAAGTTTTCAGAAAACACCATTTCTACAGGTGATTCTTGTTCCGAAATACCTTGATTTTCTCCTGGGGTTACTATATACTTACTATCAGACCGCTCCAGCGCTACCTTATCAATTGTGTCATTTAATACTTCAATTATAGCAATGCCGTGTGATTGCTTAAGACAGGTAGAAAGAGAATCGACTAAACGCTCTTGTATTCCAGCTTTTTTAACTAAACGGTCAATAACCAGTTCTATAGTATGTGTGATATTTTTATCTAATTCGATGGAATCTGATAGCTCTCGCACCTCTCCATTTACCCTCAGCCTTACAAATCCTTGGGCTGCTAAACTGGATATGAGTTTGCGGTGAGTCCCCTTTTTACCCCGGACAACAGGAGCGAGAATTTGGAACCGGGTGCGATCGCTCAATTCCATAATCCGATCGCACATCTGGTCAATGGTTTGGGGAGCAATACAGCGATCGCACATCGGACAATGAGGTTCACCAGCCCGACCAAACAACAACCGCAGATAATCATAAATTTCCGTCACCGTCCCCACAGTAGAACGAGGATTATGGGAAGTTGATTTTTGGTCAATGGAAATTGCCGGACTTAAACCTTCAATTGCTTCCACATCCGGTTTATCCAACTGTCCCAAAAATTGCCTGGCATAGGCGCTGAGAGATTCCACATAACGCCGCTGTCCTTCCGCGAAAATGGTATCAAACGCCAAAGAAGATTTACCGGAACCAGACACGCCAGTAAAGACAATCAAGCGATCGCGTGGCAACTCCAAATCAATATTTTTCAGATTATGCTGCCTAGCACCCCGAATGCGAATAGTATTCTGGCTGTCGTTTGGGTATGGAAGACTACCGTTTAAAGATGCTGCTAGATTTTCTGACATATTGACAGGCTGAAGGAATGTTGCACAGTGAAACAGTTCTTAATAATACTATCTTTGCTCAGGTTATGCTAGAAAAGTATGTCTCTCATAATTAGACAAAATTAAATTCATTCGTGGAGACAGGGAATAGGGAACAGAAAGACTATGTGTGTAATAGATTCTCTCTAAGTACATATTTCCTGAATTGGCTAGATAATTACAGAAAATCTTGCTGAGGATAGATTTATGGTTTCGCAAATCCCAGCACCAGCCCAGCCAGGGGTCATCCGATTGTAGATTGTGGATTTTGGATTGACTCCAAGGATAAATCCGGGGGCTGGAAGATTTTGGATTGTGGATTTCCGATTGATTCCACTCCCCAATGGCAAATTTTGTAAGTCCGCGTTTAAAAGTTATCTTTATTTTAGGTGAGGAAACTTTACCAGTTTATCATCCTGATGGTACACCTTTTTTAACCTTCGCAGAAATTGCCCAATAGGTCAAACCAGGAAAACAAGCTAGTACCGCTTTTGCAGAATTCACAATCGTGCCGACCGCAGGACACGTTTACAAAATTTTAAAAGCAGATTAAACAAGCTTTTCTGTCATTGTTATAAGAATTACGAATTACTTCTGTCTTTCACTACTAGTTAATTCCTCTGCATTGAGAAAATTTTGTATTTCTATTGAATTAGCAGCATCACCAGGTTGAGAAACCATCAAAGTTATTGCCAACACAGCTAATATTATTGCTAAAGTTACCAAACCTAATATAACTATCTTTTTTTTCAGTTGCATTGCGGCAACTAAATAATCTATCTTTTTCCTAGAACCAATTACCAGAATTGGTTTAAGTGCTTGTAAAGCAACAGAGGCATTAGCATAACGACGCTTGCGGTTAGGTTGCACCATTTTCTTTAACCATAACCTAAACTGTGGACTTATCTGGGGAAGTAAATTCTGAAAATTAAAGCGATAGTTATCATCAATTAATTTACCGATATCCACAGAACGAGTATTTGTGAATAAGCAAATGAGAGTTGCACCTAAACTATATAAATCGGAAGCTGCTGTCAACTCATGACCACATTGTTCTTCTGGAGGCATAAAACCGGGAGTACCTGCAACCAAAGTACTAAAATCCATCTTGGCATCTCGTAACCTTGCTAAACCAAAATCGACTAAATAAGCATTTAATTGCTCATCTACCAAAATATTATCAGGTTTTATATCCCGATGAATAATAGGAGGAACTTGCTGTTGTAGATAAACCAAAATTTCTAAAATCGACAAAGAAATTTCCTTGATTTCTTGCGGATTAAATCTACGTCTTAAGCCTAAAGATGGAGCATCTTTATATTCTAGTATCAGACAAAAGAAACCCGGTTTTTCAAAACAATCTATATAACGGGGGATGCGGGGATGATTCAGTTGTTGAAGTATTTGAATTTCCCGTTCATAAGCTTTCACTCCCGACCAGTCAGCAGTCGTATTTGCACAACAAAATTCTTTAATTACTACTTTTTTTTGAGAGTTAATTTCCTTTGCTAAGTAAGTAATGCGTCCTCCTTCTAGGTTACGTCCCAATTCTCTAATTACTTGATAGCCTGCTGCGGAAAAATCTGGATGATAATTACAGGGAATTGTCCCTTCATATTCATGACTTATATCAAGGTCAATCATACAATTCACATCAGGGGAATATTGTCAATATATAAATTGAAAAAAATATCATCCCCATAGGTAATGGATAATTTTTTTCTCTAATTACCAATTACCTATTACCCATCACCAATTCCAGAAGGTTTTTGTGTTTTACCCTACCTACACCAAGACGCAAATATTTGCAATGGGTCTTGGTGAGAAATAAATTATCTTTTTTGTGCTAACCAATCAATAATCTCAACATTGACAACACCTGGAACTTCATCATGGGGACAATGACCGGCACCGGGAATAGGAACAATTTTGATGTCTTTGCCATTTTCACGCGCCTCTTCGTAAATCTTAGCCCCTGTAATTGGTGTCCAGGGATCATTTGCACCCCAAATTACTAGTAAAGGACATTCTAACTTAGGCAATAGCTCTTCTGGGGAAGGACCGGGAGGTGCTGTGAGGATAGAAGCAAAAACTTGTTGTGCGCCTGGGTCACAGGATGGAGTATAAAGTAAATCAACAAGTTCATCGGTTACAGCATTGCGATCGCTATACACTTGATACAATGTGCGGCGAATCTGTGATTTTTGGCGAATGCGGTTAAAGACGAATTTACCAGTTATGGGGTTAGCTACCAACTTGTTAAAAGTCCCCATCACCACTCGTAGAACTGGGTTCAATTCATGGGGACGGTGACTCAAACCCCCCGCAGAGTTAATTAACACACCCCCAGTCGCAATTTCCGGGTATTTGGTGAGAACCATTAAACTCAAAAGTGCGCCAATAGAATTTCCTATCAATACCGTTGGTTCTTGAATATGTGCATTCCAGAAATCTTTTAATAGTTCTGTCCAGAGTTCCATGCTATAATTTATGGCTGCTTTATCAGAACCACCAAAACCCAATAAATCCACAGCAAAAACCCGATAACCAGCATCAGCTAAAACCGGGATATTTTTGCGCCAGTGACCAATGGAAGCACCAAAACCGTGAATTAGCACCAGCGGCTGTCCTACACCCATGACAGTGTACTGAATTTTGTAATCTCGCCAAATCCAAACTTGTTTTTCAAATGTTGGTGACTGCTGGGTTGATATCGACATTAGTTAAGATTCCTAAAGTATTATTTCTTTATGGTAATCCTCCTGGCATTCTTGACAAAAAATTATGGAAAAAGCTATATATGGCGTACACTATCACCTGTAAGTTTCACCTAGCATCAAAACATTAATCAGTTAAGTAAGCTTATTACCTACTGAACATTCTAGGTGAATAAACACGGCGTGAAATAAATACTATGATTCTAAGTAGATTAACCCATTTTAGGAAAGCAGCTATTGCCTCAGTCGCTGTAATAGCATTGTCGCCAACACATCCTACTTTGGCAGCCTCAAGTTTATTTGCTACAGTCGCATCACAACATAGCAATTATATTCAGCCGCTTTTAGTTCAAAAAACTCCTTCTGAAGATGTAGAAACAGAAAGCACAACCCGCATCAAACAGGAAACTGTTCCTACTAGTTCTGTAAAAAGGGAAAAATCAGGATTTACCCTGGCTATTTGGCAACCAGGTGCTAACATTTCGGAAGTAATCGCCCGTGTTTCTATTAAGGGTAAACATGGCAATAAGTATTATCAAGAAAGGTTTCTAGGAGATTATCGCTACAAAATCAAGCAGAAAGCCAAGTTTGTGAAGGGATTTAAATTAGGCGATCGCATCGTCGTCAGATTATATGATACCACAAACCGCTTTATTGGCTACACCGAATTTGCGTGTTTACCTGGTCATACAGCAGTCAACTTGATTTTATCTGCCAATCCGAGAGAATATCAAGTAGTTCGTGCCTTTTATGGTGTTGATGACAATGAAGATAGCATTGTTGACACCGATACTACCGCTTACGACTACTTCACCCAAGTTAGTAACCAAAAAGTTACTTTCCTGGAAAGTTCCGACAATATCAATATTACTCAGTACCAAGCCGCCGGCTTTTCCAAAGTTGCCACAACCGGCATTTATCCCCTATCCTTCAGCGAAGGTGATTTTGCTTTAGTCGGTAAATCCATTAGCGTCTCTAGTTCTAACTTAGCAAAAGCCTTAACAGTTGCGCCTGGCAGTTTGGTACAGTTGACTGCAATTGGGCAAAACTCCAACTTTGAACTCAGTCAATTATTAAGCAAGTATCGTCCAGTAGGTGTAGCTAAGGATATCCCAGTATCATTTTCAGATATCTCCAAAGACTACTGGGCTAAAGATTATATTGCCGAATTGGCAGCAATGGAAATTATCGGCGGCTTCCCCGATGGTTCTTTTCGTCCTAATGCACCGGTAACACGCGCCGAATTTGCTGCCCTGTTGCAAAAAGTCTTTATCAAAAGTAAAGTCCGGCAAGCGATCGCATTTCGAGATGTTCCTAGCCGATATTGGGCTTATGATGCCATCCGCGAAACTTACGAAATGGGCTTTTTCACCATCCTAGGCAGCAGAAACTTTAACCCCACACAAAAACTTTCGCGTCTAGATGTTTTGATCACATTGGCAAAAGGATTAAATTATAAATCTACCGGTTCTACAGCAAAGATTCTCTCAATTTACAAAGATGCTTCTAGCATTAGAAACGAACATCGTGATTTCATCGCTGCCATGACAGAAAATGGTGTAGTTGTCAACTATCCGAATATAAAATTGCTCAATAGTAAAAAAGTTGCCACCAGAGCAGAAGTTTGTGCTTTACTTTACAGAGCTATGGTTAGCGCTGGTGAAGTAGCAGATTTTGCTTCAAAATACACCATTAAACCAAACCTCAAAAAAGATAACGAGGAATAATACTTTAGTAATTCCAAAAAATAAATTATCCAATTTCATCGCATCGAAACGACTTTTTCTCCCCCTGCACCCCTACCCCTGCCCATGACTTACGTCAAGCTACGCTATCAAAACGATGGGATATGTTTTTAATTGGAAGTACCTTATGGCATATAAATATCTCTGACAGGAAAAGGAATTTGAATTCCTTCTTTTTGATAACGTTTGTGTAATTTTTTGACAAACAGATGTTTTCCAATTCGTTGATCGAAGAATTCACTAACACGCATATAAAGAGTAAAATCAATACTAAAATCATTAAAAGTATGAAATCTCAGATATGGCTCATTTTCAATTAACTTTGGGGCAATTTCTTGCATCACTTCTTTAGCAACTTCAACAGTCACTCTTTCCACCAGTTCCAAATCGCTATCATAACTGACACCCACATTCATTGTTAAAGTGATTTCTTTCGCTGGTAAATGATAATTAGTAAAAATTGCCGAAGCCAGCTTAGAATTAGGAACAATGATCACATTATTAGACATTTCTTTGATCGTCGTATTCCGCCATGTAATATCCGTGACATACCCTTGATTCCCATCATCCAATTTCACATAATCTCCAGTTCTTACCTGCTTAGAGATAAGTAGATAAAAACCAGAAAATAAATTAGTCAGAGTATCTTGTAGTGCTAAACCAACCGCTAAACCACCAATTCCTAAAGTTGTAATAATGGGTGTAATTTCAATCCCCACAGTTTGCAATAAAATTAATGTTCCCAAAATCAAAACGCCAACTTTAGCCAAGTTAGAAATTAGTGATGTAGAAACTCCTTCCGTGCGACGAATAAATAAATTGACAAAACCAGCAGTCAATCTAGCCAAAACTAAAGTGACTGAATACAAAACAATAATGGTCAGAATTTTTTGCAGAACATTAATAATATCCGGCTTGAGTGGAGAACTAATAATTGCCCAAAAAAAGCCTGCAACGACAAACCAAATAAAGGTCATTCTATGCAGGGATTGAAATATAATCTGATTTCCAGGAACTTGTTTATTAGCGACAAATATTTTCAGTTTTTGGAAAACATATTTTTCACCAATTAGACCACCTAGTAAACCAGTCAGAACAAATACAATTGGTATAATCCATTGTGTCATAATTATTCGAGAATTAAGAACTTTAAATGTGCCTATTTAGAATTAGTCAATGATGCTGGCTAAATTTTACCTTGTTATTAGGCGTAGAATTTGATGGAGACAATTTTTTAGACATTGTATCAAATCATCTGAAGAAAATTAAAATTTTCAACTTGAATCTATATATACTAGTAATGTATGAAAAATTTGTGACGCATTTGCGTTAGTAAGATTACTTATCAGATTAGGTTATGTTACTGACTGAAAAAATATAACAAGTAAATTCCACTTGATATCAATCTAGCGCAAGACAGATTTTTCTCACTTATCTTGAGTAATAGTTAACTTGAAAATTCGCCTATAAACAATGGATTTGCCAATTATTTATCATACAGATTATATTGCTCCTCTACCCCTAGGGCATCGCTTCCCGATGTCAAAATTTCGACAGTTGTATGAATTGCTGTTAGCAGACGAGGTAACACACCCAGAACAGATTCACATTCCTGAACGTCCACCGCAAGAATTAATTGAATTAATTCACACCCCCAACTACGTCCAAAGTTACTGTGACGGAACCTTAGAACCCAAAGCACAGCGACGCATTGGTTTACCTTGGAGTCCAGCTTTAGCAAATCGTACCTGTGTCGCAGTAGGTGGAACCATCCTCACAGCCCAATTAGCAATAAGTCATGGTTTAGCTTGCAATACTGCTGGTGGAACTCATCATGCTTTTCCGAGTTATGGATCAGGTTTTTGTATTTTCAATGATTTAGCAGTTGCATCTCGCGTTGTGCAAAAATTAGGACTTGCTCAAAAAATCTTGATTGTAGATTTAGATGTACATCAAGGAGATGGAACAGCATTTATTTTTGAAAATGACGATAGCGTTTTCACATTTTCCATGCACTGCGAAGTCAACTTTCCGAATACAAAACAAAAAAGTGATTTAGATATTCCTTTACCAGTAGGAATAGAAGATGATATTTATTTGCAAGTATTAGCTCACTACTTACCAGACGTATTATCACAAGTCAAGCCAGATTTAGTATTTTATGATGCAGGAGTGGACACCCATATAGCTGATAAACTTGGTAAATTAGCTTTAACTGACACAGGCATTTTCCGTAGAGAAATGCAGGTTTTAACTACCTGTGTAAATGCAGGCTATCCAGTTGCTTGCGTTATCGGTGGAGGTTATGCAGATGATATGAAATCCCTTGTTTGGAGACACTCTCTATTACATCGAGCCGCAAGTCAAGTTTATCAACAATTTCGACTTTAACTCAATAATACTTTCATGTGTTGCTCTGCGCGCCTTTTCGATCAAAAAATCAGGAGTATCTATGCCAAAGTTAGCAAATAAAAACAAATCAGAAACTTGGGGTTACACTTTCATAAATTCAACAATTGATAGTTTAATCAAGAATTTTGAAGGTCAATCAGCCGCAGAATTATATCCAGAATTTCGAGAGCGAAGAGAACGCGCTCATGAGTTAATATTTGAATGTTTTGGTCAAAAACCTTGCTGGTTTTATATTCGTCGTCATGGTAATGGAAAAGAAGCAGGAGAAGAAATTTGGGATTTGACAATAGCTACAGATAAAAGTGATTTTTTATTACCTAAAAGACTTAAAGAACTCAAGAAAACTTTAGGATTTAGAGCAGCAGTACAAAAAAATGGCTCTAGCGGTTTAAAGCTTCTCTCAGCTTATTTATTACAACCTTCACGGGGACAATCTGATGCTTATGCTGCACCTTATTGTTTATGTTTACTGCCTAATCATGAACACCGTATTGGTATTCCTCCAAAGGCATTAGCACAGATAGCAACTATGCCAGTTTGTGGTAATCATGTACCTACAGAAGATCAACTGCAAGCATGGAAAGCCTTTTTAAAAGTTGAGGAACGTATAGCTAAAGCACGTCAGTTTTGTGTAATTTTTATAAATTATAAATATAGTCTTAATCATAAACAAATTATTTTTGAAATTAATATCAATTCAGCTACACTTGATGGTTCTGATGAAAATAACTTAAATGTAGAAAACTTTTGGGAACGGGTAAAACAGGCAAAAAACCAAGATATTAAGTTGTCTGATACTGTACCTACAGAAAAAAATCGTCGCAGCAGTCGTCAATTAGGAACTATTGATAAAATCGATCCAAAATCTAATATTATTCAAATTAGATTAGAACGCGATTTAGTTGAATATATAGCAGCAGGAAATTATCAACTTCCCGCGACTGGATATTTATTTTTTGATGCTGCTGGGGATATTAAACAAATTGAACGTAAAGAAAAAGCCTTAGAACAATTAAAACAAGGACGCACTCAAAATCCCTATTTAGGTAACTTTTTATTTGATGCTTCCCAAGCAAGACCTATAAAAAAAACAATCAAACTGCAAGCAAAAGATTTATTATTATCTTCTGCAAATGCAGGTCAAAAAGCATCCGTAGAAATGGTACTTGCAGCCGAAGATTTAGTTTTAATTCAAGGGCCACCAGGTACTGGTAAAACTACCGTAATTGCGGAAATTTGCTATCAAGTTGCTTTGCGAGGTGGACGTACATTAATTACCTCTCAAGCCAATTTAGCAGTTGATAACGCTCTAAGTCGATTAGTTCATAACCCAGTAATTCGGGCTGTGAGAAAGGGCAGATCCGAAAAAGTTGGAGAAGAGGGACAGCCATTTTTAGAAGATCAAGTAATTGGCACATGGTTAGAAAATACCGCCAACGACTGCGAAAATAATCTTGATCAACGTCAGGAAAATATCACGATTATTAATCAATTATTAGCATTATTACCACGTTTTGTAGCTTATCTCAAATCTGAGGAAGAATTTAATCAAAAACAAAATCAATCAAAAGCAGAAATAGATGAATTAAAGGAAATATGTAAAAATCAAGAAATATATTATCATCAAACCTTAGCCAATCAAAATAAAATAGAAAATCTACTTTCTGGATTGAATAATCTCCTCAAAAATGTACCAATAAATTGGGATTTAGCAGAAGTAAAAGATTTTTTACCCTGTCTTCAACCATATACAAAAGATAATGATCAAGTAGAAAATTTTCGTGAAACTGTTCGTCAAGCTATAGCTTATACAGATGAACTGGGCTTAGTTCGTCCTGTGCGTGGTGCATTTGGGTTAGCGGTTTGGTTACGTGAAACTGTAGCAACTGAAATTTCTGAATTTAGAACAGGATTAAATTATGCTAATGATGTGAATATAGCCATGTCAGAATTATCTACATTGGTACAGGCTTTCAAACAGAGTTCTACATATTTACATCAGTTACAAGCAGAGTATGAGCAATTTCTAAATAAAGATCAAAGTCTACAACCAACAATTCAAATATGGGAAAACCGTAAACGCGAAATAGATTATATTATTGAAGCAGTTATAGAATGGAAATCTACAGCTTATAACAATCTATATCAAGTATTAAAAAATTGTCAGCAATCAGATTTACCATTAACAGATAATATGGTAGATTTACCACTAGGTTTATTGATGTTTGCCAAAAATTTAAAATTACCACTTGTACCCAAAAATTATAAAATAAGCTTACCAGATTGGAAGTTATTGACAAAAGCAATATCTTATGAAATCCAAGGCAAATTTACTGACAGACGGGGGAAAGAACATAATTTTAGTTATTTTTTGCAGGAACATTTTAGTCAAATTCCCATAGTACTATCAAAAAGCGATCGCACTCAATGGCAGGTAACTTATCAAGAATTAAATGATTATCAACTCCTGAACCCTAAACAGCGTAAAACACTGGTTGAAAATACCCAATCTTTTTTAATTAGACTCCAAAAAACATACAGCACATCTTATGAATTGGATAACATCAACTCTACTCTTAGCCGCATTACCCAAGAATTACTAGATATAATTCTTGCAAATGCCCGTCAATGTGTTGTGAAAATTAAAACAGAAGCTGAACAACAGCTTACTATTTTACAAAAACAGCAAAAGCAATTAAATGAACTGCCCAATAATGGAATTACCAAAGAACAAATATCGGAAGTTCAATTTCAGGTAGAAAAATATAGCCAAGATGCTAATGTGAAACTTGTACAAGTTGTAAATAGCTTGGAAGAAATTAGCAAAAAAATAAATATACCTAATTCATTACGGATTTTAGCAGAAAAATATTTAGCTAAACAATCAAATATTTGGGAACAAACCCAAGAATTTACAACGCAAGTAAGTTTTTGTGAAAGTCGCATAATTCAACTTGAGACTTTAATTCCATCATTAGAACCTCTGGTGATACTAGAAATAATTAAAAATTCTTTAGATGAAAAATTTTCAACATTACAAACAGAAACTGCAATTTCTCTACAAAAACTGGAAACTTTCCAAGCTAATCTACACCAATTAGAACAAAAACAAGAATTAAAAATATCAGAAGAGTTAATCAAATATCGCTATTGGTGGACACAAGAATGGCAAAATATACCTGATAAATTTAAACTAGAAATTCCTGAAAATGAATTATTTGATTTAGACTTTTTACGCAACATCAGAAAGAAGTTTAAAAATTGGACAAAACAACGACAAAATGAAGAAAATTATCTCCATAAATATCAAAACTTTGTTCAAGATTGGATTACAAAATTACGTCAACCTTCAGAAAGAGATAGTAATGATTTAAGAAAAATTTATTTAGATAATGCTAACGTTGTTGGTATTACCTGTGTGCAAGCGGCAAATTACAATTTTTCTGAAGAATTTCAATCTTTTGATGTTGTGATTATTGATGAAGTTAGTAAATGTACTCCACCAGAATTACTAATCCCCGCATTAAAAGGTAAAAAATTAGTCATGGTAGGAGATCATCGACAATTACCACCAATGCTTGACACTAGCACTGTTGAAGAAGTTGCTAAAAAAATTGGCAATACCAGAGAAGAATTGCAATTTTTAGAAGAATCATTATTTAAAATTCAATTTGAAACTGCGGATAAAAGTATCAAAGAAATGCTAAATACCCAATATCGAATGCACCCAAACATTATGGGAGCAATTAATCAATTTTATGATGGTAAATTAGAATGTGGTATTTTAGAACCTGATACAAAACGCGCTCATAATTTAGCAGGGGAAATAATTCAAGAACATCAGCATTTAATTTGGGTGAAAATGCCCAGAGAAAACGAGTTTCAAGAAGAACGTCAGGGAACTTCATTTTTGAATATTCCCGAAATTGATGTCATAGAAAATATATGCCAGCAATTTGAGCATACTTGGGCTGAGAAAGTTGCTAATGGTGAATCCAAAAAAGAAATAGCTGTAATTACATTTTATGGCGCTCAATTGAGAAAAATTGATGAACGTTTACAATCTGAGCTTTTCCCTTCTTTGCAAATTAGAACAGGTACAGTTGATAGATTTCAAGGAATGGAAAGAGCAGTTGTAATTGTGAGTATGGTTCGTAATAATAGTCAAGGAGATGTGGGATTTGCAAAAAAACCAGAACGGGTTAATGTCGCTTTTTCCCGCGCTCAAGAATTACTAGTAATTGTTGGTTGTCACGATTTATTTACCAGTAAATCAGGTACAGTCGGCGGTATGTATTCTGAAGTTGCCAATATTGTCAATTATCATAGAGGTTTTATTGATGTTTCCAGCTTCCACGTCTAAACCTATTGATGAAATTCTTAAAAATGCGGTAGAAAAAATTGAAGCACAAAATGCTAACTTAGCAGTTTTCGCAGCCCGTCAATTCCGCTATAGTTTGCGTCAAAGTACTGTGGAATTGACTATCAAAGAACCACGACAATTTAATGTCCTAGAAGAATTTATTATCCGTGCGGCTATTGAATTTGAACCACCACCTACCGCAGATGAATTAGCATCAGTACTTGGGCTTGATGCTGTATTTGTAAAAAGTACAATTTCAACTCTTCAGACATTACAAACTTTAGCTACTACAAAACAAATTACAGTCACACCTGAAGGGCATTTATTCTATGAAAAAGGAACTGTATCAAAACCGCCTTATACCATCCAAATTTATGCTATTAGCGACTCTTTAGCTGAAACAATTACCTTTCAATCTGAATCTTTAGATGATGTCACAGTTAATTTACCTGATTTAGGAAAATTTGTAAATATTGATCATAAGATTCACCAAATTTCTACATTCTCACTTGAAGAAATACAGCAAATGCTTCAGGATTCAGGTTTAGCAATTCATGTACCAGAAGAGGGAAAAATGATTACTGATTTTCGGGTACTAGCTGCAAGTAAAATAATTTGGAAACCAATATCACTATTTGTTATATTCAATGTTTTAGAAGATGAATTAAATATTCAAATCAGTAGTGATAAGCAAATTTTAGAAGTAGCTACAAAGCGAATAAATTCATTACTAAAAGAAAGTAAAATATCATTACTAACCTTATGTGAATTATCAGATGAAGCTATCAAAATACAACGTGAAGAAATTCTCAAAAAGTCCCAAAACATAGATTTATCCAAAACAACGATATTGCCACAGACAATACCTCAAAAGCCAGAAAATTAAATAACCCAAAATCAAAAAACAGACACAAAACTAATAACCAAACTCCATCACCTTTTATCTGCGTTTGTCTGCGTATTCTCCGAGAAGTCACTCAATGGGAGTCTACCATCTGCGGTGAATAAATCTATCTCATCCTCAACCGCACAAAACCACCGTCATGCAGAGAATCGTCAAATTTGATACAATTTATGCACAATTTAGGAGAGCCGAGGAAAAAAATGGTCTTAACAAAAGGCTTTGAGATTGAGATATACACTGGCACACCTCAAGGTAAAATAGTCGGACTCTCCGACCAAATTATCAGAGACTTGGATGGATTTATGCGGGAGCCAGATAGCCGCAACGTAGAATACATAACCCAACCATCCAGTAATTACGAAAATCAATTGTGTGGCTTGCTGCGTCCCCGACGAGATTTGCGTAACTATCTACAACAGTTAGGCGACTATACCTTAATTCCAGGAAGCACTCTATCTTTGAGTGGGAGCGATCGCTTTTACCGTTCCGACCCCACCAACTCCTATCATGACTACATTGAGCAAACCTATGGCACAAAAGTAGTCACCGCCAGCGTACACATCAATATTGGCATCAGTGACCCAGAAATACTAATGCGTGCCTGTAGAGTCATCCGCCTCGAAGCACCCCTCTTCCTTGCCCTCAGCGCCTCCTCTCCTTTCCTAAACGGTCAAGCCACAGGTTATCATTCCACCCGTTGGGGACTCTTCCCCCAAACCCCTGCTCATGTACCCTTATTTTCCAGCCACGCCCATCACATCCAGTGGGTGGGTGAACAACTAGCGGCGGGGACAATGCAAAACGTGCGGCATTTGTGGACATCAGTGCGGCCAAATGGCGATCGCCGTCCCTATGATTTAAATCGTCTAGAACTGCGAATTTGCGATTTAGTCACAGATCCCATTTCCTTGTTAGCAATTACCGCTTTACTCGAAGCCCGATTGTTACAAATCATCGACAACCCCAACATCGATCCTTTAACCCAAAGCAGCTTATCCCCTGAAGAATTGATCGCCCTAACTGCCAAAAATGAAATGGCAGCCGCTACAGCGAGTCTTGATGCTCAGTTGCAACATTGGCAAGATGGTAGTAACATCCTCGCCAGAGATTGGATTGCAGAACTATACCAAGAAGTTTGGGGAATAGCTAAACAACAAGGCTTCAGCTGTTTCCTTTCCCCCTTGCAAAAAATCCTCCGCGAAGGTAATGAAGCCCAACAGTGGTTACAGTTACACAAAGTCGGTGTTGATTCTCAGCAAGTCATAACCCAGGCAATTATTGCCACTCAAGAACGGGAACAGGAACTAGAAAACAAGTTGTGTTCGTCTCTATTAGCTTAATTTCTCAGGTAATAGGTGACAGGTGACAGGTGACAGGTGACAGGTGACAGGTGACAGGTGACAGAAAAAAGATAAATATTCTTGCCCATCTCCGCGTCACCGCGTCTCCCTATCCCCGCGTCACCGCGTCCTCTTCTTCCCCCTCACCGCGTCTCCCCATCACCGCGTCCCCGCGTCCTCTACTTCCCCCTCACCGCGTCCCCGTGTCCCCGCGTCTCCCACTTTCTTCGTTTTAAAAATCTAATCGCTGGTGATTATTTCAGGGGTATTAACAAAACCTATAGGTGATCCATCTCTATCTATCGGTAGATTTTCTACCTGCGCTACAGTATTCTATAGAATTCTTAACTTTTCGTGACCATGCCTCAGGTAGTTCTAGTTAACCCACAAATTCCTCCTAATACAGGCAATATTGCCCGTACTTGCGCCGCTACAGGCACAGAATTACACTTAGTAGGACCTTTAGGATTTGAAATTAGCGATCGCTACCTCAAAAGAGCCGGTTTAGATTACTGGCCTTATGTCAAACTCCACTATCACGAATCCTTAGAAGCATTCCAAATCATCCATAATCAGCGTGGGGGCAGACTGTTAGGTTTTAGCGTTCGTGGCAGTGTTAACTATACCAAGTTCCAATTTCAAGCCGATGATTGGCTGCTGTTTGGTAGTGAAACCCAAGGCTTACCACCCATTGTTCTCTCCACCTGCGACTCCATTCTCCATATTCCCATGACTGAACCGGGAGTTCGTAGCTTGAATTTATCCGTAAGTGTAGCTATCAGCTTGTTTGAATCCCGCCGTCAGTTAGGCTATTTACAATAGTTAATGAAATTTTAAGTATAAAAACTGACTTTTTTTTACAAAATAAGAGTGTGATGAAGTCATTAATTGGGTGAATTTACTTAAAAAAGTGAGTAGTTAAACCAAAATTTTAATCATCTCTCAACCCATATAAAAAAAATGTCTTTTAGATTAGCAGAGCTAATATAAGAAATTTGTATATTAACTTTGAGTCCTTACCCATTCTCAATGATAGATTTTAGTAAATTTAAATTACATCATTCTGAGAGATAAAATCGGCAAAAGCATTTACTAGAGAGCATCTTAGCTATTTGTATCTGGTGACACAATCATATAACTCCTATCTTGCTGCGAATTTGTACGGTTGTTTTTTAGGGAATAAACGACGTAAAGTCTCGTGTTGATAAGACTGATTGGATAAAAAAATCTTGAAAATATTTACAGCAGGATAATCGTCTTTCCAGAAGTCGCAGCCGATCAACCGCTAACAGCGCTCGTGGACTCAGCAAAGCTATCATAATTTGTCTAGCCCCCGCCATAGCAAAATCAGCAAGATAACTGTCAAGAATGAACATTCCTGGGTTTATGAGGAGTGGTAACAAACAAGTCAGCACACAAATTTTAAGGTTTACTAACAAGTATGAACTTGTTTAAATCAGAGAAGCAGGTTAATCTTGCCTAAGTATCTCTGATGAATGTGATCTTGATATATCGTTTGATGTGATCTCAATCATGGATTAATATCCAACTTGAAAAATCAAGGTCAGTTAAGCGAAGCGTGATCATAGGAGGTCGTCTTTGAAACGAGCATTGAAAAAGAGAGTAAAGGCTGTGTTGAACAATACCCCTAACAGTGATGATGCCCCGGTAGAGCAGTTAAATGAGGCTAACCCCAAAGCAACCCGCCGGACGCGAACCCAAGCCGCTATGATTGGCTTGGCAATCTCAATGGGCGCAACCAGCCTTTTGGTGACTCGACAAAGCGATCAAGCCCAAGCAGCGGCTCCTGTTGGCAGTCAAAAAGCAGCCTCAACAATTCCGGCTGCTGCTGAGACTGAGATAAAGTTTGTAGCCACAAAGCTGGAGTCCCAAGCCGTCTCATCAGCGAGCGTGCCTGAAAATCCTGTCATCGTGGAACCAACAGCAGTTTCGCAAGTGCCTGGGCTTGAAGCTAAATGGCCAATTACAGCCAAAGAAAAGGCTGTCAAAATTCCGGTCTCAGAAGCCGACAAAAATGCTATCTACTTACAACCCCAAATAGCACCGGAATTGAGAAATAACTCAGTTCAATCCACATTACAAACAGCTAACCAGCTGCCTCAGACATCACAACAATTTGCAGCCAATCCCAGTGTTGTTGGCAGCCAACCTACACCTGTAACTGTACAAACAGAGAACAGAATCAGTAATGATGTGAATGTCCAACTGAAAGCGCAGCAAGAGTTTGCTCTCAACCGCTTACAGGAAAAATCGAACCGTTTAAGAAATAGTCTGGCGGAGTTGCGGTCTGAGGAGACCAACAATTTATCACAATCTGGTATTGAACAGGCACAGCCAACAACCGTAGCTGATCAAACTGTGGCAGTACAGTCAGAAGATTTGACTAAACCCAAGCAAGTCGATCTGATATCCAAGTTAAAAGAGGATAAAAACACAAGTGCGCTAGAGCAGAAGGTAATGACACCTGCACCAGCAGCACCTACAGTTGTCGCTCAATTACCTCTCTTCACCTACGAGGTTAAACCAGGAGACACATTAGCAGAAATTGCTACCAATTACGGTACTTCAGTCTCAGAACTAGTCAAAGCTAACAATCTCAACAATCCCAATGAACTGCAAATCAGTCAAAAACTGATTATCCCTGCTGTTAAAGCGGAGCGTAGCCTCTTCAACCAGCCTACTGTAGCAATTCAGCCCAATTTTGTCCAGCCTAGCAGTATGCCCACAGTTGCTAGTTCTCCTGTGAGTAAGCCTAAATTAGATACCAATCTAACTGTTGGTTCACAATCACCAGTATTTGCTAACAACAACAGCGTTGCTATTCCCATTCCAGCAGCTAGGGAGAATCAGCTGTCGGTAAACACTCCTGCTATCACCAACAGTATTACCATCCCCGTACCAGCAGCTAGGGAGAATCAGCTTCCAACTCCAGATACTGACGCTACTCCCCCTAGATCTTATGGTGTGGGTGGTGATACTCCAATACGCAATCGTGCGACGAGAACTCAAACGGCTCAAAAACCACCTCGAAAGTTAGCCAAGACTAAAGGTAATGAGCGTCTCACCAGTTTACAAGCAGAAATTGAGAGACTACGCGAAAAATACCGCGCTCAACAATCAGGTATGTCTCAAGAGTCTACTGTAACTGTGCCAACAGTCACGGAAACTGATAATTCAGTCCGGCCGATTGCTGTGCAGAGAACCAAGAATGTCTCCGCTGTCACGGTTAATTCCCAACTCAATTCAGTGGCGATTCCTGTACCTCAACCCATACTACCCAGTTACAGCGAAAAACCTGTTAAGCCTCTATTCCGTGCTACTCCTCGTCCCACTAACGAGCCAATTAACCCAGAATTTCTGTCAAATCAAACAGCAGCCCCGAAATATTCCAATCGTAATTCATCTGGCATTAGGTTAGCAGTACCTCCCGCAGGTGTTACCGCTACTGACTCTTTAGGTAAATTGCGAGGAACTAGGGTGTCTCCCACCTTGCCACCTTTGGCATCTGTGGATATATACTTACCTAGATCTGTTGACCCAAATACTAATTCCCCATCTACTTCTTCCACAGGTTATATTTGGCCAGCAAAGGGAGTACTTTCCTCTGGTTATGGCTGGCGTTGGGGTAGAATGCACAGGGGTATTGATATTGCTAATGGCGTTGGTACACCAATCTACGCATCGGCTCCTGGTGTAGTGGAAAAAGCCGGCTGGAATAACGGTGGTTATGGCATTTTAGTTGAAATCCGCCATGCCGATGGTACCTTGACTCGTTATGCTCACAACAGCCGAGTTTTGGTACAAGTCGGTCAACAAGTAGAACAAGGACAAACAATCGCCGCTATGGGCAGCACTGGTTTCAGTACTGGCCCTCACACCCACTTTGAAGTTCATCCATCAGGTAAAGGTGCAGTTAACCCCATTGCTTTCTTACCAGCACGGCTGTAATGACTAGCTGTTTTTAACTCAGGCATTGCCTTGTTCGTTGAGGGAGATATACTCCCTCTTTGATTTTTTTAGAGGAGATTTTTATCAATAGGAATTGCGATCGCTAAAATTGTATGCTATCTTAATAGAAGTTGATGAAACAACACGGCTCAGTAGCTCAGTTGGTTAGAGTACGGGACTCATAAGCCTGGGGTCGTCAGTTCAAATCTGACCTGAGCCATTTAAAAAATCTAATATTTGTCAGCACATCAGCCGATAGTCAAACTTTCAGGACTATACGGCTTTTGCTTTAAGTATCTTACTTTTATAATTCAGGTGAAATAAAAGGCAGCAGTTTACCAAAACTAAGTCTATCTACAGCAGGGAACTCTTAACAGGGAACAAGGTTAAAACTCTTGTGTTATGTGGCTTTGTTCTTAAATTTTGCACCACATTTACCTGAAACCTGCTGTAGATAATTGATAGGACGATGTTTATCCAAAAGACATCTGGTGAAAAAGAATGTAGAGACCTTCCATGGAAGGTCTCTACAAGGTTCCTGGATGAAGCATATTTAAAGAAAGGTTGATGTCTAAAGAAGTTTGAATTAAGGTTGTTAAGTAAGTCAAGCTTAAAAAACATCAAATAGACCCAACCCCCTTTTCTAGTAGGAAACGGTGAATCAAAGCCTCTCTACTGTTAGGGTAGAGGTTTATCAGAGAGATATTACGTTGATCACGAGGCGAAATTTATTGTTAATACCTGCTTCATTTCGCGATTTTGATTGTGAAGCTAATAAACTAGAAATTTCCTGCATCAATAGGTGATAGTGAAGTTTATCAAAATTTGTACTTTTGTCACCTAACGAGTCAGAATAATCGAACTCCATTTTAAGCTAACAAGCTACTTTTTTTCTTCCGTTTCTCGCAGTTGCTTCTCTGTCCGTGCGTAGGGGTCTGTCTTTGGCCTCCAAGAAGGAAACAAGCCAATAAAAAATTTGTTCATGCCTAGGCGAGTATGAGTGCTGGCTTGCCCTAATGAACCAGGAAACACTTTATCTCCTGCCGCCACAAACAGCAAAAAGCCAATGAGTATAAAAGGCATATACCGTTTCATCTTTAAATTCCCTCATGCTAAAGCTTTCTAAAAGCTAACAAGCGATACTTCCAGTGAGCTACATTAATTCTTTCTTATTTAGTTCATTTATATAAAAAAATAAGTTACTCGTCAATATTCAGGATGGTAAAAAAATACTCGCAAATGCTAATTGATATAGATAAGTAGTGGTGCAAAATAAATTGCACATTTTGAGAGGGGAACTCTTAACAGGGAACAGAACAAGATTACAAGGATTTCTATTTTTTGGCAAAATGTATAATTAATTTTGCTGAGGTACTTGTTTTTAAATTATACAAAATATAATTTTTTAGCTAGTTAACTACTTAGGAATAGCAGAATTTTTTTGATACTCGCTTAAATACCAGAAGATCCTGGGCTAGGATTCATACCTAGCGATTCATGGGAATTTCAATGCAAAACTCAGCACCATTACCAGGTTCAGAAGAACACTTAATTTGACCGCCGTGCTTTTCCACAATAATTTGATAACTGACAGATAATCCTAAACCAGTACCTTGTCCAGGTTCCTTAGTAGTAAAGAAAGGTTCAAAAATGCGCGATTCCATACCTTGAGGAATCCCACAACCATTATCAGCAATACGAATCACAACAGAATTTTTATTTGTCACTTCGGTAGAAATCCAAATTTTAGGATTGTCAGTTAATTTTCCCGCTGCTAATGATTGTTCTATTCCCCAAATCGCGTTATTAATAACATTCATAAACACTTGATTCATCTGGGCTGCATAGCAGAATACCGGAGGTAAATTATCATATTTCTTAACTATCTCAATAGCTGGAAAATTAGTCTGTGGTTGCAGCCGATTTTGTAAAATTAAAAGCGTGCTATCGATACCTTCATGCAAATTAATTGGTTTCTTTTCGGCTTCATCAAGGCGAGAAAAAGTCCGTAAAGAAAGCACTAATTGACGAATACGATCTGCTCCGCTCATCATGGAACTGAGAATTTTAGGCAAATCATCAGCGATAAAATCTAAATCTACATCTGCTACTTGGTTTTTAATTTCTTCTATGGGCTGGGGATAGTTTTTCTGATAAAGGCGCAGCAATGTTAATAAATCTTCGGTGTGGTTAGTAACGTAGGGTATATTACCGTAAATAAAACTAATTGGGTTATTAATTTCATGAGCGACTCCAGCAACTAACTGCCCTAAACCAGCCATTTTTTCACTCTGAATTAACTGGCTCTGAGTTTGCTGCAATTCCTTGAGAGTTTGGGTAATTTCTTCTTTTTGACGTTGTGTCCGTTCGAGTAATTCAGCTTGCTGGAGTCCTACCCCCAATTGAGAGCCAATTTGCACCAGCAAATCTACTTCATCTTCTTGCCAATCACGAGGTTCAGTATTTTGATAAGCTGCCAATAATCCCCAGATTTGCTCTCCCTGAAAAATTGGCACAATCATATATGCTCTGGCTTCTGTAGGTGTAATTAGGGCAAGATGTCGGTTAAAATCAATTATGTTAGAGGTATCTTTAACAACAATAATTTTGCCATTAGTGTATTCTCCTCCTTGGATTTTTTGGCGAAAATTATCGATAATTACAGGCACAAGTTCCCATATTGGTGTCCAACCATAAGCCAAGGATTCCGCTACAAATTCGCCACTTCCATCAGGCTGAAAGCGATAAATTGTCACTCGATCAACTTCTAATAGTCGTAGAACTTCTTGAGTACTAGTAGCAAAAATAGTATTCAGATCAAGAGATTGGCGAATTTTCTCCACAGTTGCGGCTAAAGCTTTTTCCCTTTCTGCCGCTTTCCGTTCTCGTTCGGCAGCTTTAGCCAATTTCTCGGCTTGAATTTGCACCTGTTGTAAAGACTCAGCTTGCTGTAATGCCACACCTAATTGCACACCCACTTGTGCCAGCAAGTTAATTTCTTCATCTTGCCAATAACGGGGTTGAGAGTTTTGATAAGCTACTAACAATCCCCACAGCTTTTCACCTTGGGAAATGGGGACAAAAACTTCATTTCGCGCATACTTCCCAGCTTGCGTTCCTTGTAAGAAAACACCTTCATTCACAGGTTGGGGCTTAATGATTGGTGTCCAGTCATCTAAAATGGAATCAGCTACAAATTCCCCACTCCAGTCAGGGTAGAAGCGATAAATTGCCACTCTTTCTACTTCTAATAGTCCTCTAACTTCTTGAGTAGTGGTTTTAAAGATGGTGTCAATATCCAGAGACTGACGAATTTTATCGACAGTATTCACTAATGCTCTTTGCCGTTCTGCTGCTTTGCTAATTTCTGCGGCTTGTTTTTGCATTTTTTGCAAATATTCTGCTTGCTGCAAAGCTACACCCAATTGTGAACTAACTTGGGTGAGTAAGTAGACTTCATCTTCTTGCCAATCGCGGGTTCCTGTGTTTTGGTAAACTGCCAACAAACCCCAAATTTTGTGATTATAAAGAATAGCAACGATTACATAAGCCCTGGCTTGATAACTTTCTAAAATTTTGATGTAACAATCGCTAAATCCGGCATTATAAATATCATTACAAACACGGTATACTTCACCTTTAGCAAAGCGACCACCTCCTGTATCTTGTAGGTAGGTATCGGTGAGAGGTTCCACTAATTCTTTTAATTTACATTCGCTGATGTTGTCACCTAACTCTGGTCGTTGTAACTGTTCTTGCATGAGCGTAACCCAACCTTGAGTTACAGATTCAAACACGAATTCACCACTCCAATCGGGATTGAAGCGATAAATAGCGGCGCGATCGCTATTCAGTAGTTGTCTGAGTTCTTCGGTGGTGGTGCGGAAAATGCTTTCTAAATCAAGGGACTGGCGAATTTTTTCGATAGTTCTAGCTATGGTTTTTTGCCATTCTGCTGCTTTTTCTCTAGCTTTGGCTTGTGCAAGTTGTGCAGATTGTAGTTTCATTTGTTCTATGTAATCTGCTTGCTGTAAAGCAACTCCCAAATGTTCGGCAATTAATTGCACAAATTCAATTTCTGATGCTTCCCATTGTCGGGGTCTACTACAATGATGAATACACAGCAATCCCCATAAATCCTTGCATTTGATTAAGGGGACAGCTATATTTGCACGGACTTGAAATTTTTCTAACATCTGAAGATGGCAATCAGTGGTATTATCTTCACAAATGTCAAATATTGCCCTGATTTTCTCTTCTTGAGAGATATCAGCAAAATTTACTGCAAAGCAGCAATCTCTCAGTTTGGTAGCTAATGCTGGAACCCATTGTGTTCCTACATCCTCGTAGATAAATTCCCCTTCCCATGCCGATTCAGGATGAAACCGAAACACCCCAACCCGATCTGTATTAAGCAACTGACGTACTTCGGTAACTGTAATTTTAAAGATAGTATCTATATCTAGAGATTCACGAATGTGGGCAATTACTCTAGACAAAGCTTTTTGTTTTTCTCCTTGATCCAGAGAAAATTTCATATCTAGCTGATATTCTGTTTGGGAAGTTGGTTGTATCAGTTCCATGATCAAAAAATTCTCCATTTCCCACATGATTCTTAATATAGTCCACTATCTTCTCTAAGGTAACAATAAATCTTGGTATCTGTTAAGTGTATAAAAGTAGTCGTGCAAAATAAATTACATATTTAGGGGAGGGAATAGGGAATAGGGAACAGTAAAGGAATACAGAGATTTTTATTTTTTAGCAAAATGTATAATTAACTTTGCTGAAGTACTTATATAGTATAGGGACACGATATGATCGCATCCCTACCGAAATATTTATGACAGCAGAAAACAGCACTCTATGGGCTGCAATAGAATCATCTTCGCTTGGCAGTGCTGCGTCGGAGTTCGCGTGTTTCGTCTTCTCGACGACGGCGATCGCGCCAATCAGCGAGTGTTAAATAAACGACACCGCCTGTAACTGATACTAGCAGCACTACGGCAACCAAAGCCAAAATACTCAGGAATGGATTTTCCACGATTCCTCTATAGTCCGTTGCGTCCCCAAACTACCATTGAAATCGACCAAGTGAACACAACTAACAGTGATACCCAACCCAGTGTCAAAATCATAGTTCCACTTTTCAAATAATTACAAAACGTCTCTAATACTTATCATACCGGGAATCCCCAGGACAATCGCAAACTATAAGAAAAATCGTAAAGCTCATGAACAAAGATGATTTGGAGAGCTTAAAGTATACCCACTTCAACCCAACCCCTGAGCAAAAATGGCACAATCTTCTCATACAGATTAGAGACAAGATAGCTTTTCTTGAGGCACAAAAAATAAGAATTGAGCAAGAACTGTGTGAATACCGGCAGAAGTTAGAAATAGAACTATCCGACAAGATTACCGAGGTCACAGACAAATTACAGTCATGATTGCAAAGAGCGTGCTAGTATCTAGTGCCAAAGATTGCAGGACAACGAGTACTACACGCCAGAATAGGCACATTCTCATCAATTCTCAATAAAAAAAGAGTCGCCGCGTCACAGCTTCCCGCGTCCAGGTGCAGATGCTTTCGTCCCTCGAAAGTATTGATAAATCAAGCTTCTTGAAAATCAACCGCACCAGCTTGATAACAATTCATCCAGACTCTATTAATATTAGTTAGCAATAGAGTCAATTATTGCCAGATGAGTTAGCAGTTTTTGCCCCTTCAAGCTTATCCAGGCGATAATTCTGGATTTGATTAGCGGACACAACCTCTTGTCTGATTAGCTTTAATTCAGATTCAATCTGGTTGAGCTTGCTGCCCGCAGCGAACCCACCTGATGACAGGTAAAGCCCAGCTTGGACAAGAATAGTCAGTACCGTGATCAACACTGTCACCCGTTCCGTCGTCAGGGGTGTTTTTTCATTAGTCATAAAATCCGCCTCACTGCAATTTGTGTTTTACCCATGAACTGATAGGGGTAAAACAACAATTGAAACCGTCCTTGCCCTGAGAGTAAATATTGAAAATTCTTCTCCAGCCTAACTACCTGGCTAGATGCGACAAGCTTGTTAGGGTAATCAATCAAAATCTCATCTAGCCGTCCGCAAGTTTGATAATTCTTGAATAGCTTAGATTTTGATGAAACAGTGATTATCAAGCTTGGGTCATCGTCAAACACATAAGGAATAAGTACAGATTCGACTTTCTTCAAGTCCCATCTGTACTCGCTCTGGAAAACTAATTGAGTTTCCACTAATTACTTGCCTTTTGAGTTTAGGGACTGAACAGGCCAGGTCTGTCCACCCTTGGTCACAAAATCAACTGGCTTGTTTTTGGCAAAGGTTGAGATAAATTTGCGAATCTGGGCGATAGTGGCTCCACTTGGAACAGGTATAGCTTTGTAAACTACCTTGCCTTTCCCCTTTGACACTGCATTTGTAGCACCAACGCCGCTTCCCACCGGAATTTTAATCGAACCAGAACCTTTTGCTCCTTTTACGGGTCTGGCTGTCCCACCCTTAGCGGGAGCTTTCCCTACCGCGTTTGGCGCTGGTTTTAATCCAAAAAAATCGGCTGTTGCCTTTCGCATATAGACATACTGTATGCCTCGTCCTTTTCCAGATTTGTTGCCCGGTTTCTCAACCGTAACACTACCAAAAACAACAGTAACCCGTGGTCCTATTTTTTGTGCTTGTTTCGCCATTACAAATCACCTCCAAGTTAGTTAATAAATTAGTTGATAAATCAATCAACTTAAAGGTAATCAATGGCTTTGATGGTTACGTCACCGTTGGATGCAGCGACAGTAGTAAAAGGTAGGTTCGCGGATACGACAACGGAACCCGCCTCCACGTCAATCTGAATCTGGACATTATTGGGCTGGTTCTCAACAGGCGTTACTGCTTTTTCAGCAGCGCTCAACAATGAGGCAGTTTCTAGAAAAGCTGCAACAATATTGGTGGATTCTAAACCTCCACCACCATTAGCGAAAGTCGAGTAAGTACTTCCCAAGTAATCGCTTCCAGCTATTTGGATAGTACCGTCCGCTTGGATGGTAGTAACAATTGGAATAGTGGCAGCAACTGCAATAGTACCAGTGTCAAAGCTGGCTGTGGTAGAGAGGTTTCGTCTGGGAGGAAGTCCAGGGTTAGCGCCGTTGCGAGTATTTTCGGCCGCATCCAATGCACGGCAAACCTCAAAAAAAGCTTGAGGAATCTGGGTAGATTTCAAGGTTCCAGAGGTTCCGGGGTCAAATGTACTCATCTTGTTAGGGTCGTAGTTAATGTAATTTCCGTAGCTGTATTCAGTTGTAGCCCGGTATTGCTGGTTTTGAACCCCTACCAGTGGAGTTCCCATCTTCGGGATTAACCCCGAAGATGTGTTCACCACAATTCCTAAAGTTCTATTTTGATTAACAGTCAAGATCAGCGGTGGTCGATTGTTGCTATTTTCGTTTTTCTGCACAGGGGCAATATCTGGCTCAACCTCTGCGACCTTCTCCCAATTTGCATCAACATCAATTTGTTGTCCGCTAGGAAGTTCCGTAAGTTCAACGCTTCTATTAGGGGATTGAATCCTGCTGATGTTGGGCAGGAATATATACCAATATTTACGCCATTTAACACCTATATAAATTCGTCTTTGACGCAATTTTTTGACAAGTGCAATGAGATATCCTGGAGAATAATTAAGTAAACGTGCATAAGCCTGCAAAGGAACAGCACGCCGATTATCTATCATATAAACTTCATAAAACTCAGTCATTTTTTCTCAATGATTTTGACCATGTAGGAACTAAATCTTGTTGACCCGTTGCGAAATAATGACAACGAACTGCTCTGACTTTGCATTTTTTGTAAACTCCCTCCCTCTTGCCTATCTTGGGGGGTTTAGTACCAATAGTAAATTTTTCAGGAACATGACTTAATAAATTATTTATTACTTGCAGGCAAGTGGCTTCGTTGCTTCCATTAACAATTATCTTGGAATTGTCGGCTAACTCTTTAATTCCTTCATAATCTCCTTTTTCGTAATCAGGAATAGATAATTTATAATTCTTGTCTTTGTTATAATGCGGGATGGTTGAAGTCCATCTAGATTTACCTAGCTTCCCGTCGGGCAGAACTTCTGCGAATTGAACAACTAATTGTGGCTTCTGAAAATTCCTGACTTGCCACCATTCCGGTACAACTGCATAGTTGTCATCGTTTCTCGCATTGCAAAAGTCTTTGTACAAGTCAAACTGCTGTTTGTAAAAGTTGTAAACCTTAGAGGATTCACTTTTAGTGTTTAGCTTGTTACAAATTACATCAATATTTATCTGTGATTCCTTAAACTCCCATTTACCGGTTGTCGTGCTAAGTTCACATGAACCGACAGGAACAGTTACAGTTGTGAAATAAGTATCGCAATCAGATTCCTGATTTTTTATTTCCTCAAGAGTTTGCTGTATTTGTGTTGTTTTATTATCAACACCATTAATTTGATTGGTTAAATTGCTGACGTTGTTATCTAAATTGGTAATATTCTGATTAGTCGTATTAACACTGTTATTTACATTGGTAACTTGATTAGTCAAGTTGTTGACACTATTGTCAACATTAGTTATATTCTGGTTGGTAGTATCAAAATTATTGTTTACATTGGTAACTTGATTGGTTAAGTTGTTGACACTATTATCTAAATTGGTAATATTCTGATTAGTCGTATTAACACTGTTATTTACATTGGTAACTTGATTGCTCAAATTATTGACACTGTTATCTACATTGTTGATATTCTCGTTGGCAGTATTAACGCTGTTATCAATATTGGTAATGCGATCATCTATATAATCAAAGTTGTTATTGATTTGATTAGTTATCTGATTGCCTAAGTTAGTGACATTGTTTTTAACATTGTTGACATTGTTATTGATGTTGCTAACCTGATTACCTAATTTAGTAACATTATTGTTAGTGGTATTAACCTGATTGCCTAAGTTGGTGACATTGTTGTTAACGTTATTGATTTGATTACCCAATTTGGTAACGTTGTTGTTTGCATTGTTTACAATATTGCCAGTATTCACTACCACTGGAGTAAGATTAGAAATCTTGTTTGGTACTGATGCTAATGGTGAGGCTTCGTACCACATATTTAAACCATTAGGAAAACACTTTCCGTTTTGTAATTCCTCACAAAGTTTTTCCTGCATTTTGCTAGGAATTACATCTGTAGCCAGTCGCTTGTTATCAGCAATTATTTCTACGGGTACTTTTTTTATAGCTTCTATATTCCGAAGATTTCCCGCGAGAATATTTGAATTTATTTGTCCGAGTTGTGCTTGAATACCTTGTAATTCTGCCATATTAAATTTCCCATCTAAGCCAGATTTACCCTGTAAACCTCGCTTTCCTTGAATACCTTGAATACCCTGTAAACCTCGCTTTCCTTGAATACCTTGAATACCCTGTAGACCTCGCTTTCCTTGAATACCTTGAATACCCTGTAAACCTCGCTTTCCTTGAATACCTTGAATACCCTGTAAACCTCGCTTTCCTTGAATACCTTGAATACCCTGTAAACCTCGCTTTCCTTGAATACCTGGCTCACCTTTTGCACCAGGAATTAGCGCACGAGAAAGAGCTTGTTCGGCTTTACTTAGTGCAGATTGAGCAAGGCTTTTAATTGGAGTAATCAGAGTCAGGATTTTAGATAAATCTCTGGCAATAGAATCCACTAAACTTTCGAGGGCATCAATACGCCCAACTAGCGCCACGGCAATTAATATCTGAGATATCAAAGATATTATCTGTAAAAGCACCCCAACTTTTCCCACTAGAGGCGAGAGGGCATTTGTTACGGGTAAGGTCTTTGTTGTCAATATTGACAAATCCTTTGCTACCGGAGCAATTGCCTTTGCAGCTATAAATCCGATAGTCGGAGTTATTAGTAAGTCTGCGCCATTTATGGCGGACTTAATTATGCTAGATTTTTCCTCGTTTTTAATGTATTTATTAAGGTCAGACTTGAGAGCGAATTTATTCTCAAGTCCCAAAACTAAAGCTTTTACTGCTGCAATTTCAGCAGAGATTTCGTCACAGCTACTCATGGTTATTTAAGGTTGAATAAAGCTTTCTTTAATCCTGATAGTGCATTAAAAATGCTTGCACAATCCAAGCAACAGTTCCCGCAATCCAAGGTGTTTGGAGGACAATTGCTCCAGCCGTAATCAACCGGACATTGTCCAGAATCCTCGAAAATCAACACCCCTGTCGCCGTTACTTTAACTTTTAAAAAGCATTCTTTCGGGACAGTATCGCAATGCGTTGGACAATTTATAGAAGCATCTTTGACCAACAAGAGCGGATTGATGATGTCGTAGTCCCTTACCTTAGTCTCGCAACATCTAATTGCGTATAAATTCTTCCCTCTGTCCGTTTGTGCGATCGTGTGCCAGTGAAAAATGCCGATTACATTGGCATTCAAAATTAATCTGTAGCCCTTACCGTCATACCCATCCGGCTTACCGGGGTATCGGTCTCCAGTCTCTACCGTCAATTCCGAAGAGGAGAAGGTGGGGAATTCCTTTGTTTTCGGACTCCCCGCAAATGAATAATTAAGTGTTGCTGGCATTAGTAATCGTCTGGGTCTAATGTTGCGCCGCTATCCAGTTTGGCTAAACTAATCGTCAACTGATCAACTCGATACGAATCGTTGTTTGTCCCCCTGTTAGTGAAACTAGGGAAGCCACTTTCTATGTATGTACTTTGGTCGATATTCGCGCCAAAAGCTGCTTGAGTCAAAAAGGCTTGGGCTGCCAAGATAATCCCCACTAATAAACTTTCTGCTGTATTACTTGAAGATGCCGTTAGTCCTGGAAGGTCAGCTTTTGCAATTGTGATAGTTGTAGCGGTTTGTGAAGCACCGCTTCCAAACACCTCGGCGATTGTTGGGACTGCCATTTTAATTATTAATAATGATTAAAGACATTTATAAACTAGAAGTTAAACTTTGAAAATATACATCTTTTAGGTAAAAGATGTGTAATATACGATTGACGTAAAAGCTTTCTGTGTCTACACTACAGCTATTGATATCTAATATCAAAAAGTCGAATATACAAGTTTTATTATTGTAGTAAGTGAAACTGGTAGATGAAGGTAAACAGATGTGGACAAGCTTCAATTTTCTCTCAAGCTGACTTTGACAAGTTAATAGAAAAAACAGTGGGCGAAAATCACAAGATGATTTTTCGCCTTGCTTACTTGACCGCTGCGCGAATGGGTGAAGTTTTGCAGCTGCAAACGTCTGATGTTTACAGCGACAGCAAGCCGATGGATTCAATTACATACCAGCGACGTACCACCAAAACCAGAGAAACGCGCCAAGTCCCCACAAGTCCAAAACTGAGGGAGTATTTGCGGTATTACTGGTTAAGTCAAAATCCTAGTGCTGGCTTTTTATTTCCAGGCGCAAGTGGCCATTTACAATTTCAATCGGCTGACGATGCACTCAGACGGGCAATTAAGCAGGCTGGTCTATCAGGACTTGGGTATAGTTCCCACAGCTTCCGTCGTACTGCCACCACCAATCTGTCGAACAATGGAACTGCTCTGTCTGTAATTCAGCAAATCACCGGACATGAAAGTTTGCAGAATTTACAGCGATATATCCAAACCTCACCGGAACAGGTAATGAAGGCCGTAGCGGGATTGTGATATATTTGTACTGCAACCCTAAACAAGTCAATTACAAGATGGTGTAACTAACTTTCCTTTGCGCGCAGGGGGAGTTATTTTTTTTAGAGAAGTCTGTAACCGTTAAGCCCAAAACCGCCTTTGATAAAGTTTTGAATTTCGTAAGGACTTTTGCCCAGTGCGATCGCTCTCTCAATCATCTCCTTCCTCCCAATTGCGATCGCATTCTCAATGTTTCCCCCTGGAATATGAATGTGGTGAATCCCCAACGAGTAAAAACAATATCGGAAATACCAATGCTTTTTACCATTGCGGCTTACATAATATTCTTCCAGCCACTGTTTAGGTTGTTCTGGAAGACTATGGAGAAGTTCTGGATAATCAGTTTTTTCTTGTTCTGGAAGACTTTCTTCCTCTTCCAGAACACTCATATCTGACTTAAAGTCTGGGTGCAATTTTTCCCAATCTTGCCAAGCTAATTCAAAATCTTGTAAGTTCTGGAAGTCATCAGGCTCCGGCGGTTCCTCAGTTGAATCATAAAAAAGTGTAGTTTGTCCGCTTTCTTCAACTCTTCCAGAGCTGTCTAAAACGATTTCATCCCAATAGGGGTCACGCACTGGGGTGACTGTGTTGTAGTCTGCCAGGTTAAACAAAGTATTCATAGTTGGTAAACACTTGGTGTCCAAAATCCAAAATTTAAGTTTTCTGAATTCCTAGAGCTATCAGTAAATCGGTAAAACTCCAGTTTTTGGGTTGGTCATACCAGCATCGGCGCAAGCACTGGAGCAACCAACCTTGAGGATTTTTGATTTTTTCATGTCCACCACGTTTGTGAAAAAGTGCGATCGCTAATTTCACTTCTTCATGGCAGTAATTTAAAATCTCTGGTGACCCAATTGGGTCAAATACAATACCGACGTTTTCGCATTCTGTCAGTACTTGTTCATGTTCGAGTATCTGTTCTTCGCTAATAGAATTATTGCTGCTGCTGCAAACCTCCTTTTCGGTAGATATATCGTTTGAGGGCTGTCTTTTGTCAATTTGATGACGGTTTTGTGAATTTTTTTTCGGCTTAAAGAAATCTAGGGGACGGGTGATAATTCGTACCTCATGCCATGACCACTGTTTTAGCACCTGGACTACTCGACAATCAATCAAGCGAGCAAGAGCAGTTTTGATTGTGTTGACGTGATAGCCTCTACCCCGATGCTTTTGCACCCAGGCATTGAACTCTTTCTTGAGTTCTGGCTCCAGTTCTTCTGATTCTTTGTGGTGATGTAGTAGCCACTGCCAGAGAAGTTTGGCAGCGGGCGGGATGTGATTCTCTAGACAGAAAGCGTCGTGTTTATTTGTCCAAGTCATGTTTTTGAATACAAGAATCTGTCGCCACCTATTGGTTAGGTGGCAGGAATGTTAATTGCGATCGCGCTCCAAATCCCAAATCGCTTTTTCCCAGCACCACTGATCCGATTGATTCGGGAACGAAGCTTTCACGTGCCTGACTAGTCTGTAAGCCAAATCCTCATCTCCCTGTACCATCCTCAACAGCTTGCCTCTGGTTAATGAACTAACCTTTTGCTTGCGTTTGGCACTATTTTTACTAGTCCGCCTGTAACGCCGCCGCGCTGATTTATCCGCGTCGATAACTAGCCACGCGAGATACAAAGACCCTGCCAACATCGCCAGTAACAGTATTAGAATTGGATGGCTCATGATGAGTTAATAAGGTGAGTGGTATTAATTCATCATGTAGCTTTTAAGTGTTTCCCTTCAGTGATGCCAGTCATAAGCATTAAAAAACCGTCCTGACCTGTGGAACAGGTGGACGGTTTATGGATTTTCGGTTTTCTGCAAACTATTGAGCAGCTCAACTAACTCAGACAAACGTTTATGCAACTTCTCGCTTCTATTGTCCAGTTCACGCAATTCAGCATGAGTGTCATTAATTAGCTGCTCAAGGGTTCCCCCAAGAGTGATGCCTCCAGTGTTACAGGAATCTGTTTGCGCCCAATCATCTCGACTAAATGTGAGCGACTCACTCCAAACTGATTGGCTATTGCATCCAGTCCGATCAAGGCATCTTCTGTCAGAACTAGCCCTACACTCTTCTTGATTTGTCCATTCTCGCGGTGTTTGGCTTTCGGCATTTTCCACAACCATTAGCAACTTCCTATATAGAATAGCAATTTTCTCTTTACAAATTACTATAGAGGATGCTATGTTATTTTTCAATATCCTATATAGGATTAACAACGCTCCCACCCCACACCGGGGATTCCCACATGGAGCAAGCACCCGTGCATTGTGATTGCGAGTATCCGCACGGAAACAACCTGGTAGACGTACAGCTAAATTGTCTGTCCCCACTAATTTGGGGACTTTCTCTCATCCATGTCTGCAATTCCAATGAATTGCACATATCAACACGACCACTTATTCCAAAATCAAAGGATAAAACCCATGACCTTAACAGTTCAAGAACTCATTGCAAAACTTGATCAATTTCAAGACGGCGCAACTGTTCAAGTAGAAGATGATGGCGTTAATTTGCACATCGACGAAGTTAAAAAAGACGAAAATCGTAACGCAATTCTAGTCATCAAGTCCAAGGACGACGAAGATGACGAAGATGACGAGTAAATAATTCTTGATGTGTTCCTGACCTGATGACTGATAGTAATGGGGAAAATTCCCCATTGCTAATTCCCTGTTACCCAATACCCAACGACCAATACCTGTGAACCAACACGAACTTCTTGTTTTAGATTCACTCGACGACCTTAACGACAAGATTCGGGACAAGTATCCGTCACTGGAGGAATGGCAGGTATACATGGTTGCCGTCGGACTGATCAACAGCATTGTCAGACTTATGGATGACCCTGACGTTGAAAAACAAATGACAGCAATTATCTTGCAACTCAACCAACAATAAAGTCATGACTACACAATCACAACTTAGACCCTGGGTTATTTCTAGACTCGAAGGTCACACGTTTGCATGGGTGGATGTGAAAACTTTTCGTCATCGTTCAGATGCTGAAAGTTACCTACGCATCCTCAAGCAACTCCGACCAGATTTTAATTACGAGATGAATTTTAAGGGGTGAAAATGCCACTAACAAAAGTTGTTTACAAACAGATTAAAAATCCGGGTAACTACCAATCTAAAACCGTTGAAGCTGAATTTATAGTCAATGCCGACGCTGGTGAAACCCCAGAGCAAGGAATGAAGGAATGTAAAGAACTTGTAATGAATGAACTTTATCCACCCGACCCTCATAAAGTAACCGAAGAAGACATCAATAATGACACAGACCTCTTCCTCTAATCAAAGCATCCAAAGATCACTTCTACCTTACGATGATGATTATGTATTGATTCGTAAGCGAACACTTGTAGTTAATACAGCTACAACTTCTCAAATGGCAGAATTTTTATCTCAAAAATGTGACGTATCGGCTGACGATATGGCTGCATTTTTCGGGATACCAATCATCGGATACGTTGATGGCTTGCCTGACGATAAAGTTTCCGCAATAGTAGGAGATTTAATTGCCGAATCATGGCGGAACCAGGATAACGAACAATCTCGAACAGTTGTAGTAATTGAGAATAAAGAAAACAAATGACTGAATCACAAGAAGATGAATTTCTACTAAGCAAGCGTGACTTTATGCTTAATTCTTTGACTCTTGGTGTAGCGGTTGAGCTTTTCTCCAAAGGTTCTGGACGCTCTCCTGATGAATGTTTAAATTTTCTTGTCCAGCAGGCAGAAATGCGAATGGCGCGACAAACTCCAGAGTCCATTGATGAGTTTATTCGCCAATACTACACCGGGCGGCAAAATAAAGCCAAAGCAGTTGTGATCAACTTCCCTAAATTTAAAACCGCCTGATGAGGCTGCTTGACCCAGCAGCCGAAACACACCCCTCGGTGTGTCGCGGATTGGGTCGCGCAACTCAATTCGCCTCCAGCAATGGAGCGGAAACAACAACAGTGGTACGAGTTTTTACCGGGAAGTGACCAATGGTTTAGCCTTTTCATGAACTCATCTGCTGTTAATGTTTCCACCTGTGTAAGTTTTAAAAGTGAATTGATGTGAATTTTGGGTGATTCGTGAACTATTATACACGGGAATTTGTGCGGAAGTAAACCCAATCTGTACCTTGAAAACTTAATGAAAATAATTGGTTTAGACGTTTGTAAAAACAGTGTTGTTGCTTGGGAATTAACATCAATTCCTAAAAACTTTAGAACACATTTTCGAGAAAATAGACGTTCTAAAGATGATGACCCTTTAACTTTTAAAGCTAATTTTGATGGGGTTGAAAAGTTATTGATGCTCAAACCTGATGCTGTTGTTATGGAACCTACAGGTGTGCATTATTCCTGGATTTGGGCGCACATTTGTCAAAGTGAAGGAATTAAGGTTCTTTGGGTTGGACACCAAGAGGCTGTGCATTACCGCAAACAACACAAGCTACCTGATAAAAATGACCAAGCTGATGCTTTGGCACTTGCAGCCTACGCTCTAGCTCACTGGGAAGATGATGATTTCTTCCTTCAATTTGAAGCCGGCAAAGTATCGCGGTTACGGACACTTTGGTTACAATTGCAATCACTTAACCGCATTCAGTCCCCTGTGATCAATCGTGCCAGACAACAATTAGCTCGTGAGTTTCCAGAAGCTGCTTTAAAGCAGTCACCGGCTAGAGGGGATGACTTGCCACCGCTTTGGGCATGGTTAGCAGGTCGTGAGCGTAAAGCTAGAAAAAATAGTTACTACGACAATCTTTACAAAAAGTCTATTGCTCCCAAGTATAGGGTAGAGATTTCTACTTTCACCCGCCGTCTGTCTAACTTGCTGTGTGATTTGGAGGAATGGGAGTCAGAAATTAAATCAGAAATTCTGGAAGTTCTGGAAGCTCCTGAGTTTATCCCCTACCGTAAGGTTATGACTATGTTCGGAATTGGGACTAGACCACAGGCGCTGCTGATTAGCCAAGTTTACCCGATTACAAAGTTTGAGTCATTGGGAAGGTTTAAACGTAGGCTGGGTATGGCTAAGGATGAATATTCCAGCGGCGACAGGGAAACTATGAATACCGGCGCGGGTTCTAAATTGTGTCGTACTCAGTTGTTTCTGTGGGTTTTGGATGCGATCGCACCAGTTCGCGCTCGTCCTCAAAATGAAATTGGTCAAAAGTTGGGTGAGTTTTACGACTCCCGCCGCGCACAATTCCAGGACAACCCAGAGTTATGGAAACAAAAAGTAGTAGCCAAGATGCAAGCTGAAGCGTTGAGGGAATTTAAGCGATCGCTTTCCCAAAATTTGTTACCAATGGTTAACAAGGAATTAGCGCCACAACTTGAGGCCACAATAAACCTAACCATGCAAACTATGCAAATGTCTTTGACTGCTTCAATGAACACGGAACAGGTTATGTCTAGCGTGAAAGAGAGGGAGGTTAAAAAAGGCTTTGGCAATCTCGTTATCAGTCAAACTGCGGCTTATGGCTGTAGATTGTTGTTTAAAGAGTTAAAGAAAGCAGTTCAGTAAATAAAAATACCACTGGTTACTTAACTAGTGGTTTAAAATTGTTGGGATTCTGACCTAAAGTGAAAAGGCAGTTGATTTGTTAACTATATTTAGAGGAACTTGCTAAGTTTATGAAACTGATGGCAGAACGCGTAGAATCGGTAAAAGCGGGCATTATAGGCGGTTTATCTGTGGGAGTAGCTTTTCTCATCACCAGTGTTATTAATAGTTTTGTGCTGGCTAAGTACTTTCCCATACTGATTCTGGATAAATCTCATCTAGTTAATTTACAATTTTTACTGAGTAGCGCCATAGCTGGCTTCTCTGGTTTGCTATTTGGTATTACATATCGGTATATTATCCGCACTGACATAAATCCTCACCTCAATACTGGTGGTGTCTTTGCTTTTGGCTTGGTGCGGGGATTAACTCAGATAGAAGTTGGCTGGAATTATACTGGCACGATTCTGCCTTTTTTGACATTATCGGGAGAAAGTATATTATCCTTTGCTGTTGCTGCTTTTGTTCTAGATACTGCTATCGTACTTGGATGGCTTAAACCTTTTCCTTCAAATTAAAGTCTTTGCCATAACCAGAAATTCACTAATTACTTTTGACTTTTGACTTTTGAATCTTGAATTATTTATGAATCACTATTTTCTCATCATTGATCTTGAAGCTACTTGTTGTAATGAACGTAGCATTCCCCGTCACGAAATGGAAATTATCGAAATTGGGGCGGTAATGTTGAATAGAAAAACCTGGGAAATTGATTCTGAGTTTCAACAATTTATTAAACCTGTAAGAAATCCGCAACTTACAGCTTTTTGTACAGAATTAACTAGTATTTCTCAGGAACAAGTTGACGCAGCACCCCATTTCCCAGAGGTGATGTCAAAATTAACAGAATGGATGAATTTATTTCCTCATTATATCTTCTGTTCTTGGGGTAATTACGACAAATCACAATTTTTACAAGATTGTAAATATCATCATGTTACCTATCCTTTTGGTTCTGAACACAGAAATATCAAAAATGAATTTTCAGAATATTTGGGTGTATCTCATAAGTTTGGTATGGCACAAGCCCTTAAACATTTAAAGATGGAATTACAAGGTACACATCACCGGGGTATTGATGATGCTCGAAATATTGCCGCTATTTACAGATATATGCAGACTACTAAAAGAAGTAATATCGTGTCCGGAAATGATCATTAGTGCTGATAGGGGGACGCGGAGAGTTGTTTTGAAAAGCAATTAGCCGGATTTAATATTACGAATTACGAATTACGAATTACGAATTACGAATTATTTTAAAAAGCGTTGCTTTGAATAATAGAGAGAGGAACTGTGGCGAAATATTCTCGCTGAAATTGTTCTTCTTTGACAGCGGATAAAAATTGCTTAACAGCATTATCAACAAGACTTTCGGAAGCGTTATTAGTATTCCAGGTAATTTGGAAATTACGATCTTGACGTTGAATTGTAAACCCTAAATATTTTAAAGCTTTAAATCCTAAATGTAATGTTTGGTCGCTGATACTCAGTTTTTCTAAAAGTTGTATGCGGGTAACTGGTTGATTTGTGCGGCTGAGATATTTAGCAATTCCTACCAGATTCAGCCAAACTTCCCTAGGTGCTGGGTTTTGGGGTTTCGACCAAGCGATCGCTAATTGTTGTTGATTATAAACCGACTTTCTCAACCATGCACGCAAATCATCCCAATTAGTGGGACAATCTTTAATAATCAGCGCTGAGTTTTTATTACTGAGTTCTGAATACTCTTGATTTCGCCAGTCTAAAATAATTGCTGAATTTTGAGTTTTCAGTTCCGAATCAACACAGGGACGCACAGCAATTAATCTAATTTCATAGCGTTTTTTATAGCTATTAAAATCTATTTCTGCTATACAATCACATTTACCTATAGGTAAATCGTCTTTATAATGTCCCCACCAAATACCAGGAAAAGTACTGTTACTCGAATCATCCCGAATATCAAACTCAGCTTTAATATATTGTATTTTATTACCTTTAAAATCTTCCTGATTTCGATGCCAAGAATTTTCAAACCAACAGTCTTTAATTAATAGTTTAGGAATTGGATTTCCCATTCCACATGGTTCTAAAACTTTGAGTTCTAAAAATAAATCTTTCCCCAAATCTGCAACAGTTACTACTAAGTCGGCTTGGACTGTGGGTGTGAGATTCATTCCTCCTAAAGATTGTCGTAATTTTTGATTAATTGCATCGGTAAATAAAGGAATATTTTCAACTAACAAACTCAAACCTGCTGCAAAAGGATGTCCACCAAAATGATGTAATAAATGTGCTTGTTCTTTAACTAATTGATATAAATCAACCGAATTAATCGAACGTGCCGAACCACGGGCTAAAAGTGCTGAGTTGTCAGAAGTGTCTGAGTCAGAAAGAGAGTTTTCTGTACTTAACAAAATCGTCGGGCGGCCTGTTTCCTGTGCTATTTGTCCAGCAACTAAACCCAATACACCTACAGCCCATTGCGGATCTTCTAAAACAATGACGTTGGTAGTTGATAAGTCTAATTGGGTCAGTTTTTTTGCTACTTGGGCTTGGACATCTTTTTGTAAAGACTTACGACGAGAATTGGCTAATTCTGTTTCTTCTGCTAATTGATGACAGCGTTTAATATCTCGACTAGTTAGTAATTCTACACAGAAACTAGCGTCACCATGAATGCGACTAACAGCGTTGATTCTTGGCCCCAAACCGAAGGAGATATCTGTGGGGCGATCACCATTTTTCTGGCATAATTCTAATAATTTTCCTACTCCTGGTCGTCGTTTTTCTGTAACTGTTTTTTTATGATCTGTGTGTAATTGTTGAATTCCCAATTGTGCTAAATAACGACAGTCACCAGTTAATTGTACCAAATCTGCAATTAAACCTATGGCTACTAAATCTAATAAATCACTTAATGGATGTTGGGGTACATCTGGCAAAGTTTCATATAATGCTTCCACCAGTTTGTAAGCTACCGCAACTCCAGAAAGATGAAATAAAGGATGTTCTTTGGGTAAATAACGAGGGTTGATAATGGCATTAACTGGAGGACGTTCGGGGGGTAAAGTATGATGGTCTGTAACGATGACATCTATATTTAATTGCTGTGCATAAATAATTTCTGCAATATTTGTGCTACCTGTGTCACAAGTGACAATTAATTTACAACCTTGTTGAGCTAAATTATCAATTCCTGATTGATTTAGTCCGTGGGATTCTTTTAAACGGTTGGGAATGTAATAAGTTAATTGTCTATCTTGTTCAAAAAACTGTCCTAAACCATCCCACAATACAGCAGTTGAGGTAATACCGTCAGCGTCAAAATCTCCCCAAATTGCCACTTTTTCAGCAGATTGAGCGGCTTTTTTTAAACGGTTTACCGCTAAATACATTTCTTGTCCAAATTCAAAGGGACTAGCTGGTTGATAAGTTTGATAGTTTACAAATGCGGCTAGTTGTAATTCAGTTTGTATACCCCGTTGCCAAAGTAATTGGGCGGCGAAAATTCCACTAGATAGGGATGTATGATGTTTAACTGTCTGAATAAACCATTCCGGGGGTTGTTCAGTTGTTGTCAGAATCCACTGCATTTTATCAATTCAAAATGAAAAAATTCAAAATTAAAAACTCAAAGTTTATAAATCATTATCGTTAATGACATCATTTGTAGATTCACTGACTAAGGGATTAAGAACTACTTCACCGGCAACTCCTTCTGATTTACGAGGACGAATAGCAGGGCGTGTACGTCTATAACCGGCTCTTTCTGCTTTTTGATGTTCGTAATCAATGAGTTTGCCATAATATGGGTGTTTACTTAAATTCATTGATAGGAAAATATGCTGGCGGATATTACCAAAACCCTTGCGGTTAAAAAATTTCACGGCTGGGGTATTAGTAGGATCTGTATCTACCAACATAAACCGCGCTCCATCTTCAATCATTCTGGCAACGACTTTATCAACTAATATATCTGCTACACCTCGACGTTGAAATTTGGGATTTACACCTAACCACAAAATGTAACCATAATTCCACGATGCTTTAGTAATAATAGTTCCCAAAATAAATCCCGAAAGTTCACCTTCTGTTTCCGCAACCAGGCAATATTCTGGATCTGTGTTGTAAAGTCCAATTACTTCCCATTCATCCCAGGTGCGGTATAAGTAAGGATATAACTCGCTCGTAAATAGTTCTTCACCCAAGTGGTAAACAGGAGCGATATCATCAATTCCTAATTCCCGGACATAAATAGCATCTGTTTCATCAGAAGTTTTCATAATTGCTATAAATATCAAATTGATATTTCTTGGATGTTCTCAAACTTTGGTAAAGAATTTATAATTATCTCTGTTTGATTATCTTTTTGACGTTCACATCTAACAGCATACTGACAAAATTCACAAGCTTTTTTAAATTCGGCTATTTGGGGAAATGGCTGGTTTTGTTGATATTTTTGTAACCAATCATTTAAATGAGTTAATAGTTGATTTAAATCCTGTTCTGTTTGTTGATGTTGTTGATGATTATAGTCGAATTTAATATTTTGTGGTTTTCCTTGAGCTTGGACAAACCAGTAAGTCATAGATATATTTTCAGGTAAATATTCGCTTGTTTCTGCTAGAACATACAGATAAAGACGTGTTTGCCAATTTTTAGCTAAAGAGGTTTTATTTGGTGGTTGGCGATAGGTTTTCCAGTCGAGAATTTGTGCTTGCTGATGATCGGCAATTAATAAATCATAAATTACTGTAAGTAAGAAATCTTGAATTTGTAAAGTACGATAGTGTTCACTTTCTCGAAAAGTTTGGTTATTTGTGTCAGGTGTGAGAATTTCAGGTGCAACTTTAGCAAAAGCAGTCATCCAATTTTGCAGTTGAGCATCTGTTTGCAGAAAACTATTAATTGGTAAACCCATTTCTTGCTGCTGCATGAGCAGGTGAAAGCGACTACCTAAAGTTTGATATTCTTCATGTTGGGGATCTGCGGGCGTGGTGAGTTGTTCTAAATAGGTATGCTGAAATTTGCGGGGACAAGCTGCAAGTAAGTTGAGATGTCCTTGGGAAAGTCGCAATAGTTGAGTAGAAGTTGATAGCATTCTTCTATAGGATTCCTATTTGATTTTTGTGAAAGTGGCCTGCGCTTTGTGCTTACAAAGTCTGTACACTTCTCCCTTCTTCCCTGTTCCCTGTTCCCTGTTCCCTACCGCTACGAGTAATTTAAGTAATCAAACCGGATTGCTAAATTTGAAATATTGGGAAAAATAAAAGGTAAAAGAATGAATTTTGCATTTTTTTTCATCCCTCTACCTTTCTTTGTATCCTTGATGCTTATTTCATGTTAGCCCGTGCATCTCTCACTGCGGCCAAGAAAAATAATACGGTGATGGGAATACTCAAAGCCAGGATAATTGCGGTGGTTTGGACACCTAAATCTGGTTGTCCATAACTGAGTTCAAATACAGAACCTACCGCTGCGATCGCACTTACACAAGCACCGCCTAAAAACAAACCGCTTTTTGGAGTTAAATACACGAATCTGTCACCCTATGCTACTGGTTTCACTGCTTGATACGAGAAGCCATTTTTAGATAGCTCCTGGGCTAAAGTCAAGGAATTTTCTACTCTGTCTACAAAAACCACACCGTTGAGGTGATCCATTTCGTGTAGAATACAGCGTCCCAGTAAGTCATCAGCTTTTAATGTCTTGGGACGGCCATATTCGTCTTTGTAGGCAATTTCTACCACTTGGGGGCGTTTGACATCTAGATAAACTTTGGGAATGCTCAGACAACCTTCTTGAGCAACGCAGAGTTCACTGCTAACCTGTTTAATGACGGGGTTAATTAATACAAGTGGAGGATGCTCCGGTTTGTCTGGTTCACAATCGATGACAATGAGTTGTTTATTAATTCCAACTTGGGGCGCAGCTAAACCAATGCCATCCTCACTGTACATAGTTTGCAGCATTTCGCGCACCAGTTGACGGAGTTCGTCATCTATTTTGGTGACACGCTTTGCGGGTTGACGCAAAACGCGATCGCCTAAATAGTGAAGTCGCAAAGGTGGATTTTTTAACTTTTTCTTCTCTACAGCAATGTCAGAGGGCATGATTGTTGATGGCTTGATGATTAATGTCTTACTAATTCAATTCTATCGTCAGTTGGGAGGTGACAGAGAACAGACTATAGGAAACAGTTGACAGAAGGCCGTAATAATTTTAGTTTGTACCAATTACCAATCAGCAATGATTATTTCTAATGTTTAAGTTTTTCACAAAACTAGACTACCTGCTCAAAGAAACTTTCCTGGGATTGCTGCGGGGAGGATGGATGAATTGGGCGGCTGTTAGTACGGTGACAGTGTTATTATTTCTGTTTGGCTTAAGTCTGCAAACTTCTTGGCAAGTAGAAAAACTCCTCAACCAGTTTGGTAGTCAGTTGGAATTATCGGTTTATCTGGAATCGGGTATTCAAGCTGTGAACATTGAACCTCTGGTGGCGAAAATACCGGCAGTGGTTGGGGTACAAGTGATTACCAAAGAACAAGCTTGGAGTAAGTTAGTTAAAGAATTGGGTATTGCTGATATTGACGGTGCTACTCAGCAGCTGGGGGATAATCCGCTAGTTGACGAAATGAAGGTAAAAGCTTTAAATCCGCAAGTTGTACCTTCTTTAGCGACAGAGTTAGCGAAGTTGCAGGGAGTTGATGTGGTGCAGTACGTAGATGAAGCGGTGAAACGCATTGCTCAGTTGCACCAAGGGCTAAACTGGATTACTTTAACAATTACGATCATTCTGACTTTAACAGCGATCGCTGTGACAACCACCACCATTCGTCTAATTGTCATGGCACGACGACGGGAAATTGAAATCATGCAACTGGTGGGAGCCACTTCTGCTTGGATTTACCTACCATTTATTTTACAAGGAATTTCTTTTGGTTTGCTGGGTGGTGCGATCGCTTGGAGTTTCATTTCTCTAACTCAACAATTTCTCAACCGCTTATTAGCCAATCAACCTGAGTTGATCAAATTTATTAGCAACGGTGTACAACTCACAACAGCGCAAACTTTACTCTTACCTCTCATCCTTTTAGGCTTTGGTGCCATCGTCGGATTAATGGGTAGCTTATTTGCTGTCCACCGTTTTGCTAAATAATAAACAATTAAAAAACAAAAAATAAACCATAAAAAATTAAAACATGACTAAACAATGGGAATGCTTATTGCAAAATTTAGGTGAATGGCAAGGTTCATTTACTCGTTATTCACCTCAAGGTACACTTTTAGAAGATATCAAAAGTGTAGTTTCTATAGAAGGCTTGAATAATAATCAAACAGTCCGTCAAACTATTCGCCAAGGAGACACTGAACAAGTTTTAGAATATAGTTCTCTAGCTAGAAGTGTACTGTTTTTTGAAAATGGGGCATTTTCTCAAGGTTCCATGCAGCTAGGTCCATTTTCTGAATTTGGTGCAGAACTAGGTTTAATTCATGAAAATCGTCGCTTACGTCTAGTGGAATTGTTTGATAAAAATGGAAAAATAGAAAGTCTCACATTGATTCGTGAGCATTTAGCTGGTACGGAAGCAGTAGAAAATTCACCTTTGCAAGTAGATGACTTATTGGGAGAATGGCTGGGTGAAGCTGTTACCATCTACCCAGATTGGCGTTCTCCCACTACCTTCTCTACAACCTTAAAACTAGAAATTGATACTACTGGTCAATTAATTCAAAATACACATTTCGGCGATCGCACGATTACTTCTACTGCTACTATCAAAGATTCAATTATCCTCTTTGATCAAAATCCCCAAAAGCAGGTGCAAATATTACTTTTACCTAATGGTGCTTCCGCAACTTTCCCTTTACAAGCACAGTTACGTCAACCTTTATTTTTAGAGATGGGTTGGTTAATTACACCAACCTTACGCCAACGTTTAATCCGCAACTATGACGATAAAGGTGCATGGATTAGCCTCACACTGGTAACAGAAAATCGCGTTACTTCTGACTCAGAATTTAACTAATTCAGGGGGTTTAAGTTTCCCGCTTCTATCAGTTTTTCTGCGTAAATCATATTTTGAAGTTTCAATGGTTAAATTGGTTATGTAGGAATCATAAATGATATCTGAAAATTTTAAGTCTCGTAGGGTGGGCATTGCCCACCTTAGCAAGGGTTTGGTTGGCATTGTCACTACATATATTTCAAAAATCAAATATTATTAAAATCTCTCCGCGTCCCCGCGTCCCCGCGTCCCCGCGTCCCCGCGTCTTCGTGTCCCCGCGTCTCCGCTTCGTCCCTAATGATCAGCATTTAACCAGATACGATATTACTCTAGGGAACAGGGACGTTGTAAAGCCTGCTGGAGTAATATCTCATATTCTTTATTACTGACTATATAAGCACCAAATCTGGACAAATGGGGATTCATCATTTGTGCATCGAACAACATAAATTTTCTTTGGCGCAATCTTTCTACCAACTTAACCATCGCTACCTTAGAACCCTCAGGAATGTGGTAAAACATCGATTCACCAATAAAAAGGCCACCAATCACAATCCCTAAAATTCCTCCTGCTAGTTTATCACCTTGCCAAGTTTCAAAACTATAAGCATAACCAGTCTGGTAAAGTAGCCAATAAATCTTTTGTAATTCTGGGGAAATCCAAGTGGTTTCGCGGTTAGCACATCCAGCTACCACACCCAGAAAGTCACGGTTAACTGCCACTGTGAACCTCTCTTGGTTGAGAACCCGCTGCAATGACTTGGGGTAGCGGAAGTTCTCATTTAAGGGAATTAACGTTCGTTCTTTACTTCCATACCATCCTAAGTTATCACTCTCATCAGCCATGAGAAAATAACCTTGAGCATAACCTCGAATAATAGCAGCGACATCATATTCCATAGTTCAAAAAATCATCACAAAAAGGCTCAGAAAACCGCAAATTGCTGTAATCAGACCTGTTTGCGTTTTTCTGAGATTACCCTAGATAACAAAATCTATATAATATATACAAAGATGACTGAGCCAATTCCAGCAATTACCCTGCCACCATCTAAAAATCCCCAGCTAGAAGGGGAATGGTTACAACAACGACTACTAGGGTGGTTAGATGCAGAATTTCTTCCAGAAGTAGTTAATCAAAATATTGCCCAGCGTGCAGCACAAATTTTTGTGCGACAAAGGATGGAAGGAGAAAACGACTTGGGATCTCTGGTAATTGCTATTGTCACAGAGATGCAGTTATTTGATTTTTCTAAAAGCTTCTATGGAGAGTTTGCGATCGCCAACGCCGTTAGCGATCTACTCTTAGAAAGTCTGGGAATTGATCGTTGTTGTGGTCAATAATTGATTTGGTCATTGGTCATTGGTCGTTGGTCATTGGTTGACAGTAAATGACTAAGGACTAATGACTACTGACCACTGACTACCAGCTAGACTTAACAACACCAGGTAAAAGACCTTCGTGCGCCCATTCGCGCAGTACGTTCCGAGATAGTCCAAAATCCCGGTATACTCCTCTAGGACGACCTGTTACCCAGCAACGATTACGACGACGGTTAGGCGCACTGTTACGGGGTAGTTGTTGAATTTTGCGGTGGATTTCCAGCTTATCTAGGGGAGATTCAGCACTTTTGAACTCGTCTAGTAGTGCTTCCCGCTTGTCAGCATACTGTTCCACCAACTTAGCGCGTTTTTTCTCGCGCTCAATCATGCTCTTCTTTGCCATGAATTCCCTAATCTAATTAAAGACACAATTTCTTATCATACAATGCCCATCACAATTATAGGGAAATTGGCTAACAGAAGTTCAGAAGTGCAGAATCAAGAACTGATACAGCAGAATTCAGGCTGATTGATTGAGGGCTTATTTTACTTCAGTTACCCGCCAGCTTAATTGCAGGTTCACCCAGAAATTCCAAATAGTTGCAACTGCGATCGCTATAAAGTTAGCAATGTAGCGATTAGGGATCAGGAAATTAAACACCATATTCAACACGAGTACATTTAATACTAACCCAGCCAAGCAAATCACATTAAACTTCAAAAACCGCTTTAATCTTAGCTTCCAACCTTTTTGCTGCATGGATACATCGGCAAATGTCCAAGCATCATTCCAGAGAAAATTATTGAAAATAGCAATTTCCCCAGCCAAGATTTTACTACGTGTAAGAGGCCAAGCTAAAGTTGTTGGGTCACTAAGTAAATAAAGTATTGCCATATCTACAAATACTCCACTTAGTCCCACCGCACCAAAACGGAGAAATCGACCAACAGGGAAATTCACTTTTCTGCGAATTTTTCCTATGCGTCCAGTAGATACCCGTAAGCGTACTAGGTGATGGATATACTCTACATATTGCTTCGACGTGACTTTACTTTCACCTTCTGTACGTTCACGGAATACATAACCAGCTTCAGCAATTTCCCTGACGTTTCCTCGTCCAATGACTTCCAGAAGAATTTTATAGCCGACGGGATTAAGAGTAGTATTAGCGATCGCACTCCGTCGTACCATAAAATAACCACTCATTGGGTCAGAAACTCTTCCCAGTACTCCTGGCAAGATAATCAATCCCAACACTTGCGCCCCACGAGATAAAAAGCGCCTAATCACACTCCAACTACTAACACCACCACCATCTACGTGACGACTAGCTAAGGCTAAATCTGCCCCATCTATCATTTTTTGCAAGAGTTGTGTCAGCACCTCTGGTGGATGCTGCAAATCTCCATCAATCACACCCAAAAAACTCCCTGTAGCCGCTTGCCACCCACGAATCACAGCAGAAGACAGCCCTCGTTCATCTTCACGTCGCATCACCCGCAACTGCGGATACTCTGGCATCAGAGATTGTGCAACTTCCCAAGTCAGGTCTGGGCTATCATCATCTACTACAATCAGTTCATAATTACCAGGTATAGCTTCATCTAGTAATCGGCTCAAGATACTGACTACATTTGGGATATTGTCACGCTCTTTATACGTGGGAATCACCAAAGATAGAAGTATGGGATTGTCTCCAACCACATCCGTAACTGGATATTCAGGAATCTTTAATGCCCCAGAGGGAACTGCTAACAGGGAGTTCGATGAGTTTGCATTCATAAAGTCAGTAAAGGTAAAATTGCGGAATCGCCTGTATAAAGGTTAACTATCAATTCAATACTGTTGCTAAACTTAGTATAATAGATACTAGAAATTTTACCTGAGATATACTAGCAAAAACGGTACTCTCATTATCTGATCATCAGTGATTATTCTGATGTTAAGTATTGGAAAAGTTTTACTGCATAATATGTTTGGATAGTTCATCTAAACTTTATATTTCTACAGTATTTAGTTAGGCAACATTTTTTCATATACTGAAACTACAATTTGGAGAAATTTTAAGTTTTAGGAGATAGTGTGTAAAGCTTGGCAGTAAAATCATCCAAAGGCATTGTTCCAGAAAGATTGCGAGTATTTTCTAACTTAAATTTGCTTGATAAAACTTGTTCAATTTTTTGTTTTTGTATTTCTACTTCTGCTTCTGTTTTTAATTTAGACCAGAGAGGATTGCCACTATCTAACCACACAACACGAGAATATTTGGCTGGTTCTTCTTTGAGAATTGTTTCTAAAGAAGTAGCTAGTCCTAATGGTGTTTGCGATAGCAGCATCACAGGGTAAGAAGAGGGAATATAATAAGCCACACGCATTACATGACCCCAAGCTTTGGAGTTCATAGCAATTAAAGTTGGCTGATTTAAGTCTTGGGCAATTAATTCAGAAACAGAGCGAAAAACAGAGCGTGTCCGCAGACTAAAATCACCAACACTAATAGTCAGATATACCAGCAATAAACCCGCTGCTACAGGAGTTTGCCATTGTTTGGCAACTGCTTTTTCTACCCACAAAGCTATTAATAATAAACAGCCAGGGAGAATAATGATCATTGTTCTTCCAAAGCCAAACCCCAATGTAAACTTTTTAGTAGCGATATCTACAGCTAAGGCTAGTAATAACGGGAGAATTCCTAATATCAAAGCTACAGTTAAGTTCTTTTCCTCACCTTGTCGCCACAAGTGAATACTACAGGCTAAAAATAACAAAATAACTACACAACCAGCTATAGTAATCACGATTGGATCTAAACTACTTGCCCAGTCTCCTATGAGTATGTCCGTTCCCAAAGTGTTAGTAAAATCTTGTAAATGTCTCAACAAAGGAGGTAATGTGGATTTAGCTTTACCAAAACGATCTAAATCAGCGTTGCGGAGTTGTTTAATAGTACCCCACAAAACCCAGGGCATAGTTAATAAAACTCCAGCACCTAATCGTAAGCCATGTTGCCACCAATTTCTTCTATCTAAATAAAGTACCAATACTCCTAAAACTATCAGCCAATAGGCATATAAATAAAAAGTCATCAAACCCGCAGCAATGGAGATAATTAAAAGTCCATTCCATAGCAATTGACTACGACGATTTTGGCTAATTGGTGAATTTTGTTGTTCAATTAAATACAGTAACGCCCATGTACTTAAAACTACCCATAATACCAGGGGCGCATACATCCGCATATTTAGGGAATGGAATAAATAAAATGGACTTATTCCCAGCATTGCTGCAAAAAATAGTCCTCCACGATGTCCTAAAACCAGCTTTCCTAAACCATAAGCCCCACCCATAGCGGCAATGCTAAACAATGTGTTTAAACTCCGCACAGATGCTTCCTTATTGCCAAAAAGACGCAGCCAAAAATGCTGACTCAAAAAGAATAATGGTGGATGAGGTTCTCCACCTAATAAACTCCTAATTAAACTCTCAATAGTTAGGAAAAAGTCCCGTAAACTTGCCTCAACGGGTAACCGCAATAAGGATGTATATTCTGCTAATACGACTGGTGCATCTCCAGGAGTTTTATAAATACCATTTTTACTGGTAGATAGCAATAATGATAAAACTTCATCGTACCAAAATTCTCTACTTCCTAGATTGATGATTCTTAGCACGACAGCTATGGTAATCACAATCAGTGCTATTTTTTCTATAGAAAAAAACTTGTTGATGTTAGAATTTGCTAAATTTGGTTTCATTTTCAAAATATACTTTCTTTGCTGAAATTTTCAGAATTTCCTAGTTTTTATTTTCAATAATGCTTGCTTCTTGGATTCTGTATTTTTTATTTTCTTTGATATTTTTTAGCTGAATCATTAAGTTTTTTGGGCTTGCCAATAAGGGCAATGTTTCAGGTATTCTGGAATTTGAAAAGCATTTGTCATAAGCAGGGCATATATAAATAAATTTTTGATAACCTTGTTCATGCAATGCTAAACCTAATTTACTCACATCATCAGGTTTTTTTGTGAGAAAAAATATTTTTTGGTTAAACATGGCTTCAAAACTTTGGCCAACATACTGGTTAGCTACAGCTACAACTTTATTACTATCTTGACGCAAAAAAGCAAGGACATCAAGATTGACTATTTTATCTTTTTGATAAGAATTGATAGTACCTGTAAATGTGTTGAGGTTAAGTCCAACTATAAATAGAGTTACAAAAATTCCACCGCTAATATATCTGAGTCCAAATTTTTTAATTTTTAGAGTTATGCTCAAACCAGATATGGCTATTATATTAAGTAATGGTATGAGGATTAATAAAAATCTTGGGCCCCATTGCTTACCTCCATCACTAGGAATAAGTATTGGTACTAGACAAATAAATAAAATTGATATGAATAATATTTTTCTAACTTGGGAGGTTAAAGTAATAGTGTTTTTAAATAAGGAAATAATAAAAATTGCTATAGCAAAATATATTACAGGGAAATAATAGAGCAACTCCTTTTTAAGTACATTTAAAAATTTAAAAGCTTTTAATAGTCTTGTCTGTAGAGAAAAATTTTCTACTACTTGAAAAGCATGAGCGCCCAATGGATGATTATAAATAATTTTATTTAAAGCAAAGAAACATAATATCGTTATTATCAAACTAACAATAAATGTTATTTGTCGATTTTTAATAAGAGTGATGAAATCGAGTTTAATTTTATATGAGGCAATTACTAGCATCATCAAAATAGCTACTAATGCTAAAAATTCTGGTCTAAACCAAACTGATAAACCAATTAATATGCCACTATTTATGGCATCTTTGTTTGAAAAATCTTGTTCTCCTTTACTTAAGAGAATTACTAAGCCATTAAAGGCTAAACATACTGCTAGTGTATGTTCCCAATACATAGCACTATACATAGTCAGTGGGGAAGCGAATATCAGAGTGATCAATCCGATGGTTATAATCAGGTTATCTAGTTTAATACATTGACATAATTTATAAAAACTCAACCAAATTATCCATGTAGAAATTAAAGGAATTATATAAAAACCTCTAAAACCGAACATGGCATAAAACGGGGCAGTTACTAGTGGAAATGTAAACGGAAATGTAATATAGTAAAGATTGGATATCTTATAACTAAATGGGGCTTCAAAGGGATAAAGTCCGCTATCCCATAGATTATGTACCCATTGTGGTGCTACTAAATCTAAATCAAAACGGAGTTTGCCCGAACTAAGTTGTTTAGCTAACAATGCTTTCAGTCCACCATCACCACTAAAGTAAATTTCATCAGGAATTTGTGATAGCAGGTATAGGGAAAAAATTACACCAGATAAGATGATCAATAATGGTGTGTTTGCTTTCAATTTATTCATAAATTCATAAAAAATGATTATTGTCGATATCTATTCAATTGGATACATAAAATTCAAGCGAATCTAAAAGCAGATAAATTGGCGATTATCTGTCAAGATAGGAAATGCATTATGATAAAACGTAAATAGTATTTATTTCACAAGGCAGACTGAAATGCAATGGCTTGTCAATAATATAACATCACAAGTTGCAACTTTTAATTTATTGCGAAAATTAAATAAGTAGTTTACGTTTGATGAACTGTGGCTAATATAACTTTTGATGCTATTCTTGACCGTGCTTTATTAGGGTATGATATATCACCTATTGAAGGTGCTGTGTTGTTAAAACAGACTGAGCCAGAGACTGTAAGTGCTATTCAGGCTACCGCTGACAAACTCCGTCAAACCCAAGTAGGTGACACAGTTACCTACGTAATTAACCGGAATATTAACTTTACCAACATCTGTGAGCAGCATTGTAGTTTTTGTGCATTCCGTCGGGATGAGGGTGATACTGATGCTTTTTGGTTAAATTGGGCGCAGATTTTGGAAAAATCTACAGATGCGGTGCGTCGAGGAGCAACAGAAATTTGTATGCAAGGGGGATTGCACCCACAAGCGCAAATCAACGGTAAATCTTTGCCTTATTACCTCAAGTTGGTAGAAACTATTAAGCAAGAGTTTCCTCAACTGCATTTACACGCATTTTCTCCCCAAGAAGTCCAGTTTATCGCCAGATTAGATGGAATTTCCTATGCAGAGGTAATTACAGCTTTGCGGGATGCTGGTGTAGGTTCTATGCCAGGAACAGCTGCTGAGGTGTTAGATGATGAGGTGCGAAGGGTACTATGTCCAGAAAAAATTGATACGGCTACTTGGTTAGAAATAGTCAGTACGGCGCATAAATTAGGTGTAAATACGACTAGTACCATGTTATCTGGGCATATTGAAACCCCAGAACAGCAAATTGGACATTTAGATAAATTGCGATCGCTCCAACAAAATGCTATTGAGCAAGAATACCCAGCTAAAATTACGGAATTCATTGTCTTACCATTCGTGGGACAAGAAGCGCCTAAATCCTTACGTCGTCGTGTGGGAAGAGATCAACCAGTTTTAGCTGATGCACTGTTATTAACTGCTGTAGCGCGAATTTATTTAGGAAATTGCATACCTAACCATCAACCTAGTTGGGTCAAATTGGGTTTAGCTGGTGCGACAGAAGCTTTAAATTGGGGTTGTAACGATATCGGTGGCACATTGATGGAAGAACACATTACCACAATGGCAGGGGCTGTAGGTGGTACTTGTATGGAAGTAGAAACCTTGCAAAGTGCGATCTCATCCCTAGAAAGACCTTACCAACAACGGGACACCTTGTATCGCAAAATAGGTGACAGGTGATGGGGAGACGCGGTGACGCGGTGACGCGGTGAGGGGGAAGAAGAGGACGCGGAGAGATTGTCCCCGTGTCCCTCTTTCCCCCTATCCCCGTGTCTTCTTTTCCCATATCTCCGTGTCCCCGCGTCCCCGTGTCCCTGTGTCTTCTTCAATGATCCCAATCCAAGATAGGATGGACGTTGATTTACATATTCTTTTACTTAATGCATATGAAGCGTTATTGGTCGCGTCTGCTTGCACTGGTTTTGGTTGTCACCATTGGTTTAATGGGCTGTTCTGGTAGTCCAGATAGTTTAACTGGGGATTATCGTCAAGATACCTTGGCTGTAGTCAACACCTTGAGACAAGCCATAGATTTATCACCAGATTCCCCAAATAAAGCAGAACTCCAAGCGGAAGCACGTCAAAAAATTAATGACTTTTCTGCTCGTTATCAGCGGGCTAATTCTGTCTCCACTCTTAGCTCTTTTACAACCATGCGAACAGCCCTCAACGCTTTAGCTGGCCATTACAGTTCTTACCCTAATCGTCCCATCCCTCAAAAGCTCAAAAGTCGCCTAGTCAAGGAGTTTGATCTTGTAGAAACAGCACTTAAGCGTGGTAGCTAACCATCAGTTATTTTATTGTCAAGAGCCAAAAATTCAAAGTTCCAAGTTTTGACTTTGCATTTTTGACTCTTGCTTACTTGATTCCTAATGTAGATAAATCTATCTGGGGTTTAAATTTTGACTTTTGAATCAAACTTTCCTAATTTATAGTGCAAGATTTATATTGCAAGAAATAAAAAGCTAGAACAGAAGAAAGGTTGTTGAATCTTTTTTAAAATGGATATTTATTTTCGCCAAATCTGACTAACTGAGGTATTGACAATATTTAGTAGCTTTTAAGTTGTCATCAATGGGGGTGATATGAAATAATATTTAGTATTAGTCAGAGGAAGTAGCAGCTAAGTTCAATGAACAAGCCAAATGATGATGTAAAAAAAGAACCAAATCCAATTGAGCAGAATCTTAGTGACATCAATAAGAGTCTTCAAGATATCAATGATAATCTTAAAGGTATCAAGAGTTCTGTTAAGACTTTCTCTGACACATTTAACACTTTTTCTAATAGTTTCTTTTGCTTGTCAATTGTAATCGTCTTCTCATTAATTGTATATTTCATTAATGGGGGTCGATAACTGTTTTGTCAATCTACTGGTAAATATGTCTAACTGTTTCTTGAACTTTACAAGACCAATATTATTTTGGCGCAGTTTGTTCGCTGTCCTTTTTAGTAGTAGTTTGTTACTTCCTAACTTGGGGAACCAAACAGCAAGAGCGCAAGTAGTGCTACAGTCTTGTCAGCTATCACCAAAAGCAATCCAAGAAAAAGAAAAGCTACGTTTATCAGCACTCAAAGGTAATCGAGATAGCCAAAACAGCTACCAAAAGCTGCTAAAACAACACGCACAAGAATTACAGAATTGTCGGAGTCGTAATTGGCCTCAAACCCAAGCCATCTGGTTGCGTTTATATCCCTGTGATACACAGCCGGGAGCAATTGATCAGATTATGGATCGGATTGTTAGCCGTGGCTATAACCAAGTTTATTTAGAAGCATTTTATGACGGACAGGTACTATTACCAGCAGCCGCTAATCCCACAGTTTGGCCTGCTGTAGTTCGCACCCGTGGCACAGAAAAGGTGGATTTATTAGCCGCAGGGATTAAAAAAGGGCAAGAACGGGGTTTGAAGGTTTATGCTTGGATGTTTACGGTCAACTTTGGCTATACTTACGGACAGATTCCCAGTAGAAAAGAAGCGATCGCTCGTAATGGTAAAGGACAAACCAGTTTAGCTGTTGTAGATAACGCCTCTCAAGTATTTATCGACCCCTATAACACCCAAGCAAAAACCGATTACTACCGCATGGTACAAGAAGTTGTGCGTCGTCGGCCAGATGGCTTGTTATTTGACTATGTACGCTATCCTCGACAAGCAGGAAGTGACTCTATTGCTACTAAAGTTTCCGATTTGTGGTTATTCACGCCCGCAACCCAAGAAGCCTTTTTCCGTAGAGCTTTAAACTCCAAAGGGTTAGAATTAATGCGGCGCTTTTTAAGTAAGGGATATGTCACCACAGGAGACATAAATCAAGTTGATAAACTTTATCCCCAAGAAAGTGAACCTCTTTGGCAAGGACGCAATCCCCCAACAGCTGACAAGTCGCTCTCATCACCAACCAACAGACAACAACTTTTACAAACAGAGCTATGGCAGTTGGCTGTAGCCCATGCAATGCAAGGTATCCTGGATTTTGTCGCCTTAGCTAGTTCCCTAGGGCAGCAGCAACGCATTCCCTCCGGGGCAGTGTTTTTTCCAGATGGTAATCAAGCTGTAGGAAAAGGTTATGATTCCCGTTTGCAACCTTGGGATCGTTTTTCTCCTTCTTTAGAATGGCATCCTATGGCTTATGCAAATTGTGGTAATGCTAATGCTAGTTGTATTGCAGAACAAGTACAGCGAGTTTTGAGTGTGGCACAACCAGGTACGCAGATAATTCCAGCTTTAGCTGGTAAATGGGGAGAATCTATTAGTAATCGTCCATCCTTGGAAGCACAGATGGCAGCTTTACGCCAATTCGCCCCTCAAATTAAAGGAGTCAGCCATTTTGCATATTCTTGGCAATATCCTGAACAGGATAGCGATCGCAAATTTTGCCGTCTTCCATAACTACCAATCACCTAACTGCGTACCCAGAAAGTAACGGACATGATCAACAAATGTCAGACCCCATTTTCTGTTTCCATGTCCTAATCCTGGAACTACATAACAATCACCATCAGGGAAACATCTAGCGCAAGCTTGAGCATTTTTTACATTAACAATCGGGTCATTTGCACCTACCAAAAATCTCACCCGACGCGGTAATTTCACTTGCTCAACATAAGTCATGGGGTTGCAGATTTGAGCATATTTATCAGGGTATTTTAAATCTTTCGCTAATTTGAGCATCTGCACCACAGGTTTTAATTGTGGTTGCACTCGTGCCAAAATATTTTCTGCTAATGTTCCCAAAGGAGAAGCAGCTAAATCTGGCAAAATCGAATAACCCCAACTACTAGCAAAAGCTTGAAGGTTAGCGTGACCAATTGTACCTAATAATCTTTCCCCAATCCCATGAGCATTAAAAGCATAGGCACTAAATAAAACCCCCATACTCACCCCAAACAACCCCAAACGGCTACTAAGACCGTATTTTTCCTGACAAAATTGATGGATGCTGGTAATATCTACCGCAGTTTGCTGAAATATTTTTGATAATAGTTCCGTATCAAATGGAATACCCCGATCAACTAAAGGCTTAATTTCATTTTCTACTATTGCTGTAAATGTTCTGACCAAACTGCGTTCACCTGCAAAGGGCGTATCAAATAAAGCGACAGCAATACCCATCTGTGTCAACGTAGGGACGATAAAATTATTCCAGCGATATGGCGCACACATCCCTTGTAAACCAATTACTAACGGTGTATCTTTTACAGGTCGATGACTGGGAAGAAACACCGCCACGGGAAAACCACTTAGTCTTTCATCAATATCCGCTATCCCAGTGTAAGCATATGGTTCATGAAACCAATAGCGATGACCATTTACACCCTCAAAATTAATCGCATCAGCACCGTAGATAGGCATAAATAGAGAAGTTAAGGAAATATCACCTATTATTCCAGAAGGAAAAATGAAGTACAAACTTTTCTATCTACGATCTATAGATGTTGATTAGTAAATAACCAGCATATTTGCTGCCTATTCCAGGTAAAAATATCCCAATTAAATTAAGCTAATTCTTTCCTTTTTCTTAGCACGTTTTTGTTGATACATCAGTTCGTCTGCCAATGTAATTAGATGATCTAGAGAAACTGGTTGGCTAGGGTCATAATTCACCACTCCTGTACTCATTGATACAACAAACAGCTTATTACCAGACTGATTATACTCATCAATAGAAGATTTTAGTCGCCCTATAATTACCTCTACACTGGGGTCGTTACCTTGCAGTAAAACCACAAATTCATCACCACCTAATCTCCCCAAAGTATCAGATTGACGAAAAGTTTGGTTGATTAAGTTAGCAGATGCCACTATAGCAGCATCACCCATTTCATGTCCTAATTGATCATTAATTTGTTTGAGTCCATCTAAATCAATGAACATTAGGCAGGTAGGAATTTGAGTGCGTTGGGCTAATTTTAGTTGTTGTTCCGCTACTACAAAAAATCCCCGTCGATTGTATAACCCTGTCAACTCATCAGTTAGAGAAAGACGACGCACTTGTGCTTCAGCTGCTTTCCGTTCTTCAATTTCTTGTTCTAAAGCAATAGTACGGTCTTTTACTCGCTGTTCTAATTCTGAATAAACTTCTACATTCTCAATTGCTACGGATGTTACATCTGCCAAAGCTTGTAACACCTTGACTTCTTGTAAGGTAGGTTGATGGAGAGTTGCCCAGTAAGTCCCGATAGCTCCGATTGGTTCTTGAGTGCGGATAGGAACCATAACCATACTTTTTACAAATGTTGGTTGATATGCGACATAAGGAACACGCTCATCAACACTTACATCTTCAATAATCGCAGGTTGACGGTTAAACATTGCCCAGCCGCCAATACAAATATTCATAGGAAATCGCTGACCTTTCCAGAGTGGAGCAATAGCATCCTCGTCAGCATAGTAACAACAACCGTTGTCTCGAAGTACGAAAGTGGCTCCATCTGATGCCATTAATTCTCGTGCAGCTACCCGCACAATTTCCATAATCCTTTCTAAACTACGAGCCAGAGAAAGGTCTTGAACTACTAATAATAAACGTTCCATTGCTTGTAAGTATTGCTGAGTTGCATTACCGTCTGCTTCAAACAATGTTGGACAAGACAATGGTGTGGAAAGATTGGTTGTTGTCATATACACCCCAATAATTTTTAAACAACAAAGCTAGGGGTGATGTAGTAGCCAACTTGTCTGCAAATAAACTGTTTTTGTGGAAATTATTCAAAAATGACACATTAACAAACAGCTTTTTTGATTGCTACTTAAACACCTATATATATCATGCCAGTTCCATGTAAATTATTTAACGGTCATTCAAAATATATAATTTTTTGTTTTATTTGCACTCCCGTAAAATAACAATTAAGCGACACGTAATTAAAACCGCTAATACTTATAGGAATATTGCTAAATTAGCTCCTTACTTTTCTGTATTACTTGGTTTCCATCCAATTCTCACCCGCACGCACATCTACTAATAATGGCACACTTAAACTCACAGCATTTTCCATCACCGACTTAATTTGTAGTTGCAATTCTTCCCACTCTTGAGGAGGAACTTCAAAAACCAATTCATCATGCACTTGTAACAACAACCGTGCTTGATAATCCTTTAAAACTTCATGTAATTGCACCATAGCAATTTTGATAATATCAGCACTAGAACCTTGAATTGGTGCATTCGCAGCCGAGCGTAATAACCCCGCATCATACGCACCTAAGTTTTTCAATTTACTCAAATCAATATCTTCTATATTCCTATTTTTTAAATCTCGTAAACTATTACTAGTAAAATCAAAATAACGCCTTCTTCCTAAAATAGTTTCGACATAACCTTGAGAAATAGCTTGTTTTTTAACTCCTTCCAAATATTTAAATACTTGAGGATATCTTTCATTAAATCGCTTAATAAATTCATTTGCATTAGCTTTATCTACACCAGTTGAGCGGGCAAATTTGAGAGAACCCATCCCATAAATTACACCAAAATTAATTGTCTTCGCAAAACGGCGTTCTTCTGAAGTTACTTCTTCTTTTTCAAAGACTAATTTTGCTGTGACAGTATGAATATCTTCATTTTGCTGATATGCTTGTAGTAAGATCGGTTCTTGGCTCAAATGAGCTAAAATTCTTAATTCAATTTGTGAATAATCAGCAGCTACCATTAACCAACCTGATTCAGGTAAAAACGCTTTGCGAATTTGTCTGCTAAAAGCGGTACGAATCGGGATATTTTGCAAATTGGGATTAGAAGAAGATAACCTACCAGTTGAAGTTGCAGCTTGGTTAAAATCTGTATGTAAGCGTTGACTTTTTGGATGTACTAATACTGGTAAAGCATCCACATAGGTAGATTTTAATTTTGATAAAGTCCGATATTCCTGAATCGCATCAACAAAACCACTTTCATCAACTTCTTGGAGTTTTTCCAAAGTCGCTGCGTCTGTAGAATAACCAGTTTGAATCTTCCGAGAATATTTAGTACTTAATCCCAACTTCTCAAATAAAATGTGGCTCATTTGTTTGGGAGAACCTAAATTAAATTTTTCCCCAGCAATTTCAGTTGCTGTTATTTCTAATTTTGCTAATTCTGTTTCTAATTGCTGGGAAAGTTCTTGGAGATAATCTGAATTAATTCTTACTCCTGTATATTCCATTTCCGCTAAAACTGCTTCTAGGGGTTGTTCAACCTCTTTTAAAAGTTTAGATAAAGCTGGAGTTTTTTCTAGTTCTTCTCGCAATTTTGGGACTAACCCAAATGTAGAATAAACATCCATTCCGCAATAATCAGCGACAGCAGGAATATCTATATCAGCAATGGTTTTACCTTTCGGAACTAAATCAAGATAACTTGTTGCTATTAATCCTAAATATCGCTGTGATAAATCACTTAAATTATGGCTACTATCAGGATTTATCAAGTAACTTGCCAGCATGGTATCAAACACCACTCCTGCCAAATTAATTCCCTGACACTTGAAAATTAAGCGATCAAATTTAGCGTTTTGTAATGATTTAGGATAATCAGCACTTTCTAAAATTGGACGTAATGCTTCTAATACCAAATCTTGACTTAAACTATATCCATATTTATGATTCAAAGGGATATAAGCTACTTCATCAGGTTCTTTTCCCCAACAGCAACCAATTCCTACTAAATCCGCGTCTCTTGGTTCTAATGCGGTGGTTTCTGTATCCCAAGCAACAGGTATTTCTGGATTAGTGAATGTTTTTAATAGGTTCACCAACTCAATTAATTTAGCTTCGGTATTAATGATGTGTGGTTGAATTGGGGAAGCGGTTTGTTTTTTTGCTTCTGTTGTATCAGCAGCACTAAAAAACCACAAATCATGATCTTCATCAATATTTTTTATTTCCGGTTTATCTGCTTTGGGAGTTGATTCAACTTGTCCACCAAATTTAAGTTGGAGTTCGTTGATTTTATCTAAAAAATTATTAAATTCTAATTTCTCTAAAATTGGTGTGAGAACGCTGCTATTAAATCCTGTTAATTTACAATCTTCTAAATCAACTTCTATAGGAACATCAACAATTATTTGCGCTAAGTAACGAGAATGAAAAGCATTTTCTTTCCCATTAATCAATTTTTCCTTAATCGTACCTTGGAGTTCGGTTAATGAATCATAAACATTATCAAGAGAATTATAAGTATTGAGCAGTTTTACGGCTGTCTTTTCGCCAATTCCTTTTACCCCAGGAATATTATCTGATTTATCACCACAAAGAGCTTTGAAATCAACAATTTGCGTAGGTAATATGCCTAATTTTTCTTGAACTTGTTCTGCTCTAAATTCAGTAATACTATTTGTAGAACGTTTTAATGCTTCTGGACTAAAATTTAAAACAGTAATTCCCTTATCCGCATCTATTAGTTGAAATAAATCTTTATCTCCTGATAAAATTTTCACCCGATACCCAACAGCAGCAGCTTTTTGTGCCAGAGTTCCCAAAATATCATCCGCTTCATAACCTGGAGCAGTTAAAACTGGTAAATTAAAACCATTTAGCAACTCCTGTAGGTTTGCTAAGTCGGGAATGAAATCTTCTGGTGTTTCTGCACGTCCTGCTTTATAAGTATTATCCGCTTCATGGCGAAAAGTTGGCAACTTTAAATCAAATGCTACGGCAATAGCTTGAGGCTGTTGTGTTGTTATTACTTCCAACAGGCATTTAAGAAAGCCAAAACATACACTAGTGGGAATACCTGCTTTTGTACGTAGTCCTCCGTTTTTACCTTTAGCAAAAGCAAAGTAGGAACGAAAAGCTAGGGAATGTCCATCTACAAGGATGATGGTGGGACTAGTTGTAGTTGGTGAATCTGAAATCAACTGGTTAACCGAATGTTTGGACATATCCTATTTTAAGAGTTGATTGAATATCCGACCACTCTTAAATAATTAGGTAAGAAGCTGATGGTTGATTACTTCCGCTTTTTGGTTGTATAATAGACATCTCCGGAAAAGGATGTAGAGACGTTCCGTGGAACGTCTCTACAAAGGTTCTAGGAAACGCACATTTAATTTTCACCAGATGTCTAATTTTTATAGCAATAGTAGGCTATGACAAGATATTTTGAATCATGCTACTGCTAACTGTCTACAAATTGATAATTCACAAACATTCCTAAGGCTACTTTAGAACAATATTACTTAGCAGACTTCCAAAAATAACTTTGCTTCGACTGACGACGGAGAAAAGATAGTGCAGCTACTGCACCTAAACCAATCATTGCACCAGGTTCAGGAGTAGTTTTTCTAGCAATGACTTTGAAATCAGGACCATTGAAACTGGAATTAGCTGTTAATTTCAAACCTTTTAACTCTGTGACTCCTAACTGCGCTAAGGTGACTCCCCAAGAACCTACTGCTTGAGAACCATCAATTTCTTTGGTGTCAATACTGAAGCCAGCAGAGTTTTGTTGACTAGCAAATAATTGTAAAGAATTACCGATTAAATTACCAGCAGCATCTATAGCTTGAATTTCCAACCTACTATTCATACCCCGTTCCCAGAAGTACAAGCTATCTAATCCTGAGTTATCTTCTTTGATTAAGCTATCGAAGAATACATTAATGTTAAATGTACCATTATCTTCAGTGTCAATGATGTTATTTAAGTTTTTGTTACCTAAGAATGCAGCCATTTCAGCCCCTGTTGGGTCTTCATTAGTTGCAGAAGGACCAGAAGCATTATCACCTTTATCCGTACTACCTGCACCACTGTTCTGGATTCCAATAGATTTAGGTGTGTTGTAAATTATATCAGCACTTTGAACTAAGGAAAAATTGCTGATTGTCTTACCATTCTGTGTAACTGACTGTAGCCAGATATCAGCTTTAGGGTCAGGATTATTGGGGGTAAAATTTGTGGTAAAACTTGCCGCTTGAGCAGAAGCAGCCATTGCTGCGACTGAAGTAACTACTAAACCAGCTGATATAAGTATGTTTTGAGCTTTCATGGTATTTACTTTTTCTATGTAAAAATTGTTGGGATTGAGTTGACAACACAGTTCGCTGCGCTGTTATCGCTTTCTTGTTTATATAACTATCTCAATAACCGTGTCTATACTTGTATACTAGGCTTTACTGATTCTTTAAATTTGTCTAGTGTTAAAAACTGAAACCTAACAAGCTTTTAATGCCTCAACAGCCTAAGCCTCATCTGTATTTATACTTGAAAAACACATTGGATAAATATATTTTTTCAGTATAGATACGAGAAAAATCATTAAAAAAAGTCTTAACTATATTTTTTTAAATAAACAAATACTATAGTATTCATATACTTCACTAAGTTAAAATTATACAATTCTTCCCATTACTCCCCAATTCCCAGATGAGCCTGTTAATCTCTTATTGGAACTTCAATGCTGGGGAATTTATGCACAAAGCATCTACCACCGATTTACTATCAACTAGCAATCTAGCTGAAGTAGGAAAACAAATTAAATTACTAGTATTAGATATAGATGGTACAATTGCTGGACATTCTAATCACTTGAGTAAAACTGTAAAGCAAGCGATCGCAGCGGTGCAAGCAAAAGGCATTCAGGTAGCCATAGCTACGGGGAGAATGTACTGTTCAGCTTTGCGGTTTCATCAAGAAATTCAATCTACCCTACCATTAGCAGCTTATCAAGGTGCTTGGATTCAAGAACCAAGTAACCAAAAAATTCATCGTCATTTACCTGTTTCTAGGGAAATTACCCAGCAATTACTAGATTACTTTGAACAGCCGCCATTGCGTTCTTTACTTTCTGTCCATTTCTACGTTAATGACAAACTTTATGTGCGGGAAATTACTAGAGAAACAGAAAGTTATGCGGTACGCTGCGGTGTCACCCCCATACCCGTGGGTGATTTGCGTCAAGTTTTAACTGATGAACCGACCAAGGTTTTAGCGTTGTGTGACGATGTAAATATTATCAACGAACTTTTGGGGAATTTACGCCTTCAATACACACCCACAGAGCTATATTTAACCACATCTGTTGCCACTTTTTTGGAAGCAGCCAACCCCTTTGTTAATAAAGGAACTGCTGTGCGCTACCTTGCAGAAGAACTGCTGGGATTAGAAAGAGATAATGTGATGACTATTGGCGATAATTTCAATGATGTGGAAATGCTTGAATATGCTGGAATTGGTGTCGCTATGGGTGACGCACCACCACCAGTCCAAGCGATCGCTAATTGGGTAGCTCCTAATGTAGAAGCAGATGGAGCAGCTGTAGCAATGGAAAAGTTTCTACTTTAAACATCAAAAAAGACACCGACGACTGGCCGTGTTTCGTCTCGGTGTCTTCTTTGGTTCGCTCCTCACACACCTGCTACTATAACCGAGGAGATTTATTGAGTCAATATCCCTAATCAAAATTTTTATTTGGCTTTGAGTAGAATTAATCAAATTTATAACTCTGGAGGTGCAAAAGCCCCCAATTTTGTCTCTAACACAGACCTTAACACCAACTGAGTAGCTATCAACAATCCCAGTCTAGCTTGGGCTAATTCCCAGGAATTAATGTTCACTTCACCCCAAATCCGGCAATTACACCAGAAATTATCAAAAGCTTGGCTCAACTTTAACCCTGCTTTTCCCCAGTTAACAGAACTACCAGCATCAGGATATACCAAATCATCTACCAATTTTAACAATTGTTGAATCAGACGAACTTCATCTGGTTGATTGAGACGCAATTTTTGATCATCATCAAGCCACGGTATGGATTGCGCGGACTGGAAATCCCGAAAATTCAAGCTATTATCGACAAGTTCAATCAATCTCTCTCGGTGAGCTAATCGTAATAACGAACAGCACCGTGCATGGCTATATTGAATAGTAAATACTAATAAATTAGTATTGATGATTGAGCAATTATTTTCTATACTTTTTAATTCAGTATTTTCAACTGTAATACTGTGCAACCAATCTGCTAAGGTAAGATGAGTAAGTTCTACATAAATCCAAGCAGGGGGAACTATTTTAACTTTGAAAATTTCGCCACAGTGAGCTGATAAATAAGCAGCCATTTCGCTGGCAATTTCCATAGCTTGTGAATTATGAGGCCTTGATAGCCGTAAAGCTAAACTGGAAATATACAAAATCTTTTCATCATCTCTACCTTGATATAGAGGGATTTTTCCATCTTCTATGCATAGAATTTCCCTATGATTAGTATAATCACTTAGAAAATTCATGAAATGGATATGGACTAAATGTTTAATTGATGTATACTTCTTAAAAAGTAGCCGTTGATGCACGTAGATCTTTGGGAAACTTTTGTGGATACGACCATTTTATCCTGTTCCATCCACCTTTAGATAGAAGTTAACTCTAGGTAAAGAAAAATGAGAGTAGGATAAAATTTCATGAATATTCGATGAATAATGAGTAAACTTTACTACCTTCATTGTACAGTAAGAAGTATAACAGAAGAGTAGATAGCAAATATGCTTTCTACACTTTAGATGGCTGACGCTGTTAGGCGTTGAGCCTACCCTGTTAACACAAAGACACTCCTTGCACCTTTTTATTACGTCTTTGTCTTCAGCCGAACGCTCTTTGTTACCTATGCAATCTCAATCTTCATTTTCCGAGGCATCACGGCCTTTCTTAACTTGGCAACGCATTCTTGATTGGGCCCAAGAACACTACCGCTGCCGCACCTTCAGCAAAGATGAGCGTATTCCAGCTAGACCTGGATTGCTCTATTTAGTGCAAAGAGGGGCAATCCGCATGGTAGGAACAGCCCAAGTCAGTGCGACTGCCAGTCAACTAACATCTCGACGTATCAACAGAACCCCAGAAGAAGCCTTTTTGGGTTTTGTGGGAGCAGGGCAACCATTTGAAATCGTTGCTCAATCGCCCTTTACACTCCAGTCTTATGCCCACGTTGACCAAACTGCGGTGTTATGGATGTATTGGCATGATTTAGATAACTGGCCTCACTTCCGCCGTGAAGTCATGGATGCGTTTAGATATCAACACCAGCGCAAACTCTTGTGGTTAAGTGCCTTGGGACAACGGCGCACAATTGACCGGCTCTTAGGATTTCTCACCTTGTTAATTGAGGAATACGGAGAGCCAGCAATGAGCGAAACTGATCCCGACGTAATTCGTGGTTATTGCCTACCCTTCCCCCTCACCCATGCCCAAATTGGGAGCGCGATTGGTTCAACTCGTGTCACAGTCACCCGCTTGATGGGTAAATTGCGTCAACGCGGCCTAATCCTTACCCAAGGGGATAATTTGATTTGCTTGCCAGCAGAGTCGATCAATAGAGCCAACTAAAGCACAGTTAGAAGCCACATTCTGAGCATATAAGTTGGTATCTGCTATTTTCAAAGCCATAACTAGCAGGAGTCAGCGGATTTTAACAAACCCAGCCTGGGTAATTAGTTCCTGTCCCTGCTCTGTTAAAAGTAAATTGGCATAAGCAAAGCCTGCTTGCTCCTCGTTCTGACCGTTCTGTTTAACCACCACAAACAGATTTCGGGTAATCGGGTATTCTCCTGATTGAAAGGCCTTGATGTTCAATTTGTTCCGCTTATTAGGACATTCATTAGGGAACATAAATGGTTCTTGGTAAGGAGCAATGTATCGCCCTGGCGTTCGCCCCAAAGGCAAGGGTTTAATGGAACATTGAGGAACAACCTCTGGGGCAGAAGCGTAATAGATGCCACCAGGACTATCAGCCAGCTTTTTTAAGGCTTGGGTGGTCGTAGAGACAAACTCGACTTGGGGACTGAAAGCTTGACCACCCAAAATGTCTTGGAAAAAAAGTTCAACTGTACCGCCATCACTAATACGGCGTGAAAATGGCTTGATAGTCAGATTGGGACCACCGACTTGATTCCAATTATTGATCTTGCCTGTGTAGATAGATCTCAATTGATCTATTGTCAATCCTGGGATATTCAGCTTGGGGTTAATTAACAGTAGCTAAAAAACTAACAATTACTACCAATTACTCACTTATGCTTCCATGCTAAGTCATCTGCTATGAGTGACTATCTTGGGATTTGGCTGTAA
>NZ_JACJTQ010000018.1 GCF_014698735.1 Anabaena catenula FACHB-362
GCTAAACCTTGATTCCAAGCGTGTCTAGCTACTCCTGCGTGTTGTGCCAGTAGTAGACGTTGTTGCTTGTTTACCTTGAGTTCGGTCTTGAATCCTAGTAGCATGAATATATTTTACAACAAAATCCCAATACAGTCACAATAGCTGATGACTTTGCCGGGGAGCATAAGTGAGTAATTGGTAGTAATTGTTAGCTTTTCAGCTACTGTTAATTAACCTCATTAATACAGGTTTTTACTCATGACTATAGAGACGTTCAATGGAAAGTCTCTACGGTATTTATTTAGCGCAACTTCACATGGTATTGGTTTTAAGAAAAAGTTAATTTTTAAATTAATGCCTTATTATGTGCCATAGGCTACAGTCTATGGCAAAATAATACTGATGAGAAAATCACAGAGAAGGAATAAATGCTTACAAAAAAGAAGATAAGGCAATATACACAAATCCCATCTTTAAGAAATGAGATTTAAATAGGTAAAGTTTTTACCTTAGCTACAATTATTTATTTTTAAATGCGGATGAAAGGACTTGAACCTTCACTCCTTTCGGAACTAGAACCTAAATCTAGCGCGTCTGCCAATTTCGCCACATCCGCATCGGTAACTTATAATAGCATAGCAAATTAAAGATGGCAATAGGTAATTGGTGACAGTTATCAGTAAACAGTGAAGAGACTGATAACTGATCACTGATGCTACATGACCGCTACACGGGGTAAACGATGCTTGAAGCCGCAGAGAATTTCCCAAGAAATGGTGTTTAACTGATTTGCCCAATCATCTGCTGATATTTGTTCTTTTCCCTGTTCTCCCAGTAGGGTGACTATTTCACCTTCTTGCAGATCGGGTATGGAACTCACATCTAACATGATTTGATCCATTGTAATTGTGCCAATTTGTGGTACTCGCTGACCACGAATTAATACTTCCATTTGATTGGAAAGACTGCGGGGAACTCCATCAGCATAACCAATACCGACAACAGCAATACGCATTTCTCTGGGTGCAATAAACTGATGACTATAGCTGACACCAGTTCCAGGGGCTATGGTTTTAACTTGGGTAACTCGTGCTTTGAGTTGTAAAACGGGTTGAAGTTGGATTTTGTTTTTTAAATGGGTTGCAGGGTAGAGTCCGTAAATAGCTAAACCTGCACGCACCAGATCATAGTGTAATTTTGGATCTGCAAGAGTAGCGGCTGAGTTTGCTAAATGCAAACTAGGAATTTTAATCCCTCTGGCTTTGATTTGTGCGATCGCTTCCTCAAATCGTCTATGCTGCTCTTGCATGACTGTAGCATCAGGACTATCGGCTGTTGCTAGGTGAGAATAAATGCTGACAATATCAAGAAGAGGCAATCCCTGTACCAATTGGACAAAATCAGCAGCTTCTTGCCAATTTGTGCCTAATCTAGACATTCCTGTATCTAATTTGATGTGTACAGGTAGTGGAGAATTATAGTTTATTGCTTCAAGTGTATTAGAAAATATTAAAGCTTGTTTAGGGTTGCATAGTGTCGGTTGCAGTTTCCAGTGAGCGATCGCATGAATCTGTTCTTTTGTATTAATTGCCCCTAGAATCAGAATTGGGGCTTTTATGCCACCTTCACGTAACTGGATACCCTCAGGAACTGTCGCTACTCCCAACCAACTTGCACCCGCTTCCAATACAGTTTTTGCAACTGTTACCGCCCCATGTCCATAGGCATCAGCTTTTACTACTGCCATTAACTGGGTACGTGGTGATAAAAACTTTACCAACTGCTTAACATTATAGGACAACGCCCCCAAATCAATTTCTACCCAAGCCCGTTGAGAAAACCAAGCATAGGTATCACGCTCCTGACTATCAGCAAAAGTAGGGGTTTGCTTGCTACTAAACATTGCACTTCACTCCTATCACACCACTGCAAAGCTTCCAGATTATCTAATAATTCTGGCTTGCTACCCTGCAAAGCCATATCAATTTAATCAGGAAAGTTTACCCCTTATCCGGGAGCTTGTACAAGATGGTGGTGAGTCTTGAGTTATGAGTTTCTATACGTAGGTTTAGCAAAGCTAATCACCTACCTCATCACTCTAAAATCTCTTCTCATCAACTATTTACATTAGATATTTCTTCCTTATCAAGTCTATGATAGCAAAATTAAGATTGAAAGTCAAGACTAAAAACCTCCTCTATTCTGGTTTTGTGGCTAATTTGCTGCTTTTCGTGGTATGTCAGGTAAAGGAAAGGATACGAAAAACCGAGAATTGCTTACAAACTAATGCTTTAGGAATTATTTAGCTGAGATTAATTATATTTTCAAACTCCTGTCAATCGTATTTATCGTACTTTTACACTTCTTTTTTGGAGTTTTTTGCTCGAATTTTAACGATGAGCCTACCCAAGTATTTATACATAAAATTTATTGACACAATAGTTCGATCGTATTTAGGAAATACAAGAAACAAGGAGAATATGTAATCAGATAAGAGGAAATGTTTAGGAAACATCTCCGAAAAATGAATTATCCAATTTTACTGAATCAAAACGACTTTTCCTCCCCCTGTACCCTTCACTCTGCTCTAAGATGGGGTATTTTCTGATTTACAAGTCCCATTACTTGCTTGTGTCTTCTTTTTTTCGCTCCTGTCACCTGCCAGCAAATTATTTAGGAAGTATAAATTATTCTCATCTCCCCAGGAAGGTATATCTGTGTTAAGATATCAAAAACTAATACCTTGAGCTAACATCAATGGGGAAGGTTTTAGTCCTAAACGCCTCTTACGAACCTCTCAACATCACGAGTTGGCGACGTGCCATAGTTTTGTTGATTAAAGGCAAAGCAGAACACGTAGAACATAACGGCAAATTCATATACTCAGATTTTCCATTGCCAACCGTCATTAGGTTGCGTCATTACGTGCGTGTTCCCTATAAAGAAATTCCACTTACTCGTCGGAATATATTGCATCGTGACAGTCATACTTGTCAATACTGTGGCTACACGGGAGATGAGTTGACCTTAGATCATGTGATGCCGCGATCGCGTGGAGGAGGTGACACATGGGAGAACATTGTTACTGCCTGTGTACGCTGCAACGTCAAAAAAGGCTGTCGCACACCGCAAGAAGCCCGGATGCCTTTGCGTCATCCACCTCGTCAACCTCATAGCAGCCTGTATTTCGAGGTGACAAAACATCTGAAGAGTGGACTTCACCAAGAGTGGCAAAAATATGTAATAGGACTTTGACATTACACATAATCAATTCAGACCTCAGGAGAATTAAGTCTTCATCTGTAGATGTTATTGTTTGACGTTGGTCAACACATTACACACAACTCTTCGATGACTCAGCTTGGAGATTTTTTTACCTTACAGCTTGCCGGCGACGTTTCTAAAAGCTGGAATATTCAGGTTCCCAAAATTCAGGCTATTTAACACACCGATTTTCGATTATACCTTATTTTCTTAAGGTATAGATTATTTATGAGCAAATTTATAAAAATTACCAAAGAGTTAGGCTCAAAGGCAGATTTTCCTGCAAAAGAGTTGTTTAATGTTCATTAAACATAATAAAAATGTATTAAGAGTAGCAACTGTGAAATTTAAAACTAGTGTGAAATAAGAGCCTTCAATTATCCCCTAAGTCAGACAAATATTCAAGGCTTTTATGAGCTTTTAATAAAAATCTGCTTATTTATCCCGTAGAAAAACGAGAAAAAGATGATGAAATTGAAAAAGAGGCAAGGGAGCAGGGAGCAGGGAGCAGGGGGGATAGTTCAGATGGGGATTCAACCCCACCTGGACGAGAACCACTTTGTAGAAATGGGGGACTCAGACCCTTCGCTCCGCTTCACGACAGGAGGAAGGGAGTCATTTCTCCCTGCCCCCTGCCCATTTCCCCCTGCCTCTTCATTGAGTCCAGTTTATATACACAGTCTAGGCTGATTTAACAATCCCTTGACAGACTACTAGTCCAGTGCGGAAAAAATGAGCCAATACTTCAAAATCGCTGAAAAACTTGTTAAATCAGCCTTTGGAATATTGTATCCCCAGCCGGTGAGACTATTTTAAATTCTGCCAAGTTGTACTGATAACAAAAAATAAACTGCCATACGCAGTGTCAAGAATCTAATTTTTTGCCAAGATCATAGATGTGTGGCAAAACCAGTGATGCACCGATGGGAATATCTCTGAAGGCATAATACGAGCCATCACGCTTCAACCAAAATTCCTTATGTACTTGAATTCTTCACTGACTCAATTTGAGAATTTGTCATTAGAACCGAACCCGGAGGAAGTTGAAATAGATAAAGAATCAATTGAACTTCCACTACTTACCCGACCGTCCTTACCACCGTCGTCGAATAATGGTGAAGGAAGTATCTATTTAGCTCAACGTGGTAATTCCCTCGCTGCTCAGAAATCAGAAGAGTTGCAAAAAACCCTTCTCGGACATAGACATGAGCGTCAGTTAGTAATTTTACAAGATTTTCCTGATCCTGACGCGCTTTCTTGTGCTTGGACTTACCAGTTAATTGCTCAACAATACGATATCAAGTGTGAAATTATTTATGCGGGGACTTTAAGCCACCAAGAGAACATAGCGTTAGTTAAGCTGACGACCTTACCGGCTCAACGCTGGACAATGCAAACCCTGAAAACTAAAGATTTGTCATCTTATCAAGGATTTGTATTGATTGATAACCAGGGAACTACGTCGCAACTATTACCAGCAGTACAACAGGCTGGAATTCCGCTAGTAGTGCTGGTTGATCATCATAGTTTGCAGGGGGAACTCAAAGCCGAGTTTTTCGATGTCCGTCCTTATGTGCGCGCAACTGCAACTATTTTTACGCAGTATTTACAAGCGGGGATACTGAAATTAGATAGCAGTATTAGTCAACACGTTAAATGTGCAACGGCTTTGATGCATGGCTTGCGTTCTGATACGAATCGATTAATGCAAGCGCAAGAAGAAGATTTTATGGCTGCTGCGTATTTGAGCCGATTTTATGATGCTCAGTTGCTCAATGCCATTTTACAGGCGAATCGTTCTAAGCGGGTGATGGATGTGATCGAGCGATCGCTCAAAAACCGCATTGTCCAAAATAACTTTTCCATAGCCGGCGTTGGTTATTTACGCTACGACGACAGGGACGCAATTCCCCAAGCGGCTGATTTTCTAGTGACAGAAGAAAACGTCCACACAGCTGTAGTGTACGGGATAGTTCATGATGAAGATGACGAACTAGAAGTAGTCATAGGTTCCCTGAGAACCACAAAACTTACCTTAGACCCCGATGAATTTATCAAAGAAGCCTTTGGACAAGATAGTGCTGGGCGGTTTTTTGGTGGTGGACGCACTGGTGCTGGTGGCTTTGAAATTCCAATGGGTTTCTTATCTGGGGGAAATGAAAATTCTACGTATGCCAAAATGAAATGGGAAGTTTTCGATTCGCAAATTAAGCAAAAGTTGCTGAGGTTGGTAAATCCTAGAGATAACCCAATTCAGTCTTAGAATATACCTAGCGCTCAATTACAAGTTTGAGCGCTTATACTACTTATTAAAGAGCGAGTCGAGAGGCCATTGAAACTAGTTTATTTGTTTAATTTCTTTAATTTTTTCCAAACGTCCTTTGAAAAACTTGGATAATTTGACTGCAAAAACCGTACTTAGGCTAGAGCAAGTTAATCTGTTTACAAAGCTGAAAAGTCAGGTTCAAAGCAATTTGCCAGGATATCCAATTTTACAGGATATTTCCTTTGAGGTATTTTCAGGCGATCGCATTACCATTGTCGGTACTGCTGGTGCTGGTAAAACTTCCTTACTGCGTCTCATTAACCGCTTAAGTGAACCCAGTAGCGGTAAAATTTATCTGGAAAACCAAGAATATCGCCAAATTCCGATTATTCAGCTACGTCAAGAGGTGACGCTGTTACAGCAAGAAATTAAGCTGTTGGGGATGACAGTTCGGGAAGCCTTGGCTTATCCTTTAGTTTTGCGTGGTTTGTCTAAGCAGAAAATTCAGGAACGAGTTAGTTATTGGCAAGAACAACTGCAAATACCTGATGAATGGTTAGGACGAACCGAAGTACAACTTTCAGCCGGACAAAGACAGTTAGTTGCGATCGCTCGTACTTTAGTCATCCAACCCAAAATTTTACTGTTAGACGAGCCTGCAAGCGCCTTAGACCCTGGCAAGGCTTCCCGTTTGATCAACATCATCACCCAACTCACTCAAACCCCGAAAACAGCGATTTTGATGGTAAACCACCAATTTGACCTAGCCCAAGAATTTAGCACCCGGTTATTACATCTTCAGCAAGGTCAATTATTGGCAAACCTACCAACCTCTGAGATAGACTGGGAAGACTTAAAAGCCCGCTTGATACAAGCTGAAATTCAAGCATCTGAGGAGTGGTAATTGGTCATTGGTAATGGGTAATTGGGTTATTAACCTCCCCATCTTCTCCTTCCCAGTACCCAATCCCCAGTCCCCAATCCCCACTAAGAGATTTGAGTAGCAAGGGTAGAACGTGGATTACTGAATCTCTCTTTCGCTAACTTTGTTTGTGATTGCGGAACATTAGCATTCAAAGTTTCTATGTTAAATCGGTATCCCACATTGCGGATAGTTTGGATTAAGCTGGGTTGACGCGGATCAAGTTCCACCTTTTTCCGCAGTGATAAAACGTGAGTATCAATGGTTCGCGGATTATCAATAGCGTCAGGCCAAGCACGACGCAATAATTCCGACCTACTCAAAGGTACTCCCCCAGCTTGCGCCAAAACATACAGCAAACTAAATTCTTGGGGTGTGAGATCGATAAACTCCCCTTGAAAGCGGACACGGCGCTGAACCAGATCGATTTGCAAAGTGCCATAATCCAAGTAAGCTGGTGCAGTGGGTGTACGGTTGCGACGAATCAGTGCCTCTACCCTAGCCAAAAACTCTTGCATTCCAAAAGGTTTGCTCAAGTAATCATCGGCTCCTGCTTTTAAGCCTGCAACAATATCAGCTTCATTATTACGGGCAGATAGCATTAAAATTAGAGGCTGTTGTTGACGATTTAACCAACGACAAAACTCGATTCCATCACCATCTGGCAAATCCGCATCTAGAATGACTAGTGTCGGTTGATGACTTAAAAACACTTCCCTTGCTTGATAAATGCTGGCGGCTTGATGTACTCGGTATTCCAGTTGTTGCAAGTGCCAACCAAGCAACGACCTCAGATGGGGATTCCCCTCAACGATTTCAATACAAACCGAACCCACAGTGGCAAGACCCCTTAGCGTCGATGACTTTCAAATTAACAATCTCAAGCTCAACGTTTTGTAGCCTTTGTTACTTCAACTGCCATAATCTTTACATTTACTCCTATAAAACCTTGCAATAAATTTAATTTTCCCTTTGTCTACGGCATTCCTTAAGGACTTCCAAATAAAAAATATCTTATCGCTGTTTGGGCTGGGGAGCGATCTTGCAGAGGGAGGAAAAATTGTTTTGATTCTGTGAAATGGGATAATTTGTGTTTTGGAGTTCCCCAAGTAAGTATAGCAACGGACAAGGCTGTTAGGACATCAACCAATGCTAAAACTTAGACACCAAAAGACTTTTAGCTCTGTCACCTGTCACCTGTCACCTGTCACCTGTCACCTGTCACCTGCTATATCTTAATTTTGGTCTGAGTCTTTTGAAAAGTTTTTGCTAGTTAGAGGAAAAGCTCTGTTGAAAAAAATCACGCTTAACGTGAAATATCTATCAGCCTGGGACTACATACCCTAATTTGTAGTTATTGTAAACCGTAACAATAAAGTATCAAACAAGGCTGAAAATAGATAAAATCGTAAACAAAACTTACCAAATAATCATATTTTAGCTTTTTTGGAATAGGATGTAATAAGTTTTTAGCTGCTGGGGGGTCTCACCCAACGTCAAAATATTAACTTTAGGTTAATACTTAAGAAGGAAGTCATACTTCACTTTTGAGTGTAGATCATTTACAATTCTCATTCCCAAGAGATAAACACAGCAGTTATGCTCCAAGACACACAAACCATCCGTTATTACCAAAGACTGACTGACGCCTTCGTCGAGCTATGGAATCGCGGTTATCGCATTGATGATATGCGGATGTATTTGGATGGATATCTAGCCGCACTGAGACAAGGTAATGCCATTGAGCCTTATCTGATTCACCGCCTAGAAGAAGAAGCTAGCCGCTATTTGTACGATGCATCAAACTTTGCTATGACACAACCAGAGCCAGAAAGACAACACGGCTACTACTAAACACCAACAGTGTTATGAGTAGCGACTTGTAGATTGCCGCAGATAATTATAGCACAATTTCTGCGTTAGTCAACGGGGTGCAGTTGTATGAAATTTTGTAAATATTGTATTCTTGAAGAACATCCCCTCAGTGTTACGCGACTGAGGGGACTTTTGGCTAGTTCTTTCCAGATGTCAACACAATTGATTGCGACTTCACCAGCTATTGTCAAGGCAGTGTATTGTGGCTATATTCCCAAGACTTATGTCAAATAACGATTAATGAGCAAATCTCTATATGCTCATTTAAATATTTATGTGCATAATACTGATATTATTTTTATATTTAAATTTGACATACATTATGTGTAAATGCATATTTTCTGAGCAGAAATTCAGCTAATCATTGGTTGGTTGTTTAATTTTCCATAAAACTGTGAAGGAAGCTCAAGTTTATCATGTTAGGGTAACGATGAATTAATCGTGTCTTAACTATTTTTTGTGTTGTGGTATGGCATATTAAGATAATGTTTGAACAGTGATTAATAAGATATTAAAAACTCTTATACTTTCTTCAACCCACGCTACTGGCTTTAGGACTGAAAACCCTTCCACCGCAGTAGATCACCTTAAAAAGAGAGATTTAAAAAAATTTATTCCCTCGTTGATAAGGGGGGATAAAGAACTTATGGAGACAACCTAATATGTGACAAACATCTTCCAAGATATGCATCTAATTCACCTAAGTCTTAGTAAAGACTCAGATCTAAATTATCTCAATTGATAGTAGCTATGATTAAAATTCTTGATTCTACTCTTAGAGAAGGAGAACAAACTCCTGGAGTTTATTTTTCTCCTGAAAAAAAATTGGTAATTGCCCACTTTTTAGATCAAATCGGAATTGATATTATTGAAGTAGGTAATCCAGCAGTTGATAGGGATATTGCTTTAGCTATCAATCTCATTTCTCAAGCAGGCTTAAAAGCAAAAATAGGCGCTCATTCACTTTGTAAAATAGATAATGTTCAAAAAGCATTAGATTGTGGGATAGATTTTTTAGGTGTCTTTTTTAGTGTTTCTAAAAAGCGATTGTACCAAGACTACAACATCAGTTTAGAAGCAGCAATTGAGAAAATTGTGGAAGTGATAAATTTTGCTAGAGAGCAAAAAAATGATTTATTGATTAGGTATACACCAGAAGATACAGTTCGCTCACCTATAGAAAATGTTATTGCAGCAGCAAGCGCGGCAGTCAAAGCAGGAGTCAATATAATTAGCATAGCGGATACAACAGGCTATACAAATCCTTTTCATCCTCAACGGAGTATTTATAATTATGTAAAAACTCTGAAAGAAGAACTAAAAAAACAGAATTTATATCCGCAAATAGAGGTTCATTGCCACAACGATAAAGGTTTGGCTTTAGCAAATGCACTGGATGCTTATAGAGCAGGGGCTGACATTATTGATGTTAGTGTAATGGGACTAGGAGAAAGAGCAGGTATTGTAGATTTAGGAGAATTACTCATAAATTTAAGAGAAATGGGTGAGGAAGAAACTCATTGGCAACTCAGCTATTTACAAGATTTATACAATTTTGTCAGTGAACATTCTCATATTTCAATTCCTCCACATCAACCAATAACAGGTAAAAATGCCTTTACTCACTATGCAGGGGTTCATGTAAAAGCTGTAGCCAAGGATGAGATGCTTTATCAAAGTTTAAATCCACAAATTCTAGGAAAAAAAAGCAGCTTGGCATTAGGGATGCAATCAGGATACACTGCTGTAGAACTAGCTATGAAGCAAATTGGCAGAGAAGAATTGGCTGAAAACAAAGATTTAGTGGCTAAGATTCTCCAAGAAATTAAAGTAATTGCTAAAAGGGGTACTCCGATTGATATTGAAAAGGAACTACCAGAAATTGTAGACCGCTACTGCACCAATCAACATCCGCTTACGAATGGAATTTGTACTTTATCTACGTAAGTAAGTAGGTAGGCTCAAATAAACCTAACTATGTAACGAAATGTAAAATGCTCAAAACCGTTGCGATTGCTTTACTTCGCTTCTCTCAGTTCGCAATGACATAGTTATAAATTTTCCAGCCCACCTACTTAGATAAAGTATGATATAAACTAATCAAAAGAGAAAAACAGAATCTCGTATAAATCTTAACAAGGAGTTACTATGGCAATAATGGAATCAATATTTAAGAATTTTTTGTACCCACTGAAACAGCTAGTTGTTCCAGATTCTCAAATTTACTGGATGTACCTGCTGTCATCATTATTGATAGCACTGTTAATTTACCTAATCCAGTTTACTAAAACAGAAGAAAAAAAGAATTTTCTGGAATACTGCTTTCCGAAAGAGGTTTATCTTCATAAATCTGCAATTCTGGATTATCAGAACTATTTACCGATGATGTTGCTAAAAAGCTTTCTCATATCACCAATTACTACTATTTTATCTGCAACAGTTATTGCTGGTATAGTTAGTAGTTTTTTAAGCTATCTAACTGGGAGAACTGCTATTTTTGCAATAACAGAACCTCAGCTTTGGCATCATTTTGCATTTAGTATATTTCTAATACTAGCTATTGATTTTGGTTACTTTTATAATCATTATTTGAGACATAAGATTCCTTTACTATGGGAATTTCACAAAATACATCACACGGCTGAAGTTTTGACTCCATTTACTTTATTCCGACATCATCCCTTAGATTATTTTGTGCAAATAATCACAGTTTCTATATGCTCAGGCGTATCAATAGGATTGTGGACTTATCTATTTGGTAATCAAAACCAAGTTCTGTATATCAATGGCATACCCTTTTTGCTATTTGCTTTTTATCTGACTGGTAACTTCCGCCATTCTCATATTTGGTTAGCATTTCCCTATGGGATTAGTCATGTCTTTATTAGTCCGGCTCAACACTATATCCATCACGCTAACGAGTCTAAGTATTACGATGCAAATTACGGGAAAATATTCGCAGTTTGGGATTGGATTTTTGGGACATTGTATGTGCCGAGAAACTATGAAAAGCTGGATTTAGGTTTATCTGGTGATGATGGAAAGCCATTCGATAGTGTTTTCAACTTCTATTGGCAGCCATTTAAAGCTGTATTTGAGCAATCGAAAAATAAAAACTTTTCTTCTTTGGAAGTTTTAAATGAAGATAACCCATCAACCAAACAGATGTGAAAATAAAATAGAGAGGAATCCTAAATCCTTTTTGAAAAATCTTAGGTATTATAGGGCTGGCAATGCCTACAGTATATAGATTTTGGTCGGCATTGCTCACCCTACTGATATTTCAAATTTAAGATTGCTATATTTAATTAGAGCTTACCCATTTATTTTTGAATGTGAAAGCTTATTATTCACAGCAAAAAATGTCTTCACTATTTAAGTTATGCCATTGGATCAGCTAAAGGAAATAATGATAAGGTCAGAAATTCATGAAGAGCAGTCTAGTCAGATAAAGCAAAAAACACAAACGGCTGGAAAATGGTGGGCAATAATAGGTATTAGTATTGGCGTATTTATTTTTGCCTTGGATGTTTACATAGTCAATCTAGCTTTGCCAATTATGGTGGAATCACTCCACACAAGCTTTGCGACCATTCAATGGGTGGTGTTAAGTTATCTGTTAGCGATCGCTATTTTTGTGCTTAGTGCCGCTAAATTGGGTGATATGTGGAGCAAAAAACAGCTTTACATGATGGGACTCATAGTATTCACCGTCAGTTCATTACTGTGCGGACTAGCCCCAAATATAGGATTTTTGATAGCTTTTCGCGCCCTCCAGGGACTAGGTGCTGCGTTTATCTCTGGACTGGGAACAGCAATGATTGTAGAAATATTTCCACCAGAAGAACGAGGACTAGGCTTAGGTATCAGAGCCGGAGTTTTTGGACTGGGAATTATGTTAGGACCAACAGTGGGAGGACTGCTAATTAGTTGGGGTGACTGGCCATTAATCTTCTTAATCAATGTGCCGATTGGGATTATTGCCTGTTTGATTGTGGCTTATCTTGTCCCACCTTCTGCCGTCAGCGAGACCAAACAGAAATTTGATGTTATTGGCACATTAATTCTGACTCTAACTTTGACTTGTTTTACCCTTGGCATCACGTTTTTACAAAGTGAAGGATTTGGTTCTCATATAGCCTTAAAGTTGCTAGTTGTATCTGCCATTAGTCTTGGTTGTTTTTTAGTAGCAGAAGCACGGTTATCAGAGCCAATGCTAGAATTGAGCATTTTTCAATCTTTAGATTTCAGCCTAGGGTTAGTGCTGAGGTTTTTGGGTAATTTTGTGATGGCAGGTGTGATCTTGATACTGCCTTTCTTTTTGAAATTAGTTAAGCAATATCCCACTGAACAGGCAGGTTTATTACTTGCAGTACCGCCAATTATAATTGTGTTGACAGCACCAATCGCGGGAATTCTTTCTGATCGCTACGGCTCGCGGATAATTAGTTTAATCGGACTAGTATTAATGGCAATTGGCTGTTTAGTAGTCAGCACATTTAATACTGAATTAACTTTATCAAACTATATTATCGGGATTATTCCCTATGGTTTAGGTGTGGGAATGTTTCAATCTCCCAACAATAGTGCAATTATGGGAGCCGCACCACAAGATCGCTTAGGTATTGCTTCTGGTTTATTATCTTTATCACGGATTTTAGGGCAAACAGCAGGTGTGCCACTAGTGGGGGCTGCGTTTTCTTTTTTCACCATAAACAGTGCTAATCTTCAACCAACTATGGATGTCACAAATGCACCTGTTGAGGCATTAGTTTTAGGTATACAGATTACCTTTCGCCTTGTGGCTGCCCTTTTGTTGCTTTCCACAATTTTTGCATCTGGGGTATGGTGGCTAGAGAAAAAGAATTTTATTTTTTCATACCCAAATCCACAAAAAAGCCCCTGAAAATGGGTATAAGCCAATTTTTCAAGGGCAATAAAAACATAACAGAGTCAAATTAATTCGTAATTTATAATGCGTAATTCGTAATTCGTAATTATCACCTCATATCTAAAGCCAGTGGCTTGAACCAAGGAATAAATTTTTGCATCATAACTAAAGTTAGTTGCTTTGTAACCTTGAATTACGAATTACGTATCCCTAGCGGGACTGTAAACACTATTATGAAACACGAATTATTTGGTCATATGGTGGGAAATATTAGGAAGCTAGAGCAACTTCCACTTTTTGCTGCAATTCACCACTTTGATACAGTGTAATCAAAATATCAGAACCACCAACGAATTCACCATTAATATATACTTGGGGAATTGTCGGCCAGTTGGAATATTCTTTAATTCCCTGACGAATATCTTGATCGGAAAGAACGTCAACTGTCTCAAAAGGAACTCCCAATGTATTGAGAATCTGGACTACATTGTTGGAGAAACCACATTGAGGCATCAACTTGTTTCCCTTCATGAAAACCATAATCTTGTTTTCTTGTACCAAGTTATCAATTTTCTCTTTAACTTCTGGAGTCATGGTTTTTTGTTTCCTTTGTTGTTGAGGTTCACAAGTCAAGCGTCAATACAATTTTAGATTGTGAATTGAGAAGAAAAAATCTCACATCTAAAATCAGTGTTTTGCTAGTCAAGCTTGGGGAGTAGATGTTTTGAGAGCCAAGGCATGAATTGCTTCGGTTGACATAGCTTGCTGCAACGCACCATAAACCAACTGGTGTTGTTGCACCAGTCCCTTACCTGCAAACTGCGATGAAACTACTGTCACCTGATAGTGATCACCACCACCAGTCAAGTCCTGTACCTGAACTTGGGCATCTGGCAGTTCCGCCTTAATCATTGCCTCAACCTGCTGCGGAGTAATCATCGCCATTCCTGAAAAAACTTACTTCTCTATTATTAACAGATATTGAGCAAATGCCTTGGGGAGATAGGGAATGGGGTGATGGGGTGACGCGGTGACACGGAGATGGGGTGACGCGGTGATGGGAAGAAATAACTATCTACTGTCCCCTGCACCCTGCACCCTGCCCCCTGCTTTCTATCACCTGTCACCTGTCACCTATTACTTAGTGCCTTGTCGAGGATAAGCTGTATCGACAAAACCCAATTCAAATAACTGTTGATAGGCTTTCTTGCCTAATTCTCGTGTGGGATTTTGACTTTTAATAATTTGAATTAACAAAGGAACTGCTAATTCTGGCTGATTTAGCGCCCGATGGACTAGTGCTAGGCGATAGGTGGCATCATCTCTGAGTTGGGCCGTGTCTAGGGCTTTTTTGCGCTGGGAATCGGATACTCTGATATCAATTCCCGAAAAGCTAGAGTTGAGATCCTGATAAAAATTAGATAGTTGATTAAAAACTTGACGTGCTTCTTGGAGTTTCTTAGCAGCTACGTCATATTTTTGAGCAGAAACGGCCTCGTCTGACTCTTTTAAAAGCCGCTGTCCTCCTTCAATGCTCAAAATGCTGTTGCTTTTACTGGTGGGACGCAGGGTATTAGGATCGTTAGGATCAAGAGGTTGTGCTTGGGGATTATTGCCGGGTTGCTGTATTACCTGAGCATGAACAGGTGATAGCAGGCTCATAACGGTAATGAGAGAGAGGGAAGTGAACCGAATTAAGGAAGCAGCAGCAAGGTTCATGGGGTCAATTAGTGCAACAAGTCTATAGAAAATGTATGGAAACTTCGGGTATCTTAACTCTGTTTGTGCCTCAGATACAGTAAAACCGCACAATAAGTTTCTCTGGTTTAGACGGGAAACTTGTTGAATAGAGTTCCCTACCCCCTACTCATATACCAAAAATATTCCCTATGAGCGATTCCTTCGATTCTCAACCCACAGGTTTACCCCCCAGCAACCTGGAAGTGACTTTACAACGCGGTGGAGAAGAGTTAATTCTAGAAAAAGCTCTGTATGGCTTCACCATTCGTCCAAATGCTGACTTTTCTCGTGAGCAATTATCTCAGGTTGCTTGGGGTATTTGGCAGCGCAGTATCCCCAATGCCAACCTGGAACTATTCACTGTTGAATCTGGCCAGTTAGAGATGGGGATGTCTCAAGCACGGGCTGACGAAAATGTGGCTTTTGCCAGTCATGTATACAAATTTAAAGATAATCCTGGAACTTACGTTTATCTGAGTGACCAAATTACTATTCAATTTGCTACTTGGGTAGACGCTGCCAAAATTAATGTTATTGCTACCACATTTCACTTAGTCGAAGATCAAACAGTATTGGGTATACCCAATACCTTTGTATTTCTTGTCAGCAAACAGGCAATAGAAAATCCTATCAAAATTACCAATCAGTTACAAAAACTTCCAGAAGTTTTAGCTGCTGAACCAAATATTTTTATCCAACAGGAACCACATTACAAACCTAGTGATTCCCTCTATTCCCAGCAATGGTATCTCAATCATAATGGTGGTAATCAGTTGGGAATGGGTTCTCATATTGCTGTAGAACAAGCTTGGGATATGACTCGCGGTGTGCGTTCTGTGGTGGTAGCAGTGGTGGACGATTCTTTTGATTTGAATCACCCAGATTTTCAAGGTATGGGTAAAGTTGTAGCTCCCAGAGATTTGAAGGAAAATGATTTTTTACCTTTACCTGGGGAAAAAGAGACTAGTCATGGTACTGCTTGTGCGGGGATAGCTGTGGCTGAAGAAAATGGTGCGGGAATTGTCGGGGTTGCTCCTGGTTGTGCATTAATGCCGATTCGCACGACAGGATTTTTAGATGATCAAGCTATTGAGGATATATTTAATTGGGCAATTGATCAGGGAGCTAGTGTAATTTCTTGTAGCTGGGGAGCGTCTGCTGTTTATTTCCCTCTATCTTTGCGCCAAAAGGTAGCTATTACCCGCGCTGCAACAATGGGGCGTAATGGTAAGGGATGTGTGATTGTGTTTGCTGCGGGCAATGCTAATCGTCCAATTGACGGTAGTGTAAATGAGCAAAATTGGCCGAAGAATATTTTACAAGGTAAAACGGCTTGGTTAAGTGGTTTTGCTATTCATCCAGATGTGATTGCTGTGTCGGCTTCTACGAGTTTGAATAAAAAAGCTGCATATAGTAATTGGGGCGCGAATATTTCTGTGTGTGCGCCTAGTAATAATGCACCACCGGGAATGTGGTTTCAGGAAATGGGTTTTATTTATACACAACCAACAATCACGACTTCTATTTCTGGTTTGGGAATTTTTACGACGGATCAAGTAGGTGCTGCTGGTTATGACTCTGGTAATTTTACCAACAACTTTGGCGGTACTTCTAGTGCAACTCCTGTGGTTGCTGGGGTAGCAGCGTTGATTTTGTCAGCTAATTCTAATTTGACGGCTCAACAAGTTAACCGCATTTTGCAAGAAACTACAGATAAAATTATTGATACTGAACCAGATCCGCAATTGGGTTTGCGTGGGGGTAGTTATGATAGTAACGGTCATTGTCTCTGGTTTGGCTATGGTAAGGTAAATGCGGCTAAGGCTGTACGTGCAGCACAGCAGTTGCTTACAGTTGTATCAGGTCTGAGTAAAGAAGTGCGGGGTGAGAATAAAGCCCAAGTTACTATTCCTGATAATGATAAACGGGGGGTGAAAAGTGCGATAGCTGTACTCGCGGAAGGCATCGCTCTGAATGAGGCTGTAACTATTGCAGATATTCAGGTGACGGTTAATATCACTCACGAGTTTTTAGGAGATTTGGAAGTTTATTTGATTGCTCCCAATCATCAACAAGTTTTATTACAGAGTCGGATTTTAGGTAGACGGACTCAGTTACAAAATACTTATACAGTGCGATCGCATCCTGTTCTTAAACAATTACTTTCCCTTCCTGCTCAAGGACTTTGGCAATTACAAGTTATTGATTATTCACCCCAAGATGTAGGAAAACTCAATAGTTGGGAATTGCTTATAGGCTATGAGCAGTAATTTATGGTGTGGTAAAAATCTGACAATTAGGTTGTCTTTTCTGGTTCAGGGATTTCATATTTAGGTGCAGTGGCAGCTTCAGCAGCAATTTTTCCTTCATCTGTACGGTCAATTTCACTGACACTGAATTGCTGTGCAGCAGCATAATCAGCTTCAAAATCTACCTTTGGTGCTTTTTCTTGCCCACTAACTATTTGTTCGGCAGCTAATTGTGCATCATGGGTGGTAGCTTCATTGGGATTAGGCTGCACTTTATCAGACATAATTAAAACCTTAATTCTCATATTTACTTTGCTGGGGCAAGTTTATCAAAATAATTTACTCAACTCTTGTTCCACAAGAGAGATATTACCCTCTATTACAGGGTAGATCAAACATAAGTTATTTAATTAATAAACATCCTTCTCTTGGAGGTAGACCATAATTATAAAAATTTGATAATCCTGTAAGTCTTAACTGTTCAATTATTCTGGGGATGAATTATGACCACTAGTTACAATAAAAATGTTGCTCAAGCTCAGAGCCAGAAAACTCGAAATGTAGTAGAAGAGTTTAATGCTTTAGATACCGATGCCAAATTAGCTTGGTTATATTTCGTTTATGAAAAAATGGGTGATACCATTACTCCAGCTGCTCCCTCAGCCGCAGAACCAGAATTAGCTCCTATGTTGGTAGGAGACTATTTGCAATTATCGGATGAAGAACAACTAGAAATTATGCGGGATATAGTGAAGTGTAAGGATACAGTATATTCTCGTGCTTATGGGGCATTAAAAGAAAATAACCAGTTGTTTATTTGGTATGTTTGGGCAGAAGCAATGGGGGATACAGTGGTGGGAATGCCAGATAATTATGAGTCAACTGAGGCAATTAATGATTTACTTGCTCAAATTGAAGAAATAGATTTTGAAGGTCAAATTTCTATTTTGCGGACAATTGCTGGTGAGATGGGTTATAGCGATGTCAAGCCGATTGCGACGCAAGCGGAAACAGGGAAAACATCGAGTTTATAATTAATAATTCAAAATTCAAAATTCAAAATTCAGAATTTTGAGTTGGGAATTAATAAGTACCCAATAAATACCGTAGAGACGTTCCATGAAACGTCTCTACAACGATAAATAAATGGGATAAGTTCATTTAAATCAACTGGGTTGAGGTGAAAATGTATCACTTTACCTGAGATGTATTAGTTGCGCCGCTCATTCTGTAATTTTTCCTCGGAGGGCTTTAATTTCGCCGCGCTTAGTTTTACTATCAATGCGTTTATTTTTAGCGCTGCGTGTGGGTTTTGTAGGCTTGCGTTTTGCAGAGATGATAGTGACGCTTTTAATTAAGGTTTGGAGACGGTTGAGCGCGTCTTCTTTATTCTGTTCTTGAGTACGATGTTGCTGGGCTTTGATAATAATTATCCCTTCTTTGGTAATGCGTTGATCTCCTAAATTGAGCAGACGTTCTTTGTAAAGCGGTGATAGAGAGGAGGCGTTGATGTCGAAACGCAGATGAATGGCTGTAGCAACTTTATTGACATTTTGACCACCTGCGCCTTGAGAACGAATTGCACTAATACTGATTTCGCTGAGAGGAATGATGGTTTTATTGGTAATTTGCAGCATGGTGGTTTTTTAATGGCTTTGATTTTTATCCCACTTTTATTCTAATCCTTCGATTTGACGTAAGTATTCAGGATAGAGAATACTCCAAGTCAGGAGAATAAAGGCTTTTTTAGTCAACTTTGATGATTTTGATAAAATCTCACTTCTCTCTATTCTTCATTTCATAAGCATTCTGAACCAAAGGTCTGCGAAGCGTCTCCTGACTCCTGAATTCTTACAATTTGACTGTCGATATTCTGATCAAGAAACTACAAGCTGATGTAACTCACTTGGTGTAAGGTGAGAATGTAGGACTTCACCATCACGAAACCAAACAATCCGTTTAGTTTGACGCGCAACTTCTGTTTCATGTGTCACCATGACAACTGTAATCCCACTGCTATTTAATTCACCAAAAATATCTAAAACTTCTTGAGTTGTGCGGGAATCAAGTGCGCCGGTGGGTTCGTCAGCAAGGAGAACAACGGGACGGTTGACAATGGCGCGGGCGATCGCTACTCTTTGTTGTTGTCCCCCTGATAATTGGGTAGGTTTATTATTGAGACGTTTTTCTAAACCTACTTTTATCAATGCTTCAATCGCCCGTTCTTTTCTTTCCCCAGGTTTAACACCAGCATACACCATTGGCAGCATTACATTTTCCATTGCTGTCAATTGATTTAATAAATGGAATTGTTGAAATACAAATCCTAGCTTTTTATTGCGAATATGCGCCAATTCTGTATCACCGATTTGGGCTACATCAAGATTGTCTAAATAATAATGTCCCGAACTAGGACGATCTAAACAACCGATAATATTCATAGCTGTAGATTTACCAGATCCAGAAGGCCCCATAATTGCACAATATTCACCTTCTTCTATAACTAAGTTGATATCATTTAGTGCTTTTACTTCGGTTTCACCACTACCATATATTTTGAAAATATTCTCAAGCTGAATAATTCCTGATGGTGGTTCTGAATTAGGAATGTTTGAATCAGTTAAAGTCAGAGTATTAGACATGGAGATTGATCCTTTTTTTAAATAGTTTTTTTGTCAGAATCAGGATATCCAGGATTTAAGGATTGACAGGATGAAAATTTGATAATTATCATTTATAGCAGGAGTCACGAGTCAGGAGTAAAACTGGCTTGGTGTCTAGGTTTCAATTTGGATTCTTTACCTCATTGATCTGCAATCTGCTGTATGTCCAAAAATTCTCTAATCATCTAAATATTTCAATCCTGAAAATCCTTAAATCCTGGACATCCTGATTCTGACATTTTAAAAAACCGCTATTTTCCAAAATCCACATTTGTATATACAATATGTCCAAAAATTATCTAATCATCTAAATATTTCAATCCTGAAAATCCTCAAATCCTGGATATCCTGATTCTGACATTTTTAATTATTTACGCGCTTCTTAATGCCACAATTGGGTCAAGTTGAGCCGCACGACGGGCAGGAACTACGCCAAAAAATAAACCAATTCCACCAGAAATACCAACAGCCATTGTAATTGAAATGACGGAAATACTCGCTTCTAAAGGAGTTAGGGCTGATACCAATATTATGCAGCCAACACCAACCGTAGTACCAACTAAACCGCCAATTACAGAAACAATTACTGCTTCAATAATAAACTGAAGTAAAATGTCTTGCTGGGTAGCACCAATTGCTTTTCTTAATCCAATTTCTTGGGTGCGTTCGGTGACAGAAACGAGCATAATATTCATAATACCAATGCCGCCAACAAATAAAGAAATACCTGCGATCGCAGCCAGCATAGTAGTCAACGCCGAGGAAATTTGACCTACTGTTTGCAAAGCATCCTTTTGTGTGCGGATAGTAAAGTCATTTTCACCGACGAGTTTATGTCTTTGTCGTAGTAAATTGGTAATTTGAAACTCTGCTGCATCTACACTATCGGCATCTTTCGCAGAAGCGACTATGTAGGTTACTTCTAATCCGTAGGGAGAAGTCCGTCCAACTAGTCGATTTGCTGATGTAAGAATCGGGACTAATGCTGACTCATCGTAATCTACACCCAAATTTGAACCTTTGTCCGTTAGCACTCCAATTACTTGAAAGCTGGCATTTTTGATTCTGATCTGTTGACTAACAGGATTGGTATTACCAAAAAGCTTTTCTTTCAATTTTGCACCTAGCACCACAACTTGGTTGCTGCGCTTCATATCTATGTCGGTGAAAAACCTTCCTGTGGCTACTTCAAAATCACGTACTGTCAAAAAGCTGGGAGTTGTACCAATAATGTTGACATCGGTGTTTCTGTTTTTATAAGTAACCACCTGTCTACTATTCAATTCCGCTGTGGTTGCTGCTATTGTAGGTACTTGAGTTGCGATCGCATTAGCATCTTCTAAAACCAGAGTTCTTGTCACCTCTCTAGAAACCCGCTGCACTTCCTCATTACCGGGAATGACAAATACAACGTTTGGCCCTAAGGAATTTAGTTGATTGGCTACAAACTTTTGTCCCCCTTCCCCAATCCCAATCATCGCAATTACTGAGCCGTTACCAATAATAATACCCAGCATAGTCAGGGCGCTACGTAACTTGTTAGCGAGCAATGTTTTACCCGCCATTTGGACGCTTTCTAGAAAGTTCATTATTTTTTCTCTTCTTTAGCCTTTTCAATTTTGTAGTCTTTGGGTGGATTCACAAATATCAAATCACCCTTTTGTACTCCTTCTAAAACTTGAGTTTCGTCTTTGATTTGCGCTCCAATTGTGATTTCTCGAAACTGGGGTTTATTATTTGTATCTGGTATCAATACGCCAGTTTTGCCATTTTCGGTGAGAATGGCTACAGTTGGTAAGGTTAACGCATCGTTAATGCGATCGCCCAAAAACGTCACATCCACATTTAAACCAGAACGCAGTTTATCTGCACCACTATCAATCACCACCCGCACCTGAAACGATGTCACACCTTGCTCTATTACCGCTTCAGGAGCAATCAGACGTACACGTCCTTTAAATACTTGATCTGGATAAGCATCAGCGATAATTTCCACCTGCTGTCCCTGTTTAATTCTGCCAATATCAGCTTCGGGAACTTGAGCTAAAACTTCTAAACCCGTTGCTAACGCCACAATTGAACTAGAAGTTGCTGACGTACTCGTAGAAGCCGAAGTTGTTGGTGTGACAAAAGCGCCTATATTCGCATATTTTTGAGTCACAATCCCCGTAAAAGGAGCGCGAATAATGGTATCTTCCAACTGGACTTGTTGCTGCTTTAACTGAGCATTTGCAGCCGCTACAGAGGCTTTAAGTCGGGCAATTTCTTCAGGACGGTTGCCATTTTCTAGCTGTCGTAGTGCTTGTTGTTCTTGAATAACTACGGCTTCTTGCTTTTTGATATCTTCGTTGCGGTTACCAACTTTTTGTAGTGATAATCGCCGTTGAGCTTCTTCTAAACTGGCTTTTGCTCTTTTATCTTCACTGATATATTGTTCTAGGGAATCTTGGGAAATAGCTCCTTCTTTAGCTAACCCCTGATAACGTCTGACTCTGGCTTGGGTTAGTTCCACCTGCGCTTTAGCTGAATCTACAGCAGCCCTAGCTTGATCAATTTCCTGAGAACGATTACCCGCCCGAATTATAGCTAATTGGGCTGCTGCTTGGGCTACACGAGCTTTCCCTTGAGCAATTTCTTCGGGGCGGCTTCCTGCTTGACTCTCCGCTAATTGTGCTTTGGCTTGATCTAAGTTCGCTTGAAATTGGATAATTCGCATTTTAATTTCGGAATTATCCATGCGAGCAATAATTTGCCCTTTCTGAACTTTTTCGCCCTGTTCAATATTCAAATCGGTGATAATTCCCGGATTTTTAGGACTAATATTCACGCTTTGTACTGGTTGCACTTTCCCACTAGCGGTAATCCGCACTGTGACACTTTTGGCTGCAACTGGAACAGTGAGTTTAGTAATGTCTTGTTTACGGTTTTCTGGATTCGCTATTTTTAAAGCTGTGGTTGCTCCAACTATTAAAACACCAGATGCAATCAACCCGATTAACCAGCGAAATGGATATTTAATTTTTTTGCCTATTAGCGGAATTTCTATGTGAGTTGTCATATGATTTTGCAGTATTTACTAGAATTGAAAGTTGTTGATTTTTTAAACTAAATACTAAAGAATACTATTAATGGAAAGCATCAATAAAATCAAAGCATTGTTGATTTTTAGTTTCTATTGGATACTAGCAATTAAATATATGATGAGTCATCATATGATTTGGTGACTTTTGCTGGTTAGCTAAAATTTACTGGAATCAGACCTAGTTTACCTTTAGTTTTTTGAATTAAAAACATACTCACTACAATCATGGGCAGTACTAAATTTATTTCAGTTACTTGTTGAGCAATAAAACTTTCGGACAAAACTTTACCTCCCAGTCTGACTGAATCATTTGATAAACCGTGCATGACAATAGCTATTATGGTAGTCTGCCCAACCTGATTAAAAAAATAAGTCATAATTATGGAAATCAAGATAAATTTGCAGGTAAGAATGAAAAACATAGATAAAAAATTTATTATTCCATAATCGAATAATAAATTTATTTTCACGGGTATATGCCACATAGACCAGAAAAATCCTAGTATTATCGAAGCTTGTAGAGGTCGAAAGCGTTTTTGTAATAAAGGTAGAGCAAATCCTCGCCAGCCATTTTCTTCAAATAAACCTCCAGCATCTAGAAACATGGCAATAATCAAGCCGCTCCAAAAATTAATTGATAAAAAATTGATATCCCAGATAAAATATTGTTCAGGAAGTAGCCACTTATTTAATCCAGCTGAAGCCAGATTCATCAAAATAAAAACTAATATACAAATTCCCCAAATTCTCAAGGCATACTGCCAGTTCATACCTTGTTGCCAAAAACAAAATCGGTTTTTTAGTTCTAATAAACCTTTTTTTCCGTATGCAATACTAGCAACTATAAATGCTGCAATATCTGGTGCGGCTACTTGTAATATTGCTAATAAAACTCCAAAAAATGCTTCTGGTTCTGCTGATACTACCCGAAATGCAGTTACTAAATCAGTATTAAATTGAATACCAGTTTTTTGGAGTGCTTGGTCTACGGCAACATCAGCACCAGTTAATAAAAAAACTGGAATAATCAGAATTACAATTAAAACTGAAATGATGTAGTACCATGTCAGTGGATACTTTTTTACATAAGCTGTAAATTGTCTTAGCATAGTTGTCAATATTCCAAGATTGTAAACGCTGTCATACTCAAGTGTTTTTTCTACTGACAGGACAATGTTAGGTAGAATTTCTCAGATATGCTCCTAGTAAGTAAAAATAAAATGTAAGTAATCACTTATTAATTTCCTAAAAAAAGTTTTACTTAAATTATGCAATTAATCTTCAATAGGTGCAATTCCTCGCCAAAGAATATCCACGAGATTCTGGACAAATATTGCTTCTTCTGTTTTTATAACTTCTCCGGGGTGCATTTGCTCTAAGAAAACATAGTTCATTAGTGAGCCTAGCAATATCATAGCAATAGTATGAGGATCACTGGGGCGAAGCCGTCCTTGTTCTATTTCTTGGGCTAGGAAGTTAGTAAATACTTTGATTTCACGGATAGGTTTCGACTTGATCATACTTGCCGTTTCTGGAAGTAGATTACCGCACGCTTTCAACATCATCAATCTTGGCATCACTTGACGATGGAATTCTAAAGTTTGTAGACACAAATGAATGAGGTTTTGTTTGAGATTTCCTTTCCCAGATAAAGAATCAAGTTCTTGCACCCAAGGGGGTCTTTCAGGAATTCCCATTGACGCAAAAAATAGTTTTTCTTTGGTTGAGAATCGCTTGAAAATAGACGCTTCGGAAATTCCGGCTTTTTGGGCAATTTCTAAGGTTGAAGCACCAAACCCTTGTTCGAGAAAGATTTCACGGGCTGCGTCTAAAATTTGCTCATTAGTGATTTTTGGTGTGCGTGCCATAAATAAGTGTGTAGTCACTTATTAATTTACTCGTTGTTCATGGTGATGTCAAGAAGAAGATTTACTCAGCACTTATTTCTCGTTCCCATACTCTGTATGGGAATGAATTCTAGAAGGCTCTGTCTTCCTTGTAGAGATAAGAGTCAGAGCCTCTGTGATACCATTCCCAGTCAGAGACTGGGAACGAGATACGAGATACTCAGCACTCAGCAATCATTCCTTGACACTAGTTCTTTGTAAATTAGCCAAAGCGCGGTTGTAGTTTAAAATAGCGGTGACTCGATTACCTTCAGATATTGTGAGGTCATTTTCAGCAGAAATCACTTCAGTTTGAGTACCGACACCAGCTTGAAACCTGAGTCTAGCTATACTTAAAGCTTCCTTAGCTTGATTTATAGCCACAGTAGAAGTTTGTACATTATCCAAATTGGACTGTAACTGTAAATAATATTGTTCAACATCAAAGCGAATTAGGTTACGCTGGTTAGAAAATTGAGTTTCTGCGATCGCAATATTAGCTTTTGATTGAGCCGCACGCGCTCTTGCTGCTCCCCCATCAAACAAATTTAAACTTGCTTGAAGTCCCAGTGAATAACCATCACTAACGCTAACACCGTCGTTATAACGATCTAGTAAGCTGTAGCTGCCATTTAAACTAATTTGTGGACCTAACTGTGAAATTGCCTGTCTTCGTTGTTGCTCACTAATATTGCGTTGTGCTAAAACCTGTGGTAATTCTGGACGGTTTTGAAAAGCTTGGATAATAGTTTCTTCCAAAGTTTGTTGCCAAAGACCAGCTAATTGTACAGGATCTGCCGCAGTGATATTACTTGATTGTGGCAAACTTAACCGAGTTGCTAATCGACGACGCGCAATTTGTTGTTGTGAAATAGAATTAGTGAGATTTTGGAGAGAATTTGCTAAATTCACTTGAGTTTGTAAAACATCAAATCTTGTACCTACTCCAGCCAGTTGTCGAGCTTCAGCATCTCGAAAACTAGCCTGGGAATTTTCCACAGATGACTGATTAATTCTGACTTGTTCATCTGCTTGTTGTAGATCATAATATTCAGTTGTGACATTTAACCTAATTTCTAATAATCGGTTTTCCAGGTCTAATTCATCTATTCTTAATTGTTCCTCAGCCGCTCGAATACTAGCTTTCCTATTGCCAGATGTATAAAGGTCATAATTCAGTTGTGCTTGACCATTGAAAGAAGTGCTAGATGAAGAAGATGAATTGTTAATAAACCCATCACCGCTGTTAGTTAGACTACCATTAACATTAATATTAGGAAATAAAGCAGCTTGAGTTTCCCGTAATGCAGAACGACTGCGTTCTAATTCTAATTTTACTATCTGTAATTCTTGATTATTACGTTGTGCCAATTCCAAAGCTTGTATTAACGTAATTGGCACGTTTTCTTGAATTTTAACTTCTTCTGGACGGGTAGGAAATAATAAAGGATTGGGATTAGAGTTCGGGATAGGTAGAGTTTCTGCACTTGCAAAATTTGGGATGAGAGTGATAAATATTCCAACCCAGATAGAATGCACTTTAAATAACATAATTTTTACACTTGGTAATAGCTTTATTATTTTTCAAACTAACCGCAGAGGCGCAGAGTACACAGATAAAATAAAGAGAGATTTGTCTATTTTACATAAATATTATTCCAGCATTAACTAACAATTAAACCATCTTGAACTCGGATAATTCTTTGCGTTTGAGCAGCGATATCTGGTTCGTGAGTAACAATCACAATTGTGATTCCTTGTTGATTAAGTTCTGTAAGCAAATTCATTACTTCGTAGGAAGTCTCAGTATCTAAAGCTCCTGTTGGTTCATCTGCTAGAACTAAAGCTGGTTTGTTAACCAAAGCGCGAGCGATCGCAACTCGTTGCTGTTGACCCCCTGAGAGTTGACTAGGACGGTTAGAAGTGCGATCGCCTAATCCGACCCTTTCTAGAGCTTCCAAAGCCCTTTGGCGGCGTTTTGGCTTGGGTAAGTTGGCGTAAACCATCGGTAGCATCACGTTTTCTAGGGCTGTTGAACGTGCCAAAAGATTAAATTGTTGGAAAACAAAACCTATCCTTTGATTGCGAATATACGCCAATTCATCATCATCATAAGTAGTTAGGTTTCTACCTTCAAAAATATAGTTTCCTTTGGTAGGACGATCTAAACATCCTAAAATATTCATGAGTGTGGATTTACCCGAACCTGAAGCACCCATAATTGAAACATATTCTCCTTCTTCAATAGAGAGTTGAATTCCCTTCAATATAGGAACATCAACCTCGCCTAAATAGTAAGTTTTAGTAATAGATTCCAGCCAAATCATTGTTGTCATAATACTAGTAATTAAAAATTATATCTCTCAAAATCTTCCTCTCTGAGCCTCTGCGTCTCTGCGTGAAATAAATATTTTCACTTAGCAACGCCGAATCTTTATTTAATCGCTTCTTAAAGCATTAATTGGATCTAATTTAGAAGCATTTCGTGCGGGAATTACTCCAGCAACTAAGCCAACGATCAGTGAGAGTCCAAATCCGACGATGATTGATAAAAAAGAAATGATAAATGGAAATTTAAATATAGTTGATGCTGCAAAGGCAATTACAATACCACTTACAATACCAATGCTTCCACCAGCAATGGAAATCACGATTGCTTCAGCTAAAAATTGATTGAGGATGGCTGAATTAGTTGCTCCTACTGCTTTTCTAATGCCGATTTCTCTCGTTCGTTCTACAACAGAAACTAACATAATATTGGCAATGCCAATTCCGCCAACAACTAAAGAAATTCCTGCAATTGCTACTACCATCACTGTAAATAAACCCACCACGTTAGTGAAGGTGCTAACAATATCAGCTTGGTTAGTTAGTCGGAAATCATCGGCTTGTGGTGGATAGATATTATGACGCAGACGTAAGAGATTGGTAACTTGAAATTGTGCAGCTTCTAACTGCTCTTGATTGGCAGATTTGACTAAAATTCCATTTACAGAAACACCGACTAAAGCATTGTTGCCAACTAGTCTTTTTGACATACTAGTCAGAGGGATGAAAATTTGGTCATCTCGGTCTGTTGGCCCTTGAGAACCTTTAGGTTCCATCACTCCAATCACTTCATAAGCCTCTCCCTGAATCCGAATTCTTTCACCGATGACATTATTACTTTGACTAAACAATGTTCTTTGGACTGTAGGGCCAATAATCGCAAACTGTGCAGCAGTATCTAGTTCTTCTTGGGTAAAATATCTCCCTTGCTGGGGGCGGGTATTTCTGACTTCTGGGTAGTTTAAATCTGTACCTATAACTGTTGTTGAGGTATTCTGTCCCTCATAAACAACTTGTACATTCCGCTGTAGATAAGCAGAAACAAGTTCAGCTGATGGTGCTTGTGTAGCGATCGCTTTCGCATCTTCCCAAGTCAAGGTACTGCTAGAACCTACTCCTTGTCGCACATTCCCACTTCTGGCCGCACCTGCTAAGATTTGCAGCACATCCGTACCCAAGGCTTGAATCTGTTGCTCAACTCCTTTTTGCACCCCCTGACCGATAGAGGTAATGGCGATAACTGAAGAAATGCCAATAATTACCCCCAGCATCGTTAGTCCTGTGCGTAATTTGTTACTCCACAGGGTCTCTACCGCCATTAAAAATATTTCTAATAATGGTACTGTGCGGGTATTCTTAGCTTTATTCGCGTAATAAGCTATGGCCATAATTGAGTACCGAGTAGTGAGTATTGAGTTTTGAGTTTTGAGTTTTGAGTGATGAGTTGAAAAACCATCCGGTCTCTTGTAGGGTGCGTCAGACCCAATAATTTAGCAAAAAACAGATTTCTCTATCTGACGCACCTTACTAAATCTCCTCTTCCCAGCGTCTGAAACGACGTAATTTCGTTCATATCTCACTAAGAACCACCACGACGACCACCGCCTCCACGGCCACCACCTCCACCGTCACCTCCACTTAAACCAGGAAAAACTCCTCCTCGTGGTGTTGATTGCGGTCGTGACCCCGGTGGGAAACTGAGCAATACCCTCTCGTCTCCTATCAATCCAGATTTAACTTCTGTAAAGTTATTCACAGTAATGCCAGTCTCAATGCGAGTGAAAACAGGTTTGCCATCCGCCCCAGCCACAAACACACCTGTGGCACGTTCTCGGCGTACTACTGAAGCTGTCGGCACTACTAGGACATTTTCTAATTCACCAACTTGGAAATCTGCTGCCACATTCATCCCAGAACGCAGTAGCCTTCCAGGGTCAGAGAGTGCTACCCTGACTTCAAAACTGGTAACATTTTGCTCAACTATGGCTTGGGCAGCGATTTGACTCACTTTACCTGCAAAGGTTTTTTCTGGGTAGGCATCTGCTTTAATTATCACTTCTTGACCAAGGCGGATTTTGGAAATATTAGTTTCGGCTAAATTGGCGACAACTTCATTCGTAGAAGCTAGAGATAAGATAGAAGAAGAAGTAGCAGAAGATACTGCGCTACTGGCAGTTGTGGGAGTAACGAAAGCGCCAGGATCAGCGTACTTTTTCGTCACTACACCGTCAAAGGGAGCGCGAATGATCGTGTCATTGATGTCGGATTGAACGTTTTGTAGGGAGCCACGAGCAGACATCATCTGAGCGCGTGCTTGGTCAATATCTTCTCGGCGAGTTCCTGCTTTGAGGAGTGATAAAGATTGCTGTCTCTGTTGGACTACAGCCCGTGCTTGCTGAATATCTTCTGGACGTGAACCTGCTTTTTGTAATGCTAGTGCTTGCTGGGCTTCATTCACCTGAGCCTGGGCGCTATCACGATCTGCTAATTTTTGGTTAACGGTTTGGAGAGAAATTCCTCCTGAATTGAAAAGTTGTTGATTTCGGCGGAAATCATCTTCTGCTTTACTGAAATTAGCTTGAGCGCTTTTTAAGCGTGCCTCTGCTTGGCCAATATCTTGGGAACGATTACCTGCTTCTATTTTTCGCAAATTGGCTAGGGCTTCTTCCAGTTGTGCCTGTGATTGAGCAATATCCTGGGGACGATTACCTGCAATCAACTTTTGTAGATTTGCCTCAGCTTGGGCTATTTGCCCTCTAGCAGAGGTGAGTTGCCCTTGCAGGTTGGAATCATCCATGTAAGCTACAATCTGTCCTTGTTGGACTATATCGCCTTCCTTGACGAGCAGTTTTTTGAGGATGCCTGAATTTTTAGGGCTGAGGTTGATTGATCTCTCAGGCTTCACGGTTCCATTGGCAGCAACTGTGATTGATAAGCTCTGTCTTTCTACAGGCCGGGTGACCACACGACGTTGTGCTTGTTGACTGGGAAGAACCATGAATTGAAGATAAACTACGTAGCCAATTCCACCCATCAGCCCCAGGACGATTAACCAAGGCAGCCAGTGATTTTTGCCTTTTTTTCTGTTAACTTTTGGAACCGATAAAGATGAATCTACATGATTTGATGTATCAATTTCCATATAAAATTTATTTATGTACAACGGATGCGGAGCTAGTACAAAACGGCGTAAATAATCTGCCCATTTAAAATGTCTAAAATCCCTACAGCACAGTAATTAAGTTGGCATCATCTGCGATCGCCGCTATTACGAATTATTTTAATGTTATGCAGCCTCTTCGTATAAATCTATGTAAGCAATTATCGAACAATTACCCTATATCTCAAGCATGACCAAAGTCACTAGTAACTGTAAACTTATGTATGACCAAAGTCACCAAAAAATTTCTGAAGAACGAGTTGTAAGTTATAAGACTAAACTCAGCACTCAGCACTCAGAACGGTTTCGGTAAAATTTACCTTTCTTCTAGAGCGGAGATCGTCTAAGCTATCTGAAAGATTCTTTGATTTGTGGTTTAGAGGCGGTAGTGTGCCAAAACACCTTCGTTTGATTTCTCTTTTGGTTGTCTGTAGTTTGTGGAATATTCCCAAAACTGTCCACGCACAGGCATTGATACCTCATACACTGCAACTTGATACAGCCAAGTTGGAGAAGCAGGGGTTGAGCTTGGCTCAAGAGGCGGCTCAATTAGCACAGTTTCAGCAAATTGATTTGGCTTTGCCACGAGCGCGGCTGGCTACTCAATTGGCTCCTGAAAATGATAAGGTATGGTTGCTCTTGGGTGGTTTGCATTTGCAAACGAAAGAGTATGATGCTGCGATCGCAGCGTTACAAAAAGCCCAAACCCTTAATCCCAAAAATGCTGATATTCTCTTTGCTTTGGGTTCAGCTAATTTTCAGAAACAAAATTATCAAGCATCTGCTGCCCATTACCAAACCGGGTTGCAGTTAAAACCTAATGACTCAGAGGGTTTGTTTGATTTGGGTAATGCTTACTATATGTTAGGTCGCTTGCCCGATGCGATCGCTCAATTTAATCAAGCTGTCTCTCAAGATAAAAAATTCTGGCCAGCAATTAACAACATTGGCTTAATCAAATACGAACAAGGTGATGTTCAAAGTGCGATTAAGCAATGGCAACAGGCAGTAGCTATTGATAAGCAAGCCGCCGAACCTTTATTAGCCCTGGCTGTAGCTTTGTATACTAAAGGTGACAGTCAACAAGGATTAGCAATGGGGGAAGCAGCACTCCGTATAGATCAACGTTATGCTGATTTGGATTTCCTCAAGCAAAACCTTTGGGGTGAACGCCTACTATCTGATACGAAAAAATTCTTAGAATTACCCCGCATTCAAGCAAGTCTAGGAACGCTGCAAGACACCCCACAACCCACACAACAGCCTACACAGTAGTAAGTCGATTAATTGGTAATTGGTAATTAGTGTTGCTATTACCCGTTACCTATTAATACTTGCCTAACTTTACCAATCTGTAGTACATATAAACTAAGAAAGAACAGAAGTCATCCAAAATATTTATGGATGTGTTCTTTTGACATCAGCTGGCAGTTTTCAAGAATCTTGTGTAGGTAGAAGTGCCACAATCTGGTCAACAAATTGTTGATGGTCAACAACGGGTTTAGAGATGTAGCCATCCGCACCACTTTGCTTGAGAAAGTTCTCACGATCGCCTTCCATAGCGTGTGCTGTCACCAAAATAATAGGTAAGTTTGCTGTTTGCGGATCAGATTTTAACATTTGTGTAATTTTGATACCATCAACAGACTTACCTTCGTAAACACTACGAGATAGGGAAACATCCATTAAAATCAGGTCAGCTTCCCCAGCTTGGGCAATTTTGATCACCTCTTCCACATTTTCCGTATGTTTCACACCCAAGCCACCACGCTTGGTCAAAATTTTGGAAAAAACACGAGCGTTAATCAGATCATCTTCGACAATCAAAACAGTTTTCATGAGAATTTAATCTATAAGGGTGAAGGAGGATTAAAAGCAATTTTGGATTTTGGATTTTGGATTGGGAACATGGATAGTTAGGGTGTTTCATAGCAATGAAACAAGACAACCTCTCCCAATCTGGTATAAGACCTAAGCAGCAAATAATCTCTGCTGCCTTATTTAGTAATCAATTTGTATCCCCAATATCAAGGATAATACTACTGTTTTTTATCCTATGAGGATCAAGATTTTATTATCAATACCATTTAATCCGTTATGCTGTGGTTTCTATAGTGTTAAGTTCCACCGACTTTTGTGTAGTTAAAATTCAGGGAAAAAGCTCATGGCAAAACAGTTAAACCTTCTCTCCACGGGACAGGTCATCACAACAGCCCTGCACACCGAGATGCAACGGTCTTATCTAGAATATGCCATGAGTGTGATAGTTGGGCGGGCGTTACCAGACGTGCGTGATGGCTTAAAGCCAGTGCATCGACGGATTTTGTACGCCATGCATGAACTCGGGCTGACACCAGATAGACCTTATCGTAAATGCGCTCGTGTAGTTGGAGACGTATTAGGTAAATATCATCCCCACGGGGATCAAGCCGTTTATGATGCCTTGGTGAGGTTAGTGCAGGAATTTTCCAGTCGCTATCCCTTACTGGCTGGACATGGTAATTTTGGTAGCGTGGATAACGACCCACCAGCGGCGATGCGTTACACAGAAACGCGTCTGGCACCTATTGGCCATGAGGGAATGCTGACAGAAATTGGCGAAGAAACTGTGGAATTTATCGGTAATTTCGATAATTCTCAGCAAGAACCAACTGTCTTACCGGCTCAGTTACCGTTCCTACTACTTAATGGCTGTTCTGGTATCGCTGTGGGGATGGCGACGAATATTCCCCCGCATAATTTAGGGGAAATAGTCGATGGGTTGATTGCTTTAATTGACAACCCAGATTTAACGGATGAAAAATTATTTGAGCTAATTCCGGGGCCAGATTTTCCAACCGGGGGAGAAATTGTCGGTAATACGGGGATTCGGGAAGCATACACCACAGGAAAAGGTGGGATTTTGTTGCGGGGTGTGGCGACGCTGGAAGAGATTCCCGCCACTAGGGGCAGCAAGCGGCGAACTGCAATTATTATTACTGAATTACCTTATCAGGTGAATAAGGCGGGTTGGATTGAAAAAGTAGCAGATTTGGTCAATCAAGGACGCTTACTGGGCATTTCTGATTTGCGGGATGAGAGCGATCGCGAAGGGATGCGAGTAGTCATTGAACTCAAACGCGATACCAACCCCCAAGAAGTTCTCCAACACTTGTATCACCAAACTGCTTTACAAACTACCTTTGGAGCAATTCTTTTAGGGTTAGTAAATGGACAACCCCGACAGTTAAGCTTGCGTCAACTGTTGCAGGAATTTTTGAATTTCCGAGAACATACTCTCAATCGTCGCTACAGTTATGAGTTAGGTAAAGCCGAAAACCGAGTGCAGATTGTCGCCGGTTTACTGAAAGCGTTGTCTCACCTAGATGATGTAATTGCAATTTTAAGGCAAGCTGCTGATGGTAGTACAGCCAAATTGAACCTTTGTCGCCGACTAGATTTAAGCGAAGTACAAGCGGATGCCATTTTGTCCATGCCATTACGCCGCCTCACCAGTTTAGAACAGCAAAATTTGCAGCAGGAATTTGACGAACTTAACAATCAAATTACCTCATTGCGGAGATTACTGGAAGATAGACGGGAATTACTGAAAGCTTTGAAAAAGGATTTACGTAGTCTCAAGCGAAAATATAGTGATTCTCGACGGACAAAAATTTTAGCGCCCAATGAAACCCCAATCAAACCAGAAAAGGGAAAAACAGAAACAGAGGACAATTCCAAATCCACAATCCCAAATCCCAAATCGGAACAACCACCAGAAGCAGCAGTTCTAGAATTTACCCAGCGGGGTTATGTACGTCGCATTTCTCCGACAGGGAAAAAGCCGAAAGCGGAAAATGGTTTGCATGAGAACGACTTTATTATCCACACCGAGTCAACTGACACTGAAAAAGATTTGTTGATTCTCAATAGTGGTGGTAAAGTCTACCCTGTGAAAGTGGGAGAAATTCCCGCTACAACTGGACGTTCTCCACGAGGAACACCACTCATTACCATGCTCACAAGTACGGCACAAGGTAATGCAGAAGCTGTTGTTAGCCGCTTTGTACTGCCAGAAACATCCGCAACATCTGAGATGATTCTCCTCACCAAACAAGGGCGAATTAAGCGTCTGTCTCTGGAAGAATTCACCAACCTCACTCGGCGCGGAATTACGATTTTGAAGCTGAAAGATGATGATGAATTATCTTTTACCCAGTTCACCAAAACAGGAGATCATCTAATTTTAGCTAGTTCAGGTGGGCGTTTGTTGCGGTTTGCAGTTAATGATGAGCAATTGCCCGTTATGGGTCGTGCAGCAATGGGTTTGCAAGCATTCCGGCTGTTGAAAAATCAGCAAATGGTTGGTTGTGTAACTGTCGCTAAAGATGACCAGATATTGCTAGTTACTCAAGAAGGATATGCCAAACGAATGCCTGCAAGTAACTTAAGGGCTGCTAATCGCGGCGATTTAGGTATACAAATGCTGAAATTTAACAACAAAACTGACAATTTGGCAGCGATGGTACGCGCTACACCAGGTACGGAAGTAGCTCTGTTGACCAATAAAGAACGCGTGGTGAGAATTCCTGTGGACACAGTGCCACTTTTAGATAGAGATGCTAAAGGTGAGAATGTCTTGCAAATCAACCGCGATGAGAAAATTATCTCAGTTGTAGAAGTGCGAGTGTGAGTCAAAAAAACTAGGGACACAACAATGTTGTGTCCCTAAAAAATCAAGTTTAAAAATAGTTGTTCAACTGGCTTCTTTGAAGAAATCTTCACCGGCGATATTTTCAGGTGTAGTACCTACAACCTTTCTAAAAGTCAAAGTGTAAGTGTTGCTTGAGTTCTCAAACTTTTCATATCTGAGTCCATCAAGCTTTCCTTGAGTAATCAGATTTTGCCAATCATTTGCGTTGATGCGGATAGTGACAGATGGACCACAGCAGTTGTATTTGACATCTTTTGTGATTGTGCCACTTGAAAAACTCAATGTAGGGCAAGATTGTTCATAAAGACCAAGAGGTACGGTAGCCGCACCCTGGTTGATTGTTTTGATACAATCTTCAGCTAATGCTTGTTCTTGTCCTAGGGAGAAGAATAAAGACAGCATCATTAAGAAGGCAATGATCATCTTTTTCATTGGACAAATCCTCATGAGTTGTAAATTTCATCTCCAGTCACAACAGGCTTCGAGAGATACCTATTTGACTGCAAATTTGATCTGTTTATAGATAGATATAAATTAAAAAGATTTTTCTACAAACAGAGTTTAATATTTTGTAACGATTAGTACATATTGACAAAGCCAATTAAGTGAAAACAAGTTTATCCAGTAAACTTTTTAAGTAATCTACTTACATAAGATGGCTTAAATAAAAACTACATATATAAATCACCCACAATATAAGTCAATAAATGTTGCATTATTGAAAATATTTGTTATATTAGTTTACATAAGGCAATAAAGCTTAGTAAAACCATCTTGGAGTGCGAACCATGACTAACGCAACAAAAACTATTACTTCCATACCAGAAGATCGTAACGCTTGGCGTTGGGGCTTTACTCCCCAAGCAGAAATTTGGAATGGCCGTTTGGCAATGATTGGTTTTTTAGCAGCTACCTTAATTGAAGTTATTTCTGGCCAAGGCTTCCTACACTTTTGGGGTATTTTGTAAGATAAGATTTGAGATAAAGAGTTGTTCATAAACAAAAAACCTGGTAGTTAATCAAAACTAGCAGGTTCTTTATTTTTTGCTTTCTTGGTTATTTGTCTTCAGTCATTAGGTAGAGATTTAAAGCTAATGACTAACAACTACCGAATATACTCCTTGAGAACGCTGTTGCGATTTGGATGGCGTAACTTGCGGAGTGCCTTGGCCTCAATTTGGCGAATCCTTTCGCGGGTAACGTTGAAAATCTGACCAATTTCTTCAAGGGTTTTCATCCGACCGTCATCTAAGCCATAGCGTAGTCTCAAAACATCTCTTTCGCGGGGGCTAAGGCTGTCGAGTACTTTTTCTAGGTCTTCGCGCAGAAGATTTTTAGAAACTTGGTCTTCTGGTGTTTCTCCGTCAGATTCAATAAAATCGCCCAGTCGAGAATCTTCTTCTTTCCCAATAGGTGTTTCTAAAGAAATTGGTAACTGGGCGGATTTAGCAATAAACCGCAGTTTCTCGATGGTCATTTCCATGCGAGTAGCAATTTCTTCTTCGGTGGGTTTGCGACCCATTTCTTGAGAGAGCAGTTTGGTAGTTTTCTTGATCCGTGATATGGTTTCGTAGAGATGAACCGGTAGACGGATAGTTCGAGATTGATCAGCGATCGCTCTAGTAATTGCCTGACGAATCCACCATGTAGCGTAGGTAGAAAACTTATAGCCTTTCTCGTGGTCGAACTTCTCAGCAGCGCGAATCAAGCCCAGACTGCCTTCCTGAATTAGATCTTGGAAAGACAAGCCACGATTCATGTATTTTTTGGCGATTGAAACTACCAGGCGCAAGTTTGATTGCACCATTTTATCTTTCGCCCTGCGTCCAACGTGTAGACGATAACGGAAGGTCGGTAATGGTAGTGCAACAGCTTCTGCCCATTCTTTAAATTCAGGTTCACGTTCTAACTGTTCGTACAGTCGATCCCTTACCCGTTCTAATTCCAGCAGATCGGCAATTTTCCGCGCCAATTCAATTTCTTCATCCGCTCGCAACAGCCGAATTCGACCAATTTCTTGCAAATAAAGGCGAATTGAATCTTCGGTGTAGTGCTTTTTCTTTGTTTGTGTCCGACGACGCGACTTAGCGGCTTTTCCAGACTTTGCGTCGTCCTCATCAGACTGAGGCTCTAAAAAATCATCAATTTCGCCGTCATCGGTAAGCAGCAAGTCCTCTTCATCCTCAATTAATAAGAGTTCTTCTTCGATCTCAGGCGGATTTATCATTTCTAGGTCAGGCTGATAAATGCTGTCGAGTACGTTGTTAGCCTGGTTCATGCCGCGTTCCTCATGCTCCTTGCAGAATCAATTACTCAAGATGTGTTTACTGCTCTTTTAATCGAGCTAATTGTTCACCGACAATAGACTTTTGGCTAATTGCCTGTGATATTTTCGGAATTATTGCCCCTTTGGGAGGCGGAGTTTTTTACTTTAGCAGCAACTATCACTCTTATGTGACTTGCTTTTGGGAAAGTAAATTTCGTCGCTGTCGCCGTTGTACACAACTTCTGATTGACTGGTCTAAAACCAGACTGATCTTTAATCAAGAAACTTACCATTTCAGCGCAATGGATATGACTGCTGGCAGATTTACCTGTAAAGACTGTTCCGATTGTAGCCTGTTTCACAGAAATTGCACTCTTTTTGTGTTTTAATCGCCAACTCGTTCAGAAAAGTGAAGCCACTTTTATCAAAAAGACATTAAAAACGGTAGTCACACCATTAAATCTTGTCGAAAACTTTTTGGTTTTGCAGTGGCATTCTCATTAGATTAAAAGGTAGGCACACTTGCTCCTAAAAGCTTCTAGATGTTAGGTACAACAATTATTCCCTGGCAACAGGACGTTGAATCTTAACTTAAGTCAGCAGGATTAATGCATCCATGTTTACATTTCCTTCATCCAGCAGTCAGTTTACCAGAGTAGAGCAGGGCTAACTGCTCGGTAGATCTCTTTGTAGTGGATCAGCGCGCTTGTTTACAGGCGCTTAACCTTGTATATTCTGTGCTAATAACCTGAACTTAGGAGTTAAGGTTGTAGCATAACTAGCAGGATGACAGATGAGTTTACATTTCACTCAATTCTGCCTTATTAACACATTAGCGCAAGGCTGAGATTTCAGCCTTATGCAACTTGACAAACTGTTCTTATTGTATACAAGGTTATTTTAATCAGTCGAGAAATAATTTGTCAGTGGAGATAGTAGATAATTTGCTCTCTCGATGCTAAAAGTGCATTGTTACAGGGAAAACAATCATCTTGACTACAGCGATATATGACTATATCAGCAATTGTTCAGATATTTGTTGCCCGTTGTTGAGAATGAGCAGTTGGCTCATAGAGAAGTTGCCGATTGGCTTTTTTGTATGCACTTAGCATTATTACGTATTTTTACTATTAATGTTAATCTTGTTTTGAGGAAATTCTGATACTTAGTTATAAATATCAACCTCTATACTGAGAATAACTACCGATTAGCTGATATGGCAGGGAACTCTTAACAGGGTAGAAAGTCTTTTGGTGTCTGACTTTTATGGTTACTGTCTGTCCTAACCTACCTGACAACATAAATCAGTGGTGGGCAATGCCCACCCTACGGACAAATTAACCCAAACTAAATTCTACACATTCTGGTAAACCTGGATAGATCATATTTCTGTCCAGTGCTGACAAGACTTTATGATTAGCATGATCAGAATTTAAACACCGACAAACTAATTGGGCAACATCAGCGCGATGAATACTACCAACAATACGTGGATCTTCAGTTAAAATGCCATTATTAGTTGCTGGTTCTGATTTTAAACCACCGGGACGAATAATTGTATAATTAAGTCCACTATTTATTAAGTATTGTTCAGCTTGTTCTTTGAGAATTAAAACTGGTTTGAGTGTTGCTAATGCTTGGGGAGGCATAGAAACTGCACTATTACCACTACCAATAGAAGTTACCAGGATAAACCTTTGCACTCCGGCTTTAACTGCGGCATCAATCAGGTTTTTATTACCGATATAATCAGGTTTGACATCATCTGTAGGTAAACCACCCAGGGTACTGATAACAGCTTGGATAGGTTCATCTCCTAAAATTGCCCGTTCGACATCATCCACATTCAAAGCATCTCCTAAAATCGGATGAACACCCATCGCTTCTAGTTCCTTAGCGGCAACTTCTGTTCTCAATAGTGCTTTTACCTGGATTTGTTGTGCTGTCAAATATTTGGCAATTTCTTGTCCAACACCGCGACTAGCCCCAGCTACAAAAATGTAAGATGTACTTGACATAGATATTTTCTCAGATAGATGCATTGGTTACACAAATAATTAATATATCTGGCTTTGCTCAATTTTAGAAATTACATTCATAAAGAAAATTGAGTGACTGACAAACCATACACCTCATTTGTCTGGATAACTGTTTCTCTAGAAACAGTAACTGGTTTGCCAAGTTAGTTAGAATTTATGGAAATCATCTAAATCTCTATATCCTCCTAAATAAGTTGATCAAACATTTGATGATTATCCAGATGTATCTTTAGCATAAACATAAAAATTGGTTTGTCTTCTATGAGACTGTAAATATTACTGAATTTTTACTTAACTAAAGGTTATAAAATTGAGTAATTTGTTGGTATAAATTACCCTGAGTATGCAATAGTGTGCCGCTATCATGCAGATGGATTGGATTAGCTTACTAAAAGCTCAACAAACTGACTTCCTACAACGTGTGAAAAAACCTAAAACTGCGGATCTTTCTCTCTTAGAAAGTCAAGTAAAAGGTTGTCACAGTGAAATTGTGGCCTTTTGGGGTGAGCCATTGGCAAAAATAGTAGAATGTTCGCGCCAACAAGCGGAAATTCTTGCCAAAAACCCCCCACCAATGCCACCAGAATATCCTGAACCACCTGACTGGACAATTCCCTTTCCTAGATATTTTCAACGCCAAGCAGAGGATTATCTTGTTCGAGAACAAATTGTAGATCGGTTGATTACAGAAAGATTGGGTAAATTGGTTAAAAAAGTGCCACAAGACACTTTAGAAAATATGGTCTTAGATGATGAGGGGAATTTACGTAGTGAAAGTAAATTTATTTATTGGTTGACTAATAACCCGAAAATTAGTATTCAAGTTCATGTAGCAGATGGAGAAAGTTTCAACGGAATTAAAAAAGACAAAATTCGGTGGTCAGTCAGTCAAGAAGATGTCAGAAATCACCAGGTTTTAATTTTTCTGTGTTTGTTGTATCCAGCAACTACTAAATTAGGCTATGAAAAGCAAACTGTAATCGCTGGTTTTTTACCAACACATCAACTAGAATGTACTGAACCAAAACTGTCTATCACTCCTAGTAATTTATTGTATGCAGGAGGATTAAATTGGTATTTAGAATCGCTAGGTGGCAAAAAATATGATCTTCCTGTAGCAGATGAAATAATAATAGCAGAGACTATTCAAACTTTGCCATCAGACCATCCGCAAAAGAATGTTATTGGGGATTGGGAATTTTGGCAAACTTTGAAAGGACATACTAGAGGTATTAACTGTCTAGCTTACGCTGTTAAAACTGTGCCAGTAGAAAGTTCTGGATATCAGTATGGTAAAACTGTACCCATATTAGCTAGTGGTAGCCGAGGAGAAACAAAATTATGGGATCTAACCAAAGGTGAACTAATCGAAACTTTGTCAGAATATCCTTGGATAATGTCTGAGCTAGTAGATGAAGTAAATTCCTTGGCTTTTAGTGCAGATGGACAAACTTTAGTTAGTGTAGGTGCAGATTCTACAATTAAAATTTGGCATACTGGCGCACTGGATTTAATTGATATTTTGCATAAACATAATGGGAGTGTGCGTTGTGTTGCTTTTTCTCCTGATAGCAAGATGATCGCAACTGGTGGTGATGACAGAAGAATCTTGTTTTGGGATTTGTGTAATCGCCAGGTTGAAAAATCCCTATCTTTAGATGATACAGCAGCCCATTCAATGGTGTTAAGTCAAGATGGGCAAATTTTGATTACAGGTAGTTACCGCAAAATTAAAGTTTGGCATACATCTTCTATAGTTAGTAAGAAAAAGGTTGAGGATATCCAACCACTACATATTCTTATTGGTCATTCTCACATCGTTAGTTCTTTAGCAATTAGTTCTGATGCTAAATTTTTGCTGAGTGGTAGTCGTGATAAAACTATTAAAGTCTGGAATTTGGAGACAGGGAAATTAATTCACACTCTCAAAAGTCATAGAGATGGAGTGTATGCTGTAGCCCTGAGTCCTAATGAACAAATTATTGCTAGTGGTAGTGCTGATAAAACTATCAAATTGTGGCATTTAGAAACAGGGGAACTATTAGGAACATTTACAGGTCACGCTAATACAGTTACAGCTTTGACTTTCACAGCTTCTGGGGAAATGTTGGTGAGTGGGAGTTTGGATAAGACGATTAAGATTTGGCAGAGAAGTTAAAATAATTCGTAATTCGTAATAGTGCCTACGGCAGGCTACCGCCAACGTAATTCGTAATTAAGTTTTAGAAGGGGGGCTTAAACCTCATTAAACCCCCATAATTAGTTAAATTTAAAGGCATCTCATCTAATGTGGTATGATGTGAACTTGACAAATCAAACAAAATCAGCATAAAAAACTGTGTAAAAAAAATACTTGACAGATAAAACAGATAAGTGAGATGGCAGTAGTTGGGAATGAATTCAATAAGGCTCTGCCTTCGATTAAATCAGAGCCAGAGCCTCTATAATGGCATTCCCAGTCAGAGACTGGGAACGAGATAATCCTCTGCGTTACTCTGCGCTTACCTCCGTATTCCTCTGTCTTGAAAAGTTGAGCCACTGCGTTGGACGGGTTTCCCGGCTTATAGCAAGTGGCGTTCCTACGCCGGGAAACCCGGCTTTCCTGCGGAACGCTTACGCGAACGAGGAACTTTTCGCTGCGTTTAAAACACTCTAAACTAAAAGTGTTTGCAGCAAAGGTTTATCACTATCTAACTTACCAGTCCGCAACCATTCATCCATTTCAGCAGGTGCTTTTGCTTGAGTTAGCTTTTCGCGTAAATAACTACCTTCAAGAATTTCCTTTTGTAATAATTCCTGGGCAATTTCTTCTAGTAAGTCACGGTTATTTTTCAGAATGCTTAAAGCAATGTGGTGAGCATTATCAACAATTTCCTTCACTTCCCGGTCAATTTCTTCCGTCATTTGGGGACTAATTGTACGCCGAGGATTTCCATAACCTTCAATAAACTGCTGTTGAACTTTTTCAAAAGCAACGGGTCCGAGTTTATCACTCATGCCATAAATTGTAATTGCCCTTTCTGCTAAATCAGTGACTTTTTGAATATCGTCAGAAGCACCAGTTGATACTTTACCAAATACAATTTCTTCCGAAGAACGTCCACCTAATAAAGTGGCAATACGTCCACGAATTTCATCTTCTACCATTAAGAAACGGTCTTCTTCTGGCATTTGGATTGTATAACCCAATGCACCGACACCACGGGGAACAACAGAAATTTTTTCAACTTTACCTGCACCAGGCATTAATGCACCGATGATAGCGTGTCCAACTTCGTGATAAGCAACGGTTTTTTTCTCAATTTCGTTTAACACACGAGAACGTTTTTCTAAACCTGCAATTAAACGTTCAATGGCTTCATTAAAATCTGCCATGAGTACCGCTTGACGGTTATTTCTTGCTGCTAACAAAGCTGCTTCATTGACTAAGTTAGCTAAATCTGCACCAGCAAAACCAGGTGTGCGAGTAGCAATAATTCCTAAATCCACATCTTCTGCTAATTTCACATTTCTAGCGTGGACTTTGAGAATAGCTTCTCGACCGATTTTATCAGGTCTATCGACGACAATTTGACGGTCAAAACGACCGGGACGACGTAAAGCAGGATCGAGAACTTCGGGACGGTTGGTAGCAGCGATGATAATTACACCTGTGTTAGCGTCAAAACCATCCATTTCGGTGAGTAATTGGTTGAGGGTTTGTTCTCTTTCATCGTTACCACCGACGAAACCACCAGGACCACCGCGAGATTTACCTAAAGCGTCTAATTCATCAATGAAGACGATACATGGTGCTTGTTGTTTAGCTTGTTCAAATAAATCGCGGACTCGCGCAGCACCAACACCAACGAATAATTCGATAAATTCTGAACCGGAGATACTGAAGAAGGGAACACCAGCTTCACCTGCGATCGCTTTTGCTAGTAATGTTTTACCTGTACCTGGAGGTCCGACTAACAGCACACCTTTGGGAATTTTTGCCCCTAAATTGGTGTATTTGGTCGCATTTTTGAGAAAATCAACGATTTCTTCTAATTCGGCTTTGGCTTCATCTACACCCGCTACATCCAGGAATTTTACACCTGTGCTGCCTTCAGAATAAATGCGAGCTTTGCTTTTACCTACTGTCAACGCTGCGGGGCCAGCACCTTGACGACTCATTAAAAATGCCCAAATCCCAAAGAAAATTAATGGGGGAGCTACCCAACTCAATACAGTGCCAATCCAGGCGTTTTCGTTTGGTGGTGGTGCAGCAAATTCGACATTATTCTCACGGAGAATTTTCGGTAAATCTAAGTCAATGGCTACAGGTGTAGTTATAAATACCCGTTCAACAGATTTACCTTCCGGGGTTTGGGTTTTGATAGAATATTCAATGCGATCGCTCCCCACAATTGCTTTATCTACTTTACCAGCTTGTACTTGAGCAATAAAATCACTATAGGGAACTTGCTGCAATCGAGTCCCAAACAAACTGGGAACTATCAAGTTCAGCAATAACAAAAGAGTCAATAAAATTAGGAAACTACCCCCAAACTGTCTGATTTTTGGCGGTTTCATTTGTTTGTTATTATCAGTTTCCACAGGCATAATGTCACCTCAACGAAATTTATTTGTTAGTCATTAGTCATTGGTTTATTAACCTTCCCTATTCCCTATTGCCTATTCCCTATTTTCAACTTAATAGCAAAGCAAATAGTCCACATAAAGCAATTCCATCAAATACACCCGCACCACCAATACTCAATACACCCGCACTCATAGCTTGAATATCCTTGAGATGTAGCAAATCAGCACCAATTAAAGTACCTAAAACACCACCCGCAAAAGCCACTGGTGCAGCATGAGGTGAGGCTATTAGCATTGCAGACACAGCCGCAGTCAAAGGAGCAAGCAATGGATTCATTTGAATCCCAATTCCTGGTACTACCTGGGCTGCAAAGTAGCTGACAACAGTCACAATGGCAGTAACTAGTAGAATTGCCAGCGCATTTCCCTGAGAAAATTGGTATAATGCCAACACAACAGGTATTAATCCCCCCCCCACATTCAGAGCTATCACGGTAGAGCGTTGCACATTTCTTAATGGAATACCCCAAAATTCCTTTAACCACAATGCCGCAAATTCATCTGCTAATTGGACGGGAGCTTCTAATCGGTAGATGGGAATATTGATTGTGCTGGTAATAATTACTAGCAACAACAATAAAAAAGCAATGCTAGAAGAAAAACCCAACTTAGCTACCGCAATTTCCACCACGTCTACTGCTAGAGCAAACCAAATAAATGGCAGCAACAGCAATAAAGCCAGAAATAATAGTAATGAAACTGGTAGATAAATCATGGAAATAAAGAAATAGAATGAATTTGGCACTCACATCCTCAAATCCAGCCTTTTGAAAATCTGCAAATAACTATAAAATGCGTTTATTCGACCATTTTCCGGAAATCAACTTTGTGGATGTTGACAGATACAGAATCTAAATAAGTAAAGTTTTGTATCTGTTTTCTATTGTAGAGACTGGATAGTGAAGTCTAAATTCGTGTATACCCTACCCAAAAAATGTGTATTGCCGTACTTTGATGAAAAATCAACTAGGTTTCTTACTTAAGCTACTTCTACTTTCAGCTTTAATCTCATTGTTGATTAAGTATGCCGCTCCGACGTTTTTAATTCCAGCAACATCAACAAATGCAATAATTCTAGTTTTGTTGCCTACTGTGATTATGATAACTATTTTACTTCTGCGAATTCCAGCACAAAAACAAAATTAACTAAAAATCTTTAGTAGGAATCTCTAAAATCAGCTAACCTATCTGAATTACTCAAAAATTTCATCTCACCAAGCTTTGGGAGTTAGTCTGTGAAACTGGGTCAATGGATCGGTTTAATCGCCTTAGTTATATCTTTATATATATTGTGGCAACTGCGTGAAGTGCTGTTACTGATATTTGCTGCTGTTGTTTTAGCAACGGCCTTAAATCGGTTAGCTCAACGTTTGCAAAGCTTAGGGATGAAACGTGGCCTTGCTGTTGTCTTGTCAGTAACTCTCTTTTTTGCTGGTGTGATTGGCTTTTTCTGGCTGATTGTTCCACCCTTTGCCCAGCAATTTCAAGAACTAACTTTACGAGTTCCCCAAGGATTTGAGCGCATTAATAGTTGGATTGACGAACAGAGAACTCACATTCCTGATCAATTAGCACCCTTCATCCCAGATTTTAACACTTTAATAGGAGAAGCACAGCCTTTATTCAATCGCGTATTGGGAAACTCTTTTGCCTTTGTTTCTGGCTCTTTGGTAATTGTTCTAAATATTTTATTAGTGTTAGTGTTGACAGGGATGTTTTTAGCTGCTCCTGATGCTTATATAAAAGTATTTATCCGGTTATTTCCCTCATTTTATCGACGACGGGTAGCGGGAATTTTAGCTCAGTGTGAAAGTTCATTAGAAGGATGGGTGACAGGGGCTTTTATTGCTGTCTTTGTAGTGGGATTGATGAGCTTAGTGGGCTTATCATTTTTGGGTGTGAAGGCAGCTTTAGCATTGGCCGTTTTAGCGGGATTTATGAATTTAATTCCTAATCTTGGACCAACTATGAGTGTAGTGCCGGCGATGGCAATTGCTCTTTTAGATAATCCCTGGAAACCTATTTTTGTCTTAATTCTTTACTTTTTTATTCAACAAGCTGAGAGTAATTTTATCACTCCTGTAGTCATGGCACATCAGGTATCTTTATTACCAGCAGTAACGTTAATTTCTCAATTATTTTTCGTGACTTTCTTTGGCTTTTTAGGATTATTGTTAGCACTACCTTTAACTGTTGTTGCTAAAATTTGGGTACAAGAAGTATTAGTTAAAGATGTTTTGGATGAGTGGAGGCATAATCATCAACAAGCGACTGAGTTGGTGATGGTTTCTGAATCTGCTGATATCAACGATATTCAGGAAGTAGAAGTTATAGGGAAGGATGAAGATTAATTGTAAATAGCATATCTAAAAGCGATCGCTACAGCAGCCATCGCTTTTTTGATAAACTACATTAAATTCTAATCATGGGTTGCACCTAACGGCATAATAGCACCAGTAAGATTTGTTTTATATAGATTTGCTCCACTAATATTTGCGTCTTTTAGATTTGCTTTTTCTAGGTTGGCATGACTCAAATTTGCACCACGCAAGTCGGCTGAAGTTAGGTTAGCTGCATCTAATTTTAAAGCCTGGAAAGATGCCCCACACAAGTTTGATTTACTTAAATTAGCACCACTAAAGTTACCGCTAAGGCTAACACCAACCAAGTTTACTCCACTAAGATTTGCACCACAGAGATTTGTTCCACTATCAAATTTTATGCTTGTTAAATTTGATCCAGACAATTCAGCAGCCGTTAGATTAGCACTATTTAATGCTGTTTGTATCAAATTTGTATTAATAAGGTTCGCAGCAGTTAAGTTAGCAGAAGATAGATTTGCTTCACTCAAGTTAGCAAACCTTAGATTTGCTTGAATGAGTTTTGACTCGATCAAATTTGCCTTAGTTAAATTTGCACTACTCAAGTTAGCCTGACTTAAATCTGTACCTTGCATATTAGTTAATTCGAGGTTTGAATATGATAAATTAGCCCCAGTCAAATTAACTTGACTTAAGTCAGCACCAGATAAGTCAGCCTTTGCTAATGACGCACCTGGAGCAATTAAATAAGCACCTGTTTCAGAAACAAAATCTTTAGGAAAGATGGTTTGTGAATTGTAAATTGCTTTTTGGAGATTTACACCTTCAAGATTTGCATTTTCAAGATTCGCTTCCAACAGATTCGCACTACTCAAATTAGCGTTACTCAAATCTGATCCAATTAGCCTTGCTTTCCTCAAATTAGCGTTACTCAAATTGGCTCCACTTAAGTGAGAACCAATGATGTCAATCTTATAAAGATGCGCTCCAGTAAGGTTTGCTTTTCTTAGTGTGGAATTTTCTAGACTGACTGAGTTTAGTTTAATATTCTCAAAATTAGCATTATCAAAATTAGCTTGATTAAAACTGACATAGCTCATACTTTTACCACTCAAATCAACACCAGCTAAATTAATCCCAGTAAAATCTCTTTCTCCAGCTTCATACCTGCGCCAAAATTCCTCTGCACTAACAGGAATATCCTGATAATCTTCTTCGGCTGCATAAATCCTGTTCACTAACCACATTATTCTCTCAATCTGAAATTCTAAGTTTTTGAAAGCATTGCTATTTTCTGTTTCTTCTGCAATTACATCAACTTCCTCGTCTTTCTCAATTTCATCAATATCAACATTTTTAATAACAACTTCTTTTTCTATCAATACACCTTGACTTTCTTGCCGTTCCACTCTCTCAAAAAACTCCTTCACTATTTCTGCATCATCTATAGTTTTAATGTCAGTTAAATTTTCACCCTCATTCAAATCTTCACTCATATCAGACGACTGATTTAAACACTGTTGCAACTCTGTCACTTGTGCAGTTAACTGGACTATCTCTTGTTGCATAGTTTGAATTTGATATAATTCAGGCCTATTATTAAACTCCTGTTTGAGTTCATCAAAATACTCTTTTAGCCAAGCAATATTTTTTCGTCTGAGATTTTGCTCTGCTTCAACTTGAGAAATCCGATCTGCTAAAGATGCTAAATTGAGTTCTGAGTCAGAGGTATTCATGAATTTTGCGCTAAATGTATTGTGCCTGTATTGATAGTTTTCCCAAAATTAAAGCTAGACTAACAAACACAGGATATACAGCAGTTTTCATATATTTAAACTACACCCTGAATTAATCCATATTCTTTGCGCCTTTGCGCCTTTGCGTGAGATATAAAAATGCGAACCATTGCGGAAATTAACGAAAAAATCAACCAAAAACGCGCCGTAGTGTGGACGGTTGAAGAATTAAAAGCACGAGTTACAGAAATCGGTGTCACCAAAGCCGCTAAAGAAGTTGATGTTATTACCACCGGCACCTTTGAACCAATGGAGTCCAGCGGTGCAATTATTAACCTCGGACACACAGATCCACCCATCAAAATTCGGCGTTGCTGGTTAGATGGCGTGCCAGTATATCCCGGGTTTGGGGCTGTAGATTTATACTTAGGTGCTAGTTGTGGTGTAGAAACAATGGACGGAGAAGAACTCCGAGAACGTGGCGGTGGTCATGTCATCCAAGATTTAATTGCAGGTAAATCCGTACAAGTACGAGCATTAGGACAAGTTACCGATTGCTACCCAAGAGCAACTTTTGAAACAACAGTTACTCGTGAAACTATCAATCAGTTTTATCTATTTAATCCGCGCAATCTTTATCAAAATTTTATTGTGGGGGTAAATGGAGGCGATCGCCCTCTTCACACTTATCTCGGATCTCTGCAACCACGTTTAGGTAATGCAGTTTACTCTAACCCTGGTGCAATTTCCCCCTTACTGAATGACCCCGATTTACAACTTGTGGGGATTGGGACAAGAATATTCTTAGGTGGTGGAATTGGTTATGTAGCTTGGGAAGGTACGCAGCACTTCCCTTTACAAAAGCGGTTAGCTAATCGCACACCTATTGGACCCTCAGCAACTTTAGCCTTAATTGGTGATGCCAAACAAATGGATGCCCGTTGGGTGCGGGGTTGTTACTTCAAAAGTTACGGGCCTTCCTTAATGTTGGGAGTAGGTGTCCCACTTCCCGTTTTAAATGAAACAGTAATTGAACGCTGCGCTGTCCAAAATAAAGACTTAGTAGCACCAATAGTCGATTTTTCCATTCCTCGTCGCGTCCGTCCCACCTTTGGTTTAGTCAGTTACGCACAACTCAAAACTGGAAAAATCTCCATTGAGGGTAAAGCGGTGCGAGTTGCTCCTTTAGCCAGTATGTTTCTCTCACGGCAAGTTTCCTTAGAGTTAAAACAGTGGATTGAAGCAGGCACATTTACCCTTACAGAACCAGTTGCCCCCATTCCTATGGATCGGACTTTTTTACCCCAAGACCGTCGGACTGATTTTTGATCTTGGGGGGAGTATGTCAACTACTCTTGGGTTGGTTTTGGCCGCTTTACAGGCTTAGGAAGAGGCGTTTTTGGTACAGGTTTAGACACCTCTGCTCGCGTAGCAGACGCAGCGGAGGGATCGCCGCTGGTTTTTTTGATCGGAAGTGGAGGCGCTTCCCCATTGCGTCTGGGAGGGAATGGTCTTCTTCCACCACCACCACCACGGGGGGCGCTTCTGAATGGTGGTTTGCGTTTTTTGGGCAAATCAGCGATCGCTTCCGCATTTTCTACTACTAATACGTCCACTTCTCGCTTGACTTTGAAATCCCAAAACTTGCCTACAGCTTTGGTTGTCAGCACACCCCGCAGTTTCAACTTAAAATACTTAGGTTTATCAGTTGGCTTCCGTGGAGCTTGCTTAATTTTCACCACCAAACTCTTATCGTCAAAAGATTGGTAAACTACCTCACCACGTACAGAAAAATAACCATCTGGAATTTCTGAGGATGGTTTTCGAGGTTCAGAAATTTCGTCGGGTTTCTGTAACTCTTGTGAACCCAAATCTTGGTGATCTTCTTCTAGGAAATGTTTAGCCAGATTTTCTGGTTCCCACACTCCGACAATTTGGATGTGTAATGTGTCATTTTCTTGTCTGGTGCGGGGATAAACTACCCACAGATGTTCTGTTTCTAAGTCCAAGTGATTTTTGACCAAACTCATAATCCGCCCTAAGAGGACGGTATTGAGTTCTACACCATCGACAGTGAGCAATGTTCCTTGAGTAAATTGTTCACTGCTAGCAAAGTAGCGACCTCGGACTAATCCGATAGCTCGATACTGCATTGCTTCGCTGGGAGGTGGAATCGGTTGTTGCCGATGGGCTAAATTCCCATTTGAGTTATTATCACTAGGGTTAACTGGTAAATTATCAGGTTGAGAAGAATTAGCTGCTGCTGTTTTCACATGAGCGGCTAGGTCGATTTTAGTTGGAGCCTCTTTGGAGGCAGTAGTGTTAGCGGATTCAGGAGACGGCATCAGGTCGGAATTCATAAAAACTCCTTGCGGCGGAGACACATCCCATAATTGGGATTTTACAAAAGTAGTTGAAAAGAGCGTTTGTGCGGCTGATCAAAGTATATTTCCTTTTAATCTAGCCGCTCTAGAGCGCCCAGAGCGAACGGAAAGGCGCAAAATTTGGCATTTAGAGACTAAATGTGTAATTTAGCGCCTTGACACTAGTTTCGGAAGCATAGCATAGCTACAATTCTGAAGGCTCCTCCTAAAGTCATCAATCACTTTAGCAGCGTAGATAGTTATTTGTTATAAAATTCACAGTCTCATGACCGTATTCCGCAAAGTTTTAGAAATTTTTGACTTTGCGATCTGTGTAAATGTTAATCTCGTGAAAATTCAGAAGAGGGAAAATATTGTGTCTCAACCGCGCAATCGGTGGATAATTCAGGTCGTGTTAGGTCTGGCAGTTTTGGCTTTTATTGGGGTTTCGATTTTACCCATAATTACGGCTTTCAACGATTCTGAATCGGTAGCCCAGAATACTACCAGCACCCCTAGCAGTTCTTCTGCATCTGATCAAAAGTCAAAACTGGCTGATCAAGTTCGGGGTTATGAATTAGTTTTGCAACGAGAACCAGAAAATCAAACTGCACTCAAGGGACTTTTAGAAGCAAGGCTGCAATTACTTAGTCAACAAGGCAGAGGTGAAGTTAAACCAGCTGATATTCAAGCGGTAATTGAACCTTTAGAAAAGCTGGCTAAGTTGAATCCCCAACAAACAGAGTATGGTGTGTTATTGGCACAAGCGAAGCAGCAAATTGGCGATAAGGAAGGAGCAGCCCAAACATATCGCTCAATCTTAGCAACAAAACCAGGTGATCTCAAAGCTTTACAAGGAATGGTAAATCTCCAACTCAGTGAGAAACGCCCTGAAGCTGCTATTGGTTTGCTGCAAGATACTCTATCTGCTTCTACCCAAGCAAATACAATTCAGGCTGGAAGTGTGGATGTAGTCGCTGTACAGGTGCTTTTGGGTAGTGTATACGCTTTTCAGAAAAACGATACTCAAGCTATCTCTGTATACGACCAAGCAATTCAGAAAGATGCTAAGGATTTTCGTCCTGTGTTGGCAAAGGCTATGTTACTAAAAGAACAGGGCAAAGTTGATGAGGCTAAACCTTTGTTTGCAAGTGCCACTGCTTTAGCTCCTGCTCAGTATAAAGACGAGATTAACAAGGCAGCAGGATTACCGACTCCCAGCCCAGCAGTTTCTCCTACTTCTTCACCAGAAACTACACCATCACCAGCAACAACATCCAGTCCATGAGGGAGAAGAGGAAAGGGAGCAGGGTGCGGGGTGCAGGGGAGAGGTATTTTCGTAATCGCTCAATAAATGGGGGCGAACTACCTGTTCGAGAACGATTTTACGCCATTTGAGCCTTGTCATTGAAAGATTTACCCCGGATTATTGAGCGGTTACGTATTTTCCCCCTTGCTCCCCGCTCCCTGCCCCCCAGCTTCTTCTATCACCTAATTTCCTTCTATGGCGGCGATGATACCGAAGAGAATAAATAAACAGCCGCCTATGAAGGTGATTTGTCGTTCAGATATCTTACCTGCTATTAATCTACCACCGATGACTGCGATCGCTGCACAAATTGCGTGTCCTAATATTGCTCCTGCTGTTACACCAATGGGATTATTACTGGCTGCTAGGGCTATTGTGGCTATTTGTGTGCGATCGCCCCACTCTGCTATAAATGTCAATACGAAAGATTTCAGTAACATTGACCAAATGCTTTTTTGCTGACTGTCTAAATGCGCCTTTTCTACTGCTTCTTTTGCTTCTTCTATGACTTCTTCTTCAGCTTTAGCAGGCATTTTTTTAGCATCGTAGAGCAGTTTCAACCCAAAGGCAATAAACAAAGCTATTTCAGCATAATGAACATAAATTTCTGAGCCTTGTGTTAAAGCAGACAGCAATTTCCCAAATATCACTGATAAAACTGTCATTGCTGCTAAAGCAGCTGTTACACCAACGAACACTACCCGTCGTGAGTGCTGCATTGACAAAATTACAGCGATAAAAAAGGTTTTATCACCTAATTCGGAAATGGTAATTAGAACTAAACCTGCGGTAAAAGCTGTTAACACTCTCTCAAGCTCCTGAAGGATATTTTACCTGTGTGGAGCTTCTAATGAGTGTTTAAAGACCTCACTGAAGCTCACACACTCTTTTGGTGTGAACTCAGTGAAGGTCTCGCTTTCAAATACTTTATTATTCGCCATCTGAACCAGGCTCATCGCCAGTATGTTGATTCAAATGTACTGGCTTTTTACGTCGCGCCAGCAGCTACTCCCCTTCTATTCGCTATAAATTATACATTTCTGTCGGTTAGGAGTCAAGGGTTTGGGAAATTAAGAGAAATGAACCGCGAAGGCGCGTTCACGTTCGCGGAGCGTGGCGTTAGCCATAGTGTCCCGTAGGGATAGAGCGCGAAGGTAAGAAGTTTAAGAGAGATTTTGCGTAAGTCCTGAATTGACTCTTGACATTTTACTCTCGTTTTGAGAGTATAGATACAGAACGGTTCAGATAAAGTTGATAATTGAAATTCTTCTCAATAAGATAAGAATCAACCTTTTATCATCATTCCGAAAATTGAGGTTTTCGGTTAACATAACCGTATTGTCAGTCAAACCCTCTCAAACCCTCTCAAACCCTCTCAAACCCTCTCAAACCCTCTCAAACCCTCTCAAAAAAAGAAGGCAAATTTATGAAGTTAATTACAAAACTTAGCAAACAAGGAAATTTTTTCAATGCACTTTATTTCAAAACGCAACCTATGCGAAGATGCGGCAAAATATCCCGATCTCGAAAAACTAATTAAAGGTTGGCAGACAACTGTTAAAAAAGCCGAATGGCAAAATTTAGAGGATGTGCGTAAAATTTATCGTGATGCTGAAGCAGTTGATGAGTTTACTATTTTTAATATCAAAGGTAATAATTACCGTTTAATTGTAGGAATTAATTATGAAACCAAAAAGGTTTACTACAAATACTTGCTAACTCACGCCGACTACAGTAAAAATAAATGGAAAAATGACCCTTAATTTTGATAATCATGCTTATAGTCAATTACTTGCAGAAATCGCTCCTCAAGTAATTGAAACTGAAACTGAGTATGAACGTCTTTTAAAAGTTGCAGAAAATCTAACTTTTAAAAAGAATCTTACTCCAGAGGAGCGAGTTTTAGATAAATTGCTTGTCAGACTAATTGAAGATTATGAGGAAGAAAATTATCCAATGGATGAATCTACACCTCATGAAATATTACAACATATCATGGAATCTAGCGGAATTCGTCAAGCTGACTTAGTACGTATTCTTGGTTCTAGCAGCGGTGTTGTTTCTGAAGTTGTCAACGGTAAACGTTCCATTAGTAAAGCACAAGCAAAAGCTTTGGGAGAATATTTTAAAGTTTCACCCAGTTTATTTATTTGAAGTTTGGTTTTTTTAGGATGTTCAGGTTTTTTGTCAGAATCAGGATTTAAGGATTTTCAGGATTTTTATTGATTATTCAAAAATACCAAAATATCATCTGTCTGAATCAGGATATCCAGGATTTAAGGATTTTCAGGATTTATATTGATTGATTATTCGAGAATACCAAGATATCATCTGTCAGAATCAGGATTTAAGGATTTTCAGGATTTATATTGATTGATTATTCAATCATCCCAAGATATTAAAGATTTACAATATTTTTATTGATGGATTATTTAAGAGGACTAATATATTAAGTAACATTTATTGTTGAAAATCCTGATTCAGACAATAATCCACATCCTGTAAATCCTTAAATCCTGGATATCCTGATTCTGACAAAAAGAATATCTTGCAAATCCCTAAATCCTATAAATCCTGATTCAGACAATAATCCACATCCTGTAAATCCTTAAATCCTGGATATCCTGATTCTGACAATTATTAAATTCTCTAAATCCTAAAATCTTGTAAATCCTGATTCAGACAAACTCATTTATTCTTTCCCAAACACTCTCTAACAAATCAGGATTATCCATATCAATATATTCAATATTAGGAGCTTGTCTAAACCAAGTGCGTTGACGTTTCGCAAATTGTCTTGTATGTAAAACAATTAATTCTTTGGCTTCATCTAAGGAAATTTCACCTGCTAAATATTGCTGGATTTCTTGATATCCTAAAGTATTCAATAAAGATAAATCAGCACCATACTTTTGAGATAAATATTCTACTTCAGCTACTAAACCATCTGCGAACATTTGTTCAGTGCGTCTACGAATTCTTAAATCTAATTTTTCTGCATCACAATCTAAACAAATTTGCAAAATTGGATAATTTGGTGGATTTTCTCCCTGTTGTTCAGAGATGGGAATTCCAGTAACATAATATACTTCCAATGCTCTTAACGTCCGCACCAAATCGTTAGCATGAATTTTTTGGGTTGCAATAGGATCAACTTGTTGTAACATCGGGTAAAGTTGATGTTGACCAAGAGATTCTAATTGCGATCGCAATTCTGGTTGTGGTGCTACCCTGGGAATCTTCATCCCCTGCACAATAGAACGTATATATAAACCAGTTCCACCAACCAACAAAACTGGAGAAACACCAAGATTAGCAATTACAGCTTGTGCTTGTTCCTGGTAATCTGCTACTGTCATTGTTTCAGTTGGCTCACAGATATCTATTAGATAATGTGGCACTAATTTCTGTTCTTCTACCGTTGGTTTAGCTGTACCAATGTCAAACTCACGGTATACTTGACGAGAGTCAGCACTCAAAATAACAGAATCTAACCGCCTAGCTAAACTCAACGCTAAACTAGACTTCCCCGTTGCTGTCGCTCCACAAATCACAATTAATTTAGTCATTAGTTATTAGTCATTCGTCATTAGTCACTTTCCTCTCTTTCCCTTCTTTCCCTTCTTCCCTCTGTCACCTGTCACCTGTCACCTGTCACCTATGGGTTCCATCCCCTATATAAACTTCTCATTAAATTGCGCTACAGACGGCAGCAAGGCTTTTGTGTTATAATTTTGGGGTGATTTGACTTTTTCAGCCTTTTGGCAAGTTCAACCCCAAGCATCAGGAGAATTTTCATGACGAGCAGTTACAGTGCCGATCAGATTCAAGTTCTGGAAGGTCTGGAAGCCGTCCGCAAACGACCAGGGATGTACATCGGTACTACAGGTCCGCGAGGACTCCATCATTTAGTTTACGAGGTGGTGGACAACTCTGTTGATGAAGCTTTAGCGGGTCATTGCACCCATGTTGAGGTAGATATCAATGCTGATGGTTCCGTAACCGTAACAGATGATGGTCGGGGTATCCCTGTCGATCTTCACCCAAAAACGGGGAAATCGGCTTTAGAAACAGTGTTAACCGTACTTCACGCCGGGGGTAAGTTTGGCGGTGGTGGCTACAAAGTCTCTGGGGGTTTACACGGAGTTGGGATTTCGGTAGTTAATGCCCTGTCAGAGTTTGTGGAAGTTACAGTTTGGCGAGACAAAAAGGTTCATACTCAGCGATATGAACGCAGTTTCCCTGTCACTGAATTGGTAGCAAAGCCTTATAAAGAAGCTAGAACTGGAACTTCTATCACTTTTAAGCCAGATACGGAAATTTTTACCACCAGCATTGAATTCGATTACATCACTTTATCAGGTCGCTTGCGAGAATTGGCGTATCTGAATGCAGGTGTCAGAATTATTTTCACTGATCATCGTCTTGAACTCCTCAAAAGTGAAACACCGAAGATAGAAACTTACGAGTATAAAGGCGGTATCAAAGAGTATATCGCTTACATGAACCGGGATAAGCAGCCCCTACATGAAGAAATTATCTATGTCCAAGGGGAACGTAACAATGTTCAGGTAGAAGTTTCGTTACAGTGGTGTACTGATGCTTATACCGATAATGTCCTCGGTTTTGCTAATAATATTCGCACCATTGATGGTGGTACGCACTTAGAAGGTTTAAAAGCAGTTCTCACTCGGACATTAAATGCGATCGCTCGCAAACGGAATAAAATTAAAGAAGGTGAACCAAACCTCAGTGGTGAACACGTCCGCGAAGGTTTAACCGCTGTCATTTCTGTTAAAGTTCCAGATCCTGAATTTGAAGGACAAACCAAAACTAAACTTGGTAATACAGAAGTTCGCGGTATCGTCGATTCTTTTGTGGGAGAAGTCCTCACAGAATATCTAGAATTTCACCCAGCTATAGCTGATTCGATTTTAGATAAAGCTATTCAAGCATTTAAAGCTGCTGAAGCTGCCCGTCATGCGCGGGAATTGGTACGACGGAAATCGGTTTTGGAATCTTCGCCCTTACCAGGTAAGTTAGCAGATTGCAGTTCCCGTGATCCTGCTGAATCTGAAATATACATAGTTGAAGGCGATTCAGCGGGTGGAAGCGCAAAGCAAGGGCGCGACCGCCGTACCCAAGCAATTCTTCCTCTCCGTGGTAAAATTCTTAACATCGAAAAAACCGACGATGCAAAAATCTATAAAAATAACGAAATTCAAGCGTTAATTACTGCACTCGGTTTAGGTGTAAAAGGTGAAGAATTCAACCCCGCCCAATTACGATATCATCATATAGTATTAATGACTGATGCTGACGTAGATGGGGCGCACATCCGCACTCTGTTGTTAACTTTCTTCTATCGATATCAACGGGCGCTGATTGAACAAGGTTTCATCTATATTGCTTGTCCTCCACTGTATAAAGTAGAACGGGGAAAAAATTACCAGTATTGTTATAGCGAACGGGAATTGCAACAGCACCTAGCTACTCTTCCCAGCAATGCTAACTATACCATTCAGCGTTTTAAAGGTTTGGGGGAAATGATGCCAGAACAACTCTGGACAACCACAATGAACCCAGAAACCCGTACCCTCAAACGAGTAGAAATTGAAGATGCAGCCGAAGCTGATCGTATCTTTACCATCTTAATGGGCGATCGCGTCGCACCCCGACGAGAATTCATTGAAACCTATGGTTCCAAGCTTAACATGATAGATTTAGATATCTAACATCAACCTCCTTATCTTAAAAATTAGCAATAGGTAAGGGGTTATAGCATTTCCTAGTCTAATGAAGTACAAAATTATCTGCGTTTATCTGCGTCCATCTGTGTTTAACTATTACTGCTCATACCTCACTTGAATGGGAATTGCTATATCCTCTTTCCTCTGCGTTCTCTGCGCCTCTGCGGTTCGATAAATTACCTCTCAACCACAAAGGCACAGAGTCAAAAAAAGGATTTTTCAAATCACCTTGAAAGGGATGATGATAAGATTATTTTTAAACCCTTGACTAATCTTTCTATCCCTGCTTTTGCGGTGTCTTGTTGCAATGCACCATAAGCAACTCGTAAATAACAACCATCTTCCATCCCAAATGTTGTCCCAGGGATAACGGCTACTTGATGTTCTTGAATCAATTGTTTCACTAATTCAAAAGCATCCATTTGGGTATGCACTTTTAAGAAAAAATAGAATGCGCCATTTGCTGGTGTAACAGTGCATAATCCTTGCAGTTGCTTGAGTTCATTCACAACTACTTGCCGAACTTGTGCGATCGCTCTAATATTATCTTTTAAGTAGTCTTCTTTTGCCTTTAACGCCCCTACCGCAGCATATTGGGAAACCACAGGAGGACAAATCAAAATCGTATCTTGCACTTTTTTGACAGCATTTAGCAGGTGTTGGGGAATTACCATATAGCCAATACGCCAACTTGCAAAACCATAAGCTTTAGAAAGGCTATAAAGGGAAATTGTGTATTCACTACTTCCCGGAAATGCACCAGGAGAAATGTGCTTCACTCCATCATAAGTGAAATATTCATAAGCCTCATCACTAATGTGGTAAATACCCTTTTCTCTACAAATTTCATTAACTTGATGTAATGCTGTTTCTGAATAAACTACACCTGTAGGATTATTAGGAGAAATGGTTACTATAGCGCGGGTTTTGGTTGTAATAGCTTGGGCTATAGCTTCAGGACGTAATTGATAATTTTCATCTGTTCCCACTAATATAGGACAACAACCCGCCATTTTAATCGCCATTTCATGATTAAAATAGTAGGGTATATTTAATATAATTTCGTCACCAGAACAAGTAATCGCTAAAATAGCATTCATAAACCCCATATTGCTGCCGGCTGTGACAACAATACAATTTTCGTTATTAATATCAATGCCGTTAAATATGGATAATTTTGTAGTTAATTCGCTTAATAATTGGGGAATTCCTACAACTGCTTGGTAAAGATGATTATTGGCTTCAGCCAGAAATTTTGGTAAAATTTCTATTGCTTCCGGTGGTGGGCTATAGTGAACTACACCTTGTCCGAGAGAAATTGTACCAGGAAAGTGTTTAATTAATTCCCCAACAACGGGAATAATCGGCGATTGTACCGCATTCATTCGAGATAATTCGTAATTCATAAAATGGGCTGATTTATTTTAATTTTTCAGGTTAAAAGCTTTAATTACTCAACGGTGGAGGAAAACGAATATCAGCATTGAAACGAGGAATATTTGCACTTTGATGAATGGGTAAAACAGATTCTAAATTTTCATGGGGACGAGGAATAATATGATGCGAAAGTATCTCGCCACCATTAACTTTTAAAACTGATTCTAGTCCCTGATCTATTGCCATATTCACTTCACCCACCTCACCACGAATCAATATTGTAATTCTTCCTAAATCAGTGTTTTCATAACCAACAAAAGTGATACGGGCTGCTTTACACATTGCGTCAGCTGCTTCCACTGCTGCGGGAACGCCGTATACTTCTATCATGCCCAGTGCTAATGTCAATGTTGTTTTTCTCCAATTCAAAATTAATAATTTTTTTTTATTAAAAATCTTTACCAATCACCAATTACCAATCACCAATTACCAATCACCCATTACCTATCTCCCGTTCAGGTATACCCACTGGTGACAAAAGTGCTATTGCTCTCAGGTTTTGACAACGAATTAATTCGCTAAAATCTAACCCAGTACGTCCTTCAATTTTGGCTACTGTCTCAATGGCGGTTAACAAATGCTGTGCTGCTTCCGTTTCTGAGTAACCCCGGCGTTGGGCGACACGAATGGCGGCTACATCAGCGTTTAACTGTGACTCTTGTGATTGGTTACTGCGCCAAATGCGAATAGCCGCTAAAGTACTTAATCCCCCAGCTATCACTACACCCACTAAATCAGACTGAGTGGCTTCCACTATTCCACCTAACAACCCTGCTAACACCACACCCTGATAGATATCTGGTTGCAGCCACTTTACTCCTGTTAACCAACTAACCTGATGCAACAGCAGTAAATCTCGTTGCGGTTTCGTCAAGCGTCGCCATAAATCAAAATTAATATAAATCGGTCTTTCCTGATTCCAGGGTAAGGGAAAATCAGCATTTATGACCTTTTTTTGCTCTACTTTACTGACGATTTTCGTCATCATCCGCCCAGAAGCAGGCATTACATCTAACAAACGGCGAATTTCAATATTTGGCTCCATCATATTAATTATTAGGCATAATCTCTAAAAAATTTTAAGAAAAAATTTTAAGTCTCGTAGGGTGGGCATTGCCCACCTTAGCAAGGATTTGGTGCAGGCGAAACCCATCTTATCAATAAAGGCAAAGTATTCTCAATAACGGCTAAAATATTTGCATCAATGCCTATTTATTGACAATACTTTACTCCATCACTATGACTCTGAAAAAATCAATCAAACGATAAATTCGGATTTCTTAGTCAATACATTAAAACTGTATTTTGTTAATCAGATTTAGATGTGTTTCCCCTGGGGTTTGGTGGGCAATGCCCACCCTACATATATTTCAAAAATCAAATATTATTCCTATAATAGTATGTATATTAAATTACTACTAAGGTTAGACTTTTATTATTTACATATAATTTACATGGATGCTTTTGCTCCCACTCCGCCAGAATGGACAAATCAGGCATTTCACGCCTATGAGTTTTGCTGTCCCAAATGTCACTCAACTAGTCGAGAAGCTGTAGAGGTTTGGCTAAATAGGCGATCGCCTGTAACAACAGCAGATCATCGTCGCAAGTGGCAAGAATTCTACCATTGTCATTGTGGTTGTGCTTGGTGGGCATGGAGTAGCGATCGCCCTACCCCCCCAACGAATTTGTCTGAACAAAAATGAGCCTTTAAACAACAATGTAGAGACGTTTTATGAAACATCTCTACATCTGTAAAGGTAATGTAAGATTGCATCTACACAAAAAACCTAACTATACCTTAGTTTGTGTAGATGCGAATTTTATTCGCCTAAGCAATCTTAGAAACTGAAGGTGGTACGAAGTGTACCAACGTAAATTGCGCTATTATTATCGTTGTTTTCAGGGTTGAGAATTACCAACAAACCGGGTGTAACAAGAATGTTGTCAGAAATCTTCATCTTGTACAGACCTTCTATATGGTAAGAAGTGCCGTCTTCTTCTTGAATACCATTACTACCACCAGTAACTCTAGGTGGTTGACCGAACATCAGACCTAAAGTGTTGCCTTCTCTACCGAAGTCTTTCACAGCCACGTTAGCAGCCCAGTAAAATAGGTCTGCATCTTGATTATCAATTTCACTTTGTGCAGTGGTATAACCAACCCAACCGCCAAGAGTCAATTTGGAGCTAGGGCTGAACGCAGCTTGTAAACCGTAGTTGTCAGATGTGGTAGCGTCATTACCAAATGGTCTACGGGCATTAACAGTTCCTGTGCTACTACCAGTACTACCAAAAAGGTCTACTGAACCACCCCGTTGATAAGTCCGAGCGTAGGTTAAACCAACATTGAAAGCTTTGTTAGGTTTGAAGGCTAACTGACCAAAAATGGTACTATTACCATCAAAAATCCCATTCTTGTCTGTAGGTATATTAGGCCCAAAATCATTCCCATTGGATAATTCACCACTGGGAGCTAAATAAGCGGCACTCAAGCTAAATGCACTGCTAGGCTTAAATTCTACAGTCAGACCAGCACCACCTGAACCTTGGCGATAGATGGGGCTGAAACGTCCGTAACGGGAGATAGAACCTGAACCACTGCTCCTAAAGTCAGGGTTGAAAACATCAGTGTTTTCGTACAACTCAGCACCTGTAGCATCAACCTTGACGCGAATCTTTTCACCAAAGTTGAAAGCGTAGTTGACTTTATCAATTTCCACACTGTTTCCAGTGTCTTCTGCAAAGGCCAAACGGGTCATTCTTGTGCCGGTTGTACCGTTATTTTGGACGATATTTCCTGAGTTTAAACGAATTTGCAACTTGTCTGTACCCATGAAGCTGCTCTCTAAACTCAACCGCACTCGATTAGAGAAAGTTGTATTTGCGTCCAAGTCAGCACCGTTGTCTGCTCTCTTATCACCAAAAGCTTGCTCTACAGCAAAAATCGCTTCACCCTTCAGCTTGGTGGTGGTGGAAAATTGATTAGCTTCTAGTTCACTGGTACGAGCTTCTAGTGCGTCTACGCGACCACGCAGAGTTGCTAATTCAGCAGAAAATTCTTCTTGCAAACGCTGTAAGGTAGCCAAGTCTTGCTTGTTTATTATGTCAGCACTAGCTGTAGCAATCAGTTCATTAACCCGGTCTAAGCAGGCATTCAAACCAGCTGCAAATTCATACCGAGTCAAGGCACGATTACCACGGTATGTACCGTTAGGATAACCAGCAATACAACCGTAGCGTTCAACTAAAGACTGTAAAGCTTGGAACGCCCAGTCTGTGGGTTGCACGTCGGAAAACTGAGAAACGGATGTTACCTGACCAATGTTGTTAGCTTCTTGGGATAACTGAGCAACGCTTGTTGCTTGTTCGTTAACTTCACCAGCCAAAGCGCTGTTAGCAGACAGGAAAGTGGCTGCAATAACTGGACTGACCTTCAGAACATTCCAAAATAGTTTGGTCATGTTTTTAATCTCTCTCACACCTAAACAAACTCAAAGTTATGATAAAGTCTCTCTTCTATCAGAGAATTTACACATAAATTTTCTGTAGCTACTATACAATATCCTTCCTAGTTAGCACAACCCCCTCCGCTAACCTTTAATACTCAATGCTTGGTTAATTGAGTAGGTAAATTCAGCACGATACTACGTTTATGACGTAATATCTTTCCTTCTTCTTCAAATTTCTGCAACAGACGTGTTATTGTGACTCGCGTTGTGTTGAGAACTTCCGAGATATCCTGATGAGTAACATTCAAATCAATTAATTTACCCTGTTCTAAATCCCGACCAAATTTTTCACTTAACCAGACTAAAAATTGCCATAATTTTAGTGATGTTGGTTTACGATGTAATATGCTTAAAAGTTCTTCGGCTTGCTGGATATGGCGTAATAAAGCATCGATATCTTCATGCCAAAGATGAGGAGGAAGAATGGTTGCTTCCACACTTGTTAAGCATTCTATTTGATAGGGATTAACTGTTGATAAAGGATAGCCAACAATATCACCTAAGCCCCAATAACCCAAGGTAATTGATGTTCCATCTTCACTCCAGGTTAAGGTACGAACTATTCCTCGCTCAATACGCCACAGTACATCCTTTCGGACTGGAATAACTGCTCGACGAGTGAATAAATGTTGGGTTAACTGCTTGTTTATAGTGGATTTTAGGGTGTGATTTGTAGTAGAATACGTCATTTTAATGTTAGATAAATAATAAATTGAAATGAAGTATCCTCATAATTAATCATTAGGCAACATCGTTAACATAATTCGTAATTGATAATAATGCCGACCGGAGGCTACCGCCAACGTAATTCGTAGTTACAATCAATGGGGGCTTGAACCCTCTTTAATTACGAATTACGAATTACGAATTATGAATTAGTAATTATTTGGTTAACTGATTTAAGCTAAGTATCTCAATTTATCAAGACAATAAGATGTGTTAGCAAGAAAACTTGTAACACACAGTCAACTGAGAATCATACTTACTTTCAGCCTTTTAGGGTAGCCATGGACGCAAGGACTATACTAAGCCTAAAAAGATTTTGTGTTTAACTAAGTTGAGTTACTTATATTTTGATACTTTAATGGTGAAAGTTTAAGAATAGGTAAGCTTTTAGTGAAATGTATGTTGGTTAACTTATTAGTTTGAATTATATGTTATTATTAATACGTTGGCTATAAAGGGGAAAAAGTAGTCAACAGTAAAAAATTAAATTCAGTGAACAGACTGATAATTGATCACTGAATAACTTTTCACTGATAACTGTTAATGGCGTTGACCGGTGACGATATAAGCCACTCGTTGACCAATATTAGTAGCATGATCTGCCATACGCTCTAGGCAACGAATTGCTAATGTTAAGAGTAGAATTGGCTCAATCACGCCTGGGACATCTCGCTGGTATGCTAAAATTTGATACAATTTGTCGTAAGCATTATCTACAGTATCATCTAAGTATTTGATCCGTAGCCCACTAACTTCATCTAAATCCGCCAAAGCTACTAAGCTAGTTGCTAACATTGCCTGGGCATGGTAAGACATGAGGGCAATCTCTGGTAAAGAAGCATGAGGTGGATAAGGAAAAATTTTTATTGCTATCTTCGCTAAATCTTTGGCGTAATCCCCGATCCGTTCTAAGTCTCGTACTAACTGCATGAAAGCACTTAGACAACGCAAATCTTGAGCCGTAGGTGCTTGGGATATCATAATCGATGTACAGTCAGATTCTATTTGTCTATAAAAGCGATCAATTTTTTTATCTAATCGGGGAAGTTCCTCAGCCGCTGTCAAGTCGCGGGCAAATAATGCTTGGTGACTAAGACGGAATGATTGTTCCACCAAAGCTCCCATACGCAACACATCACGTTCTAATCGCCTGATGGCGCGATCTGGCTGTGCTTTTTCAGGATTGGGATTATGAACAACAGCTTTCACACTTGTAATCTCAAAATAGAATATATTTTTTTAACTATAGTCTTGCCGGGATGAGTTTGCCATGACTCCAGGGAGTTGGATTTGCATCCAGGCTCCACCTGTTTCTGGATGATTCATAGCCTTAATGTCACCGCCATGAGCTAGAATCATTTGCCGGACGATCGCTAAACCTAAGCCACTACCGGTAATAGCGGTTGTTGAACTACCTTCCGACACTGGGGAGCGATATCTCGCTTTGTCCCCTCGGTAAAATCGCTCAAATACGTGGTGTAGATCTTCAGGGGAAAAACCAACACCGGAGTCAATGATATTAATTTCCAAGATTTGAGAATTGCGATCGCCTGGAAAAATTTCTTTTGCTGTTATCAATTTAGCTTCAATATGAATAGTTGTTGAAGGAGGGCTGTATTTAATGCTGTTATCCAATAGATTGACAAATATCTGATACATCCGCGATTTATCTGCCTTAATGCAGATGCTTTCGGAACTAGAATAGGTCATGTTAAGGGAGTTAAGCTTTGCTAGTGGTTCGAGCGTTTCCCATACCGATGCAATCAGAGATCGCACTTCCACTGTTTCCAGTTGCAATTGCATGGTTGACTTGGTCTCCATTTGCGTCAGTTCCAGCCAGCTTTGCACCAAATTAATCAGCCGATCAACTTCCTGCATCAAGCGGTTAACCCAACGGTCGAAGGGCGGCTCTAAGCGAGATTGAAGGGTTTCTGCCACCAGACGAATGGAAGTGAGAGGGGTTCTGAGTTCATGAGCTAAATCAGAAAAAGAGCGATCGCGCTGCTGATTCATATCTAGCAACGGTTGGTGATTTTCTAAGAATACTCCCACTTGTCCTTTAGGTAAAGGCAAGCTAGATGCCTGTAAAGCCAAAGATTTTAACTCTGACATGGCTGTGGCATTTTCACGAGAGGGATGAAAAACCCACTCTCTCACTTGGGGTTTTTGCCAATCACGAGTTTGCTCAATTAACTGATCAAGTTCATAAGACCTCACCAACTCCAGCAACAAGCGTACCTGTCCGGCTTGCCACCTTTGCAGATGCAACATTTCCCGCGCTTGCTGATTGCACCATAGCAGCTGATTTTCTTCGTCTACTTGCAAATATCCCAAAGGTGCAAAATCTAGCAATTCTTTGTAAGTTTGCAAGGACAGTTGCAAATCCTGCTGCTGTCGCTTCACCATTGATATTTCTTGCCTTAATCGACCAAGCAATGGCAACTCTATTCTATGAGAATGGGAGGTTAAAGGTTGGAGTACTCCCTCCAAATAGCCGTTTAGTTGAACCTGTTGCCAAAGCCAAAATCCCAGTCCGACTGCTAAACCCAGAAAAAATCCTAATAAGAGCATTTGAGTCGTTAGTTGCGGTGTAATTATTAAAAACTAACAACTATCGCCAACAATTAGCCAAATCTATAGCCAAAACCTCTCACAGTCACAATATATTCTGGATGGCTGGGGTCTTGCTCCAACTTTTCTCGCAACCACCGGATATGAACATCCACAGTTTTGCTATCTCCAACAAAATCGGGACCCCAAACCTGATCTAGCAATTGCTCTCGTGACCATACCCGTCGAGCATAACTCATAAACAATTCCAGCAAGCGAAATTCTTTAGGCGAAAGATTCACCTCTTGTCCGCGCACCAGTACACGACATTCTTGGGGATTGAGGCTAACATCTTTATACTTTAGGATTGGGACTTGCGGCACAATACTTAAACGTTGACGACGGATGAGGGCGCGACACCGAGCCACTAGTTCCCGCATACTAAATGGTTTAGTTAGGTAGTCATCTGCGCCTACTTCTAAACCCAGCACACGGTCAGTTTCACTACCCTTAGCACTCAGCATCAAAATCGGTACTGAGTTGCCTTGATGACGTAACAGACGGCAGATATCCAGTCCATTAATTTGCGGCAGCATTAAGTCTAAAAGTACCAAATCAAAAGGCAATTCTCCAGAATTAGATTCGCAGCTTTTGAGGTATTCTATGGCTGCTCGTCCATCAGCAGCAGCAATTACCCCATAACCTTCTTCTTCCAAGGCCACAACTAGCATTTCCCGGATGAGTTCTTCATCTTCCACTACTAGAATGCGGCTGGTTTGTCCGATATCCGCTTTAGCAGAATACTTAGTTAATTCGCTGGTATACATTGATAACAAAATATGTTGAGATTATGCTTGTATCGATAATTCTTTGACTGTGGATTTATCTTTGGTAAATTGTATTGTATATAACAAACCGAATATATTATAAATCACATTGACTACCTGCGTCCAAGTATTTTTGACGACTTTGTATATTATTTTAAATGATTTGGATTCCTTCTTGACAAGAGTAAATTGCTTGAGTAGAATTAGTTAGTACAAAAATACTAATAACTTTCACCAAAGAAACTTGAACTTAACAAATCTTGACTACAAGATATGTATATATTCTCTTGTTCAGTATTTTTACTGTAATCCAAGCGATCGCCTAAAAGCTAACCTTATGTCTGCATAGGTTATATATTCATATGGCTTAATCATGTGATTTTATAGGTAGGGGTTTAGCAGTGCTAAACCCTTACACATCAGGGTTTTTTCGCAATCTTATAGAAGTTCAACTTTGAGCCGTTTACACTACTCAATTAATCATTACCTATTCCAGGGAATTGAAAGATGACTACAGGTGCAATTAAAGACAGCAAACAACAACTTGTGCAAGCATTTCAACAAATTCGTGCTGAAAGAAAAACACTAGAATCCAAAATAGCCACTAAACAAGAAGAAGCAGAAAAAGCTAAAAACCAAGAAATTCTGGCAGTAGCTTCTACCTACACAGTTGATAGTATTGTTAAAGGTTTAGCAGATTTACAGTTAGAGTTTGGCAGTATAGTCAATGCACTTGCTGAAAAATTAGCTCAAGAAAATGCTAAATTAGATGAACTCAATCAGGCGATAGAAATTGAAACGCAACGCCTACAAGAGCTACAGCAAATTAGAATTGTAGCAGATACTCTAGATATTTTTACTCAAGAACATCAAGAAAAATTAAAAGTTTTAGAACAAGATACGACAAATAAACGAGAAGCATTAGAAAAAGAAGTTGCTCTGAAACGGAAAGAATGGCAAAAAGAGCAAACAGAATTTGAAGAAAAACTGCAAACTTACAATGAATTATTAGAGAAAGAACGCCAGCAGGAAGAAGAGGAATTTCAATATAAATTAGAAACCACTCGTAAACTCAATACAGATGCATATGAGGCGAGGAAACGCAAATTAGAATTGCAAATCCAAGAAAGTACACAACAGAAAGATAAAGACTGGTCGGAACGAGAAAAAATTCTTACTGAACGTCAAACTGTATTAACTGAATATCAGCAAAAAGTAGCTACATTTCCCACTGAACTGGAAGAAGCAATTAAGAAAGCTAGGGAAGAGGCTATTAAAGACACCAGCCAAAAAGCAAAAGTTGAGGCTGATTTATTTGAAAAAGAATGGGAATCTACTAAACAGAGTTATGAGTTTAAAATTCAATCTCTGGAAGAAACAATTACTAAACAAACTGAGCAAATTGAAGGTATTGCTGCTCAATTACAAACTGCACTGAAACAAGCTCAAGATTTAGCAATGAGGGCTTTTGATACTTCTAATAGTAAATAAAGTGTGACTAAAAATCGCAGAGATATAAATTAAGTCTTTGAAAGAGATTTAATTCTTTTTTGACCTAGTGAATTTTGAATTTTAGGAAGTTTATAATGGCAGTCAAAAAACCGAACGATAAAAATACTAAAGCCGAAATTCTTCAAGCTTATGAAGAATTAGCAAAAGAACAAACAGCCCTGAAATCTCAACTGGAACAATCACAAAAGGGAACTCAATCTGTTCCTCAAGAAAAACCCAAAGCAGAAGCCAAAACAGAACCTAAAATCTCTATGACTCAGACTACTAGCATTCAACAAAAGATGAATAATACTATTGAAAGCTTATCCAAAATACAGCTAGGTTTTGGTAGTGCTGCTAATGAATTGTCAGAACAGCTAAGTACAAAAGCTTCCAAGTTGGCAGAAATTGGTGAATCTGTGACAACTGAAATTCAACAATTAGCCCAACTGCATAACTTAGAGGTATCTGAAAATATTTTAGATACTCTTATTGCGTCTTATGATAATAATGAAAAGGCTTATCACGAAGAGTATAACCAACGGTATGAAGTCTTATCTCAAGAAATATTAGAACTTAAAAACACTTGGACAAAAGAACAGGAAGAACATCAACGAACAATTAAGGAACGCAATGAAAATATTAACAGAACTAGACAAAGGGATACAGCCGAGTATAAATATGATTTAGAACTCCAGCGTAAACTTTGGCGTGATGAATACGAACAGCAGCAGAAACTTTTATCTAAACAATTAGAAGAACTGCAACAAGAAACAGATAAACAGTGGACTGAAAGAGAAAAAGCAATTGCTGAAAGAGAAAAACAATTTGAAGAGTTGAAAACTAAGGTGGAGGTATTCCCGAAAGAAAAAGAAGCTGCGATTAAAAAAGCTACGGAAGAAGGTAAAGGTATTGCTAGTTATCAGGCTAAAGTGAAAGCAGATTTATATGGTAAAGAAGTGGAAGGACAAAAGCGGTTTTATGAACAAAGATTGCAATCTCTAGAACTGACGATTACTAATCAGCAAACACGACTTGAGAACCTTTCTAGACAACTGGAATCTGCACTCAAACAAGTTCAGGATTTAGCAGTTAAAGCAATTGAAGGAACTGCAAATGTAAATTCCTATCAGGCTATTAAAGAAATAGCTTTAGAACAAGCAAAAAGTCAAGTAAAAAATAAATAACTTAATTAAAAAAAGGGGTTTAGCACTGCGCTTTACCCCTACGGACTTCTGAATTCTGCAATTATTCTGTTTTTGGTTTTCCTAATCCTGGAGGTGGTTGTCTTCTTTTATTTTTTGTGTTTTTGTTTGTCTGGCTTTGGTTGGAATTTTGGTTAGAATTGCTGTTTTTATCAGACATAAAAAGTTAACTGTATAATCGGTGACGATTTTAGCTACACCAAGAATTTCAATCATTCCAGAAATTGGTGCAGCTTTACGGAGAGACTTATTAAGCGAAGTTAGAAAAATCTAAATTGGGAGGAATATCTTGAAGTCTTCCTGGTCCAATAGCTTTTAATCCTTCTTGGAGAATAATATCGCCGGTATACAAGGCTTTCCCCACTATCACACCTGTTACACCTTGAGGTTCTAAAGCTAATAAACTTAACAAATCGGTGACGGAACTCACACCACCAGAAGCAATTACGGGTATGGAAATCGCCGCAGCGAGTTCTCTTAATGCGTCTAAATTTGGTCCTTCTAACGTCCCGTCACGGTTGATATCGGTGTAAATTATGGCTGCTGCACCTAATTCTTGCATTTGTGTGGCTAGTTGGGTGGCTAATACTGCTGATGTTTCTAACCAACCGCGAGTGGCAACTAAGCCGTTACGGGCATCTATCCCAATGATAATCTTTTCGGGAAATTCTTGACAAAGTTCTTGGACTAGCTGCGGTTGTTCGACTGCGACAGTTCCGAGAATTGCCCAATTTACACCCAGATTAAATAATTGTTGCACACTTGAGCGATCGCGCAATCCCCCCCCAACTTCAATGGGAATAGAAAGATTATTTCTAATGGCTTCAATTGCGGCTAAGTTGACGATTTTACCAGCTTTTGCGCCATCTAAATCAACTAAATGTAATCTGGTTGCGCCTTGGTCTGCCCACATTTTCGCAACTTCAACAGGATTTTCGCTGAATACTTGCGATCGCTCGTAGTCTCCTTTATATAGTCGCACACAGCGACCTTCTAGTAAATCAATTGCGGGTATTACTTCCATAATTGGTAATTGCTAATGGGTAATTGGTAATTCTTTCTATTCCCTATTCTTTCTTAACTGTCACCTGTCACCTGTTCCCTGTCACCTATTCCTTAATTCTTGTACTGCTTGGCGAAAACCTAAGACTAGTAAGATGTTAGAAAGAGTTAAAAAGACTTCTGCGCTACCATGTAACCAGTCTATATTAGCTAACTGTTCTCCATAATGAACTTTGGCGTAAATGCCGGCGGGAATGGTGACAGCGACAAATACCAATGTGCCGTAAAATCCATATAGGGCTAAACGTGGCATTTGTGGACTGCGGCTGATAAACCACAAGAAACCCAAATAGGGAAATAGAGAAAGAGCAAATAGGGTTTCTTTTGATATCATTGTTCTGATTTCATAGATTGTGCTTCAATTGTGTTTGCAGACTTAGTGGAACGCCAAATTAGATAAGCTGCTGCCCACAAGGTAAAATTACCAACTAATGTCATGGTAGCTTGCAGTGTCACTAACCATTCTAATGATTCAGAATTGTCGAAATAATGCCAAGTACAAGCACACATAGCGCTGATTAAAGCTGGTAACATACCAAAGGATAATCCCCACCAACTACGATTTTTTGTCAGTTCACCATAAGTCCAGATTAGCCAAATAGCGGCTATCCACTCAATGACGCTAGAAATATGAATTATCCAGGTAGGAATCGAAAGTGCGTGCATAATTAATAGTCAGTTGTCGGTTGTTAGTAGTAGATAACTAGTTTAAAAAAATTGGTAATCCAAAATCTAAAATTTAAAATCTAAAATTCAAAATGGGGAAAATGCGAGTTTTATTGTCTGGGTATTACGGTAAGGGTAATGGTGGTGATGAAGCTTTGTTAGCCACACTTCTGCAAATGCTACCACCTGATGTCACTCCTGTGGTGCTTTCTGGAAATCCTGAAGAAACTCATCAGCGTTATGGTGTGGAATGTTACAACCGCATGGCGTTTTTACAGGTAATCAAGGCTTTGCGTTCTTGTGATGCTTTTATTTGGGGTGGTGGGAGTTTAATTCAAGATGTAACTAGCGTGATTAGCCCTTTTTATTATGGCGGATTGATGGCGTTAGCTCAAGTTATGGGTTTGAAAACTGTGGCTTGGGGACAGGGTATTGGTCCTCTGTTGCGTCCCCAAACTCGGTTTTTAGCGAAGAGGAATTTTGCAGGTTGTATGAAAGTGAGTGTGCGCGATCGCTCTAGTTCTAGTTTATTATCAGATTGGAGTATACCCCATATCCTTGCACCAGACCCGGTTTGGGCGTTAGAGTCGAAGCCAGTACCGGAATTAGCAGATTTACCAAAACCTAGAATTGCGGTTACTTTAAGAAATCATCCTCAACTTACAGAAACGCGGTTAGCAAATTTAACTCAAGCTTTAGTTAAGTTGCAAAAATCTACTCAAGCTTTTATTTTATTATTGCCATTTCAAAAAAGCGAAGATTTAGGAATTGCTGAAAAAATTCAACCTCAATTACAAGACGTTAGTAAAATTATCTGTTTGGAAGATCCACAACTTTTAAAAGGTGTGTTTTGCGGTGTAGAAATGTCTATAGGAATGCGGCTACATAGTTTAATTATGGCAGCATCTGAAAGTTCTCGTTGTTTTGCATTGAGTTATGACCCCAAAGTAAACCGATTAATGGAAGATTTAGAAATACCTGGATGGGATTTAAAGGATTTACCAGATGATGTAGATTTAATTAGTAAAACTTGGATTGATTATTATAATAATGGTGAATCTTTGTCATCTGAGAAAATTAAATCTTTAGTAAATGAAGCATTTTTGCATCGGGATTTGTTGAAGGAAGCGTTAAAATGAAATTTCAGAATATGTTAGTCACGCCCTAGTTATGAGGTGATATAGATGTATTATGCTGATATGGCAGTACACAGAAAAGATGGACATTTACAGCTTTTAGTGGAAGTTAAAAATAAACGGAGTGCATCTAAAATTTGGGCTACTAAAATGCGACGCAATATGTATGCTCATGGTTTACTTCCAGAAGCACCTTTTTTTCTATTAGCACTCCCAGATAATTTTTATTTGTGGAAAAACATAGGTTTATCTACTGATTTGATAGAGCCAGATTATGAAATTAACCCTGAACCTTTTCTTAAGCCTTATTACCCTAAAGCATATACTCCCAACTATGAAATTAGTAGTGAAGGTTTTGAGCTAATAGTTTCTGCTTGGCTTCATCAAATATTAACAATCCCATCTGTTGATTTACTTCCACCAAATATGGATTGGTTAGTGAGTTCAGGTCTATTTGATGCTATTCACCACGGACACATAAAATTGGAGGAACTGGTTTAATTGTAATGAACAAAGATGTTGCTTTATTAATAGAAACTCTAAAGACTTTGATCATCCAGATATTCAAGAAGCTTTAGATAGATATAGTTGCCGAATATTATTTAAGTTTGATGCTGGATTTGGCTATATTAAAAATCAAATTGAAATTATCTAATTAACTGAAGTTGTGATTACAAGACCTGCAACTTACTTTATAATTAAGTTAAGGTTGATATCATCCATAAGGAAATTTATTATGACAGCTATCACCGTCAACTTAAACCCCATTATCCAACTTACCGACAACCAATTTTATCAACTCTGTCGGGAAAATCCTGAAGTCAAATTTGAACGCAATGCAGACGGAAAATTATTGATTATATCACCTACAGGAGGAATAACAGGAAATCAAAATGCTGAAATTGCAGCAGATTTTGGGATTTGGAATCGTCAAACTAAATTAGGAGTTTGTTTTGATTCTTCCACCTGTTTTAAACTTCCCAATGGTGCAAATCGTTCTCCTGATGTCGCTTGGATAAAAAAAGAAAGATGGGATGCACTTACACCAGAAGAACAGGAAAAGTTTTCACCCATTGCCCCAGATTTTGTTTTAGAATTAATGTCACCCAGTGATAGTTTGCAGGAAACGCAAACCAAAATGCAAGAATATATAAATAACGGAGTTAAATTAGGTTGGTTAATTAATCGAAAAATGCGTCAAGTTCAAATTTATCGTCTTGATAAACCCGTGGAAATATTAGAATTTCCCCAAGAATTATCAGGTGAAGATGTTTTACCAGGATTTATTTTAAATATGCAAATTGTTTGGGTATAAATACTAAGATTCTGTGTATTAAAATTGTAAAATTTTGACAGACAAGACTTGTACTGAGCTTGTCGAAGTATGCCCGTACCACAGGAGTTTTATTGTAAATAATTCAGGGGTTAAAGCAGACAGCTTCTATAAGCTACAAGTATGTTAAGCGGGGTCTAAATCTCCATTACGAATTATTAGCTTGTTATTTACCTGCACTCACAATTCCTGACCATTGCACCTTTTTCTCTTTCTCTCGACGGTAAGAAAAGAAGTGTTCTGGAGTTTGGTATGTACAATAGGGTGCGATCGCAATTTGTTCTACACTGATTCCTAATTGCTCCAACTGCAAAGCATTCACTCGGCGCACATCTAAACGCACCTTTCCTGGTTCTGTATCTGCAAATAAAGGCGAATCAGGTAAATCGTGTAAAGCAGTAATAATTTTTTGTGGATCATTGTGTGGTATAATCGTGTTTCCAATTTCAGCAGCAACTTCCACTGAAACTTGGTAAACTTCGCCAGCGATAGCAGGCCCCATCGCAATTCGCAAATCTTCTAATTTGCTACCTTGGGATTGCATTCTCTGAATGGCTTGGGGAACAATTTTCGCTGCTGTACCCCGCCAACCAGCGTGCAAAGCTGCCACCTGTCCGATTTTCACATCCCCAATCAGCACGGGTGTACAATCGGCAGAAGCCACCCAAACAGCTTGTAAAGGTTGCTCACTGATTAAACCATCTGCCAAAGCCAAGTTATTTTCACCTGTACTTAACTGGATATCAACCTCTTGGGGAGTCAGCACAGTATTGCCATGTACTTGTTGCAAACGATAAGCTAAAGCCTGTGGTTGCAGCACTTTTGTTAACTCATGTGGCGGACGAGGCCAAAACTGCTGTGTAAAGAAACCGTGAGGCCAAGATTCTAAAAGATTACAAGTCAGGTAGGGTAGACCTTCCCAATTGTGCCAGTGCCAAGTGTGCATCTTTAACCAAACCTAAACAAAAAATTTAAAACCGCCAATCAATGCTAACGTGAACAACTGGATTTAGGGGAACCGCTGTGGAACTTGATCAGCAACTTGTGGTAAATGCTCTGAAATCAGAGCGTGAGTATACAGATTTACCATATTCTCTACATATTTTTGACAGCCTATCCTCAACTAATCAAACTGCGTGGGACTTGCTCAACCAAGGAGCAAAACCAGGATGTGTAGTTATTGCAACTCAACAAACTGCTGGTAGAGGACAATGGGGTCGTCAGTGGGTATCTCCTACTGGCGGACTATATCTGTCGGTTGGCATTTCTCCTAAACTAATAGCTGCGGATGCTTATCAGCTAACTTTAGCCAGTGCTTGGGGAATTGCCGCCCAGTTGCGAAAGTGTGGCGTAAGTGTAGGCATAAAATGGCCGAATGATTTAGTATTGGATGGTCGCAAACTAGGCGGCATTTTGACGGAAACCAAAGTCCATAAAGAACAAATTACCCAAGCTGTAATTGGTGTTGGTATTAACTGGTCTAACCCAGTACCTGAAACCGGTATCAATTTAGAATTGTGGCAAAAGTTCCAAAACTTGCGACCAATTTCTTGTTTGGAAATGCTAACCTCAACAGTGTTGCTGGGAATAGAATCCGGTCTAGAGTGCCTGAGTGACGAAGGAATAGGCATACTATTATCTCGTTATCTTGATTTACTAACAAACATGGGTGATCAAGTGTATGTGAATAATCTTTTAGGCACTGTAGTTGGGGTGACACCTCAAGGAAATCTCCGTTTAAGAATGGCTGCATATGATACCCAGGAACTCATAACACCAGAAATTTCCGTCGAACCCGGTACAATCAGTTTAGGTTACTGTAAATCTTCTGTTTAACTTTTTAGGTTTGTTAAAAATTCCGCTCTTTGGGCAAGACAAACCACTGACATCATCTCTTTAAACTTAATTACACACAACTGAGAGAACAAATGACTCAGCGCCATAAATCTGCCCATAACCGCTTGCATAATTTGCAGACAGAAGGTTTAAAAAAGAAACGCTTTGCATCCACATTACCAGCCCAAAGTCTCTGCTGGTTGAGCAGCATTAGCCTCATTGGTGGTGGCTTTGTGTCTGCTCAAATGGAAACATCGGTAGATAACATTGTTCCTACCAATGAGAATTCCCAGCCAGCAGCGGTTGCCGAGCCTGTAAAAAAAGCTACTAATGAGCAGGAAGCAGTGCGATCGCCCTCGGCACCGTCCTCCACGCAATCGCAGCCAAATTTTGTTGAACGTCGCGCTAGACTCAGAAAAAAACTCAACCGAGAAAAAGTTTCCCAATCAAAACAACCAGTCATTATTTCTCAACCTAAAGTAGAGAATTCTGAACCTGCGCCTACTGTCAGAATCTCTAAACCCAAAGTAGAGAATTCTGAACCTAAGGCTACTGTCAGAATCTCTAAACCCAAAGTAGAAAGCTCACAGGCTGAAAAACCCCAAAATACTGCTAATTCAGTACCTGAGAAAGCCGTAGAATTTGTTAAACCAGCAAATAACTCAAACGGAACTGCTAGTACCAGCGCGAGGAAAACTCAGGATTACAATAACACCCTCATTGACCCCACGAATTACAACAATACTGCTACAAGTAACTATGAAGCACCCAGTTCTGTAATAGTCACAGAACGCGCTGGTGGCTGTCGAGCAGTTTTCTCAGAACGAGAAATTGCTCGTGGTGCTTGTGGTAAAAAAGCAATTGACAATCCTCGTGTAGCTGATTCTCCCAGTAAATCAGCACCCACTTGGCTCAGAAAAAGTGAAACCGCTAGTTTAGATAAAGCGCCCATAGTCCAGCAAATAGCGACTGAGTCCAGCCCAAAAACCCAGAGTGTAGTTCGGACTGTTGCTAGTGCTGTAAATAATAATAGAAGTTGGAGTAATTCCAACATTGGTCGTAGCAGTAATACAAAAACTGCATATCGTTCCAATCGGTTTATCCCTCAACCAAGTGAATTCGCCACTACAAGCGTGAGTGCTACTCCCATTGCGCCTAGTTTTGGTAGTTTACCGGCACCAATGGCAGAGGGTAACATTGCACCTCGCCCTAGCAATGTGTCTTATGAGTTCTCGCTGGCATCAGTCTTACCACAAATTCCTTATACTGGTGCAGTTGCTTATGGTGGTGGTATGGGTAACGCCACCTTTAGGGGAACAGGAATGATGTACCCCTTGTCTTTCTCCGCGCCGATTACTTCTGTGTTTGGCTGGCGGATTCATCCCATTACAGGCAATAGACGTTTTCACGCTGGTACAGACATAGGTGCGCCCACAGGAACACCAATTTTGGCAGCGGCTAAAGGTCAAATCGAAACTGCTGACTGGTTAGGTGGTTATGGTTTAGCAGTAGTTATTAATCATAGTTCTGCTCAACAAACTCTTTACGGTCATATGTCAGAAATCTTTGTTCGCCCCGGTCAGTGGGTAGAACCAGGTAGTGTGATTGGCCGGGTTGGTAGCACTGGAAATTCAACAGGGCCTCACCTGCACTTTGAAGTCCGCCACCTAACAGCAAACGGTTGGGTTGCGGTTGACCCAGGTGTACAGTTACAAGCTGGACTCAGCAACTTGGCACAAAGCACAAGGACAGCGCCGGCGCAGTAGGTTGATGGGGAGAGGGGAGAGTAGGAGACGCGGTGATGGGGTGACGCGGTGATGGGGAAAAATAATTACCCCCTGCACCCTGCACCCTGCCCCCTGCCTCCTGCCCCCTGCCTCCTGCCCCCTGCCTCCTGCCCCCTGCCCCCTGCCCCCTGCACCCTGCCTCCTGTCTCCTGCCTCCTGCCTCAGTTTACAAATACCCGTGTTCTGTTAAAAATGCGGGTGTAATCATATCAAAACCAAGCTCATCTGTATCTTTATTGGGTTGATTGCCAGGATATAAGAATTTTTCGACGTATTTGCCGAGAATGTCTCCTTCAAGATTCACCCAACTACCAGGAACTAAATAGTTGAGATTAGTTTCGGCATAAGTAACGGGAATCACTGCTACAGTAAACACAGAGTTTTCTGGTTGATATGTGGCTACGGTTAGGCTAATTCCATTGACAGCGATGCTACCTTTGGGGACAATATATCGAGCGATCGCATCTGATGCCACAAAAGTCATTTCCCAAGAAGTCGCAGTCTGTTCTGCTGACAGTAATTTCCCAATTCCGTCTACATGACCCATGACAAAATGACCACCGACTTTGCCGCCAACTCGCAGTGATGTTTCTAAGTTAACATAGCTTTCTTGGGTTTCTTCTCTACCTAAAGTCGTGCGCCGCAGGGTTTCTGGTGAAGCAGTGGCAATAAACCCATCTTTTAAAATTTCTTCTACTGTGAGACATACTCCATCTACAGCCACACTGTCACCATAGGCCAAATCCTGCATAATTCTCTCAGACTGGCTGACCAAACTAATCTTCCAAGAATCATTCCCTAAGGGTTTGATAGTACCTAAGCCTTGAATCAATCCTGTAAACACTGTTTTTTACCAAACTAACTCTATTTATTGCTTAATTTTGGCGGAAATCAACTGTTAATTCTGAAAACAATGTAAAACCTTTCAATATAATTTTCAGATTTTTTGCCAGATGAACATTAACACATTAACATCAATCTCAAGGCATACTTGGGTAAGAAGAATATTGTTTCGGTAAAGCAATTTGACTTACTCTGGCATTCACAACAAGTTCGGAGTTTAATAGAAGCAATTATAGAGAAGAAAAGCCCTATGTTTACTTCTGTCCCAGAAAAACCCAGCCAAGGGTATTATTTACAACTTAGTACTCAAGCAATTAAAGGATTGTAGAGGGTTAGCCAATGATTGAAATGAGAGTCGCTGGTATAGCATTAGATGCCATAACCCGCAGCCCGATTGTACTTCTAAAAGATGGCTCAGATCGTCGGGCTTTACCAATTTATATCGGTCAAGAACAGGCTAGGGCAATTATGGGGGCGCTAGAACACCAAAAGCCTCCTAGACCTTTAACCCATGACTTAATTGTTAATATGTTGGAAGCATGGAATATGATTCTAGAAAAGGTCATTATTCATTCTTTGCAGAAGGATACATTTTATGCAGTTTTGATTGTTCAACAAGGGGAAATTAAAAAAGAAATTGATGCCCGTCCTAGCGATGCGATCGCAATTGCCCTCCGTACAAATACACCTATTTGGGTTATGGAAGAGGTAGTAGCTGATGCTTCTATCCCAGTTGATAGAGATGCGGATGAAGCTGAACAGCAAGCTTTTCGCGAATTTGTTTCTAATCTTCGTCCTGAAGATCTGATTAAACGATTTGATAATGGTGAAAGTTAAGTAAGTAATAAATGCTGATTATTGATACTAGTTATCGATGATTCTGCACTTACATATTTTAATTGTAGAGACGTTTCATGAAACGCCTCTACAGGATTTACAACTGATTTATGCAATATCGGCGTTTTGGTAAAACTAATTTACACTTCTCGGTTTTTTCTTTGGGAACAATGCGTTATTTAGCTAACGCAAAAACTGCTCAAAAAACCATTGAAAAAGCTTTATCTTTGGGAATTAATCACATTGAAACAGCTAGAGGTTATGGTAAAAGTGAAGAGTATTTAGGTGCAGCGATAAAAGCTGGGTTGTCAGTACCCAGAAATCAACTCTATATCACTACAAAAATTGCTCCCACACCCGACGCTGACACTATGCGTCACTGTATTGATGAATCATTACAACGTTTGAATTTAGATTATCTTGATTGTTTGGGTATTCATGGTTTAAATACCCCAGAACATCTAGAATGGGTACAAGCTAAAAACGGCTGTATGCAAGCTGTACAAAAAGCAGTAAATGATGGTAGAGTAAAACACGTTGGTTTTTCTACCCACGCTTCATTAGATATAATTCTGGCAGCAATTAATACAGAATTTTTTGAATTTATTAATTTGCATTATTATTATTTTTTCCAACGCAACGCTTCAGCTATTCAAGAAGCGACAAGAAAAGATATGGGTGTTTTTATTATTTCTCCTGCGGATAAAGGAGGAAGATTGTATACACCACCCTCAACTTTAAAAGAACTCTGTCAGCCATTTACACCTTTAGAATTAAACTATAGATTTTTGTTGAGTAACAACCGCATTACAACTTTAAGTGTAGGTGCTGCAACTCCAGAAGAATTAATTGCACCTTTGGAATTTGCTGATGATGTTGGTGAGTTAACTTCAGCAGAAATTGCTGTTTTTGAAGAATTAGAAAATCAGCAAAACATGGTTTTAAATACTGATAAATGTAGTCAGTGTTATGCTTGTTTACCTTGTCCTGAAAATATCAATATTCCTGAAGTTTTAAGATTAAGAAATTTAGCAGTTGCTTACGACATGAACGATTATGGAAAATATCGTTATGGAATGTTTGAAAATGCTGGTCATTGGTTTCCTGGAATGAAGGGAAATCGCTGTACAGAATGCGGTGATTGTTTACCTAAATGTCCTGAAAACTTAGATATTCCGGCTTTGTTAGCAGATACCCATGAGAGATTAAATGGGAAAGCTGGGAGAAGATTGTGGGGTTGATATAGTAAGAATTTGTCAGAATCAGGATATCCAGGATTTAAAGATTTTCAGGATGAAGATATTCAATATATTTTTGTCAGAATCAGGATATCCAGGATTTAAAGATTTTCAGGATGAAGATATTCAATATATTTTTGTCAGAATCAGGATATCCAGGATTTAAGGATTTTCAGGATGAAGATATTCAATATTTTAAATAACACCCACATTCTGTTAAGCTAAATCAGCATGACCATGATTTAATTATTTTCAACACAAAATCTTTTATTGATAAATACTATATTCTAAAAATCTGCAAATCATCTCCATCATCATCCAATAAAAATCCTGTAAATCCTGATTCTGACAATAAAAATATGAGAAATTCGTTAATCAACTATTACAACATTTTTATATTCAGTGTTATGTAACTGGTAAATTTATAATTTACGTAAATTCTCTATTGCTTTTTATATCGATAAATTGAGCTATTTATCGACAAAATCGAGAAAATAAAGAATATTTTGACTTTGGCGCAATAAAAAATACAATCATTATTATAATAATCTTAGTTATTTAACACACATCATCATGAGTTCAAAAACAAATGAATTACAGGCGGGTTACGCTCAAACTCGCTTGCTGCTTGCGTTGTGGGATTTGGGAGCAAATAAACAGGAAGTGAAAAAAGGCTTGCTGACGAAGCGGATAGTGGCTAAGGGTCAGAAGATGGCCGATTATAAAGAGATTTTAGAGGATTTGCAAACGCAGGGGGCTGTTAATGTTTCTAGGACTGGTTATACTCTCATCTCACCAATAGGTTTAGAAGTGTTGGGTGCGGGTTTGCGTAGTGAGGAGTTTAAGTTTGAGGGGACTATTGTTGGTACTTGGGCTGCTAATGCGTTGTTGCGGTGGATAGGTCAGATTGATGTTGTGGTTACTGCGCCGGTTGCGTCTGGTGGTGAGGTGATTGGTTCTTATGAGGAGTTTAAGTCTGTCGCGTTGGATGTTTATGACAAGTTGAATTATGAATACAACTTAGGTGATTTAGTGCCAATTTATCGGATTAGAAGAGAAATAGGTGAGCGTTTAAGTCGTACAGATTTTAATAGCTGGCTATTGGAGATGCAAAAGAACGATATTGTTCAGCTAATCGGTGGGGAAATGACAGATATCACACCAGACAAAGCTGAAGACTCAATTACAACTAAATTAAGCGGATTGCGCTATTACGTCAAACGTCTCAATTCTGTAAATTAACCTCAATTCCTTTGTTCCTTCTTACACACCTAATTATTATGACTACTTCTCCTGTTTCCTCAATTGAAGAAATTAATGCAGCTTTACAAGAGCAAAATCCCTTTGCCAAGCCCCCAGTAGTTTGCATAGATGAAGTTTGGGGTAAGGAATTTCCAGATGTAAAAACACTCAATGCTCATGCTTCAGATGCTGTGTTTCAAGCACTAAATCAAATTCGTAGTGGTCAGTATCTAAAAACTTCAATTGCCATTACTGCTGAACCAGGAACTGGTAAAACGCACATTATTAGTCGTATTAGGCATCGTCTTCAAGCTGAGGGTGGCGCTTTATTTGTTTATGCTAATCAATTTAACGATTTAAACAATATTAAGCAAGGATTTCAGCGCACTTTAGGAGATAGCCTTGGGCGTATAGGCAGTAAAGGAGTAACACAGTGGCAAGAACTTGCTTCAGAGATTGCAAATCAAGCTCTGAAATTCGTTCAGCCTAATGCTAAAACTTTGTTACCACACCAGTTATTTCAGTTGCTTAGTGAAGCTGAAATTAAGATAACAAGAACTCGAATTAGACAATTAACAGAGGCATTTAGAAAAACTAAACCCAATCTCAGAAATCCTGATCTAGTTCGAGCTATACTTTGGACTCTTGTTGATTCAGAATCTCTTTATGCAGTCAATTGGTTATCTGGTTATGAGCTTGCTCAATATAAAGCAAATGAACTTTTTTTACCTAGTATTAGTGGCGAACCTTTTGATAATATCCAGCAAATATTTGATTTAATCAGTGATTATAATCAACTAGTAATTTGTTTTGATGAACTAGATGATCCTACCCAATTTAATGATGCTGGATATACAAAAGCTCAGGTTGTTGCTGGCTTAGTAAAAGAATTATTTGAAAATCTTAGTAAAGGTCTCATCTTAACTGTAATGATACCTGCTACATGGCAAAATAAGATTAAACAGTTACCCGTTGGTGTACATAGTAGAATTATAATTTATGGTAATCCTCTTGACTTAAAGTATATGGATGGGGATTCAATTATTGAGCTAGTAGCTTTACGCTTAAAAGAGTTCTACACTGACAGAAACTTACTACCTCCGCATAAATTGTATCCATTTACAGAAGATCAACTAAGAGATTTAAGTAGTGAAGAGAAACCACCAGTGAGGAGGATTTTACAATGGTGTAGAGAAAATTATAAGCGACTGCCAATTGTTGAAGAAGATCAAGTAGAACAAGCTTTTAAAAAAGAGATTGAGCAAAATATTAATAGTTATTTAGATGATAATTATTTGTTAGCTGATGCTTTATTACTTAGTTTTCAATCATTGATAAATCAAACAATAGAAAGAGTAACTATTAAACAAGTTACATCAAAAATAAAGAAAAATGGGAGAAAAGATAATCATATTAATTTTAAAATCATCGGACAAGAAGACACAAAAGAAGTAAGCATTGGAGTTGCAGTTCTACAAAATCCTAGTGGTCAGTCATTAGGAGCAGGTTTGAAAAAGTTGAGAGATTACGAAAAGCTAGATTTAACTCGTGGTTGCTTAGTTCGCTCTAAATCTAAAGACAAAGAAATAAGCCCTCACTTAGATAAAACTTATATTCAGCCGATCATATCTCAAGGGGGAGAATTTGTAGAACTCAAGGAAGAAGAGATAAAACCACTTCTAGCAATTCTATCTGTTTATAAAAAGCGCGGAGACTATAACTTAAAAGAAGAGGATATTTTTAAGTTTATTGCTAATAAAAGTACAAACTACCAGCTAGGTATAAGTAATCTTTTGTTGAAAGAAATTTTGAGTGATCCATCTTATCAAATACCTGATGGTATAATTGGCAGTGAACCACAAATTACAGATGAAATTAACTATTCTGACTTATCTGATTCATCGGATTTTTCTGATATTACTGAATTAGCAACAGCAGGCGATTAAGTATGAGTAACTCGGTTTTTATTGATCAGGCCATATGTCTACCTGCTCCAGATATTGAAGCATTAATACAAGGGCGAATAATTACAGTAATACCCCGAATGTTTATTGATCCAGGGCGACAATTTGCCCTTTATCCCGTTGATACTTCAAAAATTACTCTTTCAATTCAGCAATATTACCGCGCAAGTTTTTTACCCTCTGCTCAAACTGCTATCAAACAGGTTAATTCTGATAAAGTCTTAATTAAAGCTTGGGCTAAATGTGAACTTTGCCAAATTCCAGATAGAACTAAACCATTAGATATTTTATCTCAATTAACAATCTGGAAGCCAGAAACATTTGAGGAAATATTACAGAAACAACCGCATTTTTTTCTGGCTTATTTGCGCGTTTATCATTTACATGAACCTTATGAAATTCCTGCTATTCCTAATATTCAAGATAAACTAGGTAAATTTGTCGGTTTACCTAATATTTCCGCTTCTGAAGCTAAACCCGTATTAAGTGATCATATATTTACTCGACGCAAACGCCAATTAGAAAATTTAGAACCTCCCTTGTATCCTGAACTAGAAGAATTACAAAGTGCATTATCACAAATAGCCAACAATAACCCAGCAGCACAGCAATTAGAAACTCAAATCAAAGTATTTTTAGGTTGGAGTAATGCACCAACTATAAATACACTAAATTCTGATTTAGATTGGATAAAAACAATTGCAGCATTAGGAGATAGAAGCATAGAACTAGAAGAGAAAAAAAGTAACTATCAAGCAGGTACAGACTTTGAAAACATCTCACGTCAAAGCCTTGATTTCTTAGGATTTAAAGTTGAAAATGCTTATAAAGGTGGTGCTGGAGGTTTAGATTTATATTGTTCACAACCTTATCCTTTAGTTTGTGAATGTAAAGCAGGTAGAAGTATTCCAGATCGTGCAGTAGAAGAATTAGATAGAATTGGTAAAAGACATCTTCAAGAAAATTATCTTCAAGCTGTACGTTTAATTATTGGGCCTGGTGAACCTACGAAACAACTCAGACAATCTCTCCAGAAATCTGCCAAAATATCTAAAACCAGTATTATTAAAGCTATGACATTACAAAAATTAGTAGAACTGAAAGCAAAATATCCAGGTGCAATAAATTTAATTGAATTACAGAAATACTTAGAACCGGGACAAATCGATGATAAAATTAATGAATATATAGATAAAATTGAAAAAGATATTAAATTGCGATCGCATATTATCCAACTCGTCAAAAAACATCTAGAAAAAACAGGTGATAAAGATGCTCAAGTTGGTAATCTTTGCATAGCATATCTTTATGATCATCCACCTCAAAACTTAGAAAATAGAGAATTATATGATATTCTCATAGAACTTTCATCACCATTAATCGGCTATTTAGGAAGAATTAAAGCAAGTAATTGGGAAAATGATAAATTCTATTATTTACGCGACTTAGTAATTAATTAAAAATAACCCTCTTCTTCTTGTTTACCCTGAAGATAATCAGCCATTCTTGTTTTATAAGTAACAGATAAATCGGAATCACCATTAAAACATCCAACTAAACCAAGTTCTTTGAATATTTGCAATGGCGGTTTATTATTCGTGTGAATTTGGTTATAGTATTGTTCGATAGCTTGTTTAATGGCTTCACTAAAATCTTGATTAGTCTGTTCCTGAATATAAGCAAGTTTTTGAACAAAGTCATCATCAAGTTGAATTTCCAATTGCATAAAATTACCTCTGCTGGAACGGTTAACTATCTACTTATTTTAATATCAAATTATCTAATAATATCTAAAACTCATCCCAAAGTCAAAACACCAGCTTGAAAATTCACCACCAAAGGCAAAAACTCTAACCACGCTGAACCCAATAAAATCTCCGTCAATTCATCTCCAGCATAAACAGGAATGTCATACTCTTGATTATCTCAAATAACCTTACCAGAATAAAGATCAAAAGATTTTAATCCCTGTGCTGTTATCAATTCTTGGTCACGAATGAACTGCCAATCTAGTGATTCTAAATCTTGTTTATTAATAGCTAGAAACCCTGTAAAGCCAGTATCTAACATTGTCTCTACAGGTAAGTTTAAACCATCAGCATTAATCAAATCAATTTCAAAAAATAGCTGCCCCCCATCACCGAAATAACCCTGTATCATATTCTGCCAACTGCCCCAATTTCATTTAACCGAAACATACAATGTACAGCATGAGGGTGTTTATCCCGTGCTTGCTGACTAGCAACTTCTATATCTTGATCAATGAAATAATCGCCGCTATCCGGTTCTACGGCAATATACCAGTTATAATGGTCTTTTATCAACTCAGGACGGACACGCTCAAAAATTGCCCGACAACGTTTATGAAAGGCTTCTTTTTCTGCTTTACGTTTAGCTAACTCTTCTGGTGATAAAGTCAATTCAGGAAAAATTCTTCCTCTTCTTCTCGGTTGTTCTGACGTTAACATATTTGTACTCGCTTTTTACAACTATGTTAATAATAACAAATAATCATCTCAACATCAAAATTATACAAAAACAAAATCCCCGACTTCCTAAAGAAATCGAGGATTTAATTAACAAAGATAATTTTATTAACCGAGAGAAACAGTTAAACTACCAGGTTTAGCTAAATCACCAGTTAACACTACACCGCGATTATTAGCGTGTAAATGACGAAGAATTTTGTAAACCGCTTCAACTTCATCAGCAACACCGGCTTTATCAGCAACTTCAGTAATAGAAAGTGCTTTTTGCTCTTTTTGCAAAACTTCCAAAACTCGTTTTTGTAAATCGAGAATAACAGCAGCGGCCTTTTTACCAGCTTCTACACCTGGTTGGTGATAAGCGTTGACATTTACTAAACTGGCATATAAACCTACAGCCCTTTCATACAAAGCAATTAACGCCCCAACAGTACGAGCATTAACTTGAGGAATGCTGACTGTAATCGAATCACGGTTATTCTCATACAGTGCTTGACGAGTTCCTAACAAGAAACCAGATAAATAATCACCAGAAGTCACACCAGGATCAACTTCTATCGATTTACCTTGACGATCTTCCAAAACTTCTATCAAGGTAGCAAAGAAATTGGGTACACCTTCCCGCAACTGCTGTACATAAGCGTGTTGGTCAGTTGAACCTTTGTTACCATAAACAGCAATACCTTGATAAACGGTTTTCCCGTCTAAATCTTTTTCCTTACCCAAAGATTCCATTACCAGTTGTTGCAAATAGCGGCTAAATAGCAACAAGCTGTCTTTGTAAGGAAGAACAACCATATCTTTTTCACCTTTGCCATTTCCAGAGAAATACCAAGCAAGGGCTAATAAAGCGGCTGGGTTATTTTTGAGATTAGCGACGCGGGTAGCGTCATCCATTTCTTTTGCACCATCCAGCATGGCACGCACATCAATGCCCTGTAATGCCGCAGGAACTAGCCCTACAGAAGACATTTCCGAGGTACGTCCACCTACCCAGTCATACATCGAAAACCGGGCTAACCAATTTTCTGATTTTGCTACCTTATCCAGGTTGCTATCTGCACCAGTAATAGCGACTGCATATTTAGCAAATTCTAAATTTTGTCCTGCGTAGGCTTTTTTCACCTCAATCATGCCGTTGCGAGGTTCGGGTGTTCCTCCAGATTTGGAAATCACCAATACCAAAGTGCTGGAAAGATGGTTTTGTAGTTGGGAGAGAACCCGATCAATTCCTGCGGGATCGGAATTGTCGATAAAGTGAATTTTGAGCGGAGGAAAATCAGGTGCGAGGGCTTCAGCGACAAATTGTGGCCCCAAAGCAGAACCACCAATGCCTATAGAAATAATATCGGTGAAGCGGCTAGACTTAGGCGGATGAATAGCACCAGTGTGTACTTTTTCCGCAAAAGCTTCGATTTGTTCTAAGGTTTGGACAATTTCTTGCGTCAGTTCTGGAGTGGGTGCTAAATCTGGATTCCGCAACCAGTAATGTCCTACCATGCGGTTTTCATCTGGATTTGCGATCGCACCTTTTTCCAGTTCCGCCATGTCCGCAAACGCTTTGTCAAACTTCGGCTGCAACGATTCTACAAAGGCATCATCAAACCGCATCCGGCTAATATCTAGATACAGTCCCAATCCCTCGTGGAAATATAACCAATCTTGGTATCGTTGCCAAAGTGCCTTAGCATCCATAAGAGGGAAATCTCAAATATATTGGTCAAACACCAGTTTAATGTATGGTTCTGGCGATCCCTGCTTTGTCTTATACAGTTTACATTTAAGAGACAATAAGGAACGGCGAAGGGGGAACAGTTAGAAGGTGATTCGTAATTCGTAATTCGTAATTCGTAATTCGTAATAGTGCCTACGGCAGGCTATCGCCAACGTAATTCGTAATTAAGTTATTCTTGATTTTCTCCCTGTCTCCGCGTCCCCGCGTCCCCGTGTCCCCCCATCTCCGTGTCCTCATCTCCGCGTCCCCGCATCCCTCCATCTCCCCATCCCCCCAGTCTCCAGCTTAGACATCGGGCATCGGGACTACACGCAAAAATTTGACTAGTTCACCCCTGATTTCTATGCCAATAAGATAATTATCTATGGTAAAGCGATAAAAAATACCTTGTTCATCAAGCTGTCGCAATTCTGGTAGGCCATGCAACTGCCACTTATGTGCGGCACACTCAACAAAGACAAAATCATACACCCGTTCATAAGCAACGGCTTCTAAACTTTTCAGGTCGATTAGAAAAGACCTAGCATAACGCACTTCCAGATTCACTCTTGCTCACCAAATTTATTTTTTTGCTAACTTTGATGTCTAAACTTAGAGGAACATTAATAATCGTATCGCCTCGTCATGGGTTAATATATCCCACGGTTGCTGCAATGACTTGACTTGTTCCATACTTTTAAGCATATAAGAGTCAAAATATACAGCTTGGACTAGTTCCCAAGCGGTCTGTAAATCCTCATCAGCTAATTGCTCAATCAGATGATGCATTCTAATTCGCAGTAAATTCATAAAATTTAATGACGATCAACACTCTATCTAATAAAAATACTTTTTCCACCAGAATAGCAATGATTTACAGCAATCTCCGACAATACCCAAGTTACACTACAATCTATTCGCCTGCATGGGAGACGCGGAGACGCGGTGATGGGGAGACGCGGAGACGCGGTGATGGGGGGACACGGGGACGCGGAGAAAATGAAGAATAACTTAATTACCTATTCCCAATGACCAATCACCAATGACCAATCACCAATCACCAATGACCAATCACCAATGACCAATAACTAAATTATGATTGAATATCTGATTTTTCTGGCTATTTCTACCGCAACCTTTGCCCTGTTTGCACTAGGGCTGAATTTGCAGTGGGGCTTTACAGGGTTAATTAACTTCGGTCATATTGCTTTTATGACTTTGGGAGCATACACCGCTGTCTTGTTAAGTTTAAAAGGTGTACCCTTATTATTTTCAGCGATCGCAGGGGCAATTGTTGCGGCTTTGTTGGGTTTAGTGATTGGTTTTGCGACTCTGCGCTTACGGGAAGATTATTTATCAATTGTCACAATTGGGACAGGGGAAGTGATACGCTTGGTTGTGAATAATCAGGAGTTACCTGTGGGAGATACTTGGGTAGCTGGAACGTTTGGTATCCAAAGTTATGCCATCCCCTGGAATGAAACTCCCAGTTTATTTTTGCGACTGCTAATGATTGGGGTACTTACCCTGTTAGGAATTGTCACTATTTTTTATTTAGGACGCTGGGTAAAATCAGCGAAAACATCCCTAAGTAACGATGTAGCTAAAACTAACAGTAGCAAACAAGAATTTTTATCCCGCATAGGAGTGGGTATCATCCTGGGATTGTTGACATTAGCAATTTATGTTTCTGGTGTGACGGGACTTTATAACTACAACCCTAAAGCGGGTTTGATGCTTTTAGCGTTGTTGGTACTGGCCTTTGTATTTTGGCGGTTAGAAATTTTAGTGCGATCGCCTTGGGGTAGAATTCTTAAAGCTATCCGTGAAGATGAAGAAATTCCCAAAGCACTGGGGAAAAACGTTTTTTGGTATAAACTACAATCATTAATGTTAGGCGGTGCGATCGCAGGTATTGCTGGTGCTTTCTTCGCTTGGCAACTCAGCGCCATTTACCCTGATAACTTTCAACCCCAACTCACCTTTGATGCTTGGATTATGGTGATTTTAGGCGGTTCTGGCAACAATGTCGGTACAATCGTAGGTGCAGTAATTTACTTTGCTTATGATGCCCTGACACGAGAATTTTTACCAAAAATCGTCCCCTTAGATGTAGAACGCATTGGTGCATTCCGCGTCATGTTTATCGGTTTAATTCTGATGGTACTTATGATTTGGCGACCTCAAGGTATATTAGGGAAAAAGGAAGAACTCACTCTTGGTAAGTGATTAGTCATTAGTCATTCATAACTGTTAAGAAAAACCGAAAAAATTGCAAATAAATTCATTATGGTAAATAACCAACTTCCCCTATTAGCAGCTACTGGACTTTGTAAAAGTTTTGGTGGTATCCAAGCCGTTAAAGATGCGAATATTGAAGTTGAGAAAGGCCGCATTACTGGATTAATTGGCCCCAATGGTGCTGGTAAAACTACGTTATTTAATTTACTTTCCAATTTTATCCATCCTGATCAGGGAAGAGTGATTTTTGATGGTGAACCTATTCAGAATTTGCAACCATACAAAATCGCCCAGCAAGGATTAATTCGCACCTTTCAAGTAGCGCGGACTCTTTCGCGGTTATCGGTGTTAGAAAATATGCTGTTAGCAGCGCAAAAACAAATCGGTGAAAATTTTTGGCAAGCACAATTCCAACCCCACGCTGTCGTTCAAGAAGAAAGGCAGCTAAAGGAACGAGCGATGTTTTTATTAGAGTCTGTGGGGTTAGAAAAAAAAGCCAATGATTATGCTGGTTGTTTGTCTGGGGGACAACGGAAACTGCTAGAAATGGGAAGGGCTTTGATGACTAATCCCAAGTTAATCTTGTTAGATGAACCAGCAGCGGGGGTAAATCCGCGATTAATTGATGATATCTGCGATCGCATTCTCAAGTGGAACAGGGAAGACGGTCTAACATTTTTAATTATTGAGCATAATATGGATGTAATTATGTCCTTGTGCGATCGCGTTTGGGTATTAGCAGAAGGGCAAAATTTAGCTGTCGGTACTCCCGCAGAAATTCAAAAAGATGCCAAAGTTTTAGAAGCTTATTTGGGACAATAATTAATTATTGAGCATAATATGGATGTAATTATGTCCTTGTGCGTTCGCCTCTGGCGCGGCGTAGCCCATCGCGTTTGGGTATTAGCAGAAGGGCAAAATTTAGCTGTCGTTACTCCCTCAGAAATTCAAAAAGATGCCAAAGTTTTAGAAGCTTATTTGGGACAATATAGTTATATTAGATATGCCCAAGAAAATTAGAGAACTGAAAAGTTTATTACTTCAATCAGGGTTTACTTGTCGTACTGGAAAAGGTAGTCACACTAACTGGTATCATCCCTTGTTATCTGGGAGAGTTACTATATCAGGTAATGATGGAAAAGATGCTAAAGAATACCAAGAGAAAGACGTTAATAATGCAATCAAAAGAATAGAAGAAATCAAAAAAGCTCAACAGGAAGAACAGAATGAATAATCATTACACGATAATTATTCAATGGTCAGAAGAAGACAAATGTTTTGTAGTAAGTCTTCCTGAATGGGGAGAGTTTTGTCATACTCATGGAGACACTTATGAGGAAGCTTTAAAAAATGCTCAAGAAGTGTTAGAAATGCTGATTTCATCTTATTTAGAAGATGGACAACCTTTACCAGAACCGCAAATATTAGGAAAGTCATTAAAAGCGGCTTAATAGAGACAGGGATATGGGGATATGGAGACTGAGAATAAGGTAATTCTCCCCCTGCCTCCCCTTTCTCACCTGACTCCTGCTTCCTGGAGATTTCAGCTAAATTGCTCCCCTGCGTCTAAGTTAAATAACATTTGCAGAGTCTGCATACAATTTCGTCTAGCTTCCACATCTTGCTGTGCGCGTAACTGCACCATCGGGTCATGTAAAATTTTATTAACAATCCCTCTGGTTAAAGCCTCTATCACTTCTTGATGCTTCTCACCAAATTCTGAACCTAAGCGGGACAAAGCCTTTTCTAGTTCTTGTTCACGGATAGTTTCGATTTTATTCCGTAAAGAACTAATTGTAGATACAGTTTCCAAACTACGCCACCAGACATCAAAAGCTTCCACTTCTTCATCTAGAATTTTTTCGGCTTCCTGTGCCATTTTCCGGCGACTTTCGTAATTTTGGGCGACAACAGCCTTCAAATCATCCACATTAAATGCTTGCACATTAGCTAAGTCATTCACATCTGCATCGACATTACGAGGTACAGAAATATCAAATAGCATCAACCGTTGACTAGGTTCTAAAACCATTTCTAACTTAGCACGATCTAGAATTGGCTCGGTTGCAGAAGTGCTAGTAAAGACAATATCACTTGCGGCAACTACTGTCATCATTTCCGGAAGCAAATGGATTTGGATTGGTTGTTCTGGGAACAACTTCGCCAATTCCTCAGGACGTTGACGGGAACGATTAACAATACTAATTTGGTTTGCACCTTTAGAAATTAGGTGTTGTACCAATAATCGGGACATTTTCCCAGCACCGAGAATACAGATACGGTAAGTAGATAAATTTTCTACTTTAATCTGTGCTAATTCTACAGCCGCCGAACTAATTGAGACTGCACCAGTACCAATGCTGGTTTCAGTACGAACCCGCTTACCTGCTGTCAAAGCTTGTTTAAATAAGCGATTTAAAATTGTTTTTATACCGTTGTATTGCTGTCCCAGTTTGTGAGTATTTTTCACCTGAGCCAGAATTTGACCTTCACCCAGAACAAGACTATCTAATCCAGCGGAAACCCGCATCATATGAGTCACTGCGTCATTATGCAGCAACATAAACAGGTGCTGTCGCAGAGACACAACAGGCAATTTACTATATTCCGACAAAAACTGAGTAACTTCCTGAAGACCTTGGGTAATTTCACTGCTAACAATGTAAATTTCCAAACGGTTACAGGTGCTGAGGATAGCTACTTCATCAATATGAGGATAACTGAGAAGATGAGCGATCGCACTTTCGGTTTGAGGTTCGGGAATACTCAGCTTTTCTCTAACTTCTACAGGGGCTGTTTTATGGCTTAACCCCACCACTGCAATATTCATTTTTTAAATTGGTAATTGGTAATGGGTAATTGGCAATGGGTAATTGGTAATGGGTAATTGGTAATGGGTAATAGTTTTTTCTCTTCCCCAATCACCAATCACCTATCACCAATCACCAGTTTCTAACGAAGTTGAATAACCTGGGGTTCGTCAACCAAGTGAACTGTATCCACAAACCGAGCGGTTTTGGATTGGCTAGAAATAACCAAGCTTTGGGTTCTAATACCACCGTGGAAGAAGCGCACACCATCCATGAGAGTTCCAGGAGTGATACCACAACCAGCGAATAGCACGGTTTCACCAGAAGCTAATTCGTCAGCGTTATAAACCTTGTCTCCATCAGTAATACCCATTTCATTTAAACGGGCAAGATTACCTTCTCTGCTTTCACCAATCAAACCTGTTTGGACTACAGCTGGATCATAAATCAATTGTCCTTGGAAGTGTCCACCCAAGCAACGTAAAGCAGCGGCAGAAATTACACCTTCGGGTGCAGCACCGATACCCATTAACGCATGAATATTAGTACCAGCAAAAGCGCAACAGATAGCGGCAGAAACGTCACCATCGCTGATCAGTCTTACTCTTGCTCCAGCGGTGCGAATTTCTTGAATTAGGTCTTTGTGACGGGGACGATCCATCACTACGACCACCAATTCTTCAACAGCACGGTTTAAGCACTCAGAAAGGATTTTCAGGTTTTCTGTAGCAGATTTGTTGATATCAACTTTACCTTTAGCTGCTGGTGGTGCAGCGAGTTTCTTCATGTAGAAGTCAGGAGCAGCAAATAAACCGCCTTTTTCGGAAATTGCCAAAACTGCCATTGAGCCATTTTGACCATAAGCAACCAGGTTAGTACCTTCGCAGGGGTCAACAGCGATGTCAATTTCTACAAGTTCATCAGGGTTACAGAAATTTTTTGCATCTGCTTGGGTACAGATACCTACTTCTTCACCAATGTAGAGCATGGGGGCTTCGTCGCGTTCGCCTTCACCGATGACGATGCGGCCACGCATATGGATTTTGTTCATCCGTTCGCGCATAGCTTCCACTGCTACTTGGTCAGCAATGTTCTTTTCACCTTTACCCATCCACTTTGAGGAAGCGATCGCTGCTTGCTCTACTACTTCAATAATCTCTAGCCCAAGTGTATTTTCCACAGTATCTACCCTTTCAATTGCTTGTTTTAGCGTCTTTTTATCGGCTATTTCAGTTTTCAAGTCTACCAAAGTGCGGATACAGATGGAAAAAAGTCTTGCCGAAACCCTGTGTTAAGTTTTGCGACTAGGGTTGCGGTCAGCTAGACAAATATTAGGATTCATTGTTGTGAACCCAGGGCATAGATGCGGATAGAGCCAACCTAAAACTAGATGCTTAGTATAAATTTATTGATAGAAAAGTCCCTCTTCACTTTCTCAAGCCTTTCCGATTATCTATTGCATCAGTAACTACTGCCCAGCTTGAAGGAGACAATGGTAATACTCCCTTTACCTTCACTGTAACTAGAACTGGAGATACAACTGGTATTAGTACAGCGGATTTTGCTATTGCAGGTATTGGTGGTAGTCAGGCAGATGCAGGAGATTTTGGTGGTGTTCTACCTACTGGAACAGTTACCTTTAACCCAGGTGAAGTTTCTAAAACTATTGCTGTGAATGTTAGTGGTGAAACTGTACTTGAGTCTGATGAATCTTTCTCAGTTACATTAATTAATCCTACTAATGGTAGTATTAGCAATCCCACTGCTACCGCAGTTATTCGTGATGATGATCCTGCACCCACATTAGCGATCGCCCCAGTTAATATCAGTCAGTATGAACGTAACAGTGGTAATACTCCCTTTACATTCACTGTCACCAGAACTGGAAACGTTAGGAGAGCAAGTGCAGTCAATTTTGCCATCACAGGTAGTGGTGCTAATCCTGCTAATGCGGCTGACTTTGGCGGTACTTTACCTACTGGAACTATCAACTTTGCATCAGGTGAAATTTCCAAAGTAATTACTATCAATGTCAGTGGAGATAAGACTCTTGAACAGGATGAAAACTTTACCGTTACACTGAGTAATCCCACTAATAACACTAGCATCACCACAGCCACAGCCATAAGTACAATTCTCTATGATGATACTCCCCTTGTATCATTGTCTCTATCGTCCATTTCTTTGAGTGAAAATGCTGGTAGTGCCACTCTTAGAGCCACATTATCTGAGCCTTTCTTCAAAGATGTCACTGTTAAGTTGGGGCTGTTTGGTGGAAGTGCTTCCAGAGGAATAGACTACAACGTTGTTGATACACTGGTTATCCCAGCCGGATCAACCACTGTCACCACCCCAATCACCATTCTGAATGATATTTTGAGTGAAGGTAATGAAACCTTCTCCATAGATATTATCAGTGTAGTAAATGGTGTAGAACAAGGAATACAAAGAGTTACAGGAACTATCATTGATGATGATCCAGCAAATATTTCTATTGTTGCTACAACCAACTCCGTTAACGAAGATGGCTCTCCCAATCTTGTCTATACTGTCAGTCGTACTGGAGAAATTACTACTCCTTTAACGGTCTACTACACTATTAGCGGTACTGCTATCAATGGACAAGACTATAGTCTTATAGGCAATTCTGTAGTGATTCCCGCAGGAAAAAGAACTACTACAATTAGAGTTGATCCTACGTTTGATAGGATTTCTGAACCGAATGAAACTGTAACTTTAACTCTTCAGGATAGGTTGGAATACAACTTAGCAAGTTCCAGTTCTGCCACAGGAACTATCGTTAACGATGATACAGTATTCATTTCCGTTAACGATTTAGAAGTTATCGAAGGAACAGGTGGTACTAAAAATGCAGTTGTAAAAGTTTCCCTCCAAAATACCAGTTCTAATCCGATTATTGTCTCCTACATAACAGCCGATAATACAGCTACTTCTTCTAACTTACTTAATGATTTCACAGCTAGTTCAGGAAGTATTACTATTCCTGCCTATGCCACAGAAGGTAATATTGTCATACCCATTAACCCTGACAATGTAAGTGAAAAAAACGAGAATTTCTTTGTCAGAATTACTAATATTACCAACAATACTCGGTTTTCTATCGTTAAGAATCAAGCTGTAGTTACCATTGTTGATGATGATACACCTCCTTTCCCTGACACTAAAGATTTTAAAAATGTAGATTTAGACTGGACAAATAATATGTATTCCCTCAGTGGTAACGTTGAGGCACTGGATGGGTTCTTGTATGGCAATGCGACTTTGAAGGCTGGAAACTTTACAGTTTACTATTTGGGGTTCTTTCCATTCAGACTTTATGAAGAAAACCACTTCGGTATTACTTCCTCTGGTAGCATCGGGGTTCGCGTACCAAACTCAGTTGACTACATTGGAGGTAGGACTCTTTCATCTGTAAACTACTATCTATCCTATGTGAAGGATAATTCCACATCTAACGATTTTGCTTCTGCTTGGAGAAGCGTGAATCTTCTGTTCAAAACCGTTACTGTAGGAGCTAAAATCAATTTCAATTCTGGTAGAATTGACTTAATCGGTTCTGCTCCTTCTCGTCCCATAAGTAGCTTTGAAATCACTAGTAATGCTGATGGCAGTAATCGTGACTGGATGTTGATGTCGGCTGACTGGACTAATATTACTGATAATGTGCAAGTGCGGGTGCAAAAACCTGATGGTACTTGGGTAGAAGAGTCTGATTTTGCGGTAATACTCAAAGGCAACTTAGCAGAAAGTCTGACTAATCTAGTAACCAACATAGGTAGTATTGATGCCAACAAATTATTAACAGCTAACTTGGGTGATATCGAAGCAGGTCAATCCAAAACAATAACTGTTCAAGGGATCGCTCCTAATAATCTGGACAGTATATTCAATGTCCTGAATGTGAGTTCTAACGAAGAAGACCAGGATCTGATTGATAATCTTGTTACTCAAGATATCTTCTTTACGAGTAATATCAGGGTTGCCGAAAACAGCAGCACGGGAACAGTGATTGGTTCTCTAGTCTCTGCCAGTGATAATTTGACTTTGAGTTTGTTAGATAATGCTGGCGGTCGTTTTGCTATCTCTGGTACTGATTTGGTAGTTGCTAATGGTAGTTTGTTGGATTATGAAACGAAGACCAGCCATGACTTGACAGTTCAATCGATTGATGCTCAAGGTGCTATTTACAGTCAAACCTTCACCATTGACCTCGTTGACCAAGCTGTGTTTACCATAGCCAACCAGACTATTACGGAAGGGAATAGTGGCAGTCAAATTATGTCATTTACTGTGAGTTTGACTGATCCAATTAATGCCCAACCTGCATTAGTGAACTATGCCACTGTGGATGGTACTGCCTTTGCTGGATATGATTACACAGCCAACAGTGGAACTTTGTTCTTCAATCCTGGAGAAACTAGCAAAACCATAGATGTGGAAATCCTGGGAGATACTATCTATGAATCTAATGAAACTTTCTCTATGGTTCTCACAGGTGCAGGTAATGGAACGATCGCTAAAAATACTGCGGTAGGAACAATTGTAGATAATGATCTTCCAGTTACCTTGAGTGTTGTGAATACTAATGTAGTAGAGGGTAACAGTGGGACTAAAAACTTACTGTTCCAAGTTGGTCTTTCTGCTGTAAATGGACAACAGGTAACAGTAAATTATTCCACAGCCAATGGAACTGCAATTGCGGGTTCAGACTATACAGCTACCACTGGTACTTTGACCTTCTTACCAGGAACAACTGTTTTAAATGTCGCAGTTCCCATAGTGGGAGATGTGGTAAGTGAATCTGATGAAACATTGTTCCTTAACATCAGTAATGCTACAGGTGGAACAGTCATTTCTAAGGCTCAAGGAACAGCAACTATCATTAATGATGATGGTTTGAGTGGTGGACTAAATCTGATCGGTACTACAGGTAACGATATTCTGTCAGGTGCAGGTACAAATGATACCTTAAAGGGTTTAGTAGGGGCGGACGTATTAGATGGTCAAGGCGGTGCTGATAGATTTGTTTATAATGCGTTGACTGATTCTTTACTTACTGGACGGGATGCCATCCGCAGTTTTAATCCTGGTGAAGGCGATCGCATTAATGTTGGTTTTATCCCAGGTTCAGTATTTAATCTTGGTTCTGTAGCTACTTCCATTGGTGTATCCGCAGTCACAGCCGCCTATACTGCTGCTAATTCTGGTTCAGGTGTGGGTGCTAATGAAGCAGTGTTCTTTACTACAGGTTCAGGTCGGACTTCTCGTTTGTATCTATCTGTCAATGATGGTACTGCTGGATTTAATGCCAATAACGATTTAGTAATCGAAGTAACTGGCATGATCGGCGCGCCCTCTAATGTTGGAGCTTTAACAGCAAATAACTACTTTGCTACTTCTCTCATTTAGTGTTTAATGATATCCTAAGTACTAGTGAAAATACTAATATTAAGGATATTGTGCTAATGCTGAGTTGATCTTGATAGGGTGTATCAGATAGAGAAATTTGGTTCGTTATTACTGATTTATCTGCTCTGATTTACCCTAATTATGTCAGGACTTACGCTTTCATCATGAAGAAACGAACCGCAGAGGACACAGAGGAATAGGAGTTTGGGAGAGTTTTTGCGTAAGTCCTATATGTATGAGTTTACTTGCATCATTTGTATGTTCATCAAGACTAAATAGTAATGAGGAGACTTTGAAATAATGCTGTTGAAAACATTTGCATATTCTATGATTGGTTTTAGTAGTGCGATCGCTCTAACTTTAGGAAATGTGAAATCTGCATTTGCATTAAGCGGATTTACAGGTGCTTTTGATGTCAATAACTTTACTTTAACTTCTACTTCTAGTAGTGGAAACATAACTGAAGCAAACAACTTAAATACCTCTAATGCAGCCGCAGGTGAGGGGATCATTTTTGGTCCTGATAATAATGATTCTCCTGGTTACACCGGAAATACTTTGGGAACTAAAACAGTAAGAATTGATTGGCTTATTAATATTACATCTGCTAGTGCTGGTAATATTAGTTTTCGCTGGGCTTATGATTCTCTTGATAGTTTTCCAGATGATGAAGCAGGATATTTTGTAAATAGCACTTACACTACTTTGGGAACTATTCCAGTAGAAACAAGTGCTGCTCCAATAAAGATTCCATTAGTCAATGGAGACACCTTTGGATTTTGGGTATCTAGTAACACTAATACAGGTGGCTATGGTTATTTAACCATTAGTAATTTTGATGCTACTCCAGTTCCTTTTGATTTTTCTCCCTCTACAGCAACGGTAGTCTTTTTAGGAGGATTTTGGGGCGTTCGGAGGTTTCGTAAGTCCTTAATGAGGCAAAGAGGATCAATTACCCAGGAGTGAGTAAAGTTATAAGATCAGAATTAATGTGTTGAATGATGTTTCTTTATGCTCAACTTTCTCAACTCTTTATTAAATCGCCACCCTGAGCGCGTTCAAGCCAACGTAGAAATATATACCTGGCAAACCTGCCCTTACTGCATTCGCGCCAAACTGCTGCTGTGGTGGAAAGGCGTAAAATTCACCGAATACAAAATTGACGGTGACGAAACAGCCAGAGCCAACATGGCAGAACGCGCCAATGGTCGCCGCAGCGTCCCCCAGATTTTCATTAATAACCAACACGTTGGCGGTTGTGATGACCTGTATGCAATGGATACAAAAGGTCAACTCGATTCCTTGTTAATTCAGGAGTCAGGGAATAGGCAATAGGCAATAGGAAAGAAAGTTTACCAATGACCAATGACCAATGACCAATGACCAATGACCAATGACCAATGACCAATGACCAATTACCACCAGAATATTTAAAACACCGTCAATGGATGAATCACGCCCTAGAATTAGCACAAATAGCAGGAGAAGCGGGTGAAGTTCCCGTGGGAGCCGTGATTATTGACCCAGATGGCAAATTAATCGCTGAAGGGGAAAACAGAAAAGAACGGGACAAAGACCCCACCGCCCACGCAGAAATTATCGCAATTCGGGCTGCTGCAAAAAATTTGCAAAGTTGGCGTTTGCATCAATGTACTCTTTACGTCACTCTAGAACCTTGCCCGATGTGTGCGGGTGCGATCGCTCATGCACGTTTGGCAACGATTGTCTATGGAGTAGACGATACCAAAACTGGCGCAATTCGTACTGTTATCAACATCCCTGATAGTCCTGCTTCTAATCACCGTCTGCAAGTAGTTGGAGGTATTCTAGAATCAGCCTGTCGGCTGCAATTGCAGACTTGGTTTGCAAATAAACGGCGACCGAAAAATTAACAGACAAAGGTTAAACTGTCCAGATCGCAAGACACAAGTTACTCAAGAAAATATACGGTGGACATAATCCAGTTTGCGTCACATTCTACCCGCTAACTACCAGCCACCGTCATGATGGAAATTTACTCTGATTCTCATACCTCTCAATCCCAATTAACAAATACACCTGTAAACCATCAGGTGGTTTCTAGTACTTCACGGGTTTCTCCTTGGTTAACTCCTCTTGCGTATTGTTTGGGACGTAACGTCGTTTTACCATTATTTTTTGGTCACATTAACATCACCGGACAAGAAAATATCCCCAAACACGGGCCGATAATTCTTGCACCTACCCATCGTTCTCGCTGGGATTCGTTATTGTTACCTTACGCGACAGGTCGTTGTGTCACTGGTAGAGATATGCGATTTATGACGACTAGCACTGAGTGCCAAGGATTACAAGGCTGGTTCGTTCTACGGATGGGAGGTTTCCCGGTTGATATTCAACGTCCGGCGATCACAACTCTGCGTCATGCAGTAGAGTTAATGGCAGAGGGAGAAATGTTAGTTATTTTTCCCGAAGGCGGAATTTATCGTGATCACAAAGTTCAACCTTTAAAGTCGGGAACTGCACGTTTGGCTTTAAGTGCTGAATCTAGTCACCCAGGCTTAGGAGTAAAAATAATACCCGTTGGCATCAATTACAGTCAATCTTATCCCAATTGGGGTACAGATGTGAACTTGCATATTGGCGAACCCATTCAAGTTACAGATTATATGAATGGGAGTTTAAAAAAAGGTGCTAAACGTCTCACGGCAGATTTAACAAATAAATTGCAACAATTAACCCATCAACAATCAGAAATATCCTGTAGCAGCTTTGTTGAAATTACCAATTCTTAATTAAGTAAGCCGACGAAAGAAAATCAACTTAATTACGAATTACGTTGGCGGTAGCCTGCCGTAGGCATTATAACGAATTACGAATTATTTAACAATTTTTGATTATCTCTAATAACTCACTGGGATGATCAATTAAAAAGTCTGGCTTTTGCTTCAATAATGCTTCTGCTGAATTAAATCCCCAAGTCACAGCAATCACCTTAATATTAGCTTTTTTTGAAGCTTCGATATCTCTGGTTTCATCTCCTACATAAATCACAGATTGAGGTTTAATTTGTCTCTGCCTTAATACATTATTAATAATTGTGGTTTTACCAAAAATTGTTACTCCCGAATGGATAAATTCAAAAAGATAACCTAAATCATGACAATTAAGAAATTCGGTAACATTTTCTTGAGAGTTAGAAGTAATAATTCCCAGCCGAAAATCTTGATTTTTTAGTTCTATTAAAACTTCTTTCATTCCAGGTATAGGCTGGAAATCTTTGATTTTGTCCTTTAATTCTGATTTAACCTTTTTTACTAAAAAAGGTATTCTAAACAGAGAGATACCTGAATATTTAATAATTTCTCTAGAGGTTAAATTCCTCAAAAGAGCAAGTTCATTAGGAGTGATTTGTACATAACCGAACTCTAAAGCTAAACGATTAGCAAGAGTTACAAGTGCGTCAACTGTATCAGCAATTGTACCGTCAAAATCAAATATTATTACTTTCTGAGTCATTCTTTAGCCTAGATGCATCAAGATTAGCACGAGCATTCCGTCGTAACATTTCAGGTTTAATCCGTCGTAAGGCTGATGCTGTAAATTGTCTATCCCACTCCTGATCTGAGATTTGCGCTAATTCTACCAGCTTGGGTGCTAAATTCCCAGCATAAGGGCGAAAATCTGTTACATCACTAACCTTAGCAAAACGCTGATTCCAAGGACATACATCTTGGCAGATATCACAACCTGCAACCCATCCCTGTAAATGAGGTGTAAGGGTTTCCGGCAATGTTTCTGCCCGGTTTTCAATGGTATGATAGGCGATACAGCGATTGGCATCTACTACAAATGGTTCGGTAATTGCACCAGTAGGACAAGCCTCTAAACAACGGGTACAAGTTCCACAATGTTGTGTGGCTGGGCGATCGCTCTCTAGTTCTATATTAGTCAATACTTCTCCCAAAAATACCCACGAACCATACTCTCGCGTAATTATATTACCATTTTTAGCAATCCAACCAATCCCTGCTTTTTGCGCCCAAACTTTATCTTGCACTGGTCCTGTATCTGCGTAATATCTAGCTTTTACACCTTCATCCAATGATTTTAACCAGGTAGCTAATTGCTTGAGTTTCTTGTGCAACACCTTATGATAATCACGTCCCCAGCCATAACGAGAAATTTTAGCGTATTCTTCACCTTCGGGACGTTGATCGGGTGTGTAATAATTTAGAGCCACACAGACAAGCGATCGCACTTCTGGCATTACTAAACGAATATCTTGGCGCTTGGGGTTAGCCATCCATTCCATATCACCATGATAACCAAGTTCCATCCAAGCTTGCAGCCTTTGTACTTCTGTCGCATCTACTCCATCTACAGATGTAATACCAACTTGATGAAAACCTAACTCCCTGGCTTTTTCTTTCACCACACTGCTGCTGGTTGAGGCACAATCATTCATTTTTCTGATTCCGAATTCTGCCAGTAAGTTGACGGTGATTATACATCATAAATTTAATATATAGGACTCCTATTTGATTTTTGAACTATACGTAGGGTGGGCAATGCCCACCCTACACTACTTAATATTTTTCAGGAATCATTTAGGAGTCCTATATTTATTAGATTTTGTTAATGAAACTATATGTAAATATTAATGTGAAATTGTTAAGAAATAATGCACAATAGTTCTCAAGAGGTCAAGCAACCCAGAGTGATGCAAACCTCCCACTAGTTAACAGCTGATTGAGTTAATAAATTGTGGTGACAATATGACATTCACTTCTGATTCAGCTTCAACCCGCTTTCCTAAAGCTTTTAACTACGGCATCCAGAGTGATGCTGTGGCTTCAACCACTGCTGTATTCAAAGCCCTCAGCGTGGATGATCAACTAGCTGTACTTTGGTATGCATACACAGAGATGGGTCGTTCCATCACCCCAGCCGCTACAGGCGCTGCACGTTTGCAACTAGCCGAAGGTCTTTTGAATCAAATTCAACAGATGTCTCATGCAGAGCAGTTAGAAGTAATGCGGGACTTGGCTGCTCAACGAAATTCACAAGTTTCTCGTGCTTACGGTATTTTCAGTGTCAATACAAAGTTAGCTTTCTGGTACGAGTTATCAGAATTAATGGTGAAAGGATTGGTTATTCCTGTGCCAGCAGGTTATCAAATCTCTCGTGATGGCGCACAAGTGTTAGAAACACTCAAGCAATTAGATTTTGGTCAACAAATCACAGTACTGCGGAAAGTAGTTGCTGACATGGGTGTTGATCCTCTGGCTGACTAAGCAAGTTTAAAAAATTCGTAATTTGCGGATTTAATTATCCCTTGTCCATACCTAATTTTTTTACAAGGGTCTAAATCAGTACCTGTAAGCCTTAAGCCTCCAATAAGGCATTACTTTCTGAAATTACGAATTATTTTGATATCCTTCCAACCTCAATGTCTGAATGAATAGTTCTCAGGTACTTCTCTGGGGACTATTCTTTATTAAAAATCCCCAATCCAAAATCTAAAACGGCTATGACATCTGCTGAATTTTCGCTGTCAACAGAATTTAAGATTGAAGGAATTACAGAAACCAGTATCCTCCGTTATTTTTCCACTTTAAACGCTGGAGACTTTACAGCTACTGCTGCGTTATTTGCTGAAGATGGTGTGATGCACCCACCATTTGAGTCGGGTATTGTGGGAAGAGATGCGATCGCTGCATACTTACAACAAGAAGCCCAAGACATCAAAGCTGAACCCCGTCAAGGAATTACCGAAAACCTGCCAGATAACTATATCCAAATCCAAGTAACAGGAAAAGTACAAACTTCTTGGTGCGGTGTCAATGTTCTCTGGCTGTTTATCCTTAACCAACAAGGGGAAATTTTAGACACTCACATCAAACTCTTAGCCTCTGGGAAAGAGTTACTTTCTTTGCGTCCACCTGACAAAGAATATACAATTACTTCAGAAATCATTTAACCTTTAGTAGCAATAGTTTGCTCTAAAGAACGCAATAACAATCTTCTTCCTAGCTCAACGTCTGATGGCGAACATTGCCAATCTGGATGTGCTGTCATTAACAGACTATCTAAAGTTTCCTGATCAAAAAGATGCCATACAGGAGCATCATTGATTCTACTTTCTAGAGCAAAACAGTTAGGAGAAATGCAGCGAATCATACAACGGCTGGAAACTCTAGCCAAACTCATCATCTCCCCAGGTTGTAGAGAGCGAAATTTGCGGATCACTTCTTTGAATTCATCAAAAGAAGAGACTATTAACCCAGGAAGAGCCAATGTAACCTTTTTCTCTCCATTCACCGCAATCCAGTAATGACGACTGGGATCAATTCCTTGTAACCAGGGTGATTCATCATCAAGACGATAGCGAGGCGACAAACAAAATAAAGGTTGCATAGTATAAATTTGGTATTAATTTCAAGATTTCTATTACCCAAAAGGAATTTCAAGACTATGGAATTAGCCTTTAATAGCCTTTAAATAAATTATTTGATAAATAACACTGATAAAGCAAATAAATTTAGCAAAAGTTATTAAATTACTTAATAATTCTTAATATGTTTCTTAAATCTATACAAATAAATTGATCAGAAATTAATTGGATAAATCGATGAATTTTCGATATTGCACCCTATTTTGACAAAAGATTAATCATACACCCTGGGTAAAAAGGTAAATGGTTTTGGGCTATTTTACTAATTTTGGTAGAGTTGCTTCTAGCTTGAGACAATTAGCACCATTAACTTGCAACTTATACTCTACCTTATCCATCAGGCGATTCATAATCAGCCACCCATAACCACCTTCTTGCTTTTCTGTGGGATTGGGTGCAAAATAAGTGGACATATCAAAGCCTTCTCCATAGTCCCAAACTTCGATGGATAGCTCACGGTCTTTTAGTTCCAGACGCAATAACACTGGCAAATTTGGCTTGTCTTTGTGAGCATGACGTACTACATTGGAGTATGCTTCCACCAACGCCAGCCGCAAACGACCTGATTGCTCTGACCAATCCACAGATTCTCCTAGTTGGATTTTCAAGCATCCCAGCAACCAAGTTTCGACGATGTTTACGAAACTCAAATCACTTGGTACGTGAAGCTCACTTTTCATTACTTACAAAACCTCCAGAGAAAGTATAGTTTGGTCATCTTCTTGAACATGATTATCTGCTTGAATATGAGTTAGTAAATGTTCAAGAGACAGAGGTTCAGGTTGGTTTTGTATGAGTAGCCACAAACCTTCTTGATTTAACATAGAACCTTTTATTGTTCCAGAGCTATTATCGGCTTTTACATAGTCGTTTATTTTATCTAATACTCTCACTTCCGTAATGCCGTCACTAGCTAGTAGTAATGTGTCCCCTGATGTAAGTGTCAATCTTCCCGACTGTGCCTGCCAGTTCGGTAAAATCCCCAAAGGTACGCTGCGGACTTTAAGGTACTCAGGTTGAGTGACTAAATTTGCTGGACGTGACCACAGCAGAGGATATATGTGACCAGCATTAGCATAGACAAGCTCCTGAGTGGCAGGGGTATAAGATGCAATAACAAGAGTAATAAAGTAATTGTTACTGATTAAGTCATCAGCGAGAGCGTAGTTGAGATTTTGCATGACAACATTCGGCTCGGCTGGTGATTCTTGCGATAATTCCCGACGCAACAAGGAAATAGCGCTGGCCATGAATAGAGCCGCTGGAACACCTTTACCGGAAACATCACCTACGGCTATCCACAAGTCACCTTTAGGATGAACAAACACTTCAAAAAAATCTCCTCCCACTTCCCGTGCGGGGTGGCAGCAAGCTTGTACCTTGACACCTTCAAGATGAGGTAAAGTTTGGCGAAGCAGGTTGTTTTGGATTTGACGTGCTACTTGTAATTCAACCCGGATTTGCTGTTGTTTTTCTTGCAGACTTTGGTAGAGTTTGGCTTGGGAGAGAGCTAAGGCGGCTTGTTCTGCCACACCTGTAATTAGTTGAATGTCTTCTTCTTGCCAAGGATGCTCATTTCCCCAATGATAAAGAGACAGAATCGCTAGTAAGTGCTGCTGGTAGGTAAATGGTACAACTAAATATTGACAGGGGTGTCCATTATGTTTGTCTTGAGTTAATTGATAATGCTGGGTTTGCAGGACTGCTTCAATTAAATTAATGGGGTCGCTGGGTAGACTGACGGCTGGGGATTTAGGATCTTGATAGGAAAACTGGTTTTGTGTCAGGCGATTATCCTCTACTAGTCTCAGTAGACAACTGGTAGCGGTAAATGTTTGTCCAATAGTGACAACAATATTCTGTAAAATACTGTCATAGTCTAAAGATTCCCTAATTGCTGTTGTGACAGCGTTAAATAAAGATTCGCGTCGTAGGGCATGACGCAGTTCTTTTGTCCGCTTTTTTACTAGACGATATGTATCGCGGGCTTGCTCAACTAATGCCTTTAGCTGTTCGGGCTTCCAAGGTTTAGTGATGTACTTGAATACCTGACCAGAGTTAATTGCATCTACTAAATCTTCGACATCAGTAAAACCAGTTAGCAAAATCCGAATTGTATCGGGAAAGCGTTCCACTGTGCGACTGAACAATTCTGTGCCATTCATCTCTGGCATTCTTTGGTCAGAGATAATCACCGCCATTTCCCCTACTTGGTCTAAGATTGCCAAGGCATCATGGGCATTATCTGCTCTATATACTTTGAAGTCTCGCCAAAACGTGCGGTAGAGTAGGTCTAAGTTGTCTGGCTCGTCATCTACCACCATGAGCTTGAGCTTTTCTACCTCTGGTTCAGTCATATTTGACTATAATTTTCAGTTCGTTTCATGGCAAGATAATACCAAGTTTAGATCACTATAATCATCAACTAACCATCAAAAAACATTCCTTTACATTTATCAAAAATTAAACAAGTCAAAAGGCTATTTCCAATCTATCATCTGCCTAAATTCGGAAAATTACAGTGATCTATTATTCCACTAACCCAGAACGTAAAGCGTGTACCGCTGCCTGGGTGCGATCGTCAGCACATAGCTTGTTGAGAATATTGCGAACGTGAGTTTTTACGGTGCCAATAGTGATGTAAAGTCTTTCGGCGATGACTGCGTTGCTACAACCTTCTACTATTAATTGCAACACTTCTAATTCCCTGTCTGTGAGGGAGTTAGATTCAATAGACTGTTGATGTTCGGTGGATTCTGAAGAATCTACCAAATATTTAGGGTCTGAGGATTTAGATGCTGGGTTAGGTAGGTTTTGTTGGGCTTGTTGCAAGACTATGCGAGCGATCGCCGGATCGATCCATGCATTGCCATTATAAGTGACTCGCACAGCTTCTAGTAAATTATCAAATTTGATATCCTTCATGCAGTAAGAGTCTGCTCCTGCCGCAAAAGCTGCCAACACTGCCTCTTTATTATCCCGTAGTGTCAAAATTAACACTTTTGTATCTAAATCTTCATCTTCAATAATAGCTTTTACCTCTCTTGTTAGCTCAATACCATCCTTATCTGGTAAACCGATATCGACAATCGCAATATCGGGGTGTAATCTTTTTAACATTTTTAGCCCTTCAGCGGCATTGGTCGCTTCTCCTACAACTTCAATTTCGTCCTTTTGTAGTAGTGCTGTCCGAATGCCCACACGAGTGAGATCATGATCTTCAATTAGCGCGATCCGAATTTTACTCATAGTCAACTTACAACAGTTACACTCAGTTTTACACTGCTCACGCTTAAAAAGCATGAGACTCTTAACTTACAGTCAGTTTAACTAGTTTGCTTAACTTCTATGTCCGTAGTGTTGCGGGAATTTTCACCATTATGAATACTTTAAGACTTACGTCATAAAAGCTAAAAAATGCGAATATTAGGAGAAATGGTATAAATAAATGCGCTAGAATTTGGGTAAAAAAGTGATTAAAGAACAAAAATAGGCTAAAAGAGTCCCATAACGCCAAGAGTACCAAGGACTTTTCCCGCTTTGGTAATACATCAACTTTTATTGGATTCAATCATATTCAAACTGGCAATTAATTACTTTAACAACACTAACTTGCACTACCCCATATGACACACAACATCGGAGATATTGTGAACGGGATTGATTGGTAATCGAGTAAGTTTGATATAACATCATTACAATACTTTCAGGTTGAGTTGATACCAATGAGCAATGCTCAACCCCTACGACAAATGTAGTTTGTCTGTCACACATATTTTGTGTTTTCTATCAATATACATCTGGTAAAGATTAAATATGCTTGATCTAGAATCCTTATAGAAACTTTCCCTGGGTAGGTATTATTGGCTCTACATTCTTTACTAGAGATGTTTACTACGTAAGTACTAATCTATTTAAAATACCTAAAAGCTTGTGTAATCTGCCTTTTTAACTTTTAATTTTTAATTCCGAGAAAGTAATACAAAATTCTTGAGCTTCAACGGGGATAAAACCAAAAGTAAGCTGATATGTACAATCTGCCTGGGAAAAAATTTGATAAACTAAGCTTCAATATAATTTGGTGTAAGTCTAATTAAGAATAGACTATGTATAAATCACTCAAGGTATCGTCAGTATTAGGTTTACCAGTTCATGTAATGACAAATTATACAGACTGGTTACTAGAATGCCTACAACAAGGCAAAGGAACTCATGTAGTCACCCTCAATGCAGAAATGACTATACAGGCAGAACGAAATCCATCTCTAACAGAGGTAATTCAAAATGCTGACTTAGTAATTCCAGATGGTGCAGGGGTTGTTCTGTATTTGCAGTGGCTGTTAAGGCAAGAAGTACAACGCTGTCCTGGAATTGAACTAGCAGAAAAACTGTTACAAGAACTTGGTCAAAACCAAACCGCACCTAAGGTATTTTTCTATGGAGGAGCGCCCGGAGTAGCCGCCACAGCAGCAAATTTATTGCAGAGGGAAGTTCCACAACTGAATATAGCAGGTACTTACTCAGGCTATCATTGCTCAGAAGAAGAAGAAATATTACAAAAAACCCTGACTGAGTTGCAGCCACAAGTTATATTTGTCGGTTTAGGAGTACCGCGTCAAGAGTTATGGATTGCCAAAAATCGGCATTGGTGTCCTCAAGCAATTTGGATAGGAGTTGGTGGTAGTTTCGATATTTGGTCAGGGACAAAAACTCGCGCTCCCCGTTGGTTAGCGAATAACAATTTAGAATGGCTGTATCGTTTGTATCAAGAGCCTTGGCGTTGGCGACGAATGCTGGCGTTACCGGAGTTTGCCCTAAAAGCCTGTATTTATCGTTTGACGGGAAGAAGGAGCGTTAATGGTGTTGAGTGTTGATTAGAGATTAGATATTTAGATATTGGTAATTAGGGAAGAGGTGATTAGTACACAAGGGATAACTTATACAGCAGATTGCAGGTAACTGATGTACAGATATGAATTATAAAACTCTTGTAGTGTGGGCATCTTGCCCGCTACAGATGTACCTCACTCAGATGAAATCCGCTGTAACTGATAACTAATAACTTATAAGCGATGCCAATATTAAAAACTCCAGAAAAGACGGACACATCTGTTCATAACGAGGTAAACGATAGTCAACAGCAGGCTAGTCAAGCCCAGACAATAGTAGAATTACGCTCTGTAACTAAGACTTACAGCACAGGCTATCATGCCCTGTTGGATGTGAGCCTACAAATCAAACAAGGAGAATTCCTGTTTATTACAGGCCCTAGTGGTTCTGGGAAATCGACTTTTTTAAAATTATTGTATGGACAGGAGTTACCTACACAGGGAGAGGTCATTGTTGATGATTTGAATGTAGCAAACTTGCGGGGTGATCGCTTGTCATGTTTGCGCCGTCGCATAGGCATTGTCTTTCAAGATTATAAATTGATTCCCCAGCGCACAGTAGCGGAGAATGTAAATTTTGTACTGCAAGCTCAAGGCTATACTCGTAAAGAAATTCAACGACGTTTGGAACCAACTTTAAAATTAGTAGGTTTATTATCTAAAGCTGACCGCTTTCCAGATCAACTTTCTGGGGGAGAACAGCAACGGGTAAGTATTGCGCGAGCAATTATTGCTACTCCTCCATTGATACTGGCAGATGAACCAACAGGGAATCTTGATCCTGATAACTCCTGGCAAGTAATGCAGATTCTGCAAAAGTTAAATACCTTTGGGGCAACAGTAATTGTTACAACCCATGATGAGCAACTAGTAAGGCGGTGTAATCAACCAGTTGTGCAGGTCAAAAATGGACGACTGTATCGAAAGTATTGATTGGGGATTGAGGAGAGGTGTGGAAAAATCAAGAATTATCTGTTCCTCTCACCTCTTCCCAATTACGAATTACGTTGCTGTAGCGTTCCGCAGGAAAGGAAATATTATGAATTAAGCAGTCGTGGTGTAAAATAAATTGCACATTTCGGGAAGGGAACAGGGAACTCTTAACAGGGAACAGAAGAAGATTACAGGGATGTCTATTTTGTCAAAAAATAGACATCTGGTGGAAAAGAATGTAGAGCCGAGAATCCCTACCGATGGAATGTCTCTACAAGGGTTCTAGGAAACGCACATTTAATTTTCACTCCTATGTCTAATGTATAGCAGGAGGCAGGAGGCAGAGGGCAGGAGGCAGGAGGAAAAGCCTTATTATATCTAAGTTTCAAGGATTAATAATGTCCTAATTATCCTGGCTACAGCTATATAATTAATTTTGCTGAGGTACTTTTTTATTGTTTAACTTTTGCAGATAACTTTTGCAGATATAGGTACAAAAGGTTTGGCACTGCTAGATAATAGAACCTGTAGCCCTTCCAAGTTTTGTAAACTATTCAAAGCTGCCTCACGAATCACTGTTTCCTTTTCTTGACTTAATAGGAGTTGCAAGCATTCGATAACTTCTTGCTTTACTAAAGTATCTACTTGCTTACGAGTGATGAATTTAGTGAGTTGACGCACGGTTATTAAGCGTTTTAAGGGATCTGTTTCTGTTAAGTTGTTCAATAATTGATCAAGATCATCCTCCTCTCGATTTCTTTGAAGGCTGAAGATTTGCCAGACTAACAAGATTAAAGTTAACAGCGTCCCCAAACCTTGGACAATAGTACCAATAGCAATCCAATGACTTGGGGAATCAACCCAGATTGCAGCAGTCATGTAAGTAATGAGTGTAGCAATACCACCGCTAAACACTGATAAAGCTAATCGAATGTTGGTACTGTTTAAAAACCTATATATTTTTAACCAACTTAGTTGCCAGTTCCATTTTGGTATTGAGTAAGCCAAGATCATTACTCCAATGCCAACTGCAAGTGCTAACAGCAACTTCCAGTTCCAAAACAGCATGGCAACGAAGATTGTCAGAAACCCAAGAATGCCTCCAGGTTCAGAGAAACGTTTTAACGTGTGCTGTTTTGGGCTTCCTGTCTTGATTTCTGGAAGTCGGTTAATTAATTGCCGCCAAGAAGACGAAGCCTGAGTCACAGATTTTACCTACTTGATTACAAGATTGCTTATTGATACGAGCTTTTCGTTGATTGAGAATGGGTACTCTATTTAACTCATGTTTTACTAAGTGTATTTCAACAATAAAATAGGAATCCTAATATGGTGGATGTTGGGGTTTTAGGTCAGCTTTGCGACTAGCTTTAAAAAGCTCAAAATTGACCGTGATTTTTCTGGTACATTAACATAAAAACTTATGTTAGTCTTTATTTAGCTGTAATATTCACTAATATCAAAAGACCTTATTATATACTGGTTCCAGTATAATTTTTTTGAATCATAGAAAAAACCATAATAAAACAGCAGTAAATCTTGATAAGTCATTTAATGATTTTACATTTACTTAATCTACTTAATCTAACAATAGTCGGAAGTTATGGTGTTCTCTGTTCGCTGATAATAAACAAGTATGGGGGAACTATGGGGAGTTGGTACTGAATAAGTAAGAACTCTCGATCTACCTTGGTGATACAAATGCTCATTAGTTACAAAAAAACAAAGAAGATTTATGTTGCAACAACTGGGATTTGAGCAACGCTCTATAAATACCTCACTAGGTAGGATGGTATACTATACTGCTAGTGGCGTACCTTGGCAGGATGAAAGTGAAAAAACTGACAGGGAAACTTTGGTATTTCTACATGGCTTTGGTGGTGGGTCTTCTGCTTATGAGTGGTCGAAGGTATATCCGGCTTTCGCGGCTGAATATCGGGTGATTGCACCAGATTTAATCGGTTGGGGTAGATCTGATCATCCGCAACGCAGTTACAAAATTGAGGATTATTTGACGACGATTCGAGAGTTTATTGAACAGACTTGTACAAGTCCAGTCACAGCGATCGCATCTTCTTTGACGGCAGCGTTTATAATTCGAGTTGCCATCGCTCATCCTGATCTATTTAAGTCGTTGATTTTGGTCACTCCCTCTGGACTTTCGGACTTTGGTCAAGACTACTCCCGCAGCTTTTTTGCCCAGTTGGTCAGTGTTCCCATAGTTGACCGCTTGCTGTATAGTACGGGAATTGCGACGGATGCAGGTATTCGCACCTTTTTAGAGCAGCGGCAATTTGCTCAAGCTAATCGAGTTTATCAAGAAATTGTGGAAGCTTATTTACAATCTGCACAAGTACAAAATGCCGAGTACGCTGCTTTGTCCTTTGTCCGGGGAGATTTATGCTTTGATTTATCCCTTCACATTCAACAGTTGACAACTCCCACTGCGATTATTTGGGGACAGAAATCACAATTTACTGGGCCAGAAATTGGTCGTCGCTTTGCGGAAATCAATCCTCAATTTATTCGCTTTTTCCAAACTTTAGAAGATGTGGGATTAACACCTCAATTAGAATTACCAGCAGTGACAATTGGATTAATTCGTAAATTTTTAAATTTGCTAAATGGGTGATTGGGGAGATGAGGATTGGGGATGAGGGAGAGTATTTATATTTATTCTGTCTTGCTGTCACCTGTCACCTGTAACCTGTCACCTGTCACCTTCTTCCAATTACCCCTTACCAAAATGTTATTTATCCTTTAACCGGATATCAATTACGGAAGCGTTGAAATTATAGTTAAAACCTTCTAATTCAAAAGGCATTCCGATTTTTACTTTATTTTTACCTAAAACTGGACCGCTGTCCGTAACTTCAGCTTTTCCTTCTAAGGTCAAAATAAAATCTCTACTAAAATTATTGGATCTGGGGTCTGGTAATTCTTTAACAGAACCATCTGGTTGGGGAACAGTAATTGTTCTGGGTAGTTCTTGAATGGATTTAATTCCGATTTGACCATAGGGTTGATTGCGAATAATTACATTTGTTTTACCACCTTTGCTAAATCCTTGTTTAAATAACTGCTCAGGGTCACGGACATTTAAACCACGAACTACTAAGTCTACTTCCATAGGTAGTGTTTTTGTACCTAGTTGAGCCACAGAACCGTAAGTTCCAGGAAATATAAAGATGCCAAATATAACTAGCAAAATTACCAGTGCAGCACCTAAATCGAGTAAGTTGATTTTGCCGAATAAGCGACCTTTGGAATCTAAAATAGGCATAACAAGTTTTGTCAGTGATTGTAAGAGCAAGGTTTGGGAGGAAAGTAGCAATTTTATCTATTTGGTAATAAGTTAAAGCGGCTTGGTGTTGCGGTCATGGGACAGTCTATCATGTCTGGGACAGTTCCCAGCAATGGCAGCCGAAAGCCAACTAAGTTGCAATTGAGAATTTCTGATTTTTAATCATAGCTCAGACTTTGAGGGTTTTCCGCGTGGTAATCTGGGAGTTGATATAGTTGTTGAGATTAAGGGTATTAAGTTGAGAATGCAACTTCAGTAGCTATAAATACGTCCCCTATTTTAAGTTCTCACACAATGCTATTTTCTGAAGATTATGATTAACTGGAATGGATTTTTGAGAAATTACCGATTATGGCAGCGACGCTGGTTGTATCCGTTGATTTCGCTAAGTGTTGCTCTAAGTCTGTGCTTGAGTACACCTCTACCAAGCAAAGCTTTCGATTTGTTACCGCTGTTATTGCAAGGTGTACAAGTATTTCAGTTGTCTAATATGTCTGCTCGTCAGGAAGTTGAGCTTGGTAAGCAGATGAATGATCAATTGCGCCAAGAAGTTAGAATTTCCCGCAATCAACAGCTTAATAGTTACGTAGAGCAGATTGGTAGACGTTTAGCAGCTAATAGCGCTCGCCCAAATATCCCTTATACTTTCCAAGTGGTTGAGGATAAAGCTGTGAATGCTTTTGCCACTGTGGGTGGTTTTCTTTATGTTAATACAGGGTTGCTAGAAGCTGCGGACAATGAAGCAGAACTAGCGAGTGTTATTGGTCACGAAATGGGTCACATTGAGGGTCAACACTTAGTCAAGCAGATGCGACAAAGAGCGATCGCTAGTGGTGTAGCTACAGCAACTGGCTTAAGTCGCAGTCAAGCAGTAGGTATAGGTGTTGATTTAGCTCTCAATCGTCCACGCAGTCGTCAAGATGAATATGATGCTGATAGCAGAGGACTAGCAGTTTTAACACGGGCTGGTTATTCTCAGTTAGCAATGGTTTCGTTTATGCAAAAGCTACAGGGAAGGAGTTCTGTTCCCACATTTTTGAGTACACACCCTGGAGCAAGCGATCGCGTGAAGGCTCTTCAACGTCAAATCAATAGTCAACCTAGTAAGGGAAATTATGGCTTGGATAGTACGACTTATAAAGCTAATATCCGAGCCTTTTTACCCTAGAAATACTGCTTTCGCTAGTCAAAAACCCCCCTTATTGTCATTTCTCTAAACCTGAACTTTCATCTCAAGCTCGTTGCTTGTGACGGTGACTAACTTTTACTTTCTTTGGCTCAATGATAGTTACTGCTTTTTCCAAAGGCAGAGTCCGAACGCAGTGGTTAAAAACATTGGCTTGATAAACTAGTTTATTGGTAATATCCAGTCCGGTTAACCAACCACTGCGAGGATGATAAGCACCAGTATCAATATCTAGCCAGCCTTGTCCTTGTGCTAATTGACCGGGAGCCACCCCTGGTAGACTAAAGGTGATAGTATGACCAACGATAATTAATTTATCGTGAAAGTACGGCTGTTCAAGACTGTGAAATTCATCACGTATCCAGCAAAGCTCATCTGCGGTTTGTTCTGATACAGATTTGCTGGGATCTACACCTGCATGAGTTAACCAAACGTCGCCCAAGTCAAGATAGATTGGTAAACTCTGAAACCAATCAATATGCTCTTGGGGAATTTGGGCGGCTTGATAACTAGTAATAGTTGCTTGTCCGCCACTATACAGCCATGCGTGCATTGTTTGATTAGATTTATATTTATTACCAAGCACGCTCAGTAACATCTGTTCATGATTACCTAGCAGACAAGAATAGTTATTTTGTTTAACAAAATCTACTACCTGTGCGCTTTGAGGTCCGCGATCTATTAAGTCTCCCAAAAAATACACTTGATCTGTTGATATGGGAGCAATTGCCTTGAACAGAGTCATTAAGCCTTGATAGTAACCATGTACATCCCCAATAATAATTCTTCGTGGACTATTTTCGCTCATCGGCTCTTGCCTTGAATAAATTTACTGGATAGTTTTACTACAGTCTTATTGGTCTGATTTCGCCCTGAATAGGTCACTAAATACCTGATGAATTACATAACCTACTATTGAACAAAATATATTTAGTGACTCAGTAAAATTCTATCAGATATAACATGGCTATTGTAAATCTCATGCCAGTATAGCTTAGAATATAGACGATATTTATCTATCTCAGTGGGAGCCGCACAATGTCTGATCAATTCTCTCCAGAAATTAGCGATCGCATCTGCAAACACATGAATGAAGATCATGCCAATGCAGTTGTTATCTACGCCCAGGCTTTTGGAAGTGTAAAAAATGCCACAACCGCCCAGATGCTCTCAATAGATGCCGAGGGTATGAATTTAACAGCCGAGGTCAATGGGGAAACAGTACCAGTTCGCGTCCAGTTTGATCATGTTCTCACAGATGCGGAAGATGCTCATCAAACTCTAATTGCGATGGTGAAGCAAGCGCGGGTTAAGTAGTACCGAGTATTGAGTACCGAGTGCTGAGTGCTGAGTGCTGAGTGCTGAGTACCGAGTATTGAGTACCGAGTATTGAGTAGAAACAGCCTCAAATAATTTTCTAGTTTTTGTTGGATTATTTGGATCATTAACAACTAAATTGTTAAGTGATATTACAAACCTTGGCAAAATATTGAGAAATTGACCGCTAGTCAAACATGGCTCTAAGGTAGAACCTATAGGATAAAATTGAGGCAAATAAGATGAATAAGAATAATATTCAAAACTATCGGTTTGTCTGCACCTTGACATTTGGTGATATCTACGGTCAAATCATTGTTTGGTTAATCACAATTACCATTAGTTTGGCATCGGCTTTGGCGCTAATGGGTGCGAGAAGACCAGTGTATGCTTTAGCTACAGTCGGATTAGTAGTTTTCCTGACACTGCCTTTCTTGCTGTTTGCCTTTGTGACGACATTGTTAAATCATATTGAATTAATTGCTATAGAACCGGGAACAAAGACAGAACCTATACCCGGTAATATTTCTCAGCAACAACCTGTACAAGCAACTAGTTGAGAAATGGGTAATTGGTAATGGTAATAAACTAAGAACTTAAGATAACATCCCTGTCTAGAGGCAGGGTATTTTTTTTGCAATGAGAGTTAAATTTATGTTAGAGCATGATGTCATTATTGTTGGTGGTGGTTTGGCAGGATGTCGGGCTGCGCTAGAAATCGCCCGGACTGATCCTAGTTTAAATGTGGCGGTAGTTGCCAAAACCCATCCGATTCGTTCTCACTCCGTTGCTGCTCAAGGTGGTATGGCGGCATCTTTGAAAAATGTTGACCCAGAAGATAGTTGGGAAGCACACGCTTTTGATACTGTTAAGGGTTCTGATTATTTGGCAGACCAAGACGCTGTGGCTATTCTCACCCAAGAAGCGCCAAATGTGGTAATTGACTTAGAACACATGGGGGTTTTGTTCTCGCGTCTTGCTGATGGTAGGATTGCTCAACGGGCTTTTGGTGGACATTCCCACAACCGCACTTGTTACGCTGCTGATAAAACTGGTCATGCAATTCTGCACGAGTTGGTGAATAATTTACGGCGTTATGGTGTGCAAATTTACGAAGAATGGTATGTAATGCGCCTGATTTTAGAAGATGGTCAGGCAAAAGGTTTGGTGATGTTTCACCTGTTAGATGGGCAAATTGAGGTGGTGCGGGCTAAGGCGGTGATGTTTGCGACGGGTGGATATGGTCGCGTTTATAACACCACTTCTAATGATTATGCTTCGACCGGTGACGGTTTGGCAATGACTGCGATCGCGGGTTTGCCTTTAGAAGATATGGAATTTGTGCAGTTTCATCCCACTGGTTTATATCCTGTAGGAGTGCTGATTTCCGAGGCTGTGCGCGGGGAAGGGGCGTATTTGATTAATGCTGAGGGCGATCGCTTTATGGCGAATTATGCGCCCAGTAGAATGGAGTTGGCTCCTCGTGATATTACCTCAAGAGCGATCGCTTATGAAATTCGTGCCGGTCGCGGTGTCAATCTCGATGGTAGCCCAGGTGGCCCCTTTGTTTACCTAGATTTGCGCCACATGGGTAAAGAAAAAATCATGAGTCGCGTTCCCTTCTGTTGGGAAGAAGCACACCGTTTAGTAGGCGTTGATGCTGTCACTCAACCGATGCCAGTCCGTCCCACAATTCATTATTGCATGGGTGGTATACCAGTTAACACCGATGGACAAGTTCGCAGCAGTGGAGATGGTTTAGTTGATGGCTTCTATGCTGCTGGAGAAACCTCTTGCGTTTCTGTTCATGGTGCAAATCGTCTCGGTAGTAATTCCCTATTAGAATGTGTAGTTTATGGCAAACGCACAGGAGCAAGTATAGCCAGATATGTGCAGAACCGCAAATTACCAAATGTAAATGAGCAACCTTATATTATCGAAGCAAAACAACAAATTCAATCTTTACTAGAACAACCTGGAAAATATCGGATTAACCAAATTCGTCAAGAATTTCAAGACACAATGACACAATATTGTGGAGTGTTCAGAACAGAAGAATTAATGCGAGAAGGTTTGGAGAAACTTGATAAATTACAACAACAATATCCACAGATTTATTTAGATGATAAAGGCAGTTGTTGGAATACGGAATTAGTAGAAGCTTTCGAATTACAGAGTTTAATGGTAGTAGGACAGACAATTTTAGCATCAGCCTTAAATCGTCAAGAAAGTCGCGGCGCACATTTCCGGGAGGATTTCCCAAATAGAGATGATAGTCAATTCCTGCAACACACAATGGCTTATTATTCACCAGCGGGAATTGATATTCAATATCGTCCGGTAATGATTAATATGTTTGAGCCAAAGGAGAGGAAGTATTAACTTTGAATAAATGTCTGATAGCGTAGCGTGGCGCAAGCGATATCAGACATTTTCATTTACGGGTAATTTGTTGGGTTGCGCTGTTGCTTAACCCAACATACATTTCTACATTTTAAATTGTATCTGGGTCAATATTTAATTCTCTCAATTTTGCAGCTAACCGTTCTGCTTTTCTCACTTCTTTTTCTGCTGTTTCTTCTGGTGTAGGAACTAATTTTTCTTCTGGTGTAAAATACCGTAATAAACCCTCATGAATTCCTAAATATAATCCTAGCTGGCGACTCCACAAATGTCCTTTTTCATCGGCTTCTAGAGGTTGATATTCTCCATCTACTAAATGAAAACCTGCAAATTCTAATGTATAAGGATCGAACCAAAAATAATCTGGTGTGCGGAAAGTATTTTGATAAAGTTCTTTTTTAAATTCTCTATCTGTATTTGCTGTAATTGGTGAAAGAATTTCTAAAATGAAATTCGGATATTTACCGTCTTCTTCCCAAACCACCCAACTTTTACGAGTTTTGCGTTCAGTTCCTAAAACTACAAAGAAATCTGGACCTCGGAAAAATTCTGATTTTTTTTGGTTAGGACTATAGTAAATACTGAGGTTTCCCGCAGCATAAAAATCATTTCTATCTTTCCACAGCCATTTGATACATTTGATTAAGAGCATAATTTGCTCTAGATGCAGTTCTGTTTCCACGGGAGGTTCGTTACTATATAAATCACCTGGGGGAAAAATTACATCTTGGGAGATGTTTTGTTGAGCTTCTAATTCTTGAGCAATGATCATAAATTTGATATGGCATCAAGTTGTTATTTGTTTATTATAGCATTTTGTCTGATATGGCTAACGCCTCCCGTAAGGGATACAGGATATCCAGGATTGAAGGATTTACAGGATTTTTTTATTTAGATTTTTAGAATTGAATAATTAAATATTTTTGTCAGAATCAGGATACCCAGGATTTAAGGATTTACAGGATTTTTGTTTTTTATTTAGATTTTTATGGGCAGATTTGCAGGGTATGGGATTGCTGAATAAAATATTTGATGGTGAAAGTATTATAATCCTATTTATGCTGATTCAGATATTTTTATCATCATTCACAGAATTTTCAAATCCACAAAATTTGGTGATTATTAAAAATATTTAATCTCTTCATCCTGTGAATCCTTAAATCCTGGATATCCTGATTCAGATAATAAATATTTAATCTCTTCATCCTGAAAATCCTTAAATCCTGGATATCCTGTATCCCTTACGGGAGGCGTTAGCCATATCAGACATTTTCACGGCTTGATTAAAGATTCCTCAGACTGACGATATTTAGCAATTAACTTACGTCTTTTTAGAGGTGGATAAAGCAGCATAGAAAGTGTAGGTAAACTTGTTCCAGTCAGTGCTAACAAAATAAATGGATTCAGAAAGCCTATTATTATTCCCGTTCCTACACTAATTCCAAATCCTAATACGAGTAGTATCAACACAGCTGTAAATGAGTTTTCGGCTAAGTCTCTAAACCAAATGAAAGACTTATTAATATCCCGACCAAAAAAAACCTTATAGACACCATAAATGACAGCCCAAATGACAGCCCCATAGACAGTCCCATAGAAAGCCCCATAGACAGCTATAGGAACTATATATAAAACCGAAATCACACCTGTACTTACAAACGACAACGCAGCCTTACCTAGAGCCACAGATACAGACTTTCCTTTCTCTAGTTCTGAATAATATATCAATGCAGCATACAAAAAACCTACAATACCTGACCACCAAAGCCAAAAAATTGAAACTGTATAATAAATACAAAAACCACTCATAGCCATACTTACTACGGCAGATATTGAAAACCACCCCATTAAACTCCAATAATTTATCTTGCTCTTCTCAATTGGTAAAGCCGCCGTCTGCACCTTCACTGTTAAAGTATGACTCGCTGGATAAGCATTACTATTCAGAATCAATTGACGTTTATACTGCTTATCCGCCATCAATTTACTCGTATCCACCTCAACCTGACAACGAATATTATTCCTACTAAACTGAGCAGGTGTCACCGAAATCCAAGCATGATTATCTGGAGTATGTGGAGGGTCTTGAGGATGGGGTGCAACTTCCCATCTACCTTCTAGCAAAGTATCTGGAATGGGGTTTTTAACTGTGAAACTTTGCGTTATTTTTTCCCCTAACCTATTCGCTTTAAACTCCAACACCGTTTCACTAAAATCA
>NZ_JACJTQ010000019.1 GCF_014698735.1 Anabaena catenula FACHB-362
TTACGGGCAGCAGAAGACCCAGAGTTTGAAACTTTCTATACCAAAAACATTTTGCTGAACGAGGGTATCCGCGCTTGGATGGCTCCTCAAGATCAACCCCACGAACAGTTCGTATTCCCAGAGGAGGTTCTACCACGTGGTAACGCTCTCTAATAGATCATCAGTCATAGGCGGTGGACGTGACCAAGAATCAAGCGGTTTTGCTTGGTGGTCCGGTAACGCACGTTTAATTAACCTATCCGGTAAACTGCTTGGCGCTCACGTAGCCCATGCTGGTTTGATAGTCTTCTGGGCTGGAGCAATGACTTTATTTGAAGTTGCTCACTTCATTCCAGAAAAGCCTATGTACGAACAAGGCTTGATTCTTCTACCTCACCTCGCCACATTAGGTTGGGGCGTTGGTGCAGGTGGTGAAGTATTCGACACCTTCCCCTACTTTGTAGTTGGTGTACTGCACTTAATTTCCTCTGCTGTACTAGGTTTTGGCGGTATTTATCATGCCGTTCGTGGTCCAGAAACCTTAGAAGAATACTCTTCTTTCTTTGGTTATGACTGGAAAGACAAGAACAAGATGACCAACATCATCGGCTTCCACCTGATCATCTTGGGTAGTGGTGCGTTGCTGTTGGTACTGAAGGCTATGTTCTTCGGTGGAGTTTATGATACCTGGGCCCCAGGTGGTGGTGACGTTCGGGTGATTACTAACCCCACATTGAACCCAGCTATCATTTTCGGCTATTTGATTAAAGCCCCCTTCGGTGGCGAAGGCTGGATTGTCAGCGTCGATAACATGGAAGATGTTATTGGTGGACACATCTGGATTGCATTAATTTGTATTTCCGGTGGTATCTGGCACATCTTCACTAAGCCTTTTGCTTGGGCGCGTCGCGCTTTCATCTGGTCTGGTGAAGCTTACCTATCCTACAGCTTGGGTGCTTTGTCCTTGATGGGCTTTATTGCTTCCATCATGGTTTGGTACAACAACACAGTTTACCCCAGCGAATTCTTTGGTCCTACCGGTCCTGAAGCTTCTCAAGCACAAGCTTTAACCTTCTTGATTCGTGACCAACGCTTAGGTGCTAACGTCGGTTCTGCTCAAGGTCCTACCGGTCTGGGTAAATACTTGATGCGCTCTCCTACTGGTGAAATCATCTTCGGTGGAGAAACCATGCGCTTCTGGGATTTCCGTGGCCCTTGGTTGGAGCCTTTACGTGGTCCTAACGGTCTTGATTTAGAAAAAATCAAGAATGATATTCAGCCTTGGCAAGCTCGTCGCGCTGCTGAATACATGACTCATGCTCCTCTGGGTTCTTTGAACTCTGTAGGTGGTGTGGCTACTGAAATCAACTCCTTCAACTACGTGTCTCCTCGTGCGTGGTTAGCTTGTTCTCACTTCGTGTTAGGTTTCTTCTTCCTCATTGGTCACCTTTGGCATTCTGGTCGCGCCCGCGCCGCTTCTGGTGGATTTGAGAGAGGTATTAACCGCGAAAATGAACCAGTTATGTTTATGGGCGACCTAGACTAGGTTTTGTTCAGATTTATTTCATCACTGACAATATAATGTTTTTATAGCTCTTGCTTTACAGCAAGGGCTTTTTTTATGGTTTGTTTGGCTTTGAATATGACACAATTTAATGATTAACACTCTTTCTAAAATATATAAAAGAGGAGGCAAATTATTATGGAAAACTTAAATTTTGATACTTTGCAATGGACAGCAGAAGCCCAAGTAAAGTTAAAGAATATTCCTTTTTTTGTTCGCACCCAAGCTCAAGCAAGAATTGAGCAGTTAGCACGAGAAGCAGATCAAGAAGTAGTGACAGTGGAACTGGTTGAAAAGGCTAGATTAGAGTTGGGACAGTAAAAATGAATATCTAGAGCTTTTTGGAGTTGATAAAAATGACAATAGCCAGACATCGTGCTGATAGAGTGATGCTTTACAACATCAGTTGGCAACAGTTTGAAAATCTGCTGCAAGATTTGGGAGAAAGTCGCGCTGCTAGAGTGGCTTATGATGATGGAACTTTGGAAATTATGACACCTTTACCAGAACACGAATATTATAAAGAAGTAATTAGTGATGCAGTTAAGGATATCGGTGAAGAGTTGGATTTAGACTACACCAGTTTGGGTTCAACTACCTGGAAAAAACAACGCGAAATGGCAGGAGTAGAACCTGATAATTGTTTTTATTTTCAAAATGAAGCATTAATTAGGGGGAGGTTAGATTTAGATTTACGCCGAGATCCCCCTCCTGATTTAGTATTAGAAATTGATGTTACTAGTAAGTCTTTAAATCGGTTGCCAATTTATGCTCGTTTGGGTGTACCAGAAATTTGGTGTTATGATTCTGGTGAATTAAAGATTTATCTTTTGCAAGATGGGGAATATGTGGAGTCGGAGAAAAGTTTGGTATTTCCTAGCTTAGAAATTCGGGAATTACCAAAATTAATTGAGCAAAATCGAGCAAATGGTAGGAGGGCAATTCGGAAGGCGGTACGGGAGTGGGTGAGGAGAAATTAAGCTAATAAAGTGAGTCTTATCAGAACCCATTGACTAGTTTCAACGCTATATCTACTAAATCAAGCATTCTTATTTAGTGAGTTTAGTCGTACCTGAGCCATCTGAGTTGATTACATAAATATTGCTATTAGAGATAAAAGTAGGAGATTCAAAAGCGATTTTTTTACCGTTGGGTGACCAAGCAGGGCTACCATCCGAGCGTCTGGAATTACGTCGATTTTTGGTGATATTAATTAGTTTTGAAGTGCCAACATTAATTATGTAGATGTTATCCATCGATCCAAAAGCAATTTGTTTGCTATTAGGTGACCAAGTAGGATAACTAAAAGATTCAGTGTTTACCAAATGACGTAACTTTGAGCCGTCAGCATTCATTACATAAAGCTGGCTTGAGAAACCCTTACAAGCCTTAGATAAAAAAGAAATCTGTTTACCGTCTGGTGACCAAGCTAGGTCGCTAAGAAAATGTTTAGTTACACCTTTTAACAGGCTAATTTCTCCTGTACCATCTGCATTGACAGAGAAAATATTAAACTTCGATAAATCACAATTACTGTTGGAAAGCAGAATTCGTTTCCCATCAGGTGACCAAACTGGATTTGAGTACGAGTATTGCAGTTGAATTAGTCCCGAACCATCAGCATTCATTACATAAGTGGTAAGCTCATTTCTAAAAGCAATTTTTTTTCCATCTACAGACCAGGCAGGGAAATAATTGTAATTATTGTGGTTTACCTTCGGTGTTAAAAGAGTCTGCCTGGAACCATCAGCATTCATGACATAAATTCTTGTGTTGAACCTGTCTGTGTCACGGTCAGAAACAAAAGCAATTTGCTTGCCATCTGGTGACCAAGCTGGTTGATAATCTCTCGCTGGATTCTTACTTAAATTAGTCTGTTGGGAACCATCAGCGTTCATGACGTAAATTTCCTGATTGCCATCACGACCAGAGACAAAGGCAATTTTCTTACCATCTGGTGACCAAATAGGGAAATTATTACCAGATGGGTTGCTTGTTATTCCCGATATTGATGGTTTTTCTTCAGCTATGACCCTATTTCTGAAAAGAAAATTACTACTCAAAATCCCTAAAAATGAGAGTAGTAGGCAAGCATAAATAAGACTAAATAGTTTATTTCTAGAGGAGAATTTTTTCTTCATTCATTAATCACCATAAATTAACTGGTAAATTCAAAGTAGGACTTTTAAACTAAAATCATGCTAGTTAAATTTCATACCTATACTTACATTTCTAATATAGCAGGAGGCCTCCTGCCCTCTGCCTCCTGCTATAAGATAAAAAATTAGTCGCTACTTACTGGTATGGATAGAAAAAAGAAATTATTTAATTTTCAGTTAACTTCCTCCCACATTCATCGCTGCTAAAACAGCTTTTTGGCTCACATCTTTGTAAACAGTATCTAAATATTTCGTCACCACATCCCCGGCAGGTAAAGCTACATTTTCCTCTTCTTTGGCTAGGGGAATTGGGCCTAATACATCTAATACTGTCTCACTACCTGATGGTGCAATCACTACCAAAGAAGACTCTAAAGGCTCATCATATTGCCAGAAAGAGTCAATTTTAATTGAGTATTGGTTAGAAGCAGCTAAATCTGGAACACCAGGTTTTTCCTGTTCTAGAGATGCTGTTCCCGATTTCTCTAAATTTCTCGCACTGCGTAAATGGCGTAAATCACTGATAATTTGCTCTTTTGTCCGTCCTCGTAATTGAAATAAAACAAATGGGTCTTCACTGAAACGGTCGCCTAACTGATAATAAACAGCACCTACGTGTTTACAAGGATTGACTTTATCAGGACAAGAACATTTGCTGTGAACGTCACCTAGAGTAAAAGGAAATAAAGAAAGGCCGTTACTTGTAAAAACTTCTTCTATATTTTGTGGCATTTCTCCTGCTAGTAACTTAGCAGCATAAATTGCCTTTTTGGACATAGTTTCAATTACATAACCCCATTCTTCATCACTAAAAGGGTCAAGAGAAAGAGAAACTTTATAAGGTTCGGCTTCACTACCTTGAACTCTTGCTAATACTTTTGCTCTTTTAAATTCAATACTCAAAACATTTCCTTGTCTAGAATAGGTTCTTGCCCTTTCTAAACGCTTTTTGAATCGATAGGCATCTAGTAAATCAAGCCACTGTTGTGACCACCATTCTCGACTTGCTTGCAAGGTATCGTTAGTCATAAATAAATTAAACTTTGTGACAGATAATTATTGAAAAATAAACCGCAGATAAATTATTTATGTGTATTTTCTATATCTAGCTACGGTTATATATCTTCTAGACAATATTTTTACCATAGGTCTATTCTTCATCTTCATCAATTATTGCATTTCGATCAAGTAATAGTAAATTGCGAAGTTGGTTTGTGTCCATTTCTGTTAACCAGTCTTCACCCCCACCAACCACTTGTTCTGCTAATTGTTTTTTACTTTCAATCATGTCATTAATTTTTTCTTCCAAAGTTCCCGTACACACAAATTTATGCACTTGGACATTCCTGGTTTGTCCAATTCTAAAAACTCGGTCTGTAGCTTGATTTTCTACTGCTGGATTCCACCATCTATCAAAGTGAAAAACATGATTTGCTCTAGTTAAATTCAAACCGACACCACCAGCTTTCAATGATAAAATCATGATTGGTGGACTTTCAGGATCATGCTGAAAACGGTCAATCATTTCTTCACGTTGCTTTTTAGTGGTACTACCATATAAAAACAATATTTCTCGATTCAGCTTTTTTTCTAAATGCGGCTTGAGTAATTTACCCCATTCTGCAAATTGGGTAAAAATTAAAGCCCGGTCATTTTCTGCTAAAACTTCTTCTAACATTTCCTCCAATCGTTGCAATTTAGCTGAATTATGTTTTTCTAAAGTTGCCAATTTTAAATATTGTGCTGGGTGATTACAGATTTGTTTTAGCTTAATTAATAATGCTAAAATCATTCCCCTGCGCTGCAAACCTTCTGCTGATTCAATTTCAACTAAAGATTCATCGACTAATTTTTGATATAGTTGCCCTTGTTCGGCACTGAGTCCGCAAAATACTGTCATTTCTTGCTTTTCTGGCAAGTCTTGAATAATATCTTTGTCAGTTTTTAAACGTCGCAGAATAAAAGGTTGAACTAAAGAACGTAATTGACTCAAAGAAGCTGTGTCACCATACTTTTCAATAGGCATGGCAAATCGGCGTTGAAAAAATTGTTTATTACCTAAATAACCAGGATTCAGGAAATCTAAAATAGACCATAATTCTTGCAATCTATTTTCTACAGGTGTTCCTGTTAAAGCAATACGAAAAGTAGTTTTTATTAGCCGAATTGCCTGAGATTGCTTTGCGTCTGAATTTTTGACATTCTGGGCTTCATCTAAAACAATTATTTGCCAATTAATGCTTTGAAATAATTTAATATCGCGGGGAATTAATGCATAACTAGTAATTACTAAATCATGCTTTTGTACTATTTCCGTAAATGCCTTACCTTTAGGGCGTTTATCACCATGATATTCAAAAACCTTGAGTGTTGGTGCAAATTTTTTCACTTCCTTTTCCCAATTTCCCATCACAGAAGTGGGACAAACTAACAAAGTTGGATTTTCTAGTACATTTTCTTCTTGAAGATGGAGTAGAAAAGCAATAAATTGAATTGTTTTGCCCAATCCCATATCGTCTGCTAGACAAGCACCTAAACCCCAACGTTCTAGGAAAGCTAACCAAGCTGCACCTCTTTCTTGATAAGGCCGTAATTGTCCCCGGAAACTTGCAGGTGTAGGTAAAGGTGCTATTGCTTGATTATTAGTTAATGCCCCAATCAATTCTTGTAATGCACCGGAAGCTTCAAAACTAACAACTGGTAATTTTTCAATTACTTGTGTATCCCCTGTACTAATACGTAAAGCATCTTCTAATGATAAAGACATTTGTTCTTTACGAGATGCAAAAAAGTTTTGCGCTGTTTTAATATCTTGGGAACGCAATTCTACCCACTCGTCATTAATTTTTACTAGTGGACTATTTAAAGCTACCAATTTATCAAATTCAGTTTTAGAAATTGTCTGTCCACCAATTGCTAATTGCCACTGGAAGTTGAGCAGACTTTGTAAATCCAAACGTCCTTGTTTTTTCTGAGGTGTTTCTACGTTAATTTTTAAACCTAAGCGGTTAGCCCATCCTTCACGGTTGGCTAAACTTGGTGGTAAAATCACTCCTAAACCGCTATCTTCTAACCTCCAAGCTACAGACCTGATAAATTCATAAGCCTGCATGGGTGTAAGATGACAAAATTGAGGAGATTCAGTTTCTAAACTGGGGGCTATAACTGGATACAATCGAGAAGCTAAACCCAAACCTCGCAAAAATATTTCTTGGGGTTGTTCAATGGTGCGATTTTGATAAATTAATTGTTCTGTAGGGTTAGCCCAAATAGTTTGTGCATTTACTAAAAATTCAGAATCATCTGCGGCTTGTAGAAAATAAGCCAATACCCAATTTGTTTCTCCAGTTTCTGGAGGAAGCAGTTGAAAAGAAGTATGAAATGAAGCTTTTCCTGTTAATTGATATTGTAATGGCACTGTCCAAGCTTTTAGCGCGGCTTCAAGTCTTTCCACTCCCATTGCATCTGCATTAATTGTATTAGATACACCAGTTAATGCTTGTAACCAATGCTGTACCGCAGATGGTAAAGACATCATTTCTCTAGTTTCAATTGAAGATTGAGAACCAAGCATATCGCGCAGTTGGGCATCTATTATACTGTTGAGAAAACCAAAAATTAATTCTTGTGGTTCTATAGGTAAATCAACTGCTAAGTTACTTTTAATATCTTCTTGATTTTGCTGATATGTACGACAAGCTAAGGGCATTTTAGCGGCAAAATTTTCTAGACGAGTAACGTCTACAGCACTATCTAAAAGTACCTGCCATTGAGCAACTGAAGAACCAGCTAAGTCGTTTTTAATAGTGGGTAAAAATTTACAGCGCGAGATTAGATCTAAACTCCAACGCGCTACTTGTACCCAAAAACGTAAATCTCCTCCTAAAAAGGCATCTTTGCCATCAGTTGAACTCAAGGGTAAGGAAGTGAGAAATTTAATGGCTGCGTTGGGTTTGAGACAAAAACCTTCTACTCTCCAAGGTTGTAGGTATTTGTGCGAGCTGATATCAATATCTAAACTAGCAGAATGTATTGGATAAATTAAAGCATCTTTTTCTATAAAAATTGTTGTTAAATCAATGACTTGGGAATGTATAGGTAAAGTTTTTTCTGCCTTAATTGTAGCTTTACGTCCTTTGACGGTGCTAACAGCAGATGATATTGTTTGGATATAATTGGAAATTTTTAAATTACGCGATTCCAACCAATCACTTAACTCATTTGGTGTCATTGCCAAGGGATGTGATGGAATTTCTCCTGATGTAATAGATTCAAGATTAACCTGTAAATTTCGCCAAGTTTCTCCCCAAATAAATAAACAATTATTTTGATTTTTTAGTAACCAACTACCGTGTAAAATTGCCATGTTTTAAATTTAAAAATGATTGACTAAATCAAGATTGAATTTGAATTTCGTTTTTGCATTTCCTACTCCTCGCGTCCTTGAATGCGACTAACCTGCTGGGTACGAGGCTGTAATGTTCAATTTGGTGTTTGTAACTAATCTATAGCAACCGCCAAGGTGGTTAGGACACCAACTGTTAGCGCAGGTTGGCGTAAGCCATTTATAAAATCTAGACACCAAAAGACTTTTCACGCTGTCAAGAGTCACCTGCTATATAAATGAATCTCCGTGTCAAAGCGTCTGTCCATCTGTATCAACCTGAAAGTGAAAGGGTATTATACCAAGACCGACTAATTACTTATCAAAAAAACTCGACCCGTCCCCGCGTCTCCCCATCTGAAGCGTCAGATCTAATTATAAGTCTTTAACCGGACACAATATTAGTGGGTGGAGATGGGGTAGATGCGCTGATCATGTATTGGGCTTTGTGTTGACTGAGTGGTTAACCTTGTTTATCTTTGTATTCAACAGAAGCCGTCCATAGTGCATAAATGTTAGGATTGCCACAGAGAGAGAATAGCGTGCATAGAAGGAAAAAAAACTGAATGGCAGAAGTTGATAAGTCAATATCCTTTGATGGACGGGATATTCGACTCAAAGTTGGACTATTAGCACCCCAAGCGGGTGGGTCTGTGTTGATACAATCGGGAGATACAGCTGTTTTAGTGACAGCTACGCGATCGCAAGCCAGAGAAGGCATTGATTTTCTTCCCCTGACTGTAGACTATGAAGAAAGATTGTATGCAGCGGGCAGAATCCCCGGTGGTATCATGCGCCGAGAAGGTCGTCCACCAGAAAGAACGATTCTTACCAGCCGTCTAATCGACCGTCCTCTACGTCCTCTCTTTCCTTCATGGTTGCGGGATGATTTGCAAGTAATTGCCTTCACCATGTCAATGGATGAGCAAGTACCACCTGATGTATTAGCTGTAACAGGCGCTTCTATTGCTACCCTGATTGCCCAAATTCCCTTTAATGGACCAATGGCAGCAGTACGGGTAGGCTTAGTGGGTGATGATTTCATTATTAACCCCACCTATGCAGAAATTGAAGCCGGAGATTTGGATCTCATAGTTGCTGGTTCACCAGATGGTGTAATCATGGTAGAGGCGGGAGCCAATCAGTTGCCGGAACGCGATATTATCGAGGCGATTGATTTTGGTTACGAAGCAGTGCGGGATTTAATCCAAGCGCAGTTAGATTTAGTAGAAGAACTGGGTCTAAAGATAGTGCATGAAGCACCACCGGAAGTAGACCAAACACTAGAAAACTATATCCGCGATCGCGCTAGTGCTGAAATTAAAAAAATCTTGTCGCAATTTGAGTTAACTAAACCAGAACGCGATGCCGCTTTAGATGTAGTCAAGGATCAGATAAAAGACGAAATTCAAGCCCTTCCAGAAGAAGATCCGATTCGCACTGCCGCAACTGCAAATAGTAAAGCCCTTGGTAATACCTTTAAGGACATTACTAAATACTTTATGCGCCGTCAAATCGTTGAAGACAACGTTCGCGTTGATGGTCGCAAACTAGATGAAGTTCGACCTATATCTTGTCAAGTTGACGTTTTACCCAAGCGGGTTCATGGTAGTGGTCTATTTAACCGGGGTCTAACTCAGGTATTATCCACTTGCACTCTCGGCACACCGGGAGATGCTCAAAACCTCAATGATGATTTGCAAGCTGACCAACACAAGCGCTACCTACATCATTATAACTTCCCTCCTTTCTCCGTTGGCGAAACCAAACCTATGCGTGCGCCAGGAAGACGGGAAATTGGACATGGGGCGCTGGCAGAAAGAGCAATTTTACCTGTTCTACCCACAAAAGAACAATTCCCCTACGTCATCCGCGTAGTTTCAGAAGTACTTTCTTCTAACGGTTCCACCTCAATGGGTTCAGTCTGTGGTTCTACATTAGCTCTCATGGATGCTGGTGTACCCATTATTAAACCTGTTAGTGGTGCAGCAATGGGTCTGATTAAGGAAGGGGACGAAGTGCGAATCCTCACCGATATTCAGGGTATTGAAGACTTTTTGGGTGACATGGACTTCAAAGTCGCTGGTACAGATACTGGTATCACTGCTTTGCAAATGGATATGAAAATATCTGGTTTGTCTTTGGAAGTTATTGCTCAAGCTGTTCATCAAGCCAAAGCGGCTCGGTTGCATATTCTGGACAAAATGCTCCAGACTATTGACACCCCACGTGCTGAAACTTCAGCTTATGCCCCACGCCTGTTGACTATCAAGATTGATCCCGACATGATTGGTCTAGTCATTGGTCCCGGTGGGAAGACGATTAAAGGCATCACTGAAGAAACTGGTGCAAAAATTGACATCGAAGACGATGGCACAGTTACCATTTCCGCAGTTGATGAAAGCAGAGCCAAGAGAGCGCGTAACATTGTCCAAGGCATGACTCGCAAGTTGCATGAGGGAGATGTTTACGTAGGACGTGTAACACGGATTATACCTATTGGTGCGTTTGTGGAATTCTTGCCAGGAAAAGAAGGCATGATTCACATTTCTCAACTAGCTGACTATCGTGTTGGTAAAGTTGAAGATGAAGTAGCCGTTGGTGATGAAGTGATTGTCAAAGTGCGCGAAATTGACAATAAAGGTAGAATTAACCTGACACGCTTGGGTATCCACCCAGATCAAGCAGCTGCGGCGCGGGAAGCTGCGGCGGTGAATCGTTAAATCGATTAAGGATTTTAGATTTTGGATTAGGGATGAATCGCAAATCTAAAATCCGCGATGCCTTTTACAGCAGGCATCGCTGTATGATTTTTTTAATTATTATGAATAGAGTTACAACAGGGAATAGGGAACTCTTAACAGGGAACAGGCTTGAAACTCTCTTTTTATAAAGCTTTGTTCTTAAATTTTGTAAATCCTACAACCTGAAATCTGCTGTATTTAACTGGCGGTTACGTGAACTAAGCCTACATATTTTAATGGCATACTTTGCGTAATAGTACAGCGCCAGATTAAATCAATCGCACTAAATTACCGAGAATTAAAAGATGAGATTATGATTATAAAATAGAAGGATTAGAGGTAAGCAAGATATGGCTACTAGAGAAGAAATTACTATTAAAGTGCCGTCCGATATCGCCGAAGCTTATCGCAGAGCGACAAAGGAAGAACAGGAACAAATTCAGTTAAAGTTTGCATCAATTATGCAGTTAAATTTTTTCAACTCTAGAAAAGATGCGGTTCAAAGACTTAGGAAAACTATGGATGAAGTTAGTAAAGAAGCCCAAGCAAAAGGTTTAACCCCTGAGATTTTAGATTCTATTTTACAAGATGATGAATGAGCGGCGATTTATTTTTGATGCAAATGTATTGGTGAGTGCATTTTTATTTAGTCAAAGTAAGCCACGTCAGGCACTAGACAAATCCCAAGATATAGGAATTATTTTGTTGAGTGATTCTGTTTTTACAGAAGCTCAAGAAGTTTTATCACGTCCTCAATTTGACCGTTATATAACTTTGTCAAAACGCAAGTAATTTCTAGAAATTTTAGCAGAAACTGCCGAGTTTATTAACATCACTGAACAGGTAAATGAATGCCGAGATCCTAAAGATAATAAATATTTAGAATTAGCTGTAAGTGGAAAAGCGGAATGTATTATTACAGGCGATGAAGATTTGCTTGTCCTCAATCCCTTTCAACAAATTTATATTTTAACAGGTCAGAATTTCTTAGATAAAATTAATGTTGGTTGATACAAGATTAGCGTTCATTACTTAGCATTCATTACACTGTTATCAAATTAAAATTTGCAAACGATGTGGGAAGTGAATTAGCAATAGCAAAATATTGTGTTTGCTTCCAGCGGATATTGCGGATATTGATGATGTAGAAATATTTATACGGTTAATTATAGTTCATTAATGTTGGGTATTGTTCCATTGCTCCGCGTTCACGCAGTGTCCCGCAGGGATACGTTCACGTTCCACAAACCAACCTACGAGGAATTGCGATTCCACTACTCCTTTACTTACTGATGGATTTCCACTCTCCGAAATAGGGTCCGCTTTGGACAGTGCCATCGGGCATGATAGTATCCCAAATTACATTCATGGCTCGACATATAGCGTCGTGGGCAATGGAAGCATCTCGGAAATCAGCACGAATGAAAACGTTATGCTCACCACCATACAAAAATCTAGCTTTACGAAAAATAGCACCAATGGCACTAGCCTGATACAAGTGACTTCCAACCAAATCAGCACCAATCAAATAACACCTAAACAAATTAACACATTCCAAATTAGCATCCCTGATAATCGCACCATCTAACCGAGCTTCTATCAAGGAAGCACCAAAGAGATCGGCTCCAGTCAGATCGGCTTCACTCAAACAAGCGAAACTCAGATCGGCTCCACGGAAATTAATATCTCGCAAGATGGCACCTCCGAGGTCAATCCAGTTTCGCCCACAGTTTTTGTCTCTAACTACCACAGCCCCAGCGAAGTTTCGCTTACCGGAAGCATATTTTTTCAACAACTCTTCAGTGGTAATTTCCCAAACCATGATTTAACCTCCAATTTCTTTTCTAATTTCAAATATAGTGCTACTAATCTATGGTCTACCCTATTTGATGACCCCAGCTTCAACCACACCCTCCAAATCACCGACCTCCCCACCGAACAACTAGCCGAAGCCCAAATCACTAATTATGACCCCCAAGGTCGCCCCAACGGTGGCACAATCCTCATCGACTGATGCCAATGGAATCGGCTGGTTCATCGATCCCACCCCCAACGGCAGAGTAGAACTGGGTACAGCAGCACATGGCAGCAACATCATTAACCCCGACAGCATTCTTACTTACACACCCAACAACAACTTCGTCGGTACAGATACATTCACCTACATCGTCCTAGACAACAACGCCATCTCCAACGAAGCAACAGTTAGGGACTTCCAGTTAAAAAATATTCCGATTTGTAGTACAGATGTAGGGGTTTAGCATTGCTAAACCTCATTTGGCATAGCACTAAAAAATTGAATAATTTATTTTTTGGTACTCTATTAGTGCGATATCGCTTGTGGTGAGTGGAATGCGATCTCTGTATAATGCTTGGTCTAATCGAACACTACTGCAAATAACTAGCGACATCCTTAAGAAATGAGAGTTTCAGGTTCTTTGCCAATTTGTCAATTTCAGGGATTTTTGGTACATAAAGATTAAGTAACCTACATGGTTGACTGTTATCCCATACTCGACATAAAGCATAGTGAGTGCTAAACGTCTACCAGAAACTACCGCCAATGTCAGAATCACTCGCCAATCTTGGCAACATGGCTTTCTTGAAGGTGAAGTGAGCGCAGGTGATTTTGAATGGCATTTTGAATGGCATTTCCGCCGGGGAGAACTATCTGTGAAGCCTTCCCAGGGTCGTGCTTTAATTAAAGAACCTCTCGGCCGCTTTTTGGAAAAACAAGATTACCAGCTAGAACCAGGGGGAGATTATGCTTTTACTATTCGGGCTGAATTGTAATTAGTTATTAGTTATTAGTCATTGGTCATTAGAACTATTGGCAGTTAAGCGATTGAGGTAGCGTTCAATTAAGAGAATAGCCACAATGTCATCTATTGGTCTTGGTGGTTGTCGCATACCCTTGGGTAATAGTTTGGTGATTCCTGTGGGTGGAAACATCTGCCAATAGCGATCGCGTGCTTCTAAAGTGCTATAGCGCTCATCGACTAAAATTATATTCAGCTTGTCTGTTAATTCCTGATTTAATTGCTGTTTCCACTTCTTGGCAGTTGTTTGGTCGCCCATTACGACTAAAGAAACTGGGAATTTCTGGCGCAGTGATTCAATGTGAGCGATCGCATCGGCAGCAGGCACAACTTGATGATAATACAGTTGCCGATCCAGTCCCATCACTGCCACACCACATTTATCTCGACCGGGATCAAAGCCTAAAATTGCTGGTTGTGTATTAGTCATTGGTCATTAGTCATTGGTCATTGGTAATAATTATTCTCTCCCCATCTCCCCATCTCCCCGTGTCTCCGCGTCTCTCCATTGGTCACCTGTTACCTGTCACCTAATTTACGTGCTAAAAATAACTTGCCCATTAAAGATTGCTACTAGTTTGACTCTCAGCGGACCCGCTGTATAAGTATCAGCCGCCGCTATTGCTTTTATTTCCACAGGTTGTTCAAACTGCTGCAATTGGTTAAAAAAGCGTAAAAAAGTACCATCTATTTGCACAGTTTCGACTATGCCAGCATTTCGGGCGCGAAATTGAGAAGCGGAAATCAGTAAATCAATTCGTTGGCGCAGTTGATAAGATGTCATAGTTTTCATATCAGCAGAGGTTGTCGCCAATACCTGATCTGTGGAAAATACCAGCAGATTTCGAGATGCATCAGCAAAAAATTCTATCTGCTTTTCTCCTCTAACATAATTACCCGCAGAGAAAATCCGCACCACATATTCTCGACCATCATCAATCTGCTTGATCAGTTGCTCAACCTTGTCTTGGGTTAAACGCAATAGTTCCGTATTTCCAGTAGTTGTCCCTGGTTCAGCTAATTGAATATTAGCAGTGCGGTTAGCTTCCTGTAGAATTTGGATAACTACCTGACGAGCCGCAGCCGGTTGAGTGACGCGAACTACACCAGATGCTATGACTTGTCCGCGAACTAAAGCCAGCTTACCTAAACGTAGGTCACGGTAAGACTGATAATATTTTTCTAGCCTTGCTACTTCCTGTTCTAAATATTCTTGCTGTTTTTCCAATTCTTTGAGGCGAGACTCCCTTGTAGCAATTACTTGCTCTCGCTTTTGAATTTCTAGATTACGATTTTGAATAAGTTGGTCTAACTGGGCAATTTTCTGATCGCGTTTTTCAATAGCTGTCTTCGCTTCATCAATTGCTTTTTTTGCCTCTGTATATAGTCGCTGACGTTCTGTCTTTAATTGTTCAACAGCTGCTTGCAATGTCTGTCTTTGATTATAAAGACTCTGTAGTTCAGCTATGGATTTTTGGTACTGAACAACTACTTCACCCAGTCGGCTTTGAGTTCCTTGGAGTTGAGCTTGAGTTTTAGCTTGTTGGCTAATGGTGCGGTTGAGTTGTGCTTGTGTGATTCGTTGTTTGGCATTGACCGCTTGCAATGACTTATTGATTTCCTGTAAATCTTGCTGTGCTTGAGCTTGGTCTTTTCTAGCTTGGTTTAGCTGATTTTCTACTTGGCTTTTTTGGGTTTCTGCCGTTTTTAGTTGTTCCCGCTTGTTTCTGAGGTCTCTTTGAATATCCTCTAACTCAAAAACCCCTTTCCTCAATCCTTCGTCAGCGGCAAATAAAATCGCTAGAGTTGAGGCGGAAATTAAACCACCTGTAAAAATAGTGACTAGTACTGCCGTTTTTTTGGGACGAAGGTTGAATAGTGAGAGACGTGCTTTGCCAACTCGTGTGCCGATGCGATCGCCCACGGTGGCAATTACGCCTCCCAAAATTAAAATTGCTGCGATGAGGATGTACCCGGTGGTCATCTTCAGCTACCGTTCACGTAGTGTGTCGGAGGCATAATGCTTCCAGATACAGCCTACTACTTTCAACCCTGTTCTGGTGGGGGATAGAGATTGGCAAGGCCAGAAATTACTCAATTTTTAGATTTACCTCCGATTGTGGGTGTCCTTTCTGAAAACAAAACCTGTCCCAACTCATTCCCCCAGTAGCTTTTAAGTAAATTGTCTACTCAAGGTGACAGGCTTATGCACAGTAATTTTTTTCTTGTGAATCGAAATCATTTTTTTCTCACGCAAATCTCCGAGTAACCTGGTGACGGTGACACGAGTAGAACCAATTGCTTCAGCGATCGCTTGATGAGATAACTTCAGATCAATAGTGATACCATCGGCACAAGGAACACCAAAATCTCGACAAAGAATTAACAGAAAACTTATCAACCTAGAACCCATATCTCGGTGAGCGAGGGTTTCAATCATCATCTCTGTCTGGAGAATCCGTGAAGACAGACCCCGCAACATCAACATGGATAATTCGGGATTTTCCTTAAGAGCTTGCTCCACTTGTTCAATTGGTGCTGAAAGCAATTCTACAGCCGTAAAAGCGACTGCATGGTAAAACCTATCAGACTTGTTACCCGTTAGCAGTGACAACACACCAAACACACTATTTTCCCGCAGCAGCGCTACCGTTATTTCTTCTCCTGCCTCGTACACCCTGGAAAGTTTCACAGCACCCTTGAGAAGAAAATAAACTCGTTCGGCAGGATCGCCGGGAAAAAAGATAGTTTTGTTGCGTTCAAACGTTTCCACAACCGGCGGAAACGCTCCGGTCGCCATCTGACGAAAAACATTTGCTAGGGCTTTATCTTGTGTCACGATCATCTACCTTCCCCTACCCAATGCCGGAAAAACAAAAACTGATTACCTAAGAATACACCTGAAAAATCAAGAAAGCACCGTCAACCTTTTTGTTTTTTCCTATACTCAAATTTAATTCTTCATAGTTATTTGTTTATTATGATACATAATTATTGTTATTTTTAGCCAGGAGTTGTTGATAAGTGGTTTCATAAACTCAAATAAAGAGGTTTTTTCTCTAAAAATTTTCCATATCTTTATAACTTCTTAAACAATCAGCAGCAATTTTGTTGCCCTCAACACCCTGACTGAAAACAAGCCAACCGGCAAACGGACACAAGCAACAGGTAGAAGGAACTAAGTTTTTTGATGTATTCCGGTGACGTAGTTCCAGAGGGCTACTAACTCTTAGTGAAATTAAAAATTAAAAAAATTAAAAAAATTAAAAAAATTAAAAAAGCTTATTCAACAAGCTTTTTAGCGCTTCTAAGTATGTGCTTCATTTCTCCTAACCTGTACGACTTAATGAGAATTTTCGCCAATCCCGTAGTCAACAAAATTAAAGGAATTGAGAATACAGTAGTGCTTCTTGGCGATTCCTAATTGCCAATACCATCAATTACGTGACCTCCTTCGAGATAAGATTTCAGCCAAAAAAGAATTTTTGACACATTTTGTGCAATGGGGCGGCAGATGAAAATCACTATCAGCTAATCGCAGCATAAATCTCTCCTCTCCACCTATAACTCCTTACACCTAAACTACTTCTTTGTCAAAATAGGCTCAGATTCTAGTATGCTCCTATTGGTTGATCAAATTAACAATTTCTATGCTGAATCTGTCTGGAAAAAACGCCTTAGTAACAGGTATTGCCAATAACCGCTCAATCGCCTGGGGTATTGCTCAACAACTCCACAAAGCAGGGGCTAACTTGGGTATTACCTACTTGCCAGATGAAAAAGGTAAGATGGAGAGAAAAGTGGCGGAGTTGGTAGAACCCCTGCAACCCAGCTTATTCCTCCCTTGCAATGTAGAAAATGACGAGCAGATTAAATCGACCTTTGAGACAATCAAACAAGAATGGGGGAAAATAGACATCCTCATTCATTGCCTAGCGTTTGCAAACAAAGATGATTTAAGTGGAGATTTTAGTCAAACTTCCCGTTCTGGTTTCAATAAAGCTTTGGAAGTTAGCACTTATTCACTAGTGCAGTTAAGTGGTGCTGCTAAACCTTTGATGACAGAAGGAGGTAGTATTGTTACTCTCACCTATTTGGGCGCAGTCCGAGCCATTCCCAACTATAACATCATGGGAGTTGCTAAAGCTGGATTAGAAGCAAGTGTACGTTACTTAGCTGCTGAACTAGGTCAACAAAATATTCGGGTGAATGGGATATCAGCAGGACCCATCCGCACTTTAGCATCTTCAGCAGTAGGTGGGATTTTGGATATGATTCATCATGTTGAACAAGTCGCTCCCCTGCGTCGTACTGTCACTCAGTTAGAAGTCGGCAATACAACAGCTTTCTTGTGCAGTGATTTAGCCAGCGGTATTACTGGGCAAATCCTGTATGTAGATGCAGGATATGAAATCATGGGAATGTAATAGGGACAAATCAAGTCAAAAGTCAAAAGTCAAAATTAGAAACCTAATGACTAATGACTAATGACTAATGACTAATCACCAATGACCAATCACCAATGACCAATCACCGCATTGCCACAGTTCACCGCACCACGGGTGAAACTGATGTCCATGTCACCATCAACCTCGATGGTACAGGTATCTGTAAAGCCTCGACAGGTATTCCCTTTTTGGATCATATGTTGCATCAAATTTCCTCCCACGGACTATTTGACTTGGATATTCAAGCCAAAGGGGATTGGGAAATTGATGATCACCACACCAATGAAGATGTCGGTATTACCTTGGGACAAGCCTTACATCAAGCACTGGGGAATAAAAAAGGTATTGTCCGCTTTGGTAATTTTCTCGCACCTTTAGATGAAGCTCTAATTCAAGTAGCATTAGACTTTTCTGGACGACCTCACCTCAGTTATGGCTTGCAACTTCCTACTCAACGGGTGGGAACCTATGATACTCAATTGGTGCGTGAATTCTTTGTAGCTGTAGTCAATCATAGCCAAATGACGCTGCACATTCGCCAACTAGATGGCATTAATTCCCATCATCTTATTGAAGCAACTTTTAAAGCCTTTGCTAGAGCCATGCGAATGGCAGTAGCAATTGATCCACGCCGTGAGGAGACTATTCCTAGTTCCAAAGGTGTGCTATAAGTTACTACTGAAAGTTTCACTCAGCTACTCGGTTGACGATAATTAACACATTAAATAGAGACAGTTATTATCGTCCTACCGAGCAACTTGTAATTAATCACACATAGCCGGGAATTGGTCATTTAACCGCAATGAATGCTGTTGCAGATACCCCTGAACCCCAACTCAATCCTGTAGAACAACCACCAGTCGTCCTCACTTCTGAGTTGCGAAAAGTTTATCGCACTGGGTTTTGGCTGAATCAAAAAGTTGTATCTCTCAAAAGCTGTTCTTTACAAGTTTACCCAGGGCAAACCTTTGGCTTACTTGGTCCTAATGGTGCTGGTAAAACAACGCTGTTAAAACTGTTATTAGGAATTATCCGTCCTTCCTCTGGGAGGGGCTTATTATTAGGTAAGCCATTAGGCGATCGCTCTGTGAAGCAACGTATTGGCTATTTACCAGAGAATCCCTATTTGTACGACTATCTCACGGGTTGGGAATTTTTAGAATTAGCTGCTGGGTTATTCCAAATTCCCCAACGGATACAACGTCAACGTATTCCCGAATTACTAGAATTAGTTGGTTTATCCCCAGCTGATGCTCGCAAAAAGCTGATGCGCCGCTATTCTAAAGGTATGCTTCAGCGTGTTGGTATGGCTCAAGCATTAATTAATGACCCAGATTTGGTATTTCTAGACGAACCAATGTCTGGACTTGATCCTCTGGGACGCTACCAAATGCGCGAGATTATCCTTTCTCTCAAATCTGCTGGGAAAACCATATTTTTCAATAGTCATGTTTTGAGTGAAGTAGAACAAATTTGCGATCGCGTAGCTATTCTTGATCGAGGACAGTTAATTTGCTCTGGTTCCCTTAATGAACTCTTAGGCACAGAATACACATATCATATCAAAGGTCAAGGGGGTGACGGAGAAATTCTCAAAACCAGGATATCCGATCTAAAATTTGAGCCTGATGGTTCTTGGCAAGGCATACTACAAGATGACTACTATGATTTTATTGCCAGTCTCCGGTTAATGGGAGGAGAAATCATCGCCATGAATTTATCTCATCAATCTCTAGAAGAGTTTTTTATCCAACAGATCCAAAAACAAAATCATTCGCTTAACTAGTAGAGGCTGAGATCAACAATTAAAGAGTAAAAATTTTTCCAAGTACGATCATCACAACTGCTGATACCATTTGGAATTTGAGATTTTGGATTGTCAAAAACTTACTATACAAGCTTTTGAGTATTTCATTAGTCCCTATTCTTGTCCAAATTGGTATGAGAATATTACGATGTAACCGCGACTTATAATCGCTTTATTAAAGTGTGAAATTAGACTTTTAAAATATCTTCATAAAATTAAAAATCAACTTTTGGGAAATTTTGATTCTTGAGCATTGACTATTTTGACAATCCTTGGTCTAATCATTGACAATCCATGGCTTCAAACTCATTTGGCTTTAAATTAACTTTACTAAAATTTCAAAATAAATCCCTAAGTTATATCCGGAAAATCCAGGATTTTTCAGAAAAGAACAGTGTCGGGGAACTTGAATATTTAAGTATAGTCAACGTTAAAATGTCTAGACAGTACTTCACAGATAGTAGTTTCATAATCTCAGGTAAAGATGCTTAATATAAGTTTGTGGAAATTTTTTACTCATTCAGCTACATCTGTAGTTTTGTTAACAACTCTCAATACCGCTTTGCCATCTGTTAGTCTAGCTCAAAAATCACCAATCTCATCAAGCTCCAACATCTCTACAGATTACTTATTAGGCGGCGGCGATGTTATCCGCGTCAATGTATTTGAAGTACCAGAATATACAGGAGAATACCAAGTTCCTCCTGGTGGGGCGATTAACCTACCTTTGATAGGCAGTGTATCCGTTCTCAGATTAACAACAGAACAGGCAGCGGACGAAATAGCCAGAAGATATGCTCGCTTTCTTAAACGTCCTTTGATTTCCGTCAATTTGTTGTCACCTCGTCCCATCAATGTTTTTGTAGCTGGAGAGGTGACAAGACCAGGGGCTTACACTCTCAACTTACAAGGAGGCAGTGGAAATACCCCAGGAGTACAATATCCAACTATATTAGCTGCATTAACTACAGCCCAAGGGGTAACACTAGCAGCCGATGTGACTAAAGTTCAATTACGGCGTAAGATAGGACTTTCGGGCGAGCAAATTGTCAGTTTCAACTTAAAGGAACTCACCCAAACAGGTATAATCCCCCAGGATATTACCTTACGGGATGGAGACACCTTAGTTGTACCCACTGCTACAGAATTCAACATTGCAGAAGCACGCAATTTATTTTCTGCGAACTTTGCTGCAAGTCAAACTGCACCCCGCACAGTTGCAATTACTGGTCAAGTTTACCGTCCTGGTTCTTATCTAGTCACCGCAGGCGGTACAGAGGGAGCGGGAACGGGTTTACCAACGGTAATGCGGGCGCTGCAACTAGCCGGAGGAATTACGTCACAAGCCGATGTTCGGACTATAAAGTTACGCCGACCGACGCGAACTGGCACAGAACAAACTATAGATATCAATCTTTGGGAATTATTGCAGACTGGTGATCTTAATCAAGACGCGGTTGTGCAAGATGGAGATACGATTGTGGTTCCCACTGCAACAGAGATTAGCACAGCAGAAGCAACTCAATTAGCTACTACTACTTTGTCACCGACCAAAATTCAAGTTGGTGTGGTTGGAGAAGTTAAAAAACCTGGATTAACAGACTTACAGCCAAATAGTTCTTTAAATCAGGCGTTGTTGGCTGCTGGTGGCTTTAATGATGCTAGAGCTAGTAGTGCTGCTGTAGATTTAATTCGTCTTAATGCCAATGGTACTGTGACTAAGCGTGTAGTGAAGATAGATTTCTCAAAAGGCATTAATGATGACACCAATCCTATACTTCGCAATAATGATGTTGTAGTAGTTGGCCGTTCTGGTCTTGCTAAGTCTGGTGATACATTGGGTGTTGTAGCTGGTCCTTTAGGTATTATCTTTAATTTCCTCAGGTTTTTTGGACTTTAAGTTAATTTAAGTCGGTAAAGAGGGGGCTGATTAATTCCCCCTTTTGATTAAATAAAATGGTGTAATTTGTAATTCGTAATTCGGCGTTGCTGAATTCAGGTATGAAATTCTCTTGCTTGAATTTTTAAACCTCTTATCTTTGCGCCTAACACACTTCGTGCTAAAGCCTATGGCTCCCGTAAGGGATACGCTCCGCTGGTGCGTCTTTGCGTGAGGCTAATTCATACTTCAATTATGCAACGCCCGTAATTCGTAATTCGTAATAATGCCGACCGCAGGCTACCGCCAACGTAGTTTATAATTAAGTTTTGTAACGGAGATTTAAGTAGCCATCATGAACTGCGTACACCAGAACACATGAAAAAAAACTTCTTATTCGCCTCCTCGCTTGAGGGGTTAGGAGGGGGGTCTTATTTTCAAGTCAGGTGGGTGTAAGATATACTCAAAATGGCTGAGATTTGAACTTTTATATATAAGATTGCGAAAAAACCAGATTTGCAGGGGGTTTAGCACTGCTAAACCCCTATTACTTAATATAATCACTATTACTTATATAATCAAACGATTAAGCCATGTTGAGTAAACTGTTACACATCTAGTTTGCAAATTAAGAGATCAGGTGTCCTTGTGTTTACACGATAATATCATGTCCGCCTAATCACTTATCAAAAAAATTCTCCCCGTCCCCACGTTTCCCTGTCTCAGCGTCAGTCTAAATGATAAGTATTCAACCAGACATGATATAACTACTCGACAAGGGAAGGGGGTTAGGTCACGGATGTATGGGATGCAATTGAGAACTGGTATATTGCCAGCTGGTGAGTAAAGTGCTTTAATAGCGATCGCTTATAGTATGACCTTTTGCTGATCCTGCTTGTTAAAAAATTACGCTTTCAAACCATTTTACTTACAGTTAATATACGCTGTTAGCATAACCTCAACAATTAATTTTGCCCAACGCTGAATAGGAGCATATATGGAGCCAATTATTGCTATAGTTTTAGCGCTTATAGGTTATGCCTTGGGATCTGCAAAAATGATTAATCAAGGGAATGAAGCCCTTGTGGAACGCTTAGGGCGGTATCATCGCAAACTTAAACCTGGACTCAACTTTATTGTTCCCTTCCTTGATCAAATTGTCATGGAAGATACAACACGGGAGCAAGTTTTAGACATCAAGCCTCAGAATGTAATTACTAAAGATGGTATTTACCTAGAAGTAGATGCTGTTGTGTATTGGCGCATCACAAATATTGAAAAAAGCTTTTATGCAATTGATGATCTTCAACAAGCATTGTCAAACTTAACTACAACTACACTACGGGAAGTTATTGCCCAAAACACCTTAGACGCTACCAATATGTCCAGAGCCGACATGGACAGAACCATATTAGACCAGTTAAATCCAATTACAAACGATTGGGGAGTCCAAATTATCCGGTTAGATATTCAGAGAATTACACCGCCGGAAAGTGTAAGAAACTCAATGCAAGAGCAACAAGCAGCAGAAATTAAGAAAAATGCCTTGATTTCCGAAGCAGAAGGGGAACGACAAGCAGCGATTAAAAAAGCTGAAGGAACCAGGACTTCTATGGAAATTATTGGTGAAGTCTTACGTTCTCATCCTGAAACTAAGGAAATTCTTCGGTATCTTGTCGCTCAAGATTACGTACAAGCCAGCCAAAAGCTTAGTGCCAGTAATAACGCCAAAATTGTTTTTGTAGATCCAGCTAACTCCACAGATATGTTTCAGGAGTTGATTGCTGAGTCAGTAACTCACGAAGAACATGGCAAAACTGCTGGGAACGGTAATGGTGCTAATTAATAGTTGGGTGGAGTTTAATGTCGGTAGATAGCATCAGCAACTAGGGCAACTTCACGCATTTCTGAGACATCGTGAACTCGGAGGATATCAGCACCATTAAAAATGGCCGCACTACAAGCCGCTGCTGTTCCCCAAACTCTGGCTTGGGGATCTGGTTGGTTTAAAATTTTACCGATAAAACTTTTACGAGAAGCTCCTACCAGTATTGGACAGTTAAGTGCTTTTAAGGTTTGCAAGCGGCGAAAAATTTCTAAATTTTGCTCATAGTTTTTAGCAAAGCCAATCCCCGGATCAATAATGATTTTTTCGTGTTGAATCCCCGCAGCAATTGCGGCATTTATTTGCTGAGATAAAAAGCTATAAATATCCCCTATCAAATCCTGATAATCAGTTTGTTGTTGCATCGTCTGGGGAGTTCCCCGGATGTGCATTAACATAATTGGTACATCTAAATTAGCTACTGTTGACAACATTTTTGGGTCAAATGTACCGCCAGAAATATCATTGACGATATCAGCTCCAGATAATACAGCAGCCTCAGCTACATCGGCTCTAGTTGTATCTACTGATATAGGAATTGCAATCTCTGGTCGAATTACTTGCAAAACCGACAGCACCCGATCAAGTTCTTCTGTGAGGGTGATTTGTTCTGCACCTGGTCGAGTTGATTGACCACCGATATCAATAATGTCAGCACCAGCGGCTACCATTGCTTGCGCCTGGGCTAGAGCGGCGGAAACTGTGTTAAATTGACCACCATCACTAAAGCTGTCAGGGGTGACATTTAAAATGCCCATGAGATAAGTTCGCTGTCCCCAGATAAAACAGCGTTCTCGAATCATTAATTGGTTTGACATAAGTTACAATCCCGCCTCGGAATGAATTCCGAGGCTAATAGCCAAAGTCCGTTTTAACGAACTAAATTGATTTGTTAAAAAGTTGTAAATGGCGTTCTACTGATAATTGACAATTCTGGCAAAACTATCAGCTTCTAGACTTGCACCTCCCACGAGAGCGCCGTCAATTTCTGGTTGAGCCATGATCTCATCAATATTATTCGGCTTGACTGAACCGCCGTATTGAATGGAGACATTAGGATTTGTCAACTGAGAGCGAATTAAGCCAATTACCCGATTCGCTTCTTTGCTTTCACAGGTGTCACCTGTTCCTATAGCCCAAATTGGTTCATAAGCAATGACCAAATTATTTTGATCAACGTCCACTAGGTCTTTTTCTAACTGAGTGGTAATCAGTTTTTCGGTTTCCCCTGCGTCCCGTTGTTGTTTAGTTTCACCAACACAGAGAATGGGGATAAGTCCATGCTTTTGGGCGGCTTTGAGGCGTAGGTTAACGGTTGCGTCCGTTTCGCCAAAATATTGCCGTCTTTCGCTATGACCAACGATGACATAGCGCACACCAATTTCTGTGAGCATGGGAGCGGCAATTTCACCCGTGTAGGCTCCATTTTCTTCCCAATGGACGTTTTGCGCGCCCAGTTGGATCAGGCTACCGTGCAAATATTTGGACATGACGCTTAAGTCAGTGAAGGGAGGACACAGTACCACTTCTCGTTCCGAGGGTGTTTCCTCCAAGTGGGGCAGAAATCCGCGTAAAAAGTCTTCGGACTCTGACCGGGTTTTGAACATTTTCCAGTTGCCGGCTATAACTATTTTTCGCACAGGTGATTTTGTCAAGATGCTAACGCTACTAGATGCATTTTTCACTCTACTACTTTTTAGGACACTCCTTGTCTACCGAGAGGGTAAAGGCTGCTGTCTGAGTGTCCTAACTGTCGGGCTAGGTTTACAGTTCCGATGTTGTGGGGTTTGGGGAGATGGTAGAATGTCAGAAAAAAAATTGAGGATTTGGAAAGCGTTAGCGTAGCTCATCGTAGATATCGCATTTTACTAAACCGATATTTTACGCCCTACGGATTTGGTTTACAATTCGCCCTTAAATGCTTTATCGAGTATGGAAGGTAAAAGGGCATCAAGTTCTTTTATTGCTTCTTTTCTGAATTGTTTTATTGTGTCTATTTTGGTTTGGAGTTCATCGAGGTAAGCAACGATGCGGCGTTGTTCGGGGAGGGGTGGAACTGGAATTTTAATACTTTTAATGCGACCAACACTTAGAGTAAATAATCCACTTGTTGTTCTGCTTAGTTCAAGCATTTGGTCTTTGCCAATAGGACTATTAAGGTAAGTATTGAGATATTCCGGTGTTATGTACACTGTATTAGGGCGAATACGAATAACATGATTTTGATGAACACAATTTTCAATTTCACCTCTAAATAAAGCCGCTCTACCAATGTGATCAGGACTACCGTTACCCTCTATAACGAGAACATCACCTGCTATAAGCCTCCAGCGATAAAGCTCTTCATCTGAAACTTCAAAGTAACGTGGATCAGCAGTATCTATCGAATTACGCTGAACGTGCGCTACTGTAATATATCGTCGTGGGTTTGCACCCGGTGTTCTAGCACTACTTTTTTGAATACCACCTTTGACTTCAGAAATATCATCAATTTGATAAAAATCAGCAGTATCAAGTTCAGCAAAAACTTTTGCAGCAGATGAGTTTACTAAAGCTTCTGTTTCTTCAAGTGCTTTTTGACGAAGCGATCGCACTTCCTCAATTTTCCCCACCAATTCCTCAACCCGCGCCACTATCCGCCGTTGTTCCTCTAGTGGTGGTGGGAGTTCTGGTAGTTCTTCAAAACTACCGTCTTGTCGTTTTCTCACAACCTCTAGAAACTTACTTATACCAACCTGAATTTTACTATCAATCATTGGCACTAAAATATTCATCAATTTTTGTCCATTGACGTTAGGCTGTGCCGAACCTTCCTTTTCCTCTAAAATCTGTGTCCAGTAAGAGTCAGATTGAAAAAATGAATAAAGATACTCAGGTTCTACCAGTGGTTTTGGGCGAATTCGTATCAAATAGGATGCAAAAACGGCGTGAGGCGCTTCTTTAACAAGATGCGTTTTTCCAGTTGTCGCACCTGTTCTTGCAAACAAAATATCATTAGGGTAAATTAGATACTTTTCTGGTTCATCACATTTGCAATATGGTACAGTATCCCAACTGATTCCTCCATCTTTTAAATCAGTAATACGAACAAATTTTACTCCTACTTCTTCAAGTGATGCACTAGCAGTAAAACCGTATTGTGGATTTTCGGCAAGTTCTAACAAAGATACAATTGAACAGCCAGTTTTGTTAAGTGTATTAAAAATTATAGTTGAAGCAGCCCGAACCATTAATTCTGCTGACGTTTGTTTAAATGGAAGCTTTAACATAAACTAGACTTGGTTCATAATAATACTTTAACTAAATTATTGTAGGGGCAATTCATGAATTGCCCCTACACCGGATAATTCATGAAATACCCCTACCCCAAAATTGCTTTAATCTCAGACATAATTTCAGCAACTCGCCGATCTTTCTCTAAAATATCATTTACCAGTTGCTCAGGCGGTAAATGTTCAAAATCCGTCTGATTATTGGGATTTTTGCAATCAAGATTATAAATTACCCAGTAAATAGCATCACCTTTCGCTTTTTCATCCTTAGCAATTTCACGCTGATTTTGTTCTTCAGTTTGAACCTGTTTTACCTCATACTTAATTTCTTGAATCTGCTGTTTAATTTTAGTAACTTCTTTCGGTGGAGAAAAATCCAAAATTGAATTTTCTAAATTTTTAATTTTTTCAATTAATTCTTTGACATTTTTAGCCAGATTATTAGCAGTTTCTTCTGCTTGATTACCAGCATCCCAAAAAGGTTGTGCATCTGCTCTAGCTTGATGATAAACTTCCCTAAAATTATACTTCCAAGCATTTTGATTTTCTTCTCGATTCTGCCACCATGCTACACATTCAGCAAAATCTTCATCCTGTATTGGTTTAGTTTTAGTATAAGTTTTTCGTCCTTCTGGTAACGGAATTTCATAATACCAAATTTCATCTGTTTGTCCAGAACTGTCAAAAAATAACAAATTTGTAGGAATGCTGGTATATGGTGCAAACACCCCATTAGGAAGACGGACAATAGTATGCAAATTAAAATCTTTCAGCAAATCTTCCTTAATTTTGGCGCACATATTATCCCCAAACAGCACCCCATTAGGAAATACAACCGCAGCGCGTCCAGTTTGTAGGGGTAATTCATGAATTACCCCATTAGGAATTACCCCTACGCGGGGTTTTGGTCTTTGTCGAAGACGACGCATAATTAACTGAAGGAATAACAACGCCGTTTCTTTAGTTTGTCTATCTTTGGGAAAGTTGTTTTTAATTCTGTCTTCTTCCTCACCTCCAAAGGGTGGGTTAGTGAGAATGACATCAACCCAATCTTTTTCACCCATTTCTGACAGAGTAAACCGTAAACTATTACCATCATCAATATCGGGATATTCAAATCCATGTAATAGTAAACTCATGTGTGCTAACATTAAAGGCAAAGATTTCGCCTCAGCACCAATCAGACTTTTGTGTAATATCTGCCAATCTTGGGCGCTACAATTCTGTTTCAGGTATTCATAAGCCTCAACCAAAAAACCACCTGTTCCGCAAGCAGGATCAAAAATCGTTTCTCCTAATTGTGGGTTCATTACCTGCACCATAAACCGCACTACCGGACGAGGAGTATAAAATTCTCCTGAATCTCCCGCAGCGTCCCGCATTTCCTTTAGCATGGACTCATACAACGTGCTGAGGAGGTTCACTTCTTCCGATTTATCAAAGTGAATTTCATTTACCTTATTCAGAACATCCCATAGCAAAGTCCCGCTAATCATGCGGTTATTCACATCTTTGAAAACCTTAGCGATAACATCAGCGCGGTTATTACCAGTTTTGCTTTTGAGATTCCGCAAATAAGCCAATAACCCTGCGTCTTTGTTACCATCTGGTAAAACTGCTTCATCATTATTAATGAAACTTTTTAATCTGTCTCCTGTAAAATTTTCATTAGCAGCCCAATCACGCCAGCGATAAGGCGGTTTAATGGTTGATTTATAATCAATTCCTTCTAATTCTGCTTCCGCTTCATGCAGTTTCTCGGAATCATCCAACAATTTCAAGAACATAATCCAAGTCAACTGCGGAAGTCGATCTAATTCCCCATTTAATCCTTTATCTGTCCGCATGATATCACGGGCTGATTTTACCACGCTGCCTAATTTTTGGGCGGTGGTGACGGGTTTATCGTTTTGTTTGGTAGTGCGTTTTGGCATTTATCCCTCTATTGTAGGGGCAATTCACGAATTGCCCTAAATCTTGTTAATTGTAAAGACAATTCATGAATTGTCTCTACAAATCCTTACGACCGAAATCACGCCAAAATTGGAGTTCTTCTTTATCAGGTTTACTATCAGGATTATCATAATCCAGTGTCCATTTTATTGGATTATTAACAATATATTCCCTGATTCTATCTAATTCAGATTCATTACGAATAATATGCTCATAATAGTTTCGTTGCCAAAGTGATGTACCTGAAGATGAAATTTTCTGATTAATAATTTTCGCCGAATTCATCTTGAAATAACCAATAACTTTAGGTAAAAGCATATTCCGGCGTTCCCGTAGGGACAATTCCTGAATTTTCCCTACATTAATTGATTCCTGTAGAGGCAATTCATGAATTGCCTCTACGTCTGTAATTATAATAATTCCATGTAGATGATTAGGCATAATTACAAATTCATCTAACTCAATATTGGAATATTTGTTAGGCAAAGAATCCCAAACATTTAATACTATATTTCCTAGTTCATTAAGGTGGACTTCATTCTGAAATATATTCCCAAATAAACACTTCCTTTTATTTGTGCAAATTGTAATAAAATAAGCACCAGCCTGAGAATAATTATATCCACGTAACCGAAGAGAACGACGATAAAAAAGCTTAGTTTTATTTTCCATAACCATCAAATTTACATATCATCATGTAGGGGTAATTCATGAATTACCCCTACACCGAATATAATAAACTTTGTAAATTATTTACCGCTTCCCTCAACTCCTGAACACCCCCAAACTGTTGAGCAATTTCAATTACATTACCATAATTATCAAACTCCCTATTAGCCTTAAAAGTCGTGGGAATATTAAACTCCTCAACCCCCTTTTCAGCATATTTATCCAAAAGTATTTTTAAAATAGCCCTTGCTTCCTCCCCATATTGTTCAAAAAAGTCAGATTTATGACGACGTAACCTTTCAGCGCGTTGTTTGCAAGTCAACACGGGAGCATCAAAGGCAATATGACATAATAAATCAAAAGGATCAGCTTCGGAAAGATTTGTAACTTCTTTTAACTCATCAAAATCAATTCCCTTATCTGCCAACAAATCAATAATTTCTGCCCGTTCTTCAGGAACAGCCCAGCGTTGTTGTATTTCTATAGTAGAACGATAGAGAATCCTAATTTGTTCTCTCGTATAGTCAATTAATTTAGACAAACGCAGTTTATTATCTACATCTAAATCATAAATTTTTTCCTCAACAATTTCCTCACTACCCCCGTCAGCATAATATTTATGAGGTGGTGCGTCATCATCATCTGGTGTGGGTAATTTGTGAATTACCCCTACATCTTCTTGTAGAGGCAATTCATGAATTACCTCTACGATAATTTTTCCCTCATCATCAATTTGTGATTCATTAATTAAAGTAGGTTCACCATCAAAATCTTTATCTTCAAAGAGTACAGTGCTATTAGTATAATCAACTACATTAAAAGACATTTTTCCTTTTTCTTCTCGGACACGAGTTCCTCGGCCAATGATTTGTTTAAAATCTGTCATGGAACGAATAACACGGGCAAGAATCACATTTTTACAAGTGGGAATATCTACTCCAGTAGTCAGCAGTTTAGAAGTAACCGCAATAATATGAGTTTCATCTAAAACATCTTTAAATTTATCGAGATGTCCTTTACCAACATCACCAGCATCAGAAGTAATGCGAGATATGTAATTAGGATTTGTTTTTGTAATATCAGTATTGAGGTTGCGTAACTCTTTCACCATTGCTTTTACATGAGGTTCATCCACACAAAAAACAATGGTTTTGGCATAACGATCTGTATCTTTCAGAAAATCAGTAATATGTTTAGCAATTGCCTTTGTCCGCACTTCTCTAACTAATTTCCTCTCAAAATCTGGAGTTTGATAAACTTCATTAGGAATAGTTCTCCCATAACGATCAATTTCTCCAGCACCAGGCCGCCATCCTTCTTTATCAGAACGAGTAGTCACCCGATAGACTCGATATGGTGCTAAAAAACCATCATTAATCCCTTGCTTGAGAGAATAAGTATAAAGAGGATTACCAAAATAGCGATAGGTATCTACGTTATCATCCCGTAACGGTGTCGCAGTCAATCCCAATTGATAAGCAGGTGCAAAATATTCTAAAATTTGTCGCCAGTTACTTTCATCTCTGGCGCTACCTCGATGACATTCATCAATAATAATCAAATCAAAATAATCAGGACTATATTCTCTATAAAGTCCTGGTTGATTTTGAGTATCACTAATTGCTTGATAAATAGCAAAATAAAGATCACGTCCTTTTTTAGCTTCACCTTGAATTTTGTAGATTTTATCCTCATTAAAAGCCGAAAAATCTTTATTCATCGGATCATCTACCAATATATTCCGGTCTGCCAAAAATAAAATTCTTGGTGAGCGAAAGTATCCCAAAGTATTCCATTCAATTCTTGACAATTTCCAAGCAATTTGAAAAGAAACGGTAGTTTTTCCCGTTCCAGTTGCTAATGTTAATAATAACCGTTTTTGACCTTTAAAAATTGCTGCTAGTGCCGCATTAATAGCATTTCGTTGATAGTAACGTACAGGTTTATCAGGAATTGGATAAGCAGGAGTTAATAATTTTTCAGCAATATTTTCTCTAATTTGTTCTTGTGATTCACCTTTTAACCTCCGCCAAAGTTCATCACCACTAGGAAACGACTCCATCACATCAGACTGTTTACCTGTGATGAAATCAAACTCAACAATTCCTTCTCCATTAGTTGAGAAAGCAAACTTTACCCCTAAAATATTTGCATATTCTCTAGCCTGTTCTAATCCCTCATCAGGAGTTTTGCGTTTCCGTTTCGCTTCCACTACAGCTAGAGGGAAATCACCTTTTAAAAGCAAATAATCTGCAAATTTCTTTTTACCACGGGGTTGACGCTGATTTTTTGGTCTAATTTTACCATCAGTGAAGTAATACTGCTCGTAATAGCTATAAGGTTCTGTATCCCAGCCAGCTTGATTTAATTTTGGTTCTACATACTTACGGCAGGTATTCGCTTCATTACTCATGACTAGTTAGTTCATCGCTTAATATGTCAATTATTTTAAGGACAATTAATCTGTTAACACCAGTTTAAAGACAAAAATAAGTCAAATAGACAACTAATTTGGCAACACGGACACCCATTTGTCAACGCGGTCAAATAATTTGGCAAGTGACAAATGTACAATGGAGAATAGGAGACTCGAACCCCTGACCTCTGCGGTGCGATCGCAGCACTCTACCAACTGAGCTAATTCCCCTTGTGAGTGCAGAGTAGCAAGCTCTGACAGACGTACTCTATCTTAACACTCAGGCACGGCAGATTTTACATCTTTTTGCAAATAAACCTCCTGTACCCGTTCCAATTCCAAATCAGTTAAATAATCTACAGTCCAGTTGGCTTGACGCTGAAGCATATGAAAAGGGTAAGTATGGGCTACACCAACTACTTGCATCTGGGCGCGTTTTGCTGCTTGAATACCCGCTGGAGTATCTTCAATCGCTAAACATTCTTGGGGTTGCAAGTTTAATTCTACAAATTTTTGGTTAAAGCGTTCTACCGCCAGCAGATAACCTTCTGGTTGGGGTTTAGTGGTGGTGGTGTCATCCCCAGTAACAATAATCTGAAAGTATTCAGCCAGTTTGCCACGTTCTAGTACAAATTCTATTTCTTGACGGAGAGCGTCACTAACTAACCCTAGTTTAATATTTTGCGATCGCACCTGAAAAATTAAGTCATCTATTCCCGGATACAAAGGCAGTTTTTCTAATTTCTCCAGTTCCAGCACATAAGCCTGAGCCTTGCGTTTGAGCAACTGAATCAAATACTCCTCGGTTGCAACTCTACCACGATTTTTCAGCAAGTCTTGAAAACAAGCGCGATAGCTCCTTCCTAGAGAAGCTTGACGCTCTTGCACCCTTTGGGGTTGGAGATTTTCCTGCACCAGAATCTCATCTATCAGTTTCAGATGAATCGGCTCATCTTTAATAATCACACCATTAAAATCGAACAGAACTGCCTTTAAACTCATGCCACTATGCCAAACACTAGGAAAGCAATATCCTGAAAATTATTATTATCCATTCTGGTGTCTGTTAATGTGAGCGATCGCTTGACAAGCATATTACTTTTGTATTACAACTAAATTACATAAATCTGGAAATATTCTATGTAACGTCTAAATTTATACCAAGAATATACACTATTGTGTTAGCAATTCCGCAAATAGTCTATCTATGAATTTTCCCAATCCAAAATCTCAAATCCCAAACTCAAATTATGCCCTACGAACAATTAGGAATTAATACACCATCACCCGTTTTATCTTGGGCAAATCATTCATTAGGCTCAGATGAAACCAAAATGGCCAAGAATGTTGCCTCCTTGCCATTTGTATTTAAACACGTTGCCTTAATGCCCGATGTTCACTTAGGAAAAGGTGCTTTAGTTGGTTCAGTTATTGCCACCAAAGATGCCATTATTCCTGCTGCTGTCGGAGTAGATATTGGTTGCTTTGTGGGAGAAACTTTAATTCCTTTAATAGATGGAAAATCCTATCCAATCAAAGAATTAGCAGATAAGAATGGAGAATTTATTGTTTATGCTTGTACACCAACAGGAAAAATTGTAGCTGCCAAAGCCACTGCTCGATTAACAAGAAAAAATGCTCCTCTGGTGAAAGTAATTTTAGATAACAGTGAAGAGATTATCTGTACTCCAGATCATCAATTTATGCTTCGAGATGGCAGCTACCAAGAAGCGCAATTACTAGAAACAGGTACTTCCTTAATGCCTTTTTATTCCCAAGTTGATAAAGATGGTTATACACTCATATCTCAACCATACTCTGGGAGATGGCAAAAAGCACATTGGATGATTGCTCGTTCTGGTTTACTAGGTAAAATTCCCAAATTTGAGGGACAAAGAACAGTTATTCATCATCGCAATTTCCATGAATCAGATAATCGTCCAGAAAATCTTGAATTTATGGGAGCTAATGAGCATTCTGCCTATCACCGTTCTTTACTAGAAAGTAATCAACACTGGCAATCTCCCGAATTTGAAGAAAATAGAAAAGCTGCTATTGCGCGAAAAGCACAAACTCCAGAAGGATATCAATATTATGCCGAGCGTGGCACTAAAAATATTCTTCAGTATATGCAACAGCAACCAGAACATTTTAGAAATGCAGTTGCAGATAATGGAATTCGGGGTAAGCAATATCTAATCACATATAACACAAGTGAAAAAGGGAGGGCAAAGTCTCAAGAAATTGCCAATCGTTACTACACCTGTGAAATCTGTGGTGCAGAAGTTAAGACACCAATTGGACTGCATAACCACCGTCGCAAAGAACACAAATGTAATCACAAAGTTGTCGCAGTCATTCCCCTAAATTACACGGAAAATGTGTATTGTCTGACAGTACCGGAGTATCATAACTTTGCTCTGAAAGCAGGGGTATTTGTTCATAACTGCGGAATGTGTGCCATCAAAACACAATTTACAGGTGAACAACTAGAAGGCAAACTCAAGAAAATTCGCCTAGATATTGAAGCTGCAATTCCCACAGGATTCAATGAAAACAAAGATGTAGAAAAAGCAGTAACTAACTGGCAACGTTGGCGCGATTTTTCTAACTTGCATCGTGGTGTGCAAGATTTAGAAAGCAAAGCAATGAAACAAATGGGTTCTCTTGGTGGAGGGAATCACTTTATCGAAATATGTCTCGATACAGAAAACCAAGTTTGGCTGATGTTGCATTCTGGTTCCCGTAACATTGGTAATAAACTAGCCCAATGCCATATTAATACCGCCAAAGAATTAGCAAAAATGGCAGGTAACAAATTACCAGATCCAGATTTAGCTCACTTTGTAGTTGGTACACCAGAATTCCAAGCATATTGGCAAGATTTGCAATGGGCGCAAAATTATGCCCATTTTAACCGTGATGTGATGATGTCACGATTTAAAAAAATTGTCGAAAAACATCTGACAGGAGGGAAAGTCACTAAACCTTTATTAGAGGTAAATTGTCATCACAACTATGCCGAAAAAGAATTACATTTTGGCGAAGATGTGTATGTAACTCGTAAAGGTGCAGTTCGCGCTCAAACAGAAGATTATGGGATTATTCCTGGTTCCATGGGAGCCAAATCTTTCATTGTCAAAGGTAAAGGTAATGCTCATAGTTTCTGTTCTTGTTCTCATGGTGCTGGGCGTTTAATGTCCAGAAGTAAGGCAAAGAACGTCTACACACTTGATGATTTAATTGAACAAACTCAGGGTGTAGAATGCCGTAAAGATGCAGGTGTTATTGATGAAATTCCTGGTGCTTATAAACCAATTGAGCAGGTAATGGAAAATCAAGCTGATTTGGTGGAAATAGTGGCAACTCTTAAACAAGTTCTTTGTGTAAAAGGTTAAATTTGTAGGGTGGGCAATGCCCACCTTTTTTATTTTTAAACGCAGAGGTACGCGGAGGTTAGCGCGGAGGTACGCTGAGAATAGAGATAAAATTGGGGAGTTTATAGCTGATAATTCTTAAAAGATATCTATTCTTTCTCAGGCCTAACACTTAAATATCTATCTTTGCGAATAGTGGTGATAACAGTTTGGATGTAACTTTCTGCTGCACCCAAGGTTTTTAGTAAATGATTTCCTAACTCTAATGCTGCTTCAAATTCAGGTTGTACTACTTCTTTAGCACCCATTTGGGTTAAGAGGTCAATTTCTTTGTTATTGTGTGAGCGAGCAATTACATCTAAATGAGGTGCAATAGTCAGAGCATTTTTCAAAAGTAAGCGAGTGCTGGCAGGATCTGGAAGGGCAATTGCTAAAGCTTTGGCAGTTTCTAAATGTGCTTTTTCTAATACTAATTCAGAATCGGCATCTCCAAAAATGTAAGGTATTTGGTGCATTCGCAGTCTTTGTACAGATGCTTCGCTGTTTTCAATTACTAAAACTGGATATCCTTCGCTTTGCAATATGTTGACAATTACTTGTCCCACTCTACCATAACCTGCTACTACTACGTGACCAGTTATTATTTCTGGCATAGATAAATATTTTGGCGCGGAAAAGCGTTGTAATAATTTTGTTAATAAAGGTGTTTGATTTAAACTATTTGCTATTAAAGGTGCAACTTGGAGGGATAAAGGAGTGAGTAGAAGTGTAATTGCTGTAGTTCCTAATAATAAAGAATAGGTTTGTTGAGATATCAGTCCTAATTCTAAACCTACTAAGGCTAATACAAAAGAAAATTCTCCAATTTGGTTGATACCAAAACTCGCAATAACGGCAGTTTTTAGAGAGTAACCAAATTTTAAAACGATTCCTAAAATAATTGCTGCTTTACCCAGCATTACTAAAGTCACTAATCCTAAAATTAGCCCAAAATTATTAATAAGGATAGCCGGATCAATTAGCATTCCAATTGATGCAAAAAACAGACTTGCAAATGTATCTCGCAACGGTAAAATTTTTGCTAATGCCTGATCAGCATAATCAATTTCAGAAATCATTAAACCAGCAACAAATGCCCCCATGGCAATTGAAAGACCCAAATGTGCAGTTATTAACGCAACTCCTAAACATAAGGCAATTACAACTAACAGAAATAATTCATTACTTTCGGTAGCAGCAATATTACTTAAAACATGAGGTATTATCCACCGACTCAAGATAATTGCGACTATTACAAAGAGTGCGATTTTGAGTAGAGCAAATCCTAGTGCTATAGCAATATTTTCTGGTTGTTTCAAAGCAGGAAGTATTGCTAACATTACACCCAAGGCTAAATCTTGGGTAATTAAAATTGCCAGCATAATTTGCCCATGCACTGTATTAGTTTCACCTCTCTCTGTGAGTGTTTTTAATACTATGGCTGTGGAAGAAAGAGATAAAACTGCTCCTAAAAAGATTCCTTGTGTGATTCCCTCAGCCCAACCTGTAATTACAGTTACTATTGCTACTAAGGCAATTGTCAATCCAATTTGCAGTAAACTACCTTTGATGGCAATTTCTTTAACTCGTTTTAATTCTGCTAAGGAAAATTCTACACCCAGCGCAAACAGCAGAAAAGCGACACCAATTTCTGCTAAGGATTTAATGTCAGAAACATTGCCTAATAACTTGAAACCAAAAGGGCCAATAGCAAAGCCACTAACTAAATAACCAAGTATCACAGGTTGATGCAACCGATGTGCTAAAAATCCGCCGAGTGCTGTACTTACTAAAACGATTGTTAAATCTAGAATTAAACTATGCTCTGTCATGATGTTGTCTTTGGTTTTATTTTGTTGTCAACTTTTGTCACTTACTTTTCAGAGTAACTTGAGTTGACAGTAGTCAACATCTACAGTGCGATAGCTGATATAGCAGGTGACAGAGGACAGGTGACAGGTGACAGTCTGAAGAGTATTTTGGTGTCTAGGTTTTATAATCAGTTGGTGTCCTAACCGCCCTGTCCGTTGCTATAAAAAAAACTTGGAATTTAAAAAACTCCAAGTCTGAAATTAAGTAAGATTTATTGGTTTCTAAAGTTTTTCCTTAAAGTGTCAAAGATTGAGGATTGGTTTCAATCAAATTAGCCAAATCTTTCAGGAATGCTGCTGCATTAGCGCCGTAAATTATCCGGTGATCACAGGTAATATTAACTTTCATTTGTTGACGCACACCAAATAAACCATCAGCAGTGGCTACTACTTGTGGACGAGAGGCGGCGATCGCTAAAATTGAACCTTGTCCAGGTGGTAAAATTGCGTCAAATGTATCTACACCAAACATTCCCAGGTTAGACAGGGTAAAAGTCCCACTGTTGTATTCTTCTGGTTGTAGTTGTTTAGCTCTAGCCTTATCAACCAAAGTTTTCCAATTGCGAGATAGAGAATAGATATCTACTGCATCTGCTTTTTGTAATACTGGTGTAATCAAACCGCCATCATCCATCGCTACTGCAACGGCAATATTGATACTAGAATGATAGACAATTCCTTGGTCTGAATAACTGGCATTCAATAAAGGGTGTTTTTGTAATGTCACCGCTACAGCTTTCGCTAATAGCGCTGTCATCGTCACCCCTTTAGATTTAATTTGCTTGTAAAGTTTGTCTAATCCATCAGTGGTAATTGTGTAACCGACATGGAATGTAGGTACAGATAGGCTGGTCATCATGTTCCGTACCACTGCATTTTGCAGAGTAGTTAATGGTACTGTCTGACCAGGAACAGCACTGTTGACCACAGGCGCAGGAGATGGTTTTGTATCTGCTACAGGTGTCACTGGGGTAATAGCAGGAGCCGGAGTTGGTGTAACTTTACCAACAGATGTTTCCACATCTTCAGCGACAATCCGACCGTAGGGACCACTACCTTTGAGGGTATTTAAATCTACTTTCAGTTCTTTTGCCAATTTGCGGGCGCGGGGTGAAGCTACTAGCCTTCCTTCCCGGTGGTTAGAACCATTTTGAGAGACTGCGGCGGGTGTGGCGACAGTTGCAGCGGCGACGGGTACGGGAGCGGGTGTAGCAGGAGCAGCAGCAGTGCTTCCTGGATTAGCTTGAGATATTGCTGTTTCAATTTCAGCTTCTGTTTCTACTACGTAAGCGATCGCTGCTCCAACTGGGGCGCTTTCACCAGCGGGGACTATAATATGGGCTAGAAATCCCTCATAGAAGGATTCCACATCCATATCTGCCTTATCGGACTCCACAACCACCACTGTTTCGCCTTTTTCCACTTTATCCCCTGGCGATTTTACCCAAGAGACAATCTTCCCCTCTGTCATGGTGGAACTCAGCGCCGGCATAAATACTTCATGAATGCTCATAATGGTGGTTTCAGAATCAATAATTTTATGGACTTTAACAGCTGTTGCCAGATCGAATTGTATCTTGGCACGAGAATTTTAGGTTATAAACGGGTCTGGGGATTGGTGACAAATCAATTGACACTACCCACGGCTAAAAGCCCAGGGATTCCAGCGTCACCGACTCCAATTGGAACCTAAATGGTCGGGTGATGTCTATATACATAGCAATTATTGATAGTTAGTCAATAGCAACTAAAATTATTGCTATATAGTACAGTACGGTGTAAATAAGCCACCCATTAGAAAAGTCTAAAACCCTGACGGAATGGTAATTACGAATTACGTATCCCTAGCGAGACCGGAAGCACTATTACGTATCCCTAGCGGGACCGGAGGCATTATTACGAATTCCGCAAAGCGGTAATAGCTATGTTCCTCACCACTTGGAAGATACAAAAGCTGCTTATTAGCAGTTGCTAGGGGTGAAAGCGAAATCTAGAATTCAAAATTGGTCGTTAACCTGTTTGAAATTCCCCTTTAATAGTATTATGTCGGCAAAGTTCAAATTGTTTTTAATTTTGATACTCAGCGTCTTTGCCACTGCTGCTGGAGTGTATGTAATCCAGCATCAGCCACCAGCATTAATTACTGGAACTGCCAATGGGCAACAGCAAAAATTGTCTGTAGAAAAGCAATCTTCAGAATTCCCGGCTTACCCTGAGCGTTCTCATTATCAAACCATACCTTTAGAAAGTATCAATTCTGCACTCCAAGGCAGTGATCCTGCAACTCTAGCTCTGAATGCTCTTGATGAGGTGGCATCAGGGGCGAGAATAGGTCAAGTAGAGGTGGCTTATCCTCAACCTAATCAAGCCTTAGTGACCATTACACAAGTCAAGCAGGCTAAAGATAATTCTGGGAGTGCCATTAGATATCGCATAGAAATGAGCCGCTTTGGGCGATCGCTTTTAGTGAGTTCACCCCCCATCTGGGAAATTATCTGGGCTGGCTCCCAGGTACAATGTTTTTCTAGAAGTCCAGCCCATAATAAATTTAGTAACTCCTGTCGTTAGTCATTGCTCATGACTAATAGACATCGACCTTTCTTTAAATATGCGTTATCCAGAACCCTTGTAGAGACGTGACCTGGATAGGGATTCTCGTCTCTACAATCTTTTTCACTCCTATGTCTAATGACTAAATCTTAGATATCACCGCGAATTTCTTCAACAATGCCATCACGCAGCACAACTTCAACCTGCATTTTGCTAATTAAGTTATCACCCGGTTCTACCCGGAAAAAGCCTTCCATTTGAAATTGGTTGACTTCCTGATCTAACTCCAAAAACTGTACTTGCTGAAGATTTTGTAGTAACTGATTTTTCTGCTCTAGCAGTTCACTTTTCTTTTGATTGACTTGGAGTTGGATATTGTCAATTTGTTGGAGGGTCTGGGGGCCTGGTGGTTGTAAACTCTGCTTTTGAATTGCGGCAACTGCTCTTTGTCCTTCAACGTCTAGTTGTTGCAGTTGTTGATCTAGTTGATTGATCTGAGCCTGTAGCTGCTGTTGCACTTCCTCTTTCCAGAGGGGAGTGACGATAACTTTCACATTAACGCCACGTTTTAAAAGCAATTGCGGGTTGGAGACATCCATAAAAATTTCACGTTCACTCTTACTAGTTTGCAAGTGGAATTATTTGGCAAACATTCCGTCAATAATATCGTGATACCGTTCCGTGACAACGTGTCGTCGAATTTTGAGGGTTTGTGTCATCAGACCATTTTCCATCGAAAACGGTTCCATAATTAGTTTGAAGGGTCCAATGCGATCATCGGCTCGATAGCCTGGACGATTCTGCACTTCCCGATTCAACTCTTGCCTAAATAAATCCTGGATTATTTTACTCTCTATGTTAACTTTTTGACTGCCTGAGGTAGTAATATTATCATCCTTGGTACTGAAATTCAGATTTTGACTTTCTGCCCATTTTTCCAAGGCTTCAATATTGGGAACAATCAAAGCACCAGTGCTGCGCTGGTCTTGTCCCACCAGCATGATTTGATCAATGTAGGGCGATCGCAAGCAAGCATCTTCAATTGGCTGCGGTTCGATATTTTCGCCATTGGTTAATACAATCGTGTCCTTGGCTCTACCAGTCAGCACTAAGTCATTTTCGGGAGTTACCCAACCCAAGTCACCGCTATCAAACCAACCTTCCGCGTCTATTGCTTTTTTTGTCGCTTCTGGGTTTTGGTAATAGCCTTGCATAATTTGTGGCCCTTTGAGCAACACTAAACCTCGTTCTCCTACTGTTAGGGGCTGACGAGTCTCAGGATGCACAATTTTTACTTCTGTGCCAGGAATTGGTTGTCCAGATGAGCCACGCAAATTCCGCCAATGACGACGTGCATTAGTTACCGGTGAGGTTTCTGTCAAACCATAACCTTGTAAAATCTCTACCCCAATAATTTCAAAAAAGTTATCTATATGTCTGGGAAGCGCACCCCCACCGCTAATTACCTGCTTAATGCGTCCGCCTGTTGCTTCTCGCACCTTAGCATAAACTAATTTTTCTCCCAGGGCATGAAACGGTGACAAAGCCAATTCTGCTATTTTAGCTTCTGAACGCTCAATGACTGACGCATTGATGTGATCTAAACTCAATCCCTGAGCAATTCGCCGCGCTTGGATGTACTTCTGGCTCATTTCCAGTAAGAATTTAATTAATTGCTGTTTTTTGGCTGGTTGTGAGCGGAATTGCTTCTGCACGCCTTCATAAATTGATTCCCACAGCCTGGGTACACCAACCATGTAATGGGGTTTAAATTTTTTTAAATCTTCTTTAACAGCACGTAAATTTGTGTAAATTTGTGTGCAACCTTGAGATAGTAAAAAATATTCACCACTACGTTCGTAGCTGTGCCATGTGGGGAGAATGCTCAGGACTATATCTCCTTTTTGTGGTTGTACGACTGTTCCCAAGGTTATGACTTGATGTAGCAAGTTTTTGTGAGACAGCATTACACCCTTGGGTTTTCCTGTAGTACCAGAAGTATAAATTAGCGTTGCTAATGTGTCGCTGCTTTGTTTGATGACGACTAAAGTGTGGTTGCTACCAATTTCCAGCAATTGGGAAAAGTTCAGCACTTGAAAATTTTCTGCCGCAGGTGCTGCTTCCTCGGAAAGTAAGATTACCAGTTTAATGGGTAAGTCTTTCAGACGTTCCTCTAGTTTCTGGAATGTCTTGATATCCTCGAGTACAACCGCAGTGCTACCACTATTAGCAATGATAAAAAGTAATTCTTCTTGTTCTGCTTGGGCGCTACGCACCGCGTTCACTGCCCCTGCCGTCATGATACCTTGATCGGCAATAAACCAGCGGTGACTATTGTCCGCAATTAGGGAAATGCATTCACCTACATTTACCCCTAAGGCCTGCAACCCCGCTGCAAATCGTTGAATTTGGCTTGCTAACTGGCTATAGGTAATCTTAATTTCTGGTTTACTGTGGGGGTTATGAAGGGCAACAGTGCTACCAAATTGCTTGCCAGCTAAAGGCCAAATTTCTGCCACTGACTCCACATTTGTATAATCTACCAAACTTTTTAATGCCTGACGTTCACGCTCAGGTAGATTAGATAACGAAGAATACGCAGGTTGGGAGTTTGTCATAATAGGTTGTTTGAAAAGTAATTTGGTTGTTCTTTGTATTAACAGTATTTAATATTTACAGTGTCTACCCTGTATAACCTCATGTGCAACTTTTTTCAAGCTCACCATTATAGAGGCTTTGAGGATCAGGATTTTATACAAAAGAGGCTGAAAACCTTGTTCTATTTTAGAAAGTTGCACATCTTGTGTGGATGACAGTGCTGCAATTTCAAGGATTATATTTACATAAATTTATGCTAAACTGCATTTATATAGATTAAATGTAATGATTTGGTTTCTAGGCGGTTCCATGCATTTTACTGTCAGAGCCAATCAATGTCCCAATAATTGCTGATTCGTAATTCGCAATTCTCCTATTCATGAATGCAGAAGAGAGAAAATCACATCGCTTGGCGTTCATGACTTCTAGAAATCAATTCCAGCCGAATTTCTTCATGATTCAGCAGTAACACAGGTTTGATATTGGGCTTTTCGCCTATATTCTCTACTAAATTTACCTGCAATGTGCTGTAAGTTTCTTTACCGACATTAATTGCGAGTTATGAGTTATGAATTGTTACCACTTAATTATCGAGGGGTGATTACCTATGGGTTTTGTTGATGCATTATTAATTACAGCCATCAATGTGGCAGCTTGTTTAGCTTTCCCCAAGCTTCTATCTATGTTTTTGGCTCCTAAAACTAAATTATCTGAGCCATCATCAATGGTTTCTAATTTACAAGCCACCTACATAGAAATCACAAGTTTCCCCTATTGTACAACTTATGCCTTGACTCGTAGACAGTTCTGTAAATTCAGCCCTCATTTCTGTTCCCAGTGTTCTCCTAATGGAGGGGAATAGTGACATTTGGGGATTTTAGCTGGAAACATAAATGTGACATCTACCTGCTTTGGTAGAAATGGGTAATAGTTCCAAAAAGCATAGACAAATATCTCATGCTATTTGTTGGCCGGGAATAACTCCGACAGGGCGTACTACAACGCCACGCCACTTGCTACAACGGGGGGAACCCCCGCAACGCAGTGGCTCCCCTATCCCTAAGCTAAAAGCTGTCGGGACTACTTTTCTTAAAATATTCAAACTACCATTCACATCAGCGTGAATCAGTTTACTATTACCAGCTTTATAAAGCTTAGTTCTGATTCTTCGACCACTAAATTTAACTTCTTTCGAGTCAGCTTTTCCATAAGTAGGAATAGTATCTTTTGATGACTTGGTAGTAAAGATTGTAATTTAGCTTTTCTTTGATTGTAATAACGATTAATTGATTTGATAATCCGCCCGGAAACCAAAACTGGTAAAAATCCCGGCTGGTTTGATGTTAAGGTTGCTAGATTATCTATGCCTAAATCAATCGCTGCTATATTCCTCTGCGTTAAAATAACAATTTTTAATAAAAAAAGATAGAGATTTGTACCTCTCTAACTCACAACCTAAATAATTATAAAAAATATAATTTGGTGATAATTTAAAACATCACATCCCAAGGCAGATAACAAAAAATTTTACAGCTTTATAGCCAGAGTATACAAAAAGTACACAACTATGGCTATAAAGCCAAAATATGTCCTAGTGGACATGATATTTCGGAGAAATTCCAAAAGGATAAGCAGAGAGCAATTCCGCCGAATTTGCTAAAAATTGCCCATACTGATTTTTTTGTCTTTATTTACACCGCTATCAATTAGCGGGAATTAAATTCCATTCAGCACGTTATCCTTAGGGGCTAACTGAGTTTTTTACTCAGTTTCTGAGTCATGAAGGGGATCTGGTTTCAGATCCCTTTACAGGTTCTAAGACAAAGGAATTTGTTGCCAAGATGCAACAATGCCAATGGATGTCTTTTGAATTGAACGAATTGAACGAGGTTTATTTAATAGGTAGTGGCTATGGATTTAGTAAAGGTAGATAGTTCCAAAAAGCATAGACATTTAATTTATACTTCGAGTTTGACGGAGATAAAGCCGACAAGGAACACTACCAGACTTCCTGACACAAACCTACCAACATTTACCTAAAGCAGGGCATTTCTAAATAAATGCATTGATAATGAATCAACCATCACAGGCACAAAGGATCGTGCCGCTATTCCCGAACTAGCGTTGAGAATAACTTGGGTGCGGCAAATTCATATGTCACCATTGACCTGCATTTGATGGACTTGATCCGCTAACTCTTGACGACCTTGATCATCAAGTTTATCAATTGCTAACATCCCCATAAGAATCACTTCTTTCAGGGTTAAACGCGTAGAATGTGCCTGTTTTTGCACAATCTCTTTGATAATTGGACTTACACCGATTGCTGTACTAGCTCTAGCCACGGAAGAACAGGGAAACATTAATGACTTCGGATAAATTTTAGCACGTTAAAAGCAGTTATTGTATATAGCAAAAATTTTTATAAAAATATTTACAGTAATAATTTATACTGGTTTTGCGAAAATACCATTCTGACGGGGGATCTTGATACAAGCGTAAGGAAAGTAAAATTTTCCTGAATTCAGTCAGAGAAGGCTGTCATAAGGAAAAGCAGTGAGTACTTACGAGGAAAGAAAAAAACGATGACGGAACCTTATCTGTTGGCAGCAAGCTTGTTAACAGGATTGGCAGTACCAGCATCGGCTCTCCCAAAGATGTCGAGTATCCCGCCAGAAAATACTGAATTCTTGTGGAATTTCCCACAGGATTCACAGTTACAAGTAGGTAAAAAATTTATCCCCAGTGTTGATATTTCTTTACCAGAATTCAGTAGTCAAGCTGTTTCCGCTAGGGATTTACAGCCCACCCCAGGTAAAAAAATAATACCTAGTGTTGACATCTTGTTAGCACAAGTCAAGAACTACGTTTTGCCAACACCCATAAAATCATCACTGAACTTCAGTTCCCAACCAACTAACCAAAGTCCCGTATCTGGGAATCAACTTTACTACCTGAGATTAGCGTCTCTGAGAACTGGTCAAATTTACACCCGTGTGGATGATGAGGATTTACAGTCTTCCTGGAAGTCCACTAAGAAACAGAAACTCAGTTATGAGGATTGGAAAGACTTATTAGCTATGGAAGCCAGAGCTATTTCCCAAGGACAAGGTACAAATCGTTTGAGTATCTTGGTGGGTGATTCTTTGAGTCTGTGGTTTCCTAAAGAAAAACTGCCTTCTGGTAAATTGTGGTTAAATCAAGGCATATCTGGAGATAGTTCCATAGGAGTTTTCAAAAGATTAGCGGCCTTTTCAGCCACAAAGCCGGAAGTGATTTATCTGATGGTGGGCATCAATGATTTACTCAAGGGTGCTAGTGACTTGTCAATTTTGCATAATCAACGCCTGATTATTCGCCGCTTACGCCAGACTCACCCCAAAAGTCGAATCATTGTCCAATCAATTTTGCCGATTCGCCGGACGAAAATTCCTAACAGCCGTATTCGCCACCTCAATGCCCAAATTGGTGTGATTGCTAAACAAGAAGGTGTTAATTATTTAAATATCCACAATTGGTTTACAGATGTTCAGGGCAACTTACTTTCAGAGTTAACAACCGATGGGGTGCATTTGTCACCAGAGGGATATGATGTATGGCGATCAGCCCTCCAGCAAATAGAATATAGAGTTGCTCAACGGGCGAATTGAGCCTAAGCTCATATATCTTTAAGTTGCATGATCCGCAGTGTCAGAAAGACGCGGAAGGAAACGCTCTGATGCAGTTTAAATGATGATCAGGTTATATAGCAGGAGTCAGGAGTCAGGAGTCAGGAGTCAGGAGGAGGCAGTGTTCGGCTAGAGTTTCCCGACTTGTAGCAACTGCCGTCAACTGCCGTTCAGGAGTCAAACCCTCTTGTAGTGGGAGTTTCATTATCAATTGATGTCCTAACCACCCTGTCCACGGTTATACGTAGCATTCCTATTTGATTTGCTGCCATCAAAAGGTTCAGATACCCGACTTTGCCAAGAAGCTTGGTATCTGGTAGTTTATAACCTGATTTAACTTGCCACTGCGATAACCTTCTAAATCCAGGGTGACGTAGATAAAGCCCAAATTCTGAAATGCACTAACTAAAGTGGGTAAATCTGTAGTCAAGACAAAATCTTTAATTTTTTCTGGTGGTAATTCAATGCGTGCTGTATCATCTGCTGAACGCACTCGTAAATTCTCCCAACCCAATTTTCGCAGATAAACTTCTGCTCTACCAACTCGCTGTAACTTGGCGATAGTAATTTCTTCACCGTAGGGAAAGCGAGAACTCAGACAAGGTTGAGCGGGTTTATCCCACCAAGGTAAACCGAGTTGTTGAGAAAGTTGACGGACTTCGGCTTTGGTGACACTAATTTCGGCTAAGGGCGATCGCGCACCTCTTTCTTTTGCAGCCTGAATTCCGGGGCGATAATCATGCAAATCATCGGCATTTACCCCATCTACCACATAGGGATAGCCTAACTCTAAAGCTAAAGGCTTGAGTGTATCGTGCAATTCACTTTTGCAAAAATAGCAGCGGTTAACAGGGTTAGAAGTGTAATTGGGATTTTCCATTTCGTGAGTCTGGACGATTTGATGGTGAATCCCGATAGTTGCGGCTTGAATTTTTGCGTCTTCCAACTCTTCTGGTAATAGGGAAGGAGAGACAGCAGTTACAGCCAAAGCGCGATCGCCCAACACATCATAGGCAATCTTGGCAACCAATGTACTATCAACTCCCCCAGAGTAGGCAATCAAAGCCTGCTCCATTTCTGCAAATAAAGCTTTTAATTGTTCTAGTTTTTCTATCAAAGTCATTCTGCCAAAACCCCATAGCACCCGACAACTTCTATTTTAGAAGAGCAGAAGGTCATCTTCCCTAAAAAACTGGTAAGTAGGTGGGCGTAATACCGTTTCACTTTCAGGTTGATACAAATGGACAGACGCTCTTACGCGGAAGGAGATTCATTTGTAGCTTTAATTAAGTGAGGGGAATAGGGTTTTAGCCTAATTTTTCTTGTCTGAATCAGGATGCATGGCTCTAGCTTGCGTGGCGTTAGCCATACGCCTCCCGTTAGGGATACAGGATTAGAGGATTTTCAGGATTTGCACTTAAGAATCAATCAAGAAGATTAATAGATTGCAGATAGTTATCAAAAATCATCATCCTGTACATTTTTAAATCCTGTAAATCCTGATTCAGACAAATAATCAAATATCATCATCCTATACATCCTTAAATCCTGATTCAGACAATTAGCTATACTTGGCTACCATACTACCTAAAAGTTGTAAATCTATGGGTTTAGAAATATAGTCATTGACACCGGCTGCTAGACAAGTTTCTCTATCCCCTTTCATAGCCATTGCTGTTTGAGCAATTATGGGTATGTTTTGGTATTGAGAATTTTCTCGCAGTTGTTGTACCAAGTTCAAACCATTGGCATCTGGGAGGCTGACATCAATTAAAATTATTGCTGGTTGCATCTGTGGCAGTGTCGTCCACATTTCAAAAGCATTATTAACACAAATTACCTGATAACCCAATCTACCTAGATAAATTCGCATTAATTCAGCATTGGCTAAATCATCTTCTACCAATAAAACTTGTTTTGAAGAACTAATAACATCACCAGATTCAGCTAGGGATGCAGAATAATTATTTAAATCTTGACTAATTTCTAAATCCTTTGCGGCCTTTACTTCTATAGCTTCTAATACCTTTCCCGTTGGCTTCAGGGGAAGGAGGATGGTAAAATACGAACCGCGATTTACTTCCGATTCCAATTCTAAAGAACCACCATGAATTTCCGCCAGTTGCTTAGTCACTACTAACCCCAAACCAGTACCTTCATTGCTACTAGATGCAGAGTTAGCAATTTGGCTATAAGGACGAAATAGTAAAGCTTGATTTTCTGGAGAGATGCCAATCCCAGTATCCCAAACGGTAAAACGTAAATATAAATCTTGCGTAGTTACTCTTAAACCGACGCTGCCTAAATTTGTAAATTTGACGGCATTGAAGAGTAAATTTAATAGCATTTGTTTAAGTCGCAAAGGGTCTGCTACTAAATTTTTGACATCTGGGTCTATTTCTAGTCGTAGTTTCAAACCTTTATTAGCGGCTTTTTCTTTGACTAAAGCTAAAACATTACGGCATAGTATCGGCACATCAACTACATCCCATTGCACTTCCATTTGGTTAGCTTCAATTTTGGAGAGATCCAAAATATCATTAATCAGACCTAGCAAGTGCTTCCCACTGGATTGGATGATGTGTAAATACTCTTGGTGACGCTGTTTCTCTGGTTCGTAGCCTTGTGCCAGCAGCAGATGGGTGAATCCAATAATAGAACTAAGAGGGGTACGAATTTCGTGACTGGTATTAGCCAGAAACTGGTTTTTGAGTTGATTAGTGCGTTCTAGTTCCTGATTGAAGCTTGCTAACTGTTGACAATCTTGTTGCCAAGATTGTATTTGCTTAAGTTGTGCTAAGGTTCGATCACAATACTCGACTGTTTTTTTGATTAATTGCGATCGCAGTTCATTTAGGGATGGGTTGAGTGGTTCGCAATTAGAGTTGGGGTTAGCTGTGGCAATAATCAGCCATCCTCTCACACCGCTAGAATCCTCAACCAAAGGCCAAGCGCTGGCAGGTTTTTGTCTCTCCATCTGCTGCACATCTTCAAATCTAATGGCAGCGTGTAATCGCAATCGCAGCTTTGTTCCTTTTGTGGATCTTACTTCCAAGGTCAGAGTTTGTGAACTGGGAGAAGCAGAAACATAACAGACCTGACCAACTGTTTCTTGTGGTTGAAACAGAGCAATACCAACGGCACACTGCATTCGACTGCCACTTAAAGCCTTGTGGAGTAAGTTGACCACGATTTGGAAAATTTCTGCTTCTGGAGGTCTTGTCTGTGATATCTGGGTAGAAGCAGAAAGCAGGCAATCGTTGAGACGACACTGCAACTGGTTCAAGCTGCTTTCTAACCACAATTGCTCCCGCAGTTGCTGGATTGTTGTCAAAAGTGCTGGCGTTTTATCTATCTGTGAGTTCTGTTCTGGTAAGCTTGAAGACTGCTGCATGGTCAACTAGACCGCTGAAAAAAGTGATCTTTGCAAGAAAATATGAACCTGATTTTATGTATATTAACGTACAAAATTTTTCTATTTGTCAAATATAACTGATAGTGTCAATTTTAACTGCTAATCGCACCATTATTGAAGGAAATTACACACCGAAAATTTTCTTAATAGAGACTTAAAACAATGGATACACAACTAGCTCAATTAATGATTAACGGTATTGCTGTGGGCAGCATTATTGCTTTGGCAGCAGTTGGACTCACACTTACATATGGAATTTTACGATTATCTAACTTTGCTCACGGTGACTTTCTCACCTTGGGAGCTTATCTCACCCTACTGGTAAATAACCTCGGTCTAAATATTTGGCTATCAATGATTTTAGCGGCTGCGGGTACAGTAGCAGCGATGTTAGTGGCAGAAAAATTGCTCTGGTCAAGAATGCGGTCTATCCGTGCTACTTCGACAACACTAATAATTATCTCGATTGGACTGGCTTTATTTCTCCGCAATGGCATTATTTTCATTTGGGGCGGTAAAAACCTCGACTATAATCTGCCTGTAATCCCGGCTTTAGAATTTGGGCAATTAAAAGTACCGCAAAATCAATTATGGGTACTGGGGTTAGCTGTGCTGGCGATTGTGTTCCTACACTACCTCCTCCAAAACACCAAAATTGGTAAAGCAATGCGGGCTGTTGCTGACGATTTAGACTTAGCGAGAGTATCTGGCATCAACGTTGATAGAGTAATTCTTTGGACTTGGGTAATTGCGGGTACTTTCACTTCTTTAGGCGGCAGTATGTATGGTTTGATTACTGCTGTACGACCGAATATGGGCTGGTTTTTGATCTTGCCTTTATTTGCTTCTGTGATTTTAGGGGGAATTGGCAATCCTTACGGTGCGATCGCAGCGGCTTTCATCATTGGCATCGTACAAGAATTGAGTACTCTTTGGCTAGGTTCTCAATATAAGCAAGGTGTAGCCCTGTTGATGATGATTTTGGTGCTGCTCATTCGTCCCAAAGGTTTATTCAAAGGAACGATTTAACAGTGAGCAGTTTTCAGTTACCAGTTAAATGGCGGATGTGAAACACTACACCATATCCCTGATAACTGTTCACTGATTTGAGCAGCACCAGTCCACTTCTAACTACTCAATGATGTGGAAATAATAAGCTGCTACCAAAAAATTGATAGCCAACAGTAGCAACGCCCAACCTGTACGAAAGACGTAGGTAGGTTTAGCAGCAGTTTTGCCTTTAGCTGTCATTAGCAGTTCTCCTAAATTTGGTGACTTTTTAAGAAATACCAAACAGCAGCGCCAATTGCCCAAATTCTTTAAAAATATTTTTGTAAGAACAGGGAATCGGCTGTTTACGGTTCACTGTTAACTGACCCAGCATGGTAGGAACTACGAACTAGAGGGGCAGAACGGACATGGCTAAATCCCATATCTCTGGCTATGCTGCCCAGTTCCTCAAATTCCTCTGGTGTCCAGTATTTTTGCACTGGCAGATGTTCTAAAGAAGGGCGCATATATTGACCCATAGTTAAGCGATCGCACTTTACAGCCCTCAGATCCGCCATTGTTTCAATTACTTCCTCAATCGTTTCTCCATGTCCCAGCATCAAACCTGATTTAGTGGGAATAGAGGCATCAATTTCTTTGACTGTCGCCAGCACTGCTAAAGAGCGATCGTACTTAGCCCCCCGGCGCACAGGCCCAGTTAGAGAGCGTACCGTTTCCACATTATGGTTAAAACAAGCTGGTTGAGCGGCGATAATCATCCCTATCCGCTGGCGTTGTCCTGCTACACCTGCACCACTCCAAAAATCTGGTGTCAGGACTTCAATTTGAGTTTCTGGGTTTATTTGGCGGATAGCCTCCATCGTCGTCACAAAATGACCCGCGCCCCCATCTGGCAAATCATCACGGGCTACAGAAGTCAACACCACATATTGCAAGCTCAAAATCTGTACTGCTTCTGCTACCTTTTGCGGTTCTTCCATATCTAGAGGCATTGGTGCATGACCTTTATCTACTTGACAGAAAGCACAAGAGCGCGTGCAAGTTGGCCCCATCAGTAAAAAAGTAGCGGTTTTTTGGGCGTAGCATTCCCCCCGATTGGGGCAGCGTCCTTCTTCACAAATTGTGTGAATTTGCCGCTGCTTAATGATACGTTGTACAGTAGAGATTTCACTGGCTTTGCCCAGAGGACGACGTAACCAGCTAGGCATTGCTGTAATTTCTGATTTGAGTTCGGCTTGTCGTGAATAAATCATAGATATCAGGAGTGAGAGCCAAAAATAAAGATAAAAGATATACTAGTCCAGGTTGGCAGAAATAATGGATCAGCTTAAATCAGATAGAAAGCCTTTGAAGAAGACACGGGGACACGGAGACGCTCTTACACCCCATGTCTAAAGCCAGGGGATTCCAGCAAGGAATGTCTTTTTTCTTCTCCACGACTGTAGTCGGGGGCTTGAAACCATTTGCGTCGAACGTCGGACACAGGACACTCTCCGCGTCCTCTTAGGTCACATCAGACTTTTAAAGCTACTGATAATTGATCACTGACATGAGTACGAGTTTTCCACTTGATTAAATTACTATGATACAAATTGATCACAGCACAGACAGCTGTTTGATAAACTACTTGCGTTTTTGAAACTTATACAGAAATATACTCTCCCCCAATTTACATAAATTTTGTATATAGTGGGAGAATTCTTCATTTCAATCGGCAACCAGCCATCTACACTTAAACTTTCTGGTAGAGTAATCAGTCGTGGCAAACAAAATTCTAGTTATTGATGACACCACAGTTGTTAGGGTAAAAGTACGACAAATGTTGCCTCAGCAGGGCAATTTTGAAGTCTTGGAAGCAAAAGACGGTCTCGAAGGATATAATCTCATCCTTCAGGAAAAAGTCAGCTTGATCATGTTAGATTTCATACTACCGAAAATGAGTGGCTGGGAAGTTTTCCAGAAAATTCAAGCCAACTCAGAATTAAAGAAAATTCCTTTGGTGATCATGTCTGGTCGCAAGGAAGAGGTAACGGAAAAAATTCCTGAACCGTTTGAATATTTTGAATTTCTCAACAAGCCTTTTGACCAGAGACAGCTGATTAATGCTATTAAATCAGCTATGGCTATAGCTGCTAAAAAAGGTACTACAGACAGTGCTTCCCCAGTGGTGATAGCACCTAAAAAAGAACTAGTAGTGGTGAAACCTACTGTGGAGAGCAGTATTTCTTCGGTTGATATTGATGCACTAAATGCAAAAATTGTCAAGATGCAAGCAGAAATTGATAACTTGAAGAAACAGCTAACTCAGGTAGTAACATTTATTAAACAGAAAATTAAGTAGTAAGCTGATCATCAATTAAACTGCATCAGAAGCGTAAGAGCGTAAAAATGTCTTGCCAACGCGGCTGATGGAAGCAAATTAAAGGCACATTAGCTTATTGGCTCTTTCTATTATCCCTGCCTTCCAAAATACTTCGGTCGATAACAGCAGTTATGGACTGACTAAACCTGCCGATTTATACATAAATTAACAAAATGGCAGGTTTTTTTGGCTGGGGAAATCCACCTAGTAGTCTGTCAACCCAAAAATGACGGGTGAAGGTAGGCAGGGGGCGCTCTTGAGGTAAAGAAAGCAGGGGAAGAAGAGAATTTTTTCCTATCATTACCCGTCAAATTTATTTTGACGGACTACTAGTGTGGGTTGAGAAATGTTCTGGAGATTAAGGTGGCATTAATTATAGCAAAGTGCCTCGGCTGATAGTGCTGTTAGCGGTAGCGGGTCATTTAGCCCGGATAAACCCAGTTGCTTCAAAGCTTTGAGCAAAAAACACTGTCCTAACGGTTTTTATGTCATTGAGGAGAATGATTAAAAAATCGTCTTTGGAAACCACATCTGTCCATTTGCAGAAAAATTAATTGCTCGTCTTCATCTTCAGATAGGTATTAGATTTATTTCATAGGAAGAAACCTTTATTCTGAACTAACGTCTTAGTTCATACAGCTTAAAGTTTAATTTAATTGTCTATTGACATCGCCATGAAATCTATGATCAAACTGTTAACTCAAATCAACAGCACCCGCAAATTACCTCAAGGGATTATTCTCACCCTGGTCTTAACAAGTTTACTAGCTTGTGGGATGGGAATTACTAACCATAATCCATCGTTAGCTGTTCCTAATACAGAACAGAGACAAACCTCTCAAAACAATTTACCTAAAAGTATTTCTAGAAAATTACTACTGGATGCATCCAAACGTTCTGGAGTGAAAACACGTGATTTGAAAATTACTCAAGTTACAACCAAAACCTTTAGTAATCCTTGCGCTTTTCAATTTGGAGAAATTTGCACTAGGGAATATAGACCGATTCCAGGTTGGGAAGTGGTTGTTAAGGTAAAAAATCAATCATGGACTTATCATGTCAATAGATCTGGCTCACAAATTATCTTAGATCCCAAAATCAGCACTAATCAACTACCTAAAAGTATTGCTGATAAAATTTTGAAAGATGCTGCTCAACGTTCTAGCTTACCGATTAATGCGATAAAAATCACTCAAAGTAACCAGAAAACCTTCAGTAATGCTTGTGTGTTGAACTTTGGTGAAATCTGTACTCAGCAGTATGATCCCGTAGAAGGCTGGGTAGTAACCGTAAAAGTGAAAAACCAATCTTGGACTTACCATGTTGACAAAACTGGCTCAAGCGTTGTCTTAGATCCAAAAATCAACGCTACGTTCAACAATTAAAAAATTTAAATTTCTTCCTTTTGCGCTCTCTGGGCTGCTGCGGTTAGTTCATTTCAATTTTTTTAGTGTATACTATTAGATTGTGTCGAATCAAAGCCATCCCATGCCTAAACTCAAGACTCGTAAAGCAGCCGCCAAGCGATTTCGTGCTACTGGCACCGGTAAAATCGTCCGTCGCAAAGCTTTCAAAAGCCACCTTCTTGAACACAAGTCTTCTAACAAAAAGCGCGGTTTGCGCCAGTCTGCACTTGTACATGAGCGTGACGAAGACAATGTACGCTTGATGCTTCCTTATTTGTAAAACATCACAGGTAGTTAAGATATGACCCGGGTAAAACGCGGTAATGTAGCTCGTAAACGCCGCAATAAAATTCTCAAACTAGCTAAAGGTTTTCGTGGTTCTCACTCAACTCTGTTTAGAACCGCTAACCAACAGGTAATGAAGGCACTTCGCAGTGCTTACCGCGATCGCAAAAATAAAAAGCGCGATTTTCGTCGTCTGTGGATCACTCGTATTAACGCGGCTTCCAGACAACATGGCTTAAGCTACAGCCAGTTAATCGGTAATCTGAAAAAAGCCAACGTGGAACTAAATCGCAAAATGTTGGCACAATTGGCAGTTCTTGATCCTACAAGTTTCGCTAAAGTTGCTGAACTGGCAAACTCAGTTAAAGGATAAAGGTGGCAACGGATGAATAACGGATGTAACATATGGTCAAAAATTAATCAGTTACATCTGGTATTATCCGCTACCTTGTTTTTGATTCTCTGCCTGTGCTTTGGGGGGGAAGGATTGACTGCATCTGCTGCCCCACTGTCAGAAATTGAGCGACGAGGCTATGTAAATATAGCTATTAAAGATAACTTGCGTCCGTTGGGATTTAGGGATAGTAAAGGCGATTTACAAGGCTTGGAAATTGATTTAGCCAAGCGTTTGGCAGGTGATTTGTTAGGTAAAATCGATGCTGTGAAGTTGCAACCAGTGGCTAATAGCGATCGCTTGTCAGTAGTCTTAGAAAATAAAGTTGATCTCACCATTGCCAGAGTCACAGCCACTGAGTCCCGCTCCCGCATTGTCAGCTTCAGTGTTCCTTACTATTTTGATGGTGCAGCAATAGTCACAAAAAATACGGCAATTAATCAGCTAAAAGATTTAGAAAAACGCAAAATAGCCGTACTCAACAACTCCAGCACTATTGATTATGTAAAATATTTTATCCCGAAAGCTGAATTAATAGGCGTAAACTCCTACATTCAAGGACGAGAGCAAATAGAAAGCAACAGTGCTGATGCTTTTGCTGCTGATACCAGCGTTTTGAGTGGGTGGGTACAAGAAGATTCCCAATATCGGCTACTACCAACTAAGCTATCGGCCGAGCCTTTGTCAGTGGTTACACCCAAGGGATTGCAGTACGATGAGTTAAGAAGAAAGGTGAATGAAGCGATCGCTCGTTATACAGTAACAGGTTGGCTCAAAGAACGCGCACAATTTTGGGGATTATCATAGGTAGAGGTGAATATTTATCCTGAGGATAAAACAGTAGGCAGAAGGCATAATTACGAATTACGAATTACGAATTATTTTTTTATTTCCCCATTGTCCCAGAAAGCTGAATAATAGATAGAGAAAGCACTTTTAATATTTGTATTTGTAGGTAATGGATAACAATCTAGTCGTAGTTTATCTCTCAATCTTCGTTGGGTTGCTCGCATTTGCAGGTGTGAGTGTTTTTCGCCAGATTTTCAAAACTCGCAAACTAGAAAGTTCTCTTTCTAAGTTAAAAACCAAGTTAAGTAAAGAAAAGGGAACAGCACAAGAGTATTACGAATTAGCCAGTATTTATTCTGAAAAAAAAGTTTTTACTCAAGCAATACCACTTTTTCAAAAAGCTTTAAAAGCTGCTGAAGAAGAGGGAGAAGAGAGTATTGCTCCAGTTTACAATGCTTTGGGTTATGTTTACTTTGCCCAAGAGCAATATGACTTAGCAATTCGTCAATATAAAGAAGCCATTAAATTGAAACCAGATTATGTATCAGCCCTAAATAATCTTGGACACGCCTACGAGAAGAAAAAACTAAATGCTCAGGCATTAGAAATGTATGAAGAAACACTAAAAGTTTCTCCCAACAATGCTATTGCAAAACGCCGTGCAGAATCTTTACGCCGCTTAGTTTCAGCTTAATTTTGCCCAATCTCAAATTTCACGTCTCAAATTGATAGATGCCTCTTAGATTTGGCGGTTTTTTGATCAGAACGTAGGAATCAATAACTATGTTTTTATCAAACAATGTCAAGCAGAATGATTAAGAGGCTGAATCATTTTTTTAAGGTAGTTATTACCATTTTTCTTTTTTTGACAATCTCCCTAGGATTTTCTGATACTACATTTGCTCAGGAATCAGTTATTTCTCATCCTCTAAATCCTTTAACTGAAGTTGAAATCAACGCAGCTGTAGATATACTCAAACAGAAAAAATCCTTGAGTGAAACAGCATTTTTCCCAATGATTGCTTTGCAAGAACCTGATAAAAAAGAAGTCTTGAATTTTACACCTGGCAAACCATTTCAGCGCCAGGTTTTTTTGGTAGTTTATGAGCGCGAACTCAATAAAACCTTTGAAGGCATAATTGATCTCACCACGAACAGCTTAACATCCTGGCAAGAAAAAACGGGTGTTCAGCCGGCAATTCTTCCTCCAGATTATGAACTAGTTAGAGAAATAGTTACCTCTGATATTCGCTGGCAAAAAGCCATGAACAGGAGAGGAATTAAAGATTTTAACCAAGTACAAATCAGTTGTTGGTCATCAGGAATACTGACCAAAGAAGAAACAAAAGCAGGTAATCGTCTTTGTCGAGTCTTGTCTTATTATCGAGGTAAATCATGGAATTATTACGCCCGTCCCATTGAAGGGCTTTTAGTTACCGTCAATTTAAATAAAGAAGAAATTGCTAGTTTTGTGGATAACGGTGTAGTTCCTATTTCCCAAGAAAACTGGGATTATGACATTAAGTCATTTAGCAAATTACTTTCACCACCCAAACCATTAAAAATTGTCCAATCTGATGGTCATAGTTTCCAAATTCAAGGCAATGAAATTACTTGGCAAGGTTGGAAATTTCGTTATTTAATGCATCCCCGTGAAGGCTTGGTTTTATACCTGGCTAGTTATAACGACGGTGAAAAAAATCGTCCTGTATTGTATCGTGCCAGTTTATCAGAAATGGCAGTACCTTATGGTGATACAAATCCTAATTGGTCATTTCGTAATGCCTTTGATGTTGGTGAATACAACATTGGTTTATTAGCGAATCAAATGGAATTAGGTCAAGAAATTCCCGAAAATGGTATTTTACTTGATGCGGTGTTTGCTAATGGGGAAGGAGAAGCTTATACAATGCCAGGAGTAATTGGTATTTATGAACAAGATAACGGCGTATTGTGGAAACATTTTGATTATAGTACCCAGAAAAATTATGTGCGTCGCAGTCGTGAATTAGTAATGAAGATGACGACGGCAGTTGATAATTATGACTACAGCATCAATTGGATATTTCACCAAGACGGTACTTTAGAAGTACAAAATGAGTTAACAGGGATTGTATTAGCACAGGGGACAGCAGCAAGAAAACAGGATAATAATAACTTTGGACGATTGATAGCTAAGAATATATTTGGAGTCAATCATCAGCATTTCTTTAATTATCGTCTAGATTTAGATGTTGACGGACAGGCTAATTCCGTGATGGAAATGAATGTTGCAGCTTTGCCAATCAGTGATAAAAATCCTTTAGGAAATGCCATTACTGTAGAAGACACTTTCTTAACAAAAGAAAAAACTGCTGTTCGTGATTTAGATATCAAACACAGTCGAGAATGGATGATTGCTAGTGCAGATAAACAGAATAGTTTAGGTGTTGCTCCTGCATATATGTTGATGCCGGGAGGAAATACAATTATGTATGCTGTAGAAGGTGCGAAGATCCGAGAAAAAGCTGCTTTTGCAACTCATCATCTCTGGGTGACAAAATATAAACCCGGTGAAATGTATGCAGGTGGAGATTATCCCAATCAAACAAAAATGGGAGAAGGTTTACCAAAATATATTGCTGATAATGAGTCTTTGCAAAATGAAGATATTGTTGTTTGGTACACAATGGGAATGACTCATGTTCCCCGTCCAGAAGATTGGCCTGTAATGCCACGACACCAAGTTGGGTTTAAGTTGATGCCGAGGGGGTTTTTTAGTAGGAATCCGGCGATTAATTTGGGTGAGTAAATTAGCTTTAAATTAGTTTTGTAGAGACTTTCACCTCGTTACCTGTCAGAGACAGGTAATGGAATCGAAAAAAAAAATGGCAGTTAAACAAACACAATTAGACCTTTTAAATGAAACATAAAAATAGGTTAATCAGTACCTAATTTCTGTATAAAATTCGTGTGTTCAACAGACTGTAAACCAACTTGTAAAACATTCAACACACTTTGCATATTACCTGTTAATAATTCATTTACCGCTAACCATAAACCTGGAAATACCCGACTTTGTAAAATTCCATCTTGATCAGGTGCTAATTCTAAATATTCACCTTGTTCCAGAGAAAACCAAGTCAATTTTTGGTCTAAAACTTGCCAAACAATATATTCTTTGACACCATTACGGCGATAAGCTTGTTTTTTGCCATGTAGGTCAATAGCTGCACTACTAGCAGCAATTTCCACAACTAACTCTGGCGCACCTTCAATATAATCGTCCTCACTAAGTCTAGTTTGTCCACCTGCTTCTGGTGTAATAATCAGAATTGCATCAGGTTGAGGTTCGTTATCTAAATCTAAACGCACTGTAGGTTCAACTCCTAATGCCACACCGGGAGTCATAGCTTCATAACTAAACAACCAACCAATTATCCGACCATGAGGTTGACCATGACTTCTAAAACGCAGAGCAGCAGGCATAATATAAACTATTCCTTCGATTAATTCGGCTTTTTTAGGTTTAGGGATGGCATTATATCGACGCTCAAATTCATAACGAGTGAGTTTGTCGCCGTTTGTCAAAGGAGGAATTGTCGAAGCCAGAAAGGGTATTTTTACCATAATTTTTGTAATGGGTAATGAAGCCGATAATTAACCCTATGGTGTATATTTTAGCGAATTATTGATCAAGGAAGTCATGTAAAGCGCTATTTAGGCGATCGCTAAAAATTGATCAAAACATTGGTCAAATCATTAAGATTTATTTACTTAAACAACATGAATATTGTTTAAATCAACAGCCATAACCCAGTCAGAAACTAGGTCTTACTGCCTCCCGCATCAAATAACCTCGCAACAAACCTTATTTGTTCATAGCCAGTAGGTTTGAGAAAATCAGAAGCGATTTAATAATCAAGCACTTATAGTTATTGAACTTGTCAAGGGAGAACACAGGATGAAGTTAGCTTACTGGATGTATTCAGGCCCCGCCCACATTGGAACTTTGCGGATTGCGAGTTCTTTTAAAAATGTTCATGCAATCATGCACGCCCCACTAGGTGATGACTACTTTAACGTCATGCGTTCCATGCTATCGCGGGAGAGGAACTTTACCCCAGTTACAACCAGTGTGGTTGATAGAAACGTTTTAGCCCGTGGTTCTCAAGAAAAGGTGGTAGATAATATCACCCGCAAAGACGCTGAAGAACACCCCGATTTAATTGTTTTAACCCCCACCTGCACCTCCAGCATTTTGCAAGAAGACTTACACAACTTTGTGGAAAGGGCGCAGTTGGAAGCTAAAGGTGACGTAATGCTGGCGGACGTGAACCATTACCGCTACAACGAATTACAAGCCGCAGACCGAACTCTACAACAAATCGTTCAATATTACATTGAGAAAGCCCGTAAGCGTGGGGAACTCCCAACAGGAAAAACAGCTAAACCCTCAGTTAACATCTTTGGTATTTCTACCCTTGGTTTCCACAACAACCACGACTGTACCGAACTGAAACGGTTAATGGCTGATTTGGGAATTGAGGTAAATACTGTCATTCCTGAAGGTGCTTCGGTACACGAGTTAAAAACTATGCCTCAAGCTTGGTTTAACTTAGTTCCTTACCGCGAACTTGGGTTAACAACAGCTAAATATTTAGAAGAAGAATTCGGGACTCCTTACGTAGATATTACGCCGATGGGTGTTGTGGAAACTGCAAGATGTATCCGCAAAATTCAGCAGGTAATTAATGCTCAAGGTGGTGAAGTTGATTACGAAGACTTCATTAATGAGCAAACTCTCCATGTATCCCAAGCTGCTTGGTTCTCCCGTTCGATTGACTGTCAGAACTTGACTGGGAAGAAAGCGGTGGTATTTGGTGATAATACCCATGCTGCTGCTTTGACTAAGATTTTGTCACGGGAAATGGGGATTCATGTGGTTTGGGCTGGTACTTATTGCAAGTATGATGCTGACTGGTTTAGAGAACAGGTGAGCGAATATTGCGATGAGGTATTGATTACAGACGATCATGGAGAAATTGGGGATGCGATCGCTCGCGTTGAACCTTCTGCTATATTTGGAACACAGATGGAACGTCACGTTGGTAAACGTTTGGACATTCCTTGCGGTGTAATTGCAGCACCTATTCACGTGCAGAATTTCCCCATTGGTTACAAACCATTTATGGGTTATGAAGGCACAAATCAAATCACTGATTTAATCTACAATTCCTTCACTTTGGGAATGGAAGATCACTTATTAGAAATCTTTGGTGGACACGATACAAAAGAAGTAATTACCAAAGGAATTTCTGCGGAATCTGGTTTGAATTGGACAAAAGATGGACAAGCAGAATTGAATAAGATTCCTGGTTTTGTGCGCGGTAAAGTGAAGCGAAATACCGAAAAGTTTGCCCGTGAGCGTGGGTTTAAAGATATCTCGGCTGAGGTTTTGTATGCAGCTAAGGAGTCTGTAGGGGCTTAGGTTTAGGGGTTAATTGAGAAGATTAAGGGGTAAGGATTCATTGAGGATCTTTACCCCTTAATTGTGTTGATTAAAAGGGTTGACAAAGAACCAATGTCTGGGATATAGTCAATACTATTATTATGCAAACTTCTATAAGAAAATAAATTAAATATGAATCAAGATAAAGCAGCATTACTTGCGGCGCTCCTTGAGGCTGGCATTAAGCATAACCCTGAAGAGATTGTGCAGATTGCCCAGCAACCTGATGGCAAAATCGTGTTTTTGGAAGAGGGTAACGCTGACGCAGGACTCCAGCACATATTAGAAAAACATTCTTCACAATTTGCAGATCAAGGAATAGAAACAGACCAGATAGCAGATGCAATTATTACAGCAGTAACCGAAGGAAAAATAGTTGGGTATCAAGGAAGAAAAAAAACTCGCCCTATTTATGAAGTTAACTTTAATGGCAAAACCCTTTATATATCTGTGACTGTAAGCGATAATGGATATATAGTTGGAGCTAACCCCAAAACTTCCCTATAACTCAATACGGTTCAGTTAACTAAATCATAAGGGGTTGAAACCATTGAAATTTCGTTACCTAATAGTATCTGAAAAACCCTTAACTGAACCGTATTGCCCTATAACTTGGTAAAGTGACTATGGCAAAAAAAATCAAACTCATGGCCGATTATGGATGCTACCCACTATGGTGGGCTAGTTCTGATAAAGCTGGAGATATTGATCCAGAAACGATGCCATTAAGTAAAGAAACTATTAGCCGGTTGGAAAAATGGGCTGACATTTACGATACAAAGTTGAACTGGGAAGATCCTAATTCATCAGGTTTTCCCAGTTTAAAGGCTAAAGATGCTTTTGAAAAAGAAGGTATTAGTTTGTGGAAGCAACTGCAAAAAGAACTTGCACCTGATTATAAAGTTGTCTATTTCAGTGAGAAATTACGTAAAGTTGTAAGTGACACAGATGAATTAAAATCTTTACGTACTATCTATGCTTAACGAATAGTCAACAAAAAAGTAAGCGATGACAACCAAACTCATGGCTGATTCTGGATGTTACCCTAACAGTAGGCAAATGCTTATAAAGGGTAACATTCATATTAATTATTAAAATTTAACTTGAACTATAAATAGCAGCCATAAAGCCCGTATTGTCAGCTACAGCATGAGGAAAAATCCCACTATGTCCAACCAAACAAATTTAACAGATGCTCGTAATAACCTAGCTGACATCTGCGCTCAAGTAGTTGCAGATAGAGAAGTAATGATTATTACCCAACCTGACGGTGAAAACGTCGCCTTAATTGCTGCTGACGAATTAGAAAGTTTATTAGAAACAACTCATTTACTGCGCTCCCCTAAAAATGCAGCACGTCTTTTAACAGCTTTAGAAAGAGCAAAAGCCAGAACTTTAAAACCGCAAAGTATCAACGAACTACGTCAGGAGTTGGGAATTGACGAAAAAAAAGAAAGATGAATCAAAACCCTCAGAAATTAAAATTCGGGATGCTGTTTTTCATCCAGAATTTCGGTAAGACCTTGCTTTTTGGGTAGATACAAACCGTAAAACTGCGCTGCGTGCTTTTAATTTAATTGAAGCAATTATGCGAGAGCCTTTTACTGGTATTGGAAAACCAGAACCTCTGAAATATTTAGATTCAGATGCGTGGTCACGACGACTTACCCAAGAACATCGAATTGTTTATCTAGTTAGTGATGACAGGATTGATTTTCTACAAGCTAGATTTCATTATTGAAACTTGGGTAAATATTGAAGATGAGACAAGACAAACAGCTTAAAGTATAATCTTTGAGTCCGTTTTAACGGACTTCGGCTATTAGACTGGGAATTAATTCCCAGGTGGGTTAGAAAGCTGAGTGAGAATATTGTAAATAAGAAAATTTATATACTGTAATAATATATTTTTATATCCCTTTTAATAAACTTCTAGTAAAAATTATTACAATTAACTTGACAGCTATTACACCTTGACAAATTCCCTTCTTACAGGTTAGGAGTACATTTCTACTATTTACCAAATAGAAGATTTACTGATAAATAAAAATTTATAGCAGCTAAATATCACAATACAAACTTATTATTTCCACCATTCAACCGCCCAAATCACCAATTTGAGTATTCACCGAAGTATCTCTCAAAACAATGTAATAAAAGTATCATAAAAATATCGCAAATTCTTCTATAGAAAATTAGCAGATGCGTGTTAAGGTTTTAATTTCGTTGTCTTCCCCTAGCGCTTCTGCCCATGCATCTGCATTATTTACACCCCCAACACCTTGAAGAATTAGTCAAGGTTAATGGTATTTCTTTACACATAGCCCAACTAAATTTCAAATCGCTTCAAGGCGTGAATGCCTATGAATATCTGCTGATCTCCGACCAACTGCCCCGCACCAATACTGGCATGATAAAAAACGGCTGGTTACAGCGTTACAGCCACATTACAGAAGGTGGTTGGTGGTGTTCTGGACGAGATCCTCTTAACAATTGGCAAATGATGGAATGGGGATGCTTTAAACCCAGTCAACCCCGACAAAATCAAAATGGCAAATCTATTAAATATGAACATCCCCCCAGCACACCAACGCGGGTATTTTGTTTGCGGGTGACATTGCAAATTTGGCAGCAAGTTTCCCAACGTTATCAAATTGCCATGCCTGACAATATTAGCATTACTGAAGATGGCGAAGCCGTCGGTTTTTGGCAATGGATAATGGAATCTAACATTGCGATCATTATTTGCGAAGGTGTGAAAAAAGCAGCCGCATTATTAACACAAGGATATGCTGCTATTGCTATTCCGGGAATTACCAGCGGTTATCGAGTTATTAAAGATGAATTTGGCAAAGTTACTCGTCGTCAATTAATACCTGATTTAGCTATATTCGCTAAAACTAAACGTAATTTTTATATTTGTTTTGATTTTGAAATTCAAGCTAAAAAAATTGCTGCTGTTAATAATGCTATTTCCCAACTTGGTTGTTTATTTCAACAAGAAAACTGTCCTGTAAAAGTTGTTGAACTACCAGGAAAAGAAAAAGGTGTTGATGAGTTTATCGTCGCCAAAGGTGCAACCAGTTTCGATAAAGTTTATCGCCAAAGTGTTGATTTAGAAATTTATCTTGCCCAAACCAAACCCCACACAGATTTAACAATTCCGGCTGCACTAACTGTGAATGTTCCCTATTTAGGTGAACTACCTTTTCCTACCTCTGGTTTGGTGGGAGTTAAATCAGCTAAAGGCACAGGTAAAACCACAGGATTGCAAGCTGTTGTTACTAAAGCCAAAAATCGTAATCAACCAGTTTTATTAATTACTCACAGAATCCTTTTAGGGCGGTTTTTGTGTGAAAAAATTGGGATTAATTGGGGAATAAATAAAACAGAATGGTTTGTGGAAAATGAGCCTGAACTACCAATTACTCAATCTTTCGGTTTATGTATTGATTCTATTTGGAAACTGAAGCCAGAAGATTGGCAAGGTGCAATAATTATTTTAGATGAAGTAGAACAATCTTTATGGCATTTACTCAACAGTAATACTTGTAAACAAAAGCGGGTAAGAATTCTTAAATTATTCCAAGAACTGATTTCTACAGTTTTAACAACTGGGGGTTTAGTAATTGCCCAAGATGCAGATTTATCAGATGTTTCTCTAGAATATTTACAAGGATTATCAGGAATAAAATTAACTCCTTGGGTGGTTGTCAATGAATGGAAACCTCAGCAAGGTTGGGATGTGACTTTTTATGATTCTCCTAACCCAACACCTTTAATTCATCAACTAGAATTGGATTTAATTGCTGGACGTAAATGTTATGTGACTACGGATAGTCGGACTGGACGTTACAGTTGTGAAACTATTGAAGGTTACTTAAGGCAAAGATTACAGAAATTAAGAAAAGAATTTCCTAATACATTGGTAGTTAGTAGCCATACTACTAATACACCAGGTCATGCAGCGGTTGATTTTATAGGCGCTATTAATCAAAAAATAACCGATTATGAAACCGTTTTTGTTACTCCTAGTTTGGGGACAGGAATTAGTATTGATGTCCAACATTTTGACCGGGTTTATGGCATTTTTCAAGGGGTAATTCCTGACTCAGAAGCACGACAAGCTTTAGCTAGAGTCCGGGATGATGTACCGCGAGTTGTTTGGTGTGCTAAACGCGGTATTGGCTTAATTGGTAGCGGGAGTACAAATTATCGGTTGTTATCTTATTGGTATCAGGAAAATCAAAAAGAAAATTTGGCTTTGCTGAGTCATTTACATAAAATAGATGTTGATTTACCTTTGGTTTATGACCCCATTCATTTAAGAACTTGGGCTAAATTATCTGCTAGAGTAAATGCTTCTATTCGTCTTTATCGTCAATCGATGCAAGATGGTTTAATTACAGATGGGCATCACATCCAGATGCGGAGTAATGCAGTTCAAAATAATATTCTTCGGGATTTACGTTTGGCATTTTATGCCACGGATTCTAGTGATATAGAAACCCGAAAACGGTTAATTTTACAAATTGTGAAAGTGCAGAAAGATTGGGCGCAAAGTCGCCAGAAAGCTAAAGACATTAAACGCAAAATTCAAGATATTAAAATCCACAATCAATTATTCGCTGCAACTGCTGTTGCTAATGCTAAAGATATTGATTATGTGGAATATGAACAACTATTAATTAAGCATTCTTTGAGTGAAATCGAACGTCAAGAAATTAATAAATATATCCTCAGACAAAGGTATGGAGTTGAAGTTACTCCGCTGTTGAAGTTGCAAGATGATAAAGGATATTATGGACAATTGCTAATTCACTATTATCTAACTCATGAAAGTGAATATTTTCATGTCAGAGATGAGCAAGAATGGTATCAGCAATTATCTTGGGGTGAGGGTAAAGTTTTTCTGCCAGATTTAAGGACTTATACTCTGAAAGTTGAGGCTATGATAGCTTTAGGAATGCTCCAGTTTTTGGAACCAGAAAGAGTATTTAGTGAAAGTGATGCTGATTTAATTTGGTTAAAAAATGTTGCTGTTCAGAACAGTAAACATATTAAAAGAGCGTTGGGTATTGATTTGGTGAGAGGGAACGAAGTTGTTTCTGGAATTAAGATCATTAACCGCATATTAAATTTATTGGGTTTGCGACTGAAACAGGTAAATAATGTTTATCAAATTGATTTAGAATCATTAACAGATGGTAGAGAAAAAATCTTTGCAGTTTGGCAACAAAGAGATGAGTTGATGTTAAATCATCTGCAAGGCGTTGATTGTGTTTTAGAATTGAAGAGTGGGCGATTAGAAGTTGCTATAGCAGGTGACAGGAAGTGACAGGTGACAGTGCTAAAAGTCTCTTGGTGTCTAAGTTGTAGCATTAGTAGATGTCCTAACCGCCTTGTCCGTTGCTATGCTACTTAAATAATTCAAAATTCAGCTTTTTTCAACGCAAAGGTACGCGGAGGTTAGCGCAAAGGTACGCAGAGATTTTCTCAAGATAATTCGCTATGTTCCAAAATAATTAGGTGCATCTTCATAGAAAATTGGTATTAATCACAAAAAATTACATGAATGCTGAAGAGTTGATAAATCAGGGATTAAAGAAAAAGTTAGGGGGGGATTTTCAAGGAGCTATTGCGCTATTTAACCAAGCAATAGAGTTAGAACCCATTCTAGCTAAAGCTTACGAAGAAAGGGGAAATGTTTACTTGGTTTTAGAAGAATATGAAAAAGCGATCGCAGATTATCAGCAAGCAATAGATAATAGTATTCAATTGGAGCCGAATCTCTATTTCGATATTGCTAAGGCTTTTCATGGCCGGGGGTTAGCTAATTTTAATCGCGGGTGTTATCAGGAAGCTATTGCAGATATCAACAAAGCTTTGGAGTATTATCCTAATTTTGCCGCAGCTTATAGCAATCGGGGTAATATTTACCATAGTATCGGTCAATATACAGAAGCGATCGCAGATTATAATCAAGCAATAGCCCTAAATCCCAACTTTGCCGAAGCTTATCATAATCGTGGTAATAGCCGTTACGCTCTTCAAGAATATCAGGGTGCAATCGCAGATTATAACCAAGCAATACATTTAAAACCCAATTTTGCGGAAGCTTACTACAACCGAGCTTTGCTTTTTTGTCATCTGGCCAAATATGACAAAGCCATGCAAGACTTTAACCAAGCTATTAAACTCAATCCTGATGATGTTCAAGCATACTACCAGCGGGGTTTGCTGCGTAGTACTTTGGGAGATGATGAAGCAGCAATTCAAGACTTTAACCAAGCATTACAAGAAAATCCTACCCTAGATGTAGTTTACGGCTTTCGGGCTAATGCGCGTCAGCGATTGGGAGACTATCAAGGTGCAATTGAAGATAGCAATCGACAAATACAACTTAATCCTACTTTAGCCACAGGATATTGCGATCGCGCTACGGCTCGATTTTCTCTAGGAGACTATCCAGGCGCAATTAAAGATTATAATCAGGCATTACAGATAAATTCAAATTTAGCAGCTGCTTATTATGGAAGAGCTATTACTTATCAAGCTTTAGAGGATTTTTCCGCAGCAATTGCAGACTATAACCAAGCAATCAAAATTGAACCGCATTTTCCCCAAGCTTACTGCAATCGGGGTAACGCTCGGTGGCAGGAAGGAGATGAACAAGGAGCAATTACAGACTATAACCAAGCATTAGCACAAAATCCTGATTTAGTCACAGCTTATTACAACCGGGGTTTGAGCCGCTATGCCTTAAAAGACTTCGTAGGCGCAATCCAAGATTATACTGAAGCATTAAGGTTAAATCCCCAATTAGCCAGATTTTATAGCGATCGCGCTAATGCCTACTATGCCCTACAAGACTATAAAAAAGCAATAGCCGATTACAACCAGGCAATAATCATCAATTCTCAGGTAGCTCAGGACTGGTTTAACCGGGGTCGGAGCCATTTTTGGTTAGGAAACTCAAAAGCAGCGCTAAGAGACTTAAATCAAGCCTTAAAACTCCAACCGTCTTCAGCTTCCGCTTATCTAATGCGGGCAAATATTCGCCGACATTTGGGAGATAAGCAAAATGCTATTGACGACTTCCGCAAATCAGCTAACCTTTATTATCAAGAAGGAAAAATAAAAAACTACCGACAAATTATTAAATTGATTGAAGAAATCCAAACTTAGTCCTATCACTAACAACACTGAAAGATTAGCTATCTTCTTCCTTCTTTCTTTACTTCGCGCTCTTTGCGTCTTTGCGGTTCATTTAATCCGTATTTTTTTGTAGGAAATCCCTAAGAACGATAGGCAACCCGTAGACTTTGAACTAAAATCACCAAAGAAGCCACAGCCATCAAACCACCCCAAAACCAATAAGGTAAAAACAAATACCGCTGCATTTGAGCCGTATCAGAAAGCCCCAAAGAACCAGCACTATAGCTAAATAGATAATTTAATTGGTGATAGGTACTCACGCAAGCTTGCACACCTAAAAATTGAATTGCAAAACCCTGAACCCAACGGGGAGCCTTCAAAGCAATTCCCAGAATAATGACACCCAGTACCGGAATTGCAATCAACCCAAACCAAGAACGCACCCAAACTAATGTAGACAGCAGTAAAAAACCCCCTAAAATCTTCAAACTCAAAGAAGCTGCTTTAAAACTGCGGGAAGCGAGAATCAAAGCAGCACCGGCGATAGGTGGACCCATTGGCCCTGCCGCAGCTACCATTGCAGGCCCAATCGGAGCCAATGTAGAGCGCATAGTATAAGTAGCCACACCAGAACCATTACTAAAAATTTCCAACTTCTGAAAATTTCCCCCTAACATCAACGCCATCAAGCCGTGACCCATTTCGTGAAACCAAGTGGCTAAAATAGTAAATGGGTATAAAATATAATCGCCGTTTGGTAATTGCCACAAAAATACAGTAGCGATCGCTGCGCCTATCAGCCAATTTAACCCCATGCGTTCAACTTCTGCGGGGGCTTCTTGAGTCAGAAAAGGTTCAAAATCTTTTGGTTTCCTCATTGGTTAGGTTCCTAATTATGAATTCGTAATTGGTAATTATTCATTATTAATTACCAATTACAAACTAAGAATTACGAATTATTTGTCTAAGAAAGTTGAAATAAGAACGTTACCAAATCTCCTTTACCCAGACTGATGCGATCGCCTGGACGTAAGCGGTGTCTGTTCCCTGGTAATAGCGGCAAATTATTAATGTAAGTGCCGTTGGAACTACCCACATCTTCAATATAATGAGCGTCTCCCTCAACGCGAATATCTGCATGAATCCGCGAGACAATTTCGGAACTTGGAAATCCAGCTACATCGATATCGGGAGGAATCCGGTCATTAGGCTTACCAATATGCACCACAGAGAGATTTTGCGGCAATTCAATTTCCTGATTACTTTGGACATGAAATAGCCGCGCCACAACTTGCTGTAATTGAGTTCTCGATGCAGTCACTGTTTGTAGTACTGGTTCCGGTTCCGGTGCGGATTGAACCACAACAACTGGTTCTGGCTCAGGTGCTGGTGGTATGAAAACAACCGGCTCAGGAACTACAGCTATAGGTGGAGGTGGTGTGACAGGCGGTAGTGGGGGGGTAATTTCTGCCACAACTGGTGGTGTGACAGGCGGTAGTGGGGGGGTAATTTCTGCCACAACTGGTGGTGTGACAGGCGGTAGTGGGGGTGTTGGTATTGGTTCGGGCGCTACTGAAACTACTGTAAGTGGAAGGGTAGAATTAGCAGGAGTGTTGAGTCCCAAAGCGTCAGGTTGTAAAAGTTCTAACATCGGGTCAGGTGTAACCAATGGTGGTACTTCCACAGGGATGTCAGGAGCAACGGTTGGTGCTACTGCTGTGGCTACCATTGCAGCGTTTGAGTGTAGGTTATAGCCACACTGACCACAGAAAGCAGCATCTGCCTGCACTGTTGCCCCACAGCTAGGGCAATTAGTAGTCGCTGGCAAGGGTGTATAGCAAGCTTCACACTGAACAGCGCCGTCTGGGTTGGGATGATTGCAATTCGGGCAGACGATCATGGATTTAAGCCTTTGTCAAGGTCATCGTAAAATATAGTACTAGCAAGCAAAAGTCAGTTATCAGTTTCTTCACTGTTGACTGATTTAAGGTTTTAAGGTTTCAGTTCCAAACCAGCTGCTGCATCCAGCAGCCACACAAGTTCTCCTTGGGGTTTAATTAAGCGAGATGGATAAGCGAAATCATCAGCTTCGGATGCGAAGACTTGGGCTAAAGCAGGTCTTTTATTAGCACCAGCAGCTAAGAAAATCACACTACGAGCAGCGTTAATGAATGGGTAAGTGAAGGTAATGCGCTGACTACTGTCTTTATTACCTACAGTAATCAAGCGATCGCATACTTTAAGCGCTTCTGTATGGGGAAACAATGATGCAGTATGGGCATCATCACCCATTCCCAATAAAACTACATCCAATGCAGGGAACTTTCCTGGTACAGAATGGAAAAATTCTTGCAAATGCCGTTCATATTTAGCAGCATCTACGGCAGGATTGGCTGATAAAGTTGGTACAGCATGAATGTTTGCTGCTGGAATAGGAACACGATCTAGCCAAGCGCGACGTGCCATCAGTTCATTGCTATCAGGATGATCTGGTACGACATAACGCTCATCTCCCCAGAACACATGAATTTTATCCCAAGTCAACTTTTGATTACCTATCGCTTCATACAAGGGCTTAGGTGTGCTACCACCAGATAAGGCAATAGTAAATTGTCCCCGTTGCTGAATAGCCGTTTCCAATTTCGATAAGATCAAATCTAGCGCCCGTGCAACCAGCGCTGGTTGATCCGGTAGAACTTCAACCGTTTTGTTCATGGCTTCATCATTACATAACCGGCTTCCAGCAATACAATACCGAACTTCTGACAGTTTCCCTTTTTAACTTTTGAAACTTTTAACATCATCCAGTTAATTGGGAAATAATCAACCTAGAGGTTCTTTATCACCATTCATGGTTATTTGTCAGTAGTCAGTTGTACTAACCGCCAATAATCATCGCAGAGGATAGCTTGAAGAATAAAGCTCCCTGTAGGGGGAACGTAACGAATCAATACTTAATAAATCGCTTTAGATATATAGGACTAATATTTGATTTTCAAGAGTATTATTAAGTAAATATACCATAAAAATGTAACATACTGAACTGAATATGCGTGTACGTCAACCTTGTGCAGAACATGAGTTAGAACTGCAACTTGTTCATGATAGCCCCTTGGAGTTAACTTTTCAGCGTGGAAATATTGCCCAATCAACTGTAATTAAAACTGCTAAGGAAAAGTGGTTTGTCAACACAATAGCTGTAGCCGTCTGGGTTTGCGGGATTGGTTTCGGCTGCCATATTATTTTGAATAGTTTTCATGTTTTTACACATCTTGTACAGCTTGCTAATATGCTATTTCATGTTTTGATGTGGGGCATACCTGTTATTTTTATCATATTCATTTATATACTTTATTCTCCATGCTTCATCATCTGGACATTTGATCAAACTACCAAACACCTACTGCAAATCAAAACTAATTTATTGGGAAAACACCAAAAACGTATATTTGACTTCAGTCAGATTCAAGCTATCCAAGTTGAACAGGACTACGATTCGGATTTTCAGTCTTTTGAATGTAGCGAGTTGTATGTTGTGCTGAAATCTGGTCAGCAAATCACTCTTAGCCAAAGTTCTTATGAATCAAATCGACGCAAAAAAGCGATCGCGCTGAAACATCATCGAGAACTTGCTGAAAAAATGCGCTCCTTTGTGGGATTGGGTAATGAAGCCATTCCCATAAACGAAAGAGCAGAAGCTGTTTATATCCCCAGTGAAGAGGAAATTAATCAAGAACTAGAAGCTGGTCGTAAATTGGCGAAACAAGTCTTTGGCACGTTATTTTCTAGCAAAGCAAAGAAACAAGAAACGCTACAAGAATTGCGTTCACAGGTGAATCAAGATCCAACCAACCCAGCTGCTTGGGAAAGTTTAGCTATGATGCTAGGACTACAGCGAGATACACAATTGGAGTGTATTAAGGCTTATCATCAGGCAGAAACACTTTATCGTCAGATGGGAGATACAGATAAAGCAAAAGAGATCCAATCATTGATCAAACGTGTTAATAAAAGCCTTTGATGAAATTCAAAGTATAGGCTGCTCAAACAGTAGCAACGCCAGTACAAAATCCATAATAAAAATTGCTACCCAAGTAGTCACAACTGCTGTTGTAGCAGATTCTCCTACTTCTTTAGCTCCACCTTTAGTAGTTAATCCCCAACTACAGCCATTAACAGCAACTATAGCCCCAAAAATTAACCCTTTGAGCAAAACAATCAACACATCTGAAGGCAATAAAAAATCTCTGACTGACTCTAAAAACGTCTCTGGAACCACCTGATAAAATTGTGAGGCCGCAAAAGCTCCACCAGTGATACCCATTAATAAAGCGAATATCATCATTAAGGGCATCATCAAACAGCAAGCAATAACTCTTGGTAGTACAAGATAATCAATGGGATCAGTTTTGAGCATATACAGCGCGTCAATCTGCTCTGTGACCCGCATTGCACCTATTTCTGCCGCAAAAGCTGAACCAACTTGTCCAGCAATGATACTAGCAGTCAAAATTGGCGCTAATTCTCGACAAAAGGCTAAAGCAAAAGCACCACCGACACTCTCTACAGCACCAAATCTGACTAATTCTCTTGCCGTTTGAATGGTGAAAATCATCCCAGCAAAACCACTGACTAGCAGAACTGGTGAGAGGGAAGCTGGGCCTGCCGTCACCATATGCTCTAAAATTTTCCGGTAGTAAGTTTTTCCTTGAAGTAAATGCAGGCAGATTTGACCAAATAGGAGGACTGTGGCAAAACAGCGAACAATCCACAATTGCTCTAAATTTCTTTTTGGTTGCAACTTTACCGCCAATTAATATTGAATTTTCTTATTCAGTTAATATTCATCACAACTAAACATGGACTGGAAACATTACTCCTAATTTCTTACAAATAAGGTATCCCAATCAGCAATTGCATCCCGTTGAGCAATTAATAATTCCTGAATGCCTTTTTCTGAGAAATCCAGCAATTGATTTAACTGGGTACGGCTAAAGCTACCTTCTTCTGCTGTTCCCTGAACTTCAATGATGCCAAGTGTGTGGTTCATGACCACGTTAAAATCTACAGTTGCGGCTACGTCTTCAATGTAGTTAAGATCCAAAAATGGCTCTTCTTGCAATAAACCCACAGAAACTGCTGCCACTTGTCCACACAAGGGCGAGCGCTCTAATACTCCATCTTGTAATAATTTAGAAATTGCTTGAGCTAAAGCCACAAAACTGCCTGTAATTGCTGTTGTCCTGGTTCCAGCATCTGCTTGTAACACGTCAGCATCTACAGTCAATGTCCGTTCTCCCAAAATATCAAAATCCAAAGCTGCTCTTAAACTGCGGCCAATTAAACGTTGAATTTCTTGTGTCCTTCCCGATAATTTCATAAATTCCCTTTCATGCCTTTGTTGAGTGGCAGATGGTAACATCCGATATTCAGCAGTTAACCAACCTTTACCAGTTCCTTTTAAAAACTTCGGCACTCCCTCAGTAACGCTGACAGTACAGAGTACTTGAGTATCTCCGCTTTTAGCCAAAACAGAACCGGGAGTAAAGCGAGTGAAACCGGGTAAAAAACTATGAGGGCGAAGTTCGTAGGGTTTTCGACCGTCTGGACGCTGCCAAGTCATTGGAGTTGCCTCAAAATTTGGGATGCTTTTAGATTACCGCAGGAGAATGGGGTATTGGGGAAGAAGGTGACAGTTGACAGGTGACAGGTGACAGTGAAGAAGAAGGGCTAGATGCAGTTAGGCAAAAGTATTGATAGAAGGATAGAAGGGTTAATTTTCTCCCCCTGCTCCCTGCTCCCTGCCTCCTACTGTCACCCAAGTAAAGTCAGAATATTGTGCTGTACCTGTTCTGGGGAATGGTCACCATTAATAGTTAACAGACGGCGACGACGGTCATAATATTCTAAAATAGGGACAGTGCGATCGTAGAATAACTCTACCCGGCGCTGCACAATCTCTGGTTGATCATCTGGGAGCGATCGCCCTAAAGATCGGCTAACCATTACTGCCTCTGCTACTTGCAGATAAATTGCCCAATTTAGTTTCTGTTCTAAACTGTCTAACAAAAAATCTAATTCTTCAGCTTGGAAGGCTGTTCTAGGATAACCCTCTAATATCCAGCCACGATTTACATCCTCCTGGTTGAGGCGAACTTTGATAAATTCAATCATGATCTCGTCTGGGACTAATTCCCCTTTTTCTACGTATGGCTGGGTGAGGCTGCCTAACTCATTCAGTGTATTGTAGCCATTACCCGATTTTTCGTTAGATATCGCTTCCCGTAAAATCTCACCTGTGGAAATCAAAGGAACATCAAAGTATTTGCAGAGCCTTTCTGCTTGAGTGCTTTTTCCAGATCCTGAACCTCCTAAAATCACTAATTTCACAACAATTTACTCCTCTTAATCTCAAAATTCTGACTTTTTAACTCTTGTTTGCCAAAATCAAATGATAAATCCAAGATTTTCATGATTCTCAGTCCATCAATTCAGTGGTTTAATGGATGGACAGAGGCAACTGATTGTTGTTATTTTTACAACTACTTTCATCTAAAAAAACAAAATCTTAATTAAAATTGCTCTTGACTTCAGAATAAATCTAGTGATTGACTAAAAGAATGCCAATCGTAAAAATACACTCAATCTGTACAAAATAGATTAATCATACAGCGTAAACTTGCTATTACTATTCACAGAAAAAGCTATTTAATGTATTGTGACTTTTTCACCTTATCTCTATGGTTGCCCAGCTAGAACCCTCAAGTATCAATTCGACTCTCAGCCTACCATATTCAGTTCAAGGACTAGTGCAAGTTTTCACTTCCTCTCAGCGTAATTTTTTTACGACTGTTATGGCGCAAGCACTGAGAATTGCTGGTCAAGGTACACCAGTTTTAATAGTTCAATTTCTCAAAGGCGGTATTCGTCAAGGAGCGGAAAGACCTATACAAATGGGTCAACATTTAGATTGGTTTCGCTGTGATTTACCGCGCTGCATTGATACACCACAGCTAGAGGAAACGGAAACCGAAGCCTTACAGCAGTTGTGGCAGTATACACAAAAAGTGGTGTCTGAAGGTAAGTATTCTCTGGTTGTTTTAGATGAATTAAGTTTAGCTATTAAGTTTGGCTTAATTCCAGAAGCAGAGGTTTTAGAGTTTCTGACAAAACGCCCTCCCCATGTTGATCTTATTCTCACTGGAACGGAAATACCTACATCTATACTGGATGTAGCAGATCAAATTACAGAAATTCGCCGTAGTCATCAACCTTAAATCTGGTATTTTCGGCTAGTATTACAGCTTTTCTATCTCGTAAATACTACTTCCCTTTCCTGAATAAGACTCATAGATATGCTGATAAATTTCTAAACATTTTTGCTCATATACCTCTGTTGAGTAACTTTGAGGTAATTTATCGAGAATATCTTTAATTGTCACCTCTACACCTGCTCTAGTTTGCTGGCGTTTTCTCCAGTCTAAAACTAGCTTTTCTTTTTTTAATGTTTCTAATAATTCTCTAGCTACTTGCTTTACTTCTAATTCTTCTGCTTTGGTGAGGTTAATTTCTGGTTTAGTTAATAAATCAAAAATGGCTAATTCATCTTCAGTTAATTTATTCACTATTGCTCTTTTATCTTCTGTCTTTAAATCTTGAGCAAAGTTAATCAACTCATTAAAGAACCATTCCACATTTCTAGAACCAGCATTATACTCATCTATCATTTTCTGAAATTTATCTAGATAGTTAATCCGGGTTCTATTTAACTGCACCATCTTTTGTAATTGGCTGTTAATATTCCCCTTAAGTTTCTCTGCTACTGTCCGCTGATAACCAGTATTAAACTGTGCTTGTAATGCGTCAAAATCTAAATCATTGAGATTTACTAATTGGCTAGGATGATTAGAGATGATAAATTGTCCAGCCATGATAGAATCATCTAGTAATTCTTCTACCTGTTCTACAACATCAGATACATCTATATCTGGAACTTCTAACCTAATTGTATCAGCTAACCTTGTTAATAAGGCTTGACTTTTGGTAAATTCACCAGCAGAGATATCAGGTAAAATAGCGTTATAAAGCTTAGTGACATTGTTAACAATAGAAAAATAATTGCGTTTAGCATCATCATTTACTAATATTGCTTCTACAGATTCATCCCAGAATTTAGTATTTAAAAAAGCATCTTGGATATTTTCTAACTGGGTAAAGTCAATTCCTTTATCTTGACAAAATACCAAAGCTTCCGTTATTGCTGTTCTTAATTGTCCCACTAAAGCTGATTTGTTTTTAACAGGTGTATCTCCCTCTTGAATACCACCACCGGCAGCAGAACCATAAATAGATAATGCTTCTTGTAAATCTCTAAATACACCGATATAATCAACTATTAAACCGTTATTTTTATCTTTAAAAACACGGTTTGCTCTAGCTATAGTTTGCATGAGCGTATGGTTATACATGGGTTTATCTAAATAGATAGTGGAACAGCTAGGAACATCAAAACCTGTTATCCACATTGCACAAACAAATACTATTCTTAATGGGTTATCAACATCTTTAAATTTCTCATCTAGTGCTGGTGACTCCTTCACCATTCTTTGACGGTGAGAGGTGATATCTAATTGTTTTTTCTGAAATGCTTCTATTTCACCTTGAGATTGAGAAATTATTACCGCCATGTCTGTTTCTTCCATATAGCGAATTTGTTTAGAAAGTCGCTTCTGTTCAAATTCACTAATATTTGATGTTGCTAATTCTGTTTTAAGTTTGGTTAAATGTTGTTGCCAATAATCCTGGACTTTGTTATACATTTTTACAGCAGTAAATCTATCAATAGAAACTACCATTGCTTTACCTTTGTAGCCTCTATTTAAAAAATGAGTGACGATATCAGCCGCTATTACTTCTAAACGGTCATTTCTGGTAATAAGTTGATATTGTCTAGCGCATTGTCTTTCTAAATTCTGTTCTTCTTCTTCGTCTAACATGGCATTATCAATAATGCGATAGACATCTTCATTTAACTCATCATTTTTTAATTGCAGTTCAGGAATACGATTTTCATAAAATAGCGGAACTGTGGCGTTATCTTCTACTGATTGACGGAAGTTATAAATACTAATATAATTACCAAATTCTTCTCTAGTTTTTTCTTCTCCTGCCATTAATGGTGTACCTGTAAAGCCAATAAATGCCGCTTTTGGTAAAGCTTTTCTCATATTTAAAGCATATATATCATATTGGCTACGGTGAGCTTCATCAGCAATGACGATAATGTCTGAACGGTCAGATAATAAAGGGTATGTTTCACCTTTTTCTGTACGGAATTTTTGAATTAATGTGAATATATAGCGGTGATCTTCTTTGAGTAATTGTTTTAAATGTTCAGCATTTTTAGCTCTTACTTCCTTTTCTGGTTCTGTAACTACTCCAGAATAAGCAAAATTTTTATATATTTGCTGGTCTAGATCTTCTCTATCTGTAACTATTAAAAATGTCCAGTTACCAACTAATTTACGGAGTATTTTTTGTGATAAAAAAACCATTGAATAGCTTTTTCCGCTTCCTTGGGTATGCCAAAATACTCCTAATTTACCTTGATTATTTTTAATATCTTTAACTGCTTCTATAGCACTATTGACACCTAAAAACTGATGATTTTTAGCGACTATCTTAACTAATTTACCTTTTGCAGTGTAGAAAAAGATAAAGTTTTCTATCAAATCTAACAACCGTGTTTGATCACAAGTTCCTTTGATGATAGTATCTAAAGAAATTATCCCTTCTTCACCTTCATCATTGATTTTTTTCCATTCGCTGTAGTGTTCCCATGAAGCGGTTAAACTACCAATACGGCTTTTGCTACCATTAGAAAGAATAATTACAGCGTTGTACCAGAAAAGTTGAGGAATTGTCCGTTTATAGTCTTGTAAATTATTTTTATAAGCTAATTCTAAACGTTTATGGTTGGCTTTGAGTTCAATAAATACTAAAGGTAAACCATTAATAAAACCTATTAAGTCAGCGCGTCTTTTATAAATATCACCTGTTATCCAAAATTGAGAAGCTAGGAAGAAATCATTATTGCTGGGTGTGTTCCAGTCAATAACTTTTACCGTTTCTTTTATTTCTTCATGGTTAGCATCTTTAAAGCTGACTTTTACCCCAGTTTTTAATAGTTGGTAAATTTCTTTATTGGCATTTTCTAAACTTAATGTACTACGACTGCGGGTAAGTTCTTCTATTGCTAATTCTACCGCTTCCTGTGGTAAGTCTGGGTTAATTGTGGTTAAGGCTGTACGCAGTTTAGAAAATAACACTACCTCATCCCTTATTTCTCTCCCTAATGTGCCATTTATGCCTATTTTTTCATCGTAGCAGTTAGCGGTATTCCAGCCTAATTCTGAGAATAACTTAATGGTGGCGTTTTCTAATGCTTGTTCTGAGTCGGGGTGAGGATAGCGCATAAATGCTGGTGTATTTACACATGGTTCTGTATTTATTATGCACTATTTTTTATTGTCAGAATCAGTTGTAGGTTGGGTTGAGGAACGATACCCAACACATTGTATTATTGTCAGAATCAGGATGTCCAGGATTTGAGGATTTACAGGATGATAAATTATGATGATAAATTATATTTACCGATGATTTTTTTCAGTCGGTTTTAACCGACTTGTGCTATGAGACGGGGAATTAATTCCTCGGCGGTTAATGATGCGAAACGGGGCGGTTGATGATGCTAATTGAGATAGAATTGATGGTATTAGACATCTCCGGAAATTAAATATACGTAACCTAAAGCCCTTGTAGAGACGTTCCATGGAACGTCTCTACAATATTTACCGGAGATGTCTATTTATTGTGATGATTGCAATTTCACATCATTTGCTCATGAGTATCAATTAACGCCTGAGAAGAAATTCTCAGTCTCATAGTTGAAGTCGATTAAAACCGACTAATATTATGGTTGGTTATCAATGAAAACAATATATTGATGTTGTTCCATTTTTATTTTGTTTTATGCTGCAATTTTTTCTGTGTCTATTTCTAGTTTTTCAACGTCTATTTCTCCTGAGATAAGTTTGGGGAGGAGTAAGTCGCGGGTTTTTTGGAGGTTTTTGTTTTTAAATATTAAAATCTGTATTTGCTGAACAGCATTTTCTATAAAATTATTAAATTGTTCAAGTATAGAAGATGATGGAATTACAAGAGGATATTTAGTTAAAATATCCCAATTAGCTCTAGGCATTTTTGTTCCTTGTGATGTTTGTGTTGTATGATTAATAAAATCTTCACTAGAAACACAACTAAGAACAATTGAAAAGTATTGTGAGATTTTTGGATTAATAACTATAGTATCTGAAGAACAAATTCCATCAATAGGTGCTACACCTACTTTATGAAAATAAGGTCTAATTTTACCAAAAAGTATTTCACCTTTATAAAACACTAATTTTGTACTTTGTACTTCTCCTGCTTTTCCCCACTCAGATAAAGCAATTGATTTTCTTGGTAGATGTTCTAAACCAAAATAAGGTGTTTCAGGGTCAACAGTATCAGGATTAATTCCTCTTCTAACTTCTTGAGCAATATCTCCTAACTCTTTAACCTCCCACCCTTCAGGAATTAAACCTAACTCAGACTCAACCATTCTTACCTGTTCATGACCAGGAAAGCGGAATTTTACAAACCACTCATTGTAGAGAGTTTGCGCCATTTCTTCTAATATTTTGATGCGTCTTGTGTTGTTTTCGATTAAGTCGTCGTAGTTGGAGAGGATAGAGGCGATTTTTTGTTGTATTTTTAGTTCATGAACTTGTATTTCAATATTTTCAAAACTACTTTTGTTTACATTTTCACGACCAGATGTAGAACCAGCATTTAATTGTTTTAGATGAGGAAGGTAATTTCTAATCAAATAATATACATAAAGTTGATCATATTTAGAATGATTAACTACAATACTATTTATTTGCTGATTAGTAAAACACTCTTGACTTGTGAGGCACATCTTTTTACCAATTGTGCCAATACAAACAACGCAAATGGAATTTTTAGGCAATGCCTTAATTGCTTGATATTCATAACCTGCATCTGATAAAGTTATTTCGGTTTCAAAAAGATATCTTTGGTCTTCGGAAATATCAGATGGCTTAATAAAAAGATATTTCCCATCAAAATAAGCTTTATTAGCTGTCGGTGGTGTTGTACCTGTAATAACTTTTCCTAAGTCTTTTATTTTAATTGTTTGTGTTAATGTTTTTTTCTTCATAATTAAATATTATCTAATAATAGATTTACATTGTCGGAAATTCTTTCTTATAACTCTCTAGCTTCCAAATTCAACATTGTTACCTTCCCGTGCTTTTCTAAATTTTTCTAAAATTTCCATCACAACAGTTTCACCATCTAAACCTTCCCCTCTTTAAAGTTCCGCAAGTCCAACGTCTATTTTTTGTCGTAATTCTTCCAGTCTTCTTTCTCTATTAATTAACAACATAAAAGCCTTATTAATAATATCATCAACATCTTTATATCTACCCGTAGCAAGCAGAGAATTAATCAGTTGTTCCGTTTCTGGATTCAAGTTAATTTTCATAAATTGTTGCTTTTTACAAACCCATCAGAATTCTTAATCTTTCTTCAACTTCTGCCAATATTTGCTCAGAAACTACACCTAATTTATTAGTCAATCTTTCCACAGAAATTGAACGCACATCTTCACACTTAATAAAACTTTGTAAACTTAAACCTCCTTCAGGTGGATTAACTTCTACATGAAACGGTATACCCTTATATTTAGAGGTAATGGGTAAAACTACAACCAAACCTGATGGACTTTGATTAAACAAATCTACAGATATAATTAAACAAGGTCTTTTTCCAGCTTGTTCATGTCCTCTAACTGGGTTAAGGTCTACAAACCAAATGTCACCCCGTGAAATATTACTCAAAATTCCTCCAAACCATCATTTAAAGTTTGCTCCCATAATTCCCGTTCTGCTAACTCATCTTGCCATAATTCCGGGTTATTTCTTAACTCAGCATAAGCTTTATTAGCTGCTAACAAAAACTGTTTCCGCTTCTCATCTTGACTATCAACGTTTACTTCTCCTTTGCTATCTTCAGTTAAAATAATCACCTCTAATCTTTGTCCAGGTGTAAATGGTAAATCAGATAAAATTATCTGTTTGGTATCATCAATAGTGATATATGTTTTGTAAGCGTTCATAACTTAATCCTGTTGCATTTCTCTATTTAACTCTGTTCTAACAAAAACCTGACACTTTCCGCAATCCTTTCTTCCAACTCCCGCGCTTCCACATTCAAAACTTCCAACTCCTCATTCAACTCCTCCAACCTTTCCGCAAAATCAAAATCCTCCACAACCTTCTCCGCAACTCCCACATAACGACCAGGGTTTAAACTCCAACCTTGTGCTTCTATCTCATTAATAGTTGCAACCTTACACAACCCAGCAACATCAATATATTTACCTTCTGGGAATTTCTCTTGTAGAGATAATTCATGAATTATCCCTACGTCTTCATGATTTGTTTCTACTGCTTCACCTCTATATAACCTGACAATATTAGCGATAAACTCTATCTGTGCTGATGTAAATTCTCGATGCGCTCTATCAATTTGTGTAAAAATATGTCTAGCATCAAGAAACAAAATCTTATTCTTACGAATTGTATCTCTTTTCCCCCTATCAAAAAACCATAAAGTACAAGGTAAAGTCACGGTGTAGAAGAAATTAGAACCTACAGCAACCATGACATCTACTACACCTAATTGGATTAATTTTTTGCGAATTTCTAACTCAGAACTTCTCGCATCACTAGCAGAGTTAGCCATGACAAATCCGGCTCTGCCTGTTTCATTTAAATTACTATAAAATAAATTAATCCAGATATAGTTAGCATTATCTGTTTTGGGTAATCCCAACTCTTGAAAGCGGATATCACCTTTCATTTTTTCCTTATCCACCTTATCAACATTAAATGGTGGATTTGCCATCACAAAATCAAAATAGTTAATATAATCTATATCTGCATGATTAATTCCATAATAAGTATTACCTTGTTTTATATTTCCTGAAAGTCCATGTACTGCTAAATTCATCTGACATAAATTTACAGTTTCTTCTACTTTCTCCTGACCATAAATACTAATTTCTTTACTAGGATTCTTTTTATGTCTTTCTATAAATTTCGCACTTTGAACAAACATACCCCCAGAACCGCACGCAGGGTCATATATACGCCCGTAATATGGTTCTATTATTTCCACAATTAATTTAACTATAGAAGTAGGTGTAAAGAATTCTCCACCTTTTTGCCCTTCACTCATGGCAAATTTACCAAGGAAGTATTCATAAATCTTCCCGAAAGCATCCCCTTCTAAATCTGCACCAAAATCAATTTTATTAAACTTTTTTAATAATTCAACTAATAATTCATTATCTAAATTAGTATAGCTATTAGGTAAAGCCCCTTCTAAATCTTTATTTTCTTTTTCTATTGCCTTCATGGCATCATTTATCTTTTTACCAAAATTTTCATCTTCAGGTAAATTGAGTAAATAAGAAAATCTTGCCTCTTCGGGTAAATACATGACACCTTTATCATGATAATCACCTTTATTAATTTTTCTTCTACTGCTTCCTTTGCTTTTTAATTCCTGCTCAATTTTGGTAAATTTCCAATCAGCATAACGCAGAAAAATCAAGCCTAATACTGGTACAGAATATTCAGAAGATTTAAGTTTAGAATTTGCCCTGAGTTCATCAGCAGCATCCCATAAACGCTTTTCTAAATCTGTTGTGTTGGCAGCCATAGAGGAACAATCATAATGAAACCTTATGAATTGTACGACTATCTGTACCTTAAAATACCTGATTACATATAATTGTTAGATACAGCAGATTGCAGATCAATGAGGTACAGAATCTAGATTGAAACCTATACACCAAGCCAGTTTTACTTCTGACTCCTGACTCCTGACTCCTGACTCCTGCTGTATGTGATACAATGCTAAAGTACAGCCAACTTATGCAAATGGCTGAAATTATTGATTTTTCTATGATTTCAAAAAGCCCGTGACGAGGATTGAACTCGTGACCTCACCCTTACCAAGGGTGTGCTCTACCACTGAGCCACACGGGCAAAATTAGACTTGATTTTTGAAATATAAGTTACAAAGCTGAGAAGTTTACTCGACACTCAGCTATTGTAACTCACATCTCTAGAAGTGGTGGGCCGAGCTGGATTTGAACCAGCGTAGGCGTAAACCAACGGATTTACAGTCCGTCTCCATTAACCACTCGGACATCGACCCGTTCTGTCCCACGTTTTACAATAATATCACTAGTTCTCTGGTTTGGCAAGGGCTAAAAACAATTTTTTTCTTTAAAAACTAGAAAGCTTGTAAATAATGGGTTTCGAGTGGTTAAACGATGATATCTCCTGTTTCTTGCAGGGAGTGTAAGCGGTGGTAAATGCCTTCTTGGCGCAATAACTCAGCGTGGCTACCTACTTCGGCAATTCTTCCTTGGTCTAGAACCACGATTTTATCGGCTTCTCTGACTGTGGTGAGACGGTGGGCGATGATAATTGTGGTACGAGTTCCTTGAATTGAACGCATGGCTAATTGAATGGAACGCTCAGACTCGTAATCTAGGCTAGAGGTAGCTTCATCAAAAATCAGTATGTCCGGTTCTACCAATAACGCCCTAGCAATTCCTAAGCGCTGTCTTTGTCCACCTGATAACCTCACACCTCTTTCACCCACAACTGTGTAATAACCTTGGGGTAGGTGCTGAACTACTTCGTCAACTTTGGCAATTCGACAAGCTTCCTGTACTTGCTCAAAGGTTGCATTTGGCCGACCATATTTGAGGTTATCTAAGATAGTACCGTTAAAAACATCTACTTCTTGGTGAACGATCGCTAATCTACGTCTATAATTACCTACATCTAAGGTGCGAATGTCTTCACCATCAATCAAAATTTGCCCTGTTTGCGGTTCAAAATAGCGCAAAAGCAACTTTACTAAAGTAGATTTACCAGATCCAGATATTCCCACTAAGGCTACTGTTTGATATGGCTCAATCAAGAGATTTATATCTTGCAAAACTTGACGGTTGCTATCATATCCAAAACTAATGTGAGAGAATTCTAATTTGCCAGTAAATTCATAAGGAATTTTTGTCGAAATTTCTTCTGATATAAGTCCATCTGAATCTACTCCTGATGGTGTTTGCAGAAATTCATGAAACCGCATCATAGCAGAATAGCGACGAGCAAAAGATTCGGCTAGATTGCTGATGGGTTCTAACTCAGAATATGCCATGCTAGAAAGAGTTAAAGTCATTACAAAATGACCAAGAGAAATTTTACCGTTTAGTGTAGCGACTAGAGTTAGACCCAAAATCATAAACACACAAAACTGAATCACAGTCTTTTGCAAAGTTGCCAGTTTCACATAACCTTTGTGAAGTCGGTAATCAACTACTTTTAATTCTCGATGCAAACGTTGTTTTTGTCGCTCAAGTTCCTTTGCTTCTGTTGCAAATGCTTTAACTGTTTTGATGTTTGTGACAATTTCTGATGTGCGGCTTTCTGTGTTCTCCATATATTTATCTAATCCCATTTCGCAGCCAATTAGCTGCTGCAATTGCTTCAAGCTAAAGCTGAGGATAAGTATAAAAGAAATCAGAAATAAAGCTGCAATTCGCCATTCTATAAAGGCAATAAATACAAATATTCCCAATACACGCAATAATTTAGGAATAAATTGACCGGCAATTTCAGGATAACCCCAGGTGTGGTTAGCAAGACCTCTAGCTATTCTTCCTGCTATACGTCCGGGGTTATTTTCATCATAAAATTCTAGTGGAAGTGTGAGAATTTTGGCTATGGCTGTTTGGGTTTTATCTCGACGCGCTCTTAAGGCTATATCCCAGTGAAACCAAAGAGTTAACCAAGGCTGTGTGGGCGCTCTAACTACGGTAACCAAAAATATTAAACCTAGTAATAAAGCCAGCGATAGAGATTTATTAACTGGATAATTTGTGATATTTGCAAGGGTAAAAATTGCTTCTTGTACTGGTTTGTCTAAGGGTTGATTAGACAAAACATTTAATATTTGTCCAATCGCATAAGGTACAACTAAATCAATAATTTCGTAAAGACTGGATGCGGTAATGCTGAAAATACTCAACTTCCAGTAAGGACGAAAATAATTGATAATATCTCGAAAATTCGCCATGATTAACAATATTATAAAGCATGACCATTAGCTGATAAACTTTATACTACAGTTATGCTACAAAAGAGTCAAGCTGTAAACGATTAAATCATTCTTGAGACATATTTTGCTGTGCTGGGGACAAAAAATCGAGTCGATAACGATAAAGAGCAACCGGTCGAGAACCAGCTGTAAAATAATCTGGATCTTGCGGAGAAAGGTAGACAGCAGTAACTTGATCTGCTTCAATAGATGGATGAGATTTTGAAAGTTTGTGGTAAGCAGTAGTAGATTCTACAGAATTAAAATAGGGACGAGAACCACCTTTAAATAATTGTTGAAATACTTCTGTGGTGATAAACTGATTAGGTGATGTTTCTGTAGCGCGTGCAGTGACAATAGAAACTAATTGACGTTCGCCACGTAAGAAGGTAATTTGACGATTCGGTGATTGTGGATCTATTTTGACTGCTAAAATAGCATCATTTCCTAAATAAGCTCTTGATAAATTTAAGCTGTTAAATACTCTATCAGCTACTAATATTTGATTTTTACTATCTGTTTTGGGGATAAGTTTTGAACCTGAAACTTGCGGTTTAACTTTTATAAATCTCACTAAAAAACTGATAGGTTGATTTAGTTGGCGACGATTTCCTTCAAACCCAGGTGTGATGATATCTGGTGCTAAAGGTGCGGCTAAATCTACTAAAGTACTGGTAACTTGCCAATTTCCAGCCATCCAATCAGGATATACTAAATCCCCCTCGGCTGGTTTAACTGAAGTTAATTTTTCCCATTGAGGAAAATTTGCTAATCTTTCTGCTAATTCTCCGGCTTGAGCTTCGCTATTTCCTAGTAGGAGTAAAAGCATTAAAAAAAAGCTAAAACTTATTTTAATAAACATACTAATATTAGATTTTAGGAAGATTTAGCGTTGATGATTGGTGTCAATTGATATTTTTAAGGGAGGCAGAGCCTCCTAATTGCATTCCCAGTCAGAGACTGGGAACGAGAGGAATTTAGGTATTAAATTACAGCGTCTCAATTGGTAAAGGTTGCCAAACTTCTCCATACTTTTCTTTTAAAGCTTGCCAAAATTCTACTTGACCTGGTTCATATTCTCCGGGTTTGCCCCATTGTAGAAATATGCTTAATGCAGGTTCTTGTTTTTCATCTAAAAGCCGAATTGCATAAGTTGTAAAGTTGCCTCTTTTTGCTTCACCTGTTTCAAATTTCACTTGAGTAATTTTGTCCATATTCAGGTGAAATTCAAAGTCATCTGTGTGCATATTTGCATATTTGCCTTTGAGCAATTCGGCATAAAATAGTTTTTCAATCTTACATCTTGCTTCTAAAACAGTGGCGCTGCTGGTGACAATGAGCCTGACATTACCTAAGTTTTGGCAATCTTCTATAAATTCTCTCAAAGTGGTATTCATAAGCTGTTTTTTTTAGTAATGATTAATGACTAATAACTAATGATTTATTGATGTTAGAAGCCCACGTATTTATGGGATCAATCTAAAATCTAAAATCCAAAATTATCTGACTAATTGACTATTTGTCGTACTGTTCATAGGCAGCAACAATGCGCTGTACTAGAGGATGACGCACGACATCTTTCTGGGTAAATTCGCAGAAGGCAATGCCTTCAACGTGTTTAAGAATTTGTAAAGCTATAGATAGACCTGATTGTTGGTTAATTGGTAAATCGGTTTGGGTGATGTCACCTGTAATTACCATGCGAGAACCAAAACCCAAGCGAGTCAAAACCATTTTCATCTGCGCGGGTGTGGTATTTTGGGCTTCATCAACAATTACAAAGGCGTTACTCAAAGTCCGCCCCCGCATATAGGCGAGGGGTGCAACTTCAATTACACCGCGTTCTATCAAATTAGGGACTTTTTCGGGGTCGATAAATTCATGAATAGCATCATAAAGGGGGCGGAGATAGGGATCGACTTTTTGCTGCAAATCTCCGGGTAGAAATCCAAGTTTTTCACCGGCTTCGACGGCTGGACGGGTTAAAATTATGCGTTCAAACTGATTAGAGAGGAGTTCTTGGACGGCGACAACAACGGCGAGATAGGTTTTACCAGTTCCAGCTGGTCCAATACCAAAGGTGAGGTCTCGTTTGCGGATGGATTCGATGTATTGTCGCTGACGAAAGGTTTTGGCGCGAATTTCTTGACCCCGGCGAGTTTTGGAAAGGATGTCTCGCTGTAGGTCTTGTAGTTCACCTTGGCGATCGCTCTCTATAGCTTGACGGGCTGTTAAAATGTCAGCAGTTGAGATATTATTACCTTTACTCCAGAGACTTTCGAGCGATCGCACTAATTGCGCCGCTAGTTCAACTTGCTTGTCTGTCCCAGCAATCAGTAGTTCCTGTCCACGTAAAACTAAGCTGGCTCCTGTTTGTTGAGATAGGAATTTGAGATTTGCTTCCCCATATCCTGCTAGTGCGATCGCACTAGGAATATTAGGCAGCTGAATTGTTAAAGCACCTGCCATAGTTTTTTAGCAATTAGGTGAGAAGCCGTTTTTGACAAAGTTCGTATTTTCCTAAAGAAGCCAACAAAATATTTTTTTAAATTTTTATAAGAATTGAATATATTTTAACCTGAAATATGATTTAAAAATTACTTGTTTGAAAATAGTTATAGTAGAGAATTCTTAACTATTAACAGCCTTCAAAGTCTTTTGGTACCTGGGTTTGACGGTGAGTTTATGTCATCAAGCTTGTATTAGTAAAATAGTGTCAGCAATTAAACCCTCTTACCGCTTGGCTTTGTGAATATATTTTGGACTTCATTTACCTGCAATATGCAGTGTATCAATTAAAAAAATATACCATCGGTTTTCGGGCAGGGTGCAGGGTGCAGGGGGAGGAAAAGTCGTTTTGATTAGCCGAAATTGAATAATTTATTTTTTGGAGTTCCCTAAAGATAAAATTCTATTGATTCTGAGAATAGGCCAGCAACAGATGTCTATACTTTACTGATAATTCCGTCATAGTAACGAAAGATTCCGAAAAGATTTGACTATCTTGTTGCTACCTGTCTCAATCTTTCCCACAACTGATTACGGGTTGAGTTCTCTCAAATTTCCCAGTTTAGACCAAGCGAGAACGGGGTTTAGCAACAGGCATGGGAATGTTTCCACTTCTTTCTCTCGATTTTGGTGGTGGTATTCTTTCTTCCTGTTCTTCATCAAAAGACATACCATCTCGACTTTGGGAACTGCTGCCGTAGATGTCCAGGTATACTGATTGCCCTGCCAGTTCTGCGGCGGCGGAGATTACTGTGCGAATCGCCTGAATATTGCGTCCTCCGCGACCAAAGACTTTTCCTTTGTCTGTGGCTTCAAAGGCGATGCGAATCCAAGCCCGTTTCAGGTTTTCAGATATTTCACAATCGACGCTTAAAGACTCTGGAGATTCTAAAAACGGTTGTACTAGAAACTTAACCAGCCCAACATAGTTAGGACTGGTTGTTAGTGATTTCATCTCAAGTTTATGATGCGGCTGTTGCACTGACCTGTTCAAAAACATTAGCTTTTACAAGGATGCGACGTACAGTGTCGGTGGGTTGAGCGCCTTGCTGTAGTCGCTTGACGATGCCGGGAATGTCTAGTCTGACTTCATCGGTTCTGGGGTTGTAGAATCCTAGTTCTTCTAGGGGACGACCATCACGGCGAGATAGGTCGTTAATAGCAATAATGCGGTAACTTGCTTCCCGCTTTTTACCGAATCGCTTCAAGCGCAGTTTGATCATGTCGAGAAATCGTTCTCCTGTTTGTAGGTAGTGATTTTGTGAATGAAATGATAATTCTAGCACGTTGTCAGTGGAAGAAGGCAAAAGCCAAGAGGCAAGAGGTTGAACGTTAATTTCTCCTGTTCCCTCTTTCCTATTCCCTATTCCCTCTCGCCTAAAGAGTGCCAAAGCCTTTTTTCTTTTTCTCTTTCTTTTTCTTTTGGGCGGGTAGTGCGCCACCGGGATAACCGCGCCAACCTGGGGAAGGGCGATTGCCTGCGGCTAAGGGGTTGCCGCCGCCGCCGAACATTCCTGGCATACCGGGGAAATTGCCTTGACCCATTTGTTGCATGAGCGATCGCATTTTTTGGAAATCAGCTACCAATTTGCTGACATCTGCTTCTCTATAGCCTGAACCCGAAGCAATTCGCCGCCGCCGACTGGGAGAACTAGATAATAAATCTGGATCACGCCGTTCTTGGCCAGTCATGGAATTAATCATGGCTTCACAGCGTTTTAGCTGGGTTTCCCCTTGCTTTAACTGGTCATCGGAAAGCTTGCCCATGCCCGGAATCATCTTCATGATCCCACCCAAAGAACCCATATTTTTCAACAAACGCATCTGTTTGAGAAAATCTGTAAAGTCGAACTTCGCCGACAAAATTTTCTCTTGCATTTGCTCGGCATCGGCCAAGTCTATTTCTTCCTGGGCTTTTTCTACTAAAGTCAGAACGTCTCCCATACCGAGAATCCGGGAAGCCATCCGGTCAGGATAAAACGGTTGCAGCGCCTCGACTTTTTCACCGACACCGACAAACTTAATCGGCGCACCGGAAATTTGGCGTACTGACAAGGCTGCACCACCCCGGCTATCACCATCCATTTTGGTCAGGATTGCCCCAGTAATCCCAATTTGAACATGGAAGGTGCGGGTGAGATTTGCAGCCTCTTGACCAGTCATTGAGTCAACAACCAAGAGGGTTTCATCTGGTTGGACTGTTGACTTTATCCGGGCTAATTCCGCCATCATCTCTTGGTCAATTTGTAACCGACCGGCGGTATCAATAATGACTGTATTTATCCCTTCAGCCCTGGCGCGTTCCACACCTTGGCGGGCAATTTCTACAGGATCTGCGTCGCTACCTAATTCAAATACTGGTACATCAATTTGCTTACCGAGTGTGATTAGCTGGTCAATAGCTGCGGGACGATATATGTCTGTGGCGACTAACAAGCAACTACGCTCTAATTTCCGTAAATGTAAAGCTAATTTAGCGGTAGCGGTGGTTTTACCAGTACCTTGTAAACCAGCCATGAGGACGACAGTGGTTTTACCCTCAACTTCTGCCAGGGGAACATTTTCTTCCCCCATTACCTGCACCAGTTCATCGTAAACAATTTTGATAAACTGTTGGTCAGGACGCACGCCTGCAATTACCTCGGCTCCTTGAGCTTTGGTTTCAACTTCGGTAATAAAATCTTTAACGACTTGGAGGTTGACATCTGCTTCCAACAAGGCGCGGCGCACTTCCCGCAAAGCGTCTTGAATGTTGGATTGAGAGATTTTATCTTGTCCCCGCAGTTTTTTCCAGGCGGACTCTAAACGGTCAGACAGTGCATCAAACATAATTCAGTTACAACGTAGTTAGTCAATGGGGGAGTCTGAATTGCTGCTGGGTGCGATTCAGAAAAGGATGCTCTTTACCAGCTTAGTAGTTTTCATGGCGAGTGTAGCAAGGGTATGCCTATATCTATGATGAAATAGCTAACTCTTGTTAATGTGGGGCAGGGGGCAGGGAGCAGGGGGAGGAAAAGTAAGTACCCATGCATCAATGTTCAATATTTACAGGATTTACGCACGAATCATGAACTATTGAACCGCGAAGACGCAAAGAACGCGAAGGAAAGAGGGTTTGAAAGGTTTTTTTCGTAAGTCCTGTTTTTTAACCGAGTACCGTGGGTCTAAATCCCCGTCACAAAAATTAATTACAAATTACGAATTATTTAAGAACTGCCTTTTTTTGATTGATTGACTGCTGGTTTTGAACGTTCCTGTTGATAAAAACGGACAACTTTTTTAACGTAGTCAGCAGTAAAACCTTTGTCACAGCCTGTATAATTACCAGTCATCCACCAACAAGCGACTCCACGCACAGCAGCGGTTTCGTTATTTTTTGTAGTTTGAATTTGATTATTTAACTCCCGTTGTGTGATGCAGGAGATAACTTGACGGGCTATTTTGGGGTTATTTTCAAACTGAGTTGGTGTTAATTCTTTTTTCAGACAAGTTTTTGACCAACCTTTGAGAGTGTCTGGTTTGACTTGCCATTCACTATAATATCCATCATTGGGATTGTTGGTCTGGGGTGCAGCTAGTCGCAGTGCTTCTACCATTGCGGCAACTTTGGGATCTGCAACTGGTTGCTGTGCTTGAGCTAAGAATGGCGATAGTCCTAAGCTGATCATAAATGCGGCGAGTAGCGATCGCATGGGCTTGCTCCTGATAACTTTGAATTTGTCTCACGATTTAGTTTAACTAACTAGCAAGTCTTCGACAGCACTAGCTTGATTTGGTAAATCAGCGGTTAAAACTTCCCTACCTATTTCTGTAACTAATACATCATCTTCTATGCGGATTCCACGTACGTCGGCAAATTGTTCTAGTCTTTCCCAATTGACTAAATATTGATATTGAGAACGAGTTTTCGGATCATTGAGAATGGCTGGAACTTGGTAAAATCCAGGTTCAATGGTGACTAACATTCCCGGACGTAGGGGACGATTTAACCGCAGATAACTTAAACCGAAGCGATCGCTCCTTGTTCTGCCTTCATCATACCCGGCTACATCGCCCAAATCTTCCATATCATGAACATCTAAACCCAAAAGATGTCCAATTCCGTGGGGAAAAAACAGCGCATGAACATCCATTTTTACTAAATCTTTTGGCTTACCTTGTAAAATCCCCAAATCTACCAAACCTTCAGCAATCACAGTCGCCGCTAACAGATGAATTTCTGCATATTCCACACCAGGGGCGATATTTTCAATACAAGCATCATGGGCGGCTAAAACAATATCATAAATATCTCTTTGGGTAGATGAAAATTTACCAGAAACTGGATATGTACGGGTAATATCCGCAGCCCAACCTGTCTCAGTTTCTGCACCGACATCAGCTAGGAGTAAATCCCCTGGTTGCAGGGAGTTGTAATAATGCCCATTGTGTAAAACTTCGCCATGTACTGTCACAATACTAGTGTAAGCAGTGGTCATATTTTGACTCATAATTACTGCTTCCATTGCGGCGCGGACTTCTGCTTCTAGTTTAGCTTGAGGTGTAGCAGCCATTCCCGCTTTGTGTGCTTCTACACTCACAGCCGCTGCTTTACGTAATTCTACTAACGCCGCTGCATCGTGGGTGAGACGTAAGGAAACAATAGCTTTAGCTAGTTCTAAATCAATTCCTGCAAGTTGATTTTTCGGTAACACCCATCTATCTAAAAGTTGTGTTTGCTGTGTCCAAGTGGCAGCATCTTGAACAGGAAGAGTAGCAGCATTTTCTAAATAATCTTTTAATTCTGCCATTGGTCTGGCATCATCTGCGCCTATTGTTGCGGCGATTTCTTCACGGGTTGGCATTTCTCCATGCCACAGGGCGCTGCTGGGGTGGGGGTCATCTATAAATAGTTGTAGATTGCTACTTTCTAGGCGAATAGCGGCGTTTTGCAGAGGAATTCCGGCGAAATAGAGGAAATGGCTATTGGCGCGAAAGGGAAAGGTATTAGCGAGGAAGTTGCGGGGACTGCTACTACCAGACCAAAGAATTGCCGGAAAATCAATCAGGGTGGCTAGTTTTTGGCGACGGTGACGGAGGGTTTCTGGGAAGGTGGAGGTGTACATAAGTTATATCGTGTTCGGTTAAAGACTTATAGTTATGGAACCGTGCGGTGAGTTTTTAATAAGTAATTAAACGAACATAATATATAAAAGTCAAAACCACATATTTTGTAGGGGTTTAGCAGCTACGCAACATAGGTGTCAACTTAATGTAAATCGATGTTCCTTAAAGCCAGGGAATAAATTCCCTGTCTAAAAGCTAAAGTCGGTTTAAACCGACTATTTTGGCATCAAGAGGATAATTTTTGATTTTGAGTTAACCAGAGTGCGTTTTAACGCACTTTAGCTTTTAGACCGGAACTTGAGTTCCGGGCGGGTTTGTTCTCAGTTGACACCACTGTTGCGTAGCTGCTAAACCCCGACCTGATGTAATCAAACGATTAAGTATGATCTTAATTATCTTAGTTTTATTTTATGATAATTCTTCCTTATCAAATTTATCATAACACATTTAAAACTCCATGTCAACACTGCTCTTCCTCTCTAAGCGTCAGGTTCACATTTACGGAAGATGTCTGATAGCGTAGCGTGGCGCAAGCCATATCAGGATGAACAGGATTTAAGGATGAACAGGATGAAGATGAAAATTCTATAAACCCTAAGCGTAGGGTGGGTTAGCAAAAGCGTAACCCACCAAAATCATCAACCACTAATTAACTAAACAAGAAATTAGCACCAAACAGGTTGACATTCACATCAGCACCAACAAAGCCAGACGTACCAGATAAAGTAGCCTACAACTGTCACAGCATTAGCATAGCTTAAACGATCCCACACGCCGACTAATGTGGGTGCGAATACTCCCTGATAGGTGTTGAGAGTGTCTGCACGAAAAACAATATCCGACAAATAAGGTAGAGATGTTTCATGTAACGTCTCTACATCTGTAACGGGAATATTAACTTCTAACTCCCAATTTCCCCCTAATGCTGCATTTCCCGTTTTTGTTACTGACGCGCTAATGGTTGCGTTGGTAATCTCATGTAATTTTCTAATAAATTCTTCCCCAGCATCCCCCGCAGCGACGTTACAGCCGTAGAGTAATATATTCTGGCTTTGCCAACGCTGCAATAAGTCAGCATATTTACTGATGTTATCTAAATTCAGTTGACTATTTCCTAAATACAAACATCCCGGAGAACCGTGGGAAACGATATGTACTGTGCTAATTTGAGGATTTTGTTGTAAAAATTCGGTAATTTCCTCAATTCCGTCTCGATTTGGGGAAAGAATGACCGATTTTACTCCTTCCACAACTCCTGTCTGTAGGGTTTGGTAGTCGGAAACGGAAGAATCAATAAAGACAACTGTGGTGGTTTGATTGATTAAAGAGTTATTCAACATATTTTTTTTGTTTTCACCTGATAACAAAGCTTTATTTCCTGTCGCATTGTGAACTTTAGGGGTTTATTAATGCTAAATCCCTATTATTTCTCATACAGACAGGTTTAAACATGGCTATAATCCTAATGTATTTAATTTATAGAGTAAACCGTGTTTTTGCGGTTATTGAATATGAATTTGTGATAAACACTTAATATCACAGACGTGACATATATAAAAATCGGACATAAATCATACCCTTAGTAGAAATATTGGTTAGTAAATATCCTTTCAGGGGTAGATGTTACTTTTTCTTCAAGAGTTTATACTTGAGGTGTATAAACCTTGAAGTAAGAGAAAAATTGTTATGGGTTGGTTAAAAAGACTTTTTGGCATGGAAAAATCGGAAAATGCACAAGTAAATCCGACTCCTCAACCAGTACCACAAGGTGCAGCTACTGCTACCCAAAGCATTGCTCCAGAACGTCTAGGATTAAATGGAGAATATGACCAAAGCGGTTTAGCCAAACGAGTAGCATTGGCGTTTGACGAAGATCCCCAACTTGATGACGTTGATACTCTCTGGGTTGCTCAAACGAGCAGCACTGTGGTACTAAAAGGTAAAGTTCCTAGTCAGGATATTCTCAACAAGATGATTGCTGTAGCTGGTTCCGTAAATGGTGCTACGGGTGTAAACACTGATCAAGTTACAGTTGGCTAGTGTATTCGTAATCGTGAAAATTTCCATCTAACCTGTCACCGGGAGCGATGTGAAAAAGTGAGATTCCTTCGTTTGGGCAGGGAGCAGGGAGCAGGGAGCAGGGAGCAGGGAGCAGGGAGCAGGGAGCAGGGAGCAGGGAGCAGGGAGCAGGGAGCAGGGGGATTAGAAATTAGCGTTTTATAAGCCAGGGAGATGGATTGTTGATTATAGTTACTAGAATGCCTAAAACTCGGTTGTAAGTTCCATAAAGTTCTCTGCCTGTATCAACATCTAAATAACTACATTTCACAGCAAATTTAAGCCAAGTCTGAGTTTCTGCTGCTTCAGCTTCTGAATCATTCAATTTAGCGATAAAAGCCGCCTCATAACGACGCTTTCTCCATGCTTCTGCAAGATTTGCACAAACAGAGCGTGATGATCTACGAATTTGGTCAGTCAATGAATATCTTTCCTCTATGGGAAACTTCTTTGACAATTCAAAGATTTTCATGGCGACATCAAATGCCATTTTGTATACTTCTAGGTCTTCATGACTTTTGATTGGTTCTTTTTCCATTCCCCCTGCTCCCTGCCCCCTGCCCCCTTCTGTTTTTATGATGATCTCACAAAATCGCGTTGCTCCGCCTGTCACCTATTCTTCTCAATCCAATTCAAAATCACCTTGTTAACCTGTTCTGGTGCTTCATCATGGGGACAGTGACCAACATCTTCTAAATGCAGCAGTTCTAATTTATCGTTATATCGAGCAAATTCACTAGCCAAAATTGGGGGAACAAATCGATCTTTTTTTCCCCAAATCAATAACATAGGAATTGTTAAGTTTGGTAATGTTTTCTTGACACTGGGACTAAAGTTTACGCCAATTGAAGCTTTGAAAAGAGCGATAAAAGCAAGGGTAGAACCTCTATCTTGAGGAGGTCCAGCTAAAATTTCTATGAGTTCGTCGGTGATAGCTTCTGGGTTAGCATAAGCAAGACTAGCCCAGCGTCGCAGTACACCTGGCCGTCGTACCAGATTAAAAAGAGGTTTCAGAATCACACCAGAAGCAATAATACTTTTTATTCCTCTGACTACTGGGTGCAAAAAAGCGGGAAGGAGTTCTTGTTCCAACGTTGGATCTGGCAAACTCATCATTACTATACCCTGCACCATATCAGGATGGGCAGCAGCAGCAACCATAGAAATCAGTGAACCATTAGAATTGCCTACCAATATTACTGGTTGACGGATAAATGCTTTCCAAAAGTCGTAAACCTGTTCTACCCAAAGTTGGACGCTGTAATTAGCTGGGGCTTTTTCCGAAGCGCCAAAACCTAGCATATCTAAAGCGTAAACTGTATGATGTTCGCCCAAAACTTCTAAATTTTGTCGCCAATGACCAATGGAAGCACCGAACCCATGTAGCAAAATTAAAGGTGTTTGATTTTGATGATTTTGACGAGGACGGATATACGTATAGCGGATTTGCCAACCCCGCCAAACCCAGTCCCTTTGATTACCAACCCGCTGCTGCCAAGATAACGCAGTGGTCACAGGTTCCTCCAACTCATGAGTTTGGAAACATTTCTTTTCTCTATTTTAGCAGTGTAGTTATAAGTGGTAGTTATATATTTAACCCAGATATCTGGACTATCCGTTGATTGGTAAAAATGTCAAGCCATTGCTCAAAAATGTAATAATACTCAATATTAGCCGAATTTATGTAATTTAAATTAACTATTGTAGGGAAATTATATCAAAGTGAGTAGAATGACAAATATAACAGACAATCCAACTATTGTATGGATTCGCTATCCTAGAGAATATAGACTCATTTTTCAGTTGTGAGTCATTTGTGTATTTTGCCTGTCTGGGCATAACAACCAAAACTAAGTAAACCAAGACCAAGCCCAATCCTTAACTAAAAAGCTCCCAAAAATCATAATGCCTGTGATTGAGAAAAAAAGAACTCGCGATCTGCCCCAAATTAACGAACGGATTCGCTTCCCGAAAATTCGGGTCATTGACACTGATGGCGCACAACTGGGAATTATCACTCCACAGGAAGCGCTACAACTAGCAGAAGATAAAGAACTAGATCTGGTGCTACTCAGTGACAAAGCTGATCCGCCGGTATGTCGAATCATGGACTACGGCAAATATAAATTTGAGCAGGAGAAAAAGGCGCGGGAAGCCCGGAAGAAGCAGCACACGGCTGATGTGAAGGAAGTGAAGATGCGCTACAAAATAGAAGAACATGACTATAACGTGCGCGTCAAGCAAGCAGAACGCTTCCTCAAAGATGGTGATAAAGTCAAAGCCACTGTGATGTTCCGGGGTCGAGAAATCCAACACAGTGATTTAGCAGAGGATCTGCTTAAGCGGATGGCAACTGATTTGGAGCCATTTGGTGAAGTACAGCAAGCGCCAAAGAAAGAAGGGCGAAATATGATGATGCTGATTTCTCCCAAAAAATAATCCTCTCACCAAAATAGTGTTGAGCGCTGGGTACATCAGGTAATAAAAGACTCTGTGTGAAAATCAGGGCTGTTGTTTTCAGACTCCAAGCGCTCATCAGTTTTAAATTCTTGTCTAAATTCTTGTAAATTTATTTAAAAACGATAGTCCTGACACCTGAGTGAGAAAGAAAATACTCAGTTGTTCAGGACTTTTGCCATTCAGTTACTGTTATTCTAATTACTTAGCCATTGCGTTGTGATTACCCCAGAAATTAAAACTGCATGGAATTAAAAAATCACTGGTTAACTACCAATAAAGGCGTTCTGGCACGATTGCTTAAGTGGGTGAATCTTCGACCAGAAGAAGTGGAACGCACTTGGATGATGTTTGCCTTCTACACAATTGTATCTGTAGGATTGCGGTGGGCTGAGGATAGCACTGTAGCACTGTTTTTAGGTAAATATGGTGCGGGACAACTACCCTGGATTTATATTGCCAGTGCAGTCACTGGTGCTGGACTAGTTGTTTTATACTCTTGGTTACAAAAAGTTTTTCCGTTGCGTGCGGTGATTGTAGCGATCGCTCCGGGCATGGTGATGCCATTATTTCTATTAGTATTTCTGTATGGGAGTATAAATATTCCCTATGTGGCAGTAATTATTATCTTTCTGCTGAGGTTGTGGGTAGATGCCTGTTACGTGGTCAATGACCTCAACACTTCTATTGTTGCTAATCAACTATTCAACATTCGTGAGATTAAGCGTACTTATCCATTAGTCAGTAGTGGCATATTAGTAGCCGACGTGATTAGTGGCTTTAGTTTACCTTGGTTACTCAAATTCGCTAACCTGAATAAAGTTATTCTCATTGCTTGTATTGTCGTTCTTTTAGGCTCAGGAATTTTATTTTATTTAACTTATAAATATCCAACCGCTTTCCCCCATACCCCACAACGGCACATCACCGAAGAACAAGCCTCCCGACACCGCCGCCTAGAAACTCCGCTAAAGCGATACGTTTGGCAGTTATTTGCCTTTTTTGCCCTGTTGCAAGTAATTGGTCTATTAATAGATTTTCAGTATCTGCGCGAACTGAATTCCAGTTTAAGTGAACAACAACTAGCAAGCTTTTTGGGTGTTTTTGGTGGGATTGTGGGACTGTGTGAATTAGTTACCCAGTGGTTTATTTCCAGCCGATTGATTGAAAAAGTGGGTGTGTTTTTCACAGCTGCACTGTTACCAATTACTGTCGGCTTTTTATTACCAGGGGTGATTTCCCTTCTCAACTTATTTCCTTCCATTGAAGAACCGGGATTTTTCTGGGGTTTAATCAGTCTCAAATTCTGCGATGAACTGCTGCGTTATACCTTTGTAATTAGTAGCGGTCCAGCACTTTATCAACCTATACCTGAGAGGATTCGCAGCCGAATGCAGGCCTTATCCAGTGGGACAGCAGAAGCGATCGCATCAGGTTTGACAGGATTAGTCATTTTTGGAACTATATGGATCTCCCAAAAATTTGTTCCTGAACCACTACAAAAGTGGGTCTTAATCGGCGAAACTGTGATTGTAGCTGCCACCTGTTTAAAAGTAGTGTGGGAATTGCGATCGCGCTATGTTGACGTATTAGTCTTAAGTGCAGAACGAGGGGGATTGAGTGCCGCCACAGTAGGTCTACGTGCCTTCAAGCAGGGAATAGTCAAAGCTTTAGTAGAAACAGGAACTACAGCCGATAAACGCTCTTGTTTAGAACTTTTAGCCCAAATTGATCTCCCAGGATCAGGAGAAGTTTTAGCACCCCTGCTACTGAAGCTACCCCCAGATTTACAAGGACAAAGCCTAGAAGTCATGCTCATGGCAGGTGCAAAACCCCTGTATATCCCTGAAGTGCGTGTATTATTAGACCAACCCCAAGGAACAGTAGATCCAGAAGTATTTGCTCTAGCGATGCGTTACGTGTGGCTGGCTGAGGAAAATCCCAATTTAAGCCTTCTAGAAGAGTATCTGCAACCGCGACACCATTCACTGATCCGCGCCACTGCGGCCGCCTTGCTGTTGCGTCAGGGAACACCCATGCAACAGGCAGCAGCTACCACAACTATGCGCCGGATGCTCACCCATAAACAAGAACGAGAACGGGTGAATGGAGTCAGAGCGCTCAGAGAAGTGGTTTACTTACAGGCGCTGCGTGTTCACCTCCCCAACTTATTGCAGGATGACTCATTACGAGTACGCTGTGCAGTCTTAGAAATGATTGCTGCTACTCATTTAGAAGAATACTATTCATCACTGCTGGCAGCACTCTACTACAAATCCACTCGAACTACAGCTATGCAGTGCTTGGTGAGTCTGGAAAATGAAGCCATCCCCATGCTATTGAAACTAGCTACAAATATTTACAAACCAGAAGTTGTGCGGATGTACGCTTGGCGGACAATTGCTCAAATCGGCACACCAGAAGCAATAGAAACTTTATGGCTATATTTGGAAACATCCTGGGGTACGACTAGAGACTATATCCTCCGCAGTTTACTGAAAATTCAGCAACAAGCCGAAAATAGTAGTCTTGTGGATCGGTTTTATGAAAGTCGCGTTGAAGCTTTAATTGAGCAAGAATTACGATTGTTAGGTGAGATTTATGCCGCTTACCTAGACTTCCAAAATCTAGATTCTCTAAAATATTATCAAGAGAATGAGAAGATTTTGACTATTGGTCAGTTGCTGCAACGTTCACTTCTAGAATTAGAGTTAGATGTTAAAGATCGGTTATTACTCCTGTTGAAACTGCTTTACCCAGCAGAAAAGATGCAAGCCGCAGCGTTCAATCTTCAATCTCAGTCTTTGGTAAATCTAGCGCGAGGGTTAGAGATATTAGACCACACTGTGAATTTGCCTTGTAAGTCTCTATTGCTAAACATTTTAGATCGGCGACCAGAACAAGAAAAGCTCAAGTATCTCGTCGATGCGGGATTTTGGCAATATGAAAATATTTCAGTCAATGAACGCCTATGTAAGCTAATTAAACAGGGAAATTTACTCTCTGATTGGTGTTTAGCTTGTTGTTTTCATTTTGCTCAAGCTGCTTATATTCGCCTCACAACTACGGAAATTTTGGCAAATTTGCGCCATCCAACAGGTTTTGTTAGGGAAGCAGCAATTTCTTACCTGAGTGTAGTTTCTCAGCGAGTAATTCAAGAAATTCTCCCCCACTTGCAAACAGATCCACACCCACTTGTCATGGCTCAAGTGAAGGAGTTGGTAGAGAAATATAATCAATCACCAAAGTAACTAATTACTAATTCGTAAACAGGGAACAGGGAAAAGAAGACACGGGGACAAGGGGACACGGAGAAAGAGGGACAAGGGGACAATCTCTCCGCGTCTTTTTCTTCCGTGTCTCCCCCTCTCCGCGTCCCCGCATCAGAATTGGTAGGACTTAATTAGGGTTTGCTGAAAAAGTCTTTCCGTTAGGGGTTAGGAGTCAGGAGTCAGGAGTCAGGAGTCAGGAGGAAGAATTAGAAGCAGCTTTTGAATAGTTGCTTTGGCGGAAAAGTGATAAGTTTTTGATGGGTAAAATGTCTATTCCTTGCACCAACTTAACCTTTTTTACCCCTGAATCCCTTGATTTATCTAGGTTTTACATTTATTCAGCAAGCCCTAATTAAAGAATTGATTGACAGAAAATTTACCTTTTCTAGGGCAGTATTCAGAACAATTTATTGCCTCTTCCGTGAGAACAATATCGGGCTGCACAGCACACTTAAGATAATGGTTATTGGCAAAAAACTTACAGTTTTTACAGGGTACTTTTTGTAAACCATTGATAGTAAAAACTATCTTGTTATCTAAATGAGAACGAGTTTTCTGCAAAATAACTAGAAAAATAGCCCAAATCAAGACAAAGCTTAGAGGACTTAAAGATATTGCTAAATCGGTGAAATTCAAGCTATCTTGTTGTACTTGATTCTGTTTAACGTCGCGGTGAATTAACTGATTGGCAGTTGTATTTGCTACTATTTTTTGTGGCAATCTTCGATCAATATACATATTATTTACCTTGCTGTGTATTATATTTCTAGTATTGAGTCAAATTCCTCAAAAGTATTCACAAGGTTTTAATTATAGGTGTAGCAAAATAAAATTTACGCTATCTCTGTCGATAGTTTTGCTTGTTATTGTATGAATGTATATCCAAAGGAATAATTTTATTGAGATAGCAGTTTTCGATTTAATTAAAGACATAGGAGACCTAACCACTCACCCCCAATAACCTCTCTCTAAAAATCTTCCACAAGCAGGAGGGAATAGGAGCAGCTTTTATTTTTTGAGAGGCTTGTGATTCCTTCTTGTCCTTGTATGGAAGAGGACTTGGGGTTAGGTCTCCAATATATTGGATGTTAATAAAAATATTTTTTAAACAACCTCTAACCTAGCTTTAATATCTGCTGCAAAGTCTTCATACCTTCTCAGAGGAGTTACCTCCACCTGCACCTTATGACCATTTTTTTTCATAATGGGTAAATCTAGCAGAATTTGATCAAGGGTGTCAGGAGTTGGAACATCAACAATCACAATTACCCGACGAGTTCCAACACATTTCCACAAATCTACAACTATTCCTGCGCTTTTTGCTTGTAGTGCAGCATCTGCTTCCTCACTCCAAATTGCAAACAGTTCTTGTTGAGTCATATCCTCTGGGTATTCGACGTGAAAATCTAAGTGATACAGCATGGCTAACTTTCCTAATAGTGTTTTGTTAATTACTAATAATAAAATACAACCATGTCAAATATCCCTGCCTTATCCCGTTTCACTTTAAAGTGGATACAAATGGACAGATGCTCTTACGCACAGACGCGGAGATTCATTTGTAGCTTTAATTAAGTGAATTGATATTATAGCCATTTTCAATTCGGTGAGGTAACAGTATACAGACAGACCTATTAACTCCTTAACCCCATTCTCAACGAGGGAAGGGAGAACAATTCACAGCCTCTCCCACAATAAAAGCTGCTCCTGTTCGCTTCTACGGGAGGGTGAGGGAGAGATAAAAGAAAGGTCAAAACTGTACCTGACGCTATCGATAACCGCTATAAATATAGCTGTAGCCAGGATAATTAGGACATTATTAATCCTTGAAACTTAGATATAATAAGGCTTTCCCTCCTGCCTCCTGCCCTCTGCCTCCTGCCTCCTGCTATACCGCTTTATTGACGTATAATGCCGTAAAGTGTAGATGCCTTCTGTCGGGAATTTTGTATTGCTTACAGAAGAGTATCTATTGTGAATTTTGTTTAAATTTTGAATTATTTATGACTTTACCTAACTGGATTACTTTCTCTCGTCTTCTGGGAATACCATTTCTACTTTATGGTTTATATAATCCTACAAATGAAGCTAGGTGGATATGTTTAACAATATTTTTAATTGCAGCTTTAACTGATTGGTTAGATGGTTATTTAGCCAGAAAACTGAACCAAATTAGCGAATTAGGTAAATTTCTTGATCCTTTAGTAGATAAATTGCTGGTGTTAGCACCATTATTGGTATTAGTAGAATTAGGAAAAATCCCTGCTTGGGGAGTGTTTGTGATTTTAGCACGGGAAATAGCGATCGCAGGTTGGCGAGTCAATCAAACCACTATCACTGGTGCGAATATTTGGGGAAAACTAAAAACAGTCAGTCAAATCATTGCTATAGCCCTACTCATAGCACCTTTATCTTCAGTCTGGCAAATATTTGCATTAACTGCCTTTTGGGTATCCATTGCTTTGACGGTGATATCTGGAGTTATCTATTTGCTACCTGCAAATAATCAAGAAAAGTGATAGATTTTGAAGAAATAAGCTCCGCAGATATTTCTTACATAAATCCTGAATAGAAAATGACTAAGGCTAAAGCGACTCGTGACTCCTGGCACGACATTCAACCAATGCCAGATTCTAATTTTTTATAAAATGCGTTTGTCCTGCTAGACGAATACCTAAAGAACGCTGCACGTAGTTTACTTCCCCTTAGGAGAACAGGAGTAAGAATTAATTTTTCTCCCCCTGCTTCATCTTGCCAGTCACCAAACCCTAATCACACAGCTTTCAAAATCTCTTCATCCACAGAAAAATCTATTTCTGTTTTATCCTGGCCAGAGGGTAGGTAATCATTTTCCAAAGAATCTTTTAAACCCGAAACTAAATCATATTCAGGTTGCCAATTTAATTCTGTCATCGCTTTATTCACCGATGCAAAGAAGTGTTGTACTCGCATGGGAAAAGCTTTCCGTTTACCGAAATCAAACTTTTTCGGGTCATAATGGACGATTTTAAGATCATCAGGTGATTTACCAGCAGCCACAGCACAAGCACGGGCTAAACCATCAAAAGTTACAAAACGATCGCCAGAAATATTATAAATCTGCTGGATAGCTTTTTCGTTACCTATCACCTGAGTCATTGCTTGGACTAAATCCTTGACATGGCCTAGCTGGGTGATATGCATTCCATTACCGGGGATAGGAATCGGGCGATCGCGCACAATTCTATCAAAAAACCAGCCTTCCAACTCGTTATAGTTCTTCGGTCCGTAAATATAGGTGGGACGAATCGAAGTAAAAGGAATTCCCGATTGTTGCAAGTAAGCTTCCGTTTCATGCTTACCCTTGTGACGACTCTTAGGATCGACAGCATCACCCTCTATATGGGGCATTTGGTCAGATTTAAGATATACTCCAGCAGAACTCATGTAGACAAAATGCTGCACCCGTCCTTGAAAAATTTCCGCCAGTGGCTGAGTATCTGTCAATTCCCGACCGTTATTGTCAAAAATAACATCAAAATTTTCTAATGATAACTTAGCTTTTAACTGGCTAGAGTCAGTGCGATCGCCTATAATTTGTCCTACCCCTGTTGGTGCTGGAGAATTACCACGATTAAACAACACCACGTCATGTCCAGTTTCCAGCAGTAGCTGAGTCAAATACACACCAATAAACCGAGTACCACCAATAATCAGAATTCGCATAAACCCCCAATTCCTATGTCAGTTATTTGCTTTCATCACCCTCGTCTTTGAGGTTATCAGGTTGCCGCATCATCTCGGAACATCTTTTGCTAGGATGACATCTTTTGCTTAACCAAGAACAGCCCAACTTACTCATCAAGTCAAAATTCAATAAATTCCACCCTTTGCCCCCCCTAGATTAACTGTGTCCTTGAAATATGCTCTCATTCATGAGTGGCTGACACCTAAAGCCACAGGCGGTTCAGAACTCGTTGTTCGAGAAATTTTAAATCACATTGAGGCTGATTTATATGCCCTGATAGATTTTGAATCCTGTAATCCTGAAAGTTATCTATACAAGCGTCAGATTGGTACAACGTTTCTCCAACACTTCCCATTAGCCCACAAAGGTGTACAAAAATATTTGCCTTTGTTACCATTGGCAATCGAACAATTAGATTTACGGCAGTATGACGTAATTCTGTCTTCATCCCATGCAGTCGCCAAAGGCATCCTGACTACTCCTGATCAACTGCACATCTGTTATTGTCATAGCCCAATGCGCTATGCTTGGGACTTGACTTTTGATTATCTAGACCAAAGCAAACTAGGAAAAGGCTGGATTGGGTGGATGACAAGACATCTATTGCATAGTTTACGTCAATGGGATGTATTGAGTGCAAACCGTGTTGATTATTTCATTGCCAACTCACAGCATACAGCTAGGCGGATTTGGCGTTGCTATCGGCGAGAAGCAGAAGTCATTTACCCACCAGTGAATATTGAAGACTTTCCTTTTTTAGCTGATAAAGAGGATTTTTATCTCATCGTTTCCCGATTAGTGAGTTATAAACAAGTATCCTTGATTGTTCAAGCTTTTAATCAGCTAAAACGACCATTGGTGGTAATTGGTACAGGCCCCGAAATGAAAAAGCTGTGTGAGATAGCAAATCCTCATATCCAAATACTGGGATGGCAACCCGATGATATGGTAAAAAAATATATGGCTCGTGCTAAAGCATTTGTGTATGCAGCTTGTGAAGATTTTGGCATTGCCTTAGTGGAAGCGCAAGCTTGTGGAACTCCGGTGATTGCTTATGGTGCGGGAGGTGCTTTAGAAACTGTACGGGATATTCGTACCTGTGTAGATACAGGAACAGGTATCTTTTTCAGATCACAAACAGTAGCAGCTTTAGTGGAGGCAGTAGAAAAGTTTGAAGCTTATCAGGATTTTTTAAATTATGAGTATATACGATTACACTCTACTCAGTTTTCTAGACAAGTCTTCGCAGAGCGCTATCTAGATTTTTTGAATCAATGTCAAGAAAAAAGACCTTCTTGAGAGTGATGGTCTGGATTTTTGTATTTCTTTTGTAAGCTTGTGGGAATTTTTCCCCAGAATCACTGCCTTTTAGCTTTAAGATCGGGACTATGTGTGGTGTGGATTATTAAGGAGTATGATGACTGCCCAGAGCTCACTCCTCTCCGGCAAGCGATACCCACGTAAAGATGCCAATGCCTCGACGCATACTTTAGCAAAACGTGGTCAAAAAACTAAACCGCCAAAGGTAAAACCTAGAGGTTTGTCTTTTCAGGGTTTAAACGGAGAGTTTGCCAAACGACTATTAGATATTGTCTTTTCGCTGTCGGTCTTGATCTTGTTTTTTCCGCTGTACATAATTTTGGCCTTACTGATCGCTGTCAGTTCAGAAGGGCCGATTTTTTATGTCCAAGAAAGAGTGGGTAAAAACTATCGCCGCTTTAATTGTATTAAATTCCGCACTATGGTCAGCAATGCAGACGAAATTCTCGTCCAAATGATGGAAACATCCCCAGAGTTGCGCCAAGAATTTTCCAGTACTTTTAAGCTCAAACAAGACCCTCGTATTACCAAAATTGGTCACTTCTTGCGAATTACTAGCTTGGACGAATTCCCCCAGTTTTGGAACGTGTTAACAGGGGATATGAGTGTTGTCGGTCCCCGCCCTTTAGTAGCGGAAGAATTACCAAAATATGGCTGTCACATCGATCAGATTTTAACCATCCGTCCGGGAATTACTGGATTATGGCAGGTGTCTGGACGTAATGATATTCCTTACCCCCGGAGAGTCCAAATAGATCTGCACTATGTCAAATTTAGGAATTTTTGGCTAGATTTATGGATCATCTTAAAAACCATTGATGTTGTCATCATGCCCAAAAACAACGGAGCATACTAAGAAAAGACTCATAGCTTATCTGGGGGTATGAATTGCTCTACAGATAAGCTGTTGTGCTGATTATAGCAATCCGGTTTGATTTATGATAGCTTCCGTGGCATAGCTATGTTGACTCGTAGCGTCAGGCTACAGGTAACTGGTAAAAATTTCCGTTTTTACCCCGTTACCAATCAGTAGCCTCAACTAGATCACTAGTAAAGCTTGGCGGCAATAATAATTCTATTATTTGCACAGGCTTCACACAAACCAAGAATTAATGAACTTTTGACAAAGATTTGTACAATTATAAAATTATACTCACAATTTTAATTTACATAAATATTATCTGGATTATCTGGCTTGTTAAAGTACTGCTTTTTAAGTAAAATAATTTACATTTAGATTAAAATAGCAACTAGACTTTTAGGTTTATTGTTAGACAATTTTAGCCATTAGCTGCTAATTTATCTCAGATGGACTGTAACCTTTCCTATCTTCAATAAGATCTACAACAAAAAGGAATAATTGAGCATGACGCAACAAAAGCGAGCGTTGATTACTGGTATCACGGGTCAAGATGGTTCCTATCTCAGTGAGTTTTTACTAGAACAAGGTTATGAAGTTCACGGTATTATTCGCCGGACTTCTACCTTTAACACAGACCGTATTGATCATATTTACGAAGATCCTCATAAAGAAGACGTAAAGTTGTTGCTTCACTATGGGGACTTGACAGACGGTACTACGTTGCGCCGAATTTTAGAAGAAGTCAAGCCTACAGAAATTTATAACTTGGGCGCGCAATCTCATGTTAGAGTCAGCTTTGATTCACCAGAATATACAGTAGATGCAGTAGGAATGGGAACTCTACGTTTGTTAGAAGCCATTCGGGACTACCAGCAGCGCACCGGAATTCAAGTGCGTTTCTACCAAGCAGGGTCTTCAGAAATGTATGGTTTAGTCCAAGCTGTACCACAAAGCGAGACAACACCCTTTTATCCTCGCAGTCCCTATGCTTGTGCTAAAGTTTATGCTCACTGGCAAACAGTGAACTATCGTGAATCTTACAACTTGTTTGCCTGTAATGGCATTCTGTTTAATCATGAATCACCACGTCGGGGTGAAACCTTTGTTACCCGGAAAATCACCAGAGCAGTCGCTCGCATCTTTGCCGGTAAACAGAAAAGTATTTATATGGGCAATTTAGATGCCAAACGAGACTGGGGTTATGCCAAAGATTACGTACAAGCAATGTGGTTGATGTTGCAGCAAGACCAGCCAGATGATTACGTGATTGCTACTGGAGAAACTCACTCAGTACGAGAGTTTTTGGAATTGGCATTTGGTTATGTAAATCTCAAATGGGAAGATTATGTGGAGTTTGACGAGCGTTATCTGCGTCCCGCCGAAGTAGATTTGTTAATTGGTGACCCCACGAAAGCGCAGCAAAAGTTAGGCTGGAAAACTTCAGTAACTTTTCCAGAACTTGTCTCCCTCATGGTAGAAGGTGACTTACAAGCTTTGGGTTGCACATCCCCCAATAGCAATGGTTCACAACACCCCCGTGATATTGCTACTATTCGTCAGGAACTAGGCACTCTCCACTTTTGATTCAAACTTCTTGCCAAGGATAAAACTATGACTGCCTTAGAACTAAAAAACAAACGAATTCTGGTTACTGGTGGGTCGGGGTTTCTAGGTCGTCAGGTGATAGATCAGCTGTGTCAGGCCGGGGCAGACCGTGACAAGATTACAGTACCGCGATCGCATGATTGTGATTTGCGAGTTTGGGAAAATTGCCGACGTGCTGTTGACCAGCAAGATATTGTGATTCACTTAGCGGCTCATGTAGGCGGTATTGGACTGAACCGCGAAAAACCCGCCGAGTTATTCTACGATAACTTGATGATGGGAACCCAGTTAATTCATGCTGCCTATCAAGTGGGTTTAGAAAAATTCGTCTGTGTTGGTACTATCTGCGCTTATCCCAAATTTACTCCAGTCCCATTTAAGGAAGAAGATTTGTGGAATGGCTATCCAGAAGAAACAAATGCTCCCTATGGAGTCGCTAAGAAAGCTCTTTTAGTCCAATTGCAATCTTACCGCCAGCAGTACGGCTTTAATGGTATTTACTTGTTGCCTGTAAATTTATACGGGCCTGAAGATAATTTTAACCCCAGCAGTTCTCATGTAATTCCAGCGTTAATTCGCAAAGTTCATGAAGCTCAAATTAAGGGAGATAAGCAACTTCCTGTTTGGGGTGATGGTTCTCCTACCCGTGAGTTTTTGTATTCTACCGATGCCGCACGGGGTATTGTCATGGGTACAACATCCTATAATGATTCGGAACCAGTTAATTTGGGAACTGGTTATGAAATATCCATCAAAGATTTGATTACTTTAATTGCAGAATTGATGGAGTATGAAGGTGAGATTGTTTGGGAAACTGACAAGCCGAATGGACAACCCCGGCGTTGTTTGGATACCGAAAAAGCGAAGCAAGCCTTTGGATTTTCTGCTCAAGTCAGCTTTGAACAAGGGCTAAAAAATACAATTGATTGGTATCGTCAAAACGCTGGTTAATTTAGCAGCCTAACTATAAGTTCCCAAGAAAGAATTAAGGTTTGAAAGCCAGGTGAGGTTGCCTTATCTGTGTAGGGCGGGGTCTACCCGCCTTTTTGAATACTGCATCACCTCCAAAAATTACTTAATTTGATGAACCGCAGAAGGTTGTAGCTTGTCTAAAATAAAAGAAAAACAGCACAATCAAAATTAGACCTTGCCAAAAATTAATTCCCCGCTAAAGAAGACCGAACTCCGACGCACTCTGCTCAAAACACGTCAATCAATGACATTATCAGAGTGGAAAGAAAAGAGCGATCGCATTTCCTCTAATTTACAAAACTCTCGATTATTTACTCAATCTACTACCATTCTCGCTTTTTTCAGCTTTCGTCAAGAACCTGACCTGAGTTTACTATTTACTAACTCAGAAAAACGCTGGAGTTTTCCCCGTTGTGTTGGTAAATCCCTAGTTTGGCATTTTTGGCAACCTGAGGACATTATTCATACAGGTGCTTATGGTATTCGTGAACCACACCCAGAAGCGCGAATAATTGATATTGAGGAAGTGGATTTAATACTTGTTCCCTGTGTAGGTTGTGATGCCCAAGGATACCGCTTGGGTTATGGTGGGGGATATTATGACCGATTTTTGAGTTCTCCTGAGTGGGCTAAAAAACCAACTATGGGGATAGTTTTCGATTTTGCCTATTTACCTCAACTCCCAGTAGATAGTTGGGATAAGCCTTTACAAGCAGTGGTGACGGAAAATGGGTTGATGAGGAGTTGAACAATTAAAAATTAAAAATTAAAAATTAAAATGCTGAACTTAAAAAATTCACGCCTGCAAACGTTATTAATTTATGGAATACTAGGTGCGATCGCAATTGTTACCCTTTTTCCTCTGCTATGGCTAATTAGCACAGCCTTAAAATCGCCCACAGAAAACATCTTACAATCACCGCCGCAATTATTACCCACTCAACCCACATTAGACAACTTCTCTCGTGTGTGGGAATCCTTACCGTTTGGGCAGTACCTATATAACAGTACCTTGGTGGCTATACTGACTGTGGGATTAAATCTACTATTTTGTGCTTTAGCAGCTTATCCCTTAGCCAGATTATCATTTGTGGGACGAGACGGAATTTTCATCGCTATCGTTTCGACGATTATGATTCCCTTTCAAATCGTGATGATTCCCCTCTATATTTTGACAGTGCAGTTAGGGTTGAGAAATAGTTATTTAGGAATAATTTTTCCGAGTTTGGCATCTGCTTTCGGGATTTTTTTATTGCGACAAGCTTTTATGAGCGTACCTAAAGAACTAGAAGAAGCTGCCCGCTTAGATGGTAGTTCAGAATTAGGATTATGGTGGCATATAATGTTGCCAGCTATTCGCCCAGCACTAATAACCCTAGCTATTTTTGTATTTATTGGTGCTTGGAGTGACTTTTTGTGGCCTTTAATTGTCATCCAAGATGAGAGTTTATATACTTTACCCTTGGGAGTGGCTAAACTGGCGGGGACGTTTTCTCTAGATTGGCGATTAGTTGCTGCTGGGTCAATAATTTCTATTACCCCAGTATTGCTATTATTTTTATTTTTACAAAGGTTTATTGTCCCTACAGATACTGGTAGCGGTGTCAAGGGTTAATATCCTATTCTGCTCAACAGTTTGATTTTATTGTGCTGACTTACTTAACTGAGTCACTTTCTAATAAGCGCCACTTCTATTTAAAACTACCCAGATAGTTTTAAACATTAGCATCAAGTCATAAGTGATAGACCACTTACGTTGATAATCTAAATCCATACGGACAACAGTTTCAAAGTCCTTGATTTGGGAACGACCATGAGTCTGCCACTCTCCCGTAATGCCTGGTTTAACTCGCAATCTATCCCAGTGATGTGGTTCATAGTGAATGACTTCATCAGGAGTGGGTGGACGAGTGCCAACTATGCTCATATCTCCCATTAAGACATTCCAAAATTGAGGGAGTTCATCTAAGCTACTGCGTCGCAAAAACCTACCCAAAGGAGTAATGCGAGGATCATCAGTAGATTTAAATATATGACCTTGGGCTTGATTTTTGACTAGAGACTTGAGTTTATCTGCATTAACCACCATAGAACGGAACTTCCAGATCCGAAAGGTACGTCCGTTCAATCCACAGCGGATTTGGGAATATAATATGGGACCTGGATCATTAAATAAGGTGGCAATTGCTATGGGAAGTATGACCAAGGATGTAATTATTAAACCAACAATTGCTCCGACAATATCAATTAATCTTTTTGTAGTACTAGTAGTTGATGGATGGAGGGACTGTGATAATACATCAATCACAGTCAGATGGTTGAGAACACTTAAATTAGCCACAGTATAACTTTTGGTTTTATTTCTAAGAGTAAACAGGGACACAATTTATGGTTATCTTTTGCATCTTTTGCAGGCGAAAGCACATTTCAATTTAATCCATGATCATCATAAGTAATTTTTCGTACCATAAAAAGTAAAACCATATAACTTTATACAATCTTTTAATTAAGCCAAGGTATTTTAAAGTTTTGATGTTTTTTATATAGAAGTTATGGCGGGGATGGGGAGATTCATTTGTAGCTTTAATTAAGTGAAGTGATATTACAAGTTGCTCTGTGCCTGAGTTTTATAGCTGTAGCCAGGATAATTAGGACATTATTAATCCTTGAAACTTAGATATAATAAGGCTTTCCCTCCTGCCTCCTGCCCTCTGCCTCCTGCCTCCTGCTATATGCTCAGTGCATGACAATTAAGTGATCGGTAAATACTATAAAACCAACATTAAAAATATACGCCTACTTTTGAGTAGAAGATGTTTTTACTCAGAAGTAGGCGTTATTAATACGGTGCAGTTAATGTTTCTTTCAATCTCGTGGTACATCCTTTTACATATGTCTTTTGGAGGATGTTTTTTTGGAGAATTAATGTTGAGGATTTACGGTGAAGGAAAAGTTAACTGTATATGGTTCTTCTAGTGATTGCAAACTACTGGCTTTGATAGCATCGAGATAGCGACGCAGAGACAAAAGTTGTTGAGAATTCGGTCGATAAGTAAGATTTCCTTGTTTTTCAAAAAGTGGTGCAGCTGCGATCGCTTGATAATCTAGATTTTCCTGGGAGCCTTTGGTCAACCAAATAGAATCTAAAGGCATTTCCCTAGCATCTGAGTGAGGTAGCCTTTCCGACAGAATAGAAGGTATCAAACCTGGAGGTAATTCACCTTCTAAGAAAGCCAGTAGTCGCTGTTGACAAGTGCGGGTATTGATGCCACGACTTTCAAATAATTGGAGAACTTCACCAAAAGATAGGGAACGTATAGTTGATGTCTCCGGCACGCTACCGTGAACACCAGGGGAGATATCAGGTAAAAGCTTCAGCAATTCAGTAAACAGGAAATAATCAGTGTACTGTTGCCTAGGTATTTCTAAAACCTGGTGATACAGAGGCAACATAGCCAGACCATAGGCAACCCGACTACTATTAGGAGCGCCGTTTTCACCCAGATATAAATCCTGAATAATCTTGGCGTTAGGGAGTTTTTGTCTTAACCAACGGTTGACTGTACCCACAGAAGCAACTCCACCGGAGAGAATCGCTTGATTAACAGCTTCTGTAGGGATACCACGAGCTACTAATAACTTATTAAGTTCGCGGTTGAGACGACGTACATAAGGCACAAATACTTGGCTCTCCAAGTCTCGTCGCTGCAATACCCACAACCCGTCAGCTAATTCTAGGGTAAAAGATTCTTGGTGTTGCAAAATCAGTTTCAGGGCGGTAGCAGCTTCTAACAGTCCTTGTCCTAACAGAGAACTTTCTAACCGCTGCTGGAAGCGAATGCGGGCAGCAATATCCGGTTCCCCAACTCGTGGTAGTTCTAATGCTTCCAACCCCAAACTAGACAAGTGCATCTGATCTAAACCAGGAATAGAGGGTTGCCAATGCCTTTGAGTAGAATTACTGCTAGCTGTGTTGCTATTAGCTTGGGCTTGCTGACGGGGTTGACGAGATTTTGGTGGTAGCAGTAACTGACAGATAATATCCTGCTCAATGCCCTTACCAGCATAGGCAAAACTGTGGAGCATGAAATCTCTGTATGTTAATTGACTTAAATCACTTGGTAAATCAACCAGTGCCATTTCTGTAGAGGTTGCGCCAATATTCAGTGCTAAGGTGTTACCCTGCATAGGATATTCGCTAGTTTTTAAAGGACGCAAACCCTGATTTTCACTCAATTGGACTGGTTGAGAATCAGCGCTATCAAGTTCTGGTAGCAAACTAGCGATCGCTTCCTCAACAAAAAATACTTGTTGGGCATGGGAGACTAGTTTACTAGTGAGGATAGCTTCCCGCACATTGAAGCGATATTGTTCTAACCAATTAGAGGGACAAGTACAAACAACACCGGCTAGGTTATTGATGATGTGAGAGAAAGTTTGTGTATCTATCCCCACAGCATGAGCAATGAGAGCGGGAGTAGTACTGCTTTGATCAGATTTGAGAGTTAATAGTAGTTTAGAGAGCGATCGCACCACCCAAATCAATGGTCCGGCTGAAAATTCATTTAACTGCAACACAGGTTCCCATTTTTGCTGGGTATTCTTGTAGGGGATAGCTACGTGTAAATAGGGCTTTAAATGCGTTGAATAAAGATGGTGCTTTGGTTCTTCTGGTGATCCATGTAGCGGAGAATTTTGAGTCAGATTGTCAGAGACTTTATCCTTAGCGACAGCTGCTGGTGTAGTCTGCTCAATAGTTTCTGCGTGAGGTATGGAAGCCGTAGGTAGATAAACTTCTGCGGGTAAGCGAAATGATTGCTCAAAAGCAGTTTCGCCTAGTTGGGTTTGTGCTGACCAATAAACAGGATAAACAATCGATCTGGAACGATTCAATAGCGCCGCTGAAATCCCCGTTGTACCCAAATCAATTCCTAAATACCAAATTGAATCCAGACTTGTAACTGTTGCTTCAGAAGTAGCAATCAAATTGTTACTGGTAGGCAAAGAAGCGTCCTGGAAAAAAATTGTGGCTTCCTTTTTTTTTTCAGTTGTCTGATTCAAATCTACCCCAATGTCCAATTGAGGAACATCCAAATCAGCAACAGCACCCGTTGGTATATTTTCTAATGGTTGGCTCCTAGAAGTTTCAGTTATCGTCTCAACTGTGTCTAGGGAATTCTGAAAACTTTCCGAGTTATTAAGAGATTCTGAGCCAGAATTTAACTGCCAATCAAAGTTAGCCAAATCTCGATTCAATTGCTGCAACTGCTCTTCGTCTAGAACAATGTCCGGTACAATTTGTGCCTCGTTATTTTCTAGAGACAGTAAATTTTCCTGTGGTGAAGCAGCAATGTAAGTAGATACAAGTAAATCCTGCGCTTCTGTTTGCACCTCTCTTGGTGAGGACACTATGAGAGTTTCTGCCGCTGCGATTTCTAAATTATCATCAAAGGATAATATTTCTAAAAGTTGTTGGTCACTGCTGGCATCAACCAATAAATCCGTGAGAACTGTAATTGTATCAGTAGGATCTGGCAGAGAGTCGAGTAGTGTGGGGGCAGTATCTTCTATAGTAACTTCTACTTCTGGCTGTGTATCCTCTGTTAACAACAAGCCTTCCCATAAATCAGATGATGGCTCTGTAGACTCTATCAGAGCATTGGAGCTTTCCGTGACGGGATTTTGGCTCTGCTCTAAAATATTTGCCTCTTGTTGCTCAACCCCATGATCTGGGAACACCAGCAAATCATCTTCTTCTTGCTCTGAAATAGTTGGAGATGGGGTTATTTCTGTAACCGATAATTCAGGTGTGATCATCGGTAGAGCAATCGACTCTTTGGAGACAGTAGAATTTTCACTACCAAACAAACTTGCATAAAGTTGGTCTACTGCATTAGGAGTCTGTGATTGTAATTGCTCTGGTGTGGGAAGAGCGACAGAATCATGAGAGAAAGAATCATCTGTCGCAATTTCTGCCAGTATTGCCTCTAAATTCTCCTCAACACCCTCTGACTGTAATTCCTCTGAGGTGGGAAGAGCGGCAGAATCATCTGTGGTAATTTCTAGCAGTGCTGCCTCTAGAGCCTCCTCAACACCCTCTGACTGTAATTCCTCTGAGGTGGGAAGAGCGGCAGAATCATCTGTGGTAATTTCTAGCAGTGCCGCCTCTAGAGTCTCTTCAACACCCTCTGACTGTAATTCCTCTGAGGTGGTAACAGCAAGGTTTGAAGCGAGAAACTCATCGCTGACAAGATATGACAGTACTGCATCCACATTTTCCACAGTCACAGCATCTTCTATTGCAGAAGCAGGATGAAGTGAAGAGTCATCTTCTAGCTGGATTAATGGCAAAGGTGGACTTATCACTTCAGAACTAGTCGAAACTGGTTGTACCTCTAATTCAGTATTTACCCCAGAAAATAGAGGCTGGGTATCTAGGGATTGCTGTTGTAAATACTGAGTCAAATTATTGAGAAAGTTGACCATCAACTGTTCACCTTGCATCCCTTGGCTGTGCATTCTCGCCAATGCTTGGGATAGGGACTGATGATAGGTGTTGATGTTACGCTCTAGTGAGCCAAAGACAACGTTGACAGTCCCATCTAGTGACAACAAGCGTTGATCCAATTCTCTCGCCAGACTAGCTAACCTGTCTATCCCCTCTGCTGATTCTAAACCCGATGGCATTGCAGAGTTTACTAATTCTAGATTCTGGTTCTGGTCGTCTGTGACAGAACTGGGAGGATTTGAAATGGTTTGTTTCAAATGTGGTGTTAGACTGGGTATTAAGCGGCTTATTAGTACTTGTAAAAATTCTGCAATTATCTGCTCTTGATTTGCTAACTGCTGCGTTAAGGAGTAATTTTGTAGTCGCTTTTGTTCTAGCTGCCTAATTTCCTGCACAAGAGTCGCTCTGTCTTGCAACAGTCCTGACAATTCTGCTTGTAAGGGTTCAAACAAAACCAAAAGTTCATCTTTTAATTGTCCAGCGACAACATTGCTCGGTTCCTGTTGGGTTTGATAAGAATGTGATGCTGGTTGATTATTCTCCTGCTCCACAAATCGCGCCAACAAAGATGATAGTGGTTGTGCAGTAGACTGCTTGGGAGTGCTGTCTTCAGATACCTCCGTTTCGGTGAGTTTCACAAGAAAATCACGAACTCGGTGTAAAACTTCTCTGTCTTCAGGTCCTTGACCAGACAGTAGCTTCGACAAACGGTTGCCACTGTGGGCAAGTAAGTTGTCAATGTCTGCGATCAGTTTGTGAATTTCATCTGCACGGGAAGTCACGTTAAATTACCTTATGTAGAAATGTACTTTGATTTTTATGGGATTCACAATTACCGAAGTTCTCAGTGGCAAAAGTTATTGCTCTGACTTCTGACGGCAATTATGTGATGAATTACTGGGAGATGCAACTGCATCGTGAGGATTAATAGTTATTTGTGTCATGCTGCACTAGAGGTAAGTAATCACCGATCACTGAAATTTATGGATAAGATGAAGATTGGTGAGAAAAAACTAGATTGTTGTTTTCTTGTGTAACATAGTTTAGTTTCCTCTTTAAAAGCGGCTGTTATTTGATAGCTTATTTTTTAAACAGCGATCTTGCTTGTTGTATTGATAGCAGCTTTAATAAATATGTTCTAATGGAAGATCGATATAGCTTGCAGATAACCGCTCATACGTGGATAACCTCAGCACCTTTTTTTCAAGGGTTGCCTGAATCTATTGTAGAAAAAGCCCTCACCCATCTTGTTACTCGTACTCACCCAGCCAATCAAGTAATCCTGCTAGAAAATGACTGGGGCGGTTCTGTGTATTTTGTCGTCGATGGATGGGTAAAAATCCGCACATACAATTTAGAAGGGAAAGAAGTAACACTAAATATTATTGGCCAAGGAGAATTATTTGGGGAAATGGCGGCACTAGATGAAGTTCCGCGTTCTACTGATGTAATTACTCTAACTCCAACGATGATTGGCAGTATGCCTGCTCAAGATTTTGTCAAGTTACTGAACACAGAACCTTTGGCAGGGCTTAGATTGGCGCAACTGATGGCACGACGGTTACGGCAAGTAAATCGGCGATTACGTTTGCGGGAATCGGATAGTCAATCGCGGGTGGCAGATACTTTGCTATTTTTGGCAGAAGGACAGGGGAAAAGAGGGCAGACAGGCACAGAAATTCCTAATTTACCTCACCGTGAATTAAGTAGTTTGAGCGGACTGGCACGGGAAACAGTAACACGTGTACTGACAAGGCTGGAAAAAAAAGGCTTGATTGTAAGGAATCAAGATGTTATGTGTATTCCCGATTTGTCAGCTTTAGAAAAAATGATAATTTAACACCTTATTCAGTATGAGTATTTTAGATTCTGTACCCGATGAACCTGATGAAAATACATCACCGGAATCTTCACTTCCTAGTCATCGGTTAGATCAACAAGAGCCGTTAACCCAACCCTTACTCAAGGTTGATGCTCCCTTGAGGATGGTGGAAACTGCGTTTTTCGCCAGTACTGCTAGTTTGATATGGTTTATTAATGTTTATTTTCCCTTGGGCCCTGTTTTGCGGATCTTTTTTCCAGTACCGATCGCTCTAGTTTACCTGCGCTGGGGTAAACGTGCAGCTTGGATGGCTGCTCTCACCTCTGGCTTACTGTTAGCGGTGCTAATGGGGCCTGTTCGCAGTATTTTGTTTGTAATGCCCTTTGGATTGATGGGGGTGCTGTTGGGGGCAACGTGGCATCGTCGTGTACCTTGGATTGTTTCTATCACTTTAGGTATGCTTTTAAGCGTTGTAGGGGTATTTTTTCGGTTGTGGTTGCTGTCAGTGTTATCAGGTGAAGATTTGTGGGTTTATGTGATTACCCAAATGACAGAAATTATTGAGTGGATATTCCTGAAGTTGGAAATATTGGCGACTCCGAGTGTGTTTGTCATTCAAGTAGGGGCAGTAGTATTGATTGCTTTCAACAACCTGATTTACCTATTTGTGGTACATCTGGCCTCATGGTTGTTGTTAGATCGTTTGGGAAATCCGATTCCCCGTCCGCCACGCTGGGTGCAAGTGCTAATGGATTATGAGGGTTAATTAACAGTAGCTAAAAAACTAACAATTACTACCAATTACTCACTTATGCTTCCATGCTAAGTCATCTGCTATGAGTGACTATCTTGGGATTTGGCTGTAA
>NZ_JACJTQ010000002.1 GCF_014698735.1 Anabaena catenula FACHB-362
GCTACAGGAGCGGAGAAAGCAACACAGATCCAAGGACGCATACCTAAGCGGTAAGAAAGTTCCCATTCACGACCGAGGTAGCAAGCTACACCGATTAAGAAGTGGAAAATTACCAATTGGTAAGGACCACCGTTGTACAACCACTCATCTAAGGAAGCTGCTTCCCAGATTGGGTAGAAGTGCAAACCAATAGCGTTAGAAGAAGGAACAACTGCACCAGAGATGATGTTGTTTCCGTAAATCAAGGAACCTGCAACTGGCTCACGGATACCGTCGATGTCAACGGGAGGCGCAGCGATGAAAGCGATGATGAAGCAGGTGGTAGCAGCTAACAGGGTAGGGATCATGAGTACGCCGAACCAACCGATGTAGATACGGTTTTCGGTGCTGGTGATCCATTCGCAGAAGCGATCCCATACGTTAGCGGTTGAACGCTGTTGTAAGGTTGTGGTCATTTTATGAGTGCTTTATTTTCGTATGATGTTGATAGGTTGTTTTGCCTATCTGTATTCAACATTAAAGCCTAAGTTGAGTTTTGTAAAGATAATTAAAATTAGTATTGGTTATGACAGTTATATGTTTTTCTAATGTGATGAGATTGACAAAAGGTATTTGGGTGGGCAGGATGCCCACACCACAAGATTTCTAGATTATTAATAGATTATTTCAGATGTGGAAGTTAACCGGGTGGCCAGGACATGGGACGACGACCTAGTATATGTATATGTAGGTGATGGACTGTTTGACCGCCATCAGCACCTGTATTCATGACTACGCGATACCCGTTTTCTAGTTCAGCTTGTGCTGCGACTTTTTGGACTGTTAACAATAGATGTCCTAATAAAGCCTGATCTTCTGGTTCGGCTGTTGCGAGGCTAACTATGGGTTTTTTGGGAATGACAAGGATGTGAACTGGGGCTTGGGGGTTAACATCTGTAAAGGCCAGGGCTAAATCGTCTTCATAAACAATATTGGCGGGAATTTCTTTACGAATGATTTTGCTGAAAATCGTTTCTGTGGTATTGCTCATGCAGATTTACTTACTCATCTGTTATGTCAAGTCCTTTAGAATAGTTATCATATCTGTTGGGGCAGGGAATAGGGAACAGGGAAACAGTTATTCTCACTAATTAGCCGGACTTGATATTAGAGATTTTAGGCGATCGCTTATTTGTGGAGAAAAAGTTAAGCTGTTGTGTAGTCAGTGCATCTATAGCTCTATGTCGAAACCTGCTGATGTCAGTACCAAACGCTTAATTAGCCTTGCACCCGACAATTGGGTAAAATGGGTGACGCAAATCTCTGATGTGGTTGCTGGGGAAATTCTCAATTCTGAGTTCCAATGGATTAGTCGAGAAAGTGATGTACTTATCCGCGTCGAAAGTCAAGAGTACGGAAAATTTCTGGTTCTGAATGAATTGCAATTGCGGTATAAACCAGAAATGCCACGACGAATGCGTGCATACTCAGGATTAGCTGAGGAAAAATATAAATTACCAACGTATCCTGTACTCATTAACATTCTGAAAACAGGTGATGCAGAAATACCCACGCGATATGAGTCAAATCTTGCTGGTTTAGAAGTTCGTCAAGATTACCGAGTGATTAACCTGTGGGAAGTAGATGTTAAAATTGCCTTAGAGCAACCTTTACCGTCTTTACTGCCTTTTGTGCCGATTCTCAAAGGTGGTGAAGATGAAACTATAATTCGGGAAGCATTGCGTTTATTGCAAGCTGATGAACAATTAAATCAATTAGAAACGGTTCTCGCTTTTTTTGCTACGTTTGTATTAGATAGCGCCTTAGTTCAAGAAATTATGAGGTGGGATATGTCAGTTTTACGCGAATCACCTTGGTATGAAGAAATATTGCAACAGGGAGAACAACAAGGCGAACAAAAGGGAGAAAAAAAAGACAGACTCTCAAGTATTGAATTATGTTTAGAAGTAAAATTTGGTAATGAAGGATTAAAGTTCATGCCAAAAATTTCTGAAATATCGGATTTTGAAACACTCAAAACAATTCAACGCTCCATTCTCACTGTTGAAACTTTAGAGGAATTAAGAATTGTAATCGAAAATTTGTCATAACCCCCGGTCTAAATCAATATGGAAGATATACTAAAATCACCTTTGGAACAACAAATATTTCAACTTGGACAAAGGCAGGGTATACTCTCAAGTATTGAAATGTTATTAGAAGTTAAATTTGGCAAGGAAGGATTAAAGTTCATGCCAAAAATTTCTGATATATCTGATTTTGATCAGCTAAAAACAATTTACCGCTCGCTTCTCACGGTTAAAGATATTGAGGAAGTGAAACTTATAATTGGAAATTTGTGATGTGAATTGTTACTGTGTTAATTACTTTTTAGAACTATCAGGATAAAGATATCTAAATTTTATTTAAGCAACTTCATTCAAGAAACATTTTTCATTCTTGAGTTTATCTACAGAAAAAGCATAACCTATTCCTACATTAGCGGATCGTTCAATCTGTTTAGCTATTTCAAGTAAATTAGCATTATTCTTGGACAATTGTTCGATAATTCCTTCTATGCTGTCTCTATAATTTATGTTATCTTGTATTTTGTTATATCCTCTCTCAAAAATTCCTTTATTAAATATGGCATCATTAATTCTTTTTTGAATTTCTTTATCTTGTTGTTGTATGAAAGATAATCTTGCTGAGTCTAGAAAGTCTATGTTGTTTTTAACAACAGAATAAAAGGAACTAAAATTTTTACCTAAACCTGTTTCTTTGCGAGTAATAATTCCAATAACTTTGTGTGTAATTGGATCGATTAGTGGACTTCCTGAATTGCTCCTATTGACACTTGCATCAACCTGTATAATATGACCGCCATTCCTTTCATTAAAAGATGAGATAATGCCTGTGTGGCAAGTAATTTGAAAATGATCAAAATGATATCCCAGGAAAAAAATAGGTTCTCCTATTCTTTTATTTTCATGAATTCCAAATGAAAAATTATATAATTTTAATTTTTCTTCTCTTAGTTCAGGAATATCAAAAACAATATAATCATTTTTATTTTCTTCACTCAATGCCAGAATAAATAAATCATCTTGCTTATCACCTTTATTAGTTAAGCCTGAGAAGTAACCATCTTCATCACGTTCTAATTCTATTATTCCCTCTAAAGCCTTGTTTCGATCACTGTCATAAGTTTTCAAAACTATTTTAGATTTGCTTGGTGCTTTATAGATAACATGGTGATTTGTGACCAAGTAGCCATTAACCATGAATCCAGTACCAGATGAAACTCGTTCTCCATCCAATACATGAACAATATGAATGATTCCTGATTTAACTTTTTCTACAATATCCGCAATAGATTTGTTTTCCATATATTAATTATTCCTTGAATCCAAAATAAATTATCGAGGTAGAACATCATCAAGACGCAGTTGCAGGGAAGGGAAAAGAGGAGATTTAATAAATTCACCTAACCGATATTTTTGCTGAATATAATCTTCACCAATTAATTGACAAACTGTAAATGTGGGTTGTTTTGGTTTACCAATAAAAACAACACCCCCCAATCCCCGATAATCAACAATCCAATATTCAGGAATTCCTAATAAAGCGTATTCTTCAACTTTACGCGCATAATCTGTTTCCCAATTTGTACTTACCACTTCAACAACTAATTTAATTGATTGTCCTAAAGCAATAACTGGTTCATTTTCCCAAAAAGGTTCATGGTGCAGCACAGTTTCATCTAATACTACAACATCAGGACGGCGGGCTGTGGCTGTTTCTGCAAAAGGACGGATAAGACAAGTGCGAGGAATAAACCAGGGAAGTTGTGCGGTAGTGATAGCAATACCCAATTGTGTTGCTAGTTTACCACCGACGGTTTCATGGGAGCCAGTTGGTTCCATATCAATCAGTTCTCCGTCTGCAAGTTCATAGCGGGGATTGTTACCATATTGGATGAGGAATTCTTCTAAGGTTAATGGTTTTGTTAATGCTTGAACCATAAGTCACCTACATCTTTAGCTGCTATTATTTTAGCTCGATTTCTGATTGCTAACAGTCTTCTTGCGTGATTTCACTCATTGTTAATCCACCCAAGAATCTGCTTTGATATCTTAAAGGTTTATTCATATACAAAAATGCTGGCTAGAGTCTGGAGTGCATCTATTATCGGTATCGACGCTGTAAAAGTGGGTGTGGAAGTTGATGTTTCCGGGGGTTTACCGGGAATTGTGATTTTAGGTTTACCAGATTCGGCTATTCAAGAATCTAAGGAACGGGTAAAAGCAACTTTGAAAAATGCGGGTTTTGCTTTTCCCATGCGAAAGATTGTAATTAACCTGACTCCCGCAGATTTACGCAAGGAAGGACCGGCTTTTGATTTACCGATTAGTGTAGGAATTTTAGCGGCTTCTGAACAGGTAAACCCTGATTTGTTGGGAGATTTTTTATTTTTAGGTGAAGTTTCTTTAGATGGTAGTTTGCGTCCTGTTGCGGGTGTTCTTCCTATTGCTGCAACTGCACAAAAAATGGGAATTACGGGTTTAGTTGTTCCTGTTGATAATGCTCAAGAAGCTGCGGTGGTGGAAGGATTAGCGGTTTATGGTTGCAGACATATTGCTGATGTGGTGGATTTGTTAAATAATCCAGGACGTTACAAACCTATAAAGTTGGATGAAACTAGAAATGGGTTAGACGCAGTTTATACTGGCGCAGATTTGCACGATGTCAAAGGACAAGCTCATGCGCGTCGGGCTTTGGAAATTGCAGCTGCGGGAGGACATAATCTCATTTTTGTAGGGCCACCGGGCAGCGGAAAGACAATGTTAGCACGTCGCTTACCAGGCATTTTACCACCATTAGAATTTTCTGAGTCGTTGGAAGTAACGCGGATTCATTCTGTGGCTGGGTTGTTGAAAAATCGTGGTTCGTTGGTGCGCGATCGCCCTTTTCGTAGTCCTCACCATTCGGCATCGGGGCCTTCTCTAGTTGGTGGTGGCACTTTTCCACGTCCTGGAGAGATATCTTTATCACATCGTGGCATACTTTTTCTCGATGAACTTACGGAGTTCAAGCGGGATGTATTGGAGTTTCTGCGCCAACCGTTGGAAGATGGTTTTGTGACAATTTCCCGAACTAGACAGTCGGTGACGTTTCCTGCACAATTTACATTGGTAGCGAGTACCAATCCTTGTCCTTGTGGTTACTATGGCGATACGATTCAAGAATGTACCTGTTCCCCTCGTCACCGAGAGCAATATTGGGCTAAGTTGTCTGGGCCGTTAATGGATAGAATTGACTTACAAGTGGCTGTAAATCGCTTGAAACCGGAGGAAATCACCCAAGCTGCAACGGGGGAAGGGTCAAAATCTGTCGCGGAAAGAGTGAAAACAGCACGAGAACGGGCTATGATTCGTTTTCAATCAGAAACAAATCTGCGTTGTAATGCCCAAATGCAAAGTGGTCATCTCCAAAAGTGGTGTAATTTAGATGATGCTAGTCGGAATTTATTGGAAGCTGCGATTAGAAAATTGGGTTTATCGGCTAGAGCAAGCGATCGCATTCTCAAGGTAGCACGAACTATTGCAGATTTAGCTGGGGATGATGATCTCAAACCACAACACGTCGCAGAAGCTATTCAATATCGGACTATTGATAGAATGCAATAATTCGTAATTCGTAATTATCTTTCTAGCTACTTTTCCCTATTCCCTCTTATCAATTAAATCTCAAAGATTGCAGCACTTGTTGATATCCTTTGCGGTATATAGCATCATCATTACCAGATCCAATTTGAGATAAGCTGATAACAATGATGTGAGAGTTTTTAGGGTTAACTAAAATGGTGTGCTTATTTTCATACAAACCACTAGATTCAAATTGGAGGGCGTTTTGTCCTGCTATTTTTACATTACTAAATTTTTTGGGTGCTGCAAAATCCTGACTTTGTTTAACCCAGTTTTGCAATGACAAACGTCGAGGATTGTAGTACACCCTAACCTGTGCATTTGCTGGGTATTCCGCTCCACCTTCATAAGCTCCTGCTTTGATTTTCTGAGCGTGTTTTTTATTCCAAAGATCAATAACTAAAAAATTCAAGTTGGAACTGGGTCGAGTTGTTTTATGATCAAGTACAAAATCCTTGGTAGAATAGTTAAACCTCAATTTAAAAGTATTATTTCTGTAATTACCTTGGTTTTGAGCAACTAATTTTCTTGAAGTTGTTGGTGATGAGATATTTGTAGTAGCAGCACCAAAGGATAGAGAAGGAGAAGATGCGATCGCTATTACTGTCAAGACACCTACAGACACAGGACTAAAAAACCATTTATAAATATGCTTAATGTTTACTTTCATGTTTCACTCCTTTTGACTCAATGAGTTGAATGCTATCGTTCTTATATATCCAACACGAGGAAAAGGATTTTCGTAAATTACCGGAAATTCATATCAATATCTATCTTTCGGATGATGTTCTTAATCTAGTTTAATGGCTGCAACTGGGTAAAATATATGACTGATAAATGCTTATATCATATTGGTTAGTGGTTTTGAAAGAGAAGATATGGCTAAAAATAATGAATGCAATTTTAACCGCTATTCGTGTGGCTAGTGAATAGATAGATCCCTGAATCATTTGAGAAATCGGGGATCTAAATAGTTATTAATTAAGCCAAAAATGATTCTAAACTCGGCACATTTACCCAACTTCTTAAATCATTTGATTGATGGGATAAATCCATTAATAATTGCGAATAAACTCCTTCTCGCAAAGATGGTGTAATTTCCTGCTGAGTTTCAATTCCTTTTACCCATTCATCTACAACACGAAGAAATGCACAAATCCGACCATCATTATAATGTTGGGGAAATAGTAATTGTTTAGGAATTTCTATTTCTGTTAAAGGTTGTCCTGGTTGAAAACTCCAAACCCGAAAACCGTGAATATAATCTTTTTGATTATCGTTACCTAAAATTATTGTACCTTTATCTCCATACACTTCTACTCGATGAGTTCTTTCTGCATGAACCACTGCACTAATAGCAACTTGGCAAGGTGTACCATTTACTAATTCCAGAGATAACATACAAGTATCATCTGTATTTACTGCTTTTAATTCTCCATTGGCTGGGTCAATTCTTTCGGTAATTGCTGTACTCAAATGGGCGTTTAATTTGTGAACTGTTCCAAATAGCCAGTTAATATAATCAAAAGCATGAGAACCTAAAGATCCTAATGCACCACCGCCTTTTTCTTTTGCAGAATACCAATTCCAAGGACGGGAAACATCTGCGCGGGAAGCACCCAACCAATCAATTTTAATTAAGCGGATATTTCCTACATAATTTGAGGAGAGAAGTTGTGCAAAAAATTGCCATGCGGGGATAAAGCGAAATTCAAAATCTACTGTTGCAATTACACCTTTATTTTTTGCTAACTGATATAGTTCTTTGGCTTCAGTTGCATTTAAAGTAATAGGTTTTTCTAGTAAGAGATGTTTACCAGCTTCTAAAACTTGTTTAGCCATTTCATAATGTAAAAATGGCGGTGTAGAAATGCTGACTGCTTGAACTTCTGATAAAGCGAGAATTTCTGTTAAGTTATCACTAGCATAGGGAATATTATTCGCTGTAGCGATAGCTTGAGCTTTTTTAATATCTCGATGATAAACAGCGACTATTTCAGTTTTGTGATGTGCTTGAAATGCGGGAATATGTACTTTTTGACCAAATCCAGTACCGACAATTGCGACCCCAATCATAAGCAGTTAAAATTTTAAGTAAGAGTTCACAAGATATATAATTAAAACCTGAGAATTTCCCGGTCATAGTTTTCTGGTAAGGGTTCAATTTCCCAAACTATGCCTTCTCCTGGTTCTAAGGCTACATCTACAAATATTGATTGTACCGCAGTTGTGGCTACTGCTTCATTATCGGGGAAAGGTTGTAAATCTTCGGTGAGAAGTCGGAGTTTAAAACCACCGGGTATGGTTGCAGCGATAGTGAGATTACGCAATTCAAAGCGCCAAGTTTCTTCTGTTTGGGGTATGACTAGTAATTCGTATAGTTGTCCTGCAATTTCTAATTGTCGAAATAGGGTTTGTTGTGGTTGAGTTTCTGTTACACTTCTAGCACTAGCTGCACCCATTTCTAAATTCAATTTTCCCCAACCTATATTTTCAGCAATTTCAGATATACCAGTTTCTAACCATTGTAAAATAGACCATTGTTCTGGTAGTCCTAAACGCTTTTGATATAGGCTTTTTCGCCAACCACCATTTTCAATTAATGCACCCCATAAAGGAAAAGGAATTGCTAATCGGGGGGTGATTATTTCTGGATTTGCTAACCGGGTAATCAGATTTTGGGCTTGTGTTAGTGGTAAATCTGGTAGGGGAGTAATAGCGGTGCGTGTGGTTTCAGTTGAACAAAGCTGCAATGTTAATGTTAATACATTGATATCTTGAATCATCTCACTCGCATCTAGGGAATAAGTGCGATCGCTTGCGTCATAACTACCTTTTGTTTTAAGCTGTGCATGGGTACAATAACCCCAAATTTTCACATAACCATCTTCTGGTTCTACTTGTACAGCTAAATAATAATCTCCTACCCAGTTTGGTATATCCACCCATTCTTGAGGTACGCGGAATTCACTCAAATCAATTGTGTCTTGAGGAACCAAAATCAATCGAGTGGAGTCTATTGTGACTGCAGTTGCATTTACCAGTTCCCAAAAACTGGATAATGCTGTGGTAGTTAGCCATATCTTTGCTTGTGGTGTCAAATCTTCTTGCAACCATTGTAAGACAGCACTTAGGCAAAGTTCATTTATATAAGCTTGATAGCGAGAATATGAGTTGGAAAAAGATTGATTGGGAAGTATCGCTTGTTGTCGGGTGGTGTTAGGAATTTCTAAGATTAAATCTGTCGGGTTCGCAAAGGTTAGCATGGTTAGGGATTAAATGAATACGGATTTAATGAACCGCGTTCGCGGAGCGTCCCGTAGGGATAGGCGCGAAGTGCGCGAAGGAAGAAGGAAGAAGAAGGAAGAAGGAATTATTACGAATTACGAATTATGATAATAATTTTGTAGCCATTCTTCCATTAATATACTCATATTTTTGAGTAGGTCTGAAGTGATGGAAATATGCAGGGTGTCTCGACTCCAGTTAGCTAAAGATTTTAATAAACTTTCTTGTGCTTTTTTCAGTCGTCGAGAAACGGTATATTGCTGCATTTCTAAGTGTTTGGCAATTTTGTCTTGAGTTAGCTGCTGACGGTAATATAATTGCAATATTTGCTGTAATTGTGGTTCTATTTCGGATATTGTGATTATTAAGACTTGATTGATTTCGCTTTGCTGGTTATTTCTGGTTGCTGCTTCTTCTTGGGCGATAATTTCGTTAACTAAAGACTCTTGTTGTAACCCTGGAAGATTATCTAACCACTCTAAAGAATCATCCCCACCTTTGGGTGTGTTGAGAGAATTGTGTGTGGGATAAAGATATTTGCGGACAGCTTTAGCAGTATTCAGCAGCCATTTTTCCAGAGTTTGGGGATTTACCTGTTGACTGCTTTGAGAATTATAACTTTTAGCGATCGCATTCCAAGTGGCTAAATCTGGGGGAGGAAGTTGACGAGACGTACCTGTGGGAGAGGGAACATAGCACGTTTTGAAGCATTCCCAAGCCAGTGCATAAGCATTCACTTCACTGGGAGATAAACCAGCAGTTTCTAAAGACTCCAGCAACCGCTTTTTCGTGATTTTACGCAATAATCCCCAATCTGTGCAGATATCAACTTCATGACGTTGACGCAAAGTCTCTCGAATAGAATTACTAAAAATCGTAGTTGCGTAATTTTTGAGACTGAAGCTTTGATTTGGGTTAAAACCTTGGAAAATTTTCTCAACTTGGGAAATTGCAATTTGAAAGCAGTCTGAAAGTTGATACTGCGTACTAGCAAAACTTGTAACTGTTTTTTGGGATACCCAATAACAAGATTCCTGTAAGTAAGCGGTGAGATGTTCTTTCGCTAAAGCCTGAGTTTCTGTAACCTGCCAAAACTTATACCAATATAATGCCCAGAACGATTCCGACGTTTCTTGGGGTGTGCGGTTGAGACAACTTTGCATACTGCGCCGCAGTTTCGATTCTACCGCCCAATGGTCAAAGCGATCGCTACTAAATTGCACAAAAGTTGAAAAAATTTCAATGATGTTTTTTCGAGAGTGCATAAAAAATAATTACTCTACCTAATAAACAGTGAAGGCGTTGATAAAGCCTTTAAAGCTGGATTATTTCATATTCTCCGTACCTTTAACTCGGAGACTGTCAAGAAAATTTTGTTAGTTTAGAGGAATCTACCATGACTACAGGTTGGGGTGTTTACGACAATTTTTCTACCGCAAATGGCGTTGAAAGTCCAGCACCGTCTGCTGCTTTAACTGCTTTTTATAACAGCTTGGGCGTTCTTGGTTTTAGAGACTACGATGATACTACAGCTAATCGTGTTTTTGCTAATACCTTTACTGGTTTAGATCAAAGAAATTTGGGTGGTAAACTAATCGGTGCTACCCTAGAATATAACGTTCAAGCTGCCGCAGGTGGTTCTGACAATGATAGTATTGGCTTGAGATTTGTTAGTGGTGCCAGTGGTTATAGCTCAGATTATTCCGCTTGGTGGGCATTTCTGGGTACAATGGAAAGTGGTGCAAATAATCCAAATAATCCAAGTAATCACTGGAATCCAGGTGATGCAGCAGCCTATAGCAAATTAGATTTAGGTAATTTAGCAGCCACCAATAGCAATGGCAAAGGCTACTATCCTAACAATATTTCTAGTATTATTCCCGGCGCACTTAGTCCCTCTTTTACCATCAACCCTTCTGGTAGCATTTCCCTGATTTCCACCATCGAAAACGAAGGAGTCCTAGATGTAGCGATTCAGGATGATACAAACGTAGATTTCCTGCAACTAAACGTTCATTATCGTGGCGATTATAACAGCAGTAATCCCGATGACGTAATTGTCGGCTTTGCTGGTAATGATACCCTACAGGGACTTACTGGGGACGATGTTCTCTTCGGAGATGATGGGAAAGATATACTTGATGGTGGTGCAGGCAATGATTACCTTGACGGTGGAGGAGGAAGTTGGAATTATTTCCTTGGTAGTTCAGGGTTCGATATCTTCGATGGCACATCAGGCTTTGATATGGCAGATTACAGTAATGGTACTTCCATTTTTGCTGCCCCCGCTAATGGTTTCTATTCCCCAATTACCTTTTTTGTTCCCCAAGCGATCGTACAAAAATCTGCTGATGGTAGTCAAGATCAGTTAATTAATGTTGAGATAGTCGCTGCTGCTGGAGGTGCTTATACTAACACCAATACGACTCTGAATGATACTATTGATGTCTCCGCTGCTCTCGGAGGTGTTAAAGTTGACCTACGCGCAGGATTTGGCCCCATTCTGCAATATATCGGTACACCTCTCTCAAGTTGGGCAAGTTTGAACTACACCGTCTGGAATTTCGATAATGTCAATGGTAGCAATTTCAATGATGTATTATATGGTAGCAACTTCGGCAATAGCTTCTTGAATGGGAATGGTGGTAATGATTGGCTTCAAGAAGATGGTACTGGTGATGACATCCTCAATGGTGGTGCTGGCAATGATACCTTAATTGCAGGCGCTGGTAATGACATCCTCAATGGTGGTGTTGGCAATGATAGTTTAAAAGGTGGCACTGGCAATGATGTTTATTTTGTTAACACTGGCGGGGATGTTGTCACAGAATTGGTTAATGAGGGTACTGACCTTGTTAAATCTTCTATTACCTACACATTGACAGCCAACGTCGAAAACTTGACTTTAACAGGCGCTGCGAACCTTAATGGTACTGGTAATGCTCTAAAGAATATCATTAATGGCAACACTGGCAACAATACCCTCAAGGGTGGCTTAGGGAATGACACCATTAATGGTGGTGCTGGTAATGACATCCTTTTTGGTGATGACGGTAATGATACCCTCATTGGTGGCTTAGGTAATGATACCCTCGTTGGTGGCTTAGGTAAGGACATCCTCTTTGGTGGTCTTGGCAGCGATACTTTTAAGTATAATGCTCTGAGTCTGGGTGAGTCTTTACTTGGGACTTCTCCGAATTTTACTTTTGATGTAATCAAAGATTACAATTACAGTCAGGGCGATAAGATAGACGCACCTGCACCTATAGGTGGTCTCCTCACATCTTCTCTTGGTAATGTTGGTGCATTGAATGTTGCAAATATCCAGACTTTACTCACACCCTTCAGCTTTGGAGTTTCTCAGGCTAAAGCTTTCACAGCTACGGGTTACGCTGGTACTTTCGTGGCTTTGAATGATGGAATTGCTGGTTTTAATCCAGCGGCTGATGCGATCGTTTTCTTAGAAGGCTATAACATTAGTGCGACTAATGCTGTACAGGTTGTATAAATGTAGGTTGAAAAACATCGGATAAGACACCATTCCCCAATTAGCATAGTATAGCGAAGTTAATTGGGGTGGTGCAAAATATCCTCATCTCGGACAAGGGATTTACAGAAGTTATAACCTGGGAGATTTTACTTCAGATATTCATAGTAACGGCAAAGTCATCAACAATAATTGTCCTAGAAATTTCAAAATCCCAATCATAAGTTCATCCACAATTCCTGCCACTAGTTCATGAAATAAAAAGTGGCGTTAATGAATTTTCACTGTAGATAAATACAAATAATGGAGAGTTACTAAAATGTTAAAACGTTCTTTAAACATTACGGTTGCTAGTTTAGCTTTAGCTACTGCTTTAGTTAGTCCTGCTATTGCTGCACCAGGCGATTTTGTCGGTACTTGGGTAAACAAAGATGCCAATACTCGCGGCATTACTCGCTTAGTAATTACCTCTGCTGGTAACAATACATTAAATATTCAAGTATTCGGTCAATGTCATCCTACAGACTGTGACTGGGGAACTAAAAAATTAGTCACCTATGGACTCAATGTCCAAGACACTAATCATACCTACGCAACAGCAAATTATAATAAAAGTTTTGCCAACTCTCTATTAACCTTTAGTTACGGTAGCAAACAAATTATGTTGCAAGGTTACACCCAATTTATTGATAATAGCGGCAGGCAAAATTACTACTCACGCGATTACTTTCAAAAGCAAAATAAAGTTCAACTTCCTGTTGATATTCGTAAATTTCCTATTAAGTAGGTCAATTTAATTAAACATCAAATATCTGTAGGGTGGGTAAAGCCCTTGCGGGCATGGCTACGCTTAGAGCGATAGCGTAACCCACCATTATCCTAATTTTAAGGCACAAGTCTATATTCTTCTACATCACCCTTAAAAACAAACCAAGTTGAAATAGAATCACCACCCTCTTGAGGTTTCAACTTATCCTTAAAAGTAACTTTCCAATGATCACCGCCATAATAATTAGCACTTTTAGGATCACTAGAACCGCGATCAACAGTTGTGGCAAAATATGTCTGACCGGCTCGTGCTAAGAATGTAGGATCACTTTTTTTCAAGTCTTTAAATTGTTGTGTGCTTTGCTTAAAAGTAGTAGTACCAATATTATCCTTGATTCTTAAAATGCTAGGCATTGATGCATCTCCTGTAATGGTTGGTTAAACCTGGCATACTTTAGTAATTGATTGTGAAAATCAACTAATAATATTATAATAGCTAGATTACTTGAAATTTCACTGATATTAAAAATGTTAATATGACATTTTTTTTATAACAATGGTAGAATTGATGTATATTCATCTTCTAGTTTATATTCTATAAATTTCATTTTCTAACATTGCTCTTTAAAATTATTCTTCTTGTCCGGTGAAAATCTTTGAATTGCTTCTATTAACTCTTGACTGGATTTTTGTCTATTAACCATTAATCTAGGAATTTTATAATTGTCTTGTAAACAACTATAGTTTAGTAACTTATCATTATATAGATATGCAGATAAATAATACTTATTCACATACTCAAGCACCTGTTTATTATAAGCACCATAGGGATAAGCAAGATGAGATGCTACTTTTTGATCTGGATCTAAATCTTCTGTACATTTTCTTAGTTTAATCCTAGCTAGTAAGAGTTCTCTTACAATTTCCTGCTGAGAAATTTCTGTCAAATTTTTATGATTATCTCCATGAGATTGAATATCAAAAAAACCTTTTTGCAAACCCGCTCTTAAATCCTGACATCCTAAGTGAGTTGAACTCATATTATCCTCATTTGCTAATGTACCTGGATTCACAAATAAAACCACCTTAACTTTTTTTCCATATTTCTTTTCCAATTTAGATAAAATAGGTAATAAATTTGTGTATACTGTTTTATAGCTATCATCAAATGTCAACATAATAGCGTTCTTGTTACGATACTCATACGGTACTTCTCTAGATTTAGTGAGAAAAAAATCATATAAATCTTGGCTAGTTAAAAACCAATAATCTTGAACTACCAAATACTCTAATAATTTCTCCATCTCTTGTTGTGTATAGTCCATATCTAATTGTTTTAATTTAGGAATATCGGTTTGAGAAACTAGGCGATGAAAACCCAAAACAGGTATCGTCGGTGGATTATACCCAGGATTCAGTAAAGGAAAAATCATTACCATTAATAGGAACACACTGATAGGAAAGGAGTTATTTTTTGAAGAGTTACTATTTTGATCATGATTATTTTCAGTCATTTTAAAATTGTTACCTATTTGTAAAAATGTGTGGTAATTTTGAAACCAAAAGATTACCATATATAATACAATATTAAACTTAAAAGTAAACTTCTATGTAGTAGGTTGGGTTGACACAAGGAAACCCAACAGTATCAAGTTTTTGTTGGGTTGTGCTGTCGCTTAACCCAACCTACAATTTTTATAAAATCTCAATTTAATATGTGTCCACGCGGTGTTGCTACCAGTCAATCAAATCAAGTTCAAAAAACAATCACTGCTAAACTGTGGTTGTTACTAGTGGGAGTGAACCAATATCAAGATCAAAAACTTCCTTCTTTACGTTATTCAGCCGTTGATTGTCAGGGATTAGCTGAAGCTTTGACTAGTGCAACACAGCAGCAATTTTCCCAAACAGAAATGGTAATTTTACATGATTTTACTCAGGAATTGCCACTTTTAGCAACTGTTACCACCAGTCTTAAAAAAATTACTACTACTGCTAAACCACTAGATACAATTCTCTGTTATTTTTCTGGTCATGGCATAATAAATCCTGAGACGCAGGAAGCATTTTTATGTTTAGCAGATACTCACAAAGACAACATCCAAAATACAGGTTTAGCAGTTAAAGAACTGTTACAAATATTAGGCAATAGTCAAGCCGAAAATCAATTAATTTGGCTTGATGCTTGTCATAGCGGTGGAATGACACTGAGAGGAGTAAATCCAACACCGCAATTAGTGGAAATATTACAACAACGTGCAGCCAAAACCAAAGGTTTTTATGCCTTACTTTCTTGTGATACCAATCAGCAATCTTGGGAATTTAGCGAACTAGGTCATGGAGTATTTACTTATTATTTAATAGAAGCTTTAAAGGGTAAATCTGCAAATGCACAAGGGCTGATTTCTGCTCATGGAATTTACAATTATATTTTCCACAAAACTTTACAATATATAGATAAAATTAATCAGCAATTACGGTTAATTAATCAGCAGAAAAGAGGCAAAGGAGAAACTCAGCTTTTTAGTGAATATCCACTGCAAACGCCGAAGCAAATTGTGGAAAGTGTGGGAGAATTAATTTTAGGAAAAATTCCCGAAATGCCTGCATCTTATCCTTCCAGAACTGCGTTAGTGATTGAGGGAAGTAATAAGTCACAAATGGCATTAGATTTTAGTAAAATCTTGGTTAGTGCTGGTAATTTTGAATTACACTATTTGCCGCTGACAGTAACTACAACATCTCAAGATGTGCAAACAGAAATTCAAGAATTTTTAAATCCAACCAGTAAACAGCAGCGCACAGCTTTATTATATTTGCGGGGACGATTAGAGGAAACTTCCACAGGTGAAGCAGCATTAATTTTATTAGAAGAAATATGCTTGAGTCGTTCTTGGTTACGTCAACAGTTACGCCATTCTCAAGTTACTCAACAAATCATTATTTTAGATTGTCCAGAAACTGCTATTTCTGCTGTTCAAGAATGGGTAGAAGATTTGCAAATCGGCACTGGAAAAGGACAATGTATTATCGCTGGAAACTCTCCTAAAAATAATTCTGAGCAATTCACTGAAGCGCTAATTACTACTTTAAAAACAGCATCTCAACCTGCTGGTTTATCGGTAGCTGGTTGGATTACTCAATTACAAGTATATCTGGCTGGGTTCTTAAATTTGCAAATTTGGCTTTCAGGTACACAGGGAGTAATAGAAATAATTCCTGCAATTACTGGTACAAGCAGTCACAAAGCAGGATTAGATTTAAAAATTTGTCCTTATCGAGGTTTACGCGCTTTTGGTGAAGAAGACGCACAATTTTTTTATGGGAGAGAATCCTTAACTCAACAATTAATTAATGAGTTAGCACATAAATCATTTTTAGCAGTAGTTGGTGCTTCTGGTAGTGGTAAATCTTCTGTAGTCCAAGCTGGATTAATTGCTAAATTGCGTTTGGGAAAACAACTACCAGGAAGCGATGATTGGTTAATAAAAAGTTTGCGTCCTGGTTCACGTCCATTACAAACTTTATCCCAAAAACTTGCCAATGTGAGGACTACAGAAAATGAAATTTTTAATTCTCCTCCTCTTTTATTAGAAGGAGTTTTATATCAAGGTGTAGAAGGTTTTGTTTATTGGTTACGCAATCGCATAGAACCAATTATAGTTTTAGTAATTGACCAATTTGAAGAATTATTTACTCTCGCACCTAGTGAAGATAGAAACCGATTTTTAGAATTGATTTTAGGAGCGTTAAAATATGCCCCAGATAGATTTAAATTAGTAATTACCTTACGGGCTGATTTTATCGCCCCTTGTTTGGAAGTTCCAGAATTAGCTAATTTATTACAAAATTCTAGTGTTTTAGTCCCACCAAAATTGAGTGATGATGATTATCATCGTGTGATTGTTAATCCAGCAGAACAGGTAGGTTTAAAAGTAGAAACTGGACTGGTAGAAATTCTGTTACAAGAGTTAAATCATTCAGCAGGAGATTTACCATTATTAGAATTTGTTTTAGAACAGTTGTGGGAATTTCGCCAAGAAGGTGAGTTAACTTTAAAGGCTTATCAGCAGCAGGTAGCGGGAATTAAAGGTGCGTTGGAGAGGAAAGCACAAGCCGTTTATGAAAGTTTAGATCAGCCAGCGCAAGAATGTACTCGATGGATTTTTCTTTCATTAACGCAATTGGGGGAAGGTACGGAAGATACTAGACGCAGAGTTTTAAAATCTGAGTTGGTGGTAAAGAAATATCCTGAACAATTGATAGAAAGAACTTTACAAGTTTTAACTACAGCGAAGTTAGTAGTGGTGAATTTAGAGGAGGAAATAGGAACTGTCAAAGGTGCGGAAACACAACCACTTTCCCCAACTGGTTTGGTGACAATTGAAGTAGTCCATGAAATTTTAATCCGTCATTGGTCAACTTTGCGCTGGTGGTTAGAGGAAAATCGTAGTAAACTGCGATCGCAACGCCAAATTGAACAAGCAGCTAGTTTATGGAAACATCACCACGAACAAGCTGATTTTTTATTGCAGGGTATCCGTTTAGCAGAAGCTGAAGAAATTTATATTAAATACACTGATGAATTATCAGCAGATATTCAACACTTTATTGCTGCTTGTTTAGAAGCTAGAGAAAAACAACAACTTGAGCAAAAAAAGCGACTTAGACAAGCACAAATTGCTGTAGCTATTATGAGTATTTTGGGTATTTCTGCTAGTGTGTTAGGAGGTTTTGCCTATTTCCAAAAACAAACAGCCCAATTTCGAGAAATTTCCGCTTTAAATTCTTCATCAGCAGCATTATTATTATCTAATCAACAATTAGAGTCTGTAATTGCTAGTGTGAAAGCTGGAAGAGAATTTAAACAAGTTTTTGCACCGGGGAAGGATATTCAAATAGCAACTGTAGCAACTTTGCAACAAGCTATTCAGCAAACTCAAGAAGTCAATCGTTTACAAAGTCATAGTCAACAAGTCAATACAATTAAGTTTAGTCCCAATGGTAAAATATTGGCTTCTGCAAGTGATGACAGAACAGTAAAAATTTGGGATGTTCAAGGAAAGTTAATCACAACTATTACAGGATTTGAAAATAGAATTACAGCCATTGCTTTTAGTCCAGATGGTGGTAAAATATTGGCTGTTAGTGCAGGGAATAATATCAAAATCTACACGCTTGATGGTAAGTTAATTTATGATTTAGTTGGACATAATGATAATATTACTGATATTAACTTTAGTCATGATGGTAAATTTCTTGTTTCTAGCAGTTTAGATAAAACGATCAAATTATGGCGAGTTGATGGTACTTTAATCAAGACATGGAATGCTGATAATGGCTGGGTAAATACTGTAAGTTTTAGTCCTGATGATAAAATTATTGCTTCCGGTGGAGAAGATAATTTAGTAAAAATTTGGAAAACTGAAGATGGTAAACTAATTAAAACTTTATCTGGACATCAAGGAGGTATTACTAAAGTTAAATTTAGCAAGAATGGTAAATCTATTGCTTCTGCAAGTGGTGATAAAACTATTAAATTGTGGAATTCTGAAGGTGAATTATTACAAACTTTAGCAGAACACAGCGAACAAATAAACAGTATCAGTTTTAGTCCAGATAATCAAATTATAGCTTCTGCATCTGCTGATAATACTATTAAACTTTGGCGTTTAGATGGTAGTTTATTAAATACCTTGAAAGGTCATGGTGAACAAGTTAGAGATATAACTTTTAGCCCAGACGGTAAATTTGTCGCTTCTGCAAGTGCTGATAAAACTATTAAATTATGGCAAGTAACTGTTAATCCACCTCAATTAGATGATATTAATAGTGTGAGTTTTAGTAAAGATAAAATATTTGCTGCTGGTTGGGATGGAAAAGTTAGCATTTTGCAAAAAAATCAGGTTACTAAATTTCAAGCACACAAAGATATTATCAATGCTTTAACTTTTAGTCCTGATCATAAAATATTAGTAACAGCAAGTGCTGATAAAAGTATTAAAATTTGGAATTCTCAAAATTATCAACTCCTGAAAACAATCACAGGACATGAAAACCGAGTTACAAGTATTAGCATTAGTCCAGATAATCAAATGCTTGTTTCTGGTAGCGCTGATAAAACAGTTAAACTTTGGCGTTTAACAGATGGTAAATTGTTAAAAACATTCACAGGACATACTGATGAAGTGACAAGTGTCGATTTTAGTCCTGACAGTCAAATCATAGCTTCTAGTAGTTTTGATAATACAGTAAAAATCTGGCGAATAAATGGTACTTTAGTTAGAGATTTAACAGGACACGGTTTAGCTATTTCATCCATAAAATTTAGTCCTGATGGAAAAATTATTGCTTCTGCTAGTTGGGATAATAATATCAAACTTTGGAATGTAAATACAGGGAAATTAATTCATACTCTCACGGGACATAATGACGGTGTAACTAGTCTCAGTTTCACTACTGACGGACAGATTTTAGCTTCTGGAAGTGCTGACCATACTATCAAATTATGGAACGTAAAAACGGGTACTTTAATCAACACTTTATTAGGATATGCAAATCAAGTTAACAGCGTTAGTTTCAGTCCTGACAGCAAAATATTGATAAGTGGTGGTAAAAATGCTGGGGTGATGGTGTGGGATTTGGATTTAGATGATTTGTTGCGAAAAGGATGCACCAGAATATCACACTATCTTCAGAATAATCCGAATGTGAGTCAGAGCGATCGCACTATTTGCAATAATTAATTATTCCGATTGACCAATGCTGTTATGTTGCAAGCGATGTAACCTATTGCTAAAGGAGATTGATTTTCTAAAAGCGGCAAAATTTGATTGAGAATTTGCGGAAGAGTCGCACCATATACCCGCCATAAATTTTCGCACAGTTGATTTAAAATGCGATCGCCTGCAATATCGTCTGTACCCGGTCGCAGTAACCAATGCGTCCGCAAGATGTGAACATAATGTATGTCATTAGTCCGCACAACCTGATGAATTTCTTGAACAGCATTTTCCACTAACTCATCAGTTGTCACTTTCATTACCAACGGTTGCAGTGTAAATGCGGGTTCTTGTTCACTGTTCCATTTTTCTAACAGCGATCGCTTTTCTAACGCCACAATACCCTCTAAAACCATAGCTGGGTCAACGGATATCAGCAAATGAGTCTGCAATCGAGAAAAAGAGATGGGTTCTTGCCAAATTGCTAACCAGTAGATAATATCTCGTTCTAAGCCGGAAAGCTGCTGAAATTGCTGTTTGAGGATGACACGCAAGCGATCGCCTACAATGATAGTATTTTGATTCAGAAAAGCTGCCACATTCCCACCGAATACAGACTGAATCAAGGGAATAACAAGTTTTATTGCTAAAGGATTACCACGATAAAGTTGAATTAAAGCTGATAAACCTAATTCTTTACCTGTAAATCCTTTAGATGTTAATAAAGCTAAAGCCTCAGTTTTTGCTAAACCTTTTAACTTGAGATTACAAACTGTTTTGGTATTAGCTTCCAGAGAATTTTGTTTTTCCCGGCTAGTAGTAATGATACAGCTTTGATGACGATGAAGGTTTGATTCTTGAATAAATTTAGTTAATTCTGAATTTGATAAAACAGCATCTAATCCATCTAGAATTAATAAACAACGATGTTGTTGTAGATAACTTATTAATTGAAAAGTATCTTTTTGAATATCATTAACCGCAGATTGATTAAAACTGTTTAATAAATTGTCTAGTAAATAAATAAGCGAAGGTGTATTATAAAGCGATTTCCAAATTAAACAATCAAACTTAGATTGCATTCTGTCTGCTATAGCCAATGCTAAAGAAGTTTTCCCAATTCCACCAATTCCCACAATATTGATTAATTTACAACCATTATTAATCCACTCCTCTAATTGTGATAATTCCTCATTTCTGCCATAGAAACCTTCGATATTAGGTGCTTCATTCCAGTCAATCAAAGGAGTGATCACATCTAACTGGATATCAGATGAATCTGTGATATTTTCCCACTCACTAATACCCACAGCTTGACAGATAGCAATAAAGATTTCCTTCTGAATGCGATCGCCCTGCCAAAACCGTCGTAAAGTAGCTTTAGAAGTATGGGCATCTTGCCACCAACGTGCCGTGCTGGTTTTAGTCCATCCTAAACGTTGACGGGCTTTATCGACAATTTCTAATCCAGTGGTTGATGCTTTGAGAGAATTGGACATAACGACATAACATTTATGGTTCAGATTCTGATTTCTTAGATAAGTCTGGAATCTGGGAATGATTTTCAAACAATTCTAACAAACCAATTGTGCCTACAAAAAAAGTATAAACTCCATAGTGGATTGGTTGATGATTTTTAGCAGGTGCATAACAAGCGGCAATTATTCCTTCAACGAAATGAGCCGACAATGCCAAACGAGCAATTATCAAAATGGGATTTAAGATAATAGGTAGATGATGGTTAGTTGTTAATGTTTGAATATCCCATATTTCTAAGCATATTGCACTTGCTATAACTGCTATAGATATTAATTTTATAATTGGAAAATTTTTTTCTTTGATATCCTTTAAATTCATGTTTTTAAGCACTGGATGTTTTAGAAAGGTATATTATATTAGTTACCGTCATTTCATCAACTTATTCATTAACTCATCTATTTTTAGAAGCTCCTGAGTAATTTGCTTAACCATGTTTACTTCACCCACAGGATCTACTAGTTGAATAGTTCGATAAGAACTAGCAGACTTATGAGCTACTTCACCTCTATTTTCTCCAAATGTGTTCATATTAGCAAGCCAGGTAATATCTAAATCATTACTATCTATACCAATAGGTAAAAGTAAAGCTAAAATATTAGCTTCTTTAACTCCATGATTTTGATTAATAACCCTCTTAAAACTTGCAAAAGCTGAGTTTATTTTTGTTTTTATCTTGATTTTCTCATCTGGAACTGTTTTAATTGCTTTTTTTGGACTAAGTGTTTCTGGTGGTGTATCCATAGTTAAACCTGAAAAACCAAGCAAACATATTAAAGTGCGACTAGTCTTACCTGTTTTATCCCAAACGTTTTTGGCATTCTGAACTACTTCCCAAGCTCTATCTTCAAGATAAGATTCAATTTCCGCATGAGCTAAAACTCGGTATGCTAGAATCCTAGTTAACTGTGTATCAGAATATAAACCAGTAGGGTTAGGTTTTGGGATTAATTGCTTTTTAAGCCTATTTAGCTCACTGGTTAAAATGCGAAATCGAGTAGATTTAGGCATATTTACTGGAAAACCTACCTGAAACCATTGAAAATAATCCTATTATCAACCAGTTCAGGTATATTAAACTCTATGCCTAACACTTCTAACAAACTTTCACCCCACAATCTCAAACGATTGTAAGTTTCTGTAATATTCTTAGTTGTTCCTTCAACACCTTCTCTAAATTGCTTATTTGATGAACATAGTCTTTTAAAAGCTTCTGCAATTTCTTGTTTATGTTCTTCAGCAGATTGTCGGATCGTCTCATCAGAAAAATAAAAAACCATCACATCTAAAATAGCTTTATTAAACCGTGTTCTGTAGGTTCTCTCATTGCTTAACCACATTCTAGAAAAATTTTGTTCCGAAAATATATTAATAGTTGTTTGTACTGCCATATCAAATTGATTGACTACATTTTCCACATCATTATGTACTTTATCCCAATTTTTATTAAGAGTTTTACAAGTCATATCCATAAAAGCTTTAAGATTACCACGATATTCAGGTAAAAAATAATGGAATCCTACATAACGCAGTAGTAATTCCACATCACGCATCCGAAAATCAGGATTTTTAGATTTGAATATTTTTTTAAGCGCCTGACTTTTAATTGATTGATCATCTAAGAAATTGATAAATTCACCTGGATGCAATGCTTGTCGAATTTCTTGTGGAGATAAAGGAGTGCTTTCTAAATTCAGACGGAGGAAAATTTTATAAAGTAAATTTTCGCTATTTACGTTCCTAAGAACGATAGTGCGAATAGGTTGATTGTCAAGATGATCCATTTCTCCACTCAAAAACAGATGGCTTTTTAAATCTTCATATCTGTAATTGTTCATATCGGTTCTGAATTCTAAATTTCTTAAAGCAAAAGCATTATTTGGAGTTTCACTACTCCCATAAAATTGTAGAATAGTTAGTAACCTTTGCTTACCATCAAGAACTATAAACTTTCCTCTTTCTTTTTCAGCTAATACTATTTGTGGTACAGGAAATCCTAAAATCAAGGATTCTATAAATCTGCTTTTACGAGTTATATCCCAAGCATCTCTTCTTTGAAATCTTGGGTTTAGCTGTATATTCTCTCGAACCATTTGGTCAAATATTGTTGCTGTTGTCCAGTCAGTTCCCATGACAACAACTTTAGATATTTTTTTTAATTCTGACTCATGATCTATGGGAGAATACGAATCAATATCTTGCTCTTCACTTTCTTCAAAAAAAGTTACTTCTTCTTCTGGAATAAATTTAGTTTGCATAATTAAATATGTAGAAAATAATAGATGATGAATTAATTATAATAGATTTATTTAACTAATTAATAGCCCTGAACCCACCACTGAGCATCAACTGAGCATAAAACTGAGCATATCTCCCCGAAAAACCAACCTACGCTAGAGACATAGAAAAACAAGCGTCAGGTAAAAAATATGATTGGCACCCTAGAACATCAATCCAGTGGTTTATACATTTACACCCCCAACCAACAACCTATAGCTTTTCCCCTCAAACACACTGAAGTCAAAGCTCAAGTCGCTGGTAATATCTCACGGGTGGAAGTTACCCAAAGCTTTGAAAATCCCTTTACTACTACCTTAGAAGCTACTTACATCTTCCCCTTACCCGATGAAGCTGCTGTTGATGATATGCTGATTCGGATTGGCGATAAAATTATCAAAGGTAGTATCAAAAAACGCCAAGAAGCACAGCAAATTTACGAACGAGCAAAACAACAAGGACGCACCGCTGGACTCCTGGAACAAGAACGAGACAATATTTTTACCCAATCCCTCGCAAACATTCAACCCGGTGAACAAATTGATGTGATTATCCGCTACACCGAAAGTCTCAAATTTGAGGCTGGAAATTATGAATTTGTCTTTCCGATGGTTGTTGGCCCCCGTTACATTCCAGGGATAAGTATTGAAGACAATACCGCCGGGAGTGGTTCTGCACCTACACCCATGTCTCTCAATCAAGATACTGATTTAGTCCCAGATGCTTCTCGCTTGAATGCTCCTATCTTACCAGCAGGTACACGTTCTCGTCATGATATTAATGTCACCGTGGAAATTAACGCCGGGGTAGAAATACGGGGTCTTAGCTCACCTTCTCACCATATCCAAATTACCCGTGTCGGGCAGCTGGCGCAAGTAAAACTAGGAGGTGGAGACACCATACCCAATAAAGACTTCATTCTTCGCTACCAAGTAGGAGGGGAAAACACACAAACCAGCATACTCACCCAAGCCGATGAACGAGGTGGACACTTTGCGGTTTACCTAATTCCTGCTCTCCAGTACCGTCCAGATCAGTTTGTCCCCAAAGACATGGTGTTTCTCATTGACAGATCCGGCTCTCAAAGTGGCGCACCGTTGATGCAATGTCAGGAATTAATGCGCCGTTTTATCACTGGACTCAATCCCCATGACACCTTTAGCATTATTGATTTTTCCGATACCACACAGCAACTCTCACCGGTTCCCCTCCCCAATACTCCCGAAAATCGCTCACGGGCAATTAATTACATCAATCGCTTAAATGCAGGTGGGGGAACGCAGATGTTACGGGGTATTCAGACTGTGTTAAATTTCCCAGTCACAGATCCAGGACGTTTACGAAATATTGTCCTACTCACCGATGGCTATATCGGTAATGAGAACCAGATTATTGCCGAAGTGCAAAGCCGTCTCCAACCAGGAACTAGACTTCATAGCTTTGGTGCTGGTAGTTCTGTAAATCGGTTCTTGCTGAATCGAGTTGCGGAAATAGGTAGGGGTATAGCTCGTATTATCCGCCATAATGAGCCGGTGAATGAAATAGTAGAAAAATTCTTCCGCCAAATTAATCATCCCGTGTTTGCTAACATCCAATTGCACTGGGAAGGTGATGGTGAATTTCCTATCATGTATCCGTCCACACCACCAGATTTATTTGCAGAACAGCCGTTAGTCTTATTTGGACGTAAATCAGATTGTCGTGCTGGCAAGCTACACATTACAGGTATGGCTGGGGATGGCAAACGCTATCAACACATTTTTAATATTGCTTTTCAAGTCACGGGTAATCCTGCTATTGCCCAACTTTGGGGGCGTTCCCGCATTAAAGATTTAATGAATCAGATGGTGAGTGGTGATACCAAGGTAGGTGTGGAAGCAGTGACACAGACTGCGCTGGCTTATCAACTGCTATCTCAATATACTGCCTTTGTCGCTGTCAGCGATGAGGTTAGAGTCAATCCCTTCCAAGAATCTCTATCTCTACAAGTACCTGTAGAAATGCCGGAAGGTGTCAGCCAACAGGGTATTTTTGGTAATGCTGCTGCCAAAAAAGTCGCTCAACAAGTAGTTCAATCTGATGCACCTGAGTTGAGGAAGAGGGCTATGAGTACAGAAGATGTAAAAATGCGTCCACAAATGCCTTCTCTACCTGTACCTGCAAGGGAATCTGCTCCACCTTTACCCCCTGTTCAAGGAGCTAGGAATGAACCTTTAGAGATGGATTCTTTAGAAAAGTCTATTGATGAAGAGTTTGCTAATCTTGAAGCCATGTTATCTGGTAATAACCAATCCTATGACTTGGGTTTGATAAATCCATCAATGATGTCTGCTCCAGCAGCAGCTGGCTCCATAGATGAAGAATCAGAAGACTATTATTGGGAAGATAATACTCCTACTCATGTTGAGTTGGAAGGCAGACCCAAAACAGATTGGTTGGCACCGGAAGTGGATGATTCTGCTCCTCGTCTGAAAATTAAGGTAAAAGGATTAAATCAACAGATGATTTCCCTACTTTTTCAACACTTGCAATCAATTCAATTATTTACAAACGTAACAGGTGATTTAGTGTTTGAGTTTGAGTTAAATCAGGGCAGAATCAGACAGTTGGTGCTAGATGAGCAAGCGTCTTCTATTCAGGATCAAGGAATGATTAATGCAATCAAGCGATCGCTCCTAACTTGGCGACCCTCCCAAACCATCACCAGTTCCGTTGTTTTGACAATCCGTATTCAATCTTAAGAGTGACTTGAGAAAAATTAAGCCGGGAACCATCCCGGTTTTTTTATTGAAAACATAGAAAACCTTACTGCTTCTTCTTTCTTTCTTCCTTTGCGTCCTTTGCGCCTTCGTGGTTCATTCAATCTTTATTCTTCAGACAGTAGAAGAGTAATCTTTCAACAAAGTAATTCTAAAAATTAAAAGTTGTCCTCAACACACCAATAAAAATATCATCATTTCTAGAAATATGCCCAGGGTCGGTAACAATAAAAAAACCAGGAGTAATTGCTATATTATCATTAACTAAATAGCGATAAAAAACCTCATAATGCGTAGAATTACCACTATCAACATTAGCAATTAAATAACCATTATTCAACTTCAACGGTTGACCATATATCAAGCCCAATAAATCGCCTTTTCTCCCAAAAGGATCATATAAACCTACAGAAGCTTGGTAAGTACTGCTAAGAGCAACTGCATCTGATTTGACGGAATCAGTAACTACTGCACCCCCCCATAAACTCAAAACCACACTATCACTTACTTGCCATTTCATACTCGCATTCAGAGCATGAATTTGAGCAGGTTCATTTAATCCCCCAGAGGTATCTGCATTACCGCTACCTGTGCCAGTATCTAATTGACCATCACTAGCATAAGCATTCACATAAGCTAAACCAGTAATTAAAGACGCTGTTGGTTTATATAAAAGTTGCACTCCTAAAGCACTATGATCTGCACCAAATACACCTTCGTTAGTGTTGTTACTATTTCTGGTTCCATAAGCAACTTGCAACCGCATTTTATCAGACATCAACCAATCAAAACCTACCCCAGCATCAAGACTACCAATTCTCAACAAAGAAGTTGAACCAGCGAAGGAAGAAATTGCTCCTTGTCCTGCATTAGCGTAGGGAGAATTAACGCTGAGAACACTACTCAAACTAAAACCCACAGGTTTAAAAGTGAAAACTACTTTATCGCCTAATCCTGCTATCCTATATTCTAAAGAATCTAATTTTACCTGATTATCATAATCTGCTTGCCAAGCCAACCTGGCCATATTCGTGTTAAAAGCTTGAGGATTACCAAAGCTATCACCAGTACTATTTCCTGAAGTTAACCCAATCCGCAAAACGTCTTTACCATTAAAAGAAGAAACTAATTGTAATTGAGTTAATTGTGTGAGAATTGTGTTAGCTTCGCCATTACCTGGAGGCGCACCACCAGCACCTGTGGCTAGTCCAAATATAACTTGTCCAGCTAATTTAGCAGTAGTAGAAAACTGTTGTGCTTCTATATTAGCATTTCGTGCTTCTAAACTATCAATTCTCCCTCTTAAAACAGATAATTCTCCAGCAAATTCTGCTTGTAACTTCTGGATTTTTTCTAAATCTTCTTTACTCACACCATTTGATAAACCCTCAGCAGATAATTCATCAATCTTCTGCATGACAGCTTGTAAACCTGCGGCAAATTCATAACGATTTAGAGAAATATTACCTTTAAATGTGCCATCAGGATAACCAGCAATTACACCGTAACGTTCAACTAAAGATTTCAGTGCTGTAAATGCCCAATCACTGGCTTGCACATCAGATAATTGTGAAACTGATGTTAAACGATTACTACTCTCAGATGCTGCTGGTGTTTGAGATATATCGATATTTTCAGCTTCTTCTAGAAAAATTAATTGTGAGTTTTGTGAATTATTCGGCTGTTCAACATTATCTGCAAAAGCTGGTAAATTTAAAGAAATTAATACCACTCCAGATAGAAGCAATAAATTTTTTGCACCCATCATTACTCCTCACATCTATATATAAAAAGAGAAAATTAGCGATCGCGTGCTACCCCAGTTGTCAAACTCCCACTATAGGGAATTCCGTTTTGAGGTTCTTCCCCATTCACCCCAAAAACATCAATTTGAGTTATTTGTCCATTAGAATTTATCACAGAACCACTAGCATTGTTACCACTTAAGCCAGCCTTATTACTTACTCCCCTGTTCCCGTCAATATCAACAGTTCCTTTATCAAAATCTACAGTAATTTCCTTAACATCATTACGATTATTCTCAGGAATAAAAATCGCATTATTCCCTTCTGTACGATAGAAAGTTCCTCTAGTTACTTGTGGGTTACTAATCCTCACCGAACCTCGAAACCGAGGATTTAAATCTCCTTCTGTTCCACCCAAAGCATCACTGAGAAAACTGCTAGTAAATCCTTGAATTCTTTTAGTTTGATTTCTCAAAGCTGCTAAAGTTTGATTTCTCACGGCATTGATGGTTTCTTGAACTTTAGGTGCTTCTTGGGCAACTAAATTTTCTTGTCCTGGAGCCAAACCACTACTCAAGTTAGTTGATTTATAAAATCCCTGTAAATCAAATTCCTGTACTTTTCCTACCAACCCATTTCTCACAGCTACAGTTTGACCACCTTTGAGAGCAACAGTTTTTTTATCTTGTTGGTCAGATATTGTAATATCTCCATCTGTGAGTGCAAAAACTTGTGTGTGATTATTTTGAGCATCATGAATTACCATCACTGCACTAGGTTTAATAGCTGGTGAAAATAGAGATGTTGGAGATAAAGATGGTGTGTTATTTGGAGAATTTATAGGATTTATTGCCAAAATACTAACTTTACTTTCTGGCGTTTCCACTTCTGTTCCCACACTACCCGGTGGACTCAAAATTAAAGCTGTACCATTTTCCAGCTTGAAAATCATTTCATTCAAAGCAATTCGATTTGGCAATTGAAAACGACGTACACCTGGCTCAAATCGAAAAATACTCCGTTGATCTACACGAATTAAAGATTTATCATTAAAGAATAATTGTGCCTCAGAACTAACCCCAGTTTTCACAGCATCACGGGGAACCATCACATCGTTTAGTTCGGCTTTCCGTGGAGTTTTATTCTGTAGTAAAAGTTCAACTGTTTTAATCAATTTATAAAGTTCTGCACGGGTTAGCGGTTGGTCTTGGGTTGCCAGTACAGGAGTCATCCAAGAGACTGCTAATAGACTGCTAACAACTAACTTCTGAGTTACTGATAACATCTTATTGCCCATTTCTCTCCACTTGTTATCACTAAACATAACAATAGAGTATTTTTGGACAGTATTTGTTCCGTAATTAAGTATTGAATAAATAACCTAACAAGATGGAATTTGACGACTTGAATAAATCGCCAAATTTGAAAACCCTTCACACTATAACTAAGTCGGCTTGTGCATCTTCCTCTGGTTCATAACCAGCTGCCAGTTTTTCCATTGCTCTATCAATTAAATCCAAACCTTGCTGCACAGTTTCTACTAAACTTAACTGTCCGCGCAACTCTGCTGCACCCATAAAACCTTTAGCATACCAAGTCATATGTTTACGGGCTTGACGTACACCTCTGTCGCCCTTATATTCCCATAAAGCATATAAATGTTCTCTAGCACATTCCAACCGTTGAATTGCATTTGGTGCCGGTAATAATTCCCCAGTTTTCAGGAAATGATCAACTTCACCTACCAAAAACGGATAGCCTAAAGTTCCACGAGAACACATTACCCCATCCGCGCCAGTTTGTTCTAGACATTTCACTGCTGCTTCTACAGAGAAAATATCTCCATTACCAATTACTGGAATTGAAAGCACTTCCTTCACCCGTGCAATCCATTCCCAACGAGCGTTACCATTGTAACCTTGAGCGCGGGTACGTCCATGCACCGTAATCATTTGTGCGCCAGCATCTTCCATTCTTTTCGCAAAATCCAGAATGGTAATTTCTTGATCATTCCAACCAATTCGGGTTTTGACTGTGACGGGGACATCAACAGCTTTCACAACTTCTCGCACAATTGCTTCTGCTATTTCTGGTTGTCGCAATAAGGAAGAACCACCACCATTTTTAGTGATTTTATTAACTGGACAACCCATATTAATATCAACAGTATCCGCACCTTCAGCAACTGCTTTTATTGCTGCTTCAGCCAAAAAATCTGGACGACAATCAAACAACTGAATGCTAATGGGGCGTTCGTTGGGATCTACCTCCATAATTATGGGTAACTCCTTGACGTAGTGCAATCCTGTTGCATTCACCATTTCGGTATACATCATCGATTCTGGGGCATAACGACGCACTAAGCGACGAAATACCAAATCTGTCACCCCCGATAACGGCGATTGCAACACACGGCTTTTAACCTCAAATGAGCCAATTTTCAGAGGTTGGGATAGTCTAGCTTGGAGAGTGGGAGACAGTGAAAGCATAGCAATAAATTAAAATACGAAATTTATGGTAATCAGAGATAGTAGGAAGATTTGTTAATCTACCTTTGAAGTTGTGCAGCTTGTTTTACCTGTTCAATTGTTAAATCCAGCGCCAGTGAGATTTGTTCCACTGTCAAACCTAAGGCTAGTAATCTAGGTACAGCTTCTAATTTTGCTTCCAAGCTACCTTCTTCTCTCCCTTCCTCTCTTCCTTCCTGATAAACCTTTGTTTGTTTCAAATCACTTAAACTAAACATACTTTCAATCTCCTTTCGACTCATTGTGGGAAACTTATAAACCAAAATAGTCTCTACTAATTCTAATAACTGTCGCTGTTGTAATTCACTGTTGATTTCTTGCTGAGTTCTATTGATTAACTCCCTAGCAGTGATAATTGCCTTGTCTTCTTCTTCGATGATTAATTTTATAGTAGCAATACCAATGGGCAGTGATGCAGTTTCACCTAATTCATCCAGATAAATACGGCTGATACGCTGACTAGTGAAAAATTCGCTGTAATTGTTAATATCTGCCGTATCTAAACTGCGAGTAGGATAAATGACTATTCCCCGCCAAGTATTTTTAGGTTGATTTTGCCTCAAGTATAAAAAGATTTCCGAAACTAGGCGGGAATAAATTTCTGTGTCAGGTTGAAACTGGACTTCAACAAAATAAATCGGGTGTTGTTCATCTTGTGTAGGCAAAAACACACCATCTATACGAAATGCAGTTTGCTTAATTTCGATAGAGGAGAATTGATAAATCTCTGCGGTTTGGGGTGGGTTGCCAATTAATTCAAAAAAGACACCTGGAAACTCTTGAAAAAGACGATAAAATATGCTGTCAGTTTTCACTCTGGATTGATTGCTGAGATTAGCTTTGTAGCTATATTACCGCGTTGCTGTTTACCCCGGTGATTTGGGTTCTCTAAAACGCTAGTTTACTAGGTTTGCAGGCAGATACACTGTGCCATTAGCTTGCCAATAACCTCGATTTGACGGCAAATACGACTTTGAGATTACGGTTCACCCCAATTCCTGAACGTATTAATTCTCCTACATTAGTCAGAGTGACAGCAAATTGATCCATGAACCAACTAAAAACAAACTTTAAAATTAACCGTCCTATTCAAGGTTCGGGAAACCACCCTTCATGGACTGGCTACACAAGTTCAGTATATATATCAGCATAACTTGCGGTTTCAAGCCCAGAAAAGCTAAACCATGCTGAATGGACTGCTTTTTTGAATCAGTTAGTTCACAATTTAGTCCTTTATAATCCCATTCATTTGTAGTTATACGGAGTCAAAAAAATAAAATGGCAAAAGTAGTTGGAATAGACTTAGGTACGACGAACTCCTGCGTAGCAGTGATGGAAGGTGGTAAACCCACTGTAATCGCCAATGCAGAAGGCTTTCGGACAACACCATCAGTAGTAGCATTTGCCAAAAATGGCGATCGCTTGGTTGGTCAAATCGCCAAACGTCAAGCGGTGATGAACCCCGAAAATACCTTCTATTCGGTCAAACGCTTTATCGGTCGTCGTTATGACGAAGTTACCAAGGAAACTACAGAAGTATCTTACAAGGTACTCAGCAGTGGCGGTAACGTTAAGCTAGACTCACCAGGCGCTGGCAAACAATTTTCTCCCGAAGAAATTTCCGCCCAAGTCCTCCGCAAACTAGTAGAAGACGCTAGTAAATATCTGGGTGAAACCGTTACCCAAGCAGTAATCACCGTTCCTGCATATTTCAACGACTCCCAACGCCAAGCCACCAAAGATGCTGGTAAAATCGCTGGGATTGAAGTTCTGCGGATTATCAACGAACCCACAGCCGCTTCCTTGGCTTATGGCTTTGATAAAAAGAGCAACGAAACTATCCTCGTATTTGACCTTGGTGGTGGTACATTCGACGTATCCGTACTAGAAGTAGGTGATGGCGTATTTGAAGTACTAGCTACATCTGGAGATACTCACCTTGGTGGTGACGACTTCGATAAAAAAATAGTTGACTTCTTAGCTGAACAATTTAGAAAAGCCGAAGGTATTGACCTCCGCAAAGACAAACAAGCCTTACAACGTCTGACTGAAGCCGCAGAAAAAGCCAAAATAGAACTTTCTAGCGTTACCCAAGCAGAAATCAACCTACCATTTATCACCGCCACCCAGGACGGTCCCAAGCACTTAGACACAACTCTAACTCGTGCCACATTTGAAGAACTTTGCTCTGACTTAATTGACCGTTGCCGCATTCCTGTAGAAAATGCTCTCAGAGATGCCAAGTTAAACAAGAGCAATATTGATGAAGTTGTCTTGGTTGGTGGTTCCACCCGTATTCCCGCAGTCCAAGAGGTAGTGAAGCGGGTATTAGGTAGAGACCCTAACCAAACTGTTAACCCTGATGAAGTTGTAGCAGTTGGTGCAGCTATTCAAGCAGGTGTTCTGGCTGGTGACGTTACAGGTATCTTGCTGTTAGACGTATCACCTCTATCCTTGGGTGTAGAAACCTTGGGTGGTGTGATGACCAAGATTATTCCTCGCAACACCACAATTCCTACCAAAAAATCAGAAGTCTTCTCGACTGCTGTAGACGGTCAAACTAACGTAGAAATTCACGTCCTCCAAGGGGAACGGGAATTCTCAAATGATAACAAAAGTTTGGGAACCTTCCGTTTAGATGGTATTCCTCCCGCACCTCGTGGTGTACCTCAAATTGAAGTTACCTTTGACATTGACGCAAACGGTATCCTCAACGTCACCGCTAAGGATAAAGGCACTGGTAAAGAACAATCCATCAGCATTACTGGCGCTTCTACCTTAGATAAAAATGATGTTGACCGCATGGTGCGCGAAGCTGAACAAAACGCTTCTAGCGACAAAGAACGCCGTGAGAAGATTGAACGTAAGAACCAAGCCGATTCTTTAGCATACCAAGCTGAAAAGCAGTTGCAAGAATTGGGTGATAAAGTTCCCGAAGCTGATAAAACCAAAATCGAAGGTTTGGTAAAAGAACTGCGGGATGCAGTAGCTAAGGAAGATGATGAGCTAATTAAGAAGCTGACACCAGAATTGCAACAAGCATTGTTTGCAGTTGGTAGCAACATCTATCAACAAGCTGGTGCTGGTGATGCTGCTGGTGCTGGTGCTGAACCTCCCTCCGGCGGTTCTACTCCCCCTTCAGGTAGTGGTGATGATGTAATTGATGCAGATTTCACTGAAAGCAAATAATTCAATTCTTTGGGGGTTTAATTGCTCCCTTTTTTATTACCCATTCAGGTATTTATCTGAGTGGGTATTTTTTATAAGTAGTCATGCAAAATAAATTTCACATTTATCAGAGGGAACAGGGACAAGAGGACACGGAGACACGGGGACACGGAGATATGGGAAAAGAAGACACGGGGATAGGGGGAAAGAGTTGACTGTCAGAGGACAATCTCTCTTTCTCACCGCGTCTCCCCATCTCCGCGTCACCGCGTCCTCTTCTTCCCCATCTCCCCGCGTCTCCCCCTTTCCCCGCGTCACCGCGTCCTCTTCTTCCCCATCCCCGCGTCTCCTAAGTTCCCAGCATCTGCAAGTTATGCAATGTGGCGTAAAGTCCTCCTTGTTCTATCAATTGTTCATGGCTTCCCTGTTCGATTAATTCCCCACGCTTCAAAACAAAAATTCGGTCTACATTGCGAATGGTTGACAAACGGTGAGCAATAATAATCGCAGTCCGTTTTGTTAAAAGCTGATTTAATGCCTGTTGAACTAAAGCTTCTGTTCCTACATCTAAACTAGCGGTAGCTTCATCTAATACTAAAATTTGTGGGTTACGAATTGCCGCACGAGCAAAGGCTAAAAGTTGTTTTTGTCCACTAGAAATATTTGTCCCTCGTTCTCGTAATTGAGTATCATAGCCTTGGGGTAATTGATCAATAAATTCAGCAACATTAGTTTTTTCGGCAGCTTGTTGAATTTCTGCAAATGTATAGCTATCCCCTAAAGTAATGTTACTTTTAACATCACCAGCAAACAAAAAGGCTTCTTGCAAAATCACTGCCATATAACGCCGCAGTTCGGCTTGTGGTATGTCACGGATATCTACACCATCAATCAGAATGCGTCCTTGTGTGGGTTCATAAAGACGACACAAAAGTCGGATAATAGAACTTTTACCTGCACCTGTAGGACCGACTAAGGCGATTTTTTCACCAGGATGAATGGTAAAGTCTAAGTCTTTAATTACATAATCATCATCTTTGTATGCAAACCAGACGTGTTCAAAGCGAATTTCTCCAAGTTCATCTCTAGGAGTAAAGTTTTGAGATTCCAGACTATTAATTATCTCATCTATATAGCCGAGATTAACATTCAAAATTGAAGACTGAGGATGGAGAATATCGCTTATTTCTATGCGTTCATCTAAAATATCACTCACTCTTTCAACAGCAGTAAAACCAGATTGAATGACAGTGAATTTTTCGGCAAAATTCCGCAAAGGATCGAATAATTGTTGGGCATATAAAATAAATGCTGACAAAATGCCAAAAGTGATATTTTTATCCAATAGCAATAAACCACCAATCCACAATACCCCAGCAATGGCAATCAGACTAATCCATTCTAAGGTTGCTGAAACAGCAGAATCATACCAAATGGTATAATCCAATTCCTTGACATATTGATTATTAGTGGCACGAAACAATTCTGCATTAAATTGTTCTCTGCGGAATAACTGGACTACATTAATTCCCACAATGTTTTCTTGCAATTGGGAATTTAGTTTTGACAGTTCCTCACGGGCTTTGTAATTTGCTTTACGATACTGCTGCTGAAAGTAAATAATTACCCAGGTGATTGGTAAGAGAATTAACAGCAGCAAGCCAGCAAGTTGCCACTGGAGAGAAAACATCAAACCAATAATCACCAACATAGAAAACAAATCGGAGACAATACCAATGGCTCCTGTCGCAAATACATCTCCTAAACTTTCTACATCGCTAGTAAGTCTAGTAATTAGTTTACCGACTGGTGTGCGATCAAAAAAACGCACTGCCAAAGATGTTACATGGTGAAATAAATCCTCTCGTATTGCAGCAGTGATTTTTTGTCCTAGTTTCTGTACCAGATAACCTTGAATACCTGTGAGTGACAATCTGATGATCATTGCTCCCAAAAAAAATCCTTGGAGGATTGCTAAACCTTGCCAGAGGGAGCGATTTTTGAGAAATTCATAGGTGCTGGGTTCTTGACGAATCAGAGATATTGCCTGTCCAATCAATAATGGTTGAATAGCGTTAGCTAAGGCAATGGGAATCAGCAGAGACATTGAAAGCGTCAGTAGTAGCCCACTGCGTCGGGCATAGGGTACTAGACGCAAAAACAACCGCCAGTCATTTTCACGCCGTCGGTATTGTTTGTTAGATTTTTGCGGGGATGGATAAATGCTCATAGTAAGAGCATTATATTAATTTTTTCACATAATTCCATGCCCAATTTACAGTAGTTTTGATTTTATCTCATGGTGACAAATTCTTCAGCTGAACTGGGATGGATACCGACTGTGGCATCGAAGTTAGCTTTAGTTGCACCCATCTTCACAGCGATCGCTATTCCTTGAATAATTTCTGCTGCATTTGTTCCCACCATATGCGCCCCCAGTACCTTATCGGTATTTCCATCTACAACCAACTTCATCATCGTTTTTTCGTCTTTACCTGCTAAGGTGTAGTACATCGGGCGGAAACGACTGCGATAAATTTTCACCGCTTCCCCATATTGTTCTCTAGCTTCTGCTTCAGTTAAACCCACGGTTGCCGCTTCTGGTGTTGTAAAGATGGCTGTAGGTATATTTTCATAACTCATAGTGCGAGACTTGCCACCAAATACAGTATCAGCTAAAGCTCGTCCTTCATTAATCGCCACTGGAGTCAGGTTGATTTTGTTGCTACAATCTCCTACTGCATAGATATTTTCTGCATCTGTGCAACTGTATTTATCAACAATAATTGATCCATCATCGTGCAGTTTGACTTTGGTATTTTCCAAACCCAAATTTTGGGTGTTTGGTTTGCGACCGGTTGCAGCTAAACTGACAGCATCAGCAATTATTGTCTCCTCTGAACCCTCAGCCCTGCTAACTGTTACTTTAACGCCTTCTGCACTTTTCTCAATTGCTATATTTTGGACTTTATTAATAATTTTAATGCCGTGGTTACTCATTGCTTGCTGAATTTCAGTCTGCAAATCTTCATCAAAACCACGCAAAATCTTTTCACCACGAATTATCTGGGTGACTTCGGTTCCCAGTCCATTCAGGATACAAGCAAATTCTGCACCAATATAACCCCCACCCAAAATTACAATCCGCTTAGGCTGTTCTTTAAGGTTAAAAATATCATCGGAGGTAATAGCGTATTCGATGCCCTCAATGTCTGGCTTCACAGGATACCCACCCACAGCAATGAGAATTTTGTCGGCGGTGATTTGGCGTTCTCCCACCATCACTGTATGAGCATCAACCAACTTACCATGTCCCTGCAAAACTTCAATTTTGGACTTATCCAGCATTCCTTGATAAATCCCATTGAGGCGAATTACTTCATTATTGACTGCTGTAATCATCTTTTCCCAATTTACAGAACTCTCAACAGCACTCCAGCCGTATCCTTGAGCATCTGTAAACAACTCAGAAAAATGAGAAGCATAAACCATGAGTTTTTTGGGGACACAACCACGATTAACACAAGTACCACCTAGTCTGTCAAACTCGGCAATTCCTACTTTAGCGCCATATTCGGCGGCACGTCTGGCTGTTGCAATTCCACCTGAACCAGCACCAATCACAAATAAGTCAAAATCGTAGGTCATATTACTTTTAGGTTTGGGATTTTAGATTAAAAATCTTGAATTAAGAATTAATAATTCGTAATTAAATGTTTGGGAATTTTTGCAGGTCTTAATAGCAATCCTAAATGATTGGGAAAAATCTATTTTTTATCGGTAATGCCTACCTAAAAAATTTTCACGAATCAAATAGGATTACTATAGCTATAACCTATTAATTACGAATTAGCAATTACGAATTAAGCCGCCCCTTTTAGATAAGCCAACATGGTATCTGCATCGGAAACTTCAAAGGGATCGGTGGGACAGTTATCATCGAAACCTGGTTCAATGAAAATCTTTTCAATTTTACCGTCATTCACCACCATTGAATAACGCCAAGACCGTAATCCAAAGCCTAGATTAGACTTATCTACTAACATCCCCATTTTACGGGTAAATTCACCATTACCATCGGGAAGCAAAAATACATTTTCAGCGCCTTGTTGTTTGCCCCATTGGTACATCACAAAGGCATCATTAACAGATATACAAATGACTTGATCAACTCCTAAAGCTTTGAAGTCTTTGTAGAGTTCTTCATAACGGGGCAGGTGTGAGGTGGAACAGGTGGGAGTAAAAGCCCCAGGTAATGAAAATACAACTACGCGCTTTCCAGCAAAAAGTTCTTGGGTGGTGCGTTCTTGCCAACGGAAAGGATTTGGTCCACCAATGGACTCGTCACGGACACGGGTTTTGAATACAACGTTGGGAACTTTTTCAATAACAGCCATGTTGACCTCTTAATATCTGGTTGATGTGTGAATTTGCTTTTCGCTGACACATCTCAGAATAATTCTTATTTAGTAAAAATTCAATAGTTATAAATACTTAATTCAGCTAAAAATACAAATTTGATATTGATTCAATAATGTGGTAGACTCTAATGTAGAAGTAATCCAACGCAGCTACAAGTATGCAGCAACAAGCAAACGCAATTATTCAAACCTTGAAGTCCAAGGGTTTGAGGGTAACTCCTCAGCGGTTTGCGGTATATGCAAATTTACTATCTCGCACCGATCACCCAACAGTTGAGCAAATCCTCACCCATTTGAATAAAGATTCTCCAGTCTCATCTCAAGCGACGATTTATAGTTCTCTGCAAGCACTAAGAGAAGTGGGTTTGGTGCGGGAAGTACTGCTGGAAGAGGGGGTTTCTCGCTATGACGCTAATGTTCAACCCCATCATCATTTCTGCTGTCATCAATGTGGGGCAATTGAAGATATTGCCTGGGAAGCTTTTCAGTGTATAGAGATGAAAAGTCTACGTCCTGGGCTGCGTGGTGACACCTATGAAGTGACAGTGCAGGGTTTGTGTGACGGCTGTAATGATATGGTCTCCGACTAATAATGATTTCTGCATCTGTGCAATAATCTGCAACATGATTAACAAAGGGTGTATTTTCACTTAAGTGTGTGATTCGTATCACTAAATCATCCCTCGTGCTATCACCATTACAACTGATGATTCTCACAATTAATAGATTTTACAATCACTCCGATGGTAGAGATTTCGGGGGATATTAAAGTTGTAGAGTTGAAAGCCATCCGCCATGTCTAACATTAAGCTTCTTCCAGGTGCTGTTTCGGAAATCATTGCTGCTTCTGCTGACACTGGAGTTCTGACCAAAGCAGATCGCTATGGATTAATGGCAGCTATTCTAGATGAGTGCCTAGAAGAAGAAGAAGAGGAAGCGCTGAATAGACTTTTGCGTCGCGTTATTAGAGGCCGTATCCAGGTAGTAGACAAAATTTCAAGCGATCGCTAATTCTTTGCTATTGCTGATTTGAAAAATCAACAAAAACCTGATTGACAAAATAAAATAATAAAATAAAATATCCTCCTGATCTTCTCCTGGATTGAAGATGGCTCTACAGTTAACAGTTATACTAATTTTTTGTGCGTTTGCCTAGAATACTTAAGTTAAAAATTCTTATATAGAAAGAGTTTTGAGCCTATTTATTCTATCAATCTTCACAGTAAATTAGTATAACTGATTACTTTTAAACTCCCTCTCTTAGCTGTTCCACCAATTGGTGCAAATTACCCATATTGAGCCGATAACTGAGAGGATGAGCAATTAATCTGGCTGTACTTTCATACAAAGTCGCAATCTCCACCAAACCATTTTCGTTCAAAGTCCGTCCTGTAGAAACTATATCTACAATCGCCTCAGACATCCCCGTAATCGGACCTAGTTCAACTGAACCATATAAAGGAACTATTTCCACAGGTAAATCCAGACTTTGAAAATATTCCCGCGCACAATTCACATATTTAGAAGCAACTCGACCGTGAGCAGGTAAATCTACAGGTAATTTGTAAGGACTAGAGGCTTTTACCGCTACTGACATCCGACAATAACCAAATTGCAAATCTACTAATTGTGCAACTTGCGGCTTTTTTTCACTCAGTACATCATAACCCACAATACCCAGCTGTGCCTGACCATATTCTACATAGACAGGCACATCTTGCGCCCTTACTAGCAGAGCCTTCGCTTGTCCACTAGCATCAGGAATTTGCAGTTGACGGGTTCCAGAATCTAAAAAAGCACTAAAGTCTAATCCCACAGATTGCAGCAGGCGGATGCTATTTTTAAGTAATTCCCCTTTTGGTAGTGCAACAGTCAGCATTCTTTTTTTTGGTGTCTTTGTCTTTGCGGTTTATTATATGCTTAGTACAAGCAGGATGAGAATTTTATTAGTCGATGATGAAGTTGAATTAACTGATCCCTTGAGTCGCGTCTTAGCTCGTGAAGGTTATATTGTAGATGCTGCTTATGATGGAATAAACGGCAGCCAACTTGCACAAGCAGGCAGTTATGATTTACTAATTTTAGATTGGATGTTACCTGGAAAAACAGGGTTAGAAATTTGTCAGGAATTACGACACCAAGCTAAAACCACTCCGGTGCTGTTTCTCACTGCTAAAGATACTCTAGATGACCGTGTGCAAGGTTTAGATGCTGGTGCAGATGATTATTTAGTCAAACCCTTTGAATTGCGGGAGTTATTAGCAAGAGTCCGTGCTTTGTTGCGTCGTTCTGGTGTGGAGACATACAGCACGACAACAGGACGCTTAGTAGTGGCTGATTTAGAACTTGATATAGAAAATCAAGTCGCTTATCGTCAAGGACGAATTATTGAACTCTCACAAAAAGAAAGCCAACTACTACAATTTTTAATGGAAAATGTTGGACAATTATTGACTCATGCACAAATCATGCAACATTTGTGGCAAGATGAAGAGCAACCTGGTAGCAATGTTATCGCTGCATTAATTCGCCTATTGCGTCGCAAAGTTGAAGTAGATAATGAATCGACACTTATCCATACAGTTTACGGTAAAGGCTATCGTTTCGGCTCTACAGTAGTTGAATAATATCAATCTCAATTAACATTACTTTTTGAAAAGTCACAGCTTTTAAATATGCAGTTTTTTTTTAATATGGGAATTAGCAAACTATGGATGAAACATCTAAAGCTATGCTGAATAATGTGCTTGATGCCATTGCCTTAAACGAGTTAAAAGATACTATTTGCAATAATATCGTTGAAGAATTTATTCAAATAATTGATACTTATTTGGAAGATACACCTCAACGTTTGCGATCTCTTAGTAATGCGATTATTCAAGGGAATGCAAAAACACTCCAATTAGAAGCTCATTCTCTTAAGTCTAGCAGTGCGATTGTTGGGGCAAAAAACTTATCTTTACTTTGTAAGCAATTAGAAAAATTGGGACGTGATGGCAATATAAATGATGCGGTGTTATTAGTATCCCAAGCTATGGCAGAATACGCGCAAGTAGAGGCAGCACTGCAATGGGAATGCAAGGTACAGCATTCGTAATTCGTAATTCGTAATCTCACATCTTGCACCAACAAAAATTGATGCAATTTAATCACACAGTATAATCCTACTGAATAAGTTAAATTTATTTATTCTGCACGCTGGGACGAAGGCTGATTAAATCGTCAATATTGAGTTTCATTGTGCGGCAAATCATATCTAGTGGCAAGTCATTGGCATCGTATCCAAAGGGATTTTCAATTTCTAAACCAATAGCTTCAATACCTAATAGAGTAAAGCTAACTAAAGCAGAAATTAACCCCGTCCACCCAGTCAGACTTTGTACTATTTGAAAGGGTAGTAGTAAGCAATACAGCAATAATAATTGCTTAAGATGAATGGAATAAGCCAGAGGAATTGGTGTTTTTAAGATACGTTCACAAGCCCCTAAGTTATCCACTAAATTATTTAATAATTCTTGCATAGCTGCTAACTGGTAGCTATTGATGCAATTACGGTTATATTGTTGTTGTAAATAATCTCCAATCCAGAAAGCCACCTCTATGGGAGGATTATTCATAGTTTTTAATTTAATAAACTTATAATCTGGTATTAATTCTTCTAATTCACTATCTATGGTTTCTCCTCGTAAATGCAGTTTTGTCGCTACAGAAAAAGCAACAAGTAAATTTAAAGCATCAATTTTATGATCTTTATCTTCGGGTTCTATTTCATCAACAGATACCCAAATTTGTCTGGCTAAATTTCGGGTAGTATTTACTAGAGAACCCCAAATTTTTCTACCTTCCCAAAAACGTTCATAAGCTGTGTTTGTACGAAATACTAGTAATAAGCCTAATACTATACTGGGGATAATACTTCCTAAAATAGGTTGGGAAACTGGGAATTTAAAATAATAAAGTATCGAGACTAATACACCAAAAGCTCCACACCAGAGAACATCTTTATAAATTGATCCGATGACTGAGCCTTTTACCTGTAATGCTATTTGGAATCCTTGCAGGTTCTTAGTTTTCATGCTGTCACTCTCAACAATAACCCTACATAATATATTTAATATATTATTTATTTGGCGAATGGATGTAATTTACGTCCCAAACCCTAAATTTTGCACTAATTCAGTCAAAGTAATACCATGTAAAAGCGCCAAATTTGCCAAATATTCTAATCGGTGTGCTTGTAATTTATCTATCTGTTCACTGAGGTGTAATAATTCTCTATATTCCTCATCTGTAAGTCTTTCTTCTTCTCTTTTAGCTATTAATTTATTGTGATAATTTAGAAAGGTAGAAGGAATATCCTGATGAGTTTGTAGCAACAATTCTCCTTCATTTTTTAGCAGGTTATCAGCTTTTTTGTGAGCGTGTAAAATAATAATTTGAGATACAAATTTCTCTAAATCTGGCTGTTTCAACTGCTCAACAGCCTTGACCAAGTGTTGTAAAGATAATTGAACTTCAAGTTTCACTGTTGACATTTTTTACATCTCGCCAGCTAATTGGTAAATTTTCTATACACATAGACTGATGAAAATCAGTATACAGGATGATTCAAAATTAAAAATTAAAAATTCAAGACAGTTGGAGTAGGGGACTTAAACCCCCTGAATCAGTTCAAATGTGCCGCATCTAAACAGTAATTGTTAAATTAATTATATTCTTACTAAGAAATATTAAGTTTTTATCCCATTTCCGCCTAATCACTTATCAAAAAAAATTCTCCGCGTCTGTGCGTCTCTCTGTCTCCGCGTCAGTCTAAATGATAAGTATATCTCTGACGAGACGCTACGCGAACAACCGGACATGATATTACCCCCAAGTAGCCATCATACACTGCTGACAACAAGAAGCATGAAAATATTTCTCCATGTCTGATATGAAGTTAGGTTAAATTCAACAGAACTGTAGAGACGTTATCTACAACGTCTCTACACTGTGGTTTAATTAACCGAAAATTGGTGTGAGCAAATGTCTATACTTAACAAGTTATCAACTGAGTGCTGACCAAATAATTACGAATTCGTAATAATGCCTCCGGCATTATTATCAATTACGAATTATGTTGACGATTCTTGTTAGAGGTATCAACCAAACCAGTGAGAAGGTTGACAACCTAATTGAACAGTTTCACACAGTTGATGACTAATCGAATCTCCTTTTTCTTGGATAATCGAGAAAATGCCTTGGTGAATCAAATTTTGGAGGTGTAATTGTTGTTCTAAAGGATTACGAGATAACTTGTAATTTAAACAGCTATCTTTTTTATCATCAGCTAGGGTAGTTTGACTATCAGAAGTTTCGCTGTAAAATCCAGGAAGCCGATTGATAACAAAGGAAATTAGCTCTTGGCGTAAATCCGGTATGGCAAAAACTTGTTGATAGGGTTGGTATGGATATGTATCTAAAACACTTTCAATTTCGCCGATGACTGATTTGTGTGTTAACTTGACTGCGGTTTTCATAATTTATGCTCTCCTTTTTAATCGAGTCAATGATTGGTGCTACAAAAAAGTTATCTGAATGTAGATTTTGTAATGATAAGCAGTTAGAGGCAGTTTCGGGATCAGACTCCACACCCCTAATCAACTATTTGATCCTGACGAAATATGATATTGTTAATCTTTGCTGAATTTTAGTTTTAATTTATACTGAAATGAGAGTATAAAATATCTAAAAAAACTCAAGAGACTAATCAATTGGTGACATTCTGTAGCTTTAAAACTAATTATTCCCAATTTACAATAATTTGGCAAAAATCTACATAAAACGCAGCATAAGCTATTGGGGATCAATTATTGATGTCAAATTCGGTTGATTAGTTATACTTGTGGAAGTGGATGTTGGGTGACGACGCGATTTGGTGATTTATCGATGAGCGTTATCAGTTAATTATCATGTCTAACCCAACCTAAAAGGTCTTCACAACCTCCCCCAGGATGGCTATAAGTAATCAGACATCCTCCAAAAGGTCTAAAAAATTGACATTCTCTAGGAGTAGATGATCTAGTTGATGATCAATTTCACCAGCAGCTGCAAGTCCAGAGAGCATTGCTCCTGCTACTAGATTCCCTCCACACCAATCACCACAGCAAACTAAAGGTGGGGAAGTATTGGCAGATAAACAAGTTACATCTAAAGGGAGACGAGGAAAGGCATAACGCCAGCGATGTATTTGCATCCATTCAGGATTTTTCAGCCAGGGAAGCGCTAAAGATTCAGCAGCTTTCTCCAACATATATTGTCCTACTGGTTGTAAATCTGGGGTTTCTAGATGAGTTTGGGCAAGTTTGGCACTACTTTGCAGTACAAAATGAGGTTGTTCTGATTGGAGACGCTTGCTACTATCGAATCCCATCCATCCTAAATCTGCATGATCAACAAAAGTTAAAGCTTTCCAGTTGGGAAGGGGTTGGGAATGGGCAGGATATCCCATCATCACACTAATAGAAGGGTCAAATTGGACAGAACCCAGGCGATCTAAAAATTCAACATCTAATATAGTTTTTTCTAAGGGTGCTAATAGATCCCAAGCTTGGGGTGAGGGGATAGCGACTACTACGGCTTTGGCGGTTAATTCGGCTTGATTCGATTCTAGGGTGATCCGCCATGTATTTTCTGGGGTGGTGTTAAGAGCGATCGCACGTTGATGGAATAAAATTTCTAAATCTGGAGTCAGCGCTTTCGCTATCGCACTCATTCCCGCTGGTGCAACATAGTATAATCCGGGCTTTTGTGTCCTGAGTCCTGAGTCTACCTGGAATTTATCAACGGTATCTGTCCAAAGTTCGATAATATGGCGATCGCGCAAAATCTCCACAAACCTGCTCAATAATTCACCTTGAGGCTGAATATAACAAGCACCATGATCAGCACAGGTTCCCTGTAAACGGCGTGTAGCGACTCTTCCCCCCACACCACGAGACTTTTCTACCACCACCACGGAATAACCAGCTTGACGTAACTGCTGGGCGCAGACTAAACCGGATATCCCAGCACCAATTATGGCAATATCAGTCATACTATTTTTGGATTTTAGATTTTGGATGGGAAAGGCTAGATCATCCTGATTTTAAGACTGCCGAAAGCTGATAGTACAATAAGGTACAGACAATCTGCACAAAAAGGAGGATGAGAAATTGGATGAACTGAGGCCAGTACTAGAGTTAGCCACCGAAGAGGAACTACAGGACTTAACAGCTATTCTGTTTAGTCGTAAGTTCAATCCCCTAGATTATGTTCACACACCAGAACCCATCGTGGTGCAAAGTCAAAACCACAAAGCTTGGTTAGACACCATAGAAAACCGCTTTCGTTTTTTAGCAGCTGATGGGATGACGGTATTACGGGGACGTAGTTACCAAGTCACTTACCGACAAACATTAATTCAAGTCTGTAAGTATCTGAAAATAGCCTATTATCAAAATTTAACAACAGTTGATTTAGAAGCAGAAATATTTTTGCACCTGTTAGGAAAAGTTTGGAAAAAGCTGCCAGAACCAGAACAGCAAAAATTAACCACACAAGTGCAGCAACAGCTTTTAACATCAGAACTTAAACAACCATTACCACTGTCATTACAAAAAGATCCTTTAGGATTAATTTTTAAAGGTGGTAGCGCCTTAGCTGTAACTTCTGTCATCCAACCATTTGTACTCAAACAAATTGCCAAACAATTTGCTCTCCATTTTGCTACTTATCAAGTAGCTAAACAAGCAGCAATTACAGGAACAGAAGTAGCCAGCAAACAGTTTCAAAGCTATATAACAGCCCAAATGGCGCGACGGAGTATGACTGTAAGTGCGGCTCGTTATGGTGCAGTTCGCAGCATATTTGCTATTGTTGGGCCAATGATGTGGACTTGGTTTTTGGCTGATTTGGGGTGGAGAGCGATCGCAACTAACTACGGTCGAATTATTCCTACTATCTTCACCCTAGCGCAAATTCGTCTCACCCGTGCAGAATGTTGGGAGCCAGCTTGAACAAGGCTTTTTATCATCCCAACCCACGATTACAAACCCCTTGGAATTTTCTACAATTTGGACTACTATCTTTCCCAATTAGTCCATTTTTGGGCGGTATCTCTATAGTTGTGGCATCATTGCTCACTTGGCGCAAACAATACCATATCATTAGCGATCGCCCAATTCACAAGGGATTTGCTTTTTTGAGTATATTACTACTCATTACCACCGGATTTGCCTCTCATAAACTAGAGGCTTTTTTAGGTTTATTCAATTTAGTACCCTTCTTTTTGTTTTTTACTGGACTAACTCCCCTCATTCAAACACCCGCCCAATTACGACAAATATCTTGGATCATGGTGTTTGGTTCTGTCCCGGTTTTAATAATAGGCTTTGGGCAATTATTTTTCGGTTGGAATTTCCAAGTTCAGTTTTTATGGATTGTCTTAGATTGGATAGTTGCACCAGGAGGATTACCACCAGGACGCATGGCGGCTAACTTCATGCACGCTAATACTTTAGCCGCATATTTAGTAACTATTTTCATTTTGGGTTTAGGTTTATGGATAGAAAACTATCACAAACTTAAGCAAAAAAATAGTCTGATTATCTTCTTAACAATTACAGTATTAGCCAATTTCATCGCCTTAATTTTAACTAATTCTCGCAACGGCTGGGTTATCGCTATTAGTGCTTGTTTAGCCTATGCTTTATATAAAGGTTGGCGATTAATTGTTGCTGCTGTTGTCAGTATTGCCAGTAGTTTTTTATTAGCAGCTTTTGCACCTACACCGATTGCCCAATTTTTCCGTAGTTTCGTTCCCTACGTGATTTGGGCGCGGTTAAATGATGATATGTATCCTGATAGACCAGTGGCATTGATGCGAAAAACTCAATGGCAATTTGCCTGGAATTTAACTCAACAACATCCTTTCACTGGTTCAGGTTTACGCAGTTTTAGCGGACTCTACAAAGCAGAGATGCAAATTGATTTAGGTCATCCCCACAACTTATTTTTAATGCTGTCTGCGGAAACTGGTTTAATTACAACTTTGCTATTTTGTGGTTTACTTGCTTGGATAATAATTGCCGCTAGTCAACTTTTATGGAAATCCAAATCTATAGAACCAGAAAATAAATTAATCTTCTTTAGTTATCTGATCACCTTTATCGGCTGGATATTATTTAATACTGTTGATGTCACCACTTTTGATATTAGGTTAAATACTCTCTCTTGGGTATTTGTCGCTGCATTATGCGGAGTTATTTATCAATATCAATCACGTCATAAACAGAATTTAACAGATTAAAATAGATATCATTTCATTCCTCGCAGCCGACTTCGTAAATAATTAAACGCAGATGGACGCAAATGGACGCAGATAATTTTGTACTTCATTAGACTAGGAAATGCTATATTAATTATTCTGTCTTGTAAATATCATTATGATTTATAAAAGGTTAAGATATCACAAATTATGAATTTGACTAGCACTAATCACCTGCTCAACTGTGATATTTAACTCTGGAAAAGTGGGAGAAATAATTTTATCTTTTCCTGTAAATGCCTTGACTTGATATTTGCCATTAATCAATTCATAAACAAACACAGTTGGTAATTTGGGATTACCTAAATAACTCCTAGAAGCAATAGCTAAATAATCGACAATCCAATATTCTTTAATTCCCAGATTTTCATATTCTTCTAATTTATCAACATAATCATCTTCCCAATTAGTTGATGTTACTTCTACAGCTAGTTGAATCGCTTCAATCACAGCACCGTAATTAGTCACATTAGCATTCCATAAATATGCACTTACCACACTCACATCTGGATTTCTTCCTCTTTGTTCACCATTGCTGGTGCAGGTTCTAATAACTATATCTTTATCAACAATATAATCAAGTCCTAAGCGCCGAATTTCATCGTTAAAACCAAACATTAAAAATCTAGCTACATTTTTATGCGCTCTAATTGCTTCCACTTTGACAATCTCTCCATTTACCAATTCATAAATACCATCATCAGGGTGCTGTTCCAGAAATTCTATAAAGTTCAATTTTTTCAATATAATGCTAGTCATACTAACCTCCTATTTACATGAGGACATCAATAAAATAATCTTCTTCACTAATATATTTTAGTACCTTAACGTAAGCTGTTAGTTAGGGAACTCTTAACAGGGAACACCTGGTTATGGAAGTGCTAACCGTTGCGAAAACTCTTGTCTTGCTTCTCACGTGTGTAAACAGTAGGTAAAATGGGTATGTCCGTAATTAAAACCTTATGCCTAGTACAGCTAATTTTCTGCAATACACCCAATGGTGTGGTATTGCGACGATAGTATTCGCAGTCCTGACAATCTTGGCTTTCCTGTTCAAATGGGGCTTTCGCTTTCGACTGGTGGGAACAACAGGCTTTATGCTGGTACTAACAGCGGGGTTATTTTCACTTTCCCTAGTTCCTCTGAGTCGCACAGTTATTCCGGGTGCTGTGAAATACACCCTAGTTTATGACAACGGTTCTAACCAAGCAGTAATTACAACCACACCGGAAATTACCCCCACGCAATTAGAAGCAACTTTACGTCAAGCAGCTAGTAATCTCTATTCTCCTGGTCGCTTAGGTAGCGGCAATAACAAGCAACTGACAGTCCGCGCCCGCACCATTATCCACCCAGAACCAGGTTTGTCTATACCCGTGTACTTGGGTCAAGTAAACCGCGCTCTAACCAGTCGTGAAGACCCAGAAATGGCAGTTGAAGTTTATTTAGACAAGTTTGCTTCATTACCAAAACCTACAGCTTCATAGGGAATAGGGAATAGGGAATGGGTAATTGGTAATTGGTAATTGGTAATTGGTAATTGGTAATTGGTAATTGGTAATTGGTAATTGGTAATTGGTAATTGGTAATTGGTAATTGGTAATTGGCAAATTCTTTCCCCCTGCACCCTGCACCCTGCCCCCTGCACCCTGCACCCTGCACCCTGCACCCTGCTCCCTGCCCCCTGCACCCTGCACCCTGCACCCTGCTCCCTGCCTTCTAACTCCTGAATTTTGCTGTATATTTTTCCCTATTACACAATTTTTTTGTCACCTATAATACAATAAAGATTATTTTAAAATTTGATTAAGAAGTATCAATACTTTTGGCAAAATAGTGACCATGCCTAATCAACATTCTACTGAAACTTTGTCTACTCAAACCTCTAGTTCATTTTTGAGCCTGACTGTTTCCCCTGGGAAAGTAATTCGCGGTGCGGGTGTGTTGTCCACAGTTGCGTCTGAAGTCGCTCGTTTGGGAACTCGTCCGTTTATTGTGTCAGGAAACCATACTCTCCATATTAGCCAAGAGAGTTTACAACCTATTTTTCAATCCCAAGAATTACATACTGTCTCAGTTTCTTATGGTGTTGATTGTTGTGAAGCGAGTCTGAAAGCTTTACGCAAAGCCGCCAAGGAACATAAGGCTGATATCATTGTCGGTGTTGGTGGTGGTAAAGCCCTAGATACGGCTAAATTAGTTGCCCATCAATTGAAGTTACCAGTTGTTACAATTCCCACCTCTGCGGCTACCTGTGCTGCTTGGACTGCCCTTTCTAATGTATATTCGGCAACGGGGGCGTTTTTGTATGATGTGGCTTTATCTCGCTGTCCAGATTTGCTGATTTTGGATTATGATTTGATTCAGACTGCACCCCAACGAACTTTAGTGGCAGGAATTGGGGATGCGATCGCTAAATGGTATGAAGCATCAGTTAGTAGTGGACATTTACAAGAAACTCTAATTATTGCCGCAGTCCAGCAAGCACGGGTTTTACGAGATATTTTGTTCCAAAAATCCGCCGTTGCTTTACAATCGACCGGGAGCGAAGTTTGGCAAGAAGTTGTAGACGCAACAGTTTTACTAGCTGGTGTAATTGGTGGACTTGGTGGCGCACAATGTCGCACAGTTGCCGCCCATGCCGTCCATAATGGCTTAACTCACATTGCTGGACATGGTAGCATTCACGGGGAAAAAGTCGCCTATGGCATCTTGGTGCAATTGCGGTTAGAAGAAATGATCCAGGGAAATCAATTAGCAGCATCAGCAAGACAACAATTGTTGAAGTTCTATGCAGAGATTGGACTACCCCAAAAATTAGCAGATTTGGGATTAGGTAATATCACTCTGGGCGAATTACAAACAGCAGCAGAAACTAGTTTAGAACCGAATTCTGATATCCACCGGTTACCATTTAATGTGGCGTTAGAACAATTAATGGCCGCAATGGTTTCTACCACTGCACCAAACCAATTAAAAATTAAAAATGGGTAATTGGTAATAGGTAATTGGTAATTGGTAAAATTTTCATCTATTCCCAGTCTCCAGTCCCCAGTCCCCTGTTTCCTATTTCGAGGTTATAGAATGAATTTGAGTTGGATTACTCCCGCAGCACGTATACAAAAATTGCCACCTTATGTATTTGCCCGTTTGGACGAATTAAAGGCTAAGGCTAGAGAACAAGGGCTAGATTTGATTGATTTGGGTATGGGAAATCCTGATGGACCCACACCCCAACCTGTAATAGAAGCCGCAATGGCAGCTTTGCAAAATCCGGCTAATCACGGTTATCCCCCATTTGAAGGGACTGCGAGTTTCCGCAAGGCAATTACTAAATGGTACAATCGCCGTTATGGTGTGGTACTTGATCCTGATAGTGAGGCTTTACCGCTGCTGGGTTCTAAGGAAGGGTTGGGACATTTAGCGATCGCTTACATCAATCCCGGTGATACTGTTTTAGTACCTTCACCATCCTATCCTGTTCACTTTCGTGGCCCCATCATTGCTGGGGGAGTTATCCACAATTTAATTCTCAAAGAAGAAAATAACTGGTTAATTGATTTAGCTGCTATTCCTGAGGAAGTGGCCAGAAAAGCCAAAATCCTCTATTTCAATTATCCTAGTAATCCTACCGCTGCCACCGCCCCCCGTGAATTCTTTGAAGAAATTGTTGCTTTTGCGCGGAAGTATGAAATCCTCTTAGTCCATGATTTATGTTATGCAGAATTAGCTTTTGATGGTTATCAACCCACTAGCTTGTTAGAAATTCCCGGTGCAAAAGATATCGGTGTAGAATTTCACACCCTTTCCAAAACCTATAATATGGCAGGTTGGCGTGTGGGGTTTGTAGTCGGAAATCGTCATGTGATCCAAGGTTTACGGACTTTAAAAACCAATTTGGATTATGGCATTTTTTCCGCTTTACAAACAGCAGCAGAAACAGCTTTGCAACTTCCTGATTCTTATTTACATGAAGTCCAACAACGTTACCGCACCCGTCGAGATTTTCTCATTGATGGTTTAGGAAAATTGGGTTGGAATATTCCCAAAACCGAAGCGACAATGTATCTATGGGTAAAATGTCCTGTAGGGATAAATTCCACAGACTTTGCTTTGAATATTTTGCAGCAAACTGGTGTGGTTGTCACTCCTGGTAATGCTTTTGGTGTTGGTGGTGAAGGCTATGTGAGAATTAGTTTAATTGCCGATTGCGATCGCTTGGGTGAAGCTTTACAAAGATTCAAAGAAGCTGGAATTCGCTATCAACCAGAAGCAGTAGTTTCTGCGTCATAATTGAGGTGACAGGGAACAGAGGAGACATGGGGACACGGGGACACGGAGACGCGGAGACACGGGGACACGGAGAAAATTAAGAATAACTTAATTACCCATAATCACCAATCCCTAATTACCAATTACCAATTACCAATTACCAATCACCAATTACCAATCACCAATTACCAATTACCAATCACCCAATTTTCAATTTTCAATTTTTAATTTTTAATTTGAAATAATGCCAATTGCTACTCACAATTCAATTGTAGCGGGTTTTCATGCCCTCTCTGACCCGATTAGAATTAGCGTCCTAGAATTGCTACGTCAACGTGAACTTTGTGTATGTGATTTATGTGATGCTTTAGAGATAAGTCAGTCAAAACTTTCTTTTCATCTCAAAAATCTTAAAGAAGCTGGCTTAGTTAATGCCCGTCATGAAGGACGCTGGATTTATTACAGTTTAAATTTGCCCCAATTTCTGGTTTTAGAACAACATTTAGCAGATTTTCGCCTCAATCATATCATGTCAAAACCTCGTTCTTGCTGTGATTAACAAGCTGGATAATATCAAGACGATAAGTCTCCTATCCAATACATCAAGTTTTTTTGATTAATTTTTATATACAATGCTATCCTTGTGGTTGACATATCAATTTTTTTTGAAATGATAGAGAAATACTGTTAGTATCAGCAATACAGGTGCGGTCAGTGAAAGCAACAGCAACTAAATTGGCTTTAACGGTTGGGATGTTTACATTTGTGACTAGCTGTGCAAGTACATCCAACTCATCAATTCAAACTCAACAAGCAACACAAGTTACTGATTCAGCAAAGGTCACAATCATCAAAATAGATGGTTCTAGTACAGTTTATCCGATTACCCAAGCGATCGCTAAAGAGTTTCAAGCCGACTCCAAAAATAACGCCCAAGTAAAAGTCAATATTTCCGGTACTAGCGGAGGTTTTGAAAACTTCTGCACTGGAGAAACAGACATTAGTAACGCCTCTCGGCCGATTACCCAGACAGAGATGGCAGCTTGTAAAAAAAATGGCGTAACCTATATGGAATTACCCATTGCCTTTGATGCCCTAACGGTAGCTGTAAACCCGCAAAACAACTGGGCAAAAGACATCACAGTAGCCGAACTAAAAAAGATATGGGAACCAGAAGCTGAAGGAAAAATTACCCGTTGGAACCAAGTACGCGCTTCTTGGCCAGACCGCCCCATCAAATTATACGGTGCTGGCGATAAATCTGGAACCTTTGACTATTTTACCGAAGCAGTTGTTGGTAAAGCCAAAGCCAGCCGCAAAGATTACACAGCCAGCGAAGATGATGAAGTGTTAGTTGCAGGTATTAATAAAGACCCTGATGCATTGGGTTACTTTGGCTATGCTTACTACGAAGAAAACAAAGATAAATTAAAAGTCGTAGCAGTTAATAACGGTAAAGGGGCTGTTTTACCATCACGAGAAACAGTAGAAAAAGCCAAGTATCAACCACTTTCTCGACCTCTATTTATATATGTCAATCTTTGGTCTAGCAAAAATAAAAGTGTAGTGTATAAGTTTGCAGACTTCTACATTAAACAAGCAGCAACTACAGCTATTTCTGTCGGCTATGTTCCTTTACCAGAGGAAGCTTACAAACTTGATTACGTTCACTTATACAAAGGCAAAATAGGAACAGTATTTGCTGGAAAGTCGCAATTAGACTTGACACTGGGAGAATTATTGCGTAAACAAAAGGAATTTTAACATGGCAATTCGTGTAGGAATCAATGGATTTGGTCGCATAGGAAGGCTTGATCTCCGGGCTGCTTGGGGTTGGAAAGAACTAGAATTTGTGCATATTAATGAAACTAAAGGTGGTGCAGAAGCAGCAGCGCACCTGCTCAAATTTGATTCTGTACATGGACGCTGGACACCGGAAGTTGAAGCTGTAGAAAACCAAGTTGTGATTGATGGTAAACCCCTGACTTTTAGTGAATATTCTCTACCAGGTGAAGTTCCTTGGGAAGACTTTGGTGTTGATATAGTTTTGGAATGTTCTGGTAAGTTTAGAACACCCGCTTCCCTGGAACATTATTTTAAAAGAGGTGTGCAGAAAGTAATTGTTGCTGCACCAGTAAAAGAAGAAGCTTTAAATATTGTCATGGGGGTAAATGATTACCTTTATGAACCTGAACAACATCACCTATTAACAGCAGCTTCTTGCACTACAAACTGTTTAGCCCCAGTGGTCAAAGTAATTCATGAAGGCTTAGGAATTAAGCATGGAATAATTACCACAATTCACGATAATACTAATACTCAAACTATCGTTGATGCACCTCATAAAGATTTGCGTCGCGCTAGGGCAACAAGTATGTCATTAATTCCCACTAGCACTGGTTCAGCAACAGCTATTGGTTTAATTTATCCAGAATTAAATGGTAAATTGAATGGTTTGGCAGTGCGTGTACCTTTGTTAAATGCTTCTTTAACAGATTGTGTATTTGAAGTTGTTCGCCCCACAACTATAGCAGAAATTAATGGTTTGTTGAAAACGGCATCAGAACAAGAACCATTAAAAGGAATTTTGGGTTATGAAGAACGTCCTTTAGTGTCAATTGATTATAAAGATGATCCTCGTTCTTCAATTATTGATGCCCTTTCCACAATGGTTGTAGATGAAACTCAAGTGAAAATCCTGGCTTGGTATGACAATGAATGGGGTTATGCTAACCGCATGGTGGAATTAGCGCGAAAAGTGGCTTTAAGTTTGCAGAAATAATGGTTTTAAAGGGGTGAGATTTTGTTTCTACCCCACAAGGATTTTTTCACGCAGAGGAGGACACTTGCATGGGCGGGTCTCCCGACTTGTGCAAAGTGTCCGTCACGCAGAGGCGCAAAGAGTAAGAGTTTAATATTTGGCATTGTAAATTTTTTAGTGAATTTTTAATTATGGCTTCTACTACAAGTTCTAGTGCTAATTTAAAGAACTACGCTTTAGTTACTTTGGCTTATTGGGGTTTCACCATTACTGATGGTGCTTTGCGAATGTTGGTGTTGCTTTATTTTAATAAAATTGGTTATACACCTCTACAAATTGCTTCTCTGTTTCTGTTTTATGAGGTTTTTGGTATTGTTACAAATTTTTTAGGTGGTTGGATTGGTTCACAATTTGGATTGAAAGTTACTCTTTACACTGGTATTGGGTTACAGATTTTCTCTCTGGTGATGTTGTCTTGGTTAAATCCTAATTGGGTACAGTGGGTTGCAGTTCTCTATGTGATGGTTGCACAGGCTTTTTCAGGAATTGCAAAAGATTTAACCAAGATGAGTACTAAAAGTGCTATTCGTTTGGTAGTTCCTCAAGATGCTCAATCTTCTTTGTTTAAATGGGTGGCAGTTTTAACTGGTTCTAAAAATGCTTTGAAGGGAGTTGGTTTTTTTGTTGGTAGTGCGATTTTATCTTTATTTGGGTTTGTTAATTCTCTGTTGATAATGGCTAGTGGACTATTTTTAATTATGTTCACTGGGTTGATGTTGCCAAAGGGAATGGGCAAAATTAAGAAGAAGGTTAAGTTTAGACAATTGTTTTCTAAAAGTCAGGAAATTAATATTTTATCTGCGGCTAGATTCTTTCTTTTTGGTTCGAGAGATGTGTGGTTTGTTGTGGCTTTACCGGTGTTTTTGCGTGAGACTTTAGGTTGGTCTTTTTATCAGGTGGGAGGGTTTTTGGCTTGTTGGGTAATCGGTTATGGAATTATTCAATTTTTAGCCCCAAATTTGATGCAAAAGTTTGGTTCTGGTCGTCCACCACAATCTAAAACGATTCAATTTTGGACTTTTACTTTAACTGCTGTTCCTTGTGCGATCGCTCTTGCTCTCCAAATCGGTTTACCTGCTAATGTAGTAATTATTAGTGGACTCCTCATCTTTGGTGTTGTATTTGCCTTCAATTCCGCTGTTCATTCCTATTTAGTGTTAGCATTTACCGATGATGACAAAGTAGCCTTAAATGTTGGATTTTACTACATGGCTAACTCTGGTGGTCGTCTTGCAGGTACAGTATTATCAGGTTTGGTTTATCAGTTATTTGGTTTAGTAGGTTGTTTGTGGACATCCATGTTTTTTGTTTTAGCAGCAGCTTTGGTTTCTCTGAAATTACCAAATCCCAAACCGAGTCAAAATATTGCTTGGAAAGCCGGTGAGGGTGATTAAAATAATTCGTAATCAGGGAACAGGGAACAGGGAACAGGTGACAGGTGACAGGTAATTCTTAATTTTCCCCGTGTCCCCGCGTCAGGGACTTAAACCCCCAGAATTAGTTAAAAAGTTAAAAAATTCAAAATTAGGTAATGGGTAATATGTAGTTTTCCCAATTACTAATCATAAATTACATCTGTTGATTATCAAGATATTGACACTTTTCGTCGTGTGAGTGAAGAAGTTAAGGAAAGAGTTATATAGCAGGAGGCAGGAGGCAGAGGGCAGGAGGCAGGAGGGAAAGCCTTATTATATCTAAGTTTCAAGGATTAATAATGTCCTAATTATCCTGGCTACAGTTATAAAATTAATTGTATCTCTGAGTTAAATTAGTTATTAGTTATTAACCTTTATCTGCAATCCGCTATATGTTCAATTGCCCGATTCCGTCCCTCTTTCTTAGCTTTGTAGAGTGCTTTATCTGCGTTGTTAATTAAGTTTTCTACACTGGTTTCTGGAGTGGGAATTAAACTGGCTACACCCAAACTTAATGTGAGATATGGACTCACCTCTGAGTTAGGGTGAGGGATAGCAAGGAATGCGATCGCATTTATTATAGACTCTGCCAGCATTAACGCCCCTTCTGTATTGGTATAGGGCAAAATGGCCGCAAATTCCTCACCACCGTAACGCGCTACTAAATCCCTTGGACGTTGGGGAACTTTAGCAATTATTTGGGCTACCTGGATTAAACATTCATCACCACCTTGGTGTCCGTAGTAGTCGTTATAGCGTTTAAAAAAGTCAATATCTGTGAGAATTAGAGCTAGAGGTTGTTGTTCTTGCAAATGTCGTTGCCATTCATCAGCCAAATATTCATCGAAACGACGACGATTGGCAATTTTGGTCAACCCGTCGGAAGAGGCAATTCTTAATAATTCCTGATTAACAAGTTGGAGTTCTGCGGTGCGTTCGGCAACTTTTTCTTCTAATGTGCGGGTATATTCTGCCTTCTCGGCATAGAGTTGGGCATTAATAATAGCGATCGCAGCTTGGCCGGAAAGCAACTGTAAAAGTTCAATACGATCAGCTGTAAAAGCCCCCGTCGTGACGTTATTTTCTAGATAAACAATCCCCACCAACTTACCTTGATTCAGCAGAGGATAGCACAGAACTGACAGAGGTTTGACCGATTGAATATAAGAATCTCTAACAAAATTACCCTCCATCGCTGCATTATTGAGAACAACATTGTAACGAGTGCGAGCTACATAATTTAGGACTGACTCCGGTAAAGTCATATCAGCCGGAATAGCATCAATCGGTTTGGGTAGTGAGCAAGTTATGGCATTGGCACAGCTACAAGCTGTAATAGAGAATTGTCCTAACTCCCCCGATGCCGTTGGTTTATGCAGCAACAAATAACCGACTTGTGCGCCTGCATTTTCCAGCATAATTTTCATCAAAGTTTGTAACAGATTTTCTAGAACAATCTCACTAGCGATCGCTACAGAAGATTTCATCACAGTAGCCAGATCCAAAGCCGCCCCGCTACTATTACTACTTTCACTGTTAGAAGTAGTGCAGGAAGTCAGTCCCCGTGAATATCCTTCACTACCCAGAGATTGACACAACTTGGCATACTCAGTTTCCAATTGTTTAATCTTCGTAGTCGCACCCCAATGCAGATAACAGTAGCGGGCTTCCACCATGTAAACACGAGCAATGTTTTCTTTACCCCAATTTAGGTAAAACTTGGCAGCCAGTTCATTTGCTAACGCTTCTTCTTGAATATATTGATGTTCTTTTGCCCCAGCTATGGCTTGATCATAAAGCTCCATAGCCTCAACTTTCTGTCCCAAAACCCGGTATTTTTCCGCTTCCACCAACTGCCACTTATGTAAATAATTCATCGGGGCGTGTTCTGCCCAAAACTGTAAATTAGTTTGATTTTTTTCAACTCTCGCTTGCCATTCAACTTCTAATTCAACTTCTAATTTAGATACTGTTGCTAAAGCAATCAGCGAATCATAAAAATATAAACCAGCTTCAATAATTTCTGATAGGACTCCGGCAATATACTGTCTGGCTCGAATAGCATCTACTGAAGCCTGAGCAATATCTCCAACCAGAAACCTTAACATCGCTCTATACAGATAAAAAGCGAATACTCGATACAGATCATTAGAAGCAAGGGACTGAGAAACCAACTTCTCCTCAGCCGCAGCTTTTTGAAAAGAAATTTCAATTTGGTCTGGATTACCCACAAGAACCAGTATTGTTTCCCAAAGAATTGAACAATAACTTGCTGTATTTAATAGATTAAACTCAAGCAATTGTTGACGGTATCCCCAAATTTGCTTTTCTAGTTCCATCAAAGGTTGACCGCACCAGAAAGAATTTAAACAAATTCCGTGTCCATTATATCCCACATAATCTAATTTACCTGTTTCTAATCCCTCTTGATAACCAGCCTGATTAATAGGTAACATCAGCCGCAAGTGAGACTTGCGATGTTGCAAAAAAAATCCGATCACAGCAAAAGTTTCAGAGCGCACATTTTTACCATCTGTTTCAGATGCTATACGATAAGCTAAACGACTAAAACTATCTCCCGTTGTTATATCCTGTAGAAATATGTTGAGACAAGTTCCATAAAACGCATAGCTAAAAGCTGAAGTAGGACTATTGCCATATTGGATCGATAAACTTACTTGTAAAAAAACTACCAGTGGAAACAAAGGCGAATTAACTATACAACAAGGTGGACTAATACTTCCTGCCACCTGCATAATAGCCAACTTTTCAGTATCAACCATACTTGGCAGATAAAATAACTCTTCAATAGAACGATTTCCAATTAAATTATTAATTTTTTCTATCCCCTCCTGAATATCTTGATCACAGGGAATATCAGGAAACTCCACTTTTAATTGTTTGAGAATTAACTGACCAATAGATATTGCTTCTAAAGGCTGATTCTGGGCTACTCGTGCGTGAATTTTTACAATATAAACGCCTACTTTTTCTAAAGGCGTTCTAGCATGATGAATCACTTCATCAACCCAATAATTCATCTGCTCAAAATCCCCACACACTGAAGCTAATTCTGCGGAAATTTCATGTAAAGTCAAAGTTATCTCATACTGTCTTTGCCAAGCATCACTTCCCAGTAAATTTAACCCCATTAAACCATACTCACGCGCTACTTGATAAGCTGTAGATGCCCTAGCTTTGCGACAAGCGATGAGATTTAACTTTGCTAATTCATCCTTTTCTATTTTTTCCGTAATCAGTCCAACGCCATAATTTAAGTGATTAACAACTACAAAGATTTTCTCGGCTATAACTTCAGGAGAAAATTCTTGCAGCAGTAATTTACCCATCTGATAGTGAATATTTATTCGCTCTGATTCAGACATCAAAGAATAGGCAGCTTGCTGAATTCTATCATGAATAAATTTATATTCAGGTAATGGATAATCCGTTAAAATTATGGCTAATGCTACCTCCTCTCTACTACCTAAAGGAGTTACTAAACTTTCAGCAACTGCTATTTGTAAAATATCTACAGTTGCTGCTAAAGACTTACCAGCACTCACAGATAATGTCTTTAAATCAAACTGATTACCAATACAAGCTGCTAAATTTAATAAATGTTGTGTATCTGCTGGTAACTTTTGAATTTTATCCGCCATTAATTCCACCACATTATCAGTAAATCCTTGAGCTTTAATTTTTGCTAAATCCCATTTCCAACTGAGAGTCTGTGAATCAAACTCTAATAAACATTCTGTATATAGAGATTTGACAAATTCCCTCATAAAGAACGGATTACCACCTGTTTTAACCAGTACTAACTCAGCTAGAGAACTTACTCGCATTTCTGAACAATTGAGAGCATCTGCCAGAAATTCAGTAATTATAGGCAAGTCTAAAGATAAGATAGAAATCTCTTTAACTATTGCTCCTGTTTGCAAAATTTTCTCTATAGTTAACATTAATGAATGGGTTAAAGAAAGTTCATTATCTCGATAAGCCCCAATTAAAAATAGTCCTGGATCTGTTGTCTCCATTAATAATTGAATTAACTTCAGAGATGCACTATCTGCCCACTGCAAGTCATCTAAAAATATGGCTAGAGGATGTTCAAGATTAGTAAAAACTCTAATAAAGTTTTGAAAGACAAAATTAAAGCGGTTTTGTGTTTCTATTGCTCCCAGCTTTAATACAGCAGGTTGATTACCAATAATTAATTCTAGTTCGGGAATTACATCAATAATTACTCTCCCATTTATACCTACAGCTTCTAAAATTTTAGTTTGCCATATTTGCAGTTTTTCAGTACTTTCGGTTAGTAATTGTTGGACTAACTCTTTAAAAGCATTAACTACAGCAATATAGGGAATATTCTGTTGATATTGATCAAATTTACCAGAAATAAAATAACCGCGTTTTTGGGTAATTGGTTGATAAATTTCTTGTACTAAAGCCGATTTACCAATACCAGAATAACCAGCAATTAAGATCATTTCTCGACTAGTCGTACTTGCGCTATCAAAGGCTTTTAGTAATATTTCAATTTGTGCTTCTCTCCCATAGAGTTTTTGAGGAATTTGAAATTTATCAGAAATATCCTGTTTTCCTATTTCAAAATTTGAGATTATTCCACTATTTTCAAATTGCTCTAAGCATTTTTCTAAATCTGCTTTAATTCCTAAAGCATTTTGATACCGTTCTTCTGCGGTTTTACCCATCAACTTCATCACAATGTTAGAAATAACTTGAGGTATTTCAGGATTAATCTGTGATGGTGAATTTGGCTGTTTAGCAAGATGACAATGAACTAACTCTAAAATATCTTTTCTTGTGAAAGGTAGTTGATTGGTCAGCAATTCATAAAAAGTTGCACCCAAGGAATAAAAGTCAGTCCGATAATCTAAATCCCGATTCATTCTCCCAGTTTGTTCTGGTGAAATATAAGCCAGTGTTCCCTCTAAGAGATTGATATTTTTGATAATTGTAGTTTCTCTAGTCAATTGAGTAGAAATTCCAAAGTCAATAATTTTCAACTCAACTGTTTCTCGATTTAAAACAATATTTGCAGGGTTAATATCTTTATGAATAATATTATTAGCGTGAATTTGTCCTAAAATTTCAGTAGTAGCTATCCCTATTTTTAAGAACTCTTTAATAGTAAATTTGTGCTGTTGCATCCAAATTCTTAAAGATTCTCCACCAAAATCTTCTAAGATCATTACCAGAGTATTTTGATATTTCTGCAAGTCATAAACTTTTGGGACTCCTGGTAAATTAAAAGATTGAGTAATTTGATATTCAGTCCGGTAACGCACAAGTTCCTGTGGTGTGGGATAATCTTGTTTGAGGACTTTGAGAATCACCGGTTGATTGTCTGACTCTCTGATAGCTCGATAAACCAAAGAGTTCGCACTTTCATAAATTTGTGTATTTACCTTAAAACCTGTTAGATTTAACATTTCGGGTTCTTTCCATATAGCAAATCTTTCCTTATACCGAAATCTTTCCAGAATTCTTTGCTCGACTTCAAGCTTGGCATAAAAATTGTAAAAAAAATTAAATTTATTAGCAAAAATAATGATTATTAATTGCTCATTTTCAATAATTATATGTTTTGATAAATGTCAAGAAATCTCCCGTTCATCTTGGTTTATCTATTGAAATAGGAGAATTCAACGCCATACACTTAAAAGAATTAATCCAATGACATAAATTAGAGTTGTCAGAAGCAGAAATTGGTAAATTAATAGAAATAATTGATTTAATTGAATTCAAAGGGCATGAAGTGCAATGCCTTGGTAATTTATATCGTCTTGATTTTCAATAATGCCTATCGTCATAATTGCACTATTAAACGTGAATCTTTAAACAATAGCCAATCCCGTATATTGTCTGAAATTGGTTTCATGAAATCCTCAAACAATGTATTATTTAGGGGTACTTACTTTGATGAGTTCATTAGCAACAATATTTTCGGTATCACTGCACTGAATCACTACTTTGCCGTTAATCAATTTCTTATAATCGCCTAATACCCATTTCCAAACCCTCACATACACCTGTCAGAAAATCTAAATCCAAAGTCGCAATAGTGTCACTCGGTTTGTGATAATGAGGATTCCGCATGAAAGCAGTATCCGTTACCATCATCGCTGGATAACCTTCATCCCAAAAAGGTGCATGATCACTAAGTCGAGTTTGGGGAACCATTAAACCCCGGTTTGGTATCGGTAGCCACTGACTAGATACTCCAACTTGACGAATACTCCTACTTAGACTAATTAAATCACCCAAAGTCCGCAAATTGCCAATTAAAGCAATAAAATCACCAGAATTTGGATAAAAAAGTTCTAGAGGAGATGGGTATTTTTGAGAACCAGGAGTAAAGTCCCGATATCCCAACATTTCCAAAGATATCATCAGGCGTATACGTTGCTTTTGCTCGCGTAACAAAGCTGCATAATCAGCACTACCCAGTAAGCCATATTCTTCCATATCAAAAGCAACTAGTCGCAAAGGATATCTAGCTGGTTGCCCAGCAAAACTTCTGGCAAATTCTAATAAAACTGCCACACCTGTAGCGTTATCATCAGCTGCTACTGTACCAGGTACGCCATCATAGTGAGCGCCAATTAAAATAGGTGGTAAATCTGTCTTTTGCTTTTCGGCGGCAGCGGGTAAATTTAAAATCAAGTTTTCACACCTTTTACTTCCTACTTGGAAGGTGTGGATTTCCACACTTCCCCATTCTGCAAATTGTTGGCGAATGTATTCTTGAACAAAGAAATGACCCGCAGTCGCCATATATGGATCGCGTTCTCTCGCTATGTGCTGAAGGTGATTTTGTAACCGCTGTTTTAAATTCAAAGTAGTGATTAGTGATTAATAAAATTCTTACCTGTTAAGAGTTCCCTGTTCTCTCTCTTCAAATGCTATCCTAGTGCAAGCAAGTAGCGCCTCAAGCTCAAATTTCTCTAATTCCTGATTGAATGATGATAATTATACCATTGGGCGGTTTTCATCATTTAGCACCAAGCTAGAGGTAGTCCAGCCATATAATAATAAATTTATAAGAGACGCTTAGGAGAAGAGTAACGCATGGGCAAGGTAGTCGGCATCGACTTGGGTACAACCAACTCAGTAGTCGCCGTGATGGAGGGTGGCAAGCCGGTGGTGATTGCCAATGCAGAAGGAATGCGAACCACCCCCTCCGTGGTTGGTTTTAGTAAAGAAGGTGAAAGGGTAGTTGGGCAAATGGCAAGACGACAAACCGTCCTCAATCCCCAAAATACCTTTTTTGCAGTTAAACGCTTCATTGGGCGCAAGTATGGCGAATTAAACCCAGATTCTAAGCGTGTACCCTATACCATCCGCAAAGATGAAATGGGCAGTATTAAAGTTGCCTGTCCCCGTCTGAATAAGGAATTTGCCCCAGAAGAAATTTCAGCCATGATCCTCAAGAAATTGGCAGATGATGCTAGTCGCTATTTGGGGGAACCTGTCACCGGGGCTGTAATTACTGTTCCTGCTTATTTTAATGATTCCCAGCGGCAAGCAACCCGTGATGCGGGCAGAATTGCAGGTTTAGAGGTACTGCGAATTCTCAATGAACCCACTGCGGCATCTTTGGCTTACGGATTAGATCGGGGTGACACAGAAACTATCCTAGTCTTTGACTTGGGTGGTGGTACTTTTGATGTATCGATTCTGGAAGTAGGTGACGGCATATTTGAAGTTAAATCCACTAGTGGAGATACTCAGCTAGGTGGTAATGATTTTGACAAAAAAATAGTTGATTGGTTAGCAGATCAGTTTTTAGAAGCAGAAGGTTTAGACTTAAGACGCGATCGCCAAGCCTTGCAACGTTTGATGGAAGCAGCAGAAAAAGCCAAAATAGAACTTTCTGCCGTCAGCGTCACCGATATTAACTTACCCTTCATCACTGCCACAGAGGACGGTCCCAAGCACCTAGAAACTCGCATGACGCGATCGCAATTTGAAGGCTTGTGCGGCGACTTAATCAGTCGAGTGCGAACCCCTGTAAAAAGGGCGCTCAAAGATGCCGGACTCTCCCCTGTAGATATTGAAGAAGTTGTACTAGTAGGCGGTTCCACAAGGATACCAATGGTGAAACAGCTAGTACGTGACTTAATTGGGACTGAACCCAACGAAAACGTTAACCCTGATGAAGTGGTGGCGGTGGGTGCAGCTATTCAGGCAGGGATTTTGGCAGGTGAACTCAAGGATGTACTGCTTTTAGATGTCACGCCTCTATCTATGGGATTGGAAACCATCGGCGGTGTGATGAAAAAACTTATTCCCCGCAACACAACTATACCAGTACGGCGCTCTGACATTTTTTCCACTTCTGAAAATAACCAAAACAGCGTCGAAATCCATGTTGTCCAGGGTGAGCGGGAAATGGCAGCAAACAACAAGTCTTTAGGACGGTTCAAGCTGTATGGTATTCCGCCAGCGCCAAGAGGTATCCCCCAAGTTCAAGTATCATTTGATATTGATGCCAACGGTATTTTACAGGTAACAGCCTTAGATCGCACCACTGGACGCGAACAGAGTATTACCATCCAAGGTGCTTCTACCTTGAGTGAGTCGGAAGTGAATCGCATGATTCAGGATGCTCAAAAATACTCCGAAGTTGACCGGGAACGCAAAGAACGGGTAGAAAAACGCACTCGTTCCGAAGCATTGATTTTACAAGCAGAACGGCAATTGCGGGAAGTAGCCTTAGAAATGGGGATGCAATTTGCCCGTAACCGTCGTCAACGCATTGATAATATTTCTCGTGAACTGCGGGAAAGTTTAAAAGAAAATGACGATCGCGGAATTGACCAAGCTTACGCAGACCTGCAAGATGCTCTGTATGAGCTAAATCGAGAAGTCCGTCAGTATTATGCTGAGGATGAAGACGAAGACTTGTTTGGTGCAATCCGTGACATTTTCACTGGTGACAAAGAACGAGAACGGGATTCTTCTAGAGATACCTATCGGGAACGGGATTCTTATAACCGGGACTATAGCAGGGATAATGGCAGAGACTCTAGTAGGGACAATCGTTCTTCCTCCTATGATAGCCGTCCAGCACCCAAGAAGCGTCCCAGCTACCAGGATAACTGGGATGATGAGGATGACTGGCTGTAATTAAAAAGAGGGAACAGGGGAGACGCGGGGAACCGGGGACGCGGGGACGCGGAGAAAATTAAGAATAACTTAATTACCAGATTCCTAACAGCAGACTACCCCCAACACCAATCACTTCTTCCCTACCTACATTAATGACATTTTCAAGATAAATAAAAAACTATGCAAAATTTGCAGAATTTTCGAGATTATTACGAAATTTTGGGAGTAGATAAAGATGCCTCTAGCGAAGAAATTAAAAAGGTATATCGCAGGTTAGCAAGGCAATATCACCCTGATCTTAATCCCGGTAACAAGGAAGCAGAAGAAAAATTTAAGATTATCGGTGAGGCTTATGAAATCCTTTCCGACCCCAGTAGGCGATCGCAATATGACCAGTTTAGCCGCTACTGGAAACAAAAAGGCTTTGCTGGTGGTAAACAAACACCAAAACCAAAAGGCTGGGGAGATCGTTCTAACAGCCGCAGCAGCAATCAGGAAGTAGACCCCAGTGAATTTTCAGATTTTGAAAGTTTTATTAATCAAGTAATTGGTGTCAGCAGTCGCCAAGATACCAGAAATGGCTCAGGTTCTGGCACTTCTAGCACCTCTAGCACCCCTACCGACCCGTTTCGGACTCCCAGAACCAAAGTTGCATACACAGTCAACACCCCACCCCGCACCACTCGCAGGGATATAGAAGCACGCTTGACTTTGCCCCTAGAAAAAGCTTATCAAGGTGGTAATGAACGTATTCGCTTAGAAGATGGGCGATCGCTCGAAGTAACTATGCCCCCAGGTATGGTAACAGGTCAAACCATCCGTCTGCGAAATCAAGGTATTGGTGGCGGCGATTTATACTTAAAAATTACCGTTGATCCCCATCCGTTATATAAACTAGAAGGCTCTAATATATTCTGTCAAATTCCCGTGACTCCCAGTGAAGCAGTCTTGGGAGGACAGGTAGAAGCACCAACTCTGGACGGCCCAGTAAAAATGACCATTCCCTCTGCTGTCAGATCTGGTCAAAGATTCCGTCTTGCTAATAAAGGCTACCCAGGGGAAAACGGTAAACGTGGTGATCAATTAGTGGAAGTTCAGATAGTCACACCGAAATCTCTTACCGATGAAGAAAGACAGCTTTATGAAAAATTGCGAGAAATAGAAACCTTTAAACCTCGCGCTGATTTAATTTAAATGTCAGAATCAAGATTTCCAGGATTTAAGGATGAACAGGATTTATGAATAGTGTTGTGTCCATAAAAACCTGCTTACCTCATTGTTCATCCTCTGTATTTTCTAGATCATGAAAAATTCTTTCTATATCTTGTGAACCATGTAAGATACGCACAATTTCAATACCTTGATCTATAGGACGGTAAAAAATTAGGTAAATTTTCACAGGAAAACTTCGCAAATATAGCTGTGAGAAGTAACGTATCTTCATCAGGACTTACGCAAAATATCGCTCAAATCCTTATTCCTCCATGTCCTCTGCATCTCTGTGGTATGTCTTCGACTCCCGTAAGGGATATGTTATTCCGTGACTCTTGCGTAAGCCCTATTTCATGCTGAAAAAATATGAACACTATTACCTGTTACATATAATTCTACCTTTGTACCCACTGCCAAGGCTTGATTAGTCGTTAGTCGAGCATGAATCTCTTTTCCCGAAGGGGTTTGTAAACAGTATTGATATTCCCGTCCTAAAAAGCGTCGGGTAGTAATGACAACAGCAGCATCCGTCGCTGGTTTTAAAATTAAGTCTTCTTGGCGGATCATGATTTCGCCAGTATCACAGTTATGATCCGTTGCTATGGTAAAATTACCAACTTCTGTTTCCCATAAATTACCTTGACGACGAGCCGGCAAAAAGTTAGCTTGAGTGACAAATTCAGCCACAAATCGGGATGCTGGATGGGTATAAATTTCTTCTGGTGTACCTAGCTGTTCTAAATTTCCTTGCTGCATAACTCCAACTATATCGGATATAGCTAGCGCTTCTTCTTGATCATGGGTGACAAAAATAGCTGAAGTACCTGCTAATTTGAGAATATCTCGAATTTCTTCCCGCAATCTTAATCTAACTTGAATATCCAGATTGCTTAATGGTTCATCTAAAAGCATAATCTGGGGTTTTGGTGCTAAAGCCCTAGCTAAAGCGACTCGTTGCTGTTGTCCCCCGGAGAGTTCATAGGGGTAGCGTTTTTCTAAACCTTCGAGTCTAACTAGTTCTATAACTTCAGCGACTCGCTTTTGTTTTTGCTCTTTACTAAATTGTTTTAAGCCAAAAGCGACATTTTCGGAAACATTGAGATGGGGAAATAGGGCATAGTCTTGAAAGACAACACCGATGTCTCTTTGTTCCGGTGGTATGTTAATTGAACTATTACTAACTACCTGTCCAGCGATTTCAATTGTTCCTACTTGCAGACGCTCAAAGCCAGCAATTAATCGCAACAGTGTAGTTTTACCACAACCAGATGGTCCAAGCAATGCCAGTATGTCTCCTTGTTGCAATGTTAAAGATACATTATTTACTGCCGGAGAAACACTTTGAGAAAATTGCTTGGTGACATTCTGTAACTGGAGAATTGCTTGTTGCATGGCTAGATTACAAAGGAAATACAGAGGACAGGAAATTAGAACTTGGCTTGGATTTCTGGTTTAGTATTAATTTTCTCTTTTTTGATATTCTCTTGAGATAAAATTAATAAAGTTGCACCCATAGAGACTAAGAGCATAGCTAATGAACCAGCAGCGGCATCAGCAAAGTCCACATTTTCTGTAGCTTGCCAAATTTGCACGGCTAAGGTATTGAAACCGATGGGTGCTAATAGCATAGTTGCGGGTAGTTCTTTAATAGCTGTCAAAAACACCAACACTGCACCACTTAATATCCCCGGTTGCACTAGGGGTAGGGTGACTTCTCTTAAACTTTGCCAAGCTGTTCTCCCTAAACTTCGGGCTGATTCTTCTAATTGGGGATTTACTTGTAAAAGGGATGTGCGTACTGTTCCCACCGTTTGTGGTAAAAATAACACCAAATAGGCAAACACTAACATTGGTAGAGTTTGGTACAAAAATGGTAGATAGTTAGCCCCAAAAAATACCAGAGATAAGGCGACAACAATTCCCGGTACACCAAATCCTAAGTAAGAACAGCGTTCAATCATAGCTGTAATTTTACTGGGAAACCGAACCGATAAAATTGCCACTGGTAGAGCAAAAATAATGGTAGCTAAAGCCGCTAATCCAGCCGCCCCTACTGAATTGAAGGCAGATGGTAGTAGGTTGGGAAAGTTGTAGCCGCTGTTGAATCCCCTGCTTAACCAAAATAAGGTGATACCCACTGGTAACACAACGCCTAAGCTAGTAATGAGTAGACAAAATGCCAAGGCTGGCCATTTCCAAATTCCTAACTTGGTGATTTTCGGTGGGCGTAGAGAAGCTGAACCACGACTATAATAAGCTGCGCGCGATCGCACTCGATACTCTAACCATAAAATCAACAACACCAATATCACTAACATCAATGATAAAGCCGCTGCTGAATTCCGGTTAAAACTAGCTTTGTATTGCAGAAAAATTACCCTTGTAAAGGTATCAAACCGCATTAAAGAAGGTGTACCAAAGTCACGTAAGGCATACAAAGCTACTAATAACCCCCCGGCAATCATTGATGGTTTCAATTGGGGTAAAACCACCTTAAAGAAGGTTTCTCTCTTGCTATAACCCAAACTCTGGGCAGCTTCTTCTAAGGAAGGATCTATCCCTTGCAGTCCCGAACGGACACTTAATAGCAGATATGGATAGGTAAACAACGTAATACCTAAAACTGCTCCAGGAAAACCATAAATTGAAGGTAATTCTTCTACCCCCAAAGGTGCTAATAATAACTGCAAAAAGCTACCTCTGGGCGCTAAAGTGGCAATTAAAGCAAAACTGCCTACATAGCTAGGAACTGCTAAGGGTAATGTTGTCGCTATTAACCAAAATCTCCGTCCTGGTAAGTCTGTCCGCACTGTTAAAAATGCTAATGGCACAGCAATCAGTGCAGAAAAAAAAGTCACTGTTGCTGCCATTGCTGCACTGTTCCAGAAAACAGAGATATTGCGGGGTCGAGATATCAATTTCCATAACTCTTCCCCACCAATACCGATGGTGCGGGTGACTAAATAAACTAATGGTAGAGCAATGACTACTGCCACTACTCCAGCCGCTAATGTGAGAAATAATGGAGGGCGAACCGATTTCAATTTCTACAAAACTCCTGCGTCTTGTAATAATTCTAATGTTCCTGGCAAATCATTCAAGTTTGTCAGGTTGAGATTTGGTCGATTAATCTGGCTTAGTGGTACTTGGTTGGCTGGGCCTGGTACTCCTTTAACTAAGGGATATTCGTTAGTTTCTTTGGCAAAGTATGTTTGTGAACTCGGTTTGAGCAGGTAGCCAATAAATCTTTCTGCTTCGGCTTTTTGCTTGGTGGAGTCCATAATTGCCACTCCGGCAATGTTAATCATCGATCCTGCGTCTTTTTTAGTGTAGTGAGTAGCTACAGGAACTTTAGGGGTAGTTTTTTTGAAGTTAGCTAGGTAATAGTTGTTTACTAAACCAATTTGAGTTTCTCCGCGTCCTAATGCTTCGACAATTGCTGTGTTGTTGCGGTAATCTTTGGCTCCGTTAGCTTTCATCCCTCGTAGCCATTGTAGAGTTTTTGGCTCTCCCTCTAGTACCCGCATCGCTGTCACAAATGACTGAAATGAGCCGTTAGTTGGGGCCCATGCTACTTTACCTCGCCATCTTGGTTTGGTTAAATCCCAGATGGAATTTGGTAGTTGGTTCTTTTTGACTAGATTGGTGTTGTAGTTAAGGACACGAGCGCGTCCAGAAATACCCATCCAATGTCCTTTGGGAGAGCGAGAGCCAGGATCTACTTGATTCAACAAGTTAGAGGAAATGGGCAGTGTGCGCTTTTGTCTTTCTAGTGTACCTAAAGCACCTGCGTCTTGAGCAAAGAATATGTCTGCACGGCTGTTTTTGCCTTCTTCCAAAAGTGCGATCGCTAACTCAGCTGTATCACCATAACGCACTTGAATATTCAGGTTTAAATCTTTCTTTGCTCGTTCGAGCAATGGCTGAATCAGTTTCTCCCCTCTACCAGAATAGATTGTCAGGGTTTTGGTTTGTGCGTTTACACTCAGTCCTATTCCCGAACTGAGCAGAAAAGCTAAAGCTCCCGCTGAAGCTTTCATCAATGTTGAATTTTTCAATGCTCTAGCCTCCAATTCATTTAACAGGTTTAACAGGAAAGTTTAGCAATAATTTCTCAGTCTCAACTAATACCATGAATTTGGACGATGAATCAATAAGAATTCTCAAAAAGTTGAGATTTTTTTCCCCATGCTAAATGAAAAACTATCTTGTAACAAAGATCAACTTTTTTTACGCAAGCAAGAACATCAGGAATCTAAACACTAGTTCTGAGCGCAATAGCGCCTGTTATTTACGCCATGATTATTTTTTTATTTATTAGTATTGACAAGCTTTCTTAATTAAGCTCAAATAGGTATTTGATAATACTTTTCATTAAACCAAAGATATGGTTTAAATGCAACAATGAAAACTATTATCATATAGTCCTTGGTGTGGGGTATCAAAATATTTTCAAACAAAATTTCCTTATGGATGTTGTCCGCTACAACCCTGACATCCCAAGCACTTTATGCACAAACAGCAAATGCGTCTCCAAAAACTCAAGACTCTACAGAAGAAACCCTTGTAGCGCAAAATTACAGCACTGAATTTAGCCTCGTGAATGAGACTCAGGAACAAGTTATATCATGTCCGGCTAATTAGTTTAGGACTTACGCAAAACAGAACTAAAGTAGCGGTAATTCATGAATTACCGCTACACAGGAATAAGGTTTTCAGTCACATCTTGCGTAAGTCCTATAGGTATAAAGAAAAGACTGTTCTTAATGATGTCAGTAAAATTTAGGACAATTTTCTCAGTCTGATTATTTGAGGAAATAGCCAAATTTCTAGTGCTTTCTGGACAAAAACCTCAGCTTTCCCATTCACAGTCAGCACGACTTGGGTATTTTGTGGACTTGATTTGTTCTAGGTAGTTTTTGGCATGGCGCTGGAAAAAAGATTTAAAATATAAAAAAACTGAATTTGAGCAAAGTGACTCAAACAACTGTAAATCAAAATGGGGAAGTCCCACAAAGCAGCGCAACTACCTATTACTCCCTGCTAGGACTGCATCCCTCCACATCCGTAATTGATATCCGTCGCGCTTATCGAGAACTGAGCAAACTCTATCATCCAGATACGACGGAATTGCCTGCTAATATTGCTACGGCTAAATTTCAGCAAATTAACGAAGCTTACGCTACCCTGTGTAGCCCAGAGCGCAGATTAAGCTATGATTTGAAAATTGGTTACTCTCGATTTGGGGTAATTCAAGCACCTGCGGATTTAAACCATCCTGCTTCTCGACCTCATGATTGGTCAAAATCAGCTTACCTTGATGCCAGCGACCGCCCACTTTCCTCTGGTGAAATTTTTGTGTTATTCGTCTTGGGGTTAACTTTTGTCGGTTGTTTGCTACTAGCGATCGCTGTCGCCGTTATTCGTGGTGAAGCCACTTTACAAACCCACCTTTCTCAACCTCTGAATACACAACAGCAAATCACCCAAATTTACCAACTTAATACACAGACTGCAAGTAAAATTAGCAATCAATAATTGCTTAATCTAAAATCCCAAATCTATAATCCAAAATAGTTATGTCTATTCTGCCCTCTGATACACCGTTATATAGCCATCCTTTGCCACAAATTGAACAGTGGCTAAAAAATCAAGGTTGTCAACAAGATGAAACCGAACTTCATTGTTGGCGATTGCAAAGACTTAGTTGGCAAGCAGAACTTTGGCTAGATATCGAGCAGATTACAGTCAGATATATCCAAGCCGGAGAAAACGGTCAAGATATCCAACGTTCTTTTAAATATTCTTTAAGTCGGGAAGATATAGAACAAGCTGTTTTTTCTGGTCCTTAGTCATTAGTCATTAGTTATTAGTTATTAGAAACTGATATAGCAGATTGCAGATCAATGAGGCTTCGCCGTGAGCGTCAGCCGATAGCTTGCGTGGCGTAGCCATACGGTACAGAATCAAAATTGAAACCTAGACAGCAAGCCAGTTTTACTCCTGACTCCTGACTCCTGACTCCTGACTCCTGAATTCTGCTGTAACTATCAACTATCAACTAAACCTTCCCAAAACGCCTTTCCCGCTGTTGGTAGACAGACAAAGCACGGTGAAACTCAACGCGGTCAAAATCTGGCCAAAGAGTATCAGTGATATAAATTTCTCCATAGGCCATTTGCCAAAGTAAGAAATTTGATAACCGCATTTCTCCACTAGTACGAATGAGTAAATCAGGATCTGCTACTCCTGCGGTGTATAAATGACTTTCAAAAACCTCTTCAGAAATTTCTTCAGGTTGTAACAGACCTTGTTGCACCTTGTGTGCGATCGCTCGACAAGCTTGTAAAATCTCCTGTCTACCCCCATAATTTGTGGCCACAGTAAACCGGATACTGCAATTATCCTTGGTTTCTGCCATAGAGCGAGAAATTTCCTCTTGGAGTGCTTTTGGTAAAGCTTGCAAATTCCCCACAAACTGAATCTGCACATTTTCCTCGACCATTTCCCGCAGTTCTTGACGCAAAACTCGCTGGAACAGAGTCATCAAAAACTCTACCTCCTCCTGCGGTCTTTTCCAATTTTCCGTTGAAAAAGCATACACAGTCAGTGCCTTAATTCCCCAATCTTTACAACAGCGGAGCAAATCCTTAATAGCATCTACACCAGCTTTATGACCCATAATCCGGGGTAAACCTTGACGTTTAGCCCATCGACCATTGCCATCCATAATCACCGCAACGTGCTGGGGAAGTAGTTCTTTTTTTAAGTCAGGGGGTAAATATTGCAGTTCAGTATGTTTTGTTGTCATTTTTTACTTCGAGAAGCAGTCGATAATAAACCCAGTAATCGTGAAACCAATGCTAGTGTTTGTCCACCAATCTGACGAATTAAACTTAAAAGACCCGGAGCAACAGCTTCCCGATCTACAGTTGGCGAAAATCGCACCTCTAAAGATTCTTTCAGCTTCTTAATCGTCAGTGGCCTGTATAGAGTTCCCCGTTCCGCTAAAGAAATAGAACCCGTTTCTTCTGATACAACGACACAAATGCAATTTTCGACCCGCTCAGTAATTCCCATTGCTGCCCGATGGCGTGTACCCAACTGGCGCGAGGCTGTGCGTCCCGAAAGTGGTAAAATTACACCCGATGATACAATCCGCGAACCACGAATCAAAGTTGCCCCGTCGTGTAATAAAGTTTTTGGCTGAAAAATTGTTTGTATTAGTTCTTTAGAAACTTCTGCATTTAACTTGACTCCGGGTACAGAAAAATCTCGCTCATCAATTGGTCCAGAAGTTTCCAAAATCAGCAAAGCGCCAATCCGGTTTTTTGACAGTTCTTTGACAGCATCAACAATTTCATCAATTACGCTATCAGATTTGGGGACTGCCAAACGGTCGGGTTGGAATAACTGCCGGAATTCACCCCGTCCCAGTTGTTCCAAAAATCGGCGAAATTCTGACTGGAGTGCTACCGCCATCGCTACAGCACAACCAATTACCAACTTTTCCAGAACGAAATTGAGTAGAGGTAGCCCTAAAGTGCCACTGAATGCTGAGGCAAGCATCAAGATTATAAATCCCCGCACCATCCACAGCGTCCGACGTTCACTAATAATCACTAGGATCATGTATGTCAGCGCCAGCACCAACACAATATCCAGAGTCCCAACTAGCAAGGACTGTGACCATCCTGGGTTTATCAGCCATTGCTTCCACCAATCTCTCATGACATCTGGATTCTAATAGTCACTAGTCATTAGTCATTAGTCATTAGTCATTAGTCATTGGTTCTTAGCTAATAACTAATGACCAAAGACCCTCCGGGTGATGCCTCCGGCTCCCGTAAGGGATACGCCAGTCACCTGCGGAGGGAAACCCTCACGCAGTGCTGGACTCACCAAGGACTAATGACTATTTCAGTCTTTCTGGTAGGCAATCTTGTCGAATTATGTCTTGATAAGTTTCACGCTGCAAAATTAAATTTGCTTCGCCATTCGCCACTAAAACAGCTGCCGGTCGGGGCAGACGGTTGTAGTTAGATGCCATACTGTAATTGTACGCACCAGTTCCCATAACGACGAGAATATCGCCTGGTTCAGTTTTTGGCAGTTGGGCATTTTTAATCAGAATATCTCCTGATTCACAATGTTTACCAGCCAATGTAACTGTTTCTGTCAAAAAAGCTGACATTTTATTAGCAACGACTGCCCGATAAACTGATTGGTAGGTGATAGGGCGGGGATTGTCAGACATTCCACCATCAATCGTTACATAAGTACGAATATCAGGAATCACTTTAGCCGAACCAATAGTGTAGGCTGTAACGCAAGCAGTCGCAATCAGCGATCGCCCTGGTTCACATAATAATTTTGGTAAAGGTAGATTTTCCGCCGCACAAGCTTGCTGAACTACTTCACAAATTGCCTTTGACCATTCTTCGATGCTAGGGGGATCATCTGATTCTGTGTACCTAATCCCTAAACCACCACCAACATTTAATTCTGTTAATTCCAAATCATACTTGGCCGCATCCCGCAACCACTGTACCATCACCACACCCAAATCTCGATGGGGCTGACGTTCAAAAATCTGCGAACCAATATGAGCGTGTAATCCCACACAGTTTAAACTTGGTTGTTTGCTGACAAAAGCAAATACCTCATCTAAATCATTGGGATCAAAGCCAAATTTACTATCTAAATGTCCGGTGCGAATATATTCGTGGGTATGGCATTCAATACCCGGTGTTAACCGCAACATGATACGGATTTTTTGTAGAGACGTTTCATGAAACGTCTCTACAATATCTACCAATGTATGTAATTCGTGCCAATTGTCAGCAACAATGGTACAACCCGATTCAATGGCTAAAACTAACTCATCACGAGATTTATTATTGCCGTGCAGGTAGATTTTATCTGGACTAACACCTGCATTCAAGGCGGTGTAAAGTTCACCACCAGAGACTACATCTATTCCTAAACCCTCTGAGGCAACGATCGCACAAACAGCTAGACAATTCCAGGCCTTGGAAGCGTACAATACTTGAGATTCCCCTTTATAGTATTGTTTGAATGTATCCCGGTATTGTTGGCAAGCTGTCCGCAGGGTTTCTTCATCTAAAATATACAAAGGTGAACCAAACTGCTGAACTAGTGTTGTGACATCACACCCACCGATTTCCAGGGAGTCATGACGATTAACTCTGGCACTCAAGGGTAAGAGTTCTTGATTAGGTGACAGCGTTGTGTTGCTTCGCTTTTGAGGTAAATATTGATTACCAGAAGGTTGAACCCCGACGGGGTGAGTCGTTACCATAAATAATAAAAGTTGTCCTTGTGAAAATTACGGGCGTGACTTATTCTCCCGATTCCCAGTTTACAACTTTGCTGGTAATGGGTAATAGGTGATTGGTAATGGGTGATTGGTAATGGGTGATTGGTAAGAGGTAATGGATAATTAAGTTATTCTTCATTTTCCCCGTGTCCCCGCGTCTCCCCATCTTCCTGCTTCCCCTGCCCCCTGCCCCCTGCCCCCTGCCTCCTCTAACCGTGATTTTATTAGACTTAAAAATTCAATCCTTGACGCTAGAGCATTTAAGTGCATTGCTGGAACTGGATAAAGCTTGTTTTGATGGCTTGTGGACAATGGATGGCTACCGACGTGAGTTGGAAAGCCCCAATAGTATTTTTCTGGGTTTATTTTCCCCATATTCTAGTTCTGAACTGCTGGGAATGGGCTGTTTTTGGTCAATTTTAGAAGAAGCACATATTACGATTTTGGCGGTTCATCCTCAATATCACCGTCAAGGTTTGGGACAGGTTTTGTTGTATTCTTTGCTGAAGACAGCGAGCGATCGCGGTTTGGAGCGAGCAACCCTCGAAGTCCGCGCTTCCAACCAGGCAGCAATTTCCTTATATCAAAAATTTGGCTTCAAAACAGCCGGCAGAAGACCACGTTACTACAAAGATAACGATGAAGATGCCCTGATTCTTTGGCTTTCTGACCTACAACAGCCAAAATTTCTCAAAACTTTAGATGATTGGCATATCATGGTGAGCGATCGCCTCAGTTAACAAGATGACGCAGGGACGCGGTGATAGGAAAAACTTTACCGAACAGAATACAGGAAAGGTATTCTGTGCGAGTGGCGGATGAATAACCGGGTTTAAGACCCCCACTAAATCGTAGATTTAGTGGTCTTTAATCAGTCGCAGGTCCCAATCCTCGACTGATTGATTCTGGCTACTGACTCCTGACTCCTTCTTCAATTTTTGATTTTTAATTGTTATCTCCCTAATGAGAAAAAATGTAATTTCCATGCTATTGAATTATCATCAGAATTTTAAACTTTATTTATCTTTTTCATAATCTAAGCTTATTCAAAAAGAAACTTCTTGACAAAAGGGGTTGCTATATGATAGATAGTTTTCCTTGGGGCTAAATAAACAAAATCTCAACATGAAAGCTTTATATGTTTGTCATTAGTCCCAAAAAGCCTGATAAATTCAACCTCCTCAGTACACTAGCTACACAAAAAGTAATAAAAAGTTAGCAATTAACTCATCACCATGTCTGATGGCGATTGGATGTTCAAAATTTGTATACAAACATCCAAACTTTTAGCCTGTGCTAAAATCAGCATACCGGCACGACCGCAGGTGATGGGAAAAATGCCATGTTTGAACGCTTCACAGAAAAAGCCATTAAGGTAATCATGCTGGCCCAAGAAGAGGCCCGCCGTTTAGGTCACAACTTTGTTGGAACTGAGCAGATCCTCTTGGGTCTGATTGGTGAAGGCACAGGAGTAGCCGCCAAGGTGCTGAAATCGATGGGCGTTAATCTCAAAGATGCCCGAATTGAAGTTGAAAAAATTATAGGTCGAGGATCTGGCTTTGTAGCCGTGGAAATTCCGTTTACGCCACGGGCAAAGCGAGTTCTAGAACTATCCTTGGAAGAAGCACGCCAACTGGGGCATAACTACATAGGCACCGAGCATCTGCTGTTGGGCCTCATCCGCGAAGGGGAAGGTGTAGCAGCCAGGGTGCTAGAAAACCTCGGTGTAGATTTATCTAAGGTGAGAACTCAGGTAATCCGAATGCTGGGAGAAACTGCCGAAGTTTCACCAGGAGGCGGTCCATCTGGTCGCACAAAAACCCCGACTTTGGATGAATTTGGTTCCAATCTGACCCAAATGGCCACGGACAATAAACTTGATCCTGTGGTGGGACGCGCTAAAGAAATTGAGCGTGTGATTCAAATTTTGGGTCGCCGGACTAAAAATAATCCAGTGCTGATTGGTGAACCAGGAGTTGGTAAGACAGCGATCGCTGAAGGTTTAGCGAGCCGCATTGCTAACAAAGATGTCCCTGACATCCTGGAAGATAAGCGTGTTGTCACTCTCGATATTGGCTTGCTGGTAGCAGGAACCAAGTACCGGGGTGAATTTGAAGAACGTCTAAAAAAAATCATGGATGAAATCCGCTCGGCGGGTAATGTCATCCTGGTAATTGACGAGGTTCACACTTTAATTGGTGCAGGTGCAGCTGAAGGCGCGATTGATGCGGCGAATATCCTCAAACCAGCTTTGGCTAGAGGTGAATTGCAGTGTATCGGCGCGACAACTTTAGATGAATACCGCAAGCACATTGAACGGGATGCAGCGTTGGAAAGACGTTTCCAGCCTGTGATGGTGGGTGAGCCTTCCGTTGATGAAACAATTGAAATTTTATATGGTTTGCGCGAACGCTACGAGCAACACCACAAACTGAAAATCTCCGATGAAGCTTTGGTAGCAGCGGCGAAATTGTCTGATAGATATATCAGCGATCGCTATTTGCCAGATAAAGCCATCGATTTGGTTGATGAAGCGGGTTCTCGTGTGCGTTTAATGAACTCCCAACTGCCACCCGCAGCCAAAGAGTTAGACAAGGAATTGCGGCAAATCTTAAAAGAAAAAGATGATGCAGTGCGTTCTCAGGATTTTGACCGAGCCGGGGAATTGCGCGATCGGGAAATGGAAATTAAAGCGGAAATTCGCGCGATCGCTCAAAGCAAAACCAATGCTACTGGTGGTGACGGTTTAGAACCAGTTGTCACCGAAGAAGACATTGCTCACATTGTCGCTTCCTGGACAGGTGTACCGGTGAACAAACTCACCGAGTCTGAGTCCGAGAAGTTGCTGCACATGGAAGATACCTTGCATCAACGTCTCATCGGTCAAGATGACGCTGTCAAGGCTGTTTCCCGCGCTATTCGTCGCGCTCGTGTTGGTTTGAAAAATCCAAATCGACCGATTGCGAGTTTTGTCTTCTCCGGGCCTACTGGGGTTGGTAAAACTGAATTGGCGAAATCCTTGGCTTCTTACTTCTTCGGTTCTGAAGAAGCAATGATTCGCTTGGATATGTCCGAATACATGGAGCGTCACACAGTCAGTAAATTGATTGGTTCACCTCCTGGTTATGTCGGTTACAACGAAGGTGGTCAGTTAACAGAAGCTGTCCGTCGTCGTCCTTACACCGTGGTGCTGTTTGACGAAATCGAAAAAGCACACCCCGATGTGTTCAATATGCTCTTGCAAATTTTGGAAGATGGTCGGTTAACTGACGCGAAAGGACGCACGGTGGACTTTAAGAACACCTTGCTAATTTTGACTTCCAACATTGGTTCTAAGGTCATTGAAAAAGGTGGTAGCGGTATCGGCTTTGAATTCTCTGAAGATGCGACTGAGACACAATACAACAGAATTCGCTCTTTGGTGAATGAGGAACTGAAGCAATACTTCCGTCCTGAGTTCCTGAACCGGTTAGATGAAATTATCGTCTTCCGTCAGTTGAATAAGGCTGAAGTTACCCAAATCGCCGAAATCATGCTCAAGGAAGTGTTTGGTCGGTTGACGGATAAGGGCATTGTCTTGGAAGTCACAGACCGCTTCAAGGATCGCTTGATAACTGAGGGTTACAGTCCCAGTTACGGTGCAAGGCCATTACGTCGGGCAATTATGCGCTTGTTGGAAGATAGTTTGGCGGAAGAAATTCTGTCTGGACGCATCAAAGACGGCGATACTGCTCTTGTTGATGTTGATGAAAATGGCATTGTTCAAGTTAGTTCTCAACAAACACGGGAGTTGTTACCCCAGGGTGTTGAGTTGTAGTTTGGATTATTTAATTGTTAATTAAGCGGTGGAGAATTTCGGTTCTCTGCCGTTTTTTTTGTTTTTTTCTCACGCAGAGGCGCAGAGTCGCAGAGAGGAGAAGGAGGTTTTAGATGATTGAAACGAACAGTTCGTTTAGAAACTTCCAGGCGCGGAGAGGGGAAGGAGGTTTTTGTAGGGGACTAGTCATCTTCAACTAACCTCGGATCAGGTACTCCGTAAAGTCGTTCGGCTAGATCTATATCACGTTCATAATTTGGTTCATACCCGTAATACTCAAGCTTTGTTAGTGGTCTTTCACTAGAATCATAACTGTAATCATAACTACCGTCTTCAATGTCAAGGCTAAAATCACTTTCAGGCTTAATACGGTCTAATAATTTGTCATTGAGTTCAGGAAATTCTAGAGCAAATTTTTCGATAGACGGAATCCATAAAGACATACCTGAAAAAACGAAATGAGAGCATCTTACATAAGGACTACCTTTCTCCAAAAGGTCTGAAATTAATTCCTGCAATTTTTCATCTTCTGTTAGTAAAACAAATTCTTTATTTTCGTGTTCACGGAGAAAATTGAGGTAGTCTAAAAAATACAGTCCTCTTTTGTATAAAATTTCATTTGCTCTATAGTAGAGATTTTCAGACACCAAAGCATATTTAATACGCCGTCTGCTATTAGGACGATTCAGTTTGATTAAAACTGTTTCATTTTCTTTGACATCAATTTTGTAAACTTTGTACATGGTTATCTCAACTAATCATATATGTATGACCTTCTTAGCATAACATCATGTTTACACTGATTACTAAGAATCAATAGAGACAAATGGTAACAATAACAACATAAAAGATGCTTATTATTAACTTTTAAAATCTCACAATCACCTTCATTTTCAACTCTCCTACTTTGGGGGAGATTTTTTTTTATACAGATGAAGCGAGAATCCAGAGAATACTTTTTGACATTCCAAGTAGTAATATCCCTACCTCATAGTACGGTATATAGCACCTTGCTTAACTTCTAATAACTTCTAAAAAGCATCAAGTTAGTTATAGACACTTACAGTAGAAGATTTAATGAACTCCCAAATCAACCTTTCTGGTCAAATTAATATTGAGGCTAAACAAGTGCTTAATCTAGATACTGGAACTGCTATAGCTCTTATAGCCGAAAATTCCCCTCATCGCTATGAATTGCGACAATACGTAAACGGAAAAGAAATGGTAATGACTCAAACTGCTTTTTCTGAGTTCATCCCCATAGTTAAAACTATTGCTAGACTATCAGAACAAACTAGAGCTAATCGCCTTTTGCAAAGAGTAACTATCATCCCCGACAACCCATCATCCAGAGCTTTAAACCTAAAACCAACACGAAAATTAGGAATCAACGATATTATTATATTAGGTACAGGTGATCAACTAGGTATTGTGACTACTACAGCAGATGAAAAAGCGGTGAGAGCCGCTTCTGCTCAAGGTGTGGATTTTCAGGTATATATTCATCCACCTTTTCCTTTAACTGGTAATTAATCATGCAAATCACTATTTCACCACATCTACAAAGTACATATAAATTAATTCAAAATGCTTTCCCCACGGGAATAGAATCACAATTTTATTTACCGCTTTTATCATTACTTAGTGAGGAAATGTCAGATAGGAATTTAGCTGAAGTTGTAGCTTACTATAGCGGTAAAGATTATAGTGTTGTTCTTAATGATGTATATCGGATACAGTCAATTGATATACCCGCACCAGAAGCCATTGCTCATTTAAAAGAAAGATTACTTGTTTGTGGTTATGAACAGTGGCTTGAAGAAGAATAAAATTATGATTTTTAGTGATGTTGTTGCAGCTATTAAAGGTTTTTCAACTGAGGAAAAGTTACAAATTCAATTGTTATTGCAGCAATACTTGAGAGAAGAACACCGTGAGGAAATTTATCAAAATTTACAAGCAACGAAGCAAGAAGAAGAAAATGGTGAACTCCCTTTTTCTGCAAATATTGATGAGTTGAAACAGCAAAATATCAGCCGTCATGAATTGATGAAATTACCAATAGAGGAACGACAAAAAATTTTAGCTGCTCAATCTGAAGTCATGTTAGAGCATTATAATGTGGAGGTAATGCGTCGCTTTTACTCTTGAGAAATATTATTTAACTCCCCAGGTAAAATCACTGGAATTTCTGAACCTAAAAATCCAGACACATCACGAGTTACAATCACATCTACCATTGATTTCATAGCACAAGCATACTGCACAGCATCCTCAAAATCTTGAAAATTTAAAGCTACTGCTGTTTCTAAAATATTTCTATCAACTGTGCAAATATGTAAATCTGTGAGAATTTGAGAAATTGCATCTTGGGCAACTTTTACACCTGCGGCTTTACGAATAATATAATAAATATTAGTAATTGTAGTAGCAGCAATAAACCCTATAATCTCACCAGCATCAATTTTAGCAAATAACCTAACAGCATCTTCTACAAAAGGTTCTCGTTCCAGCAAAAAATCTAGGACGATATTCGTATCAATAAAAATTCGCTTCATTGGTATTTTTCAGTTAGATAAGTCGCATAATCTCCATTAATATTCTCATCACTAGAGATGTTTGCACCTTTAGCAATACCACGCAGTCGAGATAAATTACCCTTCTTTGATGCTGATATAGTTTCTTGTTGTATTGATTCTAATACAGTTTGTACCAATTGCCAGCGTTCACTCATTGGTAATTGTAATACTTGTTTTTGCAATTCTTGTAATGTCATGAGAAGATATCAAAAATTATTCATTTTAATTATATATCAATTTAGCTGATGGTGAAGTGGTGCGTTAGCATAGCTTACCGTATCCCTTACGGGAGCCGAAAGCATAGGTATCGCTCTTAGTTAATGGTGGGAGAAGTGCAATTACTTGATCAAGTATAATAAACTAATCACGAAAAAGGATGAAACAAAATGCAAGCCATTCTCCTCAGCAGCGAAGAAGTTGCCAAACGTGCCAAAGAATTATATGACAATGGCATTCGTCAGCAAGTAGAAACAGAAGAAAACATCGGCAAAATGATCATTATTGATATAGAAACAGGTGAATATGCAATTGATAAAATAGGGATAGAATCAGCGCATTATTTACGGAATAAAAACAGATTTGCTCGACTCTTTGGGATTCGTATTGGTTATAAATTCGCTGTTTCCTTCTGTGGTGATATGGAGCGTGATATTAAGTGATTTCTGGTTTTATTAAAAAAGGAAATTCCGTAGTTAACGTCATATTTTGTCTGCCAAATCGAAGTGGTAGAGAATTAATTTTTCCCTACCATTTTTCCTGTATGTTGAATGCGATCTTTGCTTTCCTGTTAACGTGAATTTTGACTATTTCTCCACAGCAACTAATTTCAAAGGATACAAAGGCTCAGATCCATTTAATTGCCAAATTCTCAACACCAGTACAGCAGCTACAGTTAACCACACACAGGAAAAAGATAAAATCATTCCCGCTAAAGGAACAGTTTGCCAATAAATTGCCGTCACTACGATAGCTGATAACCAAGGGCCTAAAATCACTACAGGAACAGCCGCACCTAATCTCCTTTCTACAGTAAAAATTGTATTCCAAGTATCACCTAAAGCCAGATGTACTACAAACAGAATTAAAGGCAGAACTAAAAATTGATGATTCATTTGCTGCCAAACTAATACAGAAGAAATTACTCGCAAAACTGCAATTATCATCCAAACTATGGGAAATGCTAAAGGTGGAGGAGACCATCTTGGTCTAATTACTTGGTCATAGGTTGTTCGAGAACGGGTATTATCTAAAAGCGAAAAAATTCGGGAACGGATACTTAATAAAGCAAAAAATAATCCAGTCAATAAAGTGCTAACCCAATTGGGAAAAGAAGAATTATTATCAATCAACATTACTAATTTTTCCATTCCCTGCAACACAAGAATCATCACCCCTATTTGGAGGATAGTTCCTAGTTTATAAACTAAAACTGCCTTGATATCTAGTTCTTGTGTAGTGGATACTGATGTATTTAGAGACTGTTGTTGATTCCCAGGTTTTACCCCCATCACTGTATTGACAAACTGTTCAAGTATTCCTACATTATTGGATTGATTCATAATTAACAGATTGCGAGTAGTTTGTAATTAGTAATAATAATTTATTATATGATATTGTGATGTTAAAGATAGACGTTAGATAATTTTATTTAATTTATTAAATAATAATTTTCATATAATGAAAAACTTGAACTTCTAATCAGTCGGTAGTTTTGCTTAAATCGTTTTCAATCTATCAAGAGACGTTCCGTAAAACGTCTCTAAACTAGCTAATTAGACTCCGAACGACGTACAAATGGTAACAGGTCTTGCAAAATCACTTCATGATAATGTTCTTGAGGATAATGTCCCACATTATTCAGTTTGATTATTTCAGCATCTGGGACAGATTTCACAAAAGTTTCAGCAATATCCACCGACAACCAAGGGTCAATCATTCCCCATTGTACTAAAATGGGTTGTTGCCATTCTTTAAACCCAGATTCTATTTCAATCATCGCTTGTTCAAGCTGCAAATTACGAATTGTTGACAGCAAACCACGACCCGATGAAGAACTTTTCAAATACGGTTTGCGATAAACATCTAAATCTTTATCTTCAATACGATAACGACTACCACCTTCTAAAGTTCTATCAACTAATAAAGGGTCTTGAGTCATCATTTCTCCTGCTAAAGGTAAACCCATTTGTTTGATTTTCCAAGGTAATTTAGCAGAAGTGGAAATGGGCGTATTTAAAATAGCTATGTTGGCAATTTTTTCGGGATGACGCAAGGCATATTGTAAGCCTACAGAACCTAAAAATCCTTGTACAACTAAGGAAAAACGTTCTAATTCTACAGCCTTCACAAATCCTTCTAAAGCTGTAATAAATGCGTCGGGAGTATAAGCAAAATCCCGTTTTTCAGGTTTAGCAGAAAATCCGTAACCAATCCAATCTGGTGCGATCGCTCTTGTTCCTTGTGCCGCCAAAGCTGGTAAAATGTTTCTCCAGCTATAACTTTGGGAAACTATACCGTGTAAACACAATACTGGTAATAAGTCACTTCTACCAATTGGTTCTGCTTCTCGATAAAACCATTCAAGGGAATCTACTGTAATCCGATGTTCTGTAATTGACACTTGATTTTCCTCTTTGGGAATGCAACAGGCTGATAAAAAAGGCGTAAGTATAACAATACCTTCAGCAAAATACTCTCACTCTAAAAGAGTATAATTCTTATAACAAAGCTTGTGGAGACAAGCTGTAAGAATTCAGGAGTCAGGAGTCAGGAGTCAGGAGGTAGAAAGAATAAGAATTAAGGAATTAGGAGTTAGAATTATTGAGAATAGCTTTTGCATAACTATCTAATAATCTACTAACTTCTTGCAGTTTCAACATTAATTCTGATGTATTACCGTATCCTAAATCTTGTGTGAGAATAAGATAGTATCTACATTCTTCTAGAGAAGCTTGTGCAATATTCATAAATCTTACTTTATCAAAATCTCCTTTTTTCTTAAATCCTTCCGCAATATTTGCCGGAATGGAAACTGATGCGCGTCTAAACTGAGAAGTCAGTCCATATATTTCTGATTTGGGAAAATCCGCAGTTAATTGATATACTCCTAACACAAATTGATGTGCTTTCTGCCAAACTATTAAATCTTCAAATGTTCTTGCAGGTTGCATTTATTCTGACTCCTGACTCCTGACTCCTGACTCCTGACTCCTGACTCCTGACTCCTGACTCCTGACTCCTGACTCCTGACTCCTGACTCCTGACTCCTGACTCCTGACTCCTGACTCCTGACTCCTGACTCCTGACTCCTGACTCCTGACTACTTACGAAGAGTTAACCATTGTTTTCCCAATTACCTATTATCAACTCATTCTTGATACTGCTTTTCAATTTGCAGATATTTGGGAACATCCATGAGTTCTTGAAAATCTCTAAAATTCATCAAACCAGGAAAATTACCTGTGTTTTCCTGTTCTTTCAGGTGACGGAAACAATTACTCATGACTTCAGTTACAGCCATGAGTGCAGTTAGGGGGAAAAAGACAATTTTAAAACCTAATTTTTGTAATTCATCTACGGAAATTTCTGGTGTTTTCCCACCTTCTACAATATTAGCTACCAACGGCACATCAGGAAAAGCTGCGGCTATGGTTTGCAATTCTCCCACAGATTGGGGTGCTTCCACAAACAAGACATCTGCACCGGCATTGATGTATGATTGTCCACGAGCGATCGCTTCCTCTAAGCCCAAAGGTGCGCGTGCATCTGTTCTCGCAATAATCACCAACCCACTATCACCCCTTGCTTCCACCGCAGCACGAATTTTTCCCGCGTGTTCTGTCATGGGAATTACGCGCTTACCCTCAAAATGACCACACTTTTTTGGCCATTCTTGATCTTCCAAAATTACCCCAGCTAACCCCAACTGTATCGCATCCTTAACAGTTCGCATCACATTTAAAGCGTTACCATAGCCCGTATCACAATCAGCAATTAAAGGTATATTAATTGATTGTGTTATCCGTCCTACACTGTAGAACATTTCCGTAGCAGTGAGAAAACCATAGTCAGGTAAACCCAAGGTAGAAGCAGCAATACCAAAACCGCTGGTAGCAGCAACTTCAAAACCCGTTTTTTCTACCAACTTCGCACTCAAACAGTCATAAACACCGGGAATAACGATAATTTCAGGGCGTGTAAGTAATTGCCGCAGTTGTTGGCAATAAGACATACAAGCAATAATAAATGTATTATTTTGAGAATACCGTAAATAGTGTATTGACGTTTTAGAAAAGTTGTCTATATTTAAAATATTAATTAGCAATTGGGAATAAACACAGAAATATAAACAATGTTATTCAAAAATATCCAGCGGTGTTATTGACTCTATTCCCGGAATTGCTCGGTTTTTTTGAAAATTACACTATTTTATCATCTCCAAAATATTTCTATTTATATCGGGCAATATCAGCAGTTTAATTGCGAATAAATTTGTGAAAATTGTGAAAATTAATATTCCCATATAGCAATTCGGTTTAATTCTTGATAGTTGGCTTGGCGTAGCCATACTTATTCATACAGCAGGGAACTTAACTTTTAACTCTTAACTCTTAACAGGGAAGAAGAAAAGTAGAAGGTACTAAGTTTTTTAAGCGCAGACTACGCTAACAAAAATCCAATAGGAGTTTTATATATGACAATTAACATAAATTCTCTTGAATCATTCCGCGCTTTAGCACTACAAGTTACCTGTTATGGAGTCAATCAATCAAGCCAGACTCAAGTTCGTTCTTTAATTAAAAAAACTATTAATAGCTTAGAAGAAAAAATCGCTGAGAGTATCGCCCTGATTGGCTGCGACTGTCGTTTAATTGTCCTACCAGAACATTTCCTTACCGGATTTCCAATGGGAGAATCTATCTCAGTGTGGGCAAAAAAAGCCTGTTTAGAAATGGCTGGGGCTGAGTATGAAGCACTTGGTAAAATTGCTCAAAAGCATAAAATATTTTTAGCTGGTAACGCTTATGAACTAGACCCAAACTTTCCCAAATTATATTTTCAAACCTGCTTTGTTATTGACCCATCTGGTGCAATTATCTTACGCTATCGCCGATTACATTCCATGTTTGTTCCCACACCCCATGATGTTTGGGATAAATATCTTGATTGCTACGGATTAGAGGGAGTTTTCCCCGTTGCCAAAACCGAAATTGGCAATTTAGCGGCTTTAGCATCAGAAGAAATTTTATATCCAGAAGTTGCTAGGTGTCTGGCAATCAGAGGGGCAGAAATTTTTCTGCACTCCACATCAGAAGTATATAGCAAAAACCTGACATCCAAAAATGCAGCAAAAATCTCACGCGCTATAGAAAATATGGCATATATGATTTCTGCAAATACTGCTGGTATTAGTAATAGTCCCATTCCTCCCGCTTCTGGAGATGGTGGGTCTAAAATCATTGATTATCGTGGTCGAGTTTTAGCAGAAACAGCCACAGGTGAAAGCATGGCAGCCTTTGCTGAAATTAATTTAGCAGCATTACGACGCGATCGCAAACAACCAGGAATAAATAATTTACTCTCACGTCAGCGCTTTGAACTTTATGCCGAAACTTACCAGCAATCACACTTTTACCCCCCTAATACTATGCTTGAAGGAGAAGTAGACCGCAAACACTTTATCCAAACACAACAATCAACTATTGAACGTCTAGCTAAATTAGAGATAATTTGACAAATGACCAATGACTAATCACCAATGACAAAACCAATAGAAGTCCGCAACCCCCGCACCGGTAAATTTGATTACGTCATTATCCCACCACCACCCAAGCTACTATCCCAGCAGTGTCACCGTCTTCGCAGAGGACAAATTCATTGGCACGAATTGGGGATTGATGGCAGAATTGAAGCCTTACAACAGTGGAAACAAGCCATATTATCTGAGCGCAAACAGCTAACAGACGCATTGGTAAATGATACGGGTAGATTATCAACATCAGAATTAGAAATTAACTCTTTTATTTCTAGTATTGATAGATGGTGTAATTTAGCTCCCCAGTTATTACAAGAAACTGCCAAAAATACATCCATTTCATTTATAGCCTTACAACAAACTGCCGTTCCTTATCCCTTAGTAGGTGTAATTAGTCCTTGGAACTTTCCCCTTTTGTTATCTACAATTGATACAATTCCCGCTTTACTAGCAGGTTGTGCTGTCATAGTCAAACCCAGCGAAATTACACCTCGTTTTGTAGCGCCCTTAATAACTGCACTTAATACTGTTCCTCAATTACGCGATGTGTTAAACTTTGTCGAAGGAGCAGGACAAATAGGAGCAGCTTTAATTGAAGAGGTAGATTTAATCTGTTTTACAGGCAGCGTTGAAACCGGTCGTGTAGTTGCAGAAGCCGCAGCTAGAAACTTTATTCCTGCTTTCTTAGAATTAGGAGGAAAAGACCCAGCTATAGTTTTAGAATCAGCTAATTTAGATTTAGCAACTTCAGCAATTGTATGGAGTTCTGTTGTTAACACCGGACAGTCCTGTTCATCAATAGAAAGGATTTATGTCGCTGAATCTATCTTTGAACAATTTTATCATCAATTAGTAGCTAAAGCTTCTCGCTTACAACTAGCATATCCAAAATTAGAAAATGGTGAAATTGGTCCCATTATTTCCGAAAACCAAGCCGCAATTATTAACGAACATCTACAAGATGCAATATCAAAAGGTGCAGTAATTCACTGCGGTGGTAAAGTTGAGGAATTAGGTGGTGGTTGGTGGTGTCGTCCCACAGTTATGACTGAGGTTAACCATTCCATGAAAATCATGACTGAAGAAACATTTAGTCCAATTATGCCAGTCATGTCTTTTTCTACAGTAGAAGAAGCAATAGATTTGGCAAATGATTCTATTTATGGATTGAGTGCATCTGTATTTTCTGAATCAGAAGAATTAGCATTAGCAGTTGCTAGACAAATAGATGTCGGTGCTATTAGTATTAATGATGCAGGTTTAACAGCTATGATGCACGAAGGAGAGAAAAACGCCTTTAAATTTTCAGGTTTAGGAGATTCACGCATGGGTGCAGCAGGATTAAAACGCTTCATGCGAAAAAAATCCTTTTTGATTAAAACCAACACCAGTAAAGACCCTTGGTGGTTTAATGATATAGAGTAAGGAAGGTGACAGGTAACAGGTGACAGATGTATAAGAGAGATTAAACACTATTCGACTAATTACCAATGGGAAATTGTCTGAATCAGGATTTCCAGGATTTAAGGATGAACAGGATTTAAAATAAGAACTTAATTACCCATGACTAATGACTAATGACTAATGACTAATGACTAATTACCAATTATGTCTAATATTCGTTTAGAAATGCCTGTTTTAGCTCGTCATGAAGGTGAATGGCTAGGAACTTATACCCTAGTTGATACAACAGGAAAAATACTTGACAGTCATCAATCTCATTTAAGTTGTCAGTTTCCTGAAAATAGCGAGTATTCTTACTATCAAATCAATCGTTATACCTGGGAAAATGGTAAAAAAGAAGAACATCAATTTCCAGGAAAATATCAAGATAAAAAACTTTGGTTTGATACCGAACGTATTCAAGGTAAAGCCTGGGAAGTTGATGATTCTACCGTTATTTTCTGGTTCGGTTATAAACAATTTCCAGCAGATATGTATTTATATGAAATGATTCAAATTAGTCCAGATAATAACTATCGCGGCCGTACTTGGCACTGGTTTAAAAATGACCAAATCTACCAACGCACTTTCATTCAAGAAGAAAGAGTGAAGTCAGTATAAATTTTCCCAGCCTTATTGACTAGGGCTTCTACTGAATAAAATCAAAAAGTTTGCTAAAAAAAAAGACGGAATTATGATGTTTCCGTCCTAGGGTTTGTTTTTAATTTAAACTGATGAAAAGTTATGGAAGTTTTACAGACTTTAAATGGCGATTTCGTTTCCAGCGAGACATTCCATAGAAGACTCCACCAAAAATAGGAATGCTAAGACCAGGGGAAAATTCAAAGGGAACAGGAGTTATGTTACCATAATATTCTACTGTCAATGTCCCACTGGTGTTGTATGTATTAGTAGCGGTAATATTTGAATTTGAGCTAGACACTAACTGTAAGTCAGGTGATACGTTGAAGCTAACAGTACCTGCACCCAAAAATGAACTTATGTCTGAAAAAGTAGTATAAAACTGAGTGTAGGTTGAAGTATCGCTAATTATTGCTGGGAATATAAATGTCCGTTCTGAATTAAGACCAGATAAAGTTCCTATATATGCACCATTTACCGTTGTACCAGTTTGGGTCGGAAATGGAGTTAGAGAATCTAATGGATCTGGTGAAGCAGGAGCATTCGATCCAGGTTCTATATTGTATCCGTTTAAGTTCTGCCTTACGTTGTAAAGCCTATTATTGCCGCCACCAGTATTTTTGACATTAATACTACCGTTCAACGTAGTATTATTGAGGATAATACGCACCTCTGTTACTTGTTGTGTTGCTAAAGGAGTATACTGGTTGAGATTTACTGTGTTGTTAGAAGAACCTGTTACATTGCTATAGTTAGTGAAGTTTGAGGAAAAGAAAGTCAGTGCTTGGGCTGATTGTGCTGACAGAGTGATACCGGCAGCAGTCATAACTCCAGATAGAGTTATTGCTGTAGTAGCAAACTTTTGAAAAGCGGATTTAATCTTGTACTTCATTCGTTGTTATCCTCTTTGATTTGAGATAGAACTTTATTTCTTATGTAAAGAAAACAATCACTTGATATAACTAACCAGATTTCTGTGTGAAAATTTTCCTTCTTAAGCACGTTTTCTTTAAAAACTTTCTTTCAGGTAATCCTGACAAAAGGAATTTTTTAATAAATTCAACATGAACAGGTTTAGTTACTTTTTAGTATAGCTTTACTGGTTGATGCCAGTGTTATTAAGTAAGTATCAATTATTTCGGCCTCTTTTGTCAAGATTCTACATCCAAATTTCACATACTCTGAAGATGGCATTGTATAATAAGCCACTAATGGTGTCGGATGGCTGTTTACCCTTCTTGTTGACGATGATTTAGTTGGGTGTCGCAATCATGACTCAGGACATACGAGCGCTTCGTTGCCTGGCTTACCACCTGCTAACTGTGCTAATTCTTCCCGACGGCTGCTTAGAATTATCCAAACTAGTCACTCTCACAACTGTCCGCTGTTCATCTGCTGAGATTTTTTTAGTTCTGTGTCAAAATTAGAGTTTAAGTAACCTGGTTATATCAAGTTAGACCTTGTTTATTTGCTACTAAACAATTAAGTATAACTGCCATTGTAGAAAAATGGTTGAAACAAACAATAAATTTACTGAAACTTTATAAATGGGTCATATCTCTGCGGCTTTCAGTTCTCACAGTAAATCTTGCCTGTAATTCCCAAAGTTGTTTAATGTAGGATTGCAATATATCCAAAATTGCAACTTGACAAGGTATAGGCATGACCAAAAGCGACAAAATAAACTTTTCTACTCCTAGCGGTTTTCCCGAATTTCTGCCCAGTGAAAAGCGTTTAGAAGTATATTTACTAGATATAATCCGGCGTGTATTTGAAAGTTATGGTTTTACACCTATTGAAACCCCAGCAGTAGAACGGTTGGAAGTGCTGCAAGCTAAGGGAAATCAAGGTGATAACATAATATATGGAATTGAGCCTATTTTACCACCAAATCGCCAAGCCGAAAAAGATAAATCTGGCGAAACTGGTTCGGAAGCAAGAGCTTTAAAATTTGATCAAACTGTTCCCTTTGCGGCTTATATTGCGCGTCACTTAAATGAATTAACTTTTCCTTTTGCTCGTTATCAAATGGATATGGTTTTTCGCGGAGAACGGGCAAAAGATGGGCGTTTTCGGCAATTCCGTCAATGTGATATTGATGTGGTGGCTCGTGGTAAACTCAGCTTGTTATATGATGCCCAAATGCCTGCAATTATCACCGAAATATTTGAAGCGATTAATATCGGTGATTTTGTCATTCGCATCAATAACAGAAAAATTCTGACTGGGTTTTTTCAGTCAGTAGGAGTTGCGGAAAATCAAATTAAAGCCTGTATTGGCATTATTGATAATTTAGAAAAAATTGGGGAAGCTAAAGTTAAGCAAGAATTAGAAAAAGCAGGTATTTCCCCAGAACAAACAGAAAGAATTATCGAGTTTGTTAAAATTGATGGTATGGTTGATGATGTTTTAGATAAACTCAAACATCTCACTGAGAATTTACCAGAAGCAGAGGAATTTAATCTAGGAGTTAGTGAATTAGAAACGGTAATTAATGGAGTTAGAAATTTAGGAGTTGCCGAAAAACGTTTCTGTATTGATTTATCTATTGCTCGTGGTTTAAATTATTATACTGGCACAGTTTACGAAACTAGTCTTATAGGACATGAAGCTTTAGGTAGTATTTGTTCAGGTGGCAGATATGAGGAATTAGTGGGGATGTTTTTAGGGGAAAAAATGCCCGGAGTGGGTATTTCTATCGGCTTAACTCGGTTAATTAGTCGGTTGTTAAAAGCGGGGATTCTTAATACCTTATCTGCCACACCTACCCAAGTTGTGGTAGTGAATATGCAAGAAGATTTAATGCCTGTTTATTTAAAGGTATCACAACAATTGCGTCAAGCCGGAATTAATGTGGTGACTAACTTTGAAAAACGTCCTTTGGGTAAACAATTTCAAGCCGCAGATAAACAAGGAATTCAATTTTGTGTAATTATTGGTGCTGATGAAGCCGCAGCGGAAAAATCATCATTGAAGGATTTGAAAAGTGGTGAACAAGTAGAAGTGGCTTTAGTAGATTTAGCCGCAGAAGTTAAACGTAGACTTGTTTAAGTTAAATTAGAGATAGATGTGGGGTGAGACACCTGCTGGGGTTAACACTGCACCCGAATATGACAGTATGGGCGATATAATGGCTGTGATTGATTCCTTTGGCTAGGTGTCAATTCATTAGAGCGATCGCACATCTATAACGGAACAGCGATCGCTTCTTTTATTTAATCAAAATTTATCTTGCTAAAAATCAGCTTAGGGACAGCAGATGACAACAGAAGCAGAAAACACTTTAAAAGTTGCTAAACAAGCATTTGCACATTTTACCCACGGACTAGCAACTGGTGAATGGCAAGCATTTTTAGATATGACTACAGATGATTTTACCTTTTGGTTTCCAATGGGAAAATTTCACGGTTTAAATCAAGGTAAAGAAAAAGCAAAAGAATTTTTTGAATATGTTTCCGAAGCCTTTAAACCTGGATTAAAGCTGGCTTCTATAGACAGTATTACTAGTAACGAAAAAACAGTTATCTTTGAATTTCGGGATGAAGGGAACTTATTTGGACAACCTTACAAAAATCGGGTTGCAGTTGCCTTTGATGTGCGAGATAATAAAATTTGTAGCTATCGAGAATACTTTGGTAGTGATGGAAAATCTTATTAATAAATAATTCGGTAGTGGTAAATATGTAGTGATAATAAATTGAGGCGTTACAACAAGCTGCCCATATCCATATCTTCCTAAATATCAAAATGTAAAATACTCACAGCTTTAGGTGTAGACTCAGTTGGTCAAAATCTCATTTTTAGGGTAAAAGTTGTCAAATTTTTTTGAAACTCTCACTGGGTAGCGTTCTCAGCCGTTATGTGGCGGCTCAATTAAGATGTAACTAAATCATACAAAGCACTTTTTTACTGAGAGTATGGTACGTCAAGATCGCGATCGCTTTCAGCCTAAAGCAGAAACTGTCAGCGCCATTCTTTTGTCTGGACTTGAGAAAATTCAACGGTGTCTGCTATCCGTGGCTATGGGATGGGGTAAAGTGGGGATTCGCTTGGTGATTTGCGCCCTCAACGATCCCAACCCCAATATTGAGCAAACTGCCGTAGACTTGTTACGCCATCGTAGCGAACCAGAGGTTCAACGAGCAATCTGGAACTATCTCAATTTACCTCAACCTTCAACATTACTGGACTACAAAACATTGCAACGCTGTTTGGCAGTGGCACAGTGGCAGTCCGCTGATGAGATAACCTGCGCGATCATCTTAGCAATGGCTGAACGCCAGGGTTCTTGGTTAAGAGAGGTAGATATCCCCAAATTGGTGGTTGCGGATTTAGGAATTGTGGATCAGTTGTGGCGGTTTTATAGTAGCGATCGCTTTGGATTCACGGTGCAAGCTCAAATCTGGCAAACCTGTGAGCAAGAAGAATGCTCCAAGATAGACTATAGCACCTCTGATATTACTTACTGTTTCGGTAAGCGCGTTGGCTGGAAAGTACAATATTATACAGAGCGTGACTATTCAGATAAATACGATTTTGAACGCAACGCCAAAATACCCTACGATCTCACTGCACCTGTCGGCAATCTGCCCAGTACATTTGCCTTGGGTGGAGGGGAAAACCATCTAGAGTTTGAACACGGCGATACAGAATCGACGATGGGATTTTATGCGCCATCCTATTCTTACTACACTTGGAGTAAGGATTCCTTGTTTGGACAAGATTTTCTCCGTCAGTTTTTTCCCATAATTGAGATGTTGCGCGATCGCAGGAATCAAAATTAGTCAATATTGTGGGCGAATGTCAGGCGAGAAATAAGCCTGCACTCCTCAGCTAAAGCGATCGCATACCACTACTATCAATAATTAGCAGACATTAATTGAATATCCCCTCAAGCACTTTTAAAATTAATTTTTCCCATTCTCTAAACCATTAATTTCTCGACACTTTACTTCAGCAGCTTGATAAGCTATCAAATATTCGTGATCACCTAACATGACATCACCATAATATTCATAAGGTGCTTTACCATAAATTGGCAAAGGATCATCTTCTGGATAATCTTCCTTTGATTCGTCGATTATTGCTTTTAGCTTTTTGACAGTTAGACTTTGCGCGGGAAAATACCAAAGGTCTTTATGGTTTTTTTGCAAATAAGGAAAGGTGGGATCAATAATCACATCTTCTAATTCAATCCAACCATGTTCAACAGGTTTGTATGGCTGACCACTAAATACCAAAAAACCTTGAACATATCTTGATCCCTCAGTTGCTAAAGCTGCTTTATAAGCATTTTCAAAAGGCTTTTTAGCTTTACTTTTGATGCTTTGTGCAACTTGGTGAGATAAGGCTTCATCTAATAATTTATTCATGGGTGAGATTTTCCTCTATCAAATGCTTGTAATTATTTCCATAATCTCTTAATTTCTGCACCTAGCAAAGAAATTTGTAAGAATTCAGGAGTCAGGAGTCAGGAGTCAGAATGCTTATGAAATGAAGAATAGAGAGAGGTGAGATTTTATCAAAATCATCAAAGTTTACTAAAAAAGCCTTTATTCTTCTGAACCGCAGGTCTGCGTAGCATCTTCTGTATTCTCTATCCTGAATACTTACATAAATTTTATCATTTTATCACGAAGAGATGTAAATAGGGTCAATGCTAGGAAATTAGATTAAATGAACTGCGTTCGCGTTCGCGTAGCGTGTCCGCAGGACTCAGCCTCTCGTAGAGAAGCGTTCCGTAAGCAAAGATAGATGCAATGGTAATAGATACAAACTATGGTTTTAATCCCTAATAGGGAGTAAGAGAAATTGCAATTAGCTACAAGTTATGAAGAATTTTTCAGGCACAAAATTACTCCGTTGGATCATCTCTGCCAATTCCCAATTTTCGTAATCGAAATTTGACGTTTTCCGGTTGGATTCCGCAATAGTAAAATTGTTTGCCACGCAGATTAGCAAGATAGTAACCAGATTTGCCCTCACCTGCTCGGAACAACTCAATAATTATTTGCTGCTTAGTGATTCCATATAAAAGCTCAAAATCATTAAAGTCAACAGCAAAAGGCAGTTTTGAGTAGAAAAGCTTGCCAACTTTTATAAACCACTTTCCTTCCCGGCACTCAAAAACTCGGTAGTAATCTGGGGTAAAAACTGTAGTGTCTGACATAATATAAGAAAGTCCCTAGTTCAGCTAAGGACACAAACTAAATCAAATTAACTAGACTGCTCTGATTCGTCATCGGAACGGAGTTCGGGAGGAAGTTCTTCCAGAAAAGCAAGTTCTTCCCCTTGAATATCCGACTCTATCCATCCGACGGTTTCTTCTTGGGCTTCATCTTCAGCTAAATACACTGATTCGTAAACCCGGATATCATCGGAATTGGATTTTTGATTTCCATTTCCATTTCCGTTTTTATCGGATTGAGTTATTTTGATTTCACCTCCCGATGAGGATGTAGTTTTTTGCTCCTCATACTTATAATTATGGCTTAAACATTGTAAACCGTCAAGCAGTTTTAGAGAATAATTGCTGCCAAGCTTCCCGCTTAATAATCACGTACTCACCTTGAGCGATCGCATCCAAAAATTCTCCAGTAGCCCCTCCATTACCATATATAAAACCATTTTTAACGGCTTCTTGTTGCCACCAAAGCCTAGTTCCTAGCTCAACCCTTACATTAATTGTTTCTTTGCTGCTCATGACTACCCTTCTTAAGTGCTTGACGCTTCCAGAATAGCATTAAGATTATTTACGCGCCAGTCTCCTAGACTGACTTTTTCGCGCAAATGCCACAAAGCAGCCTGTTTCAATCCCTAATAGGGAGTAATGAAAATTGCAATTTGTCCCCCCCTAAGCAGGGGATTTTTCATAAAACGTTTCAATCCCTAATAGGGAGTAATGAAAATTGCAATCAAATTACGCTGCACAAACCAGAGTCACTATAGATGTTTCAATCCCTAATAGGGAGTAATGAAAATTGCAATTTTGTGTTAAACTAGCAATTCTCGTGAAATGGTTTTGTTTCAATCCCTAATAGGGAGTAATGAAAATTGCAATTTTATCTGTTTCGCAGAATGTATTCTGGATATCTGCTGTTTGGTTTCAATCCCTAATAGGGAGTAATGAAAATTGCAATTCCAAATCTTTTCCTATCGCCCATTCTTCCCATGCAGTTTCAATCCCTAATAGGGAGTAATGAAAATTGCAATACAGCTTGACCTTAATTCCTTGGTGAAAGTAGAGAAGCCGTTTCAATCCCTAATAGGGAGTAATGAAAATTGCAATGTGAGCTTGTATCTCACTGGCTACCATATCCTCCTGGTTTCAATCCCTAATAGGGAGTAATGAAAATTGCAATACATGATATCACCAGGTTGAATTTCCAAACAGTTTTTGTTTCAATCCCTAATAGGGAGTAATGAAAATTGCAATCCAGCTTTATAATTAGCCGCCCCCGCTCTAGTTTCAATCGGCTTGGTTTCAATCCCTAATAGGGAGTAATGAAAATTGCAATTCTCTGAGTATCATTGCTATCAGATGCTTGCCAAATACTTTGTTTCAATCCCTAATAGGGAGTAATGAAAATTGCAATAAAAGAAGCAAACACACCACCTGTCCTCTTGAACTTTAGCGTTTCAATCCCTAATAGGGAGTAATGAAAATTGCAATTTCTGGGTTAGTGTAAGGAGAAAGATATTGATTCCCACCGTTTCAATCCCTAATAGGGAGTAATGAAAATTGCAATCAGTAATGGTCAAAGATAAGCCAAAAGTTTATCTAGTTTCAATCCCTAATAGGGAGTAATGAAAATTGCAATATTCAAGCTAAAGGAAGGTGAGAAGGAAGAAGCTATCCTCAGTTTCAATCCCTAATAGGGAGTAATGAAAATTGCAATACCGATACACAGACCAAACATAATACAAAAGATAGAAGTTTCAATCCCTAATAGGGAGTAATGAAAATTGCAATAATCTCAGGATGATTGCATTTTATCAGCCCCATCTTCTTGTTTCAATCCCTAATAGGGAGTAATGAAAATTGCAATAACGTAGTTGATAGCTTTGTGAGGGGGATGTCAATCGTTTCAATCCCTAATAGGGAGTAATGAAAATTGCAATTCAACCACCAATTGAGTGACAGTCTTCATCGCCTGTTTGTTTCAATCCCTAATAGGGAGTAATGAAAATTGCAATTATAATAATCATAAGGGTGGCATCTTAGATTAATTGTTTCAATCCCTAATAGGGAGTAATGAAAATTGCAATTAATGATGTCCGTGAAAGTGCAAACGCAGATAAAAGTTTCAATCCCTAATAGGGAGTAATGAAAATTGCAATATCAGACAATGATTGGAAAAACAAAAAGCTGGCTTTTGTTTCAATCCCTAATAGGGAGTAATGAAAATTGCAATAGTGGAAACTACTGAAGCCATTTGGTTAAATGTATCAGTTTCAATCCCTAATAGGGAGTAATGAAAATTGCAATCGCCAACTCTACTGAAGCTACTAGCACTACAGAAGAGTTTCAATCCCTAATAGGGAGTAATGAAAATTGCAATTTTTTCTTCAGCCAATAATAAGTAATGATCTGCTAAACTTTCGTTTCAATCCCTAATAGGGAGTAATGAAAATTGCAATTTGCAGCGCGGTGATTAGTCAAGGGCTTACTTTAATGTTTCAATCCCTAATAGGGAGTAATGAAAATTGCAATATCAGGTATTATTTGAATCAACTCAGCGGTAAAGGTTTCAATCCCTAATAGGGAGTAATGAAAATTGCAATCTGTAAAGTTTCTGCTGATGATGTAATGCTTATACGTTTCAATCCCTAATAGGGAGTAATGAAAATTGCAATGCAACTATATTTATAAATCAATTTCTTTATCGCATAACTGTTTCAATCCCTAATAGGGAGTAATGAAAATTGCAATATTTAATGCAAATTTAATTAAATCTGATGGATTTATTGAGTTTCAATCCCTAATAGGGAGTAATGAAAATTGCAATCCTGAACTGTATGAGTGTATGATGGGGTTCCCAATCGGTTGGTTTCAATCCCTAATAGGGAGTAATGAAAATTGCAATTATGGACTGCCAGAACTCTACATAGACCGTTAGATGTGTGATGTTTCAATCCCTAATAGGGAGTAATGAAAATTGCAATCATTATCTAGTCCTACTGAATCAGACGGTTATAGAAATTTGTTTCAATCCCTAATAGGGAGTAATGAAAATTGCAATACGGGCTAACCAGTATTCTTGATCTTCGTCGTAGTGTTTCAATCCCTAATAGGGAGTAATGAAAATTGCAATATGATTTGGGCAGGTATTCTTCCTTAAGGTAGAAGAGTTTCAATCCCTAATAGGGAGTAATGAAAATTGCAATTTGTAACGGCTAAAGCTTCCGTTGATTCTGCCATGTTTCAATCCCTAATAGGGAGTAATGAAAATTGCAATGCTACTGGCTTAGTAGGATTCTTGGTGGCTGTCGTGTTTCAATCCCTAATAGGGAGTAATGAAAATTGCAATGCCAATTTTATTAGCTTGCAAAACCTCGCACGGAATCCCGTGTTTCAATCCCTAATAGGGAGTAATGAAAATTGCAATGGGGAATGGCGCTAGAAGGGATTAGATTAATTAGTTTCAATCCCTAATAGGGAGTAATGAAAATTGCAATAGGATAAAGAGCCTGACGATAACAAAACTGTTTCTTAGTTTCAATCCCTAATAGGGAGTAATGAAAATTGCAATTGGACAGCACAAGAATGCCTGGAAGATAGGTTATCATCATGTTTCAATCCCTAATAGGGAGTAATGAAAATTGCAATCCGTAATTTTTTCATAAATCACCTCAGCCCAATCTTTTGTTTCAATCCCTAATAGGGAGTAATGAAAATTGCAATTTTGCAATTGCTTGGTGATGCTTGGGGTATGGGGTGTTTCAATCCCTAATAGGGAGTAATGAAAATTGCAATTTTATAGTAGTGCGTCCTTGTCCCTAACGCTCACTGATACCCAGTTTCAATCCCTAATAGGGAGTAATGAAAATTGCAATACTGAACCCATCGCGTCCGCTTTTCCAGTCCCATGTTTCAATCCCTAATAGGGAGTAATGAAAATTGCAATATGGTAGCGCCTGAATCCTGTGTAAATAGAATTCTGCCTCGTTTCAATCCCTAATAGGGAGTAATGAAAATTGCAATTCGGGACTATCATTAATTCCAGTCTCCCCAGCATTACTTATATGTTTCAATCCCTAATAGGGAGTAATGAAAATTGCAATTAGCCTTAATAACATCATCTGTCTTAATACTATGTTTCAATCCCTAATAGGGAGTAATGAAAATTGCAATAGCGGGAGGCTGAAAGCCTTTGTGTATTTGGTTTTCAAGGTTCGATTGCGCGAATAGGATCATCATAGTCCATTCCAGAAATTGTGTCAAGAACAAAAAACGCTGAAACCCAGTCACCGTAAGGTGCGCGGATGGTTCATCAACATTAATAGCCGCAAAGCCAAGCCCATCAAGAGATACAGCTATTTTTTTGCAACATCTAAATTTTACACCCACCCATCCGCGCCAAAAAGCCGATTCTTAACTTACCAAATCAGGGAAAACCTCTTGTACAGCCGGATGTACCAAACGACCATTCTGCACATTCAAACCCTTAGCCAAAGCAGGATTCACATCCAAAGCCTTAATTCCCAAATTAGCCAACTGCACAACATAAGGTAAAGTACTGTTGTTCAGTGCTTGGGTTGCTGTCCAAGGTACTGCCCCTGGCATATTAGGAACACCATAATGTACCACTCCCTCATCAATATATACTGGATTCGTGTGGGATGTGGGGTGTAATGTTTCTACACATCCACCTTGGTCAACAGCAACATCCACAATTACCGAACCGGAATGCATTTGTTTAACTAACTCGCGGGATACTAAAATTGGCGCTTTCCGTCCCAAGACGAGAACTGCACCAATGAGTAAATCAGCTTCCTTAACTGCCGCTTCAATATGAGCAGAATTGCTGTAAAGTAATTCAACTCTCGAACCAAAAAGAGTTTCTAAATAAGATAGGCGTTCAACACTGACATCGAGAATCTGCACAGCCGCACCCATACCCACAGCAATTCTAGCTGCTTCTGTGCCGACCACGCCACCGCCTAAAATCACCACTTTGCCTGGTTTGACACCAGGAACACCCCCCAACAATACACCCTTGCCACCTTGCTGACGTTCTAGGAACCTGGCTCCAAATTGTACTGCTAACCGACCTGCAATGATGCTCATGGGGGTAAGCAGAGGCAGTTTATTTGCACCTGGTTGTTCTACAGTTTCGTAAGCGATCGCACAAATGCCACAATCAATTAAATGTTCTGTTAATTTGCGATCTGCTGCTAAATGCAAATAAGTAAATAATAATTGTCCTTTTTGCAGAAATTTATACTCACTTACCAGAGGTTCTTTAACCTTAACAACTAGCTCCCGATTCCAAACAGCATCCTGTGTAGAGACAATTTCTGCCCCAGCCATACTATAGTCTTCATCTGTAAATCCAGCACCAGTACCAGCTTCGGACTGAACAAAAACATCATGTCCATTTTCCCGCAGTACCCGGACACTAGAAGGACTTAAGCCGACACGAAACTCTTGATCTTTCGTTTCCTTGGGAACGCCGATTTCCATTTACAGCCTCTGATATTTTTTTGTTTCACTTTAGCCTGCCAGTATCTATCACGCTACTTCCGTATTCACTAATTCAAAATTCCAAAATAAAAATTAAAAATTAGTAAAATTAGTAAAATTACCTCTCACACACCGTTAGTCGTTTTTTTCACAACATCTTGACTAATCCCCAAGTCTTCTTACAATAGATAAAGAATAATTACAAATTGTAAAGTAAGCATTTGCGTCGCTCTCTCCAAGAACTTGCAGTGGAAATTCTCAAGCTACCTTGGCAATCAAGCTCTGCAATTAGCTGAAAAATAAATGTAAAGTTTCGTTTGCTGTCCAGAAGAGAGGAATTTTTGACAATGACACAACCCACAGTTACCCCTAAACTAGAAGAACCAAAATTTGGCTTTAATGAATATGCCGAACGTTTAAATGGTCGGGCGGCCATGATTGGCTTCATCTTGATGATGCTGATTGAATATCTCACCAATCAAGGTGTACTATCTTGGCTCGGTTTAAAGTAGTTCCAGCCGCAACTCAAGAGTTGGCAGTAGTAAACTAGTAATTAGAAGAGTCCTAACCAGTTGGAACTTCCAGCTGGTTATCTCTTGTCTACTTGAATAGTTATCATTATGGAACCGCGCAGTGACTGACCCAGTGACATTCTGACGCAGAGAGTTTTTTTGAAGAGAATGACCAATAGCGTTAAATGAGAAAAGCAAATTGCGATCGCGGTATTGTAGATCAAACTTACATTAAAATTTAACGGGAAACAAGCAACCTGTGATGAACGCTGTACTACCTCGTTTTTTGAAGTCAACCTACCGGAAAGAACCTATAATCAGTGCCTTAATCACAATGGGTGTCGTAGACGCGCTGATTGGTGGCTTGGATGATAGCTGGTCATTATTCGCTTTTGGCTTGGGAACAGCAGGAATAGCCCTGGCCTTTAAGTTATGGCGGATGCAACAGCGTCCCCCTTTACCAGAGGAGCCTGTAGCGCAACATTATTTACCTTCTCGCTCCTCTAGTCCACCCTTACCAGTGCTGACGGTTTCTAAGAAAAAACCACCCAGGAAAGAATATTGATGGCAGAGTACTGAGTGTTGATTAGATTGAAGAAGTGAGGAAAACAGGTGACGAGTAAGGGAAGAAGCGGTGGGAGTGCTGTGATTCGCCCTCAGATGATTTTGGCATTGATGGCAGCTGTTGCCTTAGCAACTTCTATTGGCCAGGAATTTTATATACATCCTGCTCAGGCGGCTAACGAAGTAATACCCAACTCTCCAGATAGCAAACCAGATAGCAAAAGCTTTGCCAATCCCCGACTGCTTCATACCTTACGCGGACATACAGGAACTGTTAAATCTCTAGCTTTTAGTCCCAATGGTAAACTTCTGGTAAGTGGTGGCGGACAAAACGAGGGTATAATTTACTTATGGAATCTGAGAAATGGCAAAAGAGTCGGTACGATTAACAGAGCGCATCAAGCGTCTGTCGATGCTGTCTTAATTTCACCAGATGGTAAAACCCTCGTCAGTTGTGGTAGTGACTACAAAATTAACTTCTGGAATCTCAAAAATCTGGAATTTAGCCGCTCTTTTGCAGAACATACGGGACAACTTTTATCTTTAGTCGCTTCTTCTGATAGTAAAGTTCTTGTTAGCGGTGGTTTAGACGGAATTCGCTTGTGGGATTTGCCCCAACAGCGCCCACTGTCTACCTTAGTCAGCTTTGATAATGCAATTTATACCTTGGCCATTAGTCCTGATGGGCAGACTTTAGCTAGTGGTGATAGTAAGGGTGTTGTAAAATTGTGGAATTTGAGTAATGGTAAATTAATCCAGCAGTTAAAAGCACATTCTCAGATAGTGACTGCTGTAGCTTTTACACCCAACGGCGAAAGGTTAGTTACTTCTAGCCGGGATAAAACTATTAAAATTTGGGATGTTAATAACGGTGTGCAAGTCCAAACCCTCACAGGACATGATAATTGGGTGAATGAGATCGCAATCAACCCAGATGGACAAACCCTAGCCAGCGCTGGCAAAGATGGCATAAAATTATGGGATTTAACTACAGGTGAGTTAAAACATACACTTGATGGTCATAGTGACTGGGTGAGTGCGATCGCTTTTAGTCCCGATGGAAAAATGCTGGCCAGTGGTGGATTTGATCAAAAAATTAATATTTGGCAAACTCAGTAATATTACTACATCTCAAAAGTATTTTGTTGTGCTAAATACCGTGCCTTCAGAGCTAAAGCAATGGCGACAAAAGCTATAGTCAGAGACATAGTTATATACTGTAGATGGACTAGGGAATGTGACTGACTAAAAATCATCGCTATAGAGTTGATAGCAACGGCATAAAATAGCATCCAGAAAAATATACCAACAGGAGTCATTATTGCTAATAATTTAGCTGTTCTTGCTGCCCTGCGGTAGTGTAGCAACCTCAAAGCCAGCCAACATCCCAATACTTGTCCAACCCACCAGCCAAAAATAAAACTGAGAAAAGGGGGTATAAATCCATCTAGAGTGGCATTGGGCATAAATATTTTCACATAACCCACACCTAAAAAATAACCTGGATACATCAGTAGGACAGCACCTATTAAACTACCTGTAGCTGCTGCTAGATATCCGCCTTTTTTATACTGTGGCAAAGACATAATTAATTCAAGCTTTAATGTTTTACACTATATAAATTCAAAATTAATCAACATATTTCCGCAAATACTGACACTCATCACAACCAATAAAAAAACCCCCAAATGGAGGTTTATAAGTTATTCGCGTGGAGTGAACAACCAAGAAATAAATACTTACAGTAGATATAGTAATCCGAACAAAATAATCCAAATTACGTCTACAAAGTGCCAGTACAGTTCAGCGGCTTCAATACCGAAGTGCTTTTCATTGCTGTAATGACCGGGAGTGCGCGATCGCCACAAAACAGCCAAAATTGCTAAAACTCCTACAGTCACGTGTAAACCGTGAAAGCCAGTTAAAACATAAAACGTACTAGCAAACAAATTGGTAGTTAAACCAAATTCCAGATGGGTATATTCATAAACCTGCCCCACCAAGAAAATTGCACCCATAGCCGCAGTAATTGCCAACCAGGTACGCATTCCCTTGCCATCATTTTTTTTGATTGCAGTATCAGCATTGTGCATGACAAAACTGCTGGCGATCAAAATCACCGTATTCACGCTAGGTAACAGCAGTTCTAACTCTGGTGTACCTGCGGGAGGCCATACAGGTAGGGTAGCGCGGAAAGCTAAATATGCTCCGAACATTCCCATAAATATCATCCCTTCCGCAATTAGAAACATAACTAGACCAAACAGACGATGGTCTGGATGTTCTTCGTGATGAGAATCTGCGGTTGCGTGGTGATGATTCTGTTCAATTTTCGCTGGGTCAATTATTTGACTTTGCATGAATTTCTCAATAGGTAATTGGTAATTGGTAATTGGTAATTGGAGGTAGAAGTCAGGAGGTAAGAGGCAGAAGGATGAGGAAGTAATTTTCTATTCCCTATTTCCTTCTTACTGTCACCTGTCACCTGTCACCTGTCACCTTCCTCCTCATTTACACACCAGACTCAATAGTTGGATATGGTTCGTCAGGTTTGGCGCTTAATACTTGATTGACATCAACTTTTTTCTCTTTCACGCCGTAGTCATAAGGGCCTGTAACCAAAACTGGTAGTTTTTCAAAATTCTCAATTGCTGGTGGTGAAGTTGTCATCCACTCTAGGGTGAGTGCGCGCCAAGGATTATTAGCCGCTTTTGGTCCGTACAACCAACTCCAAATCGCATTGATAATAAATGGTAAAGTCGAAATCGCTAAGATATAAGACCCGTAAGTACAGATTTCATTCAAAGAAGTGAATTTGGGGTCATATTGGGCAATGCGGCGATTCATACCCATCATCCCCAGTTTGTGCATGGGTAAAAAAGTCATATTGAGACCAACAATGGTCAAAACCGCATGAACCTTACCCCAAAATTCGTTCATCATTCGTCCCGTCATTTTCGGGAACCAATGGTAAATCGCTGCAAAAATTCCGAGTACGCTACCACCAAAGAGAACGTAGTGCAAGTGGGCGACGACAAAATAGGTATCATGAACGTGAATATCAAAGGGTACTGATGCCAACATCACACCACTAATACCACCAATCACAAAGGTTCCCAAGAAACCCATAGCAAAAATCATGGGACTATTGAGGCTGATTTTGCCACCCCAAATAGTTGCTAACCAACCGAAAATTTTGATGCCGGTGGGAACAGCAATGATCATCGTCGTGATCATAAAAAACATCCGCAACCAACCAGGGATACCGCTGGTAAACATATGGTGCGCCCAGACGATTAACCCCAAAAAGCTGATAGCTAGAGATGAATAAGCGATCGCTTTATAACCAAAAATAGGCTTACGGGCATGAACTGGCAGAATTTCTGAAATTGCCCCAAAAAACGGCAAAATCATAATGTAAACCGCTGGGTGAGAATAAAACCAGAACATATGCTGGTAAACCACAGGATCACCACCACCAGTGGGGTTAAAAAATGTTGTTCCTGCTAATAAGTCAAAGGAAAGCAGAATTAGCGCCCCAGCTAGAACTGGTGTAGATATCAATACCAGCGCCGAAGTTGCTAACATTGACCAGCAAAACAAGGGCATTTGATGGATTCCCATGCTGGGAACACGCATTTTCAGGATGGTGACGAGAAAGTTAATCGCCCCCAAAATCGAAGATGTACCCAACAGCAGGACGCTGACAATCCAAATCGCTTCACCAACTTGACCTGTTACCAAGCTTAAAGGAGGGTAGGAAGTCCAACCGGCATCTGGTGCATCACCCACCGCCAAACTAGCGATAAGTAACACACCCGCTGGGGGAATCATCCAAAATGCCACCGCATTTAAGCGTGGAAAAGCCATATCCCTAGCCCCAATCATCAGGGGAATGAGATAGTTAGCAAAACCCGCCCCTGCTGGTACAATCCACAGGAAAATCATGATGGTGGCGTGGAGTGTAAACAGACTGTTATAGACTTCTGGGGTGACAAAATCCACCTCTGGGGTACGGAGTTCTGTCCGCACTAAGTCAGCCATCACACCGCCAATGCAGTAAAAAACAAAGGAAGTGACTAGGTATTGAATGCCAATCACCTTATGGTCGGTACTAAAACCAAAAAAGTCTCGCCAATGTCTTTCCCCTAATTCTTCAATCTCAGGGATTTTGGCAGTTTCTTGCAACTGTACTTGTGTCATGGTCAATTAGTCATTAGTCATTAGTCATTAGTTATTAGCCGTGATCTGCGACTATCTAACCATTGATTAATGGTGAACTTGATGGAGAATTTCTGAGTGAATTCCCATGTCTTTGGTGTAAGGAGCGAGAAATTGATCTGGAGATAAATCCGCTGGCTTCATGGCCACGGCTTGATTTAGGGTTTCTTTACTAGCTACAAGTTGCTCTTGCATCCAGTTGTTAAATGCTTCCTCGGACTCAACAACTATGGGCGATCGCATGGCACCGTGATATGGTCCACAAAGTTCAGCACAGATGAGAGTATAGTCACCTGATTTTTTTGGTGTAAAGCGAAACTCGCTTTGTCTACCTGGGATGGCATCTTGTTTGAGGCGGAACTCTGGAACCCAGAAGGCATGAATCACATCATTAGCCGTCATATTGATTCGTACTTGCCGCCCGACAGGAAGGTGCATTTCCCCTGTAGTTACACCAGTCTCTGGGTAAGTAAAAATCCAGGCGTACTGAAGACCCGAAATATTAACTTGGATGTAGGGTGCTTCACCTTCATACTCCATTTGAGACATTTGGTGAGCATTGTCCATTTCTTTAATGGGGGTTTCGGGCAATGCTGTTTGAGATTGTTCTGGACTCAGATTTGCTGGTGTAGTCTGTGCATTACTTAAAGTAGCAGCAATTGCAGTTCCCGGACTTGTCATTGCTTCCTGAGTCATCGGCGCTTCATGGATGGAATGGGGATCAAAGCCGCCGAGATCGTTGTACACTTCAAAACTATAGATGGAAATACCGAGGACAATAATTGCTGGGATCGCCGTCCAGAGTATTTCTAAAGGCACATTCCCCTCAATGGCTGGACCATCTTCATTGTCGCCTGCACGGCGACGGTATTTAAATGCAGCGTAGATTAAAACACCTTCAACTAGTAAAAATATACCTGTAGAAACGATCATCATCGTGTTGAATAGACCATCTACTAAGACGGCTTCATCAGATGCGGCTGTAGGTAACAGACCGTGATTTTGACCGTACCAAAGGCTGGCTAGGGTTAGCACAATGCCAATTAGTAATGTCCAGATGGAACTTGGAATTTTCACGGCTTACTTAAATGGAATTTACGACGTTATCTCAAAGTCACTCACTTACTAAGGTAGTGCAGCCTATAAGATATGGACTCTCAATATCTGAAATCTTTATTAATTTTTTTGATTAGTTGATTAATCTTGAGTAAAACCGATTTATGTGATATTGCACCCCAAAAAAATGACAATTACTAGCAAAATTTAAGGAAAACTTTAGGAAATTTTAATTAATTGCCACTCATCACTAATTCATATCTTAAAAAATACCTAAATCTTACAGCTAAAAGTACCTGAAGTGATTCAAAGTATAAGTGAAAGCCAATCTTTAAACCCTAGCTCATAGGTTAGGGTGTAGATAGGTCTTTTCTGATCAAATAGATAATTTTAAGAATATCTACCTCAAGCGGGCGGAAGGTATCGTTGATGAACGAATTTGTCCTACAACAACAAAATGAAGCGGCAGCCCAACACAATAGCCCCAAGGAAGTAATTCGTCGCTTGGTGTGGAAAATTTGCATAGCCACCTTGATTTTGATGGCCATAGGCAGTGCCACCCGCGTGATGAATGCTGGACTTGCTTGCCCTGATTGGCCTTTGTGCTATGGGGAATTGGTGCCAGCCAAGCAAATGAATCTCCAGGTGTTCTTGGAGTGGTTTCACAGATTGGACGCAGCTTTGATTGGTTTTAGCGCGATCGCACTTGCCGGTTTATCCTGGTGGCATCGTCGTGTTTTACCCAACTGGCTACCTTGGGCTTCGACATTCGCCCTGTTCTTAATCGTCTTCCAAGGCGTTTTGGGTGGACTCACTGTCACCGAATTGTTGCGATTTGATATCGTTACCGCCCATTTGGGAACGGCGCTATTGTTTTTCACTACTCTCTTAGTCATCGGTACGGCACTTAGCCCATATCAGGGGACTGGAACTGTTGGAAAGCTGCCTTGGGTGGGTTTAGCAGCTTCTGTTTTGGTATACCTACAAAGTTTACTAGGTGCTGTAGTAGGTTCTCGCTGGGCGCTACACCAATGCTTTGGTGATTCTCAACTTTGTGGAGTTATGTACAGCCATATTGTGGGTTTGCTACCACCTACGGTGGCCACTTTGGCAATAGTATTTATCTCGTGGCGCACTCCAGCCTTACACCCAGCTTTGCGCCGATTAGCAAATATGGCTGGGAGCTTATTGATTTTACAACTGCTGTTGGGAGTCGCCACTTTTCGCTTACATCTACAAGTTGAGCCGCTAACCGTTACTCACCAAGCTGTAGGTGCTACTTTGCTGGGTACTTTAGTGGTGTTTACAGTTTTAGGGCTACGTGACAGAACAAATGGAATCATTACTCAGTAAACAGTACGCAGTTATCAGTAATTATGTGAGGGATAAAAAGCGCCACGAAAGCCTCCCAACAGTCTTATAGGGAGATTTATACCCAAGGGATGAAATTGATAACTGATACCTGATACCTGAAAACTGATACCTGATAACTGATAACTGAGAAAGGAAGTAGAGTCAACATGATTGAGACTAATGTCTCTCGCCACCACGATACATTTTTACAAGTAATTCAAAGTTACTACCAGCTAACTAAGCCACGCATTATTCCGTTGCTATTAATTACCACTGCTGGGAGTATGTGGATTGCTGCCAAGGGACAAGTGGACCCTTTCCTATTGCTAATAACCCTGATGGGTGGTACTTTGGCTGCTGCCAGCGCTCAGACTATTAACTGTATCTATGACCGAGATATAGATTATGATATGGAGCGGACGCGCCATCGTCCTATGCCTTCTGGTAGGGTACAGCCCCGCGATGCGTTGATTTTTGCGATCGCTCTGGCTGTTGCTTCTTTTACCCTACTCACAGTCTTTGCCAATTTATTAGCCGCGCTTTTAGCATTTTCTGGGATTGTATTTTACGTTTTAGTTTATACCCACTGGCTAAAACGTCACAGCACTCAAAATATTGTCATTGGTGGTGCGGCGGGGGCGATTCCAGCCCTAGTTGGTTGGGCGGCTGTAACAGATACTTTAAGCTGGGCTGCTTGGCTAATTTTTGCCATTGTGTTTTTGTGGACTCCCCCTCATTTCTGGGCTTTGGCTTTGATGATTCGTGATGATTACGCCAAAGTGGGAATACCCATGTTACCGGTGGTAGTCGGTGATAAAGCCACGGTACGTCAGATTTGGTACTATACCGTCATTACCGTGACAGCAACTGTGCTGCTGTTCTATCCTTTACACGCCAGTGGTGTTGTCTATGCCTTTGTCGCGTTGACATTGGGGGGGGTATTTGTTCACAAGGCTTGGCGCTTGTTGCAAAATCCAGAGGATCGAACTGTAGCTAGAGAGTTATTCCTTTATTCGATTTCCTACATGATGCTGTTGTGTTTAGCGATGGTGGTTGATAGTTTACCGATTACTCACAGTTTGGTAAGTGCTGTGGTTAATCAGTTTAGTTAGTAGGAAGAGCGATGGTGCTTGGCGCTATCGCTTTTTTTTAACGCAGAGGGGCGCTGAGGTAAGCGCTGAGTAACGCTGAGGTTGAAAATTTTGATTTGAGTTAAGGTTTTTGGAAAAGGCAAATCTCGACTGAGGTTCTGAGATATCCTTAGATAGGATAGAGATTCGCCGAATAAAGTAGAATGAAGCTGGCAGCAAGAGTAAGTCAGGTGACACCCTCTATAACCTTAGCGATCGCAGCTAAAGCTAAGGCCATGAAAGCAGAGGGTATAGATGTTTGTAGTTTTAGCGCTGGAGAACCGGATTTTGACACCCCGGCGCATATCAAAGCCGCAGCCGCAAAAGCTTTGGATGAAGGCAAAACCAAGTATGGTGCAGCCGCTGGAGAACCAAAGTTAAGGGAAGCGATCGCCCAAAAGCTGAAAACAGATAACGGTCTTGATTATAAGTCAGAGAATGTGATTGTCACCAATGGTGGTAAGCATTCTTTGTACAATTTGATGATGGCGTTAATTGATCCGGGTGATGAGGTCATTATTCCTGCACCCTACTGGCTAAGTTATCCAGAAATGGTGATTTTAGCAGCTGGTAAACCAGTAATTGTGCAAACGGACGCTTCTACTGGCTATAAAATTACCCCGGAACAATTGCAAAAGGCAATTACCCCAAAAACTAAGTTATTTGTCCTCAACTCTCCATCTAACCCCACAGGGATGGTGTACACGCCAGAGGAAATTAAAGCTTTGGCGAAAGTAGTAGTTGATGCAGATATCTATGTTGTTTCTGATGAAATTTACGAAAAAATCCTCTATGACGGTGCAGAACATATCAGCATCGGTTCTCTAGGTAAGGAAATTTTTGCACACACCTTGATTAGTAACGGGTTTGCTAAAGGTTACTCAATGACAGGGTGGCGACTTGGTTATTTAGCAGGGCCTGTGGAAATTATTAAAGCCGCAAGTACCATCCAAGGGCATAGTACATCGAATGTATGTACTTTTGCTCAATATGGTGCGATCGCGGCTTTAGAAGGTTCTCAAGACTGTGTGGAAGAAATGCGCCAAGCTTTCGCTAAACGTCGTCAGGTAATGTTAGACAGACTCAATGCTATCCCCGGTTTGAGTACCGCTAAACCAGACGGTGCTTTTTACCTGTTTCCTGATATCAGCAAAACTGGTTTAAAGTCTCTGGAATTTTGCAACGCTTTATTAGAAGCACATCAAGTTGCAGTTATTCCTGGCGTGGCTTTCGGCGCTGATAATAATATTCGCCTTTCCTACGCTACTGATATGGCGACTATTGAAAAGGGAATGGATAGATTAGAGAAATTTGTGCGTTCTCGAATTTAACAGCAATCATCTCATCAATTCTCCATAATGATGAGACAGACAAATTATATCTCCCCAACCCTCCTTAATCTGGTGAGTTAGGGAGATAAAAAATAATGATTATTAACTAATTAGGACTTGCTGAAAAAGTCTTTTGGTTAGGGCTAGGAGTCAGGAGTCAGGAGTCAGGAGTCAGGAGGAAGAATTAGAAGAAGAGAAGAATAGTCTTGAATCTGGTCAAGTAATAGGTTTTTGGTAGTTCCAAGGCTTATTCCTTGCACCTGATTCACCTTTTTAACCTTCAAACTCTTGATATATCTAAGTTTTAGATTTATTCAGCAAGCCCTAATTAATTTCTCCATTCATAGCGACCAGGAACGCGAACTCTCCGTCCACGTTGTTGCGTCCAATAAGGAGCAACCCAGACTCGACGACGTTGAATAACTTGTACAGGTCTGCGGTTGAAGACTCGACGACGTTGAATAACTTGAACTGGTCTGCGGTTGAAGACTCGACGTTGGACAACTTCTACAGGTCTTCTATATTGTGCTGATGCTGGTTCTGGTAAAACAGTCATGGCTAAAGGTATAGCAAGCATGATACCAGTAATAAATTTTTTCATCAAAATTCTCCTGTTAACAAATTGTTTCAGGTTGAGTACATCAAACTTTGTGATTGTTTGACTTCTCACACCAGCTATCCTAGGAGTTGAATTTTGAATTGGCTAGTTACTAAAGTCACTCATGTCACCATGACTTTAGTATGTATTTGAGGATGAAAAACGTCATGGGTTAGGGAACTCTTAACAGGGAATAGGGAACAGGGGAGAAAATTACGAATTACGAATTACGTATCCCTAGCGGGACCGTAGGCACTATTACGAATTACGAATTACGAATTATTCCCATTTCTTGCAAACCTTGACGCAGACGTTGCGCTTCTTGAGGGTTTTGTAGCTCATGGAGAGCGATCGCACTTTCAAAAGCTGCTAAACTAGTCTTAACATCGCCCACCTTTAACAGCACTACTCCTAAATTTTGATAAGCTTCCGCATAGTCAGGATTTAACAGGATAGCTTGGTTATAGGCATCAATAGCTTCAGCAAATAAACCCATTGCTTTATTTACCATCCCCAAATTGTAATGACCAAAAACAAACTCAGGGTCAATATTTAAAGCCGTTTCATAAGCATTTTTCGCACCTTGTAAATCTCCAGCCCCTTTCAACAAATTACCCAGATTATTATATCCTCCTAACTTCAACAGAGGATAAATAGGCAATTTAACAGCAGCTTGATAATGGGAAATAGCCTGATTTACATTTTTTAAATGTGTATTAGCAATTCCTAAGTGATAATGTAATTCATACAAAATATCATAATTTATTTCATTGGCATTCATGTTTTCATAAATAATATTCCTACCTCGCTGAGATTGAAAATCTTTAAATCCGCGTGGGCGGTTTTTACCTGTGTAATTTTGATTCCCAAGCACCTGCTTTAAACCTCTAGTTAATAACTCCATCCCCTCCTTAATTTTCCCCATTTCTACATACAAAGCCCCCAATTTACTGCAAACATAAGCATCATCAGGATTAGCTGCAAAAAATTCTTCCATTGCTGCTGCCGCTTTAGTATACTTATTCTGCTGGTTAATTACAGCTTTTTGATATCCCGCGTGCAGAATTGCTACTCCTGGTAAATAACCAATTTGCCAATTGGGTTCTTGAGCTAAAATAGCGGTAATGCTATCATCAACCAACGCATGATAAGGGCGATCAAAACATATATCTGGATGGTTGCGAAACAGTCGAGAAACCAGAGAATAAGGTGATTGTGTTGCTCCAACTTCTTGACGCACCAGATTAATTAATAGATATTCTTCTATATTAATTGCTGCTTTTAGCTGCGGCACAATTTCCGGTGTCAGGCTTTCATCAGCATCTAATACTAAAACCCAATCGCCTGTGACGTATTTCAAAGCTTCATTGCGAGCTTTACTAAAGTTATTGCACCATTCAAAATGATGTAACTTGGCCCCGAATTGTTGGGCAATGTGGGGTGTTTGATCAGTTGATCCTGTATCCAAGACTACAATTTCATCGACAACATTTTTAACACTACTCAGGCACTTTGGCAAGGCAGTTTCTTCGTTTTTAACAATCATGCACAAGCTGAGTTTCATATAGCAGCAAGATAGTATTTACAGCTTTGGTCAATAATAGCTTATGTAATCAAGGATTAAAAATGTGTCAAAATTAACAATATATGAGTAAAAATTAATTCCTGGGTTGGGGTAAAAAAAAAGACAAAATTAGACAAACGTTGCGTTTTTGCGATTTGATTGTAAATTTTGGCAATAAATCGCTATTTTCAACTGCGAAAATGCACAATATTTTCTGTAGTGTAGAGAGAATTTTGGATAAAGTTGTCCAGTTTTATAGAGCGTATTATGCCTAATGGTAGATTTAATTTGTCAAATCCCATTGGTGGCGATACAATTAGAGCGATTACGCAGATAACTGAGTTTTTACAGTACTTTAGACATGAGCTATAGCTAGGCTTACAGCAGGCATTTCATTCACCGATATTAACTCACAAAGTTCATAGGGAAAAGCTTCTATGGTAGATTTTACAGTAGCTATCTGTACCTACAATGGGGAAAAACGTGTACTAGATGTCTTAGAAAAATTGCGATCGCAAATTGGAACAGAGGAACTTGCTTGGGAAATTTTCATTATCGATAACAATAGCACTGATAAGACTGCTGAGGTAGTAAAAGACTATTTATCTAATTGGACTGAAACCTATTCTCTGAAATATTATTTTGAAGCAGAACAAGGACTCGCTTTTGCTCGAAGATGTGCTATCCGAGAAGCACAAAGTGATTTAATTGGATTTTTAGATGATGACAATTTACCCTATCCTAACTGGGTAGCAGCCGCTTATAAATTTGGTCAAATTCATGCAGATGCAGGTGCTTTTGGAGGACAAATTCATGGAAAATTTGAAGTCGAACCTCCTCCAGGATTTGAAAGAATAGCTAGATTTTTTGCTCTTATAGAAGGGAATAAAAATTATTGCTATAACGAAAAATATCCATCAACTAAAAAAAGAATGTTTCCCCCCGGTGCGGGAATAGTTATTCGTAAAAAAGCTTGGCTAGAAAGCATCCCAGCAATTCCCTTATTGCCCCAAACAAGTGAAGATTTAGAGATGTTACATTATCTGTGGCAAAAAGGTTGGAAATTGTGGTTTAATGCTGAAATGGAATTAGATCATTTGATTCCTAAATCACGATTTCAACAGGAGTATTTAAGAAAATTCTTTCATCAAAATGGTTTATGTCGATATTATTTCCGAATGCTGAATTATCAACCTTGGCAAAGACCTATTATGAGTCTTATCTATATGGTTAATGATTTCAAAGCAGCAATTATTTTTTATATGAAAAACAGAAATTATTTAAAAACAGATGTTGTGATAAATGGAGAAATGGAACTGCTTATAAGTCTTTCTCTGAGTCCTTTTTATCATTGGAAAAAACGATTCTTAATTACTAATTGATATTGATAATAAACCCAGGAAAATTTTATCCACAGAAGTGCATCTGGCTGAGGATTTTCAATGGTGACACTGATAGTAAGTAGGTGGGCGGGAATATTTATTACGAATTACGTATCCTTAGCGGGACTGTAAGCACTATTACGAATTACGTTGGCGGTAGCCTGCCGTAGGCACTATTACGAATTATTTTAATAGTTCTTGTACCGCAGATTCAATTTGAGTAGTATCTTTAACAAATCGACAAAATGGGATATCTTTTGTCCATGCTTCATAAAAAGATTCATTCTTATAATAAGCATTAGGTAGAAAAACATGGGGAATGCCTAACAGAATACAAAGAATATGTCCATGCAAACGATTGGTAATCACTAGTTGATGTTGCTGAAATTGATAAATCCCACTGTACATAAAACTCCATAAAAGTTTGTGCATAGAAGGATTATACATTTGATTAAATTTATCAGTATTAGAATAAATATATTGCCATTTCTGCCGATATATCCACTCAACTGGAGTCATCAAACCGCGTTGCCAAACTTCTCTTACCATTTGGGTAACAAAACGTTTTATACCTCTGTGACGAACTCCTAGCACCCATTTACATGAAGCCCAATCTTGTACCACTAAATTAGGAATTTTAACATTATCTACCGAAAATCCCTGATTTAATTCTTTGTCTGTTCTACAGAGAAAGAGAATTGATTGCTTAGGGCTAACACTAGGGGATAAAGCTGGTAAATTTAGTAATTGAAAAGCCATGTCAGGTGATTTAATAACTCGGCATTTATCAAAAGATTCTTCGGCAATTGTATAGCTACGATCATCACGGACAAATATAGTTAAATTAGGATGGGAATTAAATATATCTGCGGTTTTTTTAAGATTATCTAAATTGCTAAAGAAAATACTTTGTGGGAGAATAATAATTGGGCGATCTTGATACTTAGCAATAATCTGCTCTCGAAACTTTTGATGAGTAGGCCAAAGGTCTCCTAAATTACCTCCTCCGTGCAGAAATATGGGAGATTTACCAATTTTTTCTTCCATTACTGTTGGTGAAAAATCTGCAATACTAGAGGCGTAATTAATTTTTGTTTTTAAGACATCAGTTAGGTAAATTACAGTCCCCAGCCAGATTAAATGATCTCCTAAATTGAGGTGATCTGGATAGTTCAGCAATGCACAGGACTCAAATCTATCTAATTGCCCTAAAGCTTTGTGTAGGTCTTCTTTGATTGTCTGAGCGATGATATTTTTCATAGCTGCGTTTTTCCTGCAAGTAATGGATAAAAAAATGGTGAATTGCTTAAAGCCTTCTTTCTACTATCAACATTCGTCGATAAGATAACCATCCACTGGCTAACATCACCATTGCAAATACGAATAAAAACCAAAAATGTGCTGTAATTTCAGTCATCCTATCTCCATTAGCAGAAACTCCTAAAAGAGCTTCATTCATATGATAAATTGGATTATATTGAGCAATATCTAATAAAGTTTTGGGAAATAAGGAAGTTGGTAAAAAAGCGCCACCTAAAATTAATAGCGGTACTCCAAAAGCTGCGACTAAAGCATTAACATCTTCAATGCGGCGAGCTAATTGTGTACCTAAAATAAAGCCTAACCCAACATAAGCAATGATACTCAATAAAATTATGATGATTCCTAATAAAATTGAACCTTTAAATGTCGCACCCCAAAAAGCAGCAATAGCATAAACTAAAATTGTTTGTCCAATGCCAATGCAGCTATGAGCGAGAAAAATTCCCAAAAAATAAGATGTGCCACTTAAGGGAGAAATAAACAGACGTTTGAGAGTTTGTTGTTCTCGTTCTGCAACTACAGTAGCCACACTCCCACCCAAACAACTAAAAAACAGTGCTGCACCTACCAAGGTTGAAGGTGCGGCATTTTCAAAAGCCACAGCCATTGTTAATTTTGCCCGTTCTGCCAAAATAAATCCATTGAGAATTAATATGGAAATTGGGAAAATACTCCAAAAAATTAAGCTGCGTCTACGGCGCAATAGTTCAATTAAAATGCGTTGAGTAACAGCTATCGTTTCCTGCCAATATTTCATCTTGATTGGTTCATTTATTCATAAAATCTAATTCCCATTAGATATGACTGAGTATTACCGATTGACTCAGCCAAAATCAAGGGCTTTTTTACACAATACTCTAAAATTAGTCTTCTGGAAATTCCTATGCAGAAAGTTGGCAGCAGGATTGGATTTTGCGATATTCTAAAGCGCACTGACAGCAGCTTTTATTACCTGTCAAAGCTAGTCTGGAGGGTACTTTGTGACTGTACAATCGGTTGTAGTCCATCCAACAAAACGGAAATCATTTCATTCACCACTACTTCTTTGGGTGCTGCACCAGGGGAATTACTGACGACGGGAATACTCTCTAGCACAGACAAAAAAAATCCCGCGAGTAGTTGAGAACGAACCTGGCGAATTTCTCCTCTCTCTTGGGCTTGGATAAATATTTGACAAATTGGCTCAAAAATCGACTCTGTAGCGCAAACCGATAGCCTGGTGGTATTTTCTTCATCCAACATAGGCATATCGGTGTGAAGCATACTTAAAAAATGGATGGGAGGTTGAGAGAGAAACCACCCCCCAACTGCATGAAGTTGCGATCGCAAATCCGTATTATTTTTCTCAATTGCTTGCTGTAAACCGATGCGATGGCCTGCAAACATCCGTTCAGTCACAGCCACAAAAAGTTTTTCCTTGCTGGGAAAGTGATAGTACAACGATGCTTGACGAATTCCCACCTCAAAAGCTATATCCCTCATCGTCACAGCATTGTAGCCTTTTGTGCGGAATAGTCGTTGTGCCTCATCCAGAACGCGATTACGTCCACTAGAGGAGACTTCCTTGAGCGAATGGCGATCCTCTGGCAATCTAAACCTACCTAACACTTAGTAGTCAATCATGAAATATTATATTACACTATCAAAGAATCTACTTATTTGATTCTAAAAAATAAATCTGTTGAAAATGAACATGGATTTTAGGAATATTTTTCCAAAATTCACTCATCGCCATCATTTTCATCCCCTAATTCATGATCAAGAGTTAATTGTGTAACATGAGTCAACTATTTAATTTACCAGAATCATCTACCATATCGCGTCGGACACTGCTGAAATTATTTGGTGTGAGTACGATTGTTGGAGCAACAGGATACTCCCGGTTTAGTAAACCAAAACCGTCAGTTTTTCAGCAAGATATTCTCAGTTTACCAAAGACATTAAATGCTACTAAAAGCGTCGTGGTAATTGGGGGTGGTTTAGCAGGTTTAGCTTGTGCTTACGAATTGGTTCAACGGGGATTTACAGTTACACTTTTAGAAAAATCTCCCCAACTGGGGGGTAAAATTGCCAGTTGGCAAATAGAAGCTGCTGGTGAAACATTCATGATGGAACATGGGTTTCATGGATTTTTTCCTCAATATTATAACTTGAATAGTGTCGTATCTGAATTGGAGGTAAAAGAGAATTTTCAATCATTAAACTATTATTCAGTTGTTTACCGAGGTTCCCAATACAAACCAGAGGTATTTCGTCCTAGTAGTTCTGCCTTTCCTTGGAATATTATAGATTTAGCTATTGCTTCTCCCAATCGCTTGAAATGGGGAATAAATCTTACTAAAATCAAGCATTTACAAGTTTTCCAAGCCATTACAGGTTTTCAGCGAGAAAAGAATTATCAGCGTTTTGATAATATCTCAGTTGCTGATTGGGTGGCGACAGAATTTCCCCAAGGTTTATACGATTTGTATTTTCTGCCTTTTGCTAAATCTAGCTTGAATGCACCTGATACCATGAGTGTGGGAGAACTCATGCAGTTTTTTCATTTTTATTTTTTTGGTAATCCTGAAGGATTGGCTTTTAATGGAACAAAAGACGATATGGGTACAAGTTTAGTCCAACCTATCGCCCAAGCAATTCAAAAGCAAGGGAAGATTATCACAGGTGCAAATGTGAGTGAAATTGTTGCTACTGACAATAATATTTCAGCAATTAAATATTATGTAGGCAACAATAATCATCATGTGCCTTTTTGGGTAAAGCGTAACTCAGTTGTTAATAATGGACAGGTGGAATTTTTTGGTGCTGCTGACGAAGTTTATGCTGTAGAAAATGGTAGTCAAGAAGCGATTTCTCTGACTTGCACTCATCAAGGTTGTACTGTGCAAATAGCAGCAGATGGTAAATTCCATTGTCCTTGTCATGGTGCGGTGTTTACGTCTGATGGTAAAGTTGTTAAAGGTCCGGCTCAAAGAGATTTATCTAAGTTTAAAGTTGTAGAAAGACAGGATGATAATTTACAACTATTAGCAGTGAATCAAGAATCATCATCACCAGAGATAATTACCGCCGATTATTATGTTTTAGCTACCGATGTCCCAGGAGTGCAACAACTGTTTAAACGCATGACTGGAGATGTGGATACAACAGTGCGAGCGCAAATCGAAAAATTGAGTATTGCTGATCCTTTTGCTGTTTGTCGTTTCTGGTTTGATCAAGATTTTGAATGGGAACATAGTAACTTTACTTCTTTATCTGGTTATAAACTAACTGATAGCATCACTCTTTATCACCGTATTCAACAACAATTCATTGATTGGGCGCAACGCATCGGTGGTAGTGTAGTAGAATTACACGCTTACTGTTACAAACAAAAAGAATTTCCTACTCAGGAAGACTTGTTAACAACCTTTGAAAATGAACTTTATGAAATAGTTCCTGAATTAAAGCAAGCAAAATTACTACATCGAGAATTAGTTAATCAGCATAACTTTTCTGGATATCCGCCCAATAGCTATACAGAACGCCCAGAAAGTAGCACTGGTGTAACTAACTTATTCTTTGCAGGAGATTGGGTAAAAATGCCTTTTCCTTGTGGGTTAATGGAACGGGCTGTTAGTAGTGGCTTACTAGCTGCTAATGAAATTTTACACCGTGAAGATTTGCAGCGGCGAACACTTTTAACTGTCAATCCAGAAGGACTATTACAAATTTAATTGTAAAAGCTTGTATGGCGTAGCAATACTTACTTTAATAGCCACAAAACAACCAAGAGAGAAATGTGAACATTTAGATGTAGATAGTAGATATTAGGGGTTTAGCAATGCTAAACCCTAACTTGAAAATGGAATATTAATTCTTGTAATTCTGCAAATAGTCACCTAGATTTAAACCAATTACTCCGACAAGTATTAAAAGTATAGATATGAGTTTTACGAGTGTGAAAGACTCCCGAAACCAGACAATACCAATACTAGTAATTACGATAGTACCCAAACCAGACCAAACAGCATAAACGATACTTACTTCCAGTTTTCTGAGAGAAAGCGTCAAAAAAGTCAAACAAAGTCCATAGAAGACAAAGATGAAAATTGAAGGAACTATTTTAGTGAATTCTTCAGACAATTTCATGCAAGTTGTGCCGAAGACTTCAAAAATAATTGCTATAATGAGGTAAACCCAACTGATTGGCATAATTATTATAAATGCTGGAGAGGATTGCCGGACTAAGGTTATTCAATTATCTCTATTTAACCTATAAAATTCTATAAGTAGAAAATCAACGGTTTAAATACCCCACTCCATAGCACATACGTCTGTCTATACTTAGGTTATTTTACCTGCTCTAAGTAAGCTACAACCGGGTTCTACATAACAGTCTATATCTATTACGGGACTGTAAGCACTATTACGTTGGCGTAGCCTGCCGGAGGCATTATTACAAATTACGTATCCCTAGCGGGACCGTAGGCATTATTACAAATTATGAATTGCGAATTATGTTAATCAGCTTCTTTCTGTCTTAAATGTTCTGAAACAATGGGAATTTTAATTATAAACTCTGCACCTTGTCCCGGAGTAGATACACAGAAAAGTTGACCACCATGTTTTTCAACTATAATTTGATAGCTGATTGATAATCCTAACCCAGTTCCTTGACCTACGGGTTTGGTAGTAAAGAAGGGGTCAAACAAGCGCTTTTGAATATGATCTGGTATTCCTAGTCCATTATCCGCGATACTAATCATTAGTTGATTGTCATTAGTTAGTTTAGTATGAATGTATATTGTGAGTTCTTTGTGCTTTTTGGCAGTTAATTCATGACTAGAAAGTGATAATTTGTAACTCTCAGAAAGAGCATCAATAGCATTAGCAATTATATTCATAAATACCTGATTAAGTTGCCCTGCATAGCACTCTATTAACGGGAGATTTCCGTACTCTTTAATCACCTTAATTTCGGGACGATCAGGTTTATCTTTGAGGTTATGTCTTAGAATAATTAATGTATTTTCTATGCCTTCATGAATATCAACTAATTTAATTTCTGCCTGATCTAGGCGAGAAAAATTACGTAGCGATAAGACAATTTCGTTGATTCGAGTAGCACCAACCTTCATAGAAGATAATAATTTTGGCAAATCTTCGATAATAAAGTCGATTTCAATTCCTTTCAGTTTTGCTTGTGATACCACATCAGGGTATGAAGGCTCTTGTTGATAGGATTGTAGTAGGTTTAGTAAGTCTTTGACGTATTCAGTTGCATAGTTGAGATTGCCATAAATAAAATTCATGGGATTGTTTATTTCATGTGCAATCCCAGCCACAAGCTGTCCCAAAGCAATCATTTTTTCATTCTGTAGCAATCGAGAGTAATTGTGCTGGAGATCCCGAAAATCTGCCCGCGCGACTCTGGTTCGTTCTTTTTCCTTTTGTAATCGACGAACAGTTAAAACATGAATATGAGAGTAAGCTAAAAGTAATTGATGGAAATCAAGTAATCCATGCTGGCAAGATGGATCTGTAATTAAAATCGGCTCATAGACAAGTTTTTGCGATCGCCCTAAAGCTATCTGAGTCGCTTCCACAATCGATATCTCTTCAGGTAAAATACATATTTCTGGCCGCAGAAAATTATATAGATAATCAACAGGCCGTCCAGCAAACAGCCCTAAACCATAAGGACGGCTCATTTGCTCAAAAAATAGCCGCCGCGAAATCATGCCTACACATTGCCGATTTTTAGTCAAGATAATTCCTGGAAGTAAAGGCTCTTCTTCAAAAAGTTCAGCCAATTCGTTTCCTGGATGATCTAGCTCGATTTGAACAGTCCAAACTGGTAGTTCCTGCAAGGTTGACTCTAGTTTTAGGTTCAACTCATCAGCATTTCTTATGCTATGCATAGCCAGCATTTTTGCAATCCTTAATATTCAGGTAATATTGACGGTTACTAACAGCCGCATTATTGCTTAAGCTAGTATCAAAATATGATGTGTCAAATCTTCTTGCTACGCACTTCATCTTCGGTTATTTACAGAATGTGCGGTTATTAATCAAATCAAGCGATGCCTACGGCGTTCGCAGCTATCGCATTCTCAAGATTGCCGCACGAAATGGGTTTGGGTGAAGCATATAGCAGAATCGATTTAGTCTCTAATAAGCGGATGCCATAAATCTTAGCACCCACCCTTTAACTCAAAGTTAAGGATTAAAGCTAAAATCAGCCAAAATGATCTAGAATATTTTGTCTAAGCAAATTTACTTAATTAGCGTTTGGAATTACTTAAAAAAGTCTGTAGATACTGTAGATATTACTTAAAGTTTTGTCAATAAATTTTTATATATTTTTCACAAAATTATACCTCAAGGAAGTTAGATAAACACCCTTAGGAAGATGCGGCTATGAAGGAAATTAGTATCAAATATCTCAGGATAAAAAGTATCTTTTGATAAGGAAACTGATGAAAATGAACTTCCGGTCAATTTGGAAGCTGTTGCAGGAAACATTTACAGAATGGAGTGAAGATAAAGCCTCACGGTTAGCGGCCTCATTAGCTTATTACACCATTTTTTCACTTGCACCCTTACTCATTATCGTTATTGCCATTACTGGAACTCTATTTGGTGAGGAGGCAGCCAGGGGTGAAATTGTCCAGCAAATTCAAGGTTTAGTCGGTAGAGAGGGGGCAGAATTTATAGAACTAGCGATTAAAAATGCCAGTAAACCAGAGGAGGGAAATATCGCTTCTATTATTAGTATTTTAGTCTTGCTATTGGGTGCAACAGGTTTATTTGCGGAGTTACAAGATTCCTTAAATACAATTTGGGAAGTAAAACCAAAACCGGGACGGAATATCTTTAATATTATTCACCAGCGCTTTTTGTCCTTTGCAATGGTGGTAGGAATTGGATTTTTACTCCTAGTTTCCCTAGTAATTAGTGCAGCATTATCAGCGATAACTACATACTTTACTAATGTGCTACCAGGAGTGGATATAATCTGGCAGATTATCAATTTTATCTTGTCTTTTAGCATTACTACAGTGCTGTTTGGGTTAATTTTCAAAGTTCTACCTGATGTCAAAATTGGTTGGAGTGATGTGTTAATTGGTGCGGTGATCACATCAATTTTATTTTCCCTGGGCAAGTTTTTATTAGGACGTTATCTAGGTAACAGCAGTTTTGCTTCAACCTACGGTGCTGCTGGTTCATTGATGGTAATTCTCGCTTGGGTTTACTATGCTGCCCAAATTCTCTTTTTTGGTGCTGAGTTCACCCAAGTTTATGCCAGAAAATATGGTAATCGCATCATTCCTACAAAGAACGCTGTATCCATAAACCCCAAGGAAAAAAATAACCCAGAGTATCGTTGATATAGCAGGTGACAGTGCTAGAAGCATTTTATTGTCTAAGTTTTAGCATTGGTTCGTGAACTACCGCCTTGTTCGTTGCTATACCAAAAGTATAGGAGGGAACAGGGGACAGTGTGAAAAGTCTGATTGATGAATTGAAACAAAAAGTTTAGGAGTTCAGATATGGAAAAATTCTTTTTCATCGATTGGTATGGAATTTTTGTTCCCAGTATGAGTGTCCCAGAACTCATTATCCGTGGCTCGTTGGTTTATTTGGCACTATTTTCAGTATTACGCCTACTACCTAGCCGACAATTGGGAACTTTAGGAATTGCAGATTTGCTTGTAGTTGTGCTGTTTGCAGAAGCGGCGCAAAATGCAATGGCGGGTAGTTATACATCAATTACTGAAGGTGCTATTTTAGTAGGCACTGTAATTTTTTGGAGTTTCCTGCTGAACTGGTCAGGCTACAAATTTCCTGAATTTCAGCGAGTTATTAATCCTCCTCCATTGCTACTGATAAAAAATGGACGATTGATTAAGCGACACTTAAAACGGGAATTAATTACAGAAGATGAGTTGATGAGCAAGTTACGTCAGCATGGTGTGGAATTCGTGGATGAAGTGAAGTTTGCATATTTGGAAGCCGACGGTAGCATTAGTATCATCTCCACAGAATCTCAAACTAATTCTACTATTGAGTAAAAAGCGCAAGGAACAAATTAGAAACCCTAATTAAAATGTAAAATATGACGGTTGTATTAGATGCCCGAATGTGATTGAGCGTTATACTTTGCCCGAAATGGGCAATCTGTGGAATGAAAACTATAAGCTACAAACCTGGCTGCAAGTAGAAATTGCTGTTTGCGAAGCACAGGCGGAATTGGGTTACATTCCATCAGAGGCGGTTGCAGAAATTAAGTCTAAGGCGAATTTTGACCCTCAGCGGGTGCTAGAAATTGAGGCTGAAGTCCGCCATGATATGATCGCTTTCTTGACAAATGTCAATGAATATGTAGGTGATGCAGGACGCTATATTCACCTCGGTTTAACAAGTTCGGATGTGTTGGATACGGCTTTAGCGCTGCAATTGGTTGCGAGTTTAGATGTGCTGTTGCTACGCCTAGAAGATTTAATCCAGGCAATTCGCCATAAAGCCAGAGAACACCGTTATACTGTGATGATTGGGCGATCGCATGGTATTCACGCTGAACCAATGACTTTTGGTTTTAAGTTAGCTGGGTGGTTGGCAGAAGTGTTGCGACACCAAGAACGCTTGCAAATTCTCCGCAAAACCATAGCTGTAGGTAAAATCTCTGGTGCAGTGGGAACTTATGCTAATATCGAACCTCGTGTAGAAGCGATCGCTTGTCAAAAACTCGGACTTAAACCTGATACCGCCTCTACACAAGTTATTTCCCGCGATATCCATGCCGATTATGTACAGCAATTAGCCCTTGTTGCTGCATCCATTGAACGCTTTGCTGTAGAAATTCGCAATCTCCAAAAAACCGACGTTTTGGAAGTTGAGGAATTCTTCGCTAAAGGCCAAAAAGGCTCCAGTGCTATGCCCCACAAACGCAACCCTATTCGTTCTGAACGACTTACCGGGATGGCGCGATTAGTAAGAAGTCATGCAGGTGCAGCTTTAGAAAACGTGGCTTTATGGCACGAACGAGATATTTCTCACAGTTCTGTAGAACGGGTAGTTTTACCAGATGCCTGCATTTTAACTCACTTTATGCTGCATGAAATCACCGACTTGGTGACAAATCTGCTGGTTTATCCCCAGAACATGGAACGGAATCTCAACTGCTATGGTGGCGTAGTTTTCAGCCAAAGAGTTTTATTGACTTTGATCGACAAAGGACTCAAGCGAGAAGAAGCTTATGCGATCGTTCAACAAAACGCACACACAGCTTGGAATCAACCAGAAGGTAATTTCCGCGATTTGATTAGCAAAGATCCCCGTGTTACTCAAAATTTGTCATCAGCAGAAATAGAAACCTGTTTTGATCCACAGCAGCATCTCAGACATTTAGACCAAGTTTATCAAAGACTGGGTATTTAGAATTCCTGCTGCCATTAAGGAGGAGAGACGCGGGGGGGGATGGGGAGACGCGGAGACAGTGGGATGCGGAGACAGTGGGATGGGGGGACGCGGAGAGTTTGTTTGATCAGCAATTAAGTAGAGTAAAACCCTCTTTCTCCCTGCACCCTGCACCCTGCCCCCTGCCTATTTATTCCCTGTTCCCTGTTCCCTGTTCCCTGTTCCCTGTTCCCTGTTTGCTTTGCGTTAAAAAAATACACCCACCAGCCACCAAAAACGCCACCGCACCTCTAAATCCACTGGCTACAGCTGTCATCCCTGGGGGAAAAACTACACCAAATAAACTCATTGCCAAGGAAAATCCCCCAAAATACATCCCAATTCCTAACCCAGCCCAGCGTTGAGGCATTAACTCTAAAGCAAAGGGAATTACCCCATTGACAATTAAACTAAATCCAGTTATTATAAAAAATATAATGGGAATCTGTGCGCGCATATAAACCATTATCAGCATTGAGCAAACAGTTATACCGACACCTGCGAGCATGACTCGACGATTTCCCAGCTTGACTGCACAGAAACCTGCGGGTAAAGCAGCAACAGCGAGAGCTAATCCAAACCAAACCATGATTGTAGTTATATCATTGGTATTAAGTTGAGCTTTCAGGGTTTTGCCTAAAGCATCCACGAGTAACCGGGAACCCCAACCGACAGTAAAACCGGTGACTAGGATTAAACCTAAGTTTTTGAGAGGTATTTTGGGTGTTTCTAGGTTCTGTTGTGCTGTTGGTATTGCTGGGGGTTGGACAAAGCGTAAGGCAAATGCAGCAGCAAGAAGAACAAAGGAAGCGATCGCAAAAGCAAAAATTGCACCTAAACTCAGAATAAACTGATTAGCAATTCCCCGAAAAGCAGCAACGACTCCTCCCGCTAAAGTCACAAAACTGAATGCTAAAGGCAACTCAGCCGGCATTGCATATATTGTTAATAAGCAAATTGCTGGAGAACGAAAAACAGTCATTGCTAAAGCCCAAGCTACCAAAGCTAATGGTAAAATTCCCCGTATCACCTCAGTCGGTGGAATAAAAGTCACAATACAGGGTATAGCAATCAACAAAGTCGCAGCGAGAATTACACCTGCCAAGATAAAAGGAAAGCGACTTCCTAATTTTAGTCTAGCTTGATCTGAAAGTCCCCCCATCAGTGGTTCCATCACCACAGCCAAGGCATTTTCTACAACTAATATACCAACTGCTAAAGATGCGGGAAAACCAAATTGAGTCAAAAGTTGGGGTAGATAAGTATTATAAACCAACCAAGTCAGGGTAATTGCTGCCTGTAAACCTGCTAAAACCCAAACTTGTACCCATAAAATACTTGGTTGAGATTTTGAGGTAGTCATATTGATATGGGAAGAAAAGTTTCCGTCTTTGATAGCAATTCCCATTCAAGTGAGGTACAAGCAGTAATAATTAAACGCAGATGGACGCAAATGGACGCAGATAATTTTGTACTTCATTAGACTAGGAAATGCTATGTCAATATAAATGGTGGGTTACGGCGCAATGGTAAAAAATAGCAATTTTTACTATAATCATCTTACCCGTCTAACCCACCATAAGGTGTAACTCGGTACTCTGAACTCGGTACTCGGTACTCTGATTTAATACTGGGGAACAGAAGAATCTACTTCCTGACTCCAAGCATTAATTCCACCTTTGACATTAGTTCCCACAATTCCGGCTTCTTTGAGGATACCAAGGGCTTTGGCAGAACGTCCACCCATTTTACAATGAGCAATTAAGCGGTGTCCGTTGAGTATTTCCTTTACCTTAGCAACACCATCACCGGTTTCAATATCGGGTAAAGGTATTAATACTGAACCAGGAATTTTGGCAATTTCATACTCGTGGGGGTTACGGACATCGACCAATACAAAGTCTTTCGCACCACTGTCTATTAATGCCTTCAACTCCCTCACCGTCATTTCTTGAATTTCCATTTGCTGTTTCGCTTCTTCGGCTTGCGCTTGCGGTATACCGCAGAATATTTCGTAGTCTATTAATTTTTCAATGACTGGACGAATCGGATTAGGACGCAGTTTCAATTCCCGGAATTTCATTTCTAAGGCATTGTACAACAGCAAACGTCCGCTGAGGGTATTACCATTACCAAGAATAATTTTGACTGTTTCTGTGGCTTGAATGATACCAATCATTCCTGGTAAAATCCCTAATACACCACCTTCGGCACAGGAGGGAACCATTCCAGGTGGTGGTGGTTCTGGATACAAGTCACGATAGTTGGGACCACCTTCGTAGTTAAATACGGTTGCTTGTCCTTCAAAGCGGAAAATGGAACCGTAGACGTTAGGTTTGTCTAACAATACGCAAGCGTCGTTAACTAAATATCTGGTGGGGAAGTTATCAGTACCATCAACTACGATATCGTAAGGACGAATGATATCGAGGGCGTTTTCGGAACTTAAGCGAGTTTCGTATAAATCAACTTGACAATGGGGGTTGATTTCGTGAATACGGTTTTTCGCGGATTCGATTTTGGGTTTACCTACCCAAGATGTTCCGTGAATAACTTGACGTTGCAGATTGGAGGTATCAACGATATCAAAATCTACAATACCAATGCGTCCAATACCAGCCGCTGCTAAATATAACAGCAATGGTGATCCTAGTCCACCTGTACCGATACACAATACACTGGCAGCTTTGAGGCGTTTTTGCCCCTCCAGTCCCACTTCTGGCAAGATTAAGTGACGGGAGTAGCGTTCGTAGTCGTCTTTAGTCAACTGGATTTCATCCAGATTGGGATTTAGCATAGCAGTTGAATGGGAAAGCGCGGAGTATTAATGTTAACTTAAAATTGTTAAGTTTATATCTTCGATTGTTTCGGCTTGAAACTGCTGATTATCGTCAAGACTCCAACTTTGCAGTTCACAAGCTTTACCATTTTGGACGGAAACTATTATATATGAGTATTCTGGCCAAGCATATAGGCGATCGCATTCTGAAGGAATTGCGGGGTGATCGGGATGGGAATGATAGATACCAATTATACTCAAGTTACGGTTTCTGGCTTCCCTTTGCATTTGTAACATGAAAGCGGGTGCGATCGCATATCGTCTCTTGGTACTCTGGGATTCTGCTGTAAAATTCACCGCTTCTTGATTCCAGGCGTTTTCTGTGGGTATGACTGTAATTAGGATTTTTCTATCTTCAGCCACATAGCCTAGCATTATCCCACAGCATTCTTCAGGATAGGTGCTTTCGGCGTGATTGTTGATAATTTGTAAATGTTCTGGGTGGAGTTTGAGGTTCATTTTTGATTTTCAACCGCAGATAAACGCAGATAAACGCAGATTAAGAGGATATGTTTTTAGAGGTTGTGTACTACTCGTTTTGTTTCTATTTGAGAATTGCCAACTTCGAGAAGCTATCCTACTGGTGTCTACATCTGCCGTTAAAAATTCCTATTTATATCATGTTTGCTTCATTACTTATTAAAAAAAACTCGCCCCCTCACCGCGTCCCCCCGCAGTTTCCTAACTATAAGTCTTTAACCAAACACGATATTACTATGAGGGTGAACAATGCTCACCCTACTTATGTCATTAAGAAAAAAACATCGCTACAATGATGTTATAGCAGGTGACAGGCTTCGCCGTGAGCGTCAGCCGAACGGTGACGGTGCTAGAAGCCTTTTATTGTCTAAGTTTTAGCATTGGTTCGTGAACTACCGCCTTGTCCGTTGCTATACTATTGTAACTTTTCCTGTGGCTAGATCATAACGGCCGCCAACAATTTTCAGTTTACCTTCTTTAATCAAACCTCTTAAAATTGTCGAACTTTCTGCCAAATTTTGCGCTTGATATTGAACATTGGCAATAATAGAATTTTCTTCTAAATTACCAGTTTTATTTCTAACGCTTTCTACAGCTGGTTTAATTTCTTCAACAAAAACACCAATTCTTCCTGGTAAGGGATCACCTTTGATTGCTGCTGATACTGCACCACATTTTGCATGACCTAGAACTACAATTAACTGAGCGCCTAATACTGCTGTGCAAAATTCTAAACTACCAATTGCTGTTGGACTAGCAACATTACCAGCAACACGCACTACAAATAAATCTCCTAGTCCTTGATCGAAGACAATTTCCGCAGGTACTCTAGAATCAGCGCAACCTAGTATAGCTGCAAATGGATATTGGGCTACAGCAGTTTCTTCCAAACGCAATTTTGATTGGTGGGGATTAAGACGTTTTCCTTCCACAAATCGCTGATTTCCTGCTACCAAACTTTTTAAGGCTGCGTCTGAACTAATTGGTTGCGGTTTGACAGATGTAGATGGTTTGTCTGCCATAGCCGACTCTCCTTTCCAGAGTATAGTACTTGCCGCAGTTACTCCAATGCCAAGACTACCTACACCTGCTAATTTTAAGAAGTTACGGCGACCTACAAATCCGTTAATTTTACTCATTACTCAATTACCTAAAAACAGATAATTTGGTTATACCATTTATGTACAACTCATAAAGCTGCTTTTTTGACGCTTTTTGCCCTTAATCGGATGAGTAATTTTTTGTAAAGTTTTTCTTATTAAGACTGATTTAATGCCTCTTCCCTGCACCTAAATATAATTCTCCCACTTTCGGATCAGTTAACAATTCTCTACCAGTTCCAGAAATAGCATCTCGTCCTGATTCTAATACACAACCACGATCAGCCATTTCCAAGGCTTTCCGGGCATTTTGTTCTACTAAGACAATGGCTGTACCTGATTGGTTAATTTGTTTAATTTGCTCAAATACTTGCGTTACCAAAATCGGAGATAAAGCCGCAGAAGGTTCATCTAAAAGCAGTAAACTGGGTTCTAACATCAAAGCTTTACCCATTGCTAACATCTGTCTTTCCCCACCTGATAAGGTTCCTGCACGTTGACGACGGCGATCGCTTAATCTAGGAAACATGGTAAATATTTTGTCTTTTAGCGGTTTGAGGGGAATATTTCGCACAAAGGCTCCCATTTCCAGATTTTCTTCAATCGTCAAGGAAGGAAATACATTGGCTATCTGTGGGATATAACACATCCCCCGTTGAACGATTTGATTTGACTTTAACCCGACAATATTTTCCCCTTTGAAGGTAATTGTGCCTGTGTGGGGTGTTAAAAGTCCAAATATGGTTTTTGCTAAAGTGGATTTACCAGCACCATTAGGACCAATAACGGTGACTAATTCGCCGGCTGATACTCGAAAATTTACACCTTGCAATATATCTACATCTTTGATATATCCAGCGTAGACATTTTCCACTTCTAATAAATAGTCATTAGTCATTAGTTATTAGTCATTAGTCATTAGTTATTAGTTATTAGTCAGTAGGAACAAGGAACTAGAAATTGGTAATTGGGTTATTTATTTCCCTAGTCCCCAGTCCCTAGTCCCCAGTCCCCAGTCACCTAAGAGGGTGTTTTTTGCAGTTCAGGTCTTTCTTCTGCCAGAATTGCATTTTCTACAGGGCAAACTTGCAAACAGATGCCACAGTCGATACAGGTAGCAAAGTCAATCCAGTACCAATCGGTGCCTTTGACATTTTTACCTGGGCCCTCATGAATGCAAGCTACAGGACAAGCTGCTACGCAGTCAGCCACGCCTTCACAAACGTCAGTCACAATTGTATGTGGCATTTTATCGATTCCCTCTCTTTAATGAATCAGCAGTTTTTAGCGTAACAATTTGTAATGTTATCTGTTAACCTACTGCTTCAATTGTCGTTGTACCATCCGCTTTAATCCAGGCAATTTGGGCGATAGAGCGATCGCTTGCATATTGACGGATAGCCTCTGTATCTCTTCCCCCCAAGTCAATTTCTACTCGCACTAAATCAGGAGTATCTCGTAACTTCTGGGCGTAAGCAAAAGCCGCCGCTTCAGCCGTTTTGCTTTCTGGTACTACTAACCAATTACTTGCGGGTATATCCTGGGGTAATTGCTGAGTTAATACAAGCGTTTGGTATAAATCATCAATGCTCAATTCAAAACCGATACCGGGAATGTTTTCCCCTTGGGGATGATATAGCCCCAAAAGTTGATCATAACGACCACCTCGCCCTAAAACCTTGGCTTGACCATCTGTATCACTGACTACTTCAAACACAATACCTGTGTAGTAGTCAATAGTTTGAATCAAACTCAGGTCAAGAATTAAGGGAAATTTACCGTCTGATTCTAGTAAATCTACTAGAGATTTGAGATTATTTACCGCCTCTTGCTGCTCGGAGTCTAGATCTAAGCTGCTGACTTTTGCCAAGACATCTGCACTATTACCGCGCAAATCCAGCATGATTCTGGCACGTTCGCGGAGTTCGTCACTCAGAGGTAGAGTATCTATTGTAATGCGGTCAAGATGTGCGATCGCACTCCTCACCTTACTTTGCAAATTGGCAGGAAAAGCATTGAGTAGGGAGCGAGTAATTCCTGCTTCACCTAAGATTAAATGCCAGCCCTGCAAATCTAAAGCTGCTAAACAATTAGCTACCAACAATAGCACTTCGGCATTTGCCAGTAACCCACCTGATCCTAGCAATTCCACCCCAGCTTGATAATACTCTTGCTGACGATTATGGCGCTTTTCCCAGTTGCGGCGAAATACGTTGGCATTGTAATACAGCCGTTGGGGATAAGTCGCCCCAGCCATGCGAGTAACGACTGTACGGGCAATAGAAGCTGTGAGTTCTGGACGTAAGCCCAATTCTTCATTTTGCCCATTTTGCAGTTCAATGACCATCTGGCGCTGAATTGCTTCACCCGCCATCAAAGTATCCATGCGTTCCAAAGTTGAGGTGATAATCCTGTGATATCCCCAACGATGAAATACTTGTTGTAACCTATCTTCAATCCAGCGTTTTTGAGCCACATCTAAAGGGAGTAAATCCCTAGCTCCCGCTGCTGGTTGATACACCATTATTTTTTCCCACCAAACAAACCACCAAACAAACCGCCACTTCCAGACTTATCTGGTTGCTTATCTCCATGATTGGAAGATGAATTCACCTGAGTAGCACCGGGTTTAATGCCTAAAGCCTTGTCTACTTTGGGTTTCCATTCCAAAGCCAATTTGTCTTGAGGATTTAATTTCAGTGCATTGTCAAAGTGAATTTTTGCCATTCGCAGCTGATTTTCCCCTAAATATGCCATTGCGATCAAGCTATGGCAACGACTATTTCTCGGCTCTAGCCTCAAGGCATCTTGCAATTCTACTTTGGCTAGGGCAAATTGGTTTTTCTGAAGTAAAGTTTGAGCGCGACGGACGTACTGTTCCACAGCTGAGTCTTCTTTGAGCGGTGGTGGTGGCGGTGTTGGTGGCGCTAGATTTGTCCTGGGGGGACTGGCGTTAGGTAATTGGGGCTGGATGATTAACTGCCCTGATTTCCGCATCAGGTAGACTAAATTTAATTCACTAATTTGGCTAATTATTCGGCTTGCTTGCTGCAATTCATCAAATTGAGTTGTGGCAATTTTAGTGATCTGATTTTTGTACAATAGGTCTATGTTGGGCGCGATCGCTAATTCCTTGGCTAAATCTGTGTTGAGATCTACTGATGCTGATGCTTGTCCCAGACGCTTACCTATTTGCGATAAAACTAAGGTATATTCTGCCCGATTGCGTTCTACAGATAGTTTTTCGTATGCTGGATTAACCAGCTTAGATAACAATTCATGGGCTATTTGTTTGTCTGTTTCACCGACCACAGTAGAACTATCTGGGTGCAAGCGCCGAGCAATTTTGAGATAGCGTTTGCGAACTTCTTTGGCATCCGCATCAATTGGCACACACAAAATTGCATGATAATCTATGAAATCATATTTAAATAGTCCGCAATCTAATTTTAAAGGCATAATAATACAAGTGTTGCGTGTTGCACCCAAACAGCAATTTTTATTAGTTTACCCTACCTATAAGGTTTAGCTATCAGTTCTCGATCATTGTCTTTGATCACCAAGCTGCAAGAGGGCTAACTTTTATTAATTCCTGACTCAGGCTGTTATGAATATAACCATTCGTTGCCAGTATTCTACCGGAATCGATTTGGAAAGAACTGTTGTCGTAGGCAGTGACTTTGCCCCCTGCTTCTGCCAATAAAATTATACCAGCAGCAATATCCCAAGGTGCAATCCCTCTTTCCCAATAACCATCAACACGGCCACAGGCAACATAAGCCAAATCTAGAGATGCTGAACCGCCACGTCTCACGCCTTGGGTAAGATGGGTGAGATGACAGAATTCTGCGTAGTTGTTGTCTGAAGTTTCTCGACGGTCATAAGCAAATCCCGTAGTCAACAAGCTTTTATTCAATTCAGTAGTTTGAGAAACCTTGATCGGACGGCGGTTGCGCGTTGCACCTAAGCCGGCAGCCGCTCGGAAAAGTTCGTTATGGAAAGGGTCATAAATTACACCTACTTGCGATACGCCATTAATAAACAAGCCAATGGAAACTGCGAAACATGGATATTGATGGGCGTAGTTGGTTGTACCATCTAGAGGATCAATTGCCCACAAGTATTCATTGTCTTGGTTTCCGAGTTTCCCAGATTCTTCGGCGAGGATAGAATGTTGGGGAAAATGGCGGTGCAAGATTTCTAAAATCACCTTTTCGGAAGCTTTATCAGCTGCGGTAACTAAATCACCTGGTCGTCCTTTTTCGGTAATTGCGTCTTCTACTTTACCTAAATAATCTTGTAAAATTACACCAGCACTTAAAGCCGCTTCAGTAGCAATATCTAGAAAAATTTGTAAGTTAGTCATTGGTTATTAGTCATTGGTCATTGGTCATTGGTCATTGGGCATTGGGCATTGGGCATTGGGCATTGGGCATTAGTCATTGGGCATTGGTCATTGGGAATAGGTCATTGGGAATAGGTAATTAAGTTATTCTTCATTTTCTCCGTGTCCCCGTGTCCCCGTGTCCCCGTGTCCCCGTGTCCCCGTGTCTCCGCGTCTCCCTCCCCGCGTCTCTCCATCTCCCCATCTCCCCTTCCCTGTTCGCTGTTTAACGATAAAGACGGCGAAATTCACCAGGAGTCAGACGCATGGGTTTGTCTGGGTTCCAGATTCCTTTTCCCATGAGTCTAGCCCATTGTTGGGCGCGTTCTAGGCGGTCGTCGTATTTGTGATTGGGCGATCGCGCTACAAATAGAGCATACCCTTGTTTCAGTACTTCTTCATTTAACAACACCTGATCTTTCCACACATAGGCTAAAGTTCGCCCAAATTGATCTTTGGCTTCTAAGTCCAACTCCAGCTTGACTGGTTTATCTGCACCACCAATCAAACTACCTAAAAGTTCTTTAGCGTCTTCTCCCCAAGGACGCTGACGTAAATCTGGCGCTTCTAAACCAATTAACCGCAGTGGAGAAATTAAATTGGGTTGTTCTGCCATACCTAGTACTTCCAAGGTTTGTCCACTGACAACCCGCGCTACTTTTACTTCAGCCGGAATGTTGGTAGGTTGATTTTTGCCTTGACAACTTACCAACAACCACAAGCAAGATAATATTGCTATTTTTTGCACCAAGATGCTAAAACGCCTCTTTAAAGCCGCCATTCTACTCAGTAAGTATCTGCACCCTGCCACAATTTTCATTTTTTGCCTCTAGTCTTCATCTAAGGGTAAACCCGCTTTAATTTTGCCTTTGCCAAAAAAGCGCCCAAACTGAAGTTCATATACTTCATCTTCGTCTTGTGTTTCTACTTCCAAGTCAGAACGGGCATAACTGACACATAGCAAAGCGTAACCTTTGCGGCGTAAGTCGGGGGATAATCCAATGGCTTCTGGTTGGTAAATGTCTCCAGAGATGACTCTGACAGCGCAAGTAGTGCAAGCCCCGTTGCGGCAAGAGAAGGGTAATTCTACGCCATTGTGTTCGGCTGTGTGCAGAATATAGCGGTCTTCTGGGACTTGCAGAGTGTATGATGTGCCGGTAGCGCGATCGTGTACTCTGATTGTGTGGGTCTGAACCTTCTTCATTTTTGGGTGGGAATGGGGGATTTTAGATTCATTGTAAAAATATCTTGTTTAATATTTGCATTTTTTGGGTTTTTGTTTTATTATTGAAATTCATGGCACCTGGAGAGGTGGCCGAGTGGTTGAAGGCGCAGACCTGGAAAGTCTGTTATGCAGAAATGTATACGAGGGTTCGAATCCCTCCCTCTCCGTTTCTGAAACAGGTTTAAATATTTTCAGTTGACCCGGATTGATACAAACATTCTGGGTCAATTTTTTATGAGGTAAATAATTAGCAAGTACAGAAACTTTAATTGCGGCTTTTTGTAATATGTTATTTACGCTAAGGTCATATTATGGCAACAAACACCAAAACAGCGATAAAAGCCGAACAATATCCTTTTGCTCAAGAATTGATTACTGATATTGAAGGTAATGTCAAAAAAGTAGTTATAGATTTTCATGACTATTTACGCTTGCTAGAAGCCACTGAAGATGAAGGAATCATCCTAGCAATGCAAGAAGTAAAACACGAAACACCACATTATAATTCTATCGCAGAGTCTTTTTCAATTAGATAACCCATTCATGATCTGGATCGTCAAGGGCTGCTGTTACTGATTGCAAAGTAGCAAAATCTTTAAATGGACTAGACTTTGCTATTTCTGTAATGGAATGCAGAACTAAAGTTAATTGATTATTATCACCTTGAGCTATTGCCTGATCTACTTTTTCAAATAGAAAGCTAAAATTCTTAGCCCGTTCATCAAATGAGTTTTCAAGATACTTAATTAAAACATCACGATCAGCCTGAATCTTGGCAATTGTAGCTGTTTCCCAGGCTTCTATACCACGTCGTTTAGTCTTTTCTTCTTGTGCAACAATTTTGTACTCAGTGTAGGCTTCAACGATAGCTCGTAAGGTGTGAGCTGCATCTGCACCTGCACCTAATACTTCTACATGAACTTTCTTGGCTGTCATTTCTATTTACCTGGTAGAATGCGATATTTTTCTATGATGGTGACAGTGCCAAGGTTAAGCTGTCCATCACTGTTTAATACTGGAGTTTTCAAAATTTCTATCAGGGACTTCATGAGAATTCCAACCTGTTGAAACTTATCAGCATCTCTCTTGGAATCAAAAGGTTGAGATTCAAGTTCATTAAGAGCTACAACAGCATGACTGTTAATAGATTCAAACACACCTTTCAATTCAGTAATACGCTGGGTTACTTTTTTCGCAACGTCTTTAGCACGACTAATCTCAGCGATCGCCTTATTAACTTTACTCTCATGTTCTCGTGCTTTTGTCATTGCCTTTTCACCTTCACGAGCCGCAAAAAAGCCGCCAATAGCTAAAGCCGGTAAAATGGTGATACCGCCTAGCACAACAGTACCCAAAGCCATACCACCGCCACCAGCGGCGATCGCTCCACCACCAAACCATGCTAAGGTTGCATTCCAAGCAGCTGCTCCACTGAGAGTTGAGATAGCTGTTCCTGTACTTGCGGCTCCTATTGAAGTTGCAACACCAATAGCACCACCGTAACCAGCTGCGGCTGCTCCTACGGATTTAGCACCAGCTGCGAAATATTGTTCTGCTCCTACCGCAGCAGCTTTGTACTCTTTTATCTGCTGAACTGAAAAATCTACACCCTCTAAAAGCCGCTTCTCGCTTTCGGAAGCCTTTCTCCCAGTGCGTTCAACAAAGTCAATAAAGTCCTTAATTGTACCTTTGATGACATCTAGCTGGAGTTCACCATACTCCGCTGCTAATTGATTTGTTGCTGCTTCCTCGATTTTTAACCATTCTAAAGCACGTTCATATCGCTCTTGAGCGCCCTTGGCAAGTTCGTTGGCTTTCTGGCCTGGATAAAATGAAACCATTATAAAAAAAACCTAAAAATGTCTAAATTTAGACTAACATTACTGAATTTAGGTGTGTACTAGCCAATGTTAGAAGTTAGGCTAGTATAAGGTTAGGAAATTTTATATACACAATGTTGATAATGGCATCTGCTGAAGAACGCTTTGCCCAAGCCGCGAACTACTGGGATTTAGAAACGCTATATACAGATATCGCATCTGCTAAGGGAAAACGTCTCACACCTATTGAGAAAATACATTTGCGGGGTTTACTTTGTGGTTACAGTCCCGCTGAAATAGCAGAAAGGCTGAATAAGAATGCTAAAGGGGTAGAAGTAGACCTTTGCAATACTTTGTATAAGTATGTGAAAAGTTTAGTAGATAAATCTGATGAAAAGGTGGAAAACTGGAGAAATATTACTGAGTGGCTTGAGGAAGCAGGATATAAAAGCCAGGTATCTAATCAATTTAAATTAGGTGATGATTTACCAGTTGAATTATTAGTCAAGAAAGCAAATATAAGTTTTGATAACAACAAAATAATAGTTGATATTAACATGAGATTAGTAGCTACATCTCATTCCGAGACTCTAGTTATACAAGAATTCAATACCAACGGAAAAAGTTTGTAGGGTGGGTTAGGCGCAACAAATAATCATGGGAGAATATAAGATAATTATCGTTGTGTGCTGTAACCCACCATGAATATTGATGCTTAATTGTGGGTTACGCTGTCGCTCTAGCGAAGCCATGCCCGCAAGGGCTTTACCCACCCTACAATTTCACTTTTCAAACATCCTCTAAGACGGCTTGGTACATAGAGCGAATTCGCCAACAGATGACTCAGCATAGTAGTCTGTTCCTACGGCAGTGGCAAATAAATCGGCGTTGCCGCAACCAACAGCGCAAGGGGCTAAGTCGAGACTAGTTGCTACTAAATACATGGTTTGAAATACAGTGCCTACATTTTTCAGAATGTTAGCATAGGCAATGGATTCGTAATACCAAGCGATTCTGGAAAATCGAGCCGCTAAAATAATTAGAACTTGAGGAGTTTGTTCATGATGATTATTTTGCGCTGCTTCCACCAGTAAAGCTTCCACTTGAGAAGTTTTAGGAGACACTAAAGAAAGTTGATGTTCTTGAGGATTGTAATGATACAAACCAGAGGGAATATTATCGCAACTATTAATTATTGTATAAACTTCTAATTCGTAGCAAGCTCCAGCATTAGGATATGGTCGATTACTCAGTTCTTGTGTGTCTATTTTGAGGATGTTTCTAACTCTGAGTGAACGGTAAAGAAATTCCCCTAATTGGCGATCGCTAATTACTTGGTCGCCATAATCTCGAATTGATTTTCTCTCCTCTAAAACCAAAGTAAAAGGTAAATCATCTTTTTTGAGTGCTTCTATATCCGGTCGATATAGGGAAATAACACTGTCTGTTACCTGATTTTTAATAGCAGGAAGTGGGGGAATTTTGCCCAAAAAGCGATAAGTTCTCTCTGTTGGTTGGCGATGTCTTCCGGTTCTGACTTTACTGTGAAAAAGTAAATCGTGAAATTCCCATTGCACAAGTGCATCCTGTTGATCTTCGGCAATTTCTCCCCCTGTTTCCACTTCCGAAAGCATCTTGGTTGTGTCCAGCAAATTGAGAAATTGTTGGACAGCATTTGCAGAAATGCCAGATATTTTTTGGCAGAGTTGAGAGTAAGAGCATGGTTGGTTAAGTTCAGCTAAAATAGCACCTCCCCGCCAATCTGCTATTATCAACTGCACCTTAGATAGGGGGGATTCCAATACTATTTGATTGTTATGGCGATGCAAATAAGCAAACCGTGATAAAACATAAGAATATTGGGGAGAAACTTCTTGAATTTTAACTTGAATTTTAAATATAGGTGCAGGTACAAGAGGAACCACCTTGACTAGCGGTGTTCCGTCTGCACAGAAAGTTTGACAGATCAGTCCAAGGCGTTCAAATTGTTCAAGATAATAATAAAATTCAGGCAGCTTGGAGAATCCATCAGTTTCCTGAACCAGAGAACTCAGTTGTTCTCGCGTCCCTCCCTCGCCGCAAAGTGCTTGCCAAGCTTTCAATATTCCCAGCGAACAATTAGCTAAAGAAAGCGTATTTTTAGAGTAGGTTGCAGTTTGACAGTGAAGCACCCATTGCTGATTTTGCTGCTCTAGAGATATGTTAGATAAAAAAGAAAGGATGGAAGTTTCAGACATATAATTAACAAATTATCCTAAAAACGGTTAATATCTCGACTTGATGAGGATAACAAAATTCCAAGCGAAAACTTCAATAAAAACTCTGCGTCACTTTGCGTTTACCTCAGCGAACCTCTGCGTTGAAAAGTAAACTTTCCAACCGATTTTACTCTAACTAAAAAATTGATTGAGGATTTAGTTTTTCTTCTGGTAGCGGTTCTGAGAGCCATCCTAACTGTATGGGGAGGTTGTAAAGTCTTCCCGGTGCCAATCTCCGCCAATAATGGCGCATCCCAGGAACAATCACTTTGACTACATTTAAATTGATATCGGGACGAGTTTGATCCAGCACAAACATAGACATTCCCTTATTTTCTACAATTTTTTGGCAAGCTAAAACATCATCGAGTAAATCTTCATGACCAAACTGATGATAGTCAGAGGAAATTTTTTCAGGTAAGTGAGGATGGGGAAAAAGATAGAGACTATCTTCAATAGTGGTTTGCTCCGATTTATGATTGTTTGGGTCAGAGTTTGCCTCCCTTGCGGCTAAAACCGAGGGAAGTGCTTGATTAACTTCAGTTAAGGCTCTGGTAATTGCTATTTTGGCATCGAAATGCGCTCCAAAACCAAACAATCGTTGGCTAACTTTTTGATCGAAAGTGCTAGAAATAGCGACAAAAGTGGGAATGCCAAAATCGCTGGTAACATCAAGAACCCAAATCAGGCGTTCAATTGTGCGGTAATATTCTTGTAATCCCCGAATGTATGGGTCATCAAAACTTGCTAAATTTACACCAGGTCGTTGCAAGCGATTATACCACCACAAACAAACGCTATCCCGCTCTACCAATTCCATAAAACCTTGCAGAATAGCTTCTTCCATATTATTGCCGGCGGCGGCTCCGTTGGAGTCTGCCCAACAATCGGGACTTTGAGAGCGAGGATAACCGTAATAGCAATAAGCTGTAGGTAAATATTTAAAGGTTTGATCCGTTAAAGACCAAATGGGAGTCCAATCAATTATTCGAGAGGTATCGAAGGGTTCTGGTATTTTTTGATGGGGGAGACAATTGGCATTCCAAAGATGTCGATTTTCATATTGTTTGGAACTAAAATTTAGGCAGGTATGGGGATGAATAGCTGTCTCACCTAAGTCTTGATAAGTGGCGCGAATGCAAATTTCATCGCCCTGAAATGTTCCAGAATAACGTTCTATTGCTTCGCACAAACCGCTGGCTTTGGCTTGGTTTACGGTTTTACCTTTACCACCGCTGCGACCCCTGACTGTTTGGCGCAGAAAATAAAGGTCGTCGAACATGAGACCAAAGTTGTGTCCGGCTACATAGGTGTGATTCCAGCGGTGGGTGGGGTGAGAAAGGCGATTGAGATTTCGCACTACTCCGGTAATGGGACTAATGTGATGTTCGTATTTTGCTAAGGTTTCTTCTGGGGTGAGGCTGCGATAGCCGCCATCTTCGACAAAGGCTTTGGGACGACTTTGTAAATTGATGGGGATGGGAGAGCGAGTAGGAGCGTATAATTCGAGTTGGCCACAACTGCGACATTGGGGACGCTGAACTAACTGATGGGAAACCATTTCTAGCGATCGCAGATTTAGGGTTATAACCCGACTTTCTAAGGGTTGATTTTCTTCCTGTGCAACCCATTTCGCCACTTCTGTAGCCGCTAAACCAAAGGCAGTTTGCAGAGTAGAAGGTAACGCAGCTTTAGAAGTCGGGAAAGAAGCGGCTTTTCCTTTTCTTTGGTGGATAAACGCATCTACAGGACGATTGCCTCTTAATCGCTGCGCTAAACATTCCCAACAACCTGTTCTTCCAGGATGGAAAATCGGACCAATCCACAGCACAGTTCCCACTGGTTTAATTAACATCCAAGGTTGCTGTAATTGGAGTGCTTTTGCATTAAAAATAGCCAGTTCATCCCGCAGATAATTATCTGTTAAAACAACCTGATATTTTCCCTGCTGATTTACTTGAAGATTCAATGATTCTAAACTCGATATAAATAAGTGAGTGGGAATATTACCAAAGGTTGTTACCCCTACTTCATCTGTTGGTTGCAAATAAGATACTTGCTGATTATTTATAGGCAAGCTATCCCAAAAAGCACCTGCTTCAGGAGATAAATTGCTATCGTTTTCAACAATATAACCCTGCTGTTCTAATCGCATCAAAGCATAGTAAACTTCCGGCGCAGATACTCTATCTGCCAGTAAATTCACTAACTCTTCTACTGTGTGAGAACCATCCAGCAAAGGAGCTAATTTTTGATATATTTGTCCGGTCAAAAATATAGGATCTTGCTCCCACAGTAAAAAGACACCTTCTGGTTCTACTACTTCTATATGAAAGCAATGCTTAAATCTTGGTTGAAGAATCATGACCGTTATTAGGACTTACGCACTGTACAAATTAATCATGGTATGATTTCACGAAAATAGGTCGTTTCCGGCTTTTATCTGCAATTATTTTGATTGTAAATAGACCAGTATTGTAGGGGTAAAGCGCAATGCTCATTGGTGTCAACTTAACGAAAAACCCCCATCCAGCAAGGAACTCAAGTTCCTTGGTAATAGCAAAAGTAATCTTTAGATTACTAAACTCAATAATCCGGGGTAAATCGTGCAATGATCAGCCTCAAATGGAGTAAAATCGTTCCCCAATAGGTAGTCAGCCCCCATTTATTGAGCGGATACGAAAATTTGTTAGTCCGTTTTAACGGACTTGAGCTATGAGACAGGGAATTTATTCCCTGACGGTTGTGGAAGGCAACAGATAAGCCATTTTTAACTTAAGTTAACACCAATGAGCATTGCCCTCAAATTTGGGAGAGAAGAATCATACTCCCTCCCAACTATGGGGGCAATTCAATTGCGTAGATATTGCCAAGAAACTAAATACAATCTCAGTGGAACTTTAGCCTTTTGGCGAAGGTATTGGATGTAAAAAAACCGTTTTTTAACTTTCGCTAACTATTAGCAGCAGAGGGGTATTCTATCAGGAGGAATTGCCAAGAGATTACCGCTAGTAAAAGCTGTAAGTTGCTCTTCTGAAATATCCGCAGGCTTAGGAGATAGGGGAATCCTCCACACTACATCATTTGATAAACCAGGTGTTGAGCCAACACTCCAGTTGTGATTAAGTTGATCAATTTGTACCCGGACACCAGCAGGAATTTGAATTCCTTCAACTTCTAAGGTTCCTCTGGGATCAGCTAGCAATCTTTCCTTAAATTCAGCATCTAACCATGCTTTCGCAATTAATATAGAAACACGATCTCCAATCTCTTTCCACCCTTCTTGTAACAGGCTAGCTTGTTGTTGCTCGGTTGAGAGTCCAATATTTTCCAGTTCTGCTTGGTAGACCATGTTATTTCTCTCTTACTGACGCTATATGGTTTTTGTGCTTACAGGGTAGGATTTAATCCATACCTGTCGGTTCACTTAAAATTCATCGGTTTTGCTCTCTACATCACGGGCGATGTTTAGCAGCAGGCGGGTATCATTCCCACAAGTTCTGTAGTAAAGTTGTCTTTCGTCCAAGCCGATAGCTCCTCCTCTGAAATATTTGCCGGTTTTGGTGGTACGGGAATATGCCAAACTACATAACCTGCTTCCGAACCAACACTCCAGTTATATGAGGATTGATCAATAATCACCTCCACACCTTCAGGGATTTCGATCCCTTCGCGTTGCAGCATTTTTCTGGGGTGATTAATTAGTTTTTCCTTAAACTCAGAGTCTAGCCATGCTTTGGCAATGATTTGAGAAACTTGCTGGCCGATTTGCTGCCATCCTGGTTGTAGTACCATGTTGCCTTCTTGACTGTGTTTAATTAAATACTGTGTTAGATTGTACAGCAAAGCGCAATAACCAGCAATAGAATTTAGCTTTACCGTACTTTTGCTGGAAAACCCATAATTTAAGCCAAACTAAGTAGGTTGGCGTTAAAAATTGTCGTTGGGATCAGGCAGGGAGCAGGGAGCAGGGAGCAGGGGGAGAAAAGGTTTTAGCCTTGTTTACTTTTCTTTACACCGTTTTGTTTTATTGTGCTTACCTGACTTGAAAATAAGACCCCACCCCTAACCCCTCCCCGCTTGCGAGGAGGGGAATCATAAGTTTTTTTATGTGTTCTGGTGTACGCAGTTCATGATGGCTACTTATAACTGCTGACAGCGTTCTACATAAATTTGAGAAACTCGATCTCCTGGGTTACAGCGCAAACAATCTTTAAACCGTTCTGCTGCTTCTCTAAAAGAACAATTATTGTAGAGCAATAAAGCTTCTTCAAAGATTAAGCGAGTCATTAACTTACCCTCTCGCAATTCCGGTGAGTCGGCATCAAAGACTTCAAAAATTGACACCATTTGTGATTTCCCTTTAACTTTCACTCTGTCAATCAGGCGAATATGATATTGATTAGCATCTTCCAACCGGGAAAAAGTATGGTGACTAATTAACAGTGATACCCCATAATTTTTAGTCAATCCTTCAATACGGGAAGCTAAATTAACAGCATCACTAATCACAGTCCCATCCATGCGGTTTTGTCCACCGACCGTACCTAACATCAAAGAACCTGTATTGATGCCAATCCCAATTTTAATGGCTGGATACCCCACACTTTGTCGATTTTGATTATATTCAACTACCCTTAACAACATATCAATAGCCGCTTTTACCGCATCATCAGCACTGCGACTAAACAATGCCATAATTGCATCACCAATGTATTTATCAATAAAACCTTGATTCTCGATAATGGCAGGTTCCATGCAACTTAGATAGGAGTTAATAAATTTAAAATTATCTTCCGGGGTCATAGTTTCTGATATACTTGTGAAGTCGCGAATATCGGAAAATAATACTGACATTTCCTGCTGTATGTTGTCGCCTAATTTGACATCAACAATGCTTTCTTTTTCCAACAATTGCAGAAACTGACGTGGCACAAAGTGGGAAAAAGCTTGGTTAAGTTGAAAAAGTTCATTAGTAAATCTTTCTCGTTCTGCTTCGGCTTTTTTGCGTTCTGTAATATCTTGAAAAGCGATAATAGCATAAGCAATATTGCCTTGCTCATCAAATATTGGTGTTCCCCAAACTTCTATGGGAATAACTTTGTCTACTTGGCAGATTTCCATATCATCAACAGTCGTCGTTTCCCCTTTTAATGCCTGCATTAAAGCATCCCGTTGTCTCAGGTTTCTTCCTAGATAAACTTGATAAAGTTCTGCCAATTGTTCATTATAAGTATGGGTAACTATTTCTTGACCAAGAATTTGCTGTGCGGTACGATTGGCGTAGTAAGGTTTACCGTTTCCATCTACCACAAATACACCCACTGACACGGCTTCTAGGAATTGAGCTAACCGTCGCTCACTTTCTTTGACTTCTGAATAAAGTTTGGCATTTTCAATTGAGATAGCGGTTTGAGAAAATAAAATTTTTAATACTTCCAATCTATCAGTTGTAAATGCACCTGTGGTTAAATTATTTTCTAAATAAAGAATGCCAACTAATTTCCCTTGATTGATAATAGGAGAACATAGTACTGATTTAGGTTGATGTTGGATAATATAGGGATCAGCAGCAAAAGTTTTTTGGGTAGTAGCATCATCGAATACGAGGGTTTCTGATGTACGTGAGACATAATTGATTAAACTAACTGGAATTTCTGAACTAGATTCAACTGGAATTGACTTTAATAAAGAGGTTACGCACAATATTTCTAAGTTGGTAGTCCCACTAAATCCAGTGGCTTCTATTACCAAATTGCCTGTTTTTTGTAAGATAAAAACGCATTTTTGCGCTCCGGCATTTTTAATCGCCGCTTGCATCAAAGTTGAAAGTAATTGCTCTAAGATTATTTCTCCAGAAAGAGCTTGAGAAGCTTCAATTACTGTAGCTAAGTCTAAAACTACTGAACTACTTGTGCTAGTAGAACAAAGAGTTCCTTTTGTCATCTGAGCGAGAGTATCGCTAGTATTTATGTTAGTGTCCCGGTTAAATATGGGGATGAGTAATTGAGGATAACGTTTTTCTAAATCCTTCAATTTGGCTTTTGCCCCCCAACGAGCATAAGCGTAGTAAGCATTAATTAAATAAGTTTGAGCAATTGGTTGGTAGCCCCAAGCAAGATAAAATTTGGCTGCTAATTCCTGAGCTAAGGCTTCTTCATTGATATACTCATATTTTCGAGATTCAGCAATAGCACGTTCGTAATATTCCATTGCTTTGACATTTTGACCAAAAATTCGATATCGCTCTGCTTCTACTAGATAAAATTTATGCAGATAATTCATTGGAGCCAGTTTTGCCCATTTCTGCATTTTTTTCTGGTTAGCTTGCACTTGAGCGATAAGTTGTTTTTGTTTTGATTTTGAAGTGTCTGGATAGATTGCTAGTCGAGACAAAGAATCGTAAAAATAAAATAGAGGAACAAATGGCGAACCTACGACGGATTCTAAATTATTTTTGGCTTTTTCTGCATTTTCAATTGCTTGTACATAATCAGCAAACAAATAGCAGAGGATAAGTTTATTGAAATATAAATTATAAGTAGCAGTTTGGTCATTTGCGGACAGATGAACTGGCAACATTATCTGTTCGTCATACACTTCACCGCTTAGAATACAGGGATTTTCCGAACTCCCAATTAAGTTTAAAACTGCTTGATGATAAATTTGATTGTAATTAAGGGCAGTTGTTTGTTTGAGTTTATTTATAGCATCGTTGTAAGCCTCCATTTCTTTGGCAACTTCATCTAGTCTTTTCCCAATGGCATATAACCGAAAGCAGTATTGGTGAGCAGAATAGGCAGCAAATTCTAAATCTCCAGTTTCTAGCCCGTTAAAGTAAGCATCTAATAAAGGTTTTACTCCTTCTTTGGCGTGATCTTTCCAATGAAAGATAAAGTTATAAACATGAAATAAGGTTTGGGTTTTGGCTTCTTTAGCATTTAAACTTTCTAACAAACTTAGAGCTAGTTGTCCAAATTGATAGCCAGTGTCAATATCTCCGACAATGCCACAAAGTATCAATCCGTAAGTAGCGTAAACAACTACAGAACCAGAAGTATTGCCGTATTTAACTGATAGTTTGAGTAGTTTAAATATAATCAACGGATATAATTGAGGAGTGCTGAAATAAATAGCAGATTGGACGCTTAATAGAACTTGCATTGCTGCCAACTTCAATGGCTCGCTCATCAGTGGCAAGTTAATTAACTCGGCTGGTTTTTTCCTAGCTAAAGTTAACTTTGTTCCCAACATTCCCAGCAAAATGTTTAAATTACCTGGCTTTTCTGGAAAGCTAATTCCTAATAATTTCACCACCGATAAAGCTGTCTGCACTGCTTTTAACAGTTGGTTTTGTACTGTATAAGCTTGAATTTTGATTTCATAAATTTTTACTTTGTCTAGAAGTGATTTGGCTTGCTGTATCACCACCTCAGATAATTTTTCTATCTGCTCAAAATCAGTGCCGAGATAAGCTGCTTCTGCGGCTTTTTCATATAATGCTAATGTTAGGTTATACTGATTAACCCAACTATCTGGGGCTAAAAGTTCTATTCCTACATTTAAGTATTTGGCAGCAGCAGTATAAGCAGTAGCAGCTAATGCTTTAGTTCCAGCAATTAAATTTAATTGAGCTAGTTCATCTCGTTCAGCTTGATGATCAAGAAGATTTATGCCAATATTCAACTGATTGACAATTTCAAAAATCTTTTCTTCTCGTGCTTCTAGAGAAATATTTCTCAAAAGAAGTTGTCCAATTTTTAGGTGTGTAGACTGTTTTTGGCTTTCTGGAATTAGGAAATAAGCTGCTTGCTGCACTCGATCATGCAGAAATTTGTAATAAATTATTATTTGTTCTCGATTATTTGTGATTGTGTTTTGATTACTGAATGATGGATCTTGTTGAAATAATTTATAAGTTTCACTTTGAGGTAAAATTAAACCTTCTTGTAACCCCAACCACAAATCTGCTGCTGTTTCTGCCTGAGATTTTTCATAAACAATCGCTAGAGTATCCAAGTCAAATTGATTGCCAATACAAGCAGCCAGTTTTAATACTTTTTTAGTCTTGTCTGATAATTTTTGCAATTGGGTAGCCATAAATTCAACTACATCATTGCTGGCTGCTAAGGACTTGACTTGGGTAATATCACACTGCCAGAATCGGGAATTAAAATCAAAAGAAATTATGCCGTCTTGATGTAGAGATTTAAGAAATTGATTAGCAAAAAATGGGTTGCCTTGGGTTTTCTGGTGCACCAATTCAGTTAAAGGCAAGGCTGTTGCTGAAGGACAATTTAAAGTATCAGAAACCAAGCGGTTGAGGTCATGCACATTTAATGGTGCTAAGGTGATGTGATTAACTATGGCTTGATTTTTCTGGATTTCATCTAATGTTAATATTAGGGGATGAGTTAGATGAACTTCATTGTCACGATAGGCTCCTATTATTAATAAACAACTGAGTTCTCCCTCTGTCATTAATAGCTGAATTAATTTTAATGAGGCAGAATCAGCCCATTGTAAGTCATCTAAGAAGATAACTAGGGGATGTTCTTTACTGGCAAATACTTGAATAAATTTTTCAAATAATATATTGAAACGGTTTTGGGCAGCGGTGGGGGTAAGTTCTGGGACTTCTGGTTGTTTGCCGATAATTCGTTCTAGTTCGGGAATAACATCAATAATTACCTGTCCGTTTTCTCCTAATGCTGACAATATTTTGGCATTCCATGAGGCTAGAGATCCGACACTTTCTGTGAGTAAATGCCGCATTAAATGCTGGAATGCTTGCACTAAGGCAGAAAAAGGAATATTGCGCTTAAACTGGTCAAATTTACCGGAAATAAAGTAACCACGTTGGCGGATAATGGGTTTGTGAACTTCATTAACTACGGCTGTTTTACCAATTCCAGAAAAGCCTGCCACCATCATCATTTCGATGGTTCCCTGACTGATGCGATCAAACGCTGCTAACAAGGTAAAAACTTCTGTTTCCCTACCGTAGAGTTTTTCGGGAATAAAAAATCGGTCGGAAATGTCTCTTTGTCCTAAAATAAATGGGGTAATTTCGCTGTTAGTTTGCCATTTTTGTAAACAGTTTTCTAAGTCATATCGGAGTCCAAATGCACTTTGATACCTTTCTTCAGGGGTTTTCGCCATCAATTTAATGATGATGTCGTTAACTATCTGAGGAATAGCTGGATTAACCTCAATGGGGGGAATAGGTTTCTTAGCAATATGGCTGTAAACTAACTCCATAGGATCATTTGACTGGAAGGGAAGTCTGTTGGTTAGTAGTTCGTAAAATGTCACTCCTAGGGAATATAAATCGGTGCGATAATCAATACCTCGGTTCATTCGTCCCGTCTGTTCTGGGGACATATAAGCTAGGGTTCCTTCTAGCACGTTAGGATTTTGAATTTCCTGATTTTCTCTTGGTAAAAGAGAGGAGATGCTGAAGTCTATGAGTTTTACTTGTTTAGTTTGGGGATTAATTAAAATATTGTGGGGCTTGATATCTTTATGAATGATATGGTGATGATAAAGTCCTGCTAAAATTTCGGAGATGGCAATAGCTATATTCAGAAATTCTTCTAAATCGAGGTTTTTGGAGTTGTTGTAATCTTTGAGGGAGATATCGCCAAAGTCCTCCATTATTAGTGCAAAACCATTACGGTAGTTTTCTAGGCTAATGGGGGAGATAATTCCAGGTAGGTTGAGATTTTTGGCAATGATGTATTGATTGCGGAACTGCAAGAGTTCGGAAAAAGTGGGATACTCGCTTTTGTGCAGTTTGATGACAATGGATTTTTGGTCTGATTCTTTAATTCCCCGATAAACTAGGGTTCTGGAGCCATCATAGATTTTTTCGTTTACCCGATAGCCTGGAAGTGTGATCATCAATTTTGTCATCTCTGTCATCTGCCTTCAGGACAATAATAACCGAATTGACACTCCCCTACTTAGAAGTCATATGGTCAGAAATTATCAGTTATTGCCCAAAACATATAAGACGTTTATCTACTTTGCTATGATCCGTATTATGGTGAGCTAATTGCCATTAAATTTGACTTCTCAAAACTTTTCAAACACCCTCTTAGGGACTTCCAACTAAAAAAATATCCAATCGTGTTGAATGCAGGGGGGCAGGGAGCAGGGAGCAGGGGGAGGAACAGTCGTTTTGAAACAGTGAAATTGGATAATTTATTTTCTGGAGTTCCCTTAGAGCATTTTTAACTTCATTGTGAGATAAATCGTATTATGGCCTTTTCAAAACAAAAATATACTGAATATTAATACATATAAGCTAAGTCTTGGCAGTATACAGCAATTACTCAACACATCAGCTGTACCGAACTCAAAATTATCGGAAAATCCGCTAAAATTGCACAGTGTCATCAAAAACCCATTATCCAAATATAACTATAATTTTACCCAGTCATCCCCATGCTGAACACTAACGCACCTGCTGAAATGTTTAAACAGTGGGGTTCATAAGTATTTTTTGATTTGCTAACTATTACTAACTTATGCTATACTTTGCCTATGGCATACATACCACTCAGAAAAGCGGTCGAATTTCTGGGATTGCATCCAAATACTTTGAGGAGATATGCAGATGAAGGCAAAATCAAAAGCATTAAAAACCCAGCAGGGCAAAGATTGTACGATGTCGAGTCCTACGTCAATGGCAGTTCAGATCGAACTACCGTTATTTGTTACTGCCGAGTCAGTTCCTCAAAACAGCGAGATGATCTTGACAGACAAATCGCCTATATGCAATCCCTCTACCCAGAAGCCGAAATCATTAAAGATATCGGCTCAGGAATTAACTTCAAAAGAAAAGGACTGCAAGCCTTACTGGACAAACTTTTGCGGGGAGATAAGTTCACACTTGTTGTTGCCTGTCGTGACAGACTTGCAAGATTTGGATTTGAGCTTGTACAGTACATGGTCGAACAAAACGGTGGACAAATCGTGGTTCTTGACGCAACTGTACACTGCCCAAATACCGAACTCACCCAAGATTTACTCTCAATCCTTCACGTCTTTTCATGCAGAATGCACAGACTTAGAAAATACTCTAAGAAAATCAAAGAAGATTTATCTAAGTTTGACACCTGCACAGAAAGGGATAATTAAACAATGGTTTGGTGTTTCCAGATTTGTTTACAACACAACTATCAAGTTGTTGCAAGAAAAGGGTGAAACCAAGGCAAGTTGGAAAGCCATTAAAACGGATATATTGAAGAATTTACCTGACTGGTGCAAAAGTGTTCCTTATCAAATTAAATCAATAGCGATTAAGGATGCTTGCAAATCAGTAAGCAATACCAAAAAGAAATATAAAAATGATGGAGGAATAAGCAAATGTAGATTTAGGTCAAGAAAACAACCAATTCAATCTTGCTATATTCCTAAATCAGCAGTCCTTGAAAAAGGGATTTTTTACACAATATTAGGTGAAGTGAATTACAAAGAAGCTTTACCACAAGACTTTGGTGATTGTCGCTTAGTTCTTGCTTATGGTGATTATTATTTGACAGTTCCACAAGTTAGTCCACGACTCGATACCGATAAACAAGGACGATTCGCGGCCTTAGATCCGGGTATTAGAACATTTTTGACTTTCTTTTCGGAAGATTCATTTGGCTGGTTGGGTAATTCTGCTAATATCAAAATTCAAAAACTCTGTTTTGATTTAGATAAGATAGTTAGCAAAATATCTCAAGCTAAATGTATACAAAAGAAGAGATTAAAATTAGCTGCAACTCGATTAAGAGGCCAGATAAAAAACCTGGTCTCTGAGTTACATAAAAAGACTGCTAAGTTTTTGGTTGATAATTTCGATGTAATTCTTTTACCAACTTTTGAAACATCTCAGATGTCAAAAAAGGGAAAAAGAAGAATTAGGAGTAAATCTGTAAGGCAAATGTTGACTCTATCTCACTATCAATTCAAACAATTTCTAAAACATAAAGCTTTTGAATACAGAAAAGTTGTGTTGGATGTCAATGAAGCCTATACCTCAAAAACAGTTAGTTGGACTGGCGAAATAGTCAAAAATATCGGCGGTTGTAAAACTATTAAATCTCTATTTGCAAATAATATTATGGATAGAGATTTGAATGGTGCGCGTTCGCGAAGCGTTCCGCAGGAAGGAATTTTTCTATGCGCTATGGCGCACGCTACGCAAACGTGCATTGGTTGATACGCCTTGGTTAAGAGAAAATCTTAACTTATGTATTTGTTAGCAATTGTTAGCAAAAAAGTATCGGATATACAGTTAAAAACAAGTAGGCTAAAAAAACGGGGAGACTAACGTGAGTTCTGAATTTGATTACGATTTAGTGATTATCGGCGCGGGTGTAGGTGGACATGGCGCAGCCCTACACGCCGTTAACTACGGTTTGAAAACAGCAATTATCGAAGCAGCAGACATGGGGGGAACCTGTGTCAACCGGGGCTGTATTCCCTCTAAGGCGCTGTTGGCGGCTTCGGGAAGGGTGCGGGAGTTACGCAACGCCCACCACCTGAAATCTTTGGGAATTCAAGTCGGTAATGTAGAATTTGATCGGCAAGCGATCGCTAATCATGCCGATAATCTGGTTTCTAAAATTCAAGGAGACTTAACCAACAGCCTCAAACGTTTGGGAGTCGATATTATTCGCGGTTGGGGAAAAGTCGCTGGGACGCAAAAAGTCACCGTCACTACAGATAACGGTGAAAAAACCATCACGGCTCAAGATATCATTATTTGTCCCGGTTCTGTTCCTTTCGTTCCTCCCGGAATTGAAGTAGACGGTAAAACTGTCTTTACCAGTGACCAAGGGGTAAAATTAGAATCCTTACCCCAATGGATAGCAATTATTGGTAGTGGTTACATCGGTTTAGAATTTTCTGATATTTACACCGCTTTGGGCTGTGAAGTGACGATGATTGAAGCCCTAGATGTGTTAATGCCAGGATTTGACCGCGATATTGCTAAACTGGCAGAACGGGTTTTAATCGCTCCCCGCGATATTGAAACCAAAGTGGGAATATACGCCAAAAGGATAATTCCCGGTTCTCCCGTGGTGATTGAGTTAGCAGATTTCCAAACTAAAGAAGATCTAGAGGTTTTAGAAGTAGATGCTTGCTTGGTAGCGACAGGACGCATTCCCGCCACCCAAAATCTCGGTTTAGAGTCTGTGGGTGTGGAACTGGATAAACGGAATTTTATCCCCGTTAATGACAGTATGGCGGTACTCTCAGATGGTGAAGTTGTCCCCCACCTCTGGGCTATTGGCGACGCAAATGGGAAGATGATGCTGGCACACGCGGCTTCTGGTCAAGGTATTGTGGCTGTAGACAATATCCTTGGTAAAGGCAAAAAAGTAGACTATCGCAGCATTCCCGCAGCCGCTTTTACTCATCCCGAAGTTAGTTATGTGGGTTTAACGGAAACAGTAGCCCAAGAATTGGGTTTAGCTGAAGGATTTGAAATTGCTACTAGTAAGAGTTATTTCAAGGGTAATTCTAAAGCTTTGGCAGAAAACGAAGCTGATGGTATCGCTAAGGTGATTTACCGTAAAGATACGGGTGAAGTTTTAGGTGTGCATATTTTCGGACTGCACGCATCAGATTTAATTCACGAAGCCTCAGCGGCAGTTGCTAATCGTCAATCTGTGCAGAAACTCGCCCACTTGGTTCATGCCCATCCTACACTGTCAGAAGTGCTGGATGAAGCTTATAAAAGAGCGATCGCAAGTTAGGTAATGGGTAATGGGTAATGGGTAATTGGGTTATTAACCTCCTCATCTCCCTGCACCCTGCCCCCTGCCCCCTGCCCCCTGCCCCCTGTTCCCTATTCCCTGTTCCCTGTTAAAAAATGCAAATCCGTCGTCGTTCACCTAGTCAGGCTATTGATGTTTCTATTTTGCGCTATCAGATAGCTCTTCCAGATTCCACACCAAATAACATTTTGGAGGAAATTGTTTGGCAAAAAGAGATAGAAGTTGAGCAAATGCGGGAAAGGCAGCCTTTGGCAGAATTGCAGAAAAAGCTGGTTTCTGCACCCCCAAGTCGTGATTTTATCGCTGCACTCCGTCAAGGTAAAACCAAACCCGCACTGATTGCTGAAGTTAAAAAAGCTTCTCCTAGTAAGGGCGTTTTACGTGCAGATTTTGACCCAGTAGCGATCGCACAATCTTATCAAGCAGGTTGTGCTAGTTGTCTTTCTGTACTCACAGATACCAAGTTTTTTCAAGGTAGTTTTGAGAACTTATCTTTAGTTCGTGCTGCCGTAGATTTACCATTACTATGTAAGGAATTTATCATTTATCCTTATCAAATGTATTTGGCGCGAATTAATGGCGCAGATGCGATTTTATTAATAGCCGCAATTCTCAGTGATCAAGATTTACAGTACTTTGTCAAAATTGCTAACAAGCTAAAAATGGCAGCTTTGATAGAAGTCCATAGTTTAGAAGAACTTGATCGAGTTTTAGCCTTAGATGGTGTTTCCTTAGTTGGTATAAATAATCGCAATCTAGAAGACTTCTCTGTTGACTTGCAAACTACCTGTCAACTACTGAAAGAAAGAGGTAGCCAATTGCAGGAAAGGAATATTCTTGTAGTCAGCGAGTCAGGACTTCATAACTCAGAAGATTTAAGTGTAGTAGAAACAGCCGGCGCATCAGCCGTACTCATTGGTGAATCCTTAGTAAAACAACCAGACCCGAAACTGGCAATTACTCATCTTTTTGGTAAATAACAGGAGTCAGGAAACAGGAGTCAGGAGTCAGGAGTCAGGAGTCAGGAGTCAGAAGGAAGAAGGAAGAAGGAAGAAGGAAGAAGGAAGAAGGAAGAAAAATAAAATATTCCCAATGACCAATGACCAATGACCAATCACCAATGACCAATCACCAATCACCAATCACCAATCACCAATCACCAATGACCAATCACCAATCACCAATGACCAATCACCAATCACCAATCACCAATCACCAATCACCAATCACCAATCACCAATCTTTGTTTCCTATGTAACAATTTAGGGGACAAGAGATACACTCTGAGTAAGATGAAATCTCAAAAAAAGCACTCTCAAACTAACTTCATGGAGCAACTTCCTCTACCTGCACCTATCCATTATGAACTGATACTTCAACTTTTAGAGAAGCAAACCATGAGCGCAGTAAATCAAAACCAAGATTTACGGCATCAGGTCAGTCAGCTAATTATTACCATGCGAAAAGCTGCGGCTCAACAGAAGCGACTGGAGGAAATTTGTCAAGCTTCTTCTGTCTCAGTTGACCATCGTTGGTCACTTAATCATCATGGAGGAAAAGTCATTACTCCTGATTGATACCTACTGAATATGTCAAGGTAATTCGTAGTTGCAATCATTGGGAGCTTGTACCCTCCACTGATTTTAGACCACAAAATCGTAGATTTTGGTGAGGGCTTGTACCCTCTTAATTACGAATTACTAATTACGAATTAGTAATTATTCTGTCACTCTCTCAGCTACCATAAACTGATGACTGGTTTGCTTTCAAATTCACGCAAGTGGGTGAGAGCAAGTGTAGCGGTGATTTCTAACTGTAGCAAGATGTGAGTAGATGAATATCTAAAATTTGCCATCAGATTTAACCATCCCCACACAAATTTGACTTTTATTTGACTTTTAGGATAGAGATAATGGACGATAAGTTGATGTTGATGATTCCTGGCCCCACCCCGGTTCCAGAAGCGGCTTTACTGGCATTAGCCAAGCATCCCATTGGACACCGTACCAGTGAATTTAGCAACATGATGGGTGAGGTGACAGAAAACCTCAAATGGCTACATCAAACTGCAAGTGATGTACTCATGCTGAATGTTAGCGGTACTGGTGCGGTGGAAGCTGGGATGATTAATTTCCTTTCACCAGGCGATCGCATTTTAGTTGGTTCTAATGGTAAATTTGGTGAACGTTGGGTAGAAGTTGGTCAAGCTTTTGGCTTAAATGTGGAAGCTGTCACCGCAGAATGGGGACAACCCTTAGACCCAGACAAGTTTGCCGAAAAGTTGCAAGCCGACACCAACAAGGAAATCAAAGCTGTAATTATCACCCACAGCGAAACCTCAACGGGTGTAATCAATGATCTAGAAGCTATCAACCGCCACGTCAAAGAACATGGTCAAGCCTTAATTATCGTTGATGCTGTAACCAGTTTGGGTGCTTACAATGTACCTGTAGATGCTTGGGGTTTAGATGTAGTGGCTTCTGGTTCCCAAAAAGGCTACATGATTCCTCCCGGACTGGGATTTGTTTCTGTCAGTCCCAAAGCTTGGGAAGCTTACAAAACTGCGAAATTGCCAAAATATTATTTAGATTTAGGTAAATATCGCAAAGCTACTGCTAAAAATACAACTCCTTTTACTCCCCCAGTTAACTTAATGGTGGCACTACACACCACTTTGGGGATGATGAAAAAAGAAGGGTTGGAATCAATCTTTACTCGCCATGAACGGCAGAAAAATGCTACCCGTGCAGCAATGAAAGCCTTAAATCTACCATTGTTTGCTGAAGATGATTGTGCGAGTCCAGCAATTACAGCCGTAGCAACCCCAGGAATTGAAGCGGATAAAATTCGGTCATTGATGAAAAAACGCTTTGATATTGCTTTAGCTGGTGGTCAAGACCATCTGAGTAATAAGATTTTCCGAATTGGTCACTTGGGTTTTGTGAGCGATCGCGATATCCTCAGCTGTATAGCATCTCTGGAAGTAGTTCTCTTAGAACTTGGCCTTGAAAACTTCAATTCTGGTGCAGGTGTAGCCGCAGCAGCGAGAGTATTTGCACAATAGTTACTGGTGATTGGTGATTGGTGATTGGTGATTGGTGATTGGTGATTGGTGATTGGTGATTGGTGATTGGTGATTGGTCATTGGTCATTGGAGAAAAACCAGTACGCAATCTCCGCGTCTCCCCCTCTCCGCGTCCCCGTGTCACCCCATATCCCCCTCTCCGCGTCCCCGCGTCACCGTGACTCCCTCTCCCTGCTGTAAGTGAATTGACATAACATTAAAAGAGCGAGTTATTTGTTTAACTCGCTCTTTTAGTTTGAATTTCAATGAGTATAAACAGTCTGAATTAATCGTTTTATCTATCAAACTTTGCACAAGGCAGAGTTGATGTGACATACCTCAATTCTCCTGAAGTAGCTCAACTATCCAACATTTAACTTGACTACAGCCAGCTGTCAAAATTCTCACTAGCAATCAATTTTCTAATTTCTAATTTTGTGAAAGTGGCTCTTCTGTTAGCGAAGCTCTCCCAAAGGGAGCAAGAAGCATTTTGCATTTTGAATTGCTTACCTATGCCGTCTCCAACCAATCATAAATTTGTTCTAACTGCTCTAGAGTAATCAACCCATATTGCCAAAGAATCATAGTTAAAGAACCTGGGTCTTGCTCACGGTGACGCAGCGCTACAGCGAGAGAAGCAGTGGAAATTGCCAAATCTTCTTGGAGAAAATTAATCAATCGAGAATATCTTGATGGTGCCATTTTTATCTCACCTCCTTGAGTAGAGTGTATTATCATCTATCTGTTCCTTATTTCTGAGTATTATGTAGCCAGTATTTTATGTGTCACTATGCTGTTAATTGATAAATACCTCAGCACAGGTGGTTTATTATTCCCCTAGGAGCAAGTTTTCCCAGAGTTTTGGAGAAATAAAAACCCTCTTTTCCCCTGGTTTACCCCAATCTGAAGTAATACCATTTTGGATTTTAGATTTTGGATTTTAGGTTGTGGATGTTAAATTTTGGATTCTTAAAGACTTACTAGATCAGCTTTTGGGTATTCCATAACTCACAATCTTTTTTCAAATTGATATTTTTCAAATTGACCGTGCCAATTTTGGATTTTGGATTTTAGATTTTGGATTTTGGAACTGTTTTTTTGGTAATCCTAGGAGGAAGCAACCTACATTTCCCACCCCTGGTGAGTGTAGCCAATTTAAAATCGCAAATCTAAAATCCAAAATTGTTTGACTTCATCTTGTGTACTTTTTGGCGCTTTATGTGATGACACATGGAGTTAAAAAGATTTCATAGCCTATACTCCTCTATTGACGACTAGTTACACTTACGTCAAAGGGAGGATTTTTGCATGAACTCTGGGATTGGTATTCTAACTAGGATGCAAAGATGAGGATTGTATCTGGGAAACAGCAAAGTTTGATGTTATTAGCGTCACTGGTAAATATTAACCTCTTAACTGTGAATTTTACTATTCTACGTAATAGTTTTTTTACAAAAATATCTTCATTAAAACTTTATAGTTCCTTCACAAAGTAAGCAACCACGTTCTGGTTACTGAGAAGTACCAGGATTTAAAAACTCAATTTTAACTTTATCACCCACTTGTAAGCCTAATTCTGTAGCTCGTCCTGCTCGAAGTTCAATCACTTGGTTTATAGGTACCTTAGGCCCATATGTGGGACAAGGCTCACGATTACAGGAAGGTGCAGCGGTTTGAATATACTTGACTTTCCCATTTTCCATAAAGACCATATCCAAGGCCACAGGTACATTCTTCATCCAGAAACTTACAGGTTGTGCTGAAGGAAAAACAAACAGCATCCCCTGGTCATCTGGTAAAGCAGGTCGATACATCAGCCCCATCATCTGCTGTTCTGGTGTTCGCGCTACTTCTAACTTGATTTTTGTTCCTTGAGGAAGAGTGGCTCTGGCAGAAATCGGCAGATTTTGACCTCTAGACACTGATGTTTGCACTTGGGAATCTGATGTATTAGTAGGAGGGTTAGCTGCGGTTGGTGGAGAACAGCCCATCAGCAAAACACTCAGGAATATGGAAAACAAACTTAGCCAACGAAACATAAGCTATTCACATTTCAAATTTTAATTTGCGGTTTTTGTAATTTAGACTTCGATTTTACAGAAATTCTCGCAAAATAGCGCACTATTTTGAGTTATTTTTTGGTGATCAACATCATATGAAAAATCCCACTCTTATAAGAGAATGGGAAATTCCACATCTTCGGTGTCAAAAGAGGCAAGGGAGCAGGGAGCAGGGGGCAGGGGGAAAGAGGGTTTTAGTCTACTTAATTGCTGATCAAACAAACTCTCCGCGTCACCGCGTCTCCTACTCTCCGCGTCTCCGATTTAATTGGCGGCTGATTGAGCTTCTTGATAAATTATTTCTTGAAACTGAATCATATCTTTCTGCGGATCTGCGAGACTAACTTTAACTAACAATTGTTCACCCAAATTCACAGAACGCTTAAAGACCATTGGTAACTGTAAGCCTAAATCTTCTAGTAAGATTAATGCCAAGTTGCTATCTTCGCGCAGCCACATCAAGACTGTGATTTGCCATACTTGCTGAGGATGACGGCGTAAATACTCTAGGGCATAATACCTATTTGTTTGTCGCTCCACCATTGTTAGTTCTTGGGTGGTACTGGTGACAGTCATCATCACTTCTTTGAGTTGTTCTGCGGAGAAGGGCAAAACTTCGCCCCGTAAGTGGGCTTTAAGTTGAAAGTGGGTGAGTAAGTCACTATAACGACGAATCGGAGAAGTTGCTTGGGTGTAAGTATCTAAACCCAAACCAGCATGACGCACGGGTGTAATGCTCATTTCACTTTTGGGCATACAACGACGCATAGCACAGGAACGAACAAACCCGGCTGGAAGTTGCAGTAATTCTTGTTCTGGGGGTAATTCTGGTTGGGGTTGTCCGCGAAATGGTAAAGGTATATTATGTGTTTGACCGTAACGCGCCGCTACTTCTCCGGCGAGAATCATCATTTCTGCTACCAACTGCCGAGATGAGGAATCATCTAAAATCTCAATGCTGATATCATCGTCTTTGACTTTGATCATCGCCTCTGGCATATTGATGCTGATGGCTCCTTGATTATACCGCCAAGCTTTACGCCGTTGTGCAGAATTAGCGATCGCTGCAATTTCTGGTTCTGCTTCTACTCCTAATTCCAACATCTCGTCTACATCTTCATAGGTGAGGCGATAAGTCGGTTTCATCAAGCTAGGATGAATGCGGTAATCTTCTACAGATCCAGTTTGATCTAAAACAATCCCAAAGCTGAGAGCGCAACAAATTTTCCCCTGTACCAAACTCATGGGGCCTGTGGCTAATACCTCCGGAAACATGGGAATCATCCCCGTCGGTAAATAAACTGTACTACCCCGCTTTCTGGCTTCTAAATCTAAATCATCTTCTGGCATTAACCACCTCGTGGGGTCGGCAATATGTACCCACAGCCGTTCTCGACCATCTGGTAGTAATTCCCAACTCAATCCATCATCTATCTCGGTAGTACTTTCATCATCGATTGTGTATACCTTCAGATGAGTCAGATCCAAACGATTTACATCTAAGTCAGTTGGGGGAAAATCTAAGCGTTGTTGCGCCACTTCTAATACCTTGTTGGGAAACTGAACGGGAATTGAAGAACGACGCAGGAACAGGTTCTCATGGGTATTCCACCAACCTATGTCTATCAATAGTTGAAAGGCTGCTTGGGGTGTAGCAGACCGTCCCAGCATATTCATAGTTTCTAAAACTGGTACACCGGGGGGATACGCACGAGCTAAAGAGTCGAAGTTTACCCCCGTTCGCACAATGTCTGCCAGTAACACCGCGTATTTTTCCAGTGCTTCTAAGCGCTGGCGATCATGGCGTTGCCATTCTACGGGTTCACCCTTGAGTGCCTGTTCTACACGCCCTAAAAATTCCTGCTGTCCCTTAGCTTTTAGGGTTTCTACTTCAATCTGGTGTTTTCGTTCTGCTACTTGTGTAGCGGTACGCGGTTCGTAAGCATCGCCTTTTTGCTTGAAATAGAGTTTGTCCTCTGATAACAAACAATGAGCGGCATAACACTGAGGTGCATCTGATTCAGAAAACAGCAGATTTGCCATTTGGCTGGGGGTGACTGTTTCTCCATCTTCCACCAGCAATTCCCAAGCTACTTCCAAGCTAGATGGATCTAAGTAAGGCTTGACTTGTTCTAAAAAGTTGGCAATTTCCGAGGGCTTGTAAGTTTGTCCGTTAACTGTATGAGTTATTTGTCGAGGCGCGAGGCTGTGGGATTGTCCTCGTTCATCTACTACAAACCAACGGGTCTTGCCGTCTGGACGATCTACTACTCCTAGACGGCTATCGCCTTGAACCCTAAATTCAACTAGCGTCCCCTTGTCCACAACTCTCGCACTTTAATAATTTTAGATTTTAGATTTTAGATTTTGGATTAAATAATTACTATCTAATCCCCAATCTGATGATTTGAAATTGGGAATGCTATTATACATTCCTTTACTCTTTAGTCAAATTTTAGATTTTGGACTGAAAGTGAACGTTTAATAAGTATTGCCAACGTTACTTTTTCTGGATTATTCCTCAAATCCAAAATCCAAAATCCAAAATCTTCTTAACCTTCTGCGTTAATAAATGGCAACAAGGCCACGATTCGAGAGCGTTTAATCGCCAATGTCAGGTGGCGTTGTTGCTGAGATGTCAACCCAGTAATCCGCCGGGGTAGAATTTTACCACGCTCGGTGATAAATTTACGCAATAAATCAACGTCTTTATAATCGATTGGTTCTCCTGGCTTAATTGGCGACAGGCGACGACGATAATAACTCATCTTTACTTAATTTCCTTGTGAACAGTGTGTTTGTTACAGTGGGTACAGAACTTTTTCAGTTCTAAGCGACCAGTGGTGTTCCGGCGGTTCTTGGTGCTGGTATAGCGAGAAACGCCTGGAGAACGCTTGTCTGGGTTAGTACGACACTCGGTGCATTCTAGTGTCACTATTATGCGGGCACCTTTACTCTTAGCCATAATCTTACAAACAGTAAAGCCTGGAGAGATTTAACACAAATGACTATCTTCTCACATTTCGCTGCACTTTTTCAACTATTCGCTTAATTTTTAAATCCAGCGAATAGCCACGCCGCGAGGAAACGATTATAGTTTTAGCATAGCGGTCATGGAAAGCCTGCCGCATTTGAGTATCGGACAAGGCTGCACCACAGTCAATTGCTAGAGGAAGCACTAGCAGTATAGCAGTGGGATTAGCTATTATATTGCTCAACCCAATGGAGAGTAGCAAGGCACAAGGGCAAATTATTCCCTCGCGCTGTAATAATGCCTGCAATTGGGGTATTCTGCCGACTATTTGCCCATTTTCAATTTCTAAAATTTTTAAATCAAACGCCCAACGCCCTAAACTTTGCCCCTGATTGTTGTACACCACTAGCACTCGTAAAACTAGCCAAGTGATGATAAAAACAAAGATTTGGACAAATTGAATTCCCAGATTACCGCTTCCCAGTAAGGAACTGACTAACCAGACACCAAGAAAATCTATCCCCAGTGCCATACCCCGGCGAATAATTTCTGCCTTAGGGTAGTGTTTTTGTGGGACTTTAACTATAGTCATACACAATAAGTGTTTATGTTTAGGTGTAGGGAATTATTTATTGCCCTTATTTTTAATATTAAAGCGATAATTTAAGTACTTGTTGCATGAGTCTGTTTGGAACTTGCCAGAAGCAAAGATCAGCTGTTGGTTAAAATCATCAATACTGAACAGGTGTCTCTACCATTTATTTGTATTTTTGAGGATTACCCACAATGACATCTATAGGCATAGCTGCTACTCAAATTTCAATCAGCACAATTATTCCTCTGCTGATTGCTATTAATGAGCGTGATTATCTACAGTTTAAAGAATTGGAAAAAACCTTTGTTTCCCAGAATAACGTTGAAGTTTGGCAGGATGTTTTTAATTTCCGCATTTTACCAGCACTTGATCAGCAATCTAAAAAATGGCTATTAGAAGCCTGGTGTGCTGAGGGAATTGTTAGTGTGAAGGATTTAGTTTGATAATATTCGTTTCTCGTTCCCATACTCCGTATGGGAATGAATTCTAGAAGGCTCTGCCTTCCTCCTAAAAGTAGAGTCAGAGCCTCTATGATAGCATTCCCAGTCAGAGACTGGGAACGAGATAACGAGATAAATCTTAAAGTAGGGTGGGTAAAGCCCTTGCGGGCATGGCTTCGCTAGAGCGACAGCGTAACCCACCATAATCCCTACAAAAAACTAAGCAATCAAACTAAAATCGCTACTAGCAAGGGTAATATCAAGATTCCCTAAACGAGCAAACTCAAACACCGTGGCTGCACCCAGAACATTTCCATCCTGGTTATAAAAGAGGCTACCACTACTTTGACTATAAACAATCCGAGCAGCATTCGCATTGACTAATGCATCATCAGTGACAACTGCAAAGTTAGTTAAAGCCTGTCCTACACTGTTAGTAACGGCATTGAAGGTGGTTTTACTCAGAACAATTTTGTCTTGTCCGGCATCAAACTGGGTAATATAATCAACGCCTAAACTAGTGCTAAATACTCCATTGCCTTGGAAGCGATATTGATCATTACCGAGTCCACCGTTGAGAAGATCATCACCTAGTCCTCCCCAGAGAATATCATTTCCTGCTAATCCTTGCAGTTGATCATTGCCTTCACCACCAATGAGAAGGTTATCAAGAGCATTTCCAGTGAGACGGTCATTACCTGTGCCACCTGTAGCATTTTCGATGACGTTGTTGGCAGAGAGAATGAGTTTAAGATTACTGTTGACAGTCTGTGAGGTGATTACTCCCAAATTTACATTCACAGAGGTAGTAGTACCACTAAAGTCAATAGTATCAATACCGCCTGTTGCCGTTTCCACAATTTTGTCTGTTCCTAAAACAGTATTAGCAACAAAAGAGTATGTGTCATTACCATTCAGACCTGTAAGGGTATTATTAGCACTATTGCCCTTAAAGACGTTATCTCCTGCATTACCTGTACCATTGATAGCCGTTGTTCCTGTGAGAGTCAGGTTTTCTACGTTGGTTGGTAGGGTAGTAGTAACAGAGGCAACGAGGGTATCGGTTATGGTTGTAGTGGCGCTGGTTTTAGTCCCCAAGCCGGCATTGGTGGGAGAAGTCAGGGTTACGGTAAAGGTTTCATTTGCTTCATTGATGGAATCATTGAGAATAGGAAGAATGATGGATTGAGTTGTTACCCCTGGGTTAAAGGTCAAAGTTCCTGTTTTGCTGGTATAGTCTGAACCCGCTATGGCTGTACCGTTAGCAGTGGCATATTGGACAGTAATGGTTTGGGTGCTGGTGCTGGAGAGAGTAACGGTATAAGAAACGTTTTGGGGGTTGGTTCTGCCTTCAACTATTGTCTGGTCAGCACTGAGGTTAATAGTGACAGAAGGTGCCACATCATCATTAGTAATAGTTCCTGTTACCACGGTGGTTGTACCAACGGTGTAACCTGTGCCTGTGGCTAGAGTTAAAGCCACGGTTTCATTAGCTTCAACAGTGGTATCTGCTGTGGGGTCTATTGTGAGGGTTGCTGTGCTGCTTCCGGCTGCAAAGGTTATGGTTTTTCCTGTTCCGGGTGTTGCACCAGTATAGTCGGTACTGGCTGCTGTACCTGCGATGCTATAGTTGACGGTTAAGGCGTTGGTGGTGCTGCCTGTGCGGGTGAAGGTGTAAACTAGATTGCCGGTTCCATCTTCCGTGACACTGGCTGGAGATAGGGCTAGGGTAATGGTGGGTAAAGCTACATCATCGTTAGTAATAGTTCCCGTCACCGCAGCAGTTGTACCAACGGTGTAACCTGTACCTGCGGCTAGAGTTAAAGCCACGGTTTCGTTAGCTTCAACGATGGTATCTGCGGTGGGGTTTATTGTTAAGGTTGCTGTGCTACTTCCAGCAGCAAAGGTGATGGTTTTTCCTGTTCCGGGTGTTGCACCAGTATAGTCGGTACTAGCTGCTGTGCCGGTGATGCCATAGTTAACGGTGAGGGCATTGGTGGTACTGCCGGTGCGAGTGAAGGTGTAAACTAGATTGCCGGTTCCATCTTCGGTGACACTAGCAGGAGATACAGCTAAGTTAATGGTGGATAATGCTACATCATCGTTGGTAATAGTTCCTGTCACCGCTGTAGTTGTACCAATGGTGTAACCTGTACCTGTGGCTAGAGTTAAAGCCACGGTTTCGTTAGATTCAACGGTGGTATCTGCGGTGGGGTTTATTGTGAGGGTTGCAGTGCTGCTTCCGGCTGCAAAGGTGATGGTTTTTCCTGTTCCGGGTGTTGCACCAGTATAGTCGGTACTGGCTGCTGTGCCAGTAATGCCATAGTTGACGGTTAAGGCATTGGTTGTACTACCTGTGCGGGTGAAGGTGTAAACTAGGTTGGCGGTTCCATCTTCAGTAACGCTGGCAGGAGATACAGCTAGGGTGATGGTGGGTAAAGCTACATCATCATTGGTAATAGTTCCTGTCACCGCAGCAGTTGTACCAACTGTGTAACCTGTACCTGCGGCTAAAGTTAAAGCCACGGTTTCATTAGCTTCAACGATAGTATCTGCTGTGGGGTCTATTGTTAAGGTTGCTGTGCTGCTACCGGCTGCAAAGGTGATGGTTTTTCCTGTTCCCGGTGTTGCACCTGTATAGTCTGTACTGGCTGCTGTACCGGTGATGCCATAGTTGACCGTTAAGGCATTGGTAGTACTACCTGTGCGAGTGAAGGTGTAGACTAGGTTGGGAGTTCCATCTTCAGTGACACTACTGGGTGCTACAGCTAGGGTAATGGTGGGAAGAGTAGCATTGGAAACGTAGTTAAAAGAAGTTCCAGTCAGACTCAAGCCTGTTTTATTTCGGACTATACCAATGAGTTCATCTGGTTCTGTATTTGGTTTATTGATTAATATTTGAGTATCAGCACCAACAACAGCCAGAAGGTAATTACTGCTTGTTCCTTGCAGTTGAATAATATCTCCGGTGTTGAAGTCGGTAATGTTGGCATAGTCGTTGCTACCATTAGTGGAAGTATTGCCATCATCATAATAAACCTTGGTAGCATTTCCTAAGATAAAGCGATCGCTACCAGTACCACCTGTGAGAACATCTATTTCTCCTAATCCTGGTGTACTGCTGTTAGGATTAACACCCTTAAGGATGTCATTCCCACTACCACCACGAATGTCATCATCATATTTAGTCCCAGTAATATTTAATTGTTCAATATTGCTGTAACTTACTTGATCGTAATCGCCAACAGTGCCTTTATATGCAAGGATATTTCCGCTACCAGCATTATTATTGGAACTGCTGATTCCCTTGGGATAACCCAGTGTATTTGTATTATCATTTGCCGAATAATCAACAATTAGAGTATCAGTTCCAGCCCCTCCATCTATTGTGTCTTTCCCTGTTCCGCTATTAATTGTGTCGTTACCTGCCCCTGTGGTTAGGTTAACCCCTTCGATATTAATAAATTGTGTTCCATTCGCTGCGGTGGTACTAGCTTGAGTAAAGTCCAGATTGTTATTCCCACTGTTGCTGGATAAATCTACTACTGCTAAGTCAATCCCATCCCCACCATCGAGAATGTCCACGCCACCATTGGAATAAAGATTATCATTCCCAGTCCCACCCTTAAGGATGTCATTCCCACTGAGACCCGTAAGGATGTCATCGTATTTAGTCCCAGTAATATTTAATTGTTCAATATTGCTGTAATTTACTTGGTCATAGTCACCAACATTACCTTTATATGCAAGGATATTTCCGCTACCAGCATTATTATTGGAACTGCTGATTCCCTTGGGATAACCTGACGTATTAGTATTATCATTAGCCGAGTAATCAACAATTAGAGTGTCAGTTCCAGCCCCTCCATCTATTGTGTCTTGCCCTGTTCCGCTATTAATTGTGTCATTACCTGCCCCTGTAGTTAGGTTAACCCGTTCGATATTAATAAATTGTGTTCCATTCGCTGCGGTGGTACTAGCTTGAGTAAAGTCCAGATTGTTATTCCCACTGTTGCTGGATAAATCTACTACTGCTAAGTCAATCCCATCCCCACCATCGAGAATGTCCACGCCACCATTGGAATAAAGATTATCATTCCCAGTCCCACCCTTAAGGATGTCATTCCCGCTGCCACCATAAATTATGTCATCGTATTTAGTCCCAGTAATATTTAATTGTTCAATATTGCTGTAATTTACTTGGTCATAGTCACCAACATTACCTTTATATGCAACGATATTTCCGCCACCAGCATTATTATTGGAACTGCTGATTCCTTTGGGATAACCTGACGTATTAGTATTATCATTAGCCGAGTAATCAACAATTAGAGTGTCAGTTCCAGCCCCTCCATCTATTGTGTCTTTCCCTGTTCCAGAAGTAATGGTGTCATTTCCCGCCCCACTATTGATGGTATCGTCGTAATTCCCCGCAACAATCGTGTCATTACCTGCCCCTGTAGTCAGGTTAACCCGTTCGATATTAATAAATTGCGTTCCATTTGCTGCGGTGGTAGTAGCTTGAGTAAAATCCAGATTGTTATTCCCACTGTTGCTGGATAAATCTACTACTGCTAAGTCAATCCCATCCCCACCATCGAGAATGTCCACGCCACCATTGGAATAAAGAGTGTCATTCCCAGTCCCACCCTTAAGGATGTCATTCCCGCTGCCACCATAAATTATGTCATCGTATTTAGTCCCAGTAATATTTAATTGTTCAATATTGCTGTAATTTACTTGGTCATAGTCACCAACATTACCTTTATATGCAACGATATTTCCGCCACCAGCATTATTATTGGAACTGCTGATTCCTTTGGGATAACCTGACGTATTAGTATTATCATTAGCCGAGTAATCAACAATTAGAGTGTCAGTTCCAGCCCCTCCATCTATTGTGTCTTTCCCTGTTCCAGGGCTAATTGTATCGTCTCCAGAAGTTCCGACAATAACATCATTGCCTGCTGTACCTATAAAATTTTGCTGCTCGATCGCAATACTCTGACCATCTAAAATAATTACTGCGTGATCATCTTCTGCTTTCAAAGCCTGCAACGTCTCAGTATCCAGACTGTAACCCTGTACTAACTCAGCAAAAATCGCCCCTTCATCTCCAGCACTATCCAAGGTATTAATTTGAGCATCAACAAAATGTCCAATTTCCTCTAACAGAACCGCACTAATAGCTGCTGATGTGGCAGTTTCTAAAAAGGTATTTGACAGATAAATCTTATTAGTGCTACTTGCATAAGCGCCGTTAGCAGTTCCAAGAATGCTACTATCAAGAATCTCAATTTGCGGAAGTTGACTAAAATCACCAGCTTGCCACTGTAAACGCAGAATTTCCGCGAAACTACGGTTGTATTGTGTACCAAAAGCGGTATCAAAAACCTGCCAGAAATTGTCTAAACCAGAAAATACGCTGAGTTGATTGTATGTCAGCGTCAGGGCAGAGTTTTTCCATGAAGTAGTAGTCATTGGTTAAATCTCCTAAATGGTTAAATCAGTATATTTACGCTTGATTTTGGGAATAATTATTAAACTAGTTTAGATGCTTTACAAGCAAATAAAGTAGTGTCGTTTCGAGTCATTTACTGTTGCAGCAAATTGCACTATGTGAAAGTATAATATTTTTATACGGAGATGTCTATTGGCTTTAGATAAAAAACATACTAGTTTTACATAAATTTATTTATGCGATATTAAACTATTAAAAATTCAAAATGCCTCTTTTAGAAGATCGAGGGCGGGGAAACCCCGCCCCTACGGGTTTGGCGATGAAAAACTGTACCTCAGTGATCTGAAAACCACTATAATATGGTGCGTTAGAGGTTGTTTGAGAAGTCTAAAAATTTACTGAAAAACCTCTCTCCAAACCTCTCTCCTACGAGGAGAGAGGCTTTAAAACCCCCATTCCCTTGTAGGGAAGGGGGGAAGGGGGGTTAGGTTTTTGGGGTTGATTGGTTTCATGCAATACTTTTCAAACATCCTCTTAGGCTAAAGCCATAACACACCCTACTTAAGATTTACTTTATACAAAAAGGTAATTATTAACTATGCTGTCAGTCAGAGATGCAGAAGCTACTATTTTAAATTCCATACAACCGTTGGATAACCAGCGGGATATAGAATTTGTTGATTTATTGATGGCAAATAATCGCATTTTGGCAACTCCAATAATTAGTGCTTTGGATTTTCCTCATTGGGATAATTCGGCAATGGATGGTTTTGCTGTGCGTTATGCAGATGTGCAGCAAGCTAGGGCTGAAAAACCAATTATTTTGGAAGTTGTGGAAGAAATTCCGGCGGGATATAAACCCCAAATTACTATTAAACCAGGACAAGCGGCGCGAATTTTCACAGGTGCGGTGATGCCAGCTGGTGCTGATACTGTAATTATGCAGGAAAAGACTCACCGGCAAGAAAACCGCGTTTCTATCTTTGCTGCACCTCAACCGCAAGAATTTGTGAGACACAAGGGAGATTTTTACAAAGCCGGAAGCGAACTTTTACCCGCAGGTATTAGTTTAACTGCCTCGGAAATAGCAATTCTAGCGGCTGCACAGCGTGATCAAGTCAGTGTTTTCCGTCGTCCTCGTGTGGCGATTTTTTCTAGCGGTAATGAGTTGGTGATGCCGGAAGAACCGCTGCAACCAGGGCAAATTGTTGATTCTAATCAGTTTGCTTTGGCAACTTTGGTGCGTGAACTTGGAGCAGAAGTGTTACTTTTAGGAATTGTTAAGGATGATCCTGCGGCTTTAAAAGAAATTATAGAGTATGCGATCGCTAATTCTGATATTGTTCTTTCTTCTGGTGGTGTGTCTGTAGGCGATTATGACTATATAGATAAGATTTTAGAATCACTTGGTGCAAAAATCCACTTTCGGGCTGTGCAAATGCGTCCGGGTAAACCTCTGACTTTTGCAACTTTCCCCAATACTGTATATTTTGGTTTACCGGGAAATCCTGTGGCTGCGTTGGTGACTTGCTGGAGATTTGTACAACCGACGATTAAAAAGCTGGCTGGACTTGCTAAAGGGTGGGAAGGGAAATCTTTAAAGGTGCGATCGCGTGATGAGTTAATATCCAATGGCAAGATGGAAACTTATATCTGGGGTAAGTTACATCTGGTAAATGGTGTTTATCAATTTCAAAAAGCCCAGGGTGATGATAGTTCTGGGAATTTAATTAATTTAGCCCAAACTGATGCTTTGGCGGTGTTACCTGTGGGTAAAACTTTGGTTTCTGCTGGGGAGGAAGTTTTCGTTTTTCTCTTGAGTTGAAAAAGAGAAAAATTTAACTTGTCAGAAAAGAGATTTCTACAGCACTCAATCAACCCCAATTAATTAGTGCGATCGCCCTAACTAGCATTCCCCTGAATATTCTCGCTAACTACCTTTTAATCTTTGGTAAGTTAGGCTTGCCAAGCCGCAGATGAGGATCAAACTCCTGCATTGAAATCAGTTTCTTAATCACTCTCAGCAGAGTCAGCGATCGCATCTTGAATTTCTTGCCCAAAGTTTCGACCCACAATCGCTGACAAAAACTTTAGTTCTTCCTGAAACAAAATATAACCTATTTGTCCACACTCAGAATATTGACCACAAGGCACTTTTGTGAAGAACCCATCAAAGTCATACTGTGGCAAATACCAAGGTTCTGCTTCGGGGCGGGGTAAAAATATTTCAGGTTGGTTCTCTCCTGGAGCAATAAAAATTGGGAACAGCCAACAAGGCAATGGTTTATAGTACCAGGGATGTAATCCTTTGGCTTTGGAAAGCTCCTGCAATCCACAGCGAGAATCATCAAGTAAAAAGACACAGGCTGTGTCTTTGAAATGCTTTGGATAGTCGTTGACGAGACGGGAAAAAGGTTTTTCTTTAAGAGCCGTTTTTTTAACCGAAATCATAGCATTCCATTCAAACTTTTCAACTGGAAAGTCTTCATATTCTTCATCATCGATAATTACTTCTTTTGGTAAATCAAGACCAATGCTTTTAAAAAACTCTGCTTCTTCTTCAACGACTTTTTGAATAGTTTCCACAGTTTCTTGATTAACGTGAACTCCATAATGGCAGCACATACCGTGACAGCTAGACAAAGAGCAACGCTGACGATGCTGTTTAAATGAATCAATGTCAAGATTAGCCTGACTAAGTTCATCTCGGCAAGCTTGCTCTGTCTGGGGGTAAGCCGTAAAGTTTGTTAACTTTTCAGGAAGATTAGTGTTAGACATTTGTTTTAACTCAATTCATTTCTTTACATTTAGGACTTACGCAAAACAGAACTAAAGTAGCGGTAATTCATGAATTACCGCTACACAGGAATAAGGTTTTCAGTCACATCTTGCGTAAGTCCTAACATTATTCGACTGTGTTAGCCTGTAAGATACTAACGTCAAATAAGCAGCATATATGCAACGTGGTTTGTCGTCAAATAAAAACATTGAAGATGATTCTCCCGTCTTAATACGTCTTAATATATGACTTACGCACTATACAAATCGAACATGATATGAATCAACGATAATTGGTAATTTCCGGCTTTTGGGACAGCATATTAGTTGGGTGCGTCAGACTCAATAATTTAGCAAAAATGAACAAATTTTTTACATCTGACGCACCCTACAAGAGATTTAACTACGGGTAATGCTTTTGCTGGGAGTGCAGCGATCGCCAATGATGCTAGCACCATTTTCTTTAATCCGGGTGGTTTAACTCGCTTAACAGGTAATTCGGCGATTGGGGCTACCTATGCAATTATACCCACAGTTAGATTGAAAAATCAGGGTTCTAGGGTAGTGACAGGCGCTCCATTGTCAGGTGGTGATGGAGGAGATGCAGGGGTTTGGCGCGAGTTACCGACCTTCTAAAACACTCAGTCTCGACGTTGGCTATACCCATATTTTCTTTGATGATAGCCCTATCAATCAGGCTAGTACTACAGATGGAACACTCAAAGGTAAATTTGAAAGTTCAGCGGATATGTTAGGTGTACAATTAAATTGGCAATTTTAGGTTACAAATCAAGCGATCACTCAATTCCGGCATTCTACCTAGCGCCTTTGATTTGGGGAATCTTAATATATTGATACACTGACGTAAGAGAGACTCCAAATCCAATTCAGGAGCAGTTGATTCGATGCGATCGCCTTCAAAATTTCTATCAGAAGTTTTTGCCACCCTAAATTTAGCAGTTCCTTTGGGGGGCATTCAACTAGCAGAAGCATCCGTGGGTTTTATCAATACCGTCATGATGGGAATCTTAGGCATTGAATCCCTCGCGGCTGGTGCTTTGGGTGTGATCACCTACTACACTCTAGTTTTCTTGTGTATGGGGTTTTTAGAAGGAGCCACACCCCTAGCAGCTGAAGCCTTTGGCGCTGGAGACACAGATCGCATTCGCCAACTTTTTGCTCAAGGATTCTGGCTGGTGGTTGCCCTTTCTTTACCGATGATGTTGCTCACTTGGCATCTAGACTCAATTTTACTTTTATTGGGTCAACAAAAAGACACAGTAGCCCTAACTAGTACTTATTTAAAAGCCATTGTTTGGAGTTTTCCAGCAGCGGTAGGTTTCTTAATCCTCAAGGAGATTGCCACAGCCCTCAATCGTCCCCAACTCATTAGTGCGATCGCCCTGACTAGGATTCCTATCAATATTATTGCTAACTACCTTTTAATATTTGGGAATTTAGGCTTACCAAGTTTAGGATTAGCGGGGATTGGTTGGGCTGGTACATTTGTCTTCTGGGTAAACTTTCTGGCTGCTGCTGCCGTACTTGCCTTCCATCCTGCGTTTAAAGAATACAAACTATTTGCTTCTCTACAGTTCAATAAAGATGTGTTTGGCGAACTTTGGCAAAATGGCTGGCCCCTGGGATTGGAATACGCTTCTACATTATTCTTGTTTACCTTGATTGCCTTATTAAGCGGCTATATGGGAACAACCCTATTAGCTGCAAATGAAATTGTCGTGCAAAGTATAGAATTATCATTGATTGTGCCGATAGCAATCTCTTACGCTGCCATGACGCAAGTTGGACAAAGGATGGGTGAGAATGACCCCACTGCTGCAAAGATGGCAGGATTTGCCACAATTGCCATTGGTATAGCAACAACTAGCCTCACTGCCGTTATTTTATGTCTATTTCCAGAGCAGATTGCCACCATTTTTTTAGATGCAAGTGAGCCAGATCATCTTATAGCTATCACAACTGCAATTCCCTTGTTGAGAATTTCATCACTTTTTCTCATTGCTTTTGGGCTTAACATGATTGCTTTAGGGACGTTAATGGGTATCCAAGATGCTCGCTTACCTTTAGTAATTAATATAGTATTTCAGTGGGGTATTGGGATGACTAGCGGTTACTTATTTTGCTTCTATCTCAATTGGGGTTCTATCGGCTTATGGTCAGGATTAACTATAGGAATCTCACTATCTACAGTATTTTTAATCTATCGTTTTTACCTTTTGATTTCTGAGATGATCGAATCTAGAGAAGATGAAGAAAAACTAAACAGGAGTGAATTGGCAGATGATGACCAAACTCCTGTCTTAAAATCAGTTTCTTAGTCCCATCGCAGGTTTAACAAACAAGAGCCAGAACAGATTTTTATCCTCTTTGTATAACCCCAACATTTCATAATACTCAGGGATATAGTCTTCCTCACCTCCCAAACCCTTATGATGAGGAAAATGATGTTCCCGATAGGAGGATATTGTTCTCAATACCGGAAATCCATAAATGAACTCTAGCCCTTCATTCCACGATTGTTTTTCAAATAAATTATTGTGTGTTGCTTCGTGTAACAACGCCTCTCCAATGGCAAATTGAAAGATACCAATTGCCCATACTGAAACCAGATAAATAAATACATTGTTTGCCCAAATACTAAATGCAGCAATCAAGAAAATTGCCATCCAGTCTCTCAGCAATGCTAGGAATCCTTTTAGATCGTTCCGTTTAACAAAGTCAATTGGTTTACTTGGTAATTTTTCTTGAAGATTAGCATCAGTCATTTTCTTGATTCCGTTGTTTTTTTGATATTGAATCTAGGTTTATATTGGACTATGTCCCTTCGATGTACTCACTCAGGCAATCTATAACTACCTCCTTAATTGCTGCTTTTGGAGACATTTTTAATAACCATCGGATCGTATTTAAAATGTCCTCTTTTTGAATCATTTCGTAAGATTGATAGGGTGTAGCTGCTTGTTGTGCCATATTCGTATTCACCCAACTCGGACAGATAGCAGTGACTTTAATTCCATGCTTGATTAGATCAAAATGAATAGCTTCAGTTAACCCGAAAAAGGCATATTTAGAAGCACTGTATACACCCCAATCAGGTTCAGCACCTTTAGCAGTGATGCATACTAAATTTACTATCTGACCAAACCCTTGCTGTTTCATAATAGGAACGACAGCTTGGAGAAAATAGAAACCTGCTTTCAAGTTAATCGAGAATATTCTGTCAAATTCATCAATTGATACATCAAGAGTTCCCTCTGTCCATGCTCCGGCATTATTGAAAAATAAGTCAATACGTCCCCAGATACTATAAATTTCTGCAACAACTTTTTGTACAGCATCACGTTCAGTAATATCAATAGGAAACAGTAGTATTTGTGAATCAGGATACAATTTGAGTTCAGCGATTTCTGAAGCAACGGCTTGCAAATGTTCAGCAGAACGCGCTACAAGAGCAACACGAAAACCATCTTCAATCAACCCAAGTGCTACTGTTCTCCCAATACCTCGACTAGCACCCGTCACCAATGCAACTTTTTGCTCCATCATTGATTATTTCCAGCCATTGCTATACTTTTTATTCTTTGTCTGTTAACTTCTGAATAGGCAAATCAAAACAATGTATATCATCAACTTCATTTAACAGATTGATTAATGTTGTAGCTGACTTTAATAATGCTTCTTTAGCAGATAAACCTATAACTTCTTCTTGGTTATCCGTTTTTATTTCTACCCCTCCTGTAAATCCAATATACCTATAATCTATAGTTAATTCATCTCCAAAGTTAATATCTTGTAAAGCAAAAAATAACCCAAGACATGACAAAAGATTGGGATTGTCTGCATGATTAATATAGTCAGCATCATGAGGTTCTTGACTACAGTAAAGAAAATAATCCCCAGCCCATCTCATGCCGGCATTCATCGGAAAATAGTCTTTTGTTTTCAACTCTTCTCGATATTGTGTTTCTGAAACAATATTATCGATAGGAAACAGAGTGATGGGCAGAAAAACTATACTTCCTTTAGGAACAAATTCCAGGCTAAATAATCCCTTGCCTGCATTAGCTATATTAGATTCTCTGACTTCTGTTTTAATGCACAACATTTATCATTTTCCTTGATAAAGTTAGTTAAATCATGACTTCAACTATGGTATCTGACTGGATTTTTTGAATATGCCAGTCGGTAATTTCTTCCCCTAGTATTAGGATGGGAATACCTGGAGGAACTGTTTTTAAACAACTACAACTTATCATGCCTTTAGCTTGCTGGAGTAAGATTTTTTTCTTCTTGCTAAAAAAAGCTTCCCTTGGTGAGCAGCGGATCACCGGAGTACGCACAAACATATTTTCATTAAATTGTTTTATTTGTGCTTGACTGGCAAGAATTTGATAAATTTCCTCAAGCATTTTGGCTACATAAGCAAAATCATCATCAGTATTTTGAAAGGAGAAGATCAGTAATATTCCTTGCTGATTTGAGTATTCATAGCTAATGCCACGTTCATACAATAGTTCACCAATCTCATCACCTGTAGCGCGATTGCTATACAGCCATAATTTTAATGGATCACTAACCAGGGAATCATAAGTTAAAGTATTGCCCCAAGTATCTAGCAGAGAGCGTAATTCCTGACAATTACCAGCAGCTTGTTGGAAAAGAGACTTTCTTTCTGTTTCAAAAGCCAACCGAATAGCTTCTTCTATACTTAATAACAGCAGATTACTCCGCGATGTAGTTTCAAACAATGACAATGCTGTCAAAACTTCTTCTTCTGTAATTCTGGAAGTTTGAGGTAAATGTAACAAAGCTGTTTGCACCAAACTACCAACAAATTTATGTAGACTATGAACAACCAAGTCACATTCTTGAGTCAGGGCTGATAAATTTTCCTCTGCTAAAAAAGGAAAGTGAGTTCCATGTGCTTCATCAACAACGAACTCAATATTTTTATCACGGCAGTAGTTGGCAATTTTCCCCAAATTAGTTGTGATGCCATCATAGCTGGGATGTGTTAAAAAAAGTGCAGTAACTTCCCCTGCTGTTGTTTCTAATGCTTGAATAACTTCTTCATCTGTTGGCATTAATGAACGCGAGGGAATAAAAAATGGCTCTGCCCCTGAAAGAATAAATCCGTGAATTGCTGATAAATGGATATTTAGACCAATAGCAATCTTTTTGTGTTTTCTTGCCATTAGAGTACAGGCGATTAAAATTCCTTGGGTAGCTCCTCCAGTCAGGCAAAATGTACGTTTAGTTTGATATAATTTAGAAATATATTTTTCTACTTCGTCAAATTTGTCACGCTTAAAGAAAGGCAAATCATAAGCGTAGATGTGATCATCAAAATATTCAGATTCTCCTCGAATTCCTTGATGAGCAGGAGTGTGTAGCCGAAGTTTTATATCTGGTTCATGAGATGCAATCATCTTGTAGGTCAACAATTTGCCATCTGTGTAGCTTGCTGTGGGTTCCATAAACCTGGTGTTTAACTTTGAATTTAATAGGTTTGAGAGCATTCCCAATTGGCAAAAATTCTGCTGCTGAATTTATATCTCAGTTGAGATGCTCTCTTGCTTCGATTTTAAATTTTTCTGACCACTGTTAGCAATGACTGAAAAGACTCAATTTTACAGAAAAATGGGTTTTATTTGGGGTAGAGGACGTGTTGTCGCTTCGGGGGCAATTCCATGCCGTAAAGCAAGGAGTAAACCAGCAGCTTCCATGTAACTATTTACGTAGTAAATTTTCCTCTGACTGTGGTCAATTCCCAGAATTGCAGGAGTTATTTCATACTGAGTGTGATTGCCCCGAACCAGAATAACTGGAATGTTTTGCTCAAGAGAGGCAAAAAAGAGAATGTTGCCTATGGCACTCTCTGGCATCACAACTGCTGAGACATTTTCTACAGAAATTCCTTGACATCCTGATGGTAAAGGAGTGTCGTATTTCACAAGACGTGGAGAGTGAGTTAATCCTTTTAAAGTTGAACAGATGAATGCATTAGAGATTAATTCAGCTCCATCCCGTGGGTCACCTAAAGTATGCACTAGGCTAAATTCTTCTTCTGAGTAGTCTAAAGATAATGGTGAATGAGCAGCAGTAAAAGGATAAAAATTCGTCGTCATGTGAGTCAGAATTGCCTCTGCTCCTCCCCAAGGATTTGGCATGACTGTTCCGTGAAAATATTGTTTTTTCACTTCTTCTTCAACTGAGAGAGTTGTAGAGAAAGCAACAGCAGTAGTTTCTGTTTTGGCAACTACATCTAATGCTTCCATCAGTTTTTCAATACCTTCAAATCTGCCAGAAGCATGACCATAGGGAGAAAAAATACATTCAGTGCTCACCGGCCCACTTGTAACTATTACAGGTTCAATATTGATACCTCCCACAGTTCTGAGAGCATTGATGGCATTGAAGATGACATTCAAATATTTATCTTCGGCTTTCTCAATAACCACGCCAATTTTGGCGCGAGCTTCTGGAATCAGAGTAGTATGCCCCAACAATAAATGGCAAATTAGATTGCCTTCTAGGTAAAGAACATTGTCACTAGCATAATAGAGGTCAGAAGCTGTAACGGAGTTGGGATTAACAACTAGATAATCGCAGGCTGAGGCTAAAAGATTTACACTTGGGGTGGCATCACCAGCAAAACCTCCTATTTCTGCACGGACTCCTGTGGGGATAATACTGATTGCTACAAAAGGTTTAGATGATGAAATTTGACGAGGACGAAGATTTAATAAGGAAGGCCAGACAGGTTTTCTATCTGTTTCTAAAAAACTGGTTTCAAATACTAACTTGTTTTCTCGAATTGCAGTTAAAATTATTCGGATTGGTGTTCCTGGTAGTCCAAGTTCTCTAATTCGGTCAGCAATTTCACTCCAAATTAATTGCTGCGGAGGACATTGGATTGCGAAATCTTTGGTAATAACTTGGGACACTGTTTAACCTACTTTATTAGCTCCGACTATTACTTATACATGAAAATTAACAGTTGTAATTGAAATTCAGAAAAAATTAAGTATTTGTATTGCCGTAAATTCACATAGTTTTGTAAGTTGGAATACTTTGTTTAAGTTTGCAAAACCAACATGAGAGAATATGGCCGCCTATGCAAATAAATCAAAAAGCTGAGACGATGCCCAAACTAGACATCGCCTTTTAATCTGTTTAGCTAACCACCGCTTCTACTTTTTCCTTTTCTGGAACATAAGGTTTTTCTGCACCTTGGGCTAAATATGCGGCTAATTGACTTTCAATTTCATCGCGCACAATTTGCCGATATTCCATAAAATGCTCGATGTGAGCGCAGGTAGAAACGTATTGTTCGATCACTTTGGGGTTATGCTTGAGAATGCTAAAGAAGTGATGCCAGAATTTCCAGCGGGTTTCTCTTTTAAAACCTTGTCTCCAAATCACAATTAACAATGCTTTGATAACTACCCATTCTGGCTTTTTAGCTGGTGCTGTCCATTTGGGAGAACCTAACATTAGGAAACAGCGATAGGTGCGATCTAAATAAGCTACAGGATCATATAAAGCACAGAAAGCTTCTACATATTCCCTAGCAAGTTCTTCTAGGGGACGGGTAGGAATGAAGTTCATCAACGTGGTTTGATTGATATTCCCGTCTTTATTTTCCCGCAGTCTACCTTCTTTTGTGAGACGATGCCACAACGCTGTATTTGGTAGCGCTTGCAACATGGCAAAGGTAGTGGAAGGGATGGCTGCTAGTTCTGCAAATCTGACAATGCGATCGCCTGCACCAGCTTTTTCACCATCAAAACCAATGATAAACCCAGCCATTGGCCGCAGTCCAGTTCTGATGATTGTTTCTACTGACTCAGTTAAAGAACTGCGAGTATTTTGGAATTTCTTAGTTAGTTGTAAACTATCTTCATCTGGGGTTTCAATACCCAAAAATACGGCTTTAAATCCACAATCAACCATCAACTCCATCATTTCTTGATCTTGAGCCAAATCAATAGAAGCTTCTGTGTCAAAATTGAAGGGATATTGATGTTCAGCCATCCAAATTTTTAACTCTTTTAGCAACAATTTCACATTGCGTTTGTTGCCAATAAAGTTATCATCTACCATGAACACACCACGTCTCCAACCCAACTCATAGAGATAATCTAATTCTGCTAAAAGTTGTGCAGGTGTTTTGGTTCTGGGTTTGCGTCCATATAATACAATGATGTCGCAGAATTCGCACTGGAAAGGACAACCCCGCGAAAACTGCACTGACATCATGTCATAAGCATCAAATTCTAATAAATCAAAGCGGGGAATGGGTGTACCGGTGACATCAGGTTTTTCTGTAGCGCGGAAAACGCCTGATTTTTCACCTTTCTGCACTGCTTCCACAAACATGGGTAAGGTGATTTCTCCTTCATCGAGAATAAGGTAATCTGCACCTGCTGCTTCCACTTCATGGGGTGTAGATGTGGGATAAGGTCCACCTAATGCAACTAGCTTACCACGCTGCTTTGCTTCTCGAATTTGATCCAGTAAATCTTGTTTTTGGACAATCATGGCAGAGAAAATCACAATATCTGCCCATGCCCATTCTTCCTCAGTTGCAGCGCGAATGTTACGATCTACAAGTTTAAATTCCCACTCTTGGGGTAAAATCGCCGCTACTGTCACCAAACCCAAAGGTGGTAACAGTACCTTGCGATCAACTAACGCTAGAATTTTCTCATAAGACCAAAAGGTTTTGGGAAATATTGGATAAACTAGCAAAATACGCATAGTATCACCCCTCACGATTTATTTGTGATCTAACTGTAACTAAAATTAAGACTATTTGACTTTTTTCTCAATTTGCCTTTAGGATTAATTCTTTTCTCTGGTATTGTCAGAGTATTATGGTATTTTGGATACGGAGCTTTGACAAAAAAGAAATTCTATAAAAAGACAATTAGAGTTATGATGTTGTAGTTATATATTAAGAGTATTGAACTCATGAAGCTTTATGACTAAGGCTTCCCAGCTAGAGCTTTTCAGCTTTGTACCCGAATCTCGCGAACACACTCAATCAAGAGTTATCCAAGAGAGGTCGGGTACTTTTACCGATAACATGAAATTACCCATTCATAGATGGTTCCGCTATTCTGCGGGATTCTCCGCAGCTTGGGTTGAAGGAGTCATCGCAGAATTGGAGCCTCAAACTATCCTTGATCCGTTTGCAGGTTCTGGTACTGTGTGTGTCGCGGCGGATAAGCTTGGTGTAAATTCCTTTGGTATTGAAGCTCATCCTTTCGTTTACAAGCTTGCAAAAGGCAAACTTTCATGGGAAGCCAACATTCATGAGTTTTTGGAAGCAGTTGCCGAAATTAAATGTTCTGCTATAAATCTCCAACCTAATCTTCCCGAAACACTTCCAGACTTATTAAATAAATGCTATTTACATGAAACGTTGATAGATCTTTTCAAAATTAGGCAAGCCTATTTTGAACTAGCTCCATCTTTAACTGAAGAATTACAGTCTCTCATCTTTCTAGCCATCTCTGCTATTTTACGCATATCCAGTCACGTAGGTACGGCTCAATGGCAATATATCCTTCCTAACAAGCGTAAGCTTAAAGTCTGTAAACCATTTGATGCACTAGAAAAACAGATAGCTATGATGCAGGAAGATATGTATTACCTGCAATCTCTTGCTCAATCGAGTCAAGCTACCTTCATACAAGAAGATGCCAGAAGCCTAAAGAGTATTCCTGATCAGCTGGTAGATTTAGTAATAACTTCTCCTCCTTATGCAAATAACTACGATTATGCAGATGCTACGCGTATTGAAATGACTTTTTGGGGTGAAGTTGATTCTTGGGGAGATTTACACAAGGCAGTTCGTCAATTTCTAATCCGCTCAAGTTCACAACACGTTTCCAAAGATCGACTAAGTCTAGATACTTTGATAAGTGAATCACTTGTTGATCCAATTCGGGATGAGTTAATTCCTGTCTGTCAAGAACTGGAAAGAATTCGAGGAACTAAGGGTGGTAATAAGGCATATCACACAATGATTGCCGCCTATTTTAACGATTTAGGATCTGTTTTCCACGCTCTTCGTCGAGTTGCAACACCTGATTGTAAAGTTTGTTTTATAGTAGGAGATTCGGCTCCCTATGGAGTATACGTTCCAGTTGAGCAGTGGCTCGGTAAACTAGCTATTGCAGCAGGATTTGATTTCTGGTCTTTTGAGCAAATTAGGCAACGTAACATCAAGTGGAAAAACAGAAAACACGATGTTCCACTGCATGAAGGACGACTTTGGATAGAAGGTAAATCTATGGCACAATCGCCATCACATAAATTTGGGCAAGATCTAGGCAAACTTCTTGAAGATATCGTACTCGATGATATCCTCAAACCTCAACTACTACAGTTTGCACAAAGCAAAAGCTACTATCTCGATTGGCAACATCCTCGTCCAGCTAGAACTGGTAAAAAAGTTACTTGGGAAGATAAATATAAGAACAGACATGATTTAGATTTTGTGATTGAGATAAACGGTACAGATGACCAGATTGGTAAACCTGTTGCATTTATTGAGTCCGCATGGCGTAGATATACGAAACACTCGAAGAATAAGGCTCAAGAAATCCAAGGTGCTATATTGCCTATTATTGAACTTCATCATTTATCAGCACCATTTTACGGTGCGGTATTAGCTGGAGATTTCACTAAACCAGCTTTGGATCAACTAAGAAACAATGGATTTGCAATTATCTACATTCCTTATAAAGATGTAGTAGCAGCATTTAAGGAAATTGATTTTGATGTCGCATTTGACGAAGAAACTCCCGACGAAATTTATACTACAGCCTCAAAAAAATTAGCTGGTCTCACTAATTTTGATAAACAGAAGCTTCGACAGGCTTTAATGCGAGTTTCAAAGCAAGAAGTTGATCAATTTATGAATAAGCTTAGAAACTGTCTTGAGCGTTATATTACCAAAATAATTCTCATTTCTCTCTTTGGTAAAAGATATGAGTTTGAGGGTATTGATGATGTACTCACTGAAATAAATACACTTGACATTAATAATCCAACTGGTGAGTTTGAAAGGTTTGAAGTCATAATTGATTACAGCAATAATGATACAATCCGAGCAACTTTTCAGGATAAGACTTTGCTTGCAGACTTCTTGAGAAAGCTGGAAAATTGAGGTCAGCCTAGCACTGTGCTGGAACTAAAATTATAGATATCTTGGTAGAGTGATGCCTGCGGTGAGGGAAGCGATAGCGAAGCGCTGCTGCAAGCAGATCGCCATGTTTCATATAGGAGGGTAAAGCGATCGCTGATCTTTCCCTAGATTATGATGTTGTCATTAGCTGTCTTTTCATGGACGAAACCCACTACCAAACCCGCAACGGCTCTTTGCTTCGTAATATCCGTAAAGAAGGCGTTCTTCTATGACGGACGAACAACGGAAACTCATCCTCAAAGCCCAACAGAGTTTAGAAGCTGCAAAACTCCTAATATTCATTTCCCAGCTTTCACACCGCTAATTCTCAAAATATCACTCATAGTTGCACAGTAATTTGGCAAGTCGAAACTAGCGGGATTAATTGCGTTAGCGTAGGTAAAATGGCGATATTTCATGCAGAATCTATCCCATGCAGCCATTTGAATCCGAAACAAAACAATAATCAAATTAGCTAAAGATAAAGATATAGGAATGCGAAGGTAAATCTTTTTGCCTAAATAAGCGCAGACTTCCTTGACTGCTTGATTGACAGTTAATGCAGATTGACCTAAAACAAATCGACGTGGTTCCCCTTTTTCGGGTGGATAATCAATTAAATATTGGACAACTGTGGCAATATCGCGTCCATGAATAAAGTGAAAACTGCCATCTGCTTGTAAGAAGCGAATTATATCAATATATTTGGTAACTTCGGGAATGCCTGTTGTGACAGCGGAATAAGGTTTGTTGTCATCACCACCTAAAACAATGGTGGGAAAAACAGTGGTAATTTTGGGGAAAATAGCTAATTTTTCTATTTTCTGTAAACAATCATACTTAGACCGGATATAATCCGTACCGATTTCTCCGGCTTCTTTTAGTGGTTGGTTGTTGTAATCTAATACACTTGCGGTTGAAAAATATATTACCTGTTGACATCTTTCTGGATTTAATAGATTCATCAACTCCAGAGTTTTAAAGACATTAATATCAAATATGCCCTCCCCACCCCAAGATGTCGCTGTTAGTACTGCCGTATCAATGGTTTTTAGTAAATTAGAAAACTTACTAATTTCTTGCATATCACCCTGCAAAATTGTGATACCTGAACGGGCTGTAGTATCAACTTGTAGTTTATTTGGGTTTCTAACTAGTAGATACAATTCGTGATTGGTGTTTTGAATTAAGGCTTCGCTGATATAGTGACCGATACAGCCACTTGCGCCGGTGACTAAAATGCGTTTTTTGGTCATGAAATTTTCAGTTTTGGTTGTTAATATCAGATTTAGCCGAGTTCTAGACTTGTTACCCCAAATATACGCTTAATGGGTAAGTCTGGAGTTTCTTTAGTGTACATCCGGGCGGCTTCAAATACTGGCTGCATTTCGTGGCGTTGCACTAAGGCTATCGCCTGTGAGTTAATATCTGGAATATCTATAAATACGGAAGAATCAATACTTTTGGTTAGCAAGGCTTGAAATATTTCCTCAGCAATCTCCTCATTGTTGGCAAATAATGGACCAATTCTGTAACCTGATTCGCTGGGTCGAATGACTCCGTAACCCACCAGATGTCTATCTTTGAGAACACCCCAGGCAGCACTGTCTGGCAAAGAGAGCCAATTTTGTAGAAATTTCGCTCTCTTTGTGGGGAAAAATTGACTATCATAAGTCACTAATTCCTGAAAAGGAACTGTTTTCAGGGGGACAATATCAGAAGATACCACACCACTGCCCATCCCTTGGTAGCGAATATGTTTATAGGCGATGTGGAAACCGGACTTTTTGTAATTCTCCTGTTGGGCAATTACCCCATCTAAGCCGATGTTGCGGTTAGTACCAAGATAGTCCATTGCGGCTTGCCAGATTTTTATCCCAAAACCCTGCCCCCGATACTCTGGTTTGACAATATAAAAACCTAGAAAGCCAAAGTGCTGGTCGTAAGCAACAGCGGAAATACACCCTATTGGTTCACCGTTTAACTCGCCCAATAAAAAGCCCTGCGGGTCAGTCTGATAAAAAGACTCAGCATCATAGATACCTGGATTCCAGCCTTCAATTTTTGCCCATGTAATGGCTAAATCTACTTCTAGTCTGCTCATTGGGCGAATTGTTAAGGTGTCTGTATTCATAATATCTTGCTAATTCTATGAATCAGTAGATTAACTTGTTTTCAATAGGGCGAGGATACCTCATCCCTACTGAAATTGCCGGAAAAAGCAGTATCCAGCTATACCAAAGCATTCAGGCTTTTTGCGGTTTCAAAGAAGAAAGCGACGTTTTCCTCTGGTGTTTCTGGGAGTACACCATGACCGAGATTGAGGATGTGTCCCCAGTTGCCGGCTTTGCGAACGGTGTCAAGAATGCGATCGCGGATGAACTCTTTAGAACCAAATAACACACCTGGATCAAGATTACCTTGTACTTTGACGTGCTTACCCAATCTAGCCCGTGCATCTGCCATATCCACTGCCCAGTCTACAGTAATGATATCTGCACCAGAAGCAGGCATTCTTTCCAAAAGTCCGGCACTACCTGTCACCAACAAAATTAATGGTGTGTCAGGATGAGTTTCTTTAACTTTCTCGAACACCATTTTTTGATAAGGTAGGGCGAAGGTATCATAATCTTGAGGGCTTAATTGTCCCGCCCAAGAATCGAACATTTGCACCACTTGAGCGCCACAGTCAATTTGGTAGCGCACATAATCTGCAATAGACTCAGCTAATTTAGTTAATAGCTGATGCAGAATCGTCGGATCTGTGAATGCCATGTTTTTGATGATGGAATAGGTTTTAGAACCTTTACCTTCCACCGCATAAGCTGCCAATGTCCAAGGTGCGCCCACAAAGCCTAACACCGTTGATTGATTGCCTACTTCCTGACTTAATGCCTGCAAAATCGTTTTGATAAATGGCAGGGATGCTTCTGGATCTAATGGATGCAGGTGATCAACTTGTTCTTTAGTGCGTATGGGCGAATAAATAATCGGTCCCTTCCCTTCCGCAATATCCATGTCAATCCCCATTCCAGGTAGGGGGGTGACAATATCGGAAAATAAAATAACTCCGTCGGGTTGGAAAGCTCTCCAGGGTTGGAGGGAAACTTCGATCGCTACTTCTGGAATTTCTGAGCGATCGCGGAATGAAGGATATTTTTCCCGCAAATCCCGATATGCTTTCATATAGCGTCCCGCTTGTCGCATCATCCAGACAGGGGGACGATCTACTTGTTCACCACGAGCAGCCTGAAGGAGGAGAGGAGCCTTTAAGGAAACACCCATTTAACACTTCATCCTAAGTCACTTTTATATTTCACTGTTTAGCTTATCATTCCCAGATTACCCTTTATCAACACACATCAAAAGCTCTTAGAGTTGCTTTACTTAACTTCATAAAACGTCATAAATTGCGCTTTCGACAACTCAAGTAGAGTGGGTTAGAAATTGAAACTTTGTCAAGAATTGCTAATTTATTTTTCACTCCAAATCACTTCTAACCGTTCTTGAGCCTCTTTTAAAGCAGTTTTAGCAGAAGATTTACTTAGTAAGGTTGCCTCAATTGCTCTACCTAAACTTTCCGCTATACGACTATATCCAGCTATGGAGGGTAAAGAATGTGCTAAAGGTAATTGATCAACAAATACTTTTAGTAATGGTTTGCTATCGATGAACTGTTGATAAGTTTGACTGTGAGTAGAAGAAAATGTCACTGGGAAAAATCCCGTTTTTGTACTCCATTCGGTTTGAAATTCCTCACTTAAGACATACTCTAGAAATTGAAATGCAGCTTTTTTTCTGGCTGGTGATGTCTTCATGACAAAAAAGCTGCTAGTGCCTGTGACTGTAGCAGGTATCACTCCTCTGGGTATAGGAAATACTTGGTGATCAACTTCAGATTTCATAATCAATGTCCAAGGTCCAGTAATCTGCATTGCCACACGACCATTAAGAAAAGCATCTTCTTCATAACCTCGTTCGGGAGCAGAAAGCAGAACTGAGCCATCTTTTATCAGGTCTTGCCAAAATTGTAAAGCAGCGATCGCACCTGCATTTGTTAAATTTGGGTAATTATTAGTGACAACCTCTCCCCCAGCACTAAATAAAAAGGGGAACCAGCTAAATACAGTCCATCCTCCTTTCCCTAAAGGCAGCAATATTCCATACTGTTCAGGTCTATGATCTCCATTTTTGTCTATAGTCAATTTTTTAGCAACTTCTCTCAATTCTTCCCAAGTCTTAGGTATTTCTGTGATTCCCGCAGCTTGAAAAAGTTTAGGTCGGTAAAAAATACCAATATTACTAGTGTGCATTGGCACTGACCAAATGTGACCATCTAACTGCATTGCTGTTAATAAATTAGGTCTAATATCTGACTTTAGTGGCAATTTTTCCAACCAATCTTCTAATGGTTGAATAGCTCCTAATTCTGCAAATTGCCCAGTATATTCTGGATAGAATGACAGAATATCTGGCAGTGCTTTACCAACAAATGCTGTTAATATTTTTGGTAATTGAGGTTCAGGTTCAAAGATAGCTTCAACTTGAATATTCTGATGAGTTTGATTAAATTTGTTCACCAGGGTTTGAAAAAAGTATCTATTTGCAGGTGGATTGATTGAATGCCAGAGTTCTAGGTGAATTATACCTTTGTCTTTTGGTGTTATTGGTTGACAACTGAATAAAAATATCAGACAAAAAGCAAAAATCATTACTAAGCTAAAAAATCGACTTATCCATTGTAAAAATTGATTGTCAAAATTAATTATTTTCATTAATAAAAAATGAATATTCATACCTAAGATTCATCTAAACAATAGGTTGTTTTGGACATTATTACTAACTAATTAGATTTGTTGAGCAATAATTTGATGAAGCAGCATTTCTAAGCTATTAGCACAACTAGACTCACTAAATAATCGTTCTATTTGCTCAGAACGGTCTATTATCTCCTTTGGAGTTTCCACTTGATTAATAATTGCTTTTGCCAAAGCATCCACATCATTTGGTGGTACTAAAGTTCCCGATGCTAATACTTCAGAAATTTCACGTGGTCCAACTGGACAATCACTGGCAATAAAGGTGACTCCACTAGCTACAGCTTCTACCAGCACCATACCAAATCCTTCATAATGAGAAGCAAGTATTACTGCCCTAGATAATGAAAAATAAGCTCTAGGATTAGTAACAGTTCCTGTAAAAAGAGCAATATCACTAATTTTTAAAGAATTTGCCAATTCTTGCATTTCTGTTTCTAAATTACCATCTCCTAGTAAAATTAACCGGATATTAGAATGATGCTGACTAGCTAGAGCAAATGCTTTCAGTAAAGTTGGATGATCTTTTTGATGATGAAATCTAGCAGCAGATACAAAAGTAATTAACTCATGATTTTTTAACCATGACTCAGCCGTAGAATTTAACGGCTGATTATTTGTATCAGGTATAGCGGGATTATAGCATATTGCTATGTGACGAGGATTTAAACCCAGATTTAAGAATCTTTCATATAGACTTTTACAAACAAATACTAATCCACTAGCTTGCTGAAGACTACGCAAACTCATCCAATTATCAATACTTATAGATAAGTTTTGAAATATTCCTATCAGTGAGTTGGTTTTGCTTTCAGCCTGTAATTCAGAAATAAAATCAGTATGAATATAACTAATATAGGGAGTTTTTAGACTTCCTGGAATCAGTTGAGAAAGATAAAAAAGTTTGGTTATAAATGCAGTATGAGCAATAACAATATCTGGTTTTAATTCAGCAATTAATTTACTTAACTGTATAGCTATCCATATTTGATGTATCGCTCCCCCGATATAAAATAAACCGCCAGCAACTTTCATAATTATGAGTTTTTCAGCAGCTTGAAAATCAACTATCCATCGTGAATCTAAATCAGTCAATACTATTGTTGAGACTTTGTAACCAGCTTGAGATTGGGAAGCAATTAGGGAATTTGCAGTTCTAGGCGCTCCACCAATATTACTTAAAACTAAATGACAAATATGCTGATTAGATTTCACTATTTTATTGGTTTATTCAAGGTAAACACAGGAATGTTTTAGAGTGGAAACAACGATTGATTGAAATAAAATAAACTAGAAAATTATTGCGTGGCTAAAAAGCTTTTGGTCACACTTGTTTCTGCTCTTGTATAAACATAAGTTTCTGGTGCAGTGATTTTTTGAGTTTTAAATATTTTTTCTGCTCTTTCCCAAAAATCTGTATCTTCCCCATAGGTAATATGTTTAAATCCACCTAGTTCAAAAAAGACTTTTCTTTTGCCAAAAAATGTCGGACCCAAAACACATTCTCTTAGATTAATTAATTTACCTGGTTGATAATAATCAGCAACAATAATTTCTTCTTTACTAAAAAAACCGCCTTCAATCAAATCAATGTCTGGATTACCTTTCATGTATTCAATGCGCGATTCTAAATGGTTGGGTTTATATGAATCGTCACTGTCGAGTAATGTGATGTATTTGCCAAATGATGCTTGAATTCCCGCATTTTTAGCATAACATTGTTTTTTGTTTTGCTGTTTTAAATAACGAATATTGTTGAATTTTTCTAGATAAGGATTCACTACTTCAAATGTATGATCCAGACTACCATCATCTACTATAATTAGTTCCCATTCTGTAAAAGTTTGATTGATAACGCTATTAATAGTATTATCCAAATATGTTGCTCTATTGTAGGTACAGATGACTACAGATATTTCAGGAATTGGATCAAAGTTGATAGGAGTCATAGAAGATTAATTTGGGCTGATTAATTGAATTAAAGTAAGTTTATGTCAGTAATAAAATCATGAACATATAATATATATCATGATTCTATTTAACAATTTATCTGGAAAAGATTTTGGAAATTTATCCAAATTTATTTTAGAAAAAACTCAGTACACATATTTGTGCCTTGTTTCCCTTCTTTCCTGTCCTGTACCCTGTTCCCTCTCTACGCAAATCAATTCATAAATCAAATCAGATTGCTGTAGCTATTTCCATTTAAGTGAGGTACAGGAAGAAAGAATTAACCGCAGATAGAAGAAGATGGTCGCAGATAAACACAGATAAATTTGTACTTCAGTAGGCTAGGATATGCTATATCTAGTTGCTGATTTTATAAACTAGCATGAGTATCATACCAAGGTTCTTTGATTTTCAGACTTTCTAATATAATTTTACCGATAGAAAAACGATAAATAATACCCTTAACTCCAAATATTTTATAGTTTGTAAAAATGCCTTTATATGCTTTGATTAATTCACTTTGTGATAGCCAAGTACCTGGTGTCTCTTCTCCAAAAAGTCCACTAGCACCATATTCAAATTGATAGGGAATATATTTACCTTCTCGTGGTGGTGATGGAGAAACTTGTTGAGTTACTTTTGCTTGGTTGACTGCTTTAAATTTCTGATAACCAAGTTCTTTCAATAACTGAAGTTCTGCTAATAATGCATCCCAAGAAGCCTTGGTTGATTCTATGGATATAAACTGTGGTTTAGTGTCAAATTGCTGTAATGCTTTGACGCATAATAAATCAGCACCTTCAATGTCTACTTTCAGATAGTAGGGAATGCCAAACTCCTCCAAAATGCTTTCAAATCTGCGTCCTTGTACAGTCATCTCCACCGAACGAGTCCCAAAAGAGCGATCGCTTTCCTTTACTCTCTCTGGTGAAATAGTACCCCAAAAACTTCTGTCTAAGTTGGCATAAAAAGTGATAGGTTCGTCCTTGGGTGAAACAGCAACATTTAAAAGGGTAAGTTGACCACTTTCTACATAAGACTTGAGGCGATTTTTTGCAGATTCATAAATGTCAGGATGAGCCTCAATACCAATAACTCGAAAGCCTTTTTTTAAGTAAAATTCTGTATCTTGACCTGTGTGAACACCAACATCAATGATTAAGTTTCTATCCATAAATTATTTACTCCTCGAATAAATACGATGATTAATTTATCTCGATTTACAGTAATTTTACACTATTGATGATATCAGCATACAGGTTGATATGATTAAAAATTATAATTAAATTTCAATGAAAAAAATGATACAATTTCTGCTACAATAGAAAAACAAAATTTACTTCATAGTCAAATCTCAATTTATTGCTCAGGTTGCACTCCCAGCTTTTTTAAGTGATTCTTACCAAGATTCATTTAACTTAAAACAGCATTTACAAGAATTTTTGCATTTGGATTCAGAAACACTAGAGCAAAAATTAGCCGCAGGTACACAACAGTTAGCCGAGTTAGGACATAGAGATTTTGATTGGGAAACTGCAACTACTTTTTATAGTGACAAAGTATGAGAAATGTATTTATTTGAGTTGGGAGCATGTCATTTAGAATGCCCTGAAAATATTGAAAATACGTTATTTTTGATTGTAGATCATGCCCAAAATCGGGTGTTAGATTTTGGTGGTGGGATTGATTGGCACTCATACTATTTGTGCTGCCCTTTGTCCTCAAGTTGAACAAGTAATTTATTGTGATATTAATCCTCTGAATCGTGATTTTGTTCGTCATCGAGCCGAACAGTTAGGGCTAAGTCAAAAAATAGTTTTTTGTTCAGAAATGCCTCCAGAAAATACTTTTGATACAATCATTTCTTTTGATGTTTTAGAACATTTACCAGATCCCTGTGAACAGTTGCTTTCGTTCCATCAAGCCTTAACACCAGAAGGTAAAGCTATTCTGAATTGGCATTTTTTCAAAGGCTTTAATCAAGATTATCTTTTTCATTTGGATGATCCGCAAATAATAGAAGCTTTTTTCAAAACTATTCAGAGTAAGTTTTTGGAAATTTTTCACCCTTACTATACCACGGCTCGTTGCTACCGTAGGTGGGTTTGAAGAAAATTCCTAGTATGCTGGAATTTCCAATATTCCCTGATTCGCATCTAATGTTACTGGTACACCCACAGGCAAAGCTGCATTAGGGCTATCATGACCAAAGGGTAAATCTGAAACGATGGGAATTCCTAAATCACCCAACCGTTCCCTCAAAACTTCCTCTATACTCAAACTCGGTATATGAGGTGGTGCTTCACACTTGGTAAACCCTCCCAAAGCAATACCACGAACTTTAGATAAAACTCCACTTAATCGCCACTGAGTTAACATTCTATCAATTCGATAAGGTGCTTCTGTGACATCTTCCAACGCCAAAATTACACCATCAAGGTTAGGTAAAATCGGTGTTCCTAAAAGATGCGTTGCTACTGTCAGATTACCAGGAAGTAGCACACCTGTTACTGTACCACCACCCCAACCTTTGCCTTTTAAAGGTGCGAGGGGACGACCTTCTAAAATGTCAAATAACCGCTGTATTGACCATTCTGGCTCATCTAACAGGGTAGTGAGTACGGGTCCATGTACACTGCAAATCCCGGCGTTATAGAGACTCCAGAGTAGGGCTGTGATATCAGAAAAGCCTATCAACCATTTAGGATCTGCTGTATTTTGTTGCCAAGTCCAATCTTCTAAAATGCGGGTACTACCAAAACCACCTCTAGCGCAGATAATACCACGACATTCTGGGTCTTGCCATGCTGCTGCTAGTTGGTGACGACGGTGGGCATCTGTACCGGCAAGATAACCATGTCTATCATCTATGCGATCGCTGATTTTAACTCGGTAGCCGTGGGATTTGCAAATTTCTACACTTTTATTAAAAGCCTCAAATTCTCGCAATGCACCGCTTGGGGCAATGACGCGCAATAAATCACCAGGTTGAAGGGGTGGGGGAATGAACATTCAGAATATTCTTAATTATATAGGGCTTGCTGATAGCGGAGCGTGGCGTAAGCCATATAAACATAAAACCTTGATATATTAACACTTTCAGGGTTGAAAAGGATGAATTAGGTGCAAGGAATAGGCGTTGAAACCGTTCATTTACCTATCACTTTTACAGATTCGAGACTATTCTTACCTCCTTCTAATTCTTCCTCCGGTCACTGAGCGTAGTCGAAGTGCTGACTCCTGACTCCTGACTCCTGACTCCTGACTCCTAGCCCTCACGAAAAGACTTTTTCAGCAAGCCCTATATAGACTTAAGGTTGCGGTTCTGGGTGTGAATCTTCCAGATGTTCATCTAGATTCGGTAAAACACGCACTCGATTCATATGATTTAACGCATATTGTGCTGTAGCTTGTACTTCTGGATCTTCGTCTTCCATCGCATGGCGCAACATCTGACTCATTTGACTCATCATGTCATAAATGCGAGATAAATCACGAATAGCATTTTGTCGGACTTGAGGATTTTCATCTTGGATAGAAATAGCTAAAGCTCGGTTCATCGGTTTGAGTGTGCGAATGCCGATTTCTGCTAACGCTGACAAAATTAAACTATGTTGTCGAGAATCAGCACTAAGCATCAAGTCTACTAATGGTTTAATGGCACGGGAGTCTCCTTGCTGCCCTAAATGCCAAATAGCCTTGCGTCGTTTTGTAGCATCATTGCTGTGTAAGTCTTTCATCAATTCATCGGCAATACTCAATGCGGAAATTACAGTAGTTTGTTGAGATGTTAATAATTCTGTTGATCTTGGTGAGGGAACGGTGGGTGCAGGGTTTAAAAAAAATTGTGGACTTTTTTGAGAGGATGGATTTAAAAGTAGTTGTTCTGAGTCTGTCCCTTCTATAAGTAGTTTACTTTCAGATAACTTTTGTGCTAGGTAAAACAATACACCCAGAGTTCCTAAAACTCCAAAACTTATTAATCTCCACCAAATGGAATTTTCTTGTTGGGATTGTATGTTAGGATTTTTTTCTTCAGTGATAGGAGCAGAAGTATTACATTGAATTTTCCCTGATAAAACTGATTTAAGATGCTGTCTGGTAGTCCAATCGGCAACACCATCTGCTCTTTTCAAACCTTGTGCTTGCTGAAATTGAGCTAAAGCATTTTGGGTGCTGGGACTGTAATCTCCATCTATGGAGCCGCTATAGTAACCTAAGGCTTTGAGTTGGACTTGGATGACTTGTACTTCTGCACCTTTAACCCCTGGACTGAGAACTGTTGTTGGATTAGGTGTTGATTCCACTGTAGCCGTGATAGCGCGGCTGGGGTACAAACCCAGTCCAATACAAGAAGTTAATATGAAAATGGAATAGGGAATTACTGATTGGTAATTGGTAATTGATCTTTGCGGTTTAACCCTCATTTTCCTCATCTCCCACTGACTTGGTTAGGGTAAAATTTCTAGTTGATATTCTCTTACATCTAAGGTGATTGTATGCTACTTTTTAGTGATAGATGCTTCTAAAATAGGTTGCTGTTGATTAGTGTTTTCATTGATAATAACTTTGTGATTTTGTCCTGCTAGAGTTTCGCGTTGGTTGATTAAATAAATACTAATTAAAGTTAGGAATACTCCTACCCACTGAATGGGGGTGAGGACTTCTGAGAGAAAAAGATGACCAAATATCAATGCAAAAACGGGTGTGAGAAAGGTAAGAGAACTCAGGCTAGTCAGATTTCCACTAGAAGCAAAGTAGAAAAATAAGCCGTAAGCGATCGCACTTCCAAATATGGTGGCGTAACTTAAAGCTAACCAATCAGATATTACTAGATTTTGCCACTGTTGTACTTCCACCACTGAGGAGATGCCCCACAAAGGCAACCCAGCCAAAATCATATGCCATCCTGTAGCCGTTACTGGGTCAGTATACTTACATACATAGCGGATGAGTACGGTTCCCACAGCCATTGACAAAGCTGCAAGTAACATCAACCATTCACCACTAGCAAATAATTGTTGCCAATTGTCGGTTGTGATATTTACTCCTGAGTCGAGAAGATGAAAAATCCACTCTTGGGGTAAGCCGATTAAACTAATACCCATAACTCCCAATCCTAACCCCAGCCATCCCCACAAACCAATATGTTCTTGAAATAGCCATAAGGACAACAAAGCCACAGCCAAAGGTTGAGAGTCAATCATTACAGAACCTAAGCCTGCACTGGTTCTTACTAAACCCTCTGCCAAAAAACCTTGAAACAGCGTACCATCCACAAGGGCAAATAGGATAATCCACAGCCATGCTAACCACCCTTGAGGTTGGGGTTTACCCATGAATGCGGCAGCTATCAAAATTAACACACCCGCAGGTAATAACCGCACCCCTGCCATGAATAGTGGTGTGGTGTGAGGGATTACCCCTTTCATTGCTACCATTGCCGTACCCCAAAGGAAAAAGGGGGCAATTAATAGTAGGGAAGCTAGGGTAGATTTAGATCCACTGAGTTGCAATTGCATGAGTTAGCTATGGTCTTTGGTGAATTACGTTAAAAATTTAGTTTACCTAATTTTACAGAATCATGTCTTTTTGCGATACCTTCTCTATGTTTGCGGAGCGTATCGTAGACAGAGGCTGAGTTCTACAGACTATCACTGCGATCGCGTAGCATCTTGGAAAGAAGGAATTAATATTTAACAGTAGCTAAATTTTCGCTTCAGAGAGATTGATCAAATTTCGCTGTTATGGGTATTGATTACGTAATAATACTACTGTTAAACTATGTATTCACAAGTAAAAAATTTATACATTTTACATCTAGTTTTGTTTAAACAGGAGTATCTAAATGCCAGTTGGTTTGCCTGAATTCGTGGAAAACCCGGAAAATCGTTGTCCGGTAATTCTCTTACTTGATACCTCTGGCTCAATGTCAGGACAACCCATACAGGAGTTAAATAGAGGTTTAGCGGCTTTTAAAGAAGATGTGATGAAAGATGCTCAAGCTTCTTTAAGTGTAGAAGTTGCTATTGTCACCTTTGGCCCTGTGCGACTGACGCAAGATTTTGTCACCATTGATAATTTTATAGCGCCCAAGCTAGAAACAGAGGGTGTGACACCAATGGGTGAAGCCATAGAATACGCTTTAGATTTATTGGAAACCCGCAAACAGTCTTATAAGGATAACGGTGTTCTCTATTATCGTCCTTGGGTATTTTTAATTACCGACGGTGCGCCTACAGATTATTGGGAAGGTGCAGCGCAAAGGGTGAGAGAAGAAGAAGCACAGCGCCGAATGTTGTTTTTTACTGTTGGTGTTCAAGGTGCAGATATGAACAAACTTAAACAAATTGCACCTCGTCCTCCAGTGATGCTGAATGGCTTAGATTTTCGCTCTTTATTTGTTTGGCTTTCCACTTCTATGAAACGGGTTTCTAGTGGCAAAGTAGGGGAAGCTGTAGCATTACCGCCGGTGGGATGGGGTCAAATTACTACTTAGAGGGTGTATAAGCTAGAAGAACCTCTCCCTAACCCTCTCCTCTTAGGAGAGGGAACATGAAAAGAAAAGATAAGTGGTGAAACGGGGAGTTTTAAAGCCTCTTCCCTTGTAGGGTAGAGGTTTACCAGAGGGGTTTTGAGTTACAAACATCCTATAAAATCTAATAAAATATACAGGATTTATTTATTGTGGGTTGGAAAGCGATCGCTCGTTCTGCTATGGGAACAAGTCATCAAGAGCAAAAAATACCTTGTCAAGATTGCGGAGATTATCGCATTTTTAATGATGTGATTGTCGGTGTGGTTGCTGATGGTGCGGGTAGTGCTAAATCTTCTCATATTGGTTCTAAATTGGCGGTAAAAACTGTAATTAAATGCTTTACTGATATTAATGAACTTCCTGATAAACAAGGTTTTTCTCAACCACTTTCGGAAATAGAAGCTAAGGAAGTTTTTACTAAATTTGTCAAGGAAGTTATTACTGCGTTAAACAAACAAGCAGTTAATAAAGGTTATTCATTTCATGATTTAGCTTGTACTCTTTTAGTTTTTGTGGCTACTCCTGAATGGGTTGCAGCGATGCAAATTGGGGATGGATTTATGGTGGTGCGTTCCCAAGATGCGGAATATCAATTGTTGTTTGAACCAGATAAGGGGGAATTTTTCAACGAAACAACTTTTGTGACTTCAGCTAATGCGCTGGAGGAAATGCAAGTACAGGTAATTTCAGGAAAACAAGAGTTTATTTGTGCTTCTACTGATGGATTAGAAAAAGTTGCAATTCGCTTAAGTGACTGGAAACCTCATCCGCCATTTTTTAAACCTTTGGAGGAATATTTGCGAGAAACAGATAACCCAGGAGGAAATGATGATAATTATATTATTGATTTTCTCAATTCGGAAAGGTTAAATTCTCGCACTGATGATGATAAAACTTTGCTTTTGTGTCTCTTTGAAGAAGAGATTTAGAAATTGTAGGTTGGGTTGTTCGCGTTAGCGTTGCGAAGCAATAGAATGAAACCCAACATTTTCAATATTTATGAGATTTTGTTGGGTTATGCCTTCGGCACGCTCCGCGAACGCAAAGCCTCAACCCAACCTACAGATTTTAGGATTTTAGAAATATATAACCCATCTAATTAAAATTCTATGACAGTTCTTACTTGTGCCAGTACGGGGAAATCAATTACTCTATTGGGTGAAGAGATTGCTAATAGTGGTGAAGCGAAAGTTTGGCGAACTAATCAAAATGGTTATTTAGCTAAAATTTACCATACTCCAACACCTGAACGGGTGCAGAAGTTAGCGGTAATGATAGCACATCCACCCACAGAGCCAAATTCCCATCTTAATCATGTTTCTTTTGCTTGGCCTAAGTCGGCGTTGAAAAATGCTCAGGGTGATTGTGTGGGCTTTTTGATGCCAGAAATTAAAGATGGAAAAGAACTTCTTGATGTTTATAATCCCCGTCGTCGTCAAGCTTTAAAACTTGAGATTGATTGGCGGTTTCTGCACACAACGGCGCTGAATATTGTTTCAATTATTGAAGCACTGCACGCTGCTGGTTATGTTTTGGGAGATATTAAACCACAAAATATTTTAGTGAATAATCGGGCTTTACCTTCAATTATTGATACAGATTCTTTTCAGGTGAAAAATCCGAAAAATGGTAAGGTTTATAATTGTTTAGTTGGTTCTGAGGGATATACACCACCGGAACTGATTGGTAAAGATTTTGATAGTATTGAGCAAACGGAAGTACATGATAGATTCCGGTTAGGAGTAATTATCTATCAATTATTATTTGGTGGTAATAATCCTTTTCAGGGAAAGTGGACTGGTGCGGGGGAAACTCCAGACATAAATGAACTTATCCGTCAGGGTTTATGGGTTAATGGATCAACTAATTTAATTGCAGCAGTAGCAAGAACAATTCCCCTGGAGATTGTTCATCCAGAGATTCAGCAATGTTTTCTGAGATGCTTTAATGATGGGCATAAAAATCCTAATTTCCGCCCTACGGCTAGGAAGTGGTTGGAGGCGTTAAAGGTAGGGAATGATAGGCTAACTATATGTGGCAGGGTAGATAGTCATTACTATAGTAGAACTTATGGTAAATGCTATTGGTGCGATCGCTCTACAAATCTTGGTATTGATATTTTTCCTGGTGTTGTGACAGCAAAACCATCTGTTGTTGTGGAATCAACAGCAACATTTACTACAAATACTTCATCTTTAGTTCAGCAAACTCAATCTCAACCTCATAGTCAACCTGTAACAACTCACGCACTTCAAACAACCCTTTCCGTAAAGAATACCAAGCCGAGAAAATTTGTACTAGCAAGTGCCATATTGGGATTAATGGGAATTTCAATTTCTTTTTTCTATGTGCGTCATAGTCTGTTGCAGACTAATATGCAAACCAATAATGCTTCCTCACAATCAGGGGCAAGGGCTGCTTGTCGGGAGTGTAATACAAATTATCCAGATTGGGCGAGAAGAAGAGGCGTTGAGGGCAGGGTTGAAGTAGCTGTTGATACGGATGCAGAGGGCAATGTTACTAATGTGCGTTTGTTGAGATCCAGTGGTAATGAGAGATTAGATGCAGAACATTTGGAACGAGCGCGGAAGTGGAAACTAAAGCAAAGTTCAGGTGGTAGACAAGGGGTAACGATTGGGACTGAATATGCGATCGCAGGTTCTCAACGTTATCGTGAACTTCAAAAGAGGAAGACACTCCAAAAGCAGAATAAACAGATATGATCACCTGTTAAATGAGGTCAAGAAATAAAATGCTAAAAATATTGTGGTTTTAGCATCTTGCCCGTCTTTGTGTACCTGGATTCAAGGAAAATATATATGATCATGCTGATATCTTTGCTCAAGCTGAACCGACGCAATACCAAATAGCATTGGATATTTTCAATTCAGCCAAAGAATACTGGGAAGCTAATAATATTTCTTTCAAGTTTTTAGTTATTAACAAATAGGTAAAGTGGCTTTTTCACTATTTGGAGATTGTTTATTGTCGTTGTCTGAATCAGGATGTCCAGGATTTAAGGATGTAGAGGATTGCAATTTGTAGATTCTCTGTGAATATTGAATGCTGATGAATATTAATTCAGATAAAAAATATATTTATTTCCTATCATTTACAAAAACCATAAGTGATCAAAAATATCCTGTTAATCCTCTAATCCTGGATATCCTGATTCAGACAATTTAATTATTCCCTGTCTTCCTTTATAATCAAAATACTAAACAATAGAAATAGCCAAACAGGAGTAAATAGATTATTAATAATCAACCTCAACTACTTCCAGGAGAAGGAAGTGTAGGCACTTATGGATACTTACTCAAAGCCGGACGTAGAGGTGATAACCTCACACCTCATCATATACCTGCGGATGCTTTTATGAAAGCCAAAGTTCCGCTTAATTATACAACAGATCAAGGATTTGCCATTATGATGGAACATTTATCACCAGGAAAAGGAGGTCGTCATCGGCAAACAATGTCTTACGGTAAACGCCCTAATTTAAACCTATCGCCCAGAGAAGCATTAGCACAAGAAATTTGGGATGTACGTTGTATTTATCTTCGTCAAGGTTTGTATAATAGAGAAATCAGGGAAAGTTTGCAAACATTAATCAGACAGAATAAATCTACTTGGCCATGGATTTTTGAGAAATAAGGGACAAAACAATGAATCAAAATAATTTATTGGCAACCTTGCAAGAAAATCGCTTAATGCAAACAGAAGAACAAGTTACAAATTTTGAAAATGCTTTAGCTGAAATAGCTGAAAATCCTGATGAAAATAATTTATCTGCCTATCATCTAATTTTAGATGATCAATGTCAACAGCCAGAAGTGATGTTTAGCTTAATTCATTTTCTCGAATCTTTTGATATGGAAAAACAAATTACAGCATTTATTAATGTTGTGCCTCAATTAATGATAACAGCACCTGAATGGACAAAAATTATTCACAACCGGATTTTAAATGATGTATCAGCGTGTGGAGTTTATTGTCACGATCTAGAATTAATAAATCGTAAAAACCCTCATCATTTTATCTATGATCTGTTAAAAGAAAGTGTTATTAATCATATAGAAAGACCTCGTGGTATTTTAGTAGGAGAACTAGCAGAACCTCATTCTTTGGCAAGACTACAAGTAAATGAGGTCAAGAAATAAAATGCTAAAAATATTGTGGTTTGAGCATCTTGCCCGTCTTTGTGTACATGAATTAAAGGAAAATATATATGATCATGCTGATATCTTTTTTCAATCTGAACCGACACAGTACCAAATAGCATTGGATATTTTAAATTCAGCCAAAGAATACTGGGAAGCTAATCATATTCCTCTCAAGTTTTTAGTTATTAACAAATAGGTAAAGTTGCTTTTTCATTATTTGGAGATTGTTTGTTGTGGTTGTCAGAATCAGGATAACCAGGATTTTAGGATGTACAGGATTGTTATTTATAGCTTTTCTGTGAATATTGAATGCTCATGAATGTTAATTCAGATAAAAAATATATTTTCTATCATTCAGAAAAACCTATATTTCCTAAAAAATATCCTGTTTGTTAATCCTCTAATCCTGGATATCCTGATATGGCTTGCGCCACGCTATCAGACATTTTTCAACAAATGTATGATAAAATAATTGACAAACTAGCGTTGGGAAATTTTAAAAATATGCAAGTAACAATTGATTTACCAGATAAATTAACAGCGAAAATTCTCAATAAATGGGGAAATTTACCGCAAAAAATACTCAGCAATCTTGTGTTAGAAGCCTTTCGTGAAAGATTAATTGATTTTGATGAACTAAAAGATTTACTAAATTTTGCTTCTGATGCTGAATTCAAAGAATTTTTGATACAAAAAAATATTCTCCATTCCGCAGGTTTAATTAATTTATATGGTGCTTGTGCTGATATTGATTTTGCGACGGATGAGAGAGGGATTTATCCTGAAACAGATGATGATTTAATTGGGGTTTTTAATGGAAAATAATTCTTTAATTTATTTACTAGATACCAATGTTTGTATCATGTATCTCAAGGGTAAATCTCCTAGCATTAATTATCATCTTGATAATTTAGAACCTGAAAAAATAGCGGTTTGTTCTGTAGTTAAGGCTGAGTTATTTTATGGGTCTATGCGTAGTAATAATCCTCAAAAAGCTATCAATGTGCAAAAGATGTTTATAAAACAGTTTATTTCTTTACCTTTTGATGATGAATGTGCAGAAATTTATGGCAAAATTCGGGCTGATTTAGCAAATACTGGAACTCCTATTAGTTCAAATGATATACAAATTGCTGCTATTGCTTTGGTTAACAATTTGATTTTAGTTACTCACAATGTCAGGGAATTTAGCCGAGTAAAAGGGTTACAAATTGAAGATTGGGAAGGGTAATAATGGGTAAGTACCAGGGACATTATCTGTTTGATAACACTGATTAATAAACTGAAGGGATAATCCATTTTATTATCCTGTTAATCCTTTAATCTTGTATCCCTGACGCACGCTACGCTATCAGACATTTTTCATCTAGTCAGGTATTTTTGGCTTAATTGTGACTGCTAATTCCTTCAGTGGTTCGTCCAGTCATCTCACTAGGATGAATACGGTATAGTGCCATCTCCTCCCCACGACCCCAGGCATCAATCCAGGTGCGATTAATAGCCGGAGAAAGCGTGGGATTTTGCATTTTCACAAATTCCATCACCCGATCAATTTCTTGCTGTTCTGTAATGTGTTCGGCTCGACCTGTTACAGTAACGCTGCGCCAATGCTGGAGATCATTCACTTCTTCAACTTGCAAACATACCTCTGGATTTGCATCCATATACTTGGTCTTCATCCCCAGCGTGGTGAAAATATAAATATCTGGCTCGTCGAAATAATATTGCATTGGCACAACATATGGATGTCCTTCCAGCGCACAAGCAAGATGTCCATGTCCTACTTTTTGCAAGAGATTATGGATCTCTTTTGCGCCCATTTCATCGATATCTAACATGGTTATTCTCCTGTTAAAGATTTAATTGATTTACAAGTAAGTTATGATGCACAAGTAAAGGAAAAATGATCCACTCCGCCTGTTTTTGGACTATCAACAATATCAGCTATGTATTTACCTAGTTTTATACAATCTATGAATACAAATTAGTATGATATCCTACTGTTATAAATCATGTTTAATTAACCTAATGCTTGCAAAAATTTGCTATTTGAGTTGAGCTTAAATGCCATTCTCATATAGCCACATCATATGATCAGTTCTAAGAATTAACCCTCTAACTTTAGTTAGAGACAACTAAGTAGTCCGGCATAAATATTTATTTGATTTATTTGTCGTTGGGATCAGTCTGCTCTTCCAGGGAGCGATCTTGCAGAGGGAAAGACAGTTTTAGCCTAGTTCATCTTTCTTCACATAGTTGGAGACTTTTGGACTGGATGTTGTGTAATCATCAAAACTTACTATCACAAATCATTTAATAATATATATAGAGCATCTAAAAAACAAGTGCTATGCCCAAACGCCTCCTAGTTGTTGAATCACCCGGAAAAGTCAAAAAGCTGAGTCAAATTCTCGGTTCAGATTGGATTGTTCGCGCTAGTTGTGGACATATCCGCGAACTCAGCAATGAGGGTGATGATTCACTGGGATTCACAATGGATGGTAATAGTGTCCGCTGCAATTATATCCCCCGTGACCAACGGGCAAAAGAAACAATTCAACAACTAAAAGCCGCTGTCAGACAAGTTGATGAAGTCGTTTTAGCAACAGACCCAGACCGAGAAGGAGAAACAATCGCATGGCATCTTAAAGAAACGTTAGGATTAAGAGAACCAAAGCGAGTAGTTTATACAGAGATTACACCATCAGCGGTCAAAAGTGCGATCGCTAATCCCCGGAAACTTGACACCAACTTAATCGGTGCAGGATTATGTCGAGATTGCCTCGACAAACTGGTAGGTTACAAAGGTAGTCCCCTAGTTTGGGCATTAAATAACGGCGCAAAAAGCGTAGGTAGAGTTCAAAGCGCCACATTACACCTTATTTGTCAGCGCGAAAGAGAAATTCAAGTTTTTGTCCCCCAAGATTACTGGAGTGTTTGGGTAGATTATCAAGAAGGATTCCGGGTTTTTTACAAAGGTACAGCCAATTCTGCCACAGACACACCAGAACCAGAAACTGAAACTCATGATGATGCAACTAGTAATAACACAGAAAAACCCGAATCTAAGCGCGTTCTCTCAGAAGCAGAAGCAACCAGATTAGTTGAGGAAGCAAAACGTTATCCTCATCAAATTATTCATGTGGAAGGGAAACTTGTTAATCGTCAACCACCTCCACCATTTACCACCTCCACCCTGCAACAAGCAGCCGGTTCCAAGTTGAAATTTGCTCCCGATAAAACCATGCAGGTTGCCCAAAAGCTATATGAGGCAGGGTTAATTACATATATGCGAACAGATTCAGTGATGTTGAGTCCTGAGTTTTGTGCCAGTGCGCGTCAATGGTTAGAGCAAAATGACCCCCAGAATGTTCCCCAGCAGGTAGCCAAGCACCGCAGTAGTAAAACGGCTCAGGAAGCACATGAAGCTATTCGTCCCACAGATGTCTTTCGTCCTTCAGTCCAATTGCGTGCAGAACTCCCTACTGATGAGTTTAACCTGTATGTGATGATTTGGAAAAGAGCAGTTGCTTCCCAATGTCGTCCCGCACAAGTTCGCAAAACTCTGGTAATTACCCAGTCAGGTAATCTTTTATGGCAAGCTAGAGGGCAAGTAATTGAATTCTACGGTTATGCAAAGTATTGGCCTAATCTTAGCAGAGATGCGGTTTTACCTTTATTGCAACAAGGACAAACGCTGACTTTAGAAAATGCAGGACATGACCAAAAACAGACGCAACCACCACCACGTTACAGTGAACCAAAACTTGTACAACTGATGGAACGTAAAGGAATTGGTCGTCCTAGTACCTATGCTCCTACAGTTGCTACTTTAAAGAAACGCAATTATGTGGAGTTGAAAAAAGATAATCTTCAACCTACAGCTTTGGGTTTGGAAGTGGATGAGTTTTTACAAAAGGCTTTACCAGATTTATTAGAAGCGGAATTTACTGCCAAGATGGAGGATGCCCTAGATGCAATCTCTGAAGGAAAAAACTCTTGGCAACATTACCTAACTAGTTGGAATCAAAATTATTTTGTACCTGCGCTTTCCAAAGCTAAAACTGTGGTTGTTAATTCATCAGCTACAGCTAAAACTAATGGTGTGGTTGAGCGCAAATATGAAACTTCTAAAACTCGTTGTCCTAATTGTCAGAACTGTTTAGCTAAAATTCCCAGTAGTAAAGTTAAAAAGAAATACTTTCTTAAATGTGTGAGTGGATGTGAAAATATTGTTTTGTTTTGGAGCGATTTTAACAAAACTTGGGAAGCACCCAAAACTAAAACATCTCCAGATGAAAATGTTCCCAAGCCTTCAGCAAAGATCACTTCATATCCTTGTCCGGTATGTAAGAAACCTTTGGAGGAATACAGCTATATTAAAGATGGGCAGAATAAAACTATGTTGCGGTGTTCTGGTCAAGATTCCTGGAAGGATAAAAAACATAAAGATGTGGCTTATTTTAATACACCAAAAGGATGGTGGAGTCCTAAATTTGGGAATTTAAATAACACATAAGCCAGCTTGCACAAAAGCAACAGTATTTTAAAATCCCAGATTTGTCCATTTAGTACGAAGTACGTTAGGCGCATTAGCGAAGCGAAGCACGAAGTGCGTTAGACGCAAAGGAAGAAAGGAATAGAAAAATTAGCGTGTGGTGCAAGTTGGTATTTGTTCACGATAATAAGCTAATCGGCATTTAAATTGCATATTTTTCATTTTGTGGAAAAAGCTTTAATCCTTCTCCCCTGCTCCCTGCCCCCTGCTCCCTGCCCCCTGCCCCCTGCTCCCCTGCCTCAATGTACAAGTTAAAGGTTTAACAGCTTAGTTTTACAGGTGCGCTAAACTGCGTTAACGCACCCCCGACAAATTAGGAAAACCTAGCGCTGCCAGTATTAACTAAATTCGCCACTATTTTCAATCCAAACTCTTCCTCAAACACTCCTTTCTTATAATCTAAATTCCACAGTTCTAAGGCACAATCATCACCTAAACTAGTAGGGAAAATTAACATCTTAAATTCATGCAGATGGGGAAAGTATTCACACTGCACGCGAGAAATAGCGCCAATCTGTCTTCTATCCAAAGCAACGGCTAATCTTAAAATTGCACTCAATTGACTGACCATTTGCCGATGCTCTTTATGCAATAAGTTCCGGTAATTTTCATGCTTTTTCTTTGGTGCTGATTTGCGGTGATAACGAGCTAAATTAGCAATGATTTCGATCTCAGTTTCGTTATAACCAAGTAAGTCACCATTTCTAATTAAATAGTATGAATGCTTGTGGTGTGAAGAATGACTGACGTAGTGACCACTGTTATGTAAAATGGCAGCAGCCCAGAGTAATTGTCGTTCGTCTTTTCCCCAATTATGTAGTTTAGTTTGAGTTTGATCAAATAAACTCAGTGCAAATGCAGCCACGCGATCGCTATGTTCTAAGTTAATCTGGTATTTCTTGGCAGTTTTCAGGACATGACGCTGACGAATTGAACTTTGGTAGCGCAGTTTATCTTCAATTAAACCATGTGTCAGCATCCAGTCTACAATCACACCTTCCCGCAGAGAACGTTCACAAAGTGTGACTGAGTCCACACCCAACAGGGTCATAGCTTCATGTAAAATTACTGCCCCCGCTAGTATCACTTCTGACCGCTTATCTGGCATTCCTGGAATCGTCGTCCGTTCGACGTTGTTCATGCGCCGTAAGCGATTTACCCAGGTTCGCAAGTCTTGTAGACTAAATTGATAACCACTGAGAGTAGAAGGAACAACACCCAATTTTTCCCTAGCATGAATAGTAGCTAAGGTTTCAATTGTGCCAGATGTTCCTACCAACTTAGGAGATTCACCTGGCTTAAGTTTTCCTAGTACCTCTTCTACCGAACGTTCTAACATTCCCCGCGCATAGGCTTGCAGATATTTAAACTCAATATCGTTGATGGGGTCAGAGGTGATTAATTCTCCAGTCAGTCGCACTGCACCGACTTTGGTACTGGTGAGACTGCGCGGTTCTTGAGAGTCACCCAAAATTAATTCTGTGGAACCACCACCAATATCAACGATGATGTGCGGTTGGTTGTTAAATTCCATCCCCGATAACACACCTAAGTAGATGCGTCGAGCTTCTTCTTGACCAGAAATCAAGTCAACGCTTACACCTACCTCTGTTTCTACCTTCTGCAAAAAATCTTGACCATTGGGGGCTTCACGGACTGCACTAGTTGCTACGGCGATAATGCTTTCTGCTTCTAAGGTTTTGGCAAGTTCTTTAAAACGCCCCAAACAAGCGATCGCTTTTTTGATCACTTCTGGTTTCAATTCTCCAGTTTCCAAATTGCGATCGCCTAATCTCACCGTTTCCTTTTCTTTGGCAATCATCGTAAAAGCTGGTAGCATCGGTTCAATGCTCACTATTACCATGTGTAAGGAATTAGTGCCGATATCAATGGCCGCAATAATCCGGTTGTGCTTGACTGGTTGAGTTGGCATACTCCCCCAATTAGCTGAAACATTCAGCATCTAGGTTTCTCTCTGTTAAAAATAAATGGTCAATCAATAATTGCTGGTCAGTGCTGGTGTGTCAATTGAAGCCGCACTCAATACTTATTACTGCAATCTATAGACTTGTCAGGTTAATTGTCTAGTCACATTATTCACAATTTAAGTAGTGAATTTGTATGCAAGGCTGCAACTTTAGCTGCTGTGTTTACAATTATCAAATAACGATATTCTAGAAACGTGAAGATATGTGAATTGATCAAATATGCTAAATACACCAGAGAGCAACCAAGAACCATTATTACTCGTAATTATCCGGCTATTGCGGTGGCATAAACCAGAAGGCAGGTTAATTTTGATGATTCCTGCATTATGGGCTGTGTTTTTGGCAGCTGCTGGTAAACCACCTTTACCCCTAGTTGGGGTGATTATATTAGGTACTCTTGCCACCAGTGCCGCAGGATGTGTAGTTAATGATGTATGGGATCGGGATATAGATCCGCAAGTAGAGAGAACACGCGATCGCCCTCTTGCCTCTCGCGCCCTTTCTGTCAAAGTTGGAATAGTTGTTGGGATAATTGCCTTAGCCTGTGCAGCAGTTCTCGCTTTCTATCTTAACCCTTTGAGCTTCTGGTTGTCGGTGGCAGCAGTACCTGTAATCTTACTTTATCCAGGGGCAAAGCGGGTGTTTCCTGTACCGCAACTGGTACTTTCCATCGCTTGGGGTTTTGCGGTTTTGATTAGCTGGAGTGCAGTCACACAAAACATTTCTACACCGACTTGGCTACTTTGGGGCGCAACTGTACTTTGGACTTTGGGATTTGATACAGTTTACGCTATGAGCGATCGCGAAGATGATCAACGTATCGGTATCAATTCTAGCGCCCTCTTCTTTGGTAAATACGCCCCTACAGCTATTGGGATTTTCTTCGTCGGTACTGTCATTCTCCTCGCTGGAGTTGGTGTCTTAGTTCATCTCCACACTGCTTTCTGGATTACCTTAATAATTGCTACTCTGGCTTGGATTTGGCAATCTCTGCGCTTACGAAACCCAGAACTACCCAATCCTGTTTATGGTGAAATGTTTCGTCAAAATGTCTGGATTGGTTTCTTAATCCTAGCAGGCATGATTAGTGGTTCCTTGTGAAGTAACCATTAGCAATTAACTATTACCATATGCCTATAGCTTGCGTGACGACGTAGGAGTCATACGGCAGGCTACCACCAACACCAATTTCAGTGTTTTATCGGCAAAGTAATTACAAACTCTGTCCCTTGGGCAACTGCCGAAATAACTTCTATTTTACCCTGGTGTTTTTCAATTATCTGATAACAAATGCTCAACCCTAAGCCAGTACCTTTACCTACTGGTTTAGTAGTGAAAAAAGGATCAAATAGCTTATTGATAATTTCTGGTAAAATTCCTGGGCCATTATCTCTAATTACTACTTTGATATAATTATTATCTAGCTTCAATGTATTTATAAATATTTGTTTATTATCTTTATTTTCATATTCTAGTAATGCATCTATTCCATTACTTATGATATTCATAAATACCTGATTAAGTTGGGCTGGATAACAATCAATTAAAGGTAAATCTCCATAGTTTTTAATAACCTGAATTTGTTTATTAAGTCGATGATTTAAAATTAATAAAGTATTATCAATTCCTTCATGAATATTCACATCCTTCATTTCAGCTTCATCTAATCGGGAGAAATTACGCAATGACAACACTATTTCCCGAATACGTTGAGCGCCTATTTTCATCGAAAAAAACATTTTTGACACATCTTCAGTGAGAAATTCTAAATCAATATCTGCAATTTTTTCCTCAATTATCAAATTTTCATGAGGGTACTGTTCTTGATATAAATTTAATAAATCAACTAAATCTTCTAGATAATTTTCAGCACATTGAATATTTCCATAAATAAAGTTAATAGGATTATTAATTTCATGAGCTATCCCTGCTACCATTTCCCCAAGAGAAGACATTTTTTCTGTTTGAATTAATTGCCCTTGAGTATCTTTTAATTCTTGCAGTGTTTGTTGAAGTTGCTGCGTTCTTTCTTCTACCCTTTGTTCTAAAGTTCGTTGTGCTTCTTGAAGTTCCTGAGTTCGTTCTTCTACCCTTTGTTCTAAATTTTTTCGAGATAATTCTATTTCCTGAGTATAATCTCCCACCCATTCAACTAATCTATTTAAAGATGTTGCTAATGTCCCGACTTCATCATTGCTATTAACATTAGCCCTAAGTTTAAAATTAGATTCTTCGGTGATCTTTCTAGCGGTTTGAGTGACTTCTTTTAGAGGACGGGTAATTAATATGGTAGTATAAAATGCCAGTGCTGCTGCCATTATTGAAGAAAGCAATATACTTCCTAAAATAATTTTTACTCGCAGGTTTTGAGCATGATTAAAACTAAGATTTGCCTGATCTATTTGACTATCAGCACGTCTGATCATTAGAGTTAGTTCATCTGAAAGTTTCTCAAACTGAACATTCAAATTAATATATTTATCTTCCTTGAGCAAGATGATTAACTTTGAGTTGTAAGAATTATTTGTTTGATATAGCAACTGATTTGATTCTATCTGCTGCCAAAAATTTTTGATTATTTGAGTGTAAAAATTTGTATTATTTTTATATTTTTCCACTATGAAAGTGAACTCATCATAATTTACTGCCAAATCATTAGGATTAGCATTGATAAAAAATTTTAGTTTAGATAACTGCTGATTAACCTGAGTAACATCATTCAAAAATCTGTTCTTTTCAAATTCTAACCAAATAGAATTTTCTAAAACAGTAACTAATCTTTGTGGATGTAGTCTTAGGGTTATGACTGCATTTTTTAAATCTTTTAAAAGTGATTGTTGCTGATAAGATAATAATAATTGCTTCTGGGCTGTTTTTTCATAGTGATTCGCAATCAATAAACCACTCACTGTCCCTACAGCAGCAATACTGATTATAACTGTATAACCATAACTAATTTTTTTAGCTATACTCCAGCTATTGCTTAAGTAACTCAGACACTGCAAAATAGGTTTTATGCTTCTCTTAACAAGATATATCATTCATTGATCAACTAGTTTAAGAAATTTCCCTGTCCAATTTTTAGATACACTTTCCGTATTATATTATACTCAGAGTCATTTGCTGTAACTAGTTGCGATCCTTTATATTTCTGGTTGGCTTGAGCAACTAAGAGACTTTGGATTAGTTTATCCTGATTCTTCATCATTTGCGATCGCACTTTTTCTACAAAGTTAGCTGCCATCTGATTACTAATCACAAATACATCGCTAGGCAACAGAGGGCCTGTAGCAATTATAGAAAAATCTTGCTCAGATAAGCCTTCCTTCGCCAGAATATGTTGGTATCTATCAGATGCAGTTGCCCAGGCATCTACCTCTTGCTTCTTTAAGGCTACCACTCCCTGATCATTTAACATGACAATTTTTAAGTCCGTATTGGGATCTAATCCAGCATCTATCAGTAACTTGGTAGGAGAAAGATGACCAGAGGTTGAGCCAACTTTTCGCATGGCAATTGTTTTGCCTCTCAATTGAGCTAGGGACTTAATTTTACTATTTGCACGCACAACAATCAGAGAATGGTAGTTAATTCTCCTGATAGCAATTACAGGAATAGCTTTTGCCCTGGCATTTAAAACCAAGTATTCTGAAGGCCCCGCCAGCACCAAATCCACCTGTCCCAATAACATAGCAGGTGCTGCTGCGGTCGAATTATCAACAGGAAAAAATGCAATAGGTATACCCAATACTTCTTCCAAAGTAGCCCGAAAAGTTCCATAATCGCGCTGCAAATCTTCCAGACCAATAACATCCGTGACTGCAAATTTTAGTTTTTTGGGTGCAGTGACTGCTAACTGATCTGCGGTATTCACTTCAGATGCACAACCAAAAACGAACAGTAGAGAGTACCACAGCAATTTACGGCGTTTCATACATTAAATCAAATAAGTAGTCGTGCAAAATAAATTATCTAGTTAGGGGAGGGAATAGGGAACACTTCTCTTCTCCTGTCGGAGACACTGCGTGAACGAGACGCTCCGCGTTGGCGCAGCCTGTCCGTAGGACTTACGGCAAGCGAGAGTGCATCGCAGGCAACAGTAAAAGAATACAGAGATTTTTATTTTTTGGCAAAATGTATAATTAATTTTGCTGAGGTAATTAATGCTTGTTAATAGTAAGCTTTTGAGCTATTTTCAGCCAAATTTTTCTTGATTAAGACTGATATTTTGATTTTTGCTCAGGAATGCTGTTATTTGGTATAATTACATCCACATCATAACTTATTTTACCAAGAGACGAGGTTAAAATAAGGTTATTATTACGAATTAATTTAATATCTCTGGGTAATATCTCTGGGGCTAGATTCAAAATTATCAGGACTATAGTTTTATTAGTTGGAATATTAATCTACAAGCTAGATTCACCCAACTAAATGCAGCAATCTCTTCTTGCTAAAATCGCTACAATAGGTTTGTTTTCCGTTGGTAGTGTGAGTGTAGTTGCCAGCAGTTTTCTCCTCACAAAAGCTGCCAGTAATACGGGAACAGCGCAGATAGTGACTGATACATCACGCTATCAAGAAATTCGTCATCAAACCTGGTCTGATTTTGAGCTAATCAAACACTTTCCTAAAGAGATACCGGCTGATCCTAAAACTGTGCGGATGGCTTACTCTCCTGGCTCTGTACAAGGAAGTAGTTTTTTGCAAGTTCGTTTCCAACAACCTTCTGAAAAGATTCAAAAATTGCTTTTGCAATACAGTAAAAGTGCTGTGCGCGAATATCGTGGAGGTGATACAAACGATCACAGCAATCAACCCAATGGCTTACCAACAACTTTTTTTTATACTAGTGATTCCGCAACTGAAGCCTTTCCCCAGACTTATAAAATATTTGTCTTAAAGGCACAAGATCAAGGTAAACCAGGTTTCAAATGGAATCATGGGAATAGTTACGGAGTAGCAATTGATAGTTCCACCTCAGAAATTGTCTACTGGGCAGAGAAGTGGTAATCCCATTCCTAATGGGTAATAGAATCTACGACACGCTACGACTAAAGCCTGTGGCATACCAAAAAGGCTTTACCCCTGCGTCAGCACTAAATTGTGGAAATTTCTGGTAACTTGAAGCGTCGTCTAATCTCGTTAATCGGTTCTTGCCAATGTTCTTCCCAGCGATAGCCCAGCAGAAAATCTGCTTTTTTTCCCAGATATTGACCTTTTTGTAGGTTGGCAAAAATCGCTTTGGTTTGTTGGGGAGCTAGGAGGGGATAGTATAATCTAGCTAACCACAGGCTAAATTTAAGTGATTTGCTGTATTTTTGCTCGGCAGCGAAGGCAAGAACGCCAATTTCTCCAGCATAGCTAGTATCAAAGCCAAGCAATACATGAAAAATATCATGGGTGACGACATACCGCAGACTAAAGACATTGCGTCTAGCCACGTCATCTAGCTCAGGACTGATATCTAGCGGCTTCAGGGAGTTTGCCTTCATGTGATCAGCATATTCTCGCCCAAAGGTGCCATGAGGATATTGACTCAATAACTCTAGGTCGATTGGGGGGTAATATCCCACCACTTGTTGCAGTTGAGTCGCTACTACCGGATCGACTTTTGCACCCAACGCCTCGGCTTTGAGAATGGCAAAATCTCCCATGTTTTCGGAATTTTTAGCCAATTGAATCGCTTTATAGACCGTTTTTAGTTTGTAAAACATAATTCTAAGTACTCAGTACTCGGTACTCGCTACTCATAAACACCCTAACTGCTGGACTACTGTAAACAACCGTTACACTTCATTGCAAATTAACAAGCTAGACGTAACAACATGATAACTTTTGATCATGTTATGAATTTGTACAAGATTTATCAAAGGAGAACATAGTGGCAATGGAATCAAACTTACTAACGGGCGCAGTTGTAGAAAACCAAGATATTAGCGAATACGTAGCTCATCTACAGATGCACATGACTCTTCAAGCTCGCAACCTGGTTCCAACCCTAAAACAGACCATAGAAGATAGTCGCCAGCAACTACTCCATCAAACCCAAGCCAACTTTGAGAAGATAGTTTCTCGGCAAGGTCTATAGAAGAGTACAGACCATACAGAATTTTAACCGGAATTAACATAAAATAAAGGCAGATGTTGTTGTGTCCACACCAAAGGTGTACTCAAAATATCTGCTTTTTATGCTTTTTTTAAGTATTGAGTTAAGAAAATCACTCTTTTGGAGCAATAGCTAGGAGCGGAAAGCCGTTAAGATTATTGCAGCATTACCTCACCAATCGCAATCAGTAAAGGCTAAATGGCGGCTTGAATCAAAATGAATTCACTACTTTCTCGAAACCTCAGCGTTGTAATTCGACCAGTCCAATACCGGGATCTGGACGGCATTGAGCGCTTAACTCAAGATTCATTTGCAGCCCACTCTCCCAAGGGAGCATTTTTTACCATGCAGTGGCTGCGTCATTGGTTTGGGTTACTCAAGTTTTTGAGTTGGTTTCCCAACCCATTCCAGTACCGCTTCTGTGGCTATGTGGCAGAACAAGGGCGGATGCTTTTGGGGATGATTCAAGTCTCACCGTTTAACCGTACCCGCAGCACTTGGCGAATTGATAGGGTAATGTTAGACCGTGCTGTTGACAAGCAAGGCGTAGGCTCCCAACTTTTGCGCCACTGCTTTGAATCAATTTTAGAAGCTCGTACTTGGTTATTGGAAGTTAATGTTAATGATATAGAAGCTCTAGCGCTCTATCGACAAAATGGATTTCAGCGACTAGCGGAAATGACATACTGGGAAATTAGCCCAGAGTTGTTGGTTGAATTGGCACAAGCCGAACCAGACCTACCGAACCTATTACCAGTCAGTAATGCTGATGCCCCATTGCTATATCAATTAGATACAGCATCAATGCCTCCTTTGGTACGTCAGGTATTTGACCGCCACACCCATGACTTCAAAACCAGTTTATTCGGCGTTCTCTCAGATGCTGTCAAACAGTGGCTGACTAAAACCGAAGTCGTTAGCGGCTATGTATTTGAACCCCAGCGCAAAGCAGCAATTGGTCATTTTCAGGTACAACTTGACCGTAAAGGGGAAAATCCCCATGTCGCAACTCTGACTGTTCACCCGGCTTATACTTGGTTGTATCCAGAATTGTTGTCTCAATTAGCCCGCATTGCCCAAGATTTTCCTCAACAAGGTCTGCAACTAGCTTCCTCCGATTATCAGCCAGAGCGTGAGGAATATTTAGAGCGCATTGGGGCTAAACGCATAGAACATACCCTGATTATGTCGCGCTCAGTTTGGCATAAGCTGCGGGAATCAAAATTTGTCTCCTTGGAAGGTATTCAGTGGCCAGAAGTGTTGCAAGGACTGCAACCTGCACGCAAACCCATACCCGGAGGAATGTCATGGATACCAAAACAGCCACCGTCTAAGTCAGACAGACCGGTGCCAACTAAGTCAGAAATTGTTTCTTTTGGTAGCCACAACTTTAATATGGATGCATCTGGCCAATCTGAGCCAACAGATGCACAGCAGGAGACGAATTAGCGTGATAGTTCAGCAGCAATCAAAGTCTTTAATCTCAGCTTTGGGCGTGGATGTCGGTAGCAAGCGCATTGGTCTGGCGGGGTGTGATGGTACTGGTTTAATTGCCACAGGTCTCACTACCATTGAGCGCAGGTCTTTTAAGGAGGATGTAGAGCAAATACAACAAATAGTGAATGAGCGCCAAGTGCAAGTTCTGGTTGTGGGTCTACCATATTCAATGGATGGCTCTTTGGGTTTTCAGGCTCGTCATGTCCAAAAATTTGCTACTAGACTAGCTCAAGCGCTCAATTTGCCTGTGGAATACATGGATGAGCGATTAACTTCTTATCAAGCCGAACAAATGCTGATAGCAGAAAATCGCTCGCCTTCGCGTCATAAGGGTCTAATTGACCGCAAAGCTGCTGCTCTGATTCTGCAACAATGGCTAGATAACAGGCGAAGCACTTCCCCTAGATCAGTAGCATTTACTGAGGATTGATACCTTTTAACATGGTATTCTGAAAACTATTACTCAACTGTATATCCAGCTTTTTGGTTGACATTGGCTATCATTAAGATATTTCAATGATCTCCACAGTTGCGGGTATTGATAAATTTACATAATGCGGCTATGTCTTCCTCTCAATTTTCTGACGAAAATGACCAGTCTAACGTTGGTTCTATCACTCTGACAGATGACGACGGGCGATCGCTCGAATGTTATATTGAGCATTCGCTATCTGTAGATGAGCAAGAATATGTTTTACTTTTGCCAGTAGACTCACCCATAGAAATCTTTGCGTGGCAAGATGAAGGTGAAGAAGAAGAGGCTATCTTGGTAGAAGATGATGCTACGATTAACAAAGTTTTTCCCACCGCTCAAGCAGTTCTATCTGAGCAGAACCTGATCGTCAAAAATACTGCTTATGCTTTGACGGTGGCTGGTGAGCTACCACCAGTTGAAGAATCAGAACTCTTTACTTTAGAAATTGAAGATGACGAAGCAAATTTAGAACCAGAGCAACTACAATTACTCGCCAGTTTCTACCATGAAGATCAGGAATATGCAATTTATACACCCCTCGATCCCCTGCTATTTTTTGCCCGGATAACGGATACAGGTAAGCCAGAATTGCTATCTCCTGAAGAGTTTCGGAAAGTTCAACCTTTATTAGAAGAGCATCTTTTTAATCAGGTTGAATAATCCCAATTGATAATTAAACACTAATAATTAGAAATACCATTTCTCAATTGTGAAGTTTAAATTTTTCCATTGCCAATCTGACTAGATTACGTTTATTGGCAGTGGAAATTTATTAATCAAAAAATTGCCTAATTTGGAACTCGTAATTACAGAATAGAGTAACTTGATTTGTTAATAATGGAAGAAGAAAAATCAAGCAGGTTTTAGCTTTGTTGATCTTTTTTTACCTAGTTAGTAGGTTGCACTATTTTCAATTAGTTGACTAACCCACCTGGGAATGATTTCTCTGGCGCACTGTTGGTACTAGTGTAAAATGTCAGCATAGTTATGTTTATTTACGCTTTTCTACTTAATTACGAACTAAGAATTACGAATTATTATGACTTGGAACAATCTCTTACAACCTGACTTGATTTTACAAGGTTCAGTTTTGAACCTGACACCAAATACCATCCAAAAATATGGGCTGAAAGGGCTGGTGTTGGATGTGGATGACACTTTAGTACCGATTAAAGTTAGGGAGGCTTCCCCAGAACTGCAACAGTGGGTAGAAGAAATCCGTACTTGCACTGCACTGTACTTAGTCAGCAATAACCTGAGCGAAGGGCGAATTGGTAGTATTGCTCGCTCCCTTAACTTACCTTACTACCTGGGTGCAGCTAAACCCTCACGGCGCAAAATCAGGGCTGCATTGCAAGGGATGAGTTTACCTGTACATGAAGTGGGTATGGTAGGCGATCGCTTGTTTACTGATGTGATCGCAGGTAATCGTCTAGGAATGTTTACCATTTTAGTGGAACCAATTGTCCATTCTGATACCATCCTCCGTTCTCATCCCATCCGTAACTTTGAAGTTTGGGTATCAGAAATATTAGGAGCCTCCATTACGCCTAAACACACAAAAATTCACAAAGATTGATAAATCATCAGCAAACTAAATCTAAAGAAATCATTAAGCTTTCTTGCTTTTGCTCAACAATTCAGAGATTATATATGCTAATTACATCAGGGTCAGCCAAAAAAGGCCCTAGCAGATAACAGATAAATATAAACCCGTACAGCGTCAGCCTTCACTATAGAGGGATTGGCGCTGTACAATTTTTAGTACTGAGTACTGAGTAAAGGGTGTAGGAGGAGAATAACCTCTTGCCCAATGTCCAATGCCCCATGCCCCATGCCCCATGCCCAAAACAATAGTTGTTAAAATCGGTACTTCTAGCCTAACTCAACCAGAAACAGGACAATTAGCCCTTTCTACCATTGCGACTTTGACGGAAACCCTGTGCAATTTAAGACACCAAGGGCATCGCGTAATTTTAGTTTCCTCTGGTGCTGTGGGTGTGGGTTGTGCGCGTTTGGGTTTAACAGAACGTCCGAAAGCCATAGCCTTAAAACAAGCTGTAGCAGCAGTTGGGCAAGGTCGCCTCATGCGTATTTATGATGATTTATTTAGTACTTTAAATCAACCTATAGCTCAAGTATTACTAACGAGAGCAGATTTAGTACAACGTAGTCGTTATCTCAATGCCTATAATACTTTTCAGGAATTATTAGGTCTGGGGGTAATTCCGGTTGTGAATGAAAATGATACGGTAGCGGTAGAGGAATTGAAATTTGGTGATAACGACACCCTTTCCGCTTTAGTTGCCAGTTTAGTCGAAGCTGATTGGTTATTTTTGCTGACAGATGTGGATAGATTGTATTCGGCAGATCCTCGTACTGTGCCAGATGCCCGTCCTATTTCTTTAATTAGTAATATGAAAGAATTGGCAGAATTACAAATTCAAACGGGTGGACAGGGTTCACAGTGGGGAACTGGGGGGATGGTAACAAAGATTTCGGCTGCTAGAATTGCGATCGCAGCTGGTGTGAGAACTGTAATTACTCAAGGACGTTTTCCCCGCAATATTGAAAAAATTATTCAAGGGGAAGCTATAGGTACGCATTTTGAACCGCAACCAGAACCAACTTCAGCGAGGAAACGCTGGATTGCTTATGGTTTGGTTCCTACGGGTAAATTATATTTAGATGATGGGGCAATAAATGCCATTTTGCAAGCGGGAAAATCTTTGTTAGCGGCGGGAATTAAGGCTGTAGAAGGGGACTTTGAGAATCAGGAAGCAGTGCAGTTGTGCGATCGCAATGGTAACGAAATTGCGAGAGGATTGGTGAATTATAACAGCGAAGATTTGCAAAAAATCCGTGGTTGTCATTCACGGGATATTGCCGGAATTTTGGGATATGCGGGTGCGGAAACTGTGATTCACCGGGATAATTTGGTGTTGATTTAGGAGTGTTTTTAACGCGGAGGAACGCGGAGGTTCACGCGGAGGTTCGCGGAGTTTTTATGGAGGAGAGGTTATGGTTCCTCGTTCCCAGGTTCTACCTGGGAATGCAATCAAGAAGGCTCTGCCTTCTGGTAATCTGTATAGAGGCAGAGCCTCATCAAATGTATTCCCTGTCAGAGACAGGGAACAAGGAATGTAACGATGCGTTATTTAGACTGATTCAAAGCCACTACATCTTGCAACCTGGAAATCACAAATGACTTCTCTAAATAAGACAACAAACCGCCGGCTTTTGGTCCCCGTTCTTTATTTAAAAACGATAGATACAAAGCCTTAAAAGCATTCGCTTGTTGAATCTGTAACTCCTTAGTAGTTGAGAATATTAAAGTTTGCAATTCCTCAGCTTCCCAGTTAGAAATATTCTGCAAATTCTCTACCAATTTATGCAAATAAGCAATTTGTTCTTCAGTCAATTCATTTGCTTTTTCTGGTACTTGTTCCAAATAGAGAACTAGCTTTTCTTCCTCATCTGCATAATCTTGTAACCACAATTGAGCAGCAGCAATTCTTTGATTAACAATTTGCTGATCATACTCAGTTAAAGGCTGTTGACTACGTTGTTTTACCTCTTCTTGAATATTCAAACGCGGAACTTGCAACAGAGAAATCAGCGTACTAAAATCAAAAGGTTGGAAAGTTTTAACTTCATCCCCTAATTGCGCGTAAAATAACGGCATTAATTCCTCAGTTAATTCAGGAGAATTGAGATACTTGTTTATTAAAGTATCGTAGTCTCTGAATAAACGAGTAACAGTTTCATAATTGGGTGCAAAATTGATTACTGACCTTGGCTGAGTTCGCAACATCAAAAAGCGCAGTAATTCAGGAGGAAGTAAAGCCGCTATTTCCTTTGCACTCGAACCAACTCCTTTAGAAGAACTCATTTTCGTGCCATTCACAAGAATAAATTCATAGGGAGAATGGAAAGGAGGTTGCTTTTGTAAAACCTTGCGAGTTATGGAATTAGCAACATCTCTAGAACCACCTTTTTGGGAATGGTCTTTACCAGCCATTTCGATAGTTACACCCAACACATCCCACTTAGCAACCCATTCGACTTTCCAAGGTAATTTACCATTACCATCAAAAGGAGAAACCCAGCCAGAATGACCACAACCTTTTACATAGTCGGTTGCGTCTGGGTTACAAGTGTAAAAAACTTCTGAACCGTTGTAGTCTGTAGTTACAGTTGTGGCGATTTTGCCGCAGTTTTCACAAATAACTTGAAAAGGATACCAATTATTGGGTCGGTCTGCTTTACTTACCTCTTTATAAGCTTCTCTGACCAAGTGAGCATTTTTGAGGAAAGTATCGATGTAAGAATTGAGTTTTCCAGTGCGATATAAATCACGCAAAAAATAAGTTTCTGGTTTAATTCCTAGATACTCAAAAACTTGAAAAAATTCACCAATGAAATACTTAGCGTAATCACTAGCTGTATCTTCTGGAGAAGGCACATTACACAATGGAAAACCAAGATAAGGAGCAAATTTTTCCTGATCTAAATATTTAGGAACCGTATCCAGCGCGTCATAATCATCCACACCGTACGAGAACTTCACGGGCTTACCTGCGTGTTTCAAGGCACGGTAAATAACGTCATGGATAACCACACCCCGTAATGAACCTACGTGTACCCTACCGGAGGGAGTTTTGGAATCATTAACTACCTGGTAGCCTTGTGCATCAGCAGCGATTTTATCAGCCCAGAACATTTGACATCTATATTTTTGACGATGCCTTATATTCTAACTCCTACAAGGTTTTCATCAACTCTAAACACTTGTGCATTTGTTGGTGCATTGTTTGGGTGTCAGCATGAAAGCGTCTACCATGTCCTGGTAATACCCACTCAAAGGAGTAATTAGCCAATTTAGCCATTGATTTTATCTGTTCTGGCCAGGAATACCAGCAAACATCATGGAATGCTATCAACTGATGTAAGTCGTCGGACCATGCGAGATGGTCGCCAGAAAAAAGAAATTTGTTTTGATAAAGTAAAACTGTGTGTCCTTTGGTGTGTCCAGGAACGGGGATAATTAAGAAATCTGGAGTTAATGGAAATGGTTCTGAACCAGTTAGCTTAATTTCCACATTCTCTGTATCTGAAGAAATCTCATCTTCATGGAGGATACGTTGACAGTGAAAATGGTCAGCAAATTTTTGATGGTCTGCAACATCATCTCTATGAGTCAGGTACATATAACTAATCTTACCGAACTCTTCGAGACGCTTAACTAAAGGTGGGGTAAAGCGAGGAGAATCTACTAAAATGTTACCTTCAGGAAGTTGAATTAAATAACTAGCAGCACCATAAGAGTTTTCTGAATGATAGCCGCAATGGTAAATATTTTCAGCAACTAAAATGGGGAAACTTTGTTGAGCCAGTTTGATATCTTTGGGTTTTTCAACTGTACCAATGGAACTGGTAGGACAGGCTAAAAGTGCTTGAAGTGCGGCTAATCTTTCGGTTTCGTTTGTTGGTTGATGGTAAACTGCTGATTGTTCATCTACACGATGAAATACTTCGGGAGTCATCCAACGACAGGTATCACAATCAATGCAGGTGGTATCAACGTAAAAATTGCCGATGATATTTTGGGGACGACGTTGGTTTAAATGAGCCATATTCAAACCTCTGCTGAGATAAAAATTTTATATCTCTAAGTTAGCAAAGTTTAACTATTAATTTGATTGACGAAAAATATCAGAAGTGTGACAATCATCAAGAACAAACAATTAAGATTATTGACCATCGGCACCTAATCATCAAAAGTCGTCAAAATATCCTTTAATTGAACGGTGGAATAAGCGACAAGGCCAGCAGAAAGATCCACAAATACTTACTGAGGCGATAACAGCGACAACTCGCCAACTGTGATGACGTGAAGTACCAGATTCTGAGGAATTGTCTTCTGTATCTTGATTTAGCTCTGGCACTGAATTAGAAAGCTGACTGACTGTACTAACCCCTTCAATTGCCGCTCCCATTAGATAAGCTACCAGGGCAATACTTAGCCAGTGATTTATCATTTTGTACTGATTTAATTTTGAGAACCTATTCGGCTATGAGTAATCATTCAATTTATGATGCTACTGATGACCTTGCCCAAGAGATAGTCGCCCTTCAGCAGTATCACGAATTAGGGGCAGCTTGGATTCAATATAAGTATTAATACTATTATCTGTCTGCATATCCAGACCTTGCTTGGCTGTTAATTGCTGAAGAAGCAATTGTACTAATGCGGCATCGTCAAACTGGAGTAAGGTGCTGACTTGGGTTGATTCGATTACAGCCCAGAGTTGTCGCATCAATTTAGTAGTTATCATGAGGTTTAAATTATTTAATCTTTTCTTTATATTCTCATACTTTTACAATTCTGGCTGAGTTTTTGTTTCAGGCTTGATAAATCGACACAAATCCAGTGATTGGAAGCTTCCCTGTCCACAAGCAGAACCAATCCTTATGAGTATTTTCGTAATTAATATGTATTAATTCGCATCAATGAACTAGATTTGTATAGCCCCTGACTTTTAGTCAGAGGGCAATTTACTACTTACTAAGAATCTCCTCTAGCCGCTTTATTGCGAGCTAGTTCTTGTTCAATTTCACTTCGTTCATAATCCTTGGCACCGAAACTCCTTTTAAGTGGTTCATTACCCAATTCTTCGCCAGCACGTTTGAGCATATTGATCGGATTTTTCTGCCTACTTCCAGTTCCCAAATCTTTAGGAATTACTTCACCGGCTCGTTTACCACTTTCGATATAGTCTTCTTCAGTTGCTGGTGTTGTGTAGACTTTTTGTTTATGCCGCTCTTGAGTCGAGTAATAAGGTTTAAAAGGCTCATTTGTTGCTATTCTACGCTCTTTTGTAGAATAAAACGGCTTATTCATTTCTGTTTTATGAGTTTTTTCTGAATAAAAACCATCTGCATGAACTGAAAGCATAGGTAAACCCATGAGCCAGATTAAACCAGCTAGTATGAGTAGGGAAATATGTCGGGATAGTTGATTAAACACTCTTTTAATTACCTGCATTGAATAAATTTCCTCGTAGGTATTTCACAAATACCTAAACCTTAAACAAACTTCGTTCATATAACTTCTTCCTTTGGTTGAGTTAAGTGTCTATAAAAAGTAAGGTAGACAATTGCAGATCCTACTTTGATGAGCAATGATTAGCAATTTTGAATTATTTTTGAATTATTTAGAAGACAGGTTTATCCTCAGGGTAAAGCAATGCTTATTGGTGTCAATTTAATCGGAGATGTCTTGGGGAAAAATTTATAACTAAGTTTAAAAGAAATAATGATAGTATAATCAAATACTATTAACTTATTGACTATCAACAATAACCATGAATTCTGCCGCAGTTTATCACCGGATTCTTACACCCCTCACCTTTATTGAACGCAACGCCAAAGTCTATCGTGACAAAGTAGCTATTATTTATGGACAGCAACATTTCACTTATAGTCAATTTGCAGCCCGTATTAATTGTCTAGCTTCAGCTTTACGTCATGCGGGAATGGAAACAGGGGAACGTGTAGCATTTTTTTCCTTCAACACTCCCCAAATGCTAGAAGCCCATTTTGCTGTACCTCTAGCGGGAGGTATTTTAGTGTCTATTAATACTCGTTTAGCATCTGAAGAAGTCGCTTACATCCTCAATGATAGCGGGGCAAAATTCTTATTTGTCGATACAGAATTAGCAGATCTAATTCGCCCAGTTCAAAATATATTAAAAACAGTCAAACATATTATTAATATTAGTGATATAGAAGGCTTTACACCCTTAGGAGGAGAAGATTATGAAGCATTTTTACAAACTGGGAATTCTGAATCTTTAGCTTGGGTCATTAGGGATGAAATGGAGACGATTTCCATTAATTACACAAGTGGGACTTCCGGCTATCCCAAAGGTGTAATGTATTCCCATAGAGGTGCATATCTGAGTACATTAGGAGAAATAATTGAGACAAACTTAACTTCTAACTCAGTTTATCTTTGGACTTTACCAATGTTCCATTGTAACGGCTGGTGTTTCCCTTGGGCGGTGACAGCTATTGGTGGAACTCATATTTGTTTGCGGAAATTCCACCCTGGAAAAGTTTGGCAGATAATTGCACAAGAAAAAATAACTCACTTTAATGCAGCACCAGTTGTGTTAATTTCTCTCCTCAACTATCGAGAACGTCCGCAAAGTTTAGAACAACCTATCACTATTACCACCGCAGGCGCACCACCATCACCCACATTAATAGAAAAGTTCACTTCTATTGGTGCAAAAATTATTCACGTTTATGGTTTAACGGAAGTTTACGGCCCTTATACAGTCTGTGCATACCAATCAGATTGGGATAATTTAAACAACGAAGCAAAAGGAACATTATTAGCTCGTCAAGGTGTACCTTATATTAGTGGAGATGGGTTGCGGGTAGTAGATAAAAATATGGATGATATCCCGGCTGACGGAAAAACAATGGGGGAAGTGATCATGCAAGGAAATATGGTAATGACAGGTTATTATGATGACCCTGATAGTACAGAACGGGCTTTTCGTGGGGGATGGTTTCACAGTGGTGATTTAGCAGTAATGCACCCTGATGGTTATATTGAAATTCGCGACAGAATGAAAGATATCATTATCACTAATGGCGAAAATGTATCTAGTATTGAAGTAGAACAATGTCTTTACCGTCATGAAGCAGTATTAGAATGTGCTGTAATTTCTGTACCTCATAAAAAACGAGGTGAAGCGCCTAAAGCTTTTGTTACTCTTAAAGAAGATATGCAAGTTACGGAACAAGAATTAATCCAATTTTGTCGTAGTCAGATAGCTGCTTTTAAATGTCCAACAGCTATCGAATTTACTACTCTTCCTAAAACTAGTACGGGTAAGATCCAAAAATATATTTTGCGAGATAAAGAATGGGTAGGTTATGACAGAAAAATTCAAGGTGCTTAATCATAGGTGGCAATTTACCCACACCAGAAAGTAAGATTTCTTTGGTAGATGTGTCAGACTATAAGGCCGTTATCAATTGAGAAAAGTTGGCTGAAATATTAGAGCTTGGAGGTAAGTATGTTAGGTGCAATTGCAGGTGATATCATTGGTTCTATTTATGAATTTTACAATATTCAAACTAAGGATTTTCCACTTTTTGACGATAGATGTCATTTCACAGATGACACAGTATTAACTATTGCGGTTGCAGAAGTAATTCTCAATGCAGATACATTTCCCGATAATACTAAATATATTGACAAATTTCAATATATTGAAACCTTCCAATCTTATTACCATGAATATCCTTATGCTGGTTATGGCGGTAATTTTATGCTGTGGGCAAATTCTAGTAGCACCGAACCCTACAATAGTTGGGGTAATGGTTCTGCCATGCGCGTTAGTCCAGTAGCATCTGCGTTTGATAATCTTGATATCGTGTTAGAAGAAGCCAGACACAGTGCGGAAGTCACTCATAACCATTCTGAAGGAATCAAAGGCGCACAAGCAACAGCAGCATCTATATTTTTAGCTCGTACAGAGAAGGATAAAACTGTCATCAAATCCTATATCCAAGATACGTTTGGTTATAATTTAGAGCAAACCCTAGACGAAATTAGACCAAATTATAAATTTGATGTTTCTTGTCAAGGTTCTGTTCCCCAAGCAATTATTGCTTTTTTAGAATCAACTGATTTTGAAGATGCAATTCGTAATGCTATTTCTATTGGTGGAGATAGTGACACTATTGCTTGTATTACAGGTGGTATTGCCGAGGCATTTTATGGTGGTGTTCCAGAAGATATTGCCGAGTGGATATTTACTAAATTAGATGATAATCTTTGGAATGTTACTGACAAATTCATGTCTCAATACTATGCTTAAGATAGCAGAATTAATACGGTTGTAGTAATCTGTAAATTCTGCCGAGATGCTAAAATTGTATTATCCAAAACCTTGCTGCTATGTCCATCTCCCAAGATTTTGAACTACCCAAAGATGTAATATTTCCAACTGGAGATTTATATAGTGATGAACCACCATTGGATTTTGAACTGCCAAAAGATGTAATATTTCCGACTGGAGATTTATATAGTGATGAACCACCATTGGAAAGTGATTCACATTTGCGCCAGATAATTCTGCTTATCCAATGCTTAGAATTGTGGTGGGGAAACCGCAATGATTTTTACGCTTCTGGTAATTCGACTATTTACTACAGTCCACGTCAACATAAATCAGAAGACTTTCGTGGACCAGATTTTTTTGTGGTGCGAAATGCTGACAGACGACCTCGCAAAAGTTGGGTTGTTTGGCAAGAAGATGGTAGATATCCCCATATTATTGTAGAACTAATTTCAGATTTAACAGCATCAGTTGATAAGGGTCTTAAAAAACAAATTTACCAAGATATATTTCGCACTCCTGAATATTTTTGGTTTGACCCCAGTAATTTAGAATTTGCTGGGTTTATTTTAGTTGGTGGTACTTATCAACCTATAGAAATTAACTCCCAAGGTTGGTTATGGAGTCAGCAGCTAAGTTTATATTTAGGTATTCATGAAAATAAATTGCGTTATTTTACAGCCGAAGGATTGATCATCCTGACACCTGAAGAATTTGCAGAACAAGAAAAACAAAAATCTGAACGTCTAGGAGCCAAACTGCGAGAATTAGGAATTGACCCAGATACGATTTAATTAGGAAAGAGTGGGTGGGAAAATCCCGCCCCTAACAATTAAGTACCTCAGCAAAATTAACAAAATTGTAAGAATTCAGGAGTCAGGAGTCAGGAGACGCTACGCAGACCTATGGCTTACGCCACGCTGCGCTATCGGTTCAGAATGCTTATGAAATGAAGAATAGAGAGAAGTGAGATTTTATCAAAATCATCAAAGTTGACTAAAAAAGCCTTTATTCTCCTGGCTTGGAGTATTCTCTATCCTGAATACTTACACAAAATTAATTATACATTTTGCCAAAAAATAAAAATCTCTGTATTTCCTATTCCCTCTCCTAAATATGCAATTTACAGCAGATTGCAGATCAATGAGGCTTCGCCGTGAGCGTCAGCCGATAGCTTGCGTGGCGTAGCCATACGGTACAGAATCTAGATTGAAACCTATACACATTCGCCAGTTTTACTTCTGAACGGCAGTTGCTTTATGCCGGGGAACCCGTCCACCGCACTGCCTCCTCCTGACTCCTGACTCCTGACTCCTGACTCCTGCTGTATTCTGCACAACTGCTTATGGTAAAAATAAATATGCAATACACTCACGCACTGATCACAATTGCGACTGTTAATTTTGATAGTTTGGTGAATTTCTATACTCAGGTACTGGAACAAAAACCAAAAAACCTCATTTCCAGTGTCTATGCTGAGTTTGAAATTTGTAGCCTCAGCTTAGGTATTTTTCATCCCAAAAAAAATTATGAATCAGAATTTGCCACTAATGCCAAAAGTCCGCTAAGTTTGTGTTTAGAAGTGAGTAATTTAGAAAATGCCTTAACTCACTTACAATCTTTAGGCTATTCTCCACCAGGAGAGATTTCTACAGCTTCCCACGGAAGAGAAATTTACGCCTACGACCCTGACGGCAACCGTTTAATTTTACATCAATCCCATTAGTCATGAGTCATTAGTAAAAAATAACTGACAACTGACAACTAACAACTGAAGAATTACCAATGTCAATAACTCAAAATTACAAATTAAATCTAATTCAATGGTATCCCGGTCATATTGCCAAAGCTGAAAAAAATCTCAAAGAACAGCTAAAGCGGGTAGATGTGATTTTAGAAGTTAGAGATGCGCGTATTCCTTTAGCAACAAACCATCCCCAAATGAATGAATGGGTGGGAACTAAAGCACGGGTATTGGTGATTAACCGATTGGATATGATTTTGCCACAAGTGCGATCGCACTGGATAGACTGGTTTAAAAGCCAGGAACAAGTCCCCTATTTTACCAATGCTCAACACGGTCAAGGTATCACAGCCATAACCAAAGCCGCACAAGCAGCAGGAATAGAACTTAATCAACGCAGAAAAGATCGCGGAATGTTACCCCGTCCTGTTCGTGCTGTAGTTATTGGTTTTCCCAATGTCGGTAAATCAGCATTAATCAACCGGCTGATAGGAAAGCGAGTCGTCGAAAGTGCGGCGCGTCCCGGTGTCACTCGTCAACTGCGTTGGGTGCGAATTTCCGATCAGTTACAATTGCTAGATGCTCCCGGTGTCATTCCCTCAAGAATGGAAAATCAACTCGCAGCAGTCAAATTAGCCATTTGTGACGATATCGGTGAAGCCTCTTATGATAATCAACTAATAGCCGCAGCGTTTGTAGATATAGTCAATCAACTCCAAGAAACCCATCCTCATTTCTTACCAGCATATCCCTTACTTTCACGCTACGAAGTTGACTCCATCATCCATACAGGTGAAGCATATTTGCAAGTCTTAGCAGAACATCGCTATCAAGGAGATGTGGAACGCGCTGCTAGAACACTCATCACCGATTTTCGCAAAGGTCTTTTAGGTAATATCCCTTTGGAAATTCCGCCTCATGTTTAACTTCTAATTTTTAAGTAAGCAACTCTCATTCTAAAAATCAACATTGTCCCTGCTATAAATAATATTCCTAGTAAGAGGTTTTTCCAACTCAGGCTTTTATCACTTTCACTAATCAAAATAGCTTCTAATATGATAGAAGGTAATAAAATGCCACTAGGAACTAATAGCTTAGATAATATCACCCTATTTTTGGACAAAAGACTAAGGAGAGCTAAACCTGCACCCAAAGGAATAAAAGTCAACGCATAATAAAATACTTTCTGATTAAAGGGAATTAATTCCAGTAAATTAAAAGAGTAATAACGTTGTACTTTGTCTATATAGACTTGAATCGTTGATTTATAATATGTGATGATAATTTGGTGAAATTTATTGTCTGTAAAAACATTGGGGATCATCAGTTGTAAATCTGAGCCATTTTCTCCAGTAATTGGTGTTCTTAACCTTAAATCTAGAGAATGTCCCTGCTGGGAAAGTGTCAAGTTACGCCGCAAATAATTACCAGAAATTGAGATTATCCGCGCTGGCCCAGTCTGTTGAGGATTGTCAGTGGCAATAGTAGTACTCAGTGTAAATTCAGATTTTTTGCTGATTCTTTGACTGATATTTTTCACCGGTTCGGCTGTTTGTAACCATTGGCTAGAACTCAAAAAAACGCCTTTACTTTCTCCTATATTGGTTGGATTTCCTTGCCATAATAGTTGTGGTAAATTTACCGTTTCTTTTTGATCACAACATTTACCGTTTAATTGATAATTAGCTAGGAGAGAATTACCCAAACTTTTAAAATAATTAGGATCATTTAACCCTTTTTGGGCTTGTTCAGTTGTTATAGCTCTATCAGTAATATAAACTTCAGAAATATATCCTTGCCAAGGTCTATTACCTGTACTTTCATTACCAAGTAAAAGTGGATAATTTAAATCCCAATTACTTAAGTTTGTCGTGCTTTGCCAAAAAATAGAAGTAATTAAAATGACAGATATATAAGCCAAAATAAATCCTGTGATTTTTTTATTTGAGGGTTTTGAACGACTTGCTGCAATTTGTGTAAATATGTTATTTAAGCTTTGAATATTCCAGAAATAAAAGCCTAAACAACCCAAACATCCCCCAAAAGTATTGTTAAAAATATCGGCTGGAGTAGGAGTTCTTGAAGGTAGAAATATTTGCAAAACTTCAACTGTCGAAGATAAGCCAGCACTAACCAGGAAAACAATAATAATTTGTAATCCTACTTTGATTTTAAGTTTCTGCAATAAATTTGCCAAATAGAAACCCACAGGCATAAATAATAAAACATTGTTTACCTGATCCTGAAAAGAACTGGCATTGTTAAAACTAGAAAAAAAATCTGATTTAGAAAAACTATTAGGCAATGAAAAATTGAATGGATAAAGCGTAGCTATAGCTACTATCAGAATAGTAACCAATACAAATACCACATTCACCAGATATAATTTTATTCCTGTAGTTTTTAGAGAAAAATGTTGGTGTCGATTCATAAATTTCTAATGATAAAAAAATACAGACTTAATCAGTATTCCCCAGTTTGGATATATCAAACTTTACGGGGAATTACCAGTTCAAAATTACAATTCAAAATTACCAATTTAAAATTTTAATTTCCATAAATAAATTCAGGTGTTTGTTTATGGTGCTTTTCCGGTAACATTCTTTTAGTGACTTGGTATTAATTAAGCCGAGTATAAGAATTATATAATCTCAAATTCAGTTTTACTGTCGCCCGATATACAGCAGCTTTTGCAGAATTAAAAATCAAAAAAGTTGATGAGGAAGGTTTTTCAGAAATTTTGTAGCTTGCTTCCCCCTAGGGGTATGGTTATTCTACTTACACTGTGTTTTACTAGTAATGATTTTGTCTCTCTAAAGGTAATTTTTTAGTAATATTTACTACAGATGAAGTTGCCATAATGCCGTTAACAGTATCATAAAGAAAAGGTAAGGTGAGGAATTACGCAAACAAACCTGGTTTATCCCCAAAACTGGTGTTTAGGAGCCGAATGTTTGGTATCTAATGCGTAAATCCTGAGAAAGATTAGCCTTGATGCTTACCAACTTCCAGTATAAATGTATTACACTTATGACTGAACTCACACTACTCCTAACTCAGGGGGATACCAAAACTTCGGTTTTAGTAGCTCAAGAAGTATTTACTATCGGTCGTTTGTCAGAATGTGACTTGTGTTTACCTTTTGCAGGAGTTTCTCGCCAACACGCCCGAATTAGGAAAATCTCTAATGGTGTGTGGATGATTGAGGATATGGGTAGCAAAAACGGAACGCAAGTAAATGGAATTCCTGTTATGTCTGCTCAGGAGTTGTATAACCGCGACGTTATTTATTTGGGAAATGTCAGTTTGGCAGTAATTTTATCAAATACATTGGAAAATTTACCGCCTCAGTATGTAGCAACTGAAGAACCGAATAGTCAGCAAATAACAATTCTTAGAGATGTCGAAAAACTGCAACAACAATGGATAGAAGGTAGTGAAATTAATGGTAGTAATAATAAAGATAAAACTATTGCCCGCCTCAAAGATTTGGTAGATATAGCTAAAAATCTCTGTGCGGCAGCATCTATTGAAGAAATTTTTTCTCAGGTACAAGAACTAGTTTTTCGTTATATTGATGGTATTGAAAGATTGGCATTATTAGTTGATATTGATAGTACTGGTACGTTGAAGTTAGTTAATTCTGCGACTAAAACCATTTTTCAACAAAAATATTTGCCTGCTGATGGGAGTTGGATTAGTCGCAGTATTTGTCAAAAGGCATTTGCAGATAAGGTAGCTATTCAAAGTGCTGATACCCATTCTGATGAAAGGTTTTCTAGTGAACAGAGTATTTTAGTGAAAGGTATTCGTAGTGCAATGGCAGTACCTTTATGGGATGAAAATAAAGTTGTCGGTGTTCTGTATGGTGATGCTCATCTTTCTTCTTCCCAATGGAAAAGCGAAGGTGAGGAAGAACTTAAGTTTTTTTCAGCTTTAGCAAATCTTGTTGCTTCTAGCGTTCAACGTTGGTTATTAATAGAAAAACTGAGAACTGAAGAGGTAATTCGTCACCGATTAGAACGTTATCATTCTCCGGCAGTTGTACAGCAGTTAATAGCAGTGAGAGAATTTACCAATGGACGTTTGGCTCCTACCGAAAGTGAAATCAGTATTTTGTTTGCTGATTTGGTGGGATTTACAGAAATTTCCGAACGGCTTACACCTAAAGAAATTGCTGAATTATTAAACCTTTTATTTGAGGAAATGTTACAAGAAGTATTTGCTTATGGTGGCACTTTAGACAAGTATATTGGCGATTGTATAATGGCATTTTTTGGCGCTCCAGAACCACAACTAAGTCATGCAGATAGCGCTGTTAATGCTGCTAAGGGAATGCTCTCTCGTCTCCAACGTCTTAATGCTAATCAATTTTGGCAGCAACCTTTACAATTACGCATTGCTATTAACAGTGGTAAAGCTGTTGTGGGTGATGTTGGCAGTTCTCAAAGAGTAGACTACACGGCATTAGGAGCAACAATTAATCTGGCGGCTCGGATGGAACCAATATGTTCTCCTGGTGAATGTGTAATTAGTGAAGTTACTTATCAACAGCTTTCACAACGCTCAGACTTTAGGGACATGGGAGACTATCGTTTTAAAGGTATTGATAGATTTATTAAGATTTATCAGACCAAAATGAATTAATTGTTATTACTTGGTTGTCAGTTTTCAAATGTTAATGAATTATTAATAGTGCCGCACAGCAGAAATAACTGACCATTGAAAATTCCTAAAAAGCTTATGTAAGCTGCTTTTTTAATTTTTAATTTTTAATTTTTTAATTTTTTAATTCCGCCCTGCCGTACCAGATGATTTCAGTGCTACTATTTAATAACTTGTATAGTTTATGGCAAGCTTAGTTACCAAGTTGTAATATTCAGCAACTATTTCTAAACGCAAATAAAGTCGCCAAACTTCTTCTAAAGGAGGCATTTGTTCACCCACCCAAGCTAGCCACAAGGGTTTAGACACCCTCAAGTTACCTTGCTCGTCAAGACGTTCAACTCTCATGAGTAACATCGGGCGTGCCAAGGCGGTAAAGCTACTGTTCAAGATGCTCGTTAGTCCAGAAAATTGCTAGAGTGAACACACCAGGATTTTTTCAGTCACAACGCCAGCAGACGAGGCAATTCATGCTTACAAATACCCTACTTCTCTCAAATCAACTCCCCTCCCTCCAATATTCATCCACCTCAGAACGCTTTGATGAAACCTGGGAAGCCCCACTGGCAACCCTTTTGGGACTAGGACGCGCCGCCGGGGCTGATTTTATCGAATTCTATTTAGAACGTCGTAACTACATCAGTTGTCTAGCAGAAGACGACATCATTACCAGTATTTCACCCAGTTTAGCCACAGGTGCAGGAGTTAGAGTATTTCGTGGCAAAGCTGACTGCTACGTCAGCACCAATAACCTGACATTTTCCGGGTTAAAAGCAGCTTTAGAAAAAGGTCTTTCTATCTTAGGATTACAACTACCTACAGCTAATGCTTTCATTCCCGAAATTAACCTAGAATTACTGAGAGACTACGCCACCAAACGAGGCAAAGATGGCTGGCTACCTCTGTGTAGTTCCATCCGCGAAATGGGAGAAGTTCTCCTTGATGGTACTGCCCAACTCCACAAAAAAGCTACCCACGTCCAATCACGCCGCGCTTCCTATTTCCGTGACTGGCAAGAAGTTTTAGTTGCTGCCAGTGATGGTACATTTGCGCGTGATATTCGCCTCACCCAGTCCGTAGGATTTAATATTCTCTGTGCTGACGGTGCTAACCGTGCTTCCATTGCCGAACGCGCAGGTAACACCAGTGATGCTAATTTCCTGAGAACCTGGGATTATCAACAAGCATCTGAACAAATCGCCGAATCAGCCGGGAAAATGCTTTACGCAGATTACGTAGAATCAGGAACTTACCCCATCATCATGGCCAATCACTTTGGCGGCGTAATTTTCCACGAAGCCTGCGGACACCTGTTAGAAACCACCCAAATTGAACGCAATACCACACCCTTTGCTGATAAAAAAGGTGAAAAAATCGCCCATGAAAGTCTGACAGCTTGGGATGAAGGACGCGCTGATAATGCCTTCGGGACAATTGATATGGATGACGAAGGAATGCCAGCACAAAGAACATTATTAATTGAAAAAGGTGTTCTCAAAAACTTCTTAGCTGACAGAACCGGTTCCATTCGCACCGGACATCCTAGAACAGGCAGTGGCCGCCGTCAAAATTACACTTTTGCTGCCGCTAGTCGGATGCGGAATACTTATATTGATACAGGCGAATACACCAATGAAGATTTATTTGCCTCTGTTGATAAAGGTATTTACTGTAAAAAAATGGGTGGCGGTAGTGTAGGTGCTACAGGTCAATTTAACTTTAGTGTTGATGAAGCTTATTTAATCGAAAATGGTAAACTTACCAAACCATTAAAAGGCGCAACCCTGATTGGTGAAGCTAAGGAAATTATGAATAAAATTTCCATGTGTTCCCAAGATTTAGAACTTGCGCCCGGTTTTTGTGGTTCTGTTAGTGGCAGCATTTACACTACAGTTGGACAGCCTCATATTAAGGTTGATTCTATTACTGTTGGTGGAAGATAAATAATTTTAGATTTTGGATTGTGAATGATCAAAAATTTATGTAGGTTGGGGAGCCATCGCCTTGGACGGGTTCCCCGGCTTGTGGCGAATGGCGTTTGACGCAAGGAAACCCAACAGAACCAGCACTTTTGTTGGGTTGCGCTGTCGCTTAACCCAACCTACCATGTTCATAGATTTTCATTGTGAATTGAAATATGACAAAAATACAAGAAATTGCAACTTACGCTCAAGAAAATGCTGCGAAACTGGGCATTAAAAAGTTTGATATTTACGGTTCAACGGTAGATGATACAAGTGTGCAAGTTGACCAAGGTGAACCGAAACAAGTTAAGGCTTCTAATCGTTCTGGTGTGACTGTTCGGGTTTGGAATGAAGAAAATACAATGGGTGTGACTAGCACCACTGATGTAGACCCCAAGGGATTAGAATTGGCTTTAAAAACTGCTTATGAAGCTAGTTTTTTTGGTGTGAAAGAAAACATTCCTGATTTTAGTCCAGAAGCGACGGTTCCTATTCCTAATACACGTCATGAAAAAGCACCCCAAGCCCCAGTTTCTGAACTGATAGAGAAATTATTAGTAGCAGAAAAAGAACTGATATCTACTCATCCTGCTATTACTAGTGTGCCTTATAATGGTTTGGCACAAAGGGATATTGACAGGTTTTATGTTAATAGTGATGGTGCTGTGAGAACAGAATCTCATTCTTTAGCTTCGATTTATCTTTACAGCAAAACTGAGGAAGAAAATAAGAAACCACGCAGTGCAGGTGCTTATCGAGTTAAGGAAAGTTTAGCTGATTTAGACATTTCTGGTTGCGTTAAGGAAACAGCTGAGAAAACTATCAGTCACTTGAATTATGAAAAAATCAAAACTGGTAAATATCGAGTTGTTTTCTCACCGGAAGCTTTCTTGAGTTTATTAGGTGCTTTTTCTAATTTATTCAATGCTCAAAGTATTCTTGACAATCAAAGTTTATCTAAAGCTGAAGATATCGGTAAACAACTGGCTTCACCATTACTTTCAGTTTATGATGATGCTTTACATCCAGCTAATGTTGGTGCAGAAACTTTTGATGGTGAAGGTACACCCACTCGTCAGGTAAAGTTGATAGAAAATGGTGTTTTAACCAGCTTTCTGCACAGTGCGGGAACTGCCAAAAGGTTCAATACTACACCTACAGGTAATGCTAGTATTGGCGCAAAGGTGAGCGTTAGTCCCAATTTTTATCATGTTTTTGCAGCCGGGACAACTGAGAAAGAATTGAGTTTGGAAACTGCGGAAAATGTGATTTTAATTGATGATTTACAAGCTCTTCATGCAGGTGTTAAATCTTTACAAGGTTCTTTTTCTTTGCCTTTTGATGGTTGGCTAATTAACAAAGGTGAAAAAACCAGTATTGAGTCTGCAACCGTAGCTGGTGATTTCTTGGAAGTTTTGCAGTCAATTGTTTATGTAGAGAAAGAGGTGGAGTTAACACCAGGGGGAGTTTCTCCCAGAATTTGGGTGAATGAACTTTCCATTACTGGTGAGTAAGATATTTTCACCAGATAGTAAGAAAGTAAGCCGCATTTATTAGTGATAAACTAATGTTGCGTAGGGTGGGTTACGCTGTCGCTAACCCACTATTTTTCTAAGTTTACGGTATGTTGGGGAACACCAAAAAATAAATTACTGAAAAACTGTCTTATGTTTTTAGTAGTTAATTTTTCCATCAGGCATTACGGCTTCACGCAAATCTGCACCCGTCAGATTTGTACTACTAATTTCTGCTCTGATTAGAGTTGCCTTACTTAAATTAGCACCAGTCAAGTCTGTTCTAGCAAGATAAGCATCAACCAAATCTACTTCGGTGAGATTAGCCTGACGCATGATAGCCCGACTTAAATCTGCTCTACTCAACCTAGCAAAACTCAAGTTTGCGTGACTTAATTTGGCGCTGGTCAGTTTCACCTCTGTCATAATTGCACCATACAAGTTCACACCTGTAAGTTCGGCATCACTTAGATTTGACCGCTCTAGCCTAGCATTGATCATGTTAGCACCTTTCAAATTAGCACCTGCTAGATTAGCGTCGCTCACAGATGTCCTATTCAAAATCGCTTCACTCAGGTTAGCACCACTGAGATCCGCATAACGCAGCGTTGCTTCACTCAAGTTAGCACCACTGAGATCAACTTTAGCTAAGTCTGCACCAGTTAAATTAGCGCCCCGTAGATCAGCCTTATGCAGGTTAGCACCTCGGAGAATAGCAGAATAGATTCTCTGTTCTTCTCGCAGGTTAGCACCACGCAGGCACGCACCTGTTAAGTTAGCACCACTGAGATCTGCACCACGCAAATCAGCATCCATCAAGTTAGCATCCAGCATATCCGCCAAAGTTAAATTGGCATTACGCAAATCAGCACCCTGCAAAGTTGCACCATGCAAATCAGCATCATGCAAATTCGCACTTATTAAACTCGCTTGATTGAGGTTTGCACCACTTAGCTTGGCAGAAATTAGATTTGCCTTGTTCAATATTGCCCGACTTAGATAGCTAAAAATTAGAATAGCATTACGCAAATCCGCCCTATTCAAGGCTATACCAATCAAGTCTGCACCAAAAAGATTTACTCCATTTAAATTAACCTCGATAAATTTTGTTTCTCCATCTGCATATCGCTTCAGAAGTTCATTGGCATCCATATTTTTACCCTGTCAATTACCAAAATCTTTTCAAATTTCCCTAGTATCAATAATGCTTAAAAATTGCCATCATTGTTTTTATTGAACATATTTTTTGTAGGAGGTACTATAAATTGACAGGTATTCTCGCCATCTATGTCATTCTCATAGATATGATCAACATCAGTTAATGTTATGTCATAATTAAGATCAACTAAAGGTCTAGTTTCTTGAGATGAATAGCTGTTAATTGGTTGATATTGGGTGGCGCTGGTGGATGAAATATCCCTATATAAACCTCGCATAGATTGGATAATTGCACTGGCTACTTGAGTATTTTCATCCGGGTGGCCTAGAGATATAACGCTATTATTTAGTTTAAATTCAAGCTCTCTGAGAGTTGAACAAGAATCAAACAATTTCTGCAATAAGCTATCAAGTTCTTCTGCTCTCAGTTTAAACCAGTCTTCTTCCTGGAAAGTAAATTTATGGTAAAGTACAGAAAATAGAATTATCTTAGCCCTAAGCGGGTTAGTATATTTCATAAGATTTTGCCGTAAATCAAACTGATCATATTGAGATTTGATTTTACTGTTTGGAGATTGATTCAGGGCATTTGATGATATTTGTCCAGAATTATAAAAGATGGATTCATCTTGATTGGGTTGATTTAAGAGTATTCCTGTTGATTCTTCATCCTTTATATATAACTTCTGTACTTCATTAAAAACTACACTGGCTAATAGGGAGTATTCAGCTTGTTTGTTAAGGCTTTTTACAACTTGAGATAAAGATAATTTCAAGCTATCTAAAATTGGATTCAATGTGCATAATTCTTGAATTAATTCTGGTAATTTAAAGTTATTTAGCTTGTCTTGATCGTTCTCCCAAATATTTGTACAAGCACAGAATATTAATTTTTTAATCCGTGTTGAGTTTTCATGCTGTTCTAAATATTTCACTACTTCATCAAGGCTAGATAGAGTTTTCATCGGTAGATCTCCGGCACAGGTATCCGATAGGAATAAATTATAACTGGACTAACGCTCTAGTACCGCAGGGCGGAATTAAAAATTAAAAATTAAAAATTAAAAAAGCAGATTACACAAGCTTTTCAGTAATTTTTTAATGGTCTGTTTATTTACGCCGTTCTGTACTAGTGGGTAGTAAAAGTTTTTTATCAGTTGATAACAAGGAGGCAAAATAAGGGAAAACGGGTAAAAGACAATACGCTTGGTGTTAAGGAAAATTATCTATTTAGGCAAGCTGGGGCAGATAAATAGGTTGATCTGAACTGTATTGAGGTAAGCATAAAGTTTAAAAAGTATATAGTAGTAACCGTACTTTTGGCTTTGTCTGGCATCCCAGTAAAAAACGCTATATTATAACTAAGTGTATCTTATTCAACTGAAAACCGCTAGATCAACCTAGATACAATTTAAAATGTGGCTGGGGTTAAGGGACAGCACACCCGATAAAAGCTGTAATCCCACATTCGTGAGGTACAGCGAGAAAGATTTAACCGCAACAGGACTGACGCAAAACCGAACGAACGTAGTGGTAATTCATGAATTACCACTACGCAAGAATCAGGTTTTCAGTTACATCTTGCGTAAGTCCTACGCAAATAGAAGAGGATAATGTTTTTATGTGCATATAAACCTCATATTTCTCATCTAAATTATCGAGGATAATGCTGGGCTAAAAATTCTCTTGCTTCTGCTTTATCCTTAATTAAACCATCCAGAGTAGCAGTCAATAAATCATCAAGAATTTGCTTATATTCTGGACTAGGTTTATAACCTAATTCTTTTAAATCATTTCCAGTTAATAGCGGCTGTACATTTGCCCATATTGTTAAATATTGCCAAATCTTTCTTCTAATGTTTCGGGAACTTTGTAAAGCAATTAAGATTAAAGTTGGTAAATCATGCTTTCTGAGTAAATCTACAGTTTGACTGGGATGATCGAAGGTAGGTAATAATGTGTTTATCTCTGCTTGAGTGTGGGATAAATTCTTTAATCTGGCAATACTATCATCAGCTAATTGCAGATTTTTGGCTACCTTTGCTCGATATTCTGGTTTTAAATAACTGATTAAAGCTTCTAGACGAATTTGCCAATTGCTTAAGGTTTTTTTTCTGTCAAATCTCCCTAAACAGCGTTCTAATAAATTTAATTGTCGGCAGAGTTCTGAATCTAATTTTAGGGTAGGATGGATACACTGCAAAGCACCTAAATTATCCAGCAATTTTAAAGCTGATTGCCAATAAGGTGCTAATAAGATATATTTTAATTCTGTTTTGAGACGAGTTTGTAAAGCAGGTGTTTTGCTATTTTCTTGGGAAGTGCGGTCATATACTCCGCTATTTATGGCATAATGAATATATTCCTCAGTGCGCTTTTCAATTTCAAATCCAAACCGCACAGCAAAACGGACACCGCGATAAATTCGAGTAGGATCTTCAATAAAGCTATTAGCGTGTAAAATCCGAATTTGCTTGGCTTGTAAATCTAAGAAACCACCAAAAAAATCAAGTAATTCTCCAGCACGAGGAGAAGTTAACCGTAATGCCATAGCATTAATAGTAAAATCCCGTCGATATAAATCTTGACGAATTGAACTCGCTTCAACTTCTGGATTGGCTGCTGGATAAGGATAAAATTCAGTTCTAGAAGTGGCAATATCTACCCATAATGAATCTAATTCTGGGTCTTTGTGCCATAATAAGGCGGCAGTTTGAAATGCACCATGAATTTCTAAACGGGCATTTTTATAAATTTCCTGGAGTGCTTTTGCTAATTCTACACCTGCACCCACAGATGCTGTTTTATGAAAACCATCAACTACTAAATCAATATCATTAATCATTAAAGTGCCGGTTTCAGTTTCTGCTAATAGCAAATCCCGCACTGCACCACCTACTAAATAAAGATGCCAACCGCGTTTTTCTGCTTCTTGAGATGCGGTGGTAAGTAGTTGCCAAAGTTGAGGATTTAATTTATTTTGCAATTGTGGCAAATTAATATTAATTTCACCATCTTTTTGTATTTCTCCATCAAATGTATCGGCTTGATGTAATTCCCTTAAAACATCGGTGCGGGTGACAATACCAACGAGATTTTCCGTTTCTAATACTGGTAAACGTCCAATATCATAAGTCACCATTAAGGACTCAATTTGTGGCAAAGTGGTATCTGGGGTGATTGTCTTTAAATTGGTTGTCATGTAGCCTTTAACTGGTGCATGACTAAAGCCGTGATGTAAGGCTATATCTAAATCACGTCGTGAAATTATACCAACTAATTGGCCTTGGGGATTGACGACAGATAAACCTGAATGGCCGTAACGTAGTAAAATGCGTTGTGCTTCGGCTATTGTGGTTTCTGGTCGAATGGTGCGGACTGGGGAAGACATTAAATCCCTAGCTGTAGGGGGATGGGGAATTTGGGCTTTTAACCCATCTAGGAGTTGCTGCAAGATTGGCTGTGAGTCTTGTGTGCGAAGATTCAAGGAAGCGGCTTGAGAATGTCCACCACCGTCAAATACTTGAAAGAGAAGATTCAGATTTGTACCGGAAATGTGCGATCGCCCAATCACAGTTAATCGCCATTCATCATCACCTAAAGCATATTCATTTGCCAATAATATGGCATCAATTTCTGTTAATTCGACCAGTTCTGTAGCCAAACTTGATAACCCTGGCACAAAACCATCTGTTTTTAATATCACCCAACCAATCGTATATCCCCTGAGACAAATATACTCTAAAGTTTCCAAAGCCTGACTTAATAATTGTTGCAATTGTGGCGATAAACCGGGATCACGATAGGTGGAAATTACTGATAAACTCGCTCCCTGTGCCATCAACCAAGCCAACGCTAAAGCATCTCTGGGTGTAGATTGGTCATAAGTTAACGAACCTGTATCGACATGAATACCCAAAGCCATGACAGTTGCTTGGGCAGAAGTTAAAGAAATATGACGTTTTTGTAATTCTTCCACCATTAAGGTTGTCGTAGCTCCCACCCGGTCAAGATACAATTGTGTGGCAGGAATATCACTATCTTGTCCGAGATGATGGTCATAAACTACAACTTCTTGGATATTGGGTAAATCGAACCATTCAGCAGCTTTACCCAAGCGATCGCGCTGTTGAGTATCCACAACCGTTAAAGAGCGAATCTTTTCTGGATTTACCGAACGTCTTTCAATCAGCGCATACTCATCCCGATGTAACGCTAAAAAGTCACGCACAGGCGGATGCGCTCCCCCAGTTAGCACAATCTTACTCCCTGGTAGCAGACAAGTTAAGCCTACAGCCGCCCCCAAAGCGTCAAAATCAGCAGTTGTGTGACAAAGAATTAAATCCATAGGGAATAGGTGACAGGTAACAGTAAAGAGAGCAGAGGGGGAGGGTACAGCGCGCAGGGAGCAGGGAGCAGGGAGCAGGGAGCAGGGAGCAGAATTATCTATAACCTCTTCCCCATAACCAATGACCAATGACCAATGACCAATGACCAATGACCAATGACCAATGACTAATGACTAATGACTAATGACAATTGATCATCTGTTACAAACCGGACGTAAAATATTAATGGTTCAGAAGACCAAGTGAGTTCACAGGGGTCACTGAACAACCCAGTCTGTCCATCATACAGCGACAGTCTTGGGACAATTTACGATATCGCTGTGTTGGGAAAAGTAAAAATGACCTTAGTATTCCAATTTGCTTTAGTATCTCTAGTTCTAATGTCTTTTGTCTTGGTGATTGGCGTTCCTGTCGCTTATGCAACCCCTCAAAATTGGGTTGAATCGAAAAAGCTGCTGTGGGTTGGTTCTGGAATTTGGACTGTTTTAGTGGTTTTAGTTGGGATATTAAACTTTTTTGTGGTGTAGACGACGGCTACAAACAGTCACAAGCACATAACATAAAAATTTAGAGGAGCAGAAAAGCTAAGGTAACAAGGTCAAAGAAGAAAAAGAGAGATTTTCTTTTTCCTGATGACTTTTTCCTGAACTTGCTTTCCTGCTCCTCTATATTGACGGCAGAAAAGTGTATTGGCTAAGAATTTATAGTTAATTTAAGAGGCAGTCATGGCAGTTTTTGAGGGAAATTTTACTCAAACAGAGCCTTTGCGGTTTGCAATGGTGATTGGTCGATTCAATGACTTAGTTACTCTCAAACTTGTAGAAGGATGTCAAGATTGTCTAAAACGTCATGGTATAAATCCCGATCCTCAAGGCAATCAAGTAGACTATGTTTGGGTTCCAGGCAGTTTTGAAGTTCCTACCGTCGCTCGGCAGTTAGCACTCTCCCATCGTTATGATGCCATAATTTGCCTGGGTGCGGTGATTAAAGGACAAACGCCCCATTTTGATTATGTATCATCTGAAGTAGCGAAGGGTATTGCTGCTGCCAGCTTTCAAACAGGCGTACCCGTGATTTTTGGCATTTTGACAACGGACACGATGCAACAGGCATTAGAGCGAGCCGGAATTAAAAGTAATCATGGCTGGGATTATGCCATGAATGCCATAGAAATGGCCAGCCTGATGCGTAATTTACGCTCTAGCCTAGCAGAACCTTATGCTCGGAATGCTCAAACCCTTCCAGCTGCAATCCAAAATCCCGTGGAGTCAGAGGTGGTTTAGGGAGCAGGGGGCAGGGGGCAGGGAGCAGGGAGCAGGGGGCAGAATTATCTATAACCTCTTCCCCATAACCAATGACCAATGACCAATGACCAATGACCAATGACCAATGACCAATGACCAATGACCAATGACCAATGACCAATGACTAATGACCAATGACTAATGACCAATGACCAATGACCAATGACCAATGACCAAAAAACATAAATTTAGGGGTTGACAAACCAGGAGAAATCTGAGATAGTTATATTAATGTGAAAGTTGCGGGTATAGCTCAGTGGTAGAGCGCAACCTTGCCAAGGTTGATGTCGCGCGTTCGAATCGCGTTACCCGCTTTTCAGTTAATATCAAAAGGCTCAGATTACTAAATCCCTGATTACACCTGTTTATGTAAGAACAAAGGCAAAGGGCAAGTTGAATCTGAGCTATTATGCCGTAATGCAGCATTTATCAACCTTACGCAAAATTCAGGGTAGCGGAATTTTTTCCGGCTAAGTATTTTGTCAATTTGAAAATGGCAACTACAATGCAGCCAGAAATATACTAGAAATAGTGATGACTGTGGCGATATCCGCCATGACTAAAACTGCTGAAAGCAGCGTTTAAAAAGTGTGAAGTTTTCTTCCTGGTAGCAACTGGTGTTGAAGAATTCCGCTGGCTGAAGCTGACTTTTAGAAATAGTAGTCCAAGAATTACTTCTTGGAGTCACCAGCTAGAACAGTTAAGAAAAACACGCTCAAGTTATTGATATCGCTTGTGCCATCTCAAAAACCTGAAAAAATAGACTTAAATACGGAATATATTTGTCCTTGCCGTCGCCGTGGGCAATTAATCCCGATTACGCTAACAGAAGCATTTGGATGCGATCGCTGTCAGAAAATTTTTGTTGTGGAAGATCATGGTCAAGTGCTAGAACTACTTTCCCCCACCTATTCGTATAAGCGAGCTTGGCGCTGGACGGGAAATAGTTGGTGTGTTATCCAACCCCGATGGGGAGAAAATTATCGGCCGATAGCGCTAGGCATGATTTTCGTGTTAGTGATTATAGGGCTACCATTAGCACTGCGATTAGCCAATGCTTCAAGCATTCTTGTTTGGGCAATAGTAGCACTGCTGTTGGCTATCCCGCCAGCAATCATGGTCTGGCTTACCTACAGACGTTAACTCAATGACCGTTGAAGTTTTTGATGATTTTTCTGAACCTGTAAAGAGTGCTAAACGCGCTTATCAAGCTTCCCTGAAGTTAGGTATCACAAAGGGAGTAGATCGGAGTCGCGCTGTGCTGGCAATGGCAAAAGCGCTAAAACGTTCATTTGACGACATTCTAGAAGCCAATACATTGGATCTAGAAGCCAGTCGAGAAATGGCGGTATCAGAGTTGATTTTAGATTGGTTGAAGCTAACTCCCTCAAGGTTAGAGAATACAGTGGAAATTCTCCAACGGTTGGGGGAATTATCAGATCCATTGCGACGGGTGAGAACTGCCGATTATCAACAGGAAGATTCTCAGAGTTATACCCAGTTGATGCCTTTGGGCGTGATTGGATTTATTTATGAGGCTTTTCCTGATTTGGGTGCGATCGCAGCTGGTTTTTGTATTAAAACTGGTAATAGTTTGATTCTCAAAGGCAGTACGGAAGCTAGTCATTCTAACGCAGCGATCGCAGAAGTACTGCAAAATGCTATTACTGAAGTCGGTTTACCAGCCGGTTGTATAGAACTGGTTACAGCCGAACATGGTGCTTCAATTCGAGATTTAGTGACTCAAGACCAGTATTTAAGTTTAGTCATTCCCTATGGACGTTCTAGCTTAATTCAGCAGGTGGTAAGACAAGCAACTTGTCCTGTTTTAAAGTCAGCGATGGGTAATTGTTACCTGTACTGGTCGCTCAATAGTAGCTTGGAAATGGTGCGCTGGATGATTCTCGATAGTCATGAGAGTGAACCAGATCCGGTAAACGCCATTGAAAAGGTTCTCATTCATCGTCAAGCTTTACCATCTTCCTTGTCTGTGTTGTGGAATAGCTTAAAGGACAAAGGCTTTGAACTCAAAGCAGATGTGGAATTAGTAGAAGCTTTTCCTCAGTTGCAGTTAGCGAAAGATGGAGAATGGGGAACGCCGTATTTAACGAAAACAGTAGCTTTTAAATTGGTGGATAGCTTAGAAAATGCGATCGCTTGGATTAATCAATATAGCAGTGGTCATGCTGATTGCATTGTTACGGAATCTTACCAGGAAAGCCGGCAATTTGCTTTAGGAGTCAACAGCGCCTCTACCTATATCAATGCTTCCCCTCGGTTTTCCCGCAACTCTTCACGGGGAGATGCTGTATTTTTGGGAATGTCGAATCAAAAAGGACATCGCAGGGGATTTATTAGTTTGGAGACTTTGACGACTGTGAAGCATATTGTCCAGGGGAATGGACGGTTTTAGGAGTTACAGCAGCGGTTAGCAGTTAGCAGTAAAAAGCACCTCAATTTGTAGCAGAATTGCCAAGCCGCTGCTTTTCCTCATGTGCCACTGGTGGCAGATATTGTTGAAGGTGGCAAAGCTCCCCCCCTTTTCTACCATAGAATGGCCAAATTTGGGTTTTAAAATTGTCTTTTTTCCCCTGACTACACTCATGGCTGTAACTGAAGTCATGAGTGTTTGTTTGCGTCACTTAAAAGAATAGGGAATTACTGATAATTTACCGGGTTTGATGAACTTTCAGGATTTTCAAGAACTCATGGATTTTCCGCAATATTTAGCGGTGGAAAAGCAGTATCAATTATGCTCTATCTCAGTATATTGAGTATAAAGAGCGTAAACAAGTGATGTTGCAAGAGAAAGAAGAAACGATCTCTCATACTGAAGCAGTGTATGTAGTATAATTTTATGATGGATCTTTAAAGCCTCACTTCCCTAATCGAAATTCATTATTTAAGATAATTCAAAAAAAACTTATGTCTACTATTCCTACTATTGAATCAAGAAACCTCAGTCTTTCAACAATCTTTCAGGATTTCTATATTGTCCCAGATTTTCAACGTGAATATGTCTGGCAAAAAGATCAGGTTCAAAAATTACTTGAAGATTTATTTGAAGGATTAGGTCTAGACGAAGGAGATACAACTTTATCCGAGTATTTTTTAGGTTCGATTGTTGTATATCCAGATTCTACTGATGATAAACAAACTTTTCAATTAATAGATGGTCAACAAAGACTCACTACTATATATCTGATATTTTGTGTCATTAGAGATTCTATTAAAAAACTGGGTGATAATTCAAAAGCGATAGAAGGTTATTTACAAGGTACTACTCAAAGTACAGACACAGGCGAAGATATTGACAAACCTCGATTAAGTCTTCAATATGATAGCTTTGGGCAAAAAGTGATTAATGATTATATATTAGATGGACAAGAACCTGAGAAGTTATTACTACAATCTTCAGCGTCTGCTGATAATATAGCGAAAGCATGGAAAGTGATTAAAAAATATTTTTCAGAGAATTTAGAAGAAGATATTAAATTATATAAAAAAGTTTCGACAGCTATCGCCAACCGAACTAAATTAATTAGAATTGAAACCCCTAATTTAACAAATGCTTTAAAGGTTTTTGAAACAATTAATGAAAGAGGTATAGGATTAACTCCTGTTGATTTATTAAAAAATTACCTATTCATTCATACGGCGAAAGAACAGGCAAGAGACCGCCATTGGCAAGCTTTAACGAAAAAGTGGGAAGAACTTTTAAAATTACTATATGAAAATAAACAACAACCTTTACAATTTTTACGATATTATTTGATGTCTCATTACGAGGTTGACTTATCAAATAGTTTTCCAGAAGAAGAAATTTACGATTGGTTTCTTAAATATGGAGAACAACAAGGTATTCAAAGTAATCCCGTGAAATTTCTCGATGATCTTATTTTAGCTGCTGATCACTATTGTAAATTTAGTCAGGGAAAAAATATTGATGGATCAGATAATTTACATTTAAAAGCTATTGGTAAAATCCAAGGTAGAGTCAAAGCTCATTTACTATTATTGCTAGGAGGACATTTTTTAGAAAAAGCTATTTTTGAAAAACTATCATATTATATTGAAAACTTATTTTTTATTATTTCTATTACTAGAAAAACTAGGCGAAAAGACTTTAATATTACTAGAGAATTTGCTATTTGGTCAAGGGAATTAAGATGTGTGAAAACTATTGAAAATCTAGATGATTTTGTTGATAAATATTTTATCCCTCAAATCACAGAATTGAAAGACGAATTTCAACAATCTGTAAGCCAAACTTCTGGATCAAATTTAGCGAAGTATCGGTTACGTTATTTATTAGCTAAAATAACTCAATATGTTGAAAAAGAAGCCTTCGGTCACTCTGAATCTCTAGATTTTTACTTAGATAAATCAATCACTATTGAACATATTTTACCTCAAGCTAAACAAGATTCTTATTCTAGTAAACTCGGTAATTTGACTTTATTAGAAAAAACTATAAATAGTTCTATTTCTGATAAAAACTATCAAAATAAACTATTGGGATATCAACAATCGAAAATATTGATTACTCGTTCCTTGGCTGAAAAACCTCATGTTGGTAATAATACACAAATAAATCGTGCAATGGTTAATCTTGGCCTAATTCATTTTGGAATGTGGGATTATGAAGCTATTAATAAACGTCAAGAAATTTTAGTTAATATCGCTATGAAAGTTTGGGGACTAGACAGACTAGACATCTTTTAGATGTGAAAACTTCAAGTTGATATTAAGATGGAACATTTATCACCCATCAAATCTATTTCTTATATCAATATAAGAGACATCGACCTTTCTTTAAATATGCGTGATGTCAAAATCCTTGTAGAGACGTTCCATGGAACGTCTCTACTAAATTCATACTTTAATTATGCAACACCGCTTTTTCCTTCTAACTAACCTTTCCCACTCCTGCTAAATCCAAAATTGGCGCAATCAAATCTTCCCGCTTCACCGCCATCAGATGCACACCCTGACACAATCCCCGCGCAATCTGCACTTGTTCCGCTGCAATTTTCATCCCTTCTTGTAACGGCTGTTTCGCTTTTGCTAACCTATCAATAATGTGTTCAGGAATATTCACACCTGGAACCGCTTTATTAATAAACTGGGCATTTTTTGCTGATTTCAACAGAAAAATTCCCGCCAAAATTGGTTTATTGTAACTAGAGGCAATTTTATCCATGAACTTTTCTAATCTTTCAAAATCAGTAATTAATTGACTTTGAAAAAATTGCGCCCCTGCTTCTATCTTCTTTTCAAACCGACTTTGCAAACCTGACCAACTTTTAGATTGAGGATCTACCGCTGCACCTGCAAATAAATCTAATGCACCATCATTGAGGAGTTTTTCATTAAAATCAACACCCTGATTCATCTTCCTAATTAACTGCAATAACCGCACAGCTTCTAAATCAAAAACGGCTTTAGCATCAGGATGATCACCGGCTTTTACAGGGTCGCCAGTTAAAGCTAAAATGTTGCGGATACCCAAAGCATGAGCGCCCATCAAATCTGCTTGTATTCCAATTCTATTGCGATCGCGGCAAGCAACTTGGCAAATCGGCTCAATTCCATTCTGCAATAAAATCACCGACGCTGCCAACGAAGACATTCCCAACACAGCGCGGCTACCATCGGTAATATTGACAGCATGAACCCTTCCCTTAAGAGTCGCCGCCATTTCGATTGTATGGGTGGGATTTCCGCCCTTCGGAGGTGCAACTTCGGCGGTAATTAAAAATTCACCCGCAAGGGCTGCTTTACGGAAGTTATTAAAAGCACTGGAGCTATGGGTATCCGGCATAACATTAAATTTTCGGTTTTCTAATAGGGTAAAACACATTACACCTAAAAGCCTAAACCTTAGAGAGGAACAGAGAAACCCAAAGCAGCTTTGACTTGCATTAGAGTCTGATTAGCTATAGCCTCCGCTTTCTCCCTACCATCTCGCAAAACTGACTCTAAATAACCTTTATCCGCCATTACTTCCTGATATTTTTCTTGAATTGGTTTTAAAGCATTAATCGCCGTTTCTGTCAACAAAGGTTTGAATTGTCCCCAACCCATATCTGCACATTCAACCGCTACCTCTTCCTTGGTTTTTCCAGCCAGTAGGGTATAGAGAGTTAATAAATTATGACATTCTGGACGTTCTGAGTCATCAAAAGTTAAACCCCGCACCAAATCAGTTTTACAGCGTTTAATTTTCTTGGTAATCTGATCTGGGGAATCTAAAACATTAATTCTGCTTAATTCCGAAGGATCTGATTTTGACATTTTCCTTGTTCCATCTGTCAAACTCATCACCCTTGCACCTTCTTTTCTAATCAAAGGATCTGGTAATTTTAATACAGGTGCTTTTTTCGCAAATTGGTGATTAAACCTGTTGACAATATCCCGCGTCAGTTCCAAATGTTGCTTTTGGTCTTCACCCACCGGCACTTTATCCGCTTGATAAAGCAGAATATCTGCCGCCATTAGCACAGGATAATCTAACAAACCCACACCGACATTTTCCCCTTGTTTAACGGCTTTTTCCTTAAACTGGATCATGTCTTGCAACCAGTTAAGGGGGGTAATGCAATTTAGCAACCAGGTGAGTTCACTGTGGGCGGAAACGTGAGATTGGACAAAAATGCTAGAATGACTCAAATCAATACCACAGGCTAAATAAAGAGCAGCAATGGTGTAAGTATCAGCCGCTAAAGTGGCGGGGTTGTGCGGTACAGTAATGGCGTGTAAATCCACCACACAAAAGAAATTTTCATACTGGTCTTGAATTTCTACCCAGTTGCGAATCGCACCTAAATAGTTACCCAAGTGTAAGTTACCAGTTGGTTGAACTCCCGACAGAACGCGCTGCTTACCCATAATTTTTCAGTTAACGAAGCTAATACCCCGACTATGTTACAGCTATTTTCAGGTAAATAAACCACATTTTTTTCTCCCGCTGAGGTACAGAGAGAAATCAACAGTGTGGTCTAAATACATGAAAACTGCTGCAATTTGACAGTTCCAAAAATGTAGAGGCGTTTTATGCAAAATCTCTACATTCTTGTTAAGAGATATTTATTGATGTTAACGCAACTGTGATAACAAGGTTTTTATCTTGGGAGTAGATAGCAATTTCTGAGCATCAGTAATTATGCTTTGACCCCAAAGATTCTTTCTCATACAATGAAAATCAGCAAAGTTTTTATCTAACTTTAATGCAGTTTCTGCTAATTTATAAGCCTGTTGTTGTTCTCCTTTAACATACAAAGCTACAGCTAAAGCCAAGGTGGCTTCAGCAGATTGATTGTTAATTTTTATGGCTTGTTGCCATTTTTGAATGGCTGTTTCCTTGTCTCCCTGTTCATATTTGATGAAGGCTATATTATTAATAGCTGCTAAGTTGTTGACATCTATAGCAACTGCTTGATTATAATTGGACATAGAGTTTATACCGTTTCCTAGTGGATGATAGTTAATACATCTACTGGGGTAAGCATCCGTAAAATATTGATGATTTTTTTGTCAGATATGGCTTACGCCTCCCGTAAGGGATACAGGATATCGAGGATTTGAGGATTTACAGGATGCGGGATAGTTGTGATGTTGATGGGATTTTAATTGTCTGAATCAGGATATCCAGGATTTAAGGATTTACAGGATGTTTGATAGTTGTGATGTTGATGGGATTAAAATCCTGAAAATTGTTTACTGATGTTTTAAATCGCCCACTTGTTAAAAAAAATCGGGGATATGAGATGTATATTGATATTACCGCAACTGTGATAACAAGGTTTTCATCTGGGGAGTTGATAGCATTTTCTGAGCATCGCTTATGATTTTATCCCCCCAAAGATTCTTTTTCATAAAGTTGACATCGGCAAAGTTTTTATCTAACTTTAATGCCGTTTCTGCTAACTGATAAGCTTGTTGTTGTTCCCCTTTACCATACAAAGCCACAGCTAAAGCTAACATGGGTTCAGCGACTTTATTGTTAATTTTAAACGCTTGTTGCCATTGTTTAATGGCTGTTTCTATGTCTCCTTTTTCATATTTAATGAAGCCTATATTATTAACTGCAGCTAAACTATTAGCATCTTTAGCAACTGCTTGATTATATTCAGACATAGCGGCTGTGTAGTTTCCTTGTTGATGATAAACAACCCCTCGTCCAGCATAATCTCGATTAATAGCAATAGCTTTGTTATAATTATCCAATGCTAATCGCAAACACTCGATAACCCACCTTTGCTGCACCAGAACGAGCTAAACTCAGATGTGGTAAATTTTTGCGGTTTTGGATTTTTAACGCTGCTAAATCCACACCACCCCTAGCAAAACCAATCACATCCTTATTTGACAATAATTTTGTGACACTTTTTGTTTACGGACGTAGCAAAAAATATTTTGTTCCTATGATTAATTTAACCGCCATAGTCTTAGCAGGAGGCAAAAGTTCTCGTATGGGTGAGGATAAAGCCTTAATTCCCATTCAGGGAATACCCTTATTGCCAAGAATTTGCAATGTCGCCAAAAGTTGCACCGATACCATATATATAGTCACACCTTGGCCAGAACGATATCAACACTTGCCGTTGCCTCGATGTGAATTTATACAAGAAAACCCCAGCGACACACAAGGCCCCCTAGTAGGTTTTGCACAAGGACTGGAGAAAGTCAAAACAGAATGGGTATTATTATTAGCTTGTGACTTACCGAACTTGCGAGTTGAAGTGTTGCAAGATTGGGTGAAAAGACTAGATTCTGTAGAAGAAGAAAATATTGCCTATTTAGTAAAAAATCCTCAAGGTTGGGAACCACTTTGTGGTTTTTATCGCAGTCGTTGTTTACCCCTACTATTAGATTTTATCAACCAAGGAGGACGCTCATTTCAAAAGTGGCTGAAACAATATCCAGTAAAAGTTTTACCCTTATCAGAACCTGATATCCTCTTTAACTGCAACACCCCAGAAGATGTACAGCAACTTTTAGTTAATTAAGCCATAATAAAAACAAACTCATCTCTTCCTCACCTCTTAACCTCCGCGTCCCTCCGCGTTACCTCCGCGTTCCTCTGCGTTAAAAAAAATTAATTATGCCTTGGATATCATCTGCAATAACACTCATCTTAACTCTCTTCTTATTCTCCTGTACCACAGCAACAACTCAAATATCGCCACAAAAATCCAACATAACATCAGCCACAAGAGTTGTTTCTCTTTCCTCTCTCGCAGCTGATATTATCTTGCAGTTAGATAAAAGTAAACTTGTCGGAATTACTGGTAGTAGCTTATTTAAAAATGACTCCAACTTTGAAAATATTCCCCGTGTTAGCGAAGGTCAAAGTCCGCCAAATTTAGAAAAAATTGTTTCTTTAAAACCAGATTTAGTGATTGGTACAACTGGGTTTTCTGACGTACCCATGCAAAAACTTAAACAGCTAGGAATACCCACTTTATCTACTCAAATAAATAGCTGGAAATCTTTAGAAGAACTAACTAAAACACTGGCTCAAGCAATTGATGTAGATCCTCAACCGTTATTAAATCGCTACAAAACCCTTTTACCTAATAACCCAACTCAAAATCCTTCTACTTTAGTTTTAGTTAGTCGCCAACCGATTTTAACACCAAATAAAAATAGTTGGGCAGGTGATTTAATTGCCAGATTTGGAGCTAAAAATATAGCTGCTGAATTACAAGGTAACAGTCCCATTGGTGGGTATGTGACACTTTCAGCAGAGAAAGTTTTAGAGTCAAATCCAGAAGTTTTAATAGTCGTTAATGCCGAACCAACCTTATTAGATTCCTTAAAAAAAGAACCGTTTTGGCAGAAACTACAAGCTACTAAAAATAACCGAGTTTATGTTTTTGATTATTATGGACTGGTAAATCCAGGTAGCTTAAATGCGATTGAGAAAGCTTCTGAGCAGTTGAATAAAGCTTTATTAGTAAAATAATTAAAAGTTTGTAGTCAGGGCTACAGCCCTACTTTTGTACAGACGTTCCACCGGAACGTCTCTACCTCTTAATTCTGCTGTATCTATCTCTGCGGTTTTATTTTTGAGCAATTGCAACACGTTTTTGATTTGGACTCTTTCCACCAGTGATGCTGCGGAAATACAAACCACCAATACTTAGTAGAAACAGTAAATAGCCAACAGCTTGTACTAGATAGAGGTTGTCTCTATAACCAAATAAAGATTTGAGAATGATGCCAGGAAATTGTTCATCAGGCAAAATTTTCTTAGTATTCCAAACCATTGGCCCTAAGATGCAAGAATGAACTCTAGTAAAGTGTTCATAATAAAAACAAAGGTTTTCGGAAGCACGATTGCTGAGAGCAAGGTTAGCTGTAGCATCATCAAAATGTTGTAAAGCTGAAACTACTAATCCAGCGACAATTAAAACTAATAAAACGCCCATGACTTGGAAAAATTGGCGGATATTAATTTTCACACCCCATTTAAATAATAAAACACCAATTGCGGCAGCGGCGGCTAAACCACCAAGTGCGCCCAAAGTAGGTAATAAACCTTGTTGAAAATTGGCTGCTACAAAGAGGACAGTTTCAAAACCTTCACGCACAACAGCAACTAAAATTAAACTAAAAACGCCCCAACCTGCATTTGAGTTTTGTGTTAGTGCTTCGGTGACGGCTCCCTCAACTTGCGCTTTCATAAATCTGGCTTGCTTAGTCATCCAGATTAGCATCCAACTGAGCATGACTATTGCTAACAGACTAAACACACCTTCTAAAATGGGTTCAACTACAGAGGTGTATTGAGGATTAATAGATCCTAAGAATTTAATGATTCCACTAAATAAAACACCGATTAAAGCACTAACAATAATACCAACACCAACACCAGCATATACCCAAGAATTAAGTCGAGATTGTTTAGCTTTTTTTAATAAAGCCAGGACAATACCCACTACAAGGGCTGCTTCTACTCCTTCTCGGAGGGTAATTACAAAAGTAGGTAAGGCAGTAGTAAAATCCATGTTCTTTTTTATTTGTCATGAGTCATTGGTCATTAGTTCAAAAATGTTTAAATTTTGACTAATGACCAGATAATATTAGCTGAAATCGCGTAACATTTTCTTCAGTTCGAGATTATGCATCTCTTCTTGTCCTATCATGCCACGGGCGAATTCTTCTAAATAGATGCTGGCATTAGTAACGGTTTCTAGGAGACTTTTGTACAAATCCAATGCTGTTTTTTCATGGGATAAGCTTTCTGTCAAAATATCTTTGACTGTGTGCTTATAAGTTTCTTCCATTGGGGTGATTTTCAGTGAGGGATGCCCTTCTAAACCTGTAAGAATTTCTCCTACTTGTTGAGCGTGGAGTAGAGATTCAGCGGCTTGGGCTTTGAAAAAAGCGACAATGGGGATGCGGTTTGGGCCTGTCACCATTAAGGAATAATGGGTGTAGCGGACTACCCCAGCTAGTTCAAATTCCATGATGGCATTGAGTAGGTCTATGGCTTTTTTTTGGTCGAGTTCTTGCATTTGTTGTTAAGTTCAGCAAAATTACAAATTGAGAGTAATTTAGTTAGGAGTTATACAGTTTTTAGGTGTTAGAAGCTGGGATTATTCTTCACTTTTAACTTTTAACTTTTCACTATTTTCTCTCTTATCAATCATTTTAATCTGCTTATTCTGTGGTTCCAATGGTGTCTGATTACTAAATTTGTGCTTTAGTGCTAGTTTTTTCTCGCACTTTTTGAGTATTTTCCTCTATGGTTTTCACCAATTTGGTAACATCTTCAGGGGTTTTGAGTGCTTGGGCGGGTGGGATAGCAGTTGGCCAAACTTTCACCAGTTCAGCCAAAGCTGTATCTATGGCTTTGTGTACTTCAGGATTTTCTTGAGCCATTTGGCTAGAAATCCCTTTATATAGTTCATTAGAGTAGACTACAAAGCCACGGGAGTCCTGATATTCAATGGGGGCGGTAATTTTGCCATTTGCAACTGCTGCACCATATTCTGAGTTAGCTGCATCTAGCAAACCACCAATTACTTGTAGCACAAAGCTCGATTTTGAAAGTTGCTCTGCGGGTAGGGCTGCGATCGCACTATCAACGGCTTGCACAGAAGTGGTAAAGTTAGTTTTTATTTTGGCATCCTTGGGATTAGATTTAATTAAGTCAGCCAAACTTACCAAGTTGCTTTTAAATTCTTTAACTTTGCGTTCATTGAGTTGTTCTTCAACATCAACATAAATTTCTTCAACTGGATGTCCAATATGAGGTTCGGCTTGTTTAGGCTGATTTTGATCTAGCAGTTCTTTGGCTACTAAAAGATGTCCCTTCATTAATCCCAGTTTGGTTATGTAATCCACATCTTTTGCTTCACCTGTAAGTACCACTTCCTGAACAGTCACCATGTCTTTAATTTGGTCAAACTGTTGTTGAGTAATTACTTTTTTGCTAACTAAATCTTCTGGACTAGCGTAGGGACGACTAGCTTGAATTTTGTTAGATAAAGCGGGAACCCCTAGTTTAGCTTCAAATTTATCCAATTCGGACAAGATAGCACTATTAATATTAATTTTGGCTTTACCACCGTGACCACTGTGGGGGTTAGTTTCCGTCACTTGGGCTGTACTTGGGACTGTACCTGGTGTTGATTTAATATCTGCTGTTGGTGTGTCGCTGGTACAAGAACTCAGGGAAAATATGGCACAAGCAGCGATAGAAAAGAAGATGTAATGGTATTTAATCATTTTTGCTCTTAGGGAATTGAATACTTTTGACAAACTTGATAGTTATTTTTTTAGTAACTCTTCTCTTCATTTTTTAGTAGTTATATACAGAAAAAATATTCATATCAGATCATAAAAATTCTTAATATATATAGATAGAAAAAATGGTTTAAAGATTTCATAACTAGGGATTTAGATTTGCTTGCGGGGGTTTTTGGAGTCTTTTTCGGCGACGACTTCAAATTGACCCATACATCCATTTTCAGCCACAGCATCCTGATGAGGATGAAACATATATTTACCCGGATACCGAAAAGCAAATTCTAAAATGTGCCTTTCTGCAACACCCATTGTTAAAACATCTGTTTTTTCACTGGGAGTCATAGTCATCCCGGAACGATAAACATCAAAGAAATTAGCGTGGAGGTGAAACGTCACAGCGGGGTCAAATTCAATAATATTCAGCACATATAACCGAATTAACTGATTTTGGTAAATTTGGATGGGATGATGCATAAAATGGTGCGGAAGACCATTAAAGGCGTAATATTCATTTCGGTTATCATCATTCACGTCATACCCAGACATGATTAAAACAATTTCATCAGCCGGAGGACGGGGTTTAGGAGGGTCAATAATAAACATTCCATACAAACCCTTAGCAATGTGACGGGTAACTGGGGCAACATGACAGTGATACAAATGAACGCCATAGGGTTCGGCATCAAATTCATAAATTGTCGCTTTACCGTTACTCACGGGACGCACCCCATCCATTTCCGAGGGATGAACGCCATGAAAATGTAGAGAATGGGAATGTCCAGCATTATTGAGAAAAAGTATTCTTACTCTTTCCCCTTGTTTTGCCCGTAGTGTTGGACCAGGAATACGCCCGTTTAAATCCCAAATGTTATAGGAGACAGCACTATTAAGCTGAATTGTGGAAGTACCAGCAATTAACTGAAATTCGCGGACTGTGCGCCCATTTTCCTGCTTAATTGTCCCATAATCAAAATCTCGTAACACCTGCATGGGGTTAGTAGCAGCATCTGATGTTGCCATTTCCATTGGTGGTACTCTGACACTGGCATGATTTTTGGTATTCAACATCTGCCAAATTGCCCCCGCACCTATGACTCCAGCACCGGCAAATCCCAGTTTCAGCAGTTGGCGACGACTCCAAATTTTATCTTTACTGAGAGTAAAGTTGTCAGACATGAGAATAATAGGGATATGCGTGGGTAAAAACTGCGAATTATGCGAATTATTTGCAATTAGCTTTATGTATAATATAAAACTTAATAATTATTGTCAATAACTTTGAAAAACTAATTTTCAGGACTATTCCTGATATATTGGTTTATTTAGCGTTGACTGGAGTACAGATGATGCTTCCTGCCTAGTAAATGAAATAAAGTGCTAGGATTTTGACAATGGCTGCTGGTGTTATCAATATCTTGTTGTCACTAAGCAGCAAAATACACTTTAATTTTGATAAATTAGCCCAACTATTTATGGGAGTTCACAAATGACTGCTTTTGCTCGTAATTCAGTATTACAAAAAACTGCGGGTATTACCCTTTCTAAGCCAGTACAGGTAACACTTTATATGATGTTATCTTCTTTAGTGATTTGGACTGTGTTTTTCTCTACATATCCCCCAGCGCATAACACAACACACTCAGCGCGTCACCATACTTTAGGTGTTGCCTGTCATTAAATTATCATAAAGTAAATTAGAATTCGGGAGTTAGGATTTAGGAGTAAACCAAACTTGGTGTTAGGCTTTTTACCTAAATTCCCAACTCCATCTACTGACTAATTGGCTGTAAAATATTCATCTGCGGTTAAGTCCTAATTTTGTATGAAAAGATATCGACTGTTTGGTGTTATCAGTGCTGCTTGTATTTGTTTATCAATTTTATATTCTTTGGTGGGGGTTTCTCAAACTCCTCAATCTCAAGTATTGCTTTCTACAAACCCACCGTTAGAAAAAATTCTTCCCTTTGAAGCTGGTACAGAAAGGGAACAATCTCCGGTTTCTTTCACATTGCAAGCTGTTGATGCTGGCGGAAAACTGTTAAAAAATGCCTTAATTAAATTACAAGTTTCGACACCTTCACGTAATCTTTTATTAACTACAGATTTTCCTATGGTTGAGGGAACTAAGTTATTAGAACTGGAGGCTGCTGCACCTAATGGTAAGTTAGAATTTCAGCAGATGTTACCAATTCGTGGTAATTATCAAATTCAAGTCAATGTTTCTCCTTTAGTTGCAAATGCTTTTGCGAGTTATCAGCAAACTTTGAATTTGAATGTTAGAGAAAATCCAGTGAAATATAAATATTTTGCTGTTGTTGCAGCAATTTTATTATCACTGGGATTGTTAGGCGGTTGGGTAATTGGTGGACAAGAGGAATTGAGAGAAGGGGAAATTGCACCGCAGTCAGTCCGGTTGTTGTTAAGTGCATTAACTGTAGTAGCAATAGTTACTCTATTATTTATTAATATCACGGCGGAAGTTGCGGAAGCTCATGGTGACGCACATTCTCATAAAAATGAGAAGATTGCCCCATCAATTAGCCAATCTCAGGGCATGGAAGTCAAGATTGCAGGGGATAAACTAGCTACTGTGGGAAAGTTGGCAAATTTAGCGGTTGAGGTCAAGGATAGCACGACAGGAGCAGCTATTAAAGATGTAGGATTACAAGTGAAAGCCATTGCTTTAGAAGATAATTTAACAGTGTTTGCTTACAATGGATTTCCTAACCAAGAAGGGAAGTTAATATGGCAAGAACAATTTTTTGATGGCGCACCACATAAGGTAGAGGTAGAAGCAATTTCTCTGCCAGAATCTAAACGTCAATTTCCAGCGATGAAAGTAGCGCAATCAGTAGAAGTTGAGGGAATTGCCCCACCAATGTATATCCGATTAATTGGTTTATTTTACTTTACAGCAATTGTGGGCATGGGAATGGCGATTGGGTTGCTAATACAGCATCGCATAGGGCAGCAAGTTAGGGGAAATTCAGCACTGAGTTAAACAACTTGCTACGTTTTCCCAAAAAAATAAAAAAAAATACAATGAACTATGCATTGATAGCAATCATTGCTCACAAAACTTGAATTAATTGATAATCTCTAATTGTGCCGATAATACGATGATGTCTAGATAAATCACCAGGTTTAGGTGTATAAATCCAAGCATAACTAAAAGCTGGTAATTGAGAAATTGAGTCTACTATTTTACCATGAATAGGGGTATAAAAGTTAATCAATACAGCTTCTTTGCCTTCTAATTTGGCAAAAAATATAGGATTGTTTTTAAGAATTGAGGCTATTTCTTGCCGTTGGAAAAAGACTCTAAAACTAGGGTTAAAATCACTTAACAACCCTAAATTACCAGCAGTAGCTATAGATAGCCAACAAGCAATTAACCAACTGGCGATCCAGTATCGAGAAGTCAGCAATTTTTGATCAAAATAGTAACGACTAATCCAAACTAAAGGCACAATTAAGCAAGCAAAACCCACAATCAAAGCGAGAATTGCATATTTGCGAATATCAATACTACCTGCTACCAAAGCTCCTATACCAGCTAAAATAGCTATACTACCTAACACACCAAAACCATAACTAAGATTCCGAGGAAGATATCTCATACTTCCAGAAAAAAGCAATATTTTTCTTTCTTCCTGTGTTGGTGTAAATTCTCTATTGTAAATTTCCCCCAGCCAATCTAAACCTACAGCCGCAAGTATAGCAATAAAGGGATAAAGGTAAAGACTGTAGTGAGATAAACGAGTAGAAAATAGACTAATTTCCGTAAATAAAGTCAGAGGAAAACCCACTAATAACAATTGGTAGCGAGGAATTGGATAACGAATTACTAAAGCTAATCCTAAAAGGCTGAAAAAGAACCAAGGAAAAGATTTTAAAGGCACATTCCAGAAATAGAAAAGTATTCCATTTCCCTGTCGTTCATTACTACCTAGTTCTACCACAAACCCCAATAATTTTCCAAAACTATCACTTCCATAACGCAGCCAATTAAACCATAACCAAATCAAAGTAGGAATTAAACCGACTAAAATTCCTAAATACAACATGGGGTTAAAAAGATGACGATGACGACGATGCTCCCCAATTAAATAAGGTAATAATGCAGTTATTGGTACAACAATCATCAAACTTCTCATTAAGAAGCCTAGGCTAAAACATAACCCAGTTATAAAAACATAAATATAGCGATTTTGTGGATATAATTCAGCTTTTAGTAACGCTATAATAGCTACGCTTACTAATAAAATTGTTGGTAAATCTGGTGTAGATAACCGACAATATTGTAGCCAGAGAACTTCTACACTCAAAATAGCAGCAGCAAGATATGCTATTTTTTGATCAAGTAAGATTTTCGCTATTTCATATATCACTAATAAGCTAAAAATTCCTGCAATCATACTAGGCAGTCGCGCACTGGTATCACTGACACCAAATAATTTATAAAAAATAGCAATTAACCAATAAAAACCAGGAGTTTTATGATGAGCATTACCCCAAGGAGCTATCCAGTCACCAGAATCAAACATCTGACGCGCTCTCCGCGCATACAGTGCTTCATCATGTGCCATGAGGCTATTTTCTCCAGAAGTAAATAGCAACAACGGAATTAGCCAAATTAATAAATTAAAATAAGGAAATCTCCTCAGCAAAAGAAGACGCTGCCAAATAGCAAGAAACAATGATGATTTGTACAACATTTTTTGAATACGAGTTGAATATTATTAGCTCTGGGTGCTTGAATTTAGTTAAGTGATGAAAATCAGTCAAGGAGGCAGGAGGACGTTCGCGCAGCGTCCCGTAGGGAAGGCAGTTTTGCTGGAGGTAATCCCCATAAATAAATTTAGGGGATTTAATATAGCATTTCCTAGTCTAATGAAATACAAAATTATCTGCGTTTATCTGCGTCCATCTGTCTTGAAAAGTTTCCTACGCCGGGAAACCCGGCTTTCCTGCGGAACGCTTACGCGAACGAGGAACTTTTCGCTGCGTTTAATTATTACTGCTTGTACCTCACTTGAATGGGAATTGCTATAAGGACGTATTTTTAAGAGCGCTGCGCGTCTCGGAAAAAATATTTTGATTTTTTGCATAAATAAATTTAGGGGCTTTAAACCCTTTTGGCAGAGGACAAAAATTGTATTTTCTGCCTTCTGCCTTCTGCCTCCTGCCCTCTGCCTTTCTTCGGTAAGTTAATATACAAAATTAGCACAATCTAGTGAAAGACTTTTCCAACATAGACATTTATGCTACTTAGACCAAATCAACGCCTTAGGTTAGATGACACCGATGATAAGTTATTTTATGACTATCCGCGCTTTGTCACCCATGTAGATGAAGGTTTTATTCAACAGTTGACAGATTTATATCGTCAGCGACTTAAACCCAACACAAGAATTTTTGATATGATGAGCAGTTGGGTGTCTCATTTACCAGCAGAAATAGAGTTTGATCATGTGGAAGGACATGGACTCAACGCTGAAGAACTTGCACGTAATCCTCGCTTAAACCATTACTTTGTGCAGAATATCAACGAGAAGCCTCAGCTACCTTTGCCTGATCAAGATTTCGATGCTGTTATCAACTGTGTTTCTGTACAGTATATGCAGTATCCAGAAGCAGTATTTACGGAAATTCACCGCATCCTTAAACCGGGTGGTGTCGCCATTATCAGCTTTTCTAACCGAATGTTCCATCAAAAGGCGATTCAGGTGTGGAGAGATGTGTCGGAAGCGTCTAGAGTCGAATTAGTTAAGCGTTACTTTGCCTCAGTACCGGGATTTACTACTCCAGAAGTGATTGTCAATCAATCAACAGCGCCGAACTTCTTACAATGGTTGGGTATACCAGGAGGAGATCCCTTCTATGCTGCGATCGCTTATCGTCATGAAGATGCGGGGAGTTAATCACAAAGCTGCCGGAAAATTGGTAATTCTCAATACAAATAATGATTAAAAAGTAAATTTTCCGGTGCAAAACCTACGGAAGCGCAGATAATTGCTTCAAACCTCTCACATTTTAAGGAGAACCCAAACGTGATTTTATCCCGTGGGCGCAGGATTTTAGCTAGTTTGTTACTGTGTGTCTTACTACTGACTACAGCTTGTTCTACAAAAGCACCTAACCGCTTTGATCAGGTACAACAGGAAAGCACCAAGCAAAAAAGTGGTCAGTCCGTTGCTGAAAATGCTACACAGGGTAGTCAATTAAACGCTTTTTTCCCTGATGGGGAAGATGGCTATGATCGAGTTTATACCCAAGAGAAAAAAGGCTTTTCGGAAGCGAATTTGAAAAAAGACGGCAAGGTAGTCGCTCAATTGGCTATTTCTGACACCACCAGCTTACCAGGAGTAGCTTCAAAATATGCCAATAGCACCAAGAAAATTGACGGCTATCCCGCAGTGGAACAGGGCAAAACCCAAACTTCTGTTTTGGTCGGTAAGTACCAAGTCAAGGTGATTTCTAAAGATCCATTATTCACTGCAAGCGATCGCGCTGACTGGATCGAGAAATTTGATCTTGATGATCTCGCTAAATTGAAATAACCCTGACTCTCTACTTCAGATAACAAACCCTCAAATAGGAGATTTTTGTGAGCAAATCTATCTTCGAGTTAGTTGATGAGCTACCAACCAGTAATTTGACTGTATCTATGCTGAGAGCCTTAGATTTTGTCGCTCCCGGTGAGTGGCAAAATACCGTCGGCTTTGTCAACACGATTAAAACTGTCACCGGTGAAGATGACGAGAGTTTAATTCAGCAAATTGGTGAACGCGCAATTTATCTATTCAACGACAAATCCCAAGGATATCAAACAGCTTTGTGGCTTTATCAAACTGTTGATGGTACAGATAAGGCTCTTGGTGCAGCCGCTTTGGCTAATAAAGTAGGTGAATCAATTCCCCTATTAGGCTTTTTAAACTCCATCACTCCCAAACCAGATAAAGCTCAAACTATTGACTTAACCTTAAAAGTAGTTGCTGAATTAGTAGCTTTTTGCCAAATAAACGGCATTCCCGGTGATAGTATTGGCGATTTTGTCGCTTCTTTAGGTGAGTATAGTGGTGAATCACTCATCCGCATGGTGGCTTTAATTTGCGTTGATGGTTTAATCCCCCTGGGACCTGATTTCATCGACAAAGCCCTATCAGGTATTAGTCGGATGAGTCCCCAGGACTTAGGACAAAACTCAACTTTCCAAAACATCAAAAATACTATTCCTGGTAATAATGATGCTGGTAAACTCAACTTTATCGGCGAAAGTTTTGATTCAGTTAAAGGTTGGATGAGTGGTATTGTGACAGCCAATAATTTAACACCACAAAAGGTTGTTGGTAACTTGCAAAATTTTGTCCAACTCGCTGATGACAAATTAGACTACCTGGCGGCCTTCCTGGATGTAGCTACAAATTACTATGAACACACTGGTACGCAAACTTTAGCTCGGCGTTTAATTGAACGCGCAGTGGCGGAAATTTAGCCTAACTCTGCCTAAATACAACTTGTAGTAGTGCCGCAAATAAACACAGCACTACTACAAACAGGTTTCTATTAATTTCTGCGAGCTATTTGCGGCTGTTAGGAAACATCACCACAAATAACAGAAGTTAAGGGGAATAATGAAGAGATGCTGACTGGATTTACAGCCGCAATAGACATTACTCTGAAGTTATTACTTGAAGCGAGAACGTTGTTGACGACGTTGCTTGTGTCTAGCGATTGCTTTACGCTTCTCTTTCTCTAAAGGTGTTTCAAAATGGCGATTCTTCCGCATATCTTGGAAAATTCCGGCTTTAGAAACTTCACGTTTAAATCTCCGTAAAGCTGATTCAATACCTTCATTCTCCCCCAAAACTACTTGCGTCATTCTCATTCCTCCTATTGTGGGTGAATATATACTATACTAGAGTTAAAAAAATATATCAGCAGAGTTGACTTTTTGGATTTATCTACTGGCGACTCTAGGTTTAAAAATTTTTCAGAACAGGATTAATAACGGCGATTATCACGATCATTATTACCCCAGCTACCACGCGAAGGACTTCTTTCTTCACGGGGTTTAGCTTTATTTACCCTTAAAGCACGACCCATCCATTCAGCGCCATCAAGTGCTTCAATGGCTTTGGTTTCTTGGTCATCACCTTCCATTTCCACGAAAGCAAAACCACGTGGTCTTCCTGTTTCCCTATCAGTGGGTAACTGCACACGATTGACCTTCCCATACTCAGAAAAAGCCAATTTCAGGTCTTCTTCTGTAACCTGATAGGACAGATTTCCAACGTAAATCGACATAGTAACAGGCTGTCTCCCAAATCAAATAGTGTAGAAAGTTAGATTCGGAGAGACTCATTTATAAAGAAATTAAAACGACTTACTCAACCGAAAATAATCCTTACATCCTACACTATAGCATAGCCTTTGTATATGAACTCATAACGAGTAACATTTTTAGAAAAACTCATAGACTTATTCAAGGCACATCTGAGGCAAACTCTGCTAAGGTTTGTGCTGATTTCTGACACAATATCTGATGATGTTGAGAACTACTAGCCAGCAAACCGCCCCATTGACTAATATCACCTGTGTTATACTTTAACGGCGTGCCATCAAAGTGCGTAAATTTACCACCAGCTTCTGTTAAAATTAGTTCAGGTGCAGCTATATCCCAATCTTTGGGTGCAGATTTACCAGAAAGAGAAATGTAAATATCTGCTTCTTGTTCAAGAATAGCGGCAATTTTACAGCCGACACTACCAATGGCTTTTTGATTTTGACAGGGTAGATTTTTCAGGAGATGTTCTAATCTTTCATTGCGGTGAGAACGACTGACAACTAAGGTTAAATCTTCGATTGGTTTATTTTCATCTACTTTTAAGGGAACAGAACCATTAACGGTTTCCACAAAAGTACCGCCACCTTTGGTAGCATAATATAACTTTTCCGCTTCTGGTATGGTCACCACTGCTAAAACTGGACTTGTTCCTTGAACTAAAGCAATGTGAATTGCATATTCACCAGTTTTGTTGATAAAGTCTCTTGTACCATCTAAAGGATCAATTATCCAAACCCATTCACAAGGATTTTTACCCTGTTGAGATTTATAGGTTTCTTCACTAATATAGCCAAATTCTTCATTACCTAAAGCTGCTTGTAGCTTGTCTAAAATATATTGACTAACGGCTACATCCGCAACAGTTACAGGCTCATTTTGTTTATATTGTACGTCTAAGTTTCCGTCTTCGACAGTTCCGTGATAATAAGAACGCAGTAATTTAGCTGCACCCCAACCTATTTCACGAGTAATTTTTAGTATTTCTTCTAAGTTTGGCATTCTTTTGATTTTGGTAAAGTATAGATTTTATGAAAAGCTCACGTAAAGGGGTAAAGGCGCAAAGCTACAGTAAGGTTACAAAAAATAAGTTAGTTTTGGTAATTTTATCCTTAATCTCTGCCTTATTGATTGCGATCGCCTCTACAGCTACTAATATATATTTTTATGGTAACAATTATACTCCTATTCAGGCAGATGCCGCAATTGTTTTAGGTGCCGCAGTTTGGGGAAAACAACCATCTCCTGTGTTTCGAGAACGCATTAACCACGCTATTAATTTATATCAAAACGGTTATGTCCGCACTCTCATTTTTACAGGTGGAGTTGGTAATGGTGATGAAATAGCAGAAGCGCTAGTTGGTAAACTCTATGCTGTCAGCAAAGGTGTAAAATCATCTGATATTCTCATAGAAACTACGTCTCGAACTACTTCCCAAAATCTACAAAATGCTTCAGAATTAGTTGCAAATTACCAATTTAAAAAAATTCTCATTGTTAGTGATCCATTACATTTAAAACGTGCCGTTTTAATGGCCAGAAATTTAGGTTTAGATGCCCAAGCATCTCCCACACCAACTACCCGCTATCAAAGTTTAAATAGTCAGTTGCCTTTTTTGATGAGAGAAACTTATTTCTATTTTGTTTATTTGTTATTTAAAATCTAATTTTTAAATCTACAGCAGTCCTAAATGAGTTGTAAAAAAATCTATTCCCTATTCCCTATCAATACTTGTCGGTTAAGCTAAAAACATTAAATCAGGTAGTAAACCCAACATTTACGAACTTTTGTTGGGTTGCGCTGTCGCTTAACCCAACCTACAAAAACTCTTAACCGAACAGTATTGTATTCCCTATTCCCTGGTACCACGAGTGGTTTATAAATCAAATAGTATTGCTTTTAATTTTCCATCCAACGGCGTGTACCAAAATATTTACAAGCTTCAGCCGCAATATTACTAGCTAATTCTAGAGATTGCTGGAAATTAGATTGTAAAATGTAATGACAAAATGCACCATGAAAAATATCTCCTGCACCTAATGTATCAACGGTTTTAATTTTCGCTATATCGATTAAACCTCTTTTTTGATTACTTAAATATTCTATCGATTTTTCTCCTTTAGTAATGGCAATATGGGGAATGTTAAAATTCTGAAGATAGATAAAAACATCTTCTTGATTTTTGCAGCCTGGAGGATAAAAGTTAGCGGAACAAATTGCATAATCTACAAAAGGCAAGATTTCCTCAAATCCGGGTTTCCAACTTCCACCGTCAATCACAACGGGGATATTTTTGTTTTTAGCTGTTTCGGCAATGATTTTACTAACTGCCATTTGATGTCCATCGATAAGTATGATATCAATGTTTTGTAAAATATTTGTTGGAGTCGAGGTAATATTAGCCTGAGTTTTCACTGCATTAATAGAAATGACTGCCCTTTCCCCAGTGCTTTGGGTGACAATAATAGAAGAAACTGGTGGTGGTGTATCTTTGCTGGAGTCTAAGTCAATAATTGCAACTTGATAATTTCCTAAATCGGTGCGAATTAGCTGCGTCATTGGGTGAGAACCTAGCACAGTTAAGAGTTGAGCTTGATTACCTAAATGACTAAAAGTAACAGCCGCATTTGTTGCTGGGCCACCTGCTGCTACAGTATAGTCAGTAGCAACAAGCTTTTGATTATTTTTGGGGGGAGAGTCGGCCAGATAAATTAAATCTAAGGTGACTAAACCTACAAATAAGGCAAAATTGGTCATTTGTAATTGGTAACTTGATCTAATTATTAAATGAATTATAGGAGAATCTATGAGTCTAACTACCCATGATCATGATTTTTATGCTTGGACACAAGAACAAGCGCATTTGCTAAGAACTAGACAATTTAATCAAATTGATTTTGATCATATTGCAGAAGAAATTGAAGACATGGGACGTTCTGAAAAACGAGAATTAGAAAGCCGATTAGAATTATTAATTATGCATTTACTCAAATGGCAATTTCAGCCTAACTTACGTTCTCGCAGTTGGCAATTAACTATCAAGGAGCAACGCTTACGCTTAGAAAAACTCCTGGTAGAAAACCCCAGTCTGAGAGGATGTTTAGCTGATTCCCTAGAAAAAATTTATCAACTTGCTATTATTAGTGCCGAACGAGAAACGGGATTGTCTTCATTTCCTGAAACTTGTCCTTACAGCTTAACAGAAATTTTTACACTTGAATTTTTACCCACTGATATATAATAAAACTTATAAGATTAGAAGTCGTTTCTTTCTGGAGAGCAACAAATTATGTTCAAAAACATGGCAATGGATGCACTGGGTTTGAGTGATATTGGTGCTGTGATCAAACCCGAAGATTATAACAAGGTGGAGAGTGATGACTATGTGATGCATGAAGAAGGTGAAAAAATCTATTTTCTGATTAAATCAAAAACCGATGAATACTGTTTCACTAATCTAGCTTTGATTCATCTGGATGGAACTTCTGCGGTTAGTAAAAAACGCTTACTCAAACGCTTTAGTTATAGTCAACACATTATTAAAGATGTGAGGTTAGAAACCGCAGGAACAATAGATATGGACATCGAAATTAAGTTAACGATGGGTGATCAATCCTACTCTATTGATGTTGCTAAAATTTATATTGCCCCCTTGAAAGACTTGTACAAAGCTTTACTAAAAATTGCATCCATTCAACGTGAAAATGCCGTCTATTATCAATATGCCCAAACTAGTTTAAATACAGCCTCCAGCACAGTCAGTCGTGCTACAAATACATCTACTTCAGAAGAACAGTTTAAGGCAATTAACTGGTATGCCTTTAATTGGTTAAAGTATGCCCATGAAACCTATGTGCGTAAGGATTTTGGTGAGATTTTTGAGAAGTTTATTAACAACTAATTTATAGTTGTATGGTAACTTACAGCAGATTGCAGATCAATGAGGCTTCGCCGTGAGCGTCAGCCGATAGCTTGCGTGGCGTAGCCATACGGTACAGAATCAAAATTGAAACCTATACACCAAGCCAGTTTTACTCCTGACTCCTGACTCCTGACTCCTGACTCCTGAATTCTGCTGTAATTTTCAAGGTGTAATTTGAATTTCTTTTTTCTGTGTCTCGGCTGTTTCAGTTTTTATTTTGCAATAGGTAAATTGTAGTTGGATACAATACAATCGAGGGCGGGGAAACCCCGCCCCTACATGGTTGGCGATGAAAAACTGTACAGTGAAAACAGCTATAAAAACCAATTTAATCAAATAGTTGCTGTTGGAAGTTCTTCTGCTCAACTCAACTTACAAATGAGAATTATTGTCTTTTTTTCATCTAACATATTTTATGCAAACTGATCCAAAACCATCAACACTTTATATTGTCGGTACACCGATTGGCAACTTAGAAGATATCACTTTTCGGGCGGTGCGAATTTTGCAAACTGTGGATATGATTGCAGCGGAAGATACACGCCACACTGGTAAACTACTGCAACATTTCCAGGTGAAAACTCCCCAAATGAGTTATCATGAACATAACCAGAATAGCCGCATTCCAGAGTTATTAGAGCATTTAACAAATGGGAAAGCGATCGCACTGGTTAGTGATGCGGGAATGCCCGGAATTTCTGATCCAGGATATGAATTGGTAAAAGCCTGTATTGAAGCAGGAATCACAGTTGTACCTATTCCTGGTGCAAGTGCAGCAATTACAGCTTTGAGTGCTGGGGGATTACCAACAGATAGGTTTATTTTTGAAGGCTTTTTAGCAGCTAAGAGTCAACAACGACGACAACAATTAGAATATTTGCAAGCCGAACCCCGGACGTTGATTTTTTACGAGTCTCCTCACCGCTTACGGGATAGTTTAGAGGATTTAGAGACAGTGTTGGGGAGCGATCGCTCTATAGTCATAGCACGAGAACTAACTAAATTATACGAAGAATTTTGGCGAGGGACAATAGGGGAAGCGATCGCACATTACCAGCAAAAAGAACCCCAAGGCGAATATACCCTGTTAGTAGCGGGAACTCCAACCAGTAAACCCCAACTCACAGAAGCAGAACTCAAAGCCGAATTATTACAGATTATGAAACAAGGAGTTTCCCGTTCCCAAGCCAGCCGTCAATTAGCCAAAGATACTGACCTATCCCGTCGTCAACTGTATCAACTAGCCCTTGCTATAGAGTTCGATTCTGAATCTGTAATTACCTCTGAATGAAAAAAGAACCAGGGAGAAGAAAATATAGAAATTCTTATCTTCTTCCCTGGTTAATAGCTACTAACGAAAGAAAATCAAAGTTTGAAATTAGGATTGAAAAACAAAATTGGTATTGACATCCAAACCAGTAACGCCATTAACAATAGCAACTGTTTGACCATCCAAGCCAATTTCAGTATTACCACTGACAACACTGAGAGTCAAACTGCTAGAGGAAATACCAAGAACCCCGATCACATCAACACCCTTTTGGAAGTCAAGGATAGTATTGGCAGCATCAGGTAGTTCAACAGTGGCGATCCAGAATTGGTCAGCACCAGCACCACCAGAGAGTAAGTTACCACCACCGAACTGGACATAGAACTGATCATCACCATCCCCACCCAAGGCGCGATCATCTTTACCCATGTAGAAGATATCATTACCAGCACCACCAGACATCCGATTACCACCTTGAGCATCGGTAGCATCAAATACGTCATTACCGCTGCCACCAAAAGCGCTATCGCCCTTGTTCACATAGATAATATCTGCACCACTACCAGTATTGATACGGTTACGTCCAGCAATGGTAGAAGACGCTGTTTGTGAGTCAACCTCATCGTTACCAGCACCAGTAAATACAGAATCATTGATACCATCAAAGGCAGTATTAGCCGCACCAGCCACTAATTTGTCATCAGCAGTAGTTCCCGCTACCAATTGGGTTTCTTGTAGTGCTGCGGCCTCTTCTGGTGTCACCCCAAACATAGTTTGGTACATGAGATCATATATCTCAGTATTGTCCAGAGTGCTGGGTAATTTATCCGCATTCATCCCATAAGCTTTAGAAACAATGCTACCAGGGAAATCGGGAGTACCCACCCAAGCAATACCAAAATTACCCATTTCTCCATCTATGCTATCTGTAGATGGGAAGGGTATCCAAGGAGCTTCTGGTGTACCTGTACTGCCATTGATACCATCTAAAACTGCCCGATTGGTATTGGTTGTGGTGGGATTGACACCGATGAATGGCGCACTAGGCTCGCTATCTGCCAGAGGGGGGTTAGTTGTAGAGTTACCAGATGGACGAGTGTAAGGAGTATATTGGAAAACCTGCATCCCACCCGCATCACTATCAGCAGCCGTCAACACCAAGGTATTTGGATCTTGGGTATTAACATAATCCATTGCTACACCGATAGCTGCATCTGCCCGACGTACAGCTTCAATAGTACCGACAGCATTGTTGTTGTTAGCAAAGTTGTCACTACCTTCTTCTTCAACTACGACAAAGAAACCATCGGGGTCTTTGTTGAGAATTTTCAAAGATGCTTCTAGCATCTCAGCTACTGTGGGAGCAGTAGCCACATATAGAGGTAGAGGACTAGAACTATTTAGCCCTAGTTCTTCTTCGGTGCTATCGTCAAAGGTATGAATAGCAGCAAATACACCTAAAAGCTTAGTTGGTGGGTTTTGGCTATTTACCACCTGATTCATTTGCTCTTCGGTGTAAACTACCGTATAACCCAAAGATTGGGCTAGTTCGATGAGGTTGATGCTTGGGCGACGAACTGGGCTGGTTTCTGAGGCATCTATCTCAGCAGTAACGTGGAAACCAGTTGTGCCTTGAGGCAACATATACAACTCACCACCACCCATGATTACGTCTGTACCAGAGCGGATGACTTGTTCAATAATCTCAGCGTATTTATCTCGCGCTCGGTTATTATCACCTAAACGGTTGGTGGTTTCCGCAGCAAAGGCAGCAGTACCAGGTTCAGCTAAGTGACCAGATTGTAATAATGCTGTAGCTTTACCAGCAGCGATCGCTTCTTCTAAAATTGTATAGCCAACTTTACCAGAAGCCGGGGTGACAATAGATTGATCTTCATTCAATCCAAAGGATTCGTTAAATACCTTCACACCGTTGGCGTGGGTGACAGCACCAGCATTGGAAGTACCAGTTAACTGGTTTTCCATGTGTCCCAGGTATACACCCGCATTTGACATTTTGTCCCAATTCAGTCTGCCATCAGGACCCTTGTCAATATTGCGGGCTGCCATGTAGTGAGAAGGACTTGTGCCATCTGGATGAATGAAGATGACATTTCCAGTATTTTTCGTGGCTTGAGGTGCTGGTGTCGGTACAGGATTACGAGATTCTAGTTCAGTCTCGAACAGAGTCTCATACATCAACTCATAAATTTTGGTATTGTCCAGGGTTGCAGGTAATTTCTCTGCATTTAGACCATGTGCTTTAGAAACAATAGAACCACTAAAATCTGGTGTACCCGCCCAAGCGATGCCAAAATTGAATACGTCACCATTAGCATCTGGAGCAGCGACAAAAGGCAAGGTGTTAGCCCCGGTTTGCCCGTCTAATGGTACGTTACGGGATTCTGTGGTGGGGTTATTGTTAATATTGCCTAGATTTTGTCCAGCAGTGCGGGGATCTACCACCTGTAAACCACCAGCATCACTATCAGCGGCAGTTAACATCAAAGTGTTAGGATACTTATCGATGAAGTCCATTGCTACCCCAATGGCTGCATCAGCCCGACGCAAGCCTTCTAAAGTACCAGCAGCGTTGTTGTTGTTACCGAAGTTATCTGTACCTTCTTCTTCAACAATCGTAATTGAACCATTATCAAAGTTGGGGTGTTTTTCCATCAACTTCTGGGTGACATCCAGCATCTCTGCAATGGTTGGCGCTGTTTCCAGATACAGTGGTAAATTAGCTGCTGCTAAAACTTCTTCAGGGCGATCGTTAAAGGTATGGATAGGTGCAAACACACCTAAAACTTTGGTTGGTGGTGTAGGGAGATCAAGCAGAGCATTGAGTTGTTGTTCTGTGTAAACAACTGTATAACCTTTGCTCTTTGCTAATTCAATTAGGTTTTCAGTGGGGCGTTGTAGGGAATTGGTACTCAGAGCATCCAGTTCAGCCGCTGTACCGTGAAAACCATCAGTACCAACTGGTAAAAGGTTGAGTTCACCACCACCCAGGATAAAATCAACACCTGATTCAATTACCTGCTTGGCAATATCAGCAGACCTTTGTCTGGGAGGAACTCTACTTCCATCATCACGAATCAGTTCACCAACTTGAGCAACGAAGGCCGCTGTACCAGGTTCAAAAATTGCACCAGACTGAACTAGGGCAGTTACTTTGTTAGCTGCGATCGCTTCCTGTACAATTGTTTTACCTGTGTTAGTAGCACCAGATAAAGGCACAATTTCTGAACCATCTGCTTCTAACCCAAAGGATTCTGCGTAAACTTTAGCACCTGTAGCATGAGTAACAGCACCAGCGTTAGATGTTCCACCTAGCTGATCTTCCATGTGACCCAGATAAACACCAGCGTAGTCAAGTTTGTCCCAATTCAAACGTCCATCGGGTCCGTGATCTACAAACCGTGCAAAAGCATAGTGAGATGGACTAGTCCCATCTGGGTGCATGAAAATGACATGATTACCTGTTGTCATAAAACCTCTGAATTAACCAGTTCAGTGTTTGGGAGTCATTTTCACTTAACTATGCTTTAGTTAAGAAAAGTTACTGCAACAGGTTAACTCAAATTTATTTATTTCTTAAAATTTCTCTGATTTGGATGCTTACGTAGTGTGCGCTTTGCCCTTAGTAGTATCGCTTCAGCCTACCACGTATCATCAGTTTAGAATTCCCGTGTCTTTAGACCGGAGAGAGGTGAATAATAAACTAGATTAAACACAAATAAGCCCAATTGAATATCTAAAATCTCAAATCTCAAGCTTGTCTCAAACCCGCTCTAGACTAGAGGACTTTGCTAAGTTTGAGGCTAATATTACCAAAAAGTTGGGTCTAAAGCCCCGTCCTTGTAGGACGGCTTTTGATTGTACTTTTATTAATCTTATACCAGATGTGTTAGTATAAGATAGGAGGTAAAGAGATGCTTGTTTTTGAGTTTAAAGTTTATGGGAAATCAGTTCAGCTAACAGCAATAGATGATGCAATTCGGACTGCACAATTCGTTCGTAATAGCTGTATTCGGCTGTGGATGGACGTTAAAGATACAGGTAAAAACGACTTGCAGAAATATTGTGCTGTTTTAGCTGCTAATTTTCCATTTGCTAATGAACTCAATTCAATGGCTAGACAAGCTTCTGCTGAACGAGCATGGTCTTCTATCACCCGGTTTTATGATAATTGCAAAAAGGGTATTTCTGGTAAAAAGGGGTTTCCTCAGTTCCAAAAAGATTGTCGTTCTGTTGAATATAAAACATCAGGATGGAAGCTGGCAGATAATCGTAAATTCATTACTTTTACCGATAAAAAGGGTATTGGTAGATTCAAAATTAAAGGGACTCGTGACCTTCATTTCTACCAAATCAACCAAATAAAACGGGTGAGATTGGTAAAACGGGCTGACGGTTATTATTGTCAATTTTGTATTGATGTTATCCGTCAAGAAAACATAGAACCATCTGGTAACACTATTGGGTTAGATGTAGGTTTGAAAGAATACTGCACTGATTCTAATGGGGTAATGGTTGAGAATCCTAAATTTCTGCGTATTGGAGAAAAGGTTCTTAAACGTTCACAGCGTCGTGTTTCCAGAAAGGTCAAAGGGTCAAAAAATAGGGGTAAGGCTAGACAGATTTTAGGGAAACGCCATCTCAAAATAAGTAGGCAGCGTAAAGACCATGCTGTGAAGTTAGCACGGTGCGTAGTTCAGTCTAACGACTTGATAGCCTATGAAGATTTGAGAATTAAAAATCTGGTGAAAAATCATTGTTTAGCTAAGTCTATTAACGACGCATCCTGGTATCAGTTTCGTGTCTGGCTTGAATACTTTGGACTCGTATTTAAGAAAGTTACGGTAGCGGTAAATCCACAATATACTAGCCAGGAATGCTCTAGCTGTGGTGAAGTTGTCAAGAAAACTCTATCTACTAGAACTCACGTTTGTCAGTGTGGGTGTGTAATGGATAGAGACAAAAATGCAGCCTTAATCATCCTTAGTCGGGGATTGAGTACCGTAGGGCATACGGGAACTTTTGCGCTAGACGCAAGTAACGCTTGGGGAGATGAAACCTCTACTCTATCTGGCGCAAGCCTGGTTGAGCAAGTTATGTCTTAGATTCAAGAATCCCCGTGCGTTCACGCCGGGGAGTGTCAAAATGGAAATTATTGAGAAGAAATTGAGGATAGACTGAGAATGACCCAGGTGGTTTTAGGAGAAAACGAAGGAATAGATTCAGCCCTCCGTCGGTTTAAACGCCAAGTCTCCAAAGCTGGTATATTGACCGATGTAAAGTATCATAAGCACTTTGAAACTCCCCAAGAAAAACGCAAACGTAAGGCAGTCTCAGCTAGACGCAAACGTCGTTTTTAAATATCCATTCGGCTTGGTACTGGTGTGATAGTAGGTGAGAGGTGACAAGAGGAAGTTTACCAATCACCAATTACCCATTACCAGCCTAAACCAGATAACTAGCCACCTGGGTTAATATCAATAGTCCAGCTATTACAACGATTCATAGCCTTTTCTACACCCTGCTTCAAGCTGAGTTCAACACACTCAACCACACAGTCCAGCACCAGAGTCATCAATTTAGTTTCTGTAGCAGAAAATCGCCCCAACACATGGGAAACAGTCTCAGAATTATCATCATTGGCTGCACCCTTGGGTTTACCAATACCGATTCGCAACCGAGGGAAGTTTTGGCTACTCAAATGGGAAATAGTGCTTTTCATCCCATTATGTCCCCCCGCAGAACCAGACAAGCGCAGACGAGTCTTTCCCAAAGGTAAATCCATATCATCATAAATTACCAGCACTGACTCAGGCGGTAATTTATACCAACTTGTTACCGCTTGAATAGACTGTCCAGAACGATTCATATAAGTTAGCGGCTTCAGCAGACGAATTTTACCGCCACCCCGTGCAGTACCTTCACCAAACTGTCCTTGAAATTTGCGATTTTCCCCTAGGGAAATTTGCCAAGCACGGGAAAGAGCATCTAAAGCTGCAAAGCCAATATTATGGCGGGTTTGATCATATTTAGGCTCTGGATTCCCCAACCCGACAATTAGCTGGGGAATTACCAAAGCTGGTTGGGTAAGAACTTCTGTCATTTTTTCTAACTGGTGGGAGAAGAACCAGCAGTATCCTGCTGCGATTTGGCTGATTCAATTTTCTTCGGTTCCAGTTCAGCAGTAGTTTTGACAGCTTCTTCCAATTGTTCAGCTTCCCGTTTAAACTCAGTTTGAAATTCATTGGAAGCTTCTTGGAAACTGCGAATAGTTTTACCTAAACTACGACCAATTTCTGGTAGCTTCTTGGGGCCAAAGATTAACAGTGCCACTACCATAATTAAACCCATTTCTGGCAGACCGATACCAAAGATGTTCATGATTTTTCTCCTTTAGATTCTCCAAGCGCAGTAGAACCTCTCCATTATTTAGTCTAATTAATAGTTATACCAAGAAAGAAAAATAATGGCGACAGATAGAAAACTGCAAAGCTGATGCAGTAAGTCTTTGACAATCCCAAATCTAAAATCTAAATTCCAAAATGGTATTAAGTACCTCAGCAAAATTAATTATACATTTTGCCAAAAATAAAAATCTCTGTGTTCCTTGACTGTTCCCTGTTCCCTCTCCTAAATATGCAATTTATTTTGCACGACTACTTAGCTGTTGGTGATTAACAAGCATTACCCAAAGAGCAAAAAACCCGGACAAGCCGGGTCTATGGTAACTTGTTATCCAAGCTTGATGTTTTAATGGCAATTAGCCGCCTAAACTGCGCCAATCAACAAGTACATCCTGAATCAACAGAGATTTATTGTAAACTTGCAGAATAATTAACAAAAACACCAAAAATAAAGCCATAAAAACACCCATTAAAGGTGTCGTTCCCCAACCTGGAGATACTTTACCATACTCAGCATTTAAGGGTCTGAGGATATCTCCCAACTTAGTCCGTTGTGCCATAGTTCACCTAAGATCAATTGCCAAAGCTTTTTTAATTTTCTTATTTCCCACTGTAGGGTGCTGCAATATTTCAGCAGGATGTTTACCTTACAGCTGGGATTATTCTGACTATGATGATAATACCACTATGAGGGTCGGGTAGTTTGCCTGGGTTTAGTGAATGCAGGGGTGGTATTTATGTTAAATTTTGTAATATTCTATAAACATAGCTCTCATAATATAAACCTAAATTTATGGACTTAGAACCCGGTCTGGTGCTTGGCGTTTCTTTCTGTGCAATACTCGTTGCCATTACAGGCATGGCAATTTACACCTCTTTTGGTCCTCCTAGCACTCAGTTAGACGATCCTTTTGATGACCACGAAGATTAATCAATCTATTAACTTAAAAGGATTCTAGTTTAAGTGGTCTCGTTGAACCAAGAATCCCCGTGTCTTTAGACCGGGGAGTGTCAACGAAAAAATGGGTTTAAAGCCCCGGACAACGAGCGACGGCTTTCTGATAAAATAGTGAAACAGGCAGGGCATTGTCTGTTGGGCGAGATAGTGTGAGACGGTATAAAACTGCAACTGTTGTTTAAACCCAGAATCTCCGCACTTTTAGAGCGGGGAGTATGTCAATCGTTACTACTTCCATTAGAGGAAGGCGCAGATTCAGATGGTTGTCGAGAACGGCGTAAAGCATTCTGTAACCTAGTCCCGCTATTTGATGATTGATTTGATTGGTTCAATTCCCGTCGCCGTCTTCGAGTCGAAGTTTGTGGCGCTCCTGATGTTCTGACATCTGCTGTAATTTCCCGTCGCCGACGTAAGCGATTACCAAGAGAATTCTGCTCAGAACGTCGTATCCGTCGAGGGGTTGAATCTTCAGAATTTGTGCTACTGACGTTTGTTTGTCGCCGCAAACGACGACTCAATCTGCTGCTTACTGATTGTTCAGAATTGGAAGATGCTGTTTCCAAATTTCTCCGTCTTCTTTGTGTGCGAGGAATTTCTGTATTATTACTTGATGCCTCTAAACGCTGTCTGCGTCTTGGGGTTTCTTGGGAAGAGTTTTCAGATGAAGCTACTTGCTGTTGCCTTTGTTGTTGTTCTCGTTTCTGCTGGCGATCGCGCACTTGGCGAAAACGGCGAGAACCTTCAATAGCGTATTCTGTGGCGATTGAAACTCCTTTTCTTCCTGACTGGGAAGGCTTTAATTTCCATTCCCGCGCTTGTCTGAGGTGTTCTTCATCCAATTCCCTATCTCCACTAGAACGAGCCAAGCGGACATTAGTGACTTTACCGTTTTCATCCGTATCAACCGCTACCTCAACTCGACCTTCCGCCCCTCGCCGTCTTGCCCTTTCGGAATACTTGGTTTTACAATCACTGCAAGCTGCACGACCATTACCTGAACCATTAGAATTACGACTGGTGTCAGGTTTTTCTACTTCAGTTGGTAGCTGAGGCTGTGTTGGGGCTGCCGCTACAATTTCGCGCCTTCTACGTTCAGAAGTACCCGTCCCATTACCGGAACCTGTACCGGAACCTGTACCACTTCCACTTCCAGTACCGGAACCTGTACCCGTCCCAGTACCGGAACCTGTACCACTTCCACTTCCATTACCCGAACCTGTACCCGTCCCATTACCGAAACCTGTACCCGTCCCATTACCGGAACCTCCTGTTAGTTGATTAGATTCAGAAGAATTATTGCCAGTTCCGATTTGACCGGCTCTTGTATCTCTAATCTGACCCAGCAAGTTTCTCAAATTATCACTACTTTGTTGCGTACTAGTAGATGATTGCACAGAGGTAGTATTAGTTACTACTTTTGTCGAAGCTTGAGGCTGGTTATTTTCAACTGGCTTTTTTGGTTCCTGAGAAATTACTGGATCTTCCTTAAGTGGTTGAGGTGGAGAAACAGACTGGGGCTTAAAGTTATCAACCAACTTTTGTACGGGTGCGATCGCTTTTTGAATAACTGGTGGCTTTTCCACTGTTACAGGTGTTTGCGGCGGGGCTTGAACAGTTACCGGAGTCTGGAACTGTGGTTTTGCAGGAGATTCCGTGAAGGAATTACCTCCACCACCGCCTTCAGATAAGGAATTACCTCCACCACCGCCTTCAGATGATGTTTTTTCTGCTGCTTTTTTCTCGAATGGTAATATCGGTGTTTCCTTGGCATCTGGTTCAACCAAGGTTAATTCTATAGGTTCCTCTTCCAGTTCCGGCGCTCTAGCCAAAAAATTACCAATCCCAGAGGCTAGTACTGCCATATGCAGCACTAGTGAACCAATCATACTGAAAGTCAGGAATGATTTGAGCGCCTTGACCTCTTTGACTCGCTGTTCGACTGCAATAGTGGAGAAGCTCATAATTTTATTGCTATTTTATATCGTTAATGTTCTGACAATAAAATGATTATCCACAAATGTAAAGCTATAAAAAATTCCTCTTGTAGCGACTGCCATCGGTTATGATTCAGGCTGAATTTATACATATTAAGGCTTTTAGCAGAAAATTTCCATAAGAGAACTAATAATTAATCTCATTAAACAGTGACAAGCTCTTGACTGGTATTTTAGTTTGTTTAATTTTTATTGAAAAATAATATCATTTATTAAACGACAATAATAGCTAGTTTTACGGCTTCTACCAACGATGGATAGCTTTCCTCCAAAAAGAATATGGCGAACAGCAAGCCCTACTATAATTAAGTCGCTACGAACAAGGAGGAGAGAAAACTGATGCGGCTACCAGATGAACCAGATATTCCAGCACAGATCAATATCGTACCTATGATTGATGTGATCTTTGCGATTTTGACGTTTTTTATCATGTCAACGCTATTTTTAACCCGACAAGAAGGTTTACCCGTAAATTTGCCCAAGGCGGCGACATCACAGCAATCCCAAATTCCTACTAAAATTACCGTGACTCTAGAATCATCTGGACTCGTCAGCCTGAACAAAAAGCCGACAACAGTTGATGCTTTATCTGAGGAAATACGTACTTTAATGGGTACAGATTCAGAATCGATCGTAATAATTAATGCGGATGCTAAAGTTGAACATGGGAATGTTGTAGCGGTGATGGATAAAGTGCGTCAGGTGAAAGGTGCAAAATTAGCGATCTCTACTCAAAAGCCTTAGAGTAAGATTTAGTAAGTTTTTCGGAATTTTTAAGTTTTTATTTTCCCCCTTTCTGTGGAGAGGGAGTCAGAGGGTGATAAGAGGCAGGGAGCAGGGAGCAAGGAGCAAGGGGGAAAACTGAAACGGAGCTTGTACTCCGCCCCACTAAGAGCGCCCTAGAAGAGAAGGAGCATTTCCCCTGCCCCCTTCCCCTCTGCCTCTTCGGTGAGGTTCTAGAAAAACCAACCGTAAGAATGTAAGCCCTTACCCAAAAGATTTACACCGAGATAGCAAATCCAAACAACAACAAAGCCAGTGGCGGCTAAAATTGCTGGTTTGCGTCCTTGCCAACCGCGAGTGATTCTAGAATGCAGATAAGCCGCAAAAACCAACCAAGTGATTAACGCCCAAGTTTCTTTTGGGTCCCAACTCCAGTAAGAACCCCATGCTTCATTAGCCCAAACACCACCAGCAATAATACCGATTGTCAGTAGGGGAAATCCCAAACCGATAATCCGATAACTGATATTGTCGAGGGTTTCCGCTAAAGTCAGGCGTTGAGGTGAAAGAATTTCAGCAGATGGAATTGGAGTAGTTGTCACCGCATCCAACACAGCAGTACCATTACCATTGTTGTTGCTTTCATAACGAGAAAAGCCATTATTTTCCGATGGAGGTGTTGGCGGTTGAGTAACTAATTCTCCGGCTTTGAGCAGTTTGTAACCATTGCTGCGATAACCACCATTACCAACAGAACTACCTTGTAATTGGATATTTTGTCCGCGAGTCACAATTAAAAATGCGATCGCTAACAACGCCCCCACCATCAAAGCCGAATAACTCAACATCATCACACTGACGTGCATCATCAGCCAATTCGACTTTAAAGCAGGAACTAAAGGTTCTGACACTTGCATTGTTGATGGTAGTGTCAGAGTAGCAAAAGCCGCAATTCCCATTGCTACAGGAGCAGTGACAACCCCAACCAAACGACTACGGCTGTTATTCTCTGCAATTAAATGAACAGCGGTAATTCCCCAAGTTAAGAAAAATAGAGACTCGTAGAGATTACTCAGGGGAAAATAACCAGCTTCTATCCATCTCGCTCCTAATAGGGTAGCAATACACAAATTAGCGATTGCCATTCCAGCTGTCCCCAAAGCCGCAGTCACCGATAAACTCGGAAAAGCCGCCCCCACCCAATACACCAACATGGTGCAGAATAAGATGGCAAAGGACGCATTATCTAGCCAGTTCTGGAGTACAACCAGATTCATAAACTTTTCTCTCCAGTGGATACTTGAATCAATTATCAGTTATCAGTTCTCAGAGAGAGTTAAAGAATAAACCTAACTCAAAAAAAGATCACTTACAGCAGAATTCAGTTCCGGCGGAACGTCTGTACAGGAATAAAACCCCATTAATACCCGATTGTTGGTTTAAATTTCCTACTTCCTGCAACCTGCAATCTGCTGTATCACTGATTTAATTCCGACTATTCTGATCCTATCTAGTTTTGGTCATTGCTAATTGGGTGATATCAAGTCCCGCTAATTGCTGTTCAAAAAACTCTCCGTTTCTCCGCGTCCCCCTGTCAGCCCCAATGATCAGTATTTCACCGGACAAGAAATAACTTCTCAGTCCCTATTTACCCACTTTCTTAAGTTCTAAAAAAATGTCATAGCGCTTGCTACGACTATCATTAACCGCAGTTGTTACACCAATATTCCTTGTCGCTGCGAGAAATTTCTGTTGATTGGGAAACAAAGAATTGAGGGTAAAACTTTTAACAGTCCTGTCCACATCCAAGAAAAATTGACCATTGGGTGGATTCAGTTCTGTGGGGACTGTTTGTTGAAAAGAGAGATTACTAGCTAAAGAGTTATTAGGTTTGGGAAGAATTTTATCGGTAATGGGAGCGCCCAAGACAAAGAAAGCCACATCATCATCTAACCAGCCATGAGTAGCCGTTAAAGTTCCAAAAGGTGAAATCCAGTTAACAACAGGTTTACCCGCCACCTTAGCCTCTTGGATCTTAAATTGGTATTGATTTTGCATAGCCTCGTCTAGCTGTTTTAAGGAATTTTCCCCAGCTTGGCGTAGGTTTTGCCCACCATTGGCATTGCTTGCCTGTACCATAAATACTAAACCTGACCGAAAATTATCTGGTGAACCATCTTTTGGAGTATTAGGAATCACCGCCACTGAAAATTCTCCTTTCATCCAAGTCAGCAAATCTTTCTCTAAATCCAAATTGGTAAAAGATTTTACATCCTGTCGCAGTTTTTCAGGCAAGATGGGTGATAAAGGATTTCTTTGCGAAGTAGAAACATAGTCTCCCCAAAGCCGATGTAAGTTACTCCCAGACAGCATCATTAAAGTTTCACTGGGAAGACGATTTTGCATTTTCCCCGCTTTATTCTCTACCGCCAACACCCGCTGACTATTAGGATTTAACCAAGAAACACCCTTTAAGCCTATTCCTTTGTCCTCTAAGATCACAGTTCCCGCTAAACCTTGGTTATTTTGAAGTTGAGATAAAACCTGAGCAGGTAAAGGCCGATTCCTATCCGTAGCAGCTATTTTCGCTGCCGTGGGAATATTTACGTAAAAATGGGCAAAAGGTTGATAACTGGAAGTTTTTGGGAAATTCTCAACAAAGCCGCTGCTTGTCGCTAGAGATACTTTAGTTTTGTAGGCATCAATTGTTCTTTCTGCGGCTTGAGGATTATCGGTGATGACGAGAAACCGCTTATCTATTAATGCTGCTGAGAGATTTTCCCCAGCTTTTCCCTCAGTTTGTTTAATGGCGATTCCTTGATAAATCCGGTCAATCCATTTACCTTGTTTGAGTGGTTTAGGTTGTGCCAAGATACTATTGGCGATTTCTGGATTTTTGATTGGTAGCACCATTACCACTGATTGATCAGAAGCAGTTTCTGCGTTAGTAGCTATTGGTTTAGGTGCAGTTTTTCCCACCGGGGGAGCCAAAATTGCAATGGTAACTTCATCACCTACCCAAGGTTGAATATCTTTCTGGAAATTGTAACCATTATTCGCCAGAAATCGTTGTTGTAATTGTACTAAATTCTTATCCAGTTCCGCTTGGGTTTCTGATGTCCCAAACTCCCGCAACTTCTGCCATTGTTTAGTATCCGTCGTCAAGGAAACTGCTAATAAGGCATCTTGAGGAATAATATTTGCACCCACCGGCAAATCTCTAGACAATGGTTGTCCTTGAGTTAAAAACCAATATGCTACACTCCCCGCACCAATCAATAACCCAGCCGCTGAGAGTGTAAGCAGCAAAGACGGTTTCTTTTTTTTATTCATCACATCAAACACAAACCGTAGTTGTTAGTAGTAACGCTATAGCGCCTTAGATACTATTTAGAACTTAAGCACTGACTACAAACTATTTTTTCTCCCTAATTCAATCACCATTAGCACTCATCTGTGTGTTTCCCAAATATTTGGTTAGATAAGGCGAAAATACTTCATAAATCAAGGTTAGAGGCTGTCCATGATGCCAAAACAAATAATGACGACCCCAGAAGGGGCCAACTTCATCAAAGCCTGACTCTAGCGCAGCTGAGTAACCACAGTAAATTCCTCGAATATCTCGATACAACTCGGTGCGAATCCGAGCTAAACTCGCCCAAATTGGTAAGGAACGGTTTTGCAGATACTCATCTATATGACTCGCTTCCCACCATGAAGTAGCATATCCTAATCGCTGTCCAGAAGCAGTACGTAGCCACACCTGTCGGCGCAGTCTGGGACTGGGAACAACTTGAATTAAATCGGGAGCATTATCCGGGTTTGTGCCAATTAACGACATATCGATAACATCCACTTCTATCGGCTCACAAGTGAGTAATTGTAAGTGTCTGGTGGGGGAGCCATCACCCAATAGTAGCAATTGCCAAGCTGGCGCTAACTGAGTGTGAGACAAACCTTTTTGAATATCTTCTTCTTTACCTTGCCAAATCGGATTTAGCCTATGCCAAGCGGTTGGCAATGTCAAGTTATTTGTTTGTGTAACAGTAGTAGTCAATTTTGTTTACAAAACTTCACCTATCTCTATGAAAGCACAAAAAACCCAGATTCCTATGGGGACACTGGGTTAGATAAGCTGACAAATATATTATCAGCACTTGTTAATTAAGACCTAAAAAATGCGGATGGCGAGACTCGAACTCGCAAGGCAAAGCCACACGCACCTCAAGCGTGCGCGTATACCAATTCCGCCACATCCGCACGGGTTGCCTAGATTTAGAATATAGCATAAAAAAGAGAATATCCCAAATATTTCCCAAATTTCTTTATTGAGGTGATGGGGTGATGGGGAGACGCGGGGACGCGGAGAAATAATTATCTACGGCCTCCTGCACCCTGCCCCCTGCCTCCTGCCCTCTGCTCCCCTGAACGCTTACAAAATTTGTGAGAATTTGCAGTAATGCGACAGCTTTATCTCAACGGGATGGGAGAGAATGTCAATCTACTGGTACTAATATCAAAGCTAGAAAATGAAGTTTGACAAAATTTTAATTGCTAATCGGGGAGAAATAGCACTTCGCATTCTCCGAGCTTGTGAAGAAATGGGAATTGCGACGGTTGCTATTCACTCCACTGTTGACCGGAACGCTCTCCACGTGCAACTTGCGGATGAGGCAGTTTGCATTGGCGAACCTGCCAGCAGTAAAAGTTATTTGAATATTCCCAATATTATTGCCGCCGCCTTGACGCGCAATGCCACGGCCATTCATCCTGGTTATGGCTTTTTGGCTGAAAATGCTCGGTTTGCTGAAATTTGTGCTGACCATCACATTGCCTTTATTGGCCCTAGCCCCGAAGCAATCCGGTTGATGGGGGATAAAGCCACGGCCAAAGAAACCATGCAAAGAGCGGGAGTACCGACTGTACCGGGCAGCGATGGTTTGGTAGAATCTGAGCAAGAAGGTAAGAAAATTGCTCAAGAGATCGGCTATCCTGTGATGATCAAAGCCACAGCCGGTGGTGGTGGACGCGGTATGCGCCTTGTCCGCTCCGAAGACGAGTTTGTCAAACTTTTTTTAGCAGCCCAAGGAGAAGCAGGAGCAGCTTTTGGTAATGCTGGCGTTTATATAGAAAAATTTATTGAACGTCCCCGCCACATTGAATTTCAAATCTTGGCAGATAACTATGGTAATGTCATCCACTTAGGCGAGAGAGATTGTTCAATTCAGCGTCGCAATCAAAAGCTACTGGAAGAAGCCCCTAGCCCTGCGCTCGACTCAGCCCTCCGGGAAAAAATGGGAGATGCTGCCGTCAAAGCAGCCCAATTCATCAACTACACCGGCGCAGGAACTATCGAGTTTCTTCTGGATAAATCCGGTAAATTCTATTTTATGGAAATGAACACCCGGATACAAGTTGAGCATCCTGTGACAGAGATGATTACTGGTATAGACTTAGTGGTTGAACAAATCCGCATTGCCCAAGGTGAAAGACTGCAACTGACTCAAGACCAAGTAGTTCTAAGGGGTCATGCCATTGAATGCCGGATTAACGCCGAAGATCCCGATCATGATTTTCGTCCCTCTCCGGGAAAGATTAGCGGCTATCTACCACCTGGAGGACCCGGCGTGCGGATTGATTCTCATGTATACACAGATTACCAAATTCCCCCCTATTATGACTCCCTGATTGGGAAGCTAATTGTGTGGGCCCCAGACCGCCCCACTGCCATTAACCGCATGAAACGCGCTTTGCGGGAATGTGCCATTACCGGGCTACCCACCACCATCGGGTTTCATCAAAAAATCATGGAAACTCCGCAGTTTTTGGAAGGCAATATTTACACCGATTTTGTCCAGGAAATGAAATTGCAGTAATTGGGAAAATGGGGAGATGGAAAATATTTATTAAGAAAACTGGGAGCAGCAGAGCGTCTAAGGGTCTGAATCCCGCCCTCTCCGCGTCTCCCCCTCTCCGCGTCCCCGCGTCTCCCCCTCTCCCCATCTCCCATCTCCCGCCTCCAATCACCTAATTCACACGAGACATCATGGTCAGTAATCCTTGCTGACCTAGTAAAATTTCTCGGATGAGGCTCAAAATAGCAACCCAAATAATGGGGGTGATATCCACTCCACCTATGGGTTGTACTAGCTTTCGCAATGGCACTAAAAAGGGTTCCGTTGGCCAAGCGATGAGATTAAAAGGCAAACGATTGAGATTCACTTGTGGATACCAAGTGAGAACGATACGGAAAATAAACAAAAATGTCATCACTCCCAAAACGGGTCCGAGAGTCCAAGCGGTCAGGTTAACACCAGTCATCACTTTCAGCTACTATCTGTGAAGAAATCAAAAACTTGGGGTCTGCCAAAAAAGTTTAAGCTTTGTAAAGCATTCTCTCTCTCATTTTAACCAAATGCTGTCGTCTTACCTGAGATTAGTGTCTTTTTTTGTCGAGCGATGAAGCTGATAATTGATAATTGATAACTGATAACTGATAATTGCTTCTCAAGAAAGTGATACAAGATTAAAATTAGGATGAACAATGTAAAAAAAGGTTGAGAACTATGACACCCTCTTTAGCAAATTTTCTTTGGAGTCTGGTTTGGGGTACTGCAATTGTGGTTATCCCTGCAACAGTTGGGCTGATTTTCATTAGCCAAAAAGATAAAATCCAACGTTTTTAATCCTTGGGGACTAGGGACTGGGGAATGGGGACTGGGAAATTGATATTTCGTATCTGCTCCCCAGCACCTATGCCCTAATGGTGCTAAAAAGCTTCAGAGCTTCTTTGCCAGATGCTTTGAAGCTTAAATAGGGTTTGCTGAAAAAGTCTTTTCGTTAGGGGTTAGGAGTCAGGAGTCAGGAGTCAGGAGTCAGGAGTCAGGAGGAAGAATTAGAAGCAGCTTTTGAATAGTTGCTTTGGGGGAAAAGTGATCAGTTTTTGATGGGTTTTAATGTCTATTCCTTGCACCTTCTTAACCTTCTTAACCTTTTTAACCCCTGAATCCCTTGATTTATCTAGGTTTTACATTTATATGCCTAACGGCACGCTCCGCGAACAGCAAGCCCTAAATATATGGTCAATAGTTTAGAGTAGTGATTTTAATTGTGACTCGCTAACATAGATTTGATATTGGGAAAACAGAAATGATAAATTTTGGGCTGAATTCAGCTGGTGTTTTGGCTCAGGTTAATTTTGGGACGAACTCAGCCAGTATTCTAGGAATTTTCCTGGCTGTGGCTGGAGCAGCACTGTATTTTCTTCGCACTGTGCGTCCAGAACTTTCACGAGATCAAGATATCTTTTTTGCAGCAGTAGGCTTGCTGTGTGGTTTTATTCTAATCTTCCAAGGATGGCGGCTAGACCCAATTCTACAATTTGGTCAGTTGCTTTTAGTTGGTACTACTGTATTTTTTGCAGTTGAAAGTATTCGTCTACGGAGTATAGCGACCCAACAAGCTAAACGGAATACGCCAATTGTGGACGATGAGCGCGAGGTCAGCAGAAAATATTCTTACTCTGAGCGTCGGAATTATCAAGCTGAGATGGATGCAGATTTGGAACCACTGCCTTATGAGGAGGAAGAACGTCCTCAACGTGCTAGGATTCGCGGTAGCAGAGATGAGGAATCAGGGCGTGATGATTATTATGAGGAGCAACCTCCCCGCCGTTCAGAACGCCGCAATAATAGGGAAAAACCAGAAACAGGAGAGACGAACCGTCGTCCTAGCTCTAGGCGTTCAGTGAATCGCCCTACTGAAAGTTATGAAGAAGAAAATTGGGGTTCTGTTTCTAGGGGAGTTGATGATTGGGAAAGTCCACCAGAGGACGTAAAAAAAACACCACGTCGTACTAATAACCGACCCCAGCGCCCAGAAAGTCGTGAGGATGATGTTGCTCCCAGACCAAGAAAACGCCGTCCACCCACCGATTCTACTCCCCGCAGACAGAGGGATGATGATGAGGCAATTCCCACTGATTATGTGCCATACAACCCAATCGAAAAGCCAAGTGAGCGACCAGATAATTCCAACGATTTTGATGACGATATTTAAATCATTTGGGGTGGTGGTAGTGTCGGAGGAGAAGGAAAACGTTTGATGTGAAAACATTTATGTTGAGATTTTGGCTCCAAAAACCAATTCATTGGAGCCTAATTTGTGGCTTGACAAGTTTACTTATATCTTGTGGTGCTAATGAGATTTCTTTAGGGCCTACTTCTCTGAATAGTCGCTATAAGGAGGAGCAACCTGCATTTAGTGGCAATGGTCGGTTTTTAGCTTTTGTATCCAATCGAAATGGTAGTCAGCAGTTGTTAGTGTACGACTTAGAAACCCAAGCTTTTATTCGTACACCAGGTTTAAACAGACGGGAAACAATTGCCGAAAGTCCTAGCCAGAGCTATACAGGTCGTTATATCTGTTACATTACTAGCGACCAAGGTAGGCCAGTGATAGCATTGTACGATCGCTCTATACAACAGTCACAAATCCTCACTCCCACCTATCGGGGTTGGATCAGAAATCCTTACATCAGTCCTGATGGGCGTTATGTTGTGTTTGAATCTGCTAGTCGTGGACAGTGGGATATTGAGGTTTTAGATCGAGGTCCGACTGTGGAGTTAGATATTCCCAATGGTGCAACTGTGAATAATTCGTAATTCGTAATTCGTAATTGGGAACAGGAATTATTGATTCTTCTGTGCCTTCCAATGACTAATGACTAATGACTAATAACTAATGACTAATGACTAATGACTAATGACTAATGACTAATGACTAATGACTAATGACTAATAACAAATGACTAATGACAAATTATCTATTATTTTTTTATTTTTATGCTCGAGTTTGTTGACTGGGTGTTTTGGCTACCCGCGTTTGTTAAGTTATCCATTTGATGCCGGTGGTCGGAGTCTCAATAGTCTGGCTTCAGAAGTAAATCCCCAAATTTCTGGGAGATATATTGTGTTTACGACTGACCGCAGGGGTAGCCAAGATGTCTATATGTTCGATACGGTGACTCGGAATTTGGTGGATTTACCGGATTTGAATTCCTTTGATAGCATTGCTTCTCATCCTTCAGTGACTCAAGATGGTCGTTATATTGTGTTTGTGGGGAGTCGTCAGGGACGATCTGCGATTTTTCTCTATGATCGGGAAACTCGTCAATCTCGGAATTTAACTACTAATCTGCAAGCGGAAATCCGCAATCCTACAATTAGTGCTGATGGGAGTAGGATTGCTTTTGAGTTTAGTAATAATGGGCAATGGGATATTTTACTGTATGACCGTTCTGGACGACAGTTGAATATCCCGCAAGAACCGAGGTAATTCGTAATTTTCCTCATCTCCCCAGTCTCTATTCCCCTAGAAAGGGCGGGGAAACCCCGCCCCTACGTTAGGATTCGGTTTTTTGGACGGATTCGATGAGCGATCGCACTTGTTGTGTCCCTTCTGATGGTTCAAAGGAGAGGGGGAATTTACCCCGGATGAGCATTCGCAAGCCTAAAGGTGCAAGGCTGAGTAATCCTTTTAAATCGCGGAAGTAGTTACCAACTACTTGGATACCAAATTGACGTTCATCAATCCAACCACCTGCTTTCACTAACTCGATTAAGACTTTGCGGTGACGAATGGAACGGCTATCGCTGGCTTGTTTGCGATCGAGAATTTCTTGTTTAATTTTGGTAATTTGTTCTAATGGCGCAACTTCCATTGGACAAACTGAATCACAGTATAAACAGCGAGTACAACCCCAAACGCCTTTAGTACCTTCGTTATAGTTTTCTAATCGATTTTCAGTATCACTATCGCGGGAATCGGCTACCATGCGATATGCTTTGGCCAGAGCATGGGGTCCTACAAAGTCAGGATTGACTTCACGAGCGTTGCATTCAGAGTAGCAAGCACCGCACATAATACAATTGCCGGTTTGATCGAGGAGCGATCGCTCTTGTGGTGTTTGCAAAAACTCTTTTTCTGGTACTTGTCGTGCTGCGGTACTCACATAAGGAGCAACAGCTTCTAAGTTATTCCAAAAACTGCTCATATCCACGACCAAATCCTTAATTACGGGCATATTACCCAAAGGAGCGATGGTGATTTCGTGAATGGTATTATCTTCGGTTTGCGGTGATGAAATTTGTGGTAATCTAGCTAGTTCACTGCCAACATTTTCCTTACAAGCTAAAGCCGAACGTCCATTGATTCGCATCGCACAGCTGCCACAAATGGTATTGCGGCAATTTTTGCGAAATGCTAAAGTTCCATCTTGTTCCCACTTAATCTGATTGAGGCAATCTAGGATTGTATTACCTGGTTCTACCTGCAAAGGATAAGTTTGCACAACAGGGACAGAATTTTGTTGCTGCCGAATAATCTTAAAAATAACTTCCATTGTTACCCACCAAATTATTAAAATTGCCTCACCTGGCTCTGAAATCATGAATACAAGCTGGTTGTTGTGAAAAATCAGCAGCTAAGAGGCTGACATTTCAGGATCTGATGATTTCACTTCAAGGATAACTACTAAGATTTTAGTTGTGGAAGTGCCGTCCGGGGCATTTGTCTCCAAAAAGCATATGGTTCGATTTCATTTACTTGTTGGACAGTACAAGGTAGCGGTGTTTAACCGTGCCAATTTTAGATTTTGGATTTTGGAAAATGGAATTGTTTTTTGTACCCTTACGGGGAAGCAAGCTATATACCTCACCCCTTGTGGGTGCAGTCAATCTCAAATCGCAAATCTCAAATCCAAAATTGTTTGACCTAGAAAGGTGCTTGCCTGATTAAATGTACCTTAGACTATCATTACATCTTGAAGTCTGCTCAAGGATGAAGGCTTGGGGACTGGATTTTTCCACCTTTACAGGTATGGAGCATAAATTTTGAAAAATCTTTTTTTATTTTCGCCGACCAGCAGCGAGGAATTTACTGATAACTACTTTAACCTTGATCCTTCACACTTCACACTTCTTTAGTCAAGTCCCAGTTATAAAAATTCTTCAAGCAGTAGGGAAGAACGATATTTTAAATATGTAGAAGTGTTAAAGCGGATGATAATCATCTGGTCGAGACTATCAAGCAGCGGATAGATGTGGTAAATTTATTCTTCCCCTAGACAGAAGTACAGAATAATTTGAGAGATTTGGCCTGATGCTAATAAAAGGGTGGAAAATCCAGCCTGCTTTTTGTTTCATCTCTATCAAGAAAACTGTAGATTTAACTCACTCACTCAAAATTGCTCCTCTCAATTAGATAAATTTTTATAAAAGCCATGACCCAATACTCATGAGAGCATAAAGCCAGAGGAAAATCCACACTGCTTTTTCTCTCCCCAACTTCAGGGATTAAAAAAAAAGTTGCTCCGCAAGTTGAATTTTAAATTAAACAAATATTTTGCTATTATTAGTCCATGCTAGTATTTAATATAAAATTACGAAGGAACAAAACCAAAGCTAATAACCGCATAAGTGCGGCTATCGCTGATTTGTTTATTCGTAATGTAGAGATAAGAAAATTCACATCTCTACTGGCTGGACAAAAGGGTGTATGTCCGTAAGACCATAAGCAAATACTATGCTGTCCTAAGCTTGAGATGAGGAGTGGGGACTACCCTACAAGTCAAGGTCAAGAAAGGCAAGCACTGAAAGTGGAAAACCTGCAATTTATTGTCTCTACGACTTTTTTGTAGTAGAACTAACCTGATTTGTAAAGGTGGCTTAAAATTACACCCCTACAGTAACGCCAAAAGATAAAATACTTTTATTTCTAATGGCGAATGATGGTTAAAAGTGCTGTAAAATCACCTAAATAAATGTCTGTGAATACCATGACCTCTAATTTATTGTGGATAGAGGTGCGTGGGCTGGTCATATCAGCAGGAATTCACTCCTCACCCTAGAGTCTTCAGTAGCTCTATGCAGTGGCTAAAAAGCCAAATACTGGGATAAAACGACATTGTTGATCAGCTTGGAGAGATTAAGGAAATTTTGAGAATAATGACTGAAACTGCAACCGCCGCATTAACTGGAAAAGCACTACTTGCTAAAGTAAAAGAGCTTTCTAATTTACCACGCCGAGAAAGAGCAAAGCAGTGCGGCTATTACACCGTCACTAAAAATAACCAAGTTCGTGTTAATCTCACCGATTTTTACGATGCTTTGCTATCTGCTAGAGGTATTCCTCTCAGTCCAGAAGCACCTAAAGATGGACGTGGACGCGAACCGACATACCGTGTAAGTGTTCACCAAAATCGTCAAATTGTTATTGGTGCTACCTACACCAAAGCAATGGGCTTAAAACCTGGTGATGAGTTTGAAATTAGGCTCGGTTACAAGCATATTCACTTGATTCAGTTAGGTGAAAGTGATAAAAAATTAACATCCCAGGATGTAGACTCTGACGAAACAGAGTTAGAAGATGAAGAAGAAAATTAAATTTTTCTGATAGTAGGGGTAAGTTTTGGGTGAATGCTTGATAACTTGTCCCTACTGCTACAGGTAACTAGTACGGCAGGGCGGAATTAAAAATTAAAAATTAAAAATTAAAATAGCAGATTACACCAGCTGTTGAAGAATTTTTAATGGTTGGTTGACGGCTGCCGTTGTGTACTAGGATTTGTAGCTTAAAAATTCATTCACAGAAAAATTCCGATTTTACCAACAATGTTAGATTTCAGGAAAGCCGATTTGAGATTTTTTTGTTCGAGGTTGATGCGGGATTAAAGTTTCTCTAAGCCCAAACCCTTTGTGGGTGACATAAATCCAAAATCCAAAATCCAAAATCCAAAATTGCTGGAACTTTTGCATGAGTCACAAATTCTAGTAGAGTCTTGATTAATAAACAAGAACTCTATTTTGGACAAAAGTATATCGTGTTTTTTTTGTCGGTTTCAATAGCATTTTTAGAGCCATTGGCCAATACCTTACTGACATTTCTTAAAGATTCGTCAGTACTGTTAGTTGTCATGGCTTTTTTCATTACTTGGGTAGGGTGCTGGTTGCCAATAGCAGCGATAATTGGGATGGTTATAAATTGGCAACTTAATAAACCTTTACAACCAGATCAAAAAATACCTTTATTGGTGTCCCTCTATTTATTAGCACCCTTGATTCTCTGGGGAATAAATGGGCTAGGACTGGGGTCTTTTGCTGATTATGGTTTGGTTGTTAACCGTTCTATTTTTGGTTCTTTACTGCTGGGTTTTGGTTTGGGTGTGTTGGGATTAGTTGTAGTGTTTACCTGCCAATTTTGGTTAGGTTGGTGCTATTTAGAAAAATCAAATATCAAGTTAATACCAACTATTTTGCTACCAATTTCCTTGGTGGCTTTATTTGTGGGTGGGATAGAAGAATTAGTTTTTCGGGGTTTTTTGTTAACTCAGTTAGAGAAGGATTATGCAATTTGGGTAGCGGCGATTATTTCCAGCTTGATTTTTGCTTTACTACATTTAGTTTGGGAACAACGGGAAACTGCACCGCAAATTCCTGGATTGTGGTTAATGGGAATGGTTTTGGTTGTGGCCAGATTCGCTGATAGTAATAATTTAGGAATAGCTTGGGGACTTCATGCCGGATGGGTATGGGCGATCGCTACCATAGATACAGCAGAACTCATTACCTACACAAGTAAAGTCTCAGAATTGCTAACAGGTATAAACAAAAAACCCCTAGCCGGCTTAACTGGGGTTCTGTGCGTTCTGCTAACAGGAGCAATTCTTTGGTTATTTTCTCAGTCTGTTTGAAATTAGTGGTCATTCGTAATCATCATCCTAAAATTACGAATTATCGAAAAATTGGGTTTAAAGCCCCGTCCTTCTAGGACGGCTTTCTCTTAGTATGGAGATTTATGCTGAATCCGAAATAAAATCCTACGCTAAGGTAGGTGATGTTAGACAGGGTTTCCCTGCAATTGCTGTTTGAGCTTAGAATCCCCGTGCGTTTACGCCGGGGAGTATGTCAAGAATTATTATCTAACCACCAAAACCAGGAATTAAACGTTTCAATGCGCGACCGGCAACATCGCCATAGCGCAATTCACCACAAAGGATTTTACCCATGATTTGAGCGCCGGAGGGACGTTTAACACCCACTTTATAACCAATACCAGGGAAGCGATAAAATGCTCCGGCTAATTTTTGCGCCCAAGCCATTTCTGAACCCCATTGTTCGTTAACGGCATTGCTATATTGCTCTAAGGCGTTGATATCGCCACTAAGCGCATCGTTAATGGATGCTGCGGCTAGGACACCACTAAAAATAGAGGGACGAATACCTTCGGCGGTAAAAGGATCAACTACACAAGCGGCTTCACCGGCTAAAACTGCATTTTGGGTATGCAGCTTTTGGTTTCCATCCCAAATACACAGAGGATGACCATACTGCTTGCTATTGGTGACATTTACATTAAAAGATTTGGCGTATTCATCTAAAATTTTCTTAAAATCCTGGGGTTCGCCACCTATAAATGTACCAACCCCGATAGAATAACCGTCAGCTTTGGGGAAGTTCCAGATATAGCCGTTTTTAACTAAACCAAACTCAAAGTGAATTGTCGATTTTTTCTCTACATTTGCCGGAATTTCTGCTTCTAATGCTCCTGCTAGACGGCGTTTACGGTCTTTGAAGCCGAGCCATTTTGCCATTGGACCCTTTGCACCATCAGCAGCGATTAAGTAGCGACCTTCTACTGTTCCATTCGCTGTGTTAACTTGCCAATAATCGGTTTTAAATTCAATGCCTGTGACTTCTGTATTGTCTCGTAGTTCAGCCCCTTGGCTTTGAGCTTGCTGTACTAAGAAATGGTCGAAAACGTCTCGCCGCACCATCCAGACAGGTTCTTTGGTGGCTATTTTGGCTTCTACGGGGTCGCCTAATTTCCAAGTGAAGCGGAGAGAGTCAGCTTTGACAGAAATTGCGGGGCTAAAGTCAAAGTCAAACCATTGCGCGATCGCTGGTGACACACCACCACCACAAGGTTTATATCGGGGCAGGGATTCTTTTTCCAGAACTAAGACTGAGCGTCCCCGCTTGGCTAAATGATATGCTGCTGTTCCACCTGCTGGGCCAGCACCGATGATGATGCAGTCGTACATAATGGCTGAATTTTTGCTTTCTATTTTAATTATGTTGATTTTCCAGTATATATAAGCATTTATGATTTTTTGTAAAGTTTCAATAAATATCGGGAAGGGGAATAGGTGACAGGAGGCAGGGGGCAGGGGGT
>NZ_JACJTQ010000020.1 GCF_014698735.1 Anabaena catenula FACHB-362
CATCTCCTTGGCTCATAAAACGCTAATTTCTAATCCCCCTGCCCCCTGCTCCCTGCTCCCTGCCCCCTGCCCAAACGAAGCAAGGCATCTCACAAAATCGCATCGCTCCCTATCCCAAGGGGCTTTTACATCGTTTATCTAACTCTTGTAAAATTTCGTGCAATCGGTTATCAATAACACCCAGAAAAGGGGGAAATTCTCAATGTTTAGATTTGGATTTATCGTTGCCTAATCATTCATATTTTCAGGGACGACTAACTAGCAATTGGTATGCTTTGTCAGTCTGATGTTTTAATGTTATAAAAAGATTCAATAATTACAGGACTTACGCAAAACCGAATGAAAGTAGCGGTAATTCATGAATTACCACTACGCAAGAATCAGGTTTTCAGTTACATCTTGCGTAAGTCCTAAATTAATTAAAGCTATTTTTAATTTTTAAGTTGATGAGCAACTTACCAGATTTCTGCGCTCATGGCTATCGAGTCGAACGAGAGCTAGGACAAAATCACGCAGGCGGTCGTGTAACCTACTTAGCTACGGACATACATACTGAGGTCTCTGTTGTTATCAAGCAGTTTCAGTTTGCTCAGTCTGGTTCTAATTGGTCAGACTACAAGGCATATGAAAAAGAAGCCGAGATACTCAAACAACTCCATCATCCTAATATTCCTCGTTACCTCGATTCATTTGAAACTCCTACTGGCTTTTGTCTAGTTCAGGAATATAAAAAAGCCCTTTCCTTAGCTAAACAACGATACTTCAATCCAGCAGAAGTTAAGCAAATCGCAATTGCTGTTTTACAGATTTTAGTATATTTACAACAGCGAAATCCCCCAGTAATTCATCGGGACATTAAACCCGAAAATATCCTGGTTAATCGTTTTGGACAAGAGATAAAAGTTTACTTAGTGGATTTTGGGTTTGCTCAAATCGGAGGAAGAGAACTAACCGCAAGTAGTGTCATCAAAGGCACGTTAGGCTTTATGCCACCCGAACAGTTATTCAATCGTCAACTGACAGAAGCGTCTGACCTTTACAGTCTGGGGATGACGCTGATTGCTTTGTTAACGCAGACAAAATCAAGCGATATTGGTCAATTAATTGATGAGAATTATCGCCTAAAAGTCAAGCAGCATTTACCTGGGTTAAACCACAAGTTTGTTGTCTGGTTAGAAAAGATGGTTTCTCCTCGGCTGGAAAATCGCTTTCCTAATGCTGCTATTGCTTTGGAAGCACTCATCCAAATTACTCAATTAAAAAATCAATCATTAACCACTGAGACAGCAGGACTGATAGTTGGCGTAATTGTTTTGCTGGGATTAGTGGGGATTCAAATCCCTCGATTTTTTAAATCTAGCCCCAGTCAAGTCATTGTTACTCCAACTCCAGAGTTAAAATCGGAGCCATCCCCTTCACAGCCAAAATCTTCCTCAGATTCCCAGCCTGTCCCTTTTTATATATCTTCTTTGGACAGTTCTTACCCATACCCTGATTGTGGGATGAAGGGAACATTTGAGGGAGAGTATCGGGTTCTTCCTGACTATGTAGAAGTAATTGTAAAAAAGGCAACTATTTATAATTATCTTCCTAACAAAAAATTCACTTATCTTCGTTCTCTTAATTTTTTTCTTTCCTATTATGGTTCACCTCAAAAATGGGAAAAGTTTCCTGATTCCAGGTTTAATATATTGCAAAAAAACCGTCTCAATTATGGAGAGTCTTATTCATTTACAAATATTCGGTTTGTGATTCCAAAATCAACTTCCACAGAACTCTCAATATTGCAGATGAGTTTTGGAATAGAGTTTGGGTTAGAGCGTTATGGTTTGTGCTATGTAACTTATCGCCCCAATTGGCGGTAATACCAAATCCAGATTTCGGATCGCTTTTTTCAGCGACCTGCTGATTAGAGAATGTTTGACAAGTCGGGAAGGATGTAAAAAAGCTCTCTCGGTATAAGCTGCACAGTTGGAAATAAGTCTTGGCTTGAGTTAACTGGCAAAGTTTGGGATTCTACTAACGAGACTTCAACATTTTTGAGGAAGAAATCAGCCTCAAACCTTTGCAGGGTCAGGGAAATACACCAAATGCCCAAAAACTGCTGAAATCCAGATATACCAACAAACCAATCAAAACAATGTAAAATTCCCTTGGGATATACGTTCGAGGCTATTTTATCGGTTTTTTTTGCCTAATACCATTTCTTTATGAGACTGCGCTTAATTTTATAACCTTGTCTTTTTCTTCTCTGTGTCCTCTGCGTCTCTGTGGTATGGCTAACGCCACGCTTCGCGAACGTTCCTCTTTGAATTTGGCGCATCTTTAATACAGAATTGGTATAAGTCCGAATGGCAGGTGACTCTTGACAGTCTCAAAGGTTTTTTAGTGTTTAGGTTTTTTAAATGGCTAACGCCGTGCGTTAGCAGTACAATTGGTGTCCTAAGCACCTTGGCTATTGCAATATATGTTAAATTATGGCTCTATATTTATAAGTAGAATTATTTATGTTTAACCTCTAACCGGCATCTGGGAGTTTAAAACATACGGATAAATGCAATTTTGGTCAAGAACTATAGATAGAATGAACAGAGTTAGCCTTAATATCTAATCGCCAGAACCTATACAACTCATGGATTTTGCTAATATTGCATCCCAGTTAAATGCTGGAACGATTTTACCAGAGGGGATTGTAATTATCACCCTCTTAGGGGTTTTGATTGTTGATTTGATTTTGGGGCGTACATCTTCACGCTGGATTGGATATCTAGCGATCGCAGGTTTACTGACTGCAATTGTCGCCCTATACTTCCAATGGGATGCTACCAATCCTATCGGCTTTACTGGTAGCTTTAATGGAGACGACCTCAGTATTATCTTTCGCGGTATCATTGCTCTGTCTGCCGTTGTGACAATATTGATGTCAATTCGCTACATTGAGCAGAGTGGCACTGCGTTAGCCGAATTCATCGCCATTTTGATGACTGCGACTTTGGGAGGAATGTTTTTATCAGGTGCTAGTGAATTAGTGATGATTTTCATCTCCCTAGAAACCCTGAGTATTTCCTCTTATTTGTTGACAGGTTATACCAAGCGTGACCCTCGCTCCAATGAAGCGGCGCTGAAATATCTGTTAATTGGAGCTTCCAGTACAGCAGTATTTTTGTACGGTGTCTCACTGCTGTATGGTTTATCCGGTGGACAAACAGAACTGAGTGCGATCGCTAATGGTATCGCTGCCGCTAACGTCAGTCAATCTTTAGGTTTAGTAATTGCCCTCGTTTTCGTCATTGCAGGTATTGGTTTCAAAATCTCCGCTGCACCCTTCCACCAGTGGACACCAGACGTTTATGAAGGCGCTCCCACCCCAGTAATCGCCTTTTTATCTGTCGGTTCCAAAGCAGCAGGTTTTGCCCTCGCTATCCGCTTATTGACGGTAGTTTTCCCCCTCGTCGCTGACGAATGGAGGTTTGTTTTCACCGCCCTTGCTGTGCTGAGTATGGTTTTAGGTAACGTCGTTGCTCTAGCCCAAACCAGCATGAAACGGATGTTAGCTTATTCATCCATTGCCCAAGCAGGTTTTGTGATGATTGGCTTAATTGCTGGGACTGATGCCGGATATTCCAGTATGATATTTTACCTACTGGTTTACCTGTTTATGAACCTGTGCGGCTTTACTTGCGTGATTCTGTTCTCTTTGCGGACAGGAACCGACCAAATAGCTGAATACTCAGGTTTGTATCAAAAAGACCCACTTCTAACTTTAGGATTAAGCATCTCTCTCTTATCCTTGGGTGGTATTCCCCCACTAGCAGGGTTTTTTGGGAAGATTTACCTATTCTGGGCAGGTTGGCAAGCCGGTCTTTACTGGTTAGTCTTGCTGGGCTTAGTTACCAGCGTTGTTTCCATCTACTACTACATTCGTGTAGTGAAGATGATGGTAGTCAAAGAACCCCAAGAAATGTCCGACGTGGTCAAAAATTATCCCCAAATCAGTTGGAATTTACCTGGATTTAGACCTTTACAAGTGGGTTTGATAGCAACTTTAATCGCTACTACCGTAGCGGGTATTTTGTCAAATCCGTTGTTTACCTTAGCAAATAATTCAGTTGCCAATACTCCCATATTGCAAGCTGAAAAAATTGCGAGTACTCAAGCAAGTGCAATTATCACTGAACAAGCAGAGTAATTCTCGGTAATAGGTAATAGGTAATTGATATAGCAGGTGACAGGGAACAGGTGACAGGTAACAGTCTGAAAAGTCTTTTGGTGTCTAGGTTTTATAATCAGTTGGTGTCCTAACCGCCCTGTCTGTTGCTATATTTTCAATTACCTATAGCCTAAGGGACTTGCGAATAAAAAAATACCCCATTGCTTTTAGGGTAGGGAAAAAAGTTGTTTTGATTCTGTGAAATTGGAAAATTTATTTTTTGGTGTTCTCTAAGAAAATGCTAAGAGCGTAAGTCTACATATAGCTTGCTTTAAGCAATTGAAAATCTAAAATCTAAAATCTACACTTCGTCCAGGTGTTCTGCTAAAGAACTATATAAATTAATGATGTGACTGTCAGCCAAACTGTAATAAACATTTCGCCCTTCTCGACGATAGCTGACTAAACGCATGGCTTTTAATAATCTTAGTTGATGACAAACCGCTGATTCACTCATTTTCATCAACGCTGCTAAATCGCAAACGCACAATTCTTGGTTTGCTAAACCAGATAGTAGACGCAGACGGTTTGGATCTGCTAATACCCCAAAGATTTCTGCCATCTGCTGCGCTTTATCTGTAGGTAGGATTTGTGACTGAGTTAAGCGGACATTATCTAGATGTATCAAATGATTGTCACAAGTGGGCGTGGCATCAGCACTTTGTAGTAAATCGTTTTCTGATTTTGAAGTTCGCTTAGTCATCACTTTTTTGTTTGGCAGCAATGGTAATCAATATCAATATTAATGTTAACTAAAAATGTACCTCTTAAACAGTTGAACAGTTGTTCAACTATCGTATTATAATTACAGTTAACTTTGTAGCCTTTTTTGTAAAGCTGCTATGACTCAAACTCCCTCCATTAAAACTCAAGCTTTGCAGGTTGGTGGCATGGACTGCGGAAGCTGCGCTAAAACAATTGAAGTCAGCTTACAGCAATTACGTGGTGTGACAGAAGTATCTGTAAGCTTTGCGACAGAAAAAGTCAAAGTATCCTATGACCCACAGATAGTCACAGAGAAAACTATTTTTGACCGGATCAAAGCTTTAGGTTACATAGTTGAGCAGAGTCATGAAGCGGCTACCCATCACAGCCATTCCTGTTCTCACGACCACGATCATCACGTCGATGTGGCTTCTAATCAAAGCCTACAAACTATAATTGGCGGCATGGATTGTGGTAGTTGTGCTAAGACAGTTGAGGTTGGTTTGCAGGAGATAGCAGGTGTTTTGGAGGTATCAGTCAGCTTTGCCACCCAAAGAGCGGAAATATCCTATAACCCTCAGCAAATTAATGAAACGGCAATTTATAACCGGATTAAAGCTTTAGGTTATACAGTTGAGCAGAGTCATGAGGCTTCCACAAATCACAGTCATTTCCATTCTCATGACCACAAGCACCAACACCAACATCATCATCCAGTTCGCCAGCAGACTCAGAATACAGACCCGACAAACTGGCCGACAAATTGGAAGTTCTGGATTCACAACCGCCGGGGGTTGAGTGTAATTTTAGCAGGACTGGGTTTAGTTCTGGGTTTGATAACTCAGTATTTGGCGCTACCCATTTGGATTGTACGGGCTTTTTATGGCATTGGCATTATCGTAGCTGGATTTCCCATTGCACGAGCAGGTTTGATGGAGTTACGCCTGCGTCGTGCCGATATGAACTTGCTGATGACGATTTCGGTGATTGGTGCAGTAATTTTAGGAGACTGGTTTGAGGCGGCGTTGGTGATATTTCTATTTTCCTTGGGGACAACGCTGCAAATCTTCACCTTCAGTCGTACCCGCAATGCTATTAGTAACTTGATGAATTTGACTCCACCGACTGCAACCCTGAAGCGAGGTTCTCAGGAAGTAAGTGTGCGCGTTGAAGAAATTCAAGTTGGGGAAATTCTCACAATTCGTCCAGGACAGCGTGTTGCTTTAGATGGAGTGGTAGTATCGGGAAATTCAGCAATTGACCAATCGCCAATTACAGGAGAATCTATTCCTGAAGATAAAGAAATAGGCGATCGCGTTTTTGCGGGAACATTAAATCAAACTGGCTTTTTAGAAGTAAAAGTCACACATACTGCTGCTGACACAACAGTGGCGAAAATTGTTCACTTAGTGGAAGTTGCTCAATCAAGCCGCGCACCTTCCCAGCAATGGGTAGATAAGTTTGCCGGAGTTTACACACCCATTGTAATTGTGAGTGCGATCGCTCTGGCCTTAATTCCTCCCTTGGTATTTGGTCAATCCTTTAATGTTTGGCTTTATCGAGCGCTAGTTTTATTAGTAATTGCTTGTCCCTGTGCTTTGGTGATTTCTACCCCTGTTTCCATTGTCAGCGCTATTGGTGCAGCCACCCGTCAAGGTATACTATTCAAGGGTGGTAATAGCTTGGAAACTGCTGGAAAACTCACCAGTCTTGCTTTTGATAAAACGGGAACGCTGACCCAAGGTGTACCCGTAGTACTTCAGGTTAAGGAGTTGGGGGAAGCGAGTGCAACGCAGATATTATTAATCGCCGGTTCTTTGGAACAACAATCTGAACATCCTTTAGCTAAGGCGATAGTTGCAAAAGCCAGGGAGCAAGGAATAGAGTTAGAGAATCCCCAGAATTTTATAGCTTATCCTGGTAGAGGCATTGCCGCAAATTTTGGCGAAAAGCAGTATTTTGTGGGAAATCGGCGGTTATTTGTGGATCAAGGTATCACCTTATCACTAGCTGCGAAATCTCTTTTGGGTGAGATGGAAAATTGGGGACAAACTCCAGTTTTAGTCGGCAATAGCCAGGGTTTATTAGGTGTGATTTCCCTGGCTGATGGCTTGCGCTTGGAGGCTACAGAAGCTATGCGATTGTTGAAAAAGCAGGGATTGCAACATTTAGTCATGTTAACAGGCGATCGCACTCAGGTTGCCCAGCAAATTGCCCAACAGCTTGATATTAAAGAGTATAAAGCAGAACTGTTACCAGAAGATAAACTGCAAATAATTCAACAACTGCGACGTTCTGGGATTGTTGGCATGGTGGGTGATGGTATAAATGATACTCCTGCATTGGCGGCTGCGGATATCAGCTTTGCGGTAGGTGGAATAGATATGGCGTTGGAAACAGCTGATGTTGTACTAGTTAGTGGTGATTTAAGAAAACTCGCTACAGCTGTTGATTTGAGTCGCCGTACCGTCAAGATAATTCAACAAAATATTATCTTTTCATTGGTGACAAAAGCACTATTTTTACTTTTAGCCACATTCGGGTTTGTCGGTTTAGCAGTTGCAGTTTTAGCTGATACCGGCAGTTCCTTGTTGGTAACGGCGAATGGGATGCGGCTGTTTAAAGCTAAATTGCCTTAATGGGGCTTAAACAAAAAAGCTCGTTGCTTATCTAAAAGTGCTGAGAGAAACCCAGTTGCTCTAAGGCTTTGAGCAATCGACATTATTTTCTACCATTTCACGAAAAACCCCATACAAATCATTGGTTGTTATAGCAGGAGTCAGGAGTCAGGAGTCAGGAGTAAAACCCTCTTATAGTGGGAGTTTCATTATCAATTGATGTCCTAACCACCCTGTCCACGGCTATATATCAAGTCCGGCTAATTGCTTATCAAAAAACTCTCCGCGTCCCCGCGTCTCCGTGTCCTCTTCCGTGTCCCCGTGCAGTTCCATAAGAATAAGTATTAAACCAGACACAAGATTACTGATTCAGTAAAAAATTAAAGCTAGATGATACATATTATTTGTAATTGCTCTATACTGATAAAATTACGGTATTTCGATCAAGATACTGTGGTTTATGGAGTAAACCCTGATGAGCAAGTCACAAAATACAAAGCACTTAGGAAATTACTTAATTCTGAAAATGCAAGTTTATCTTGTAAGAATTTTGCAGACTATACAAATTTTATACCAACACATAATTCCCCGCTGGTTAAAAAACCGGAATATAGGCAGCTTTGTCAGTATTTTTCTTATAGGTACTGTTTTGAGTATAGCGATCGCTTCCTGCTCTGGAAATAGTTTCGCTACCAAAGGTGATGTAAAACTCAAGCTTGCGTCTTTCTCTGTCACCAAAGCTGCTCATGACCAAATAATCCCCAAATTTGTAGAAAAATGGAAGCAAGAGCATAACCAAAACGTCACAATTGAAGCGACTTATGGGGGTTCTGGCGCTCAAACGGCGGAAATTATTTCAGGTTCCCAAGAAGCAGATATAGTACATTTAGCACTGCCCTTAGATGTCATCAAAATTCAGCAAGCAGGTTTGATTAAATCAGGTTGGGAAATCAAATCTCCAAGAAGTGGTATTGTGAGCAGATCCGTTGCTGCAATTGTCACCCGCGAAGGCAACCCCAAAGGCATCAACAGTTGGGAAGACTTGGCAAAAGATGGCGTGAAAATAATTGCAGCTAACCCGAAAACTTCTGGTATTGCTATCTGGGAATTCTTGGCTTTCTGGGGTTCGGTGACTTTAACAGGTGGCGATGAAGCAACAGCATTAGATTATATCACCAAAGTTTATAAACATACTCCTGTGCTGACAAAAGATGCTCGTGAAGCCAGCGATTTATTTTTTCAACAGAATCAAGGAGATGTTTTAATTAACTACGAAAATGAGGTAATTTTAGCAGGAAAAAATGGAACTAAGTTACCTTATATTGTACCTCAAATTAATATTTCTATTGATAATCCTGTAACCGTAGTTGATAAAAATGTTGATAAACACGGTACGAGAAAAGTTGCCCAAGCATTTGTTGATTTTCTCTACTCAACAGAAGCTCAACGGGAATTTGCCAAATTACAGTATCGTCCTGTTAACCCCACCGTCACCCAAGAAGTAGCAGCACAGCAACCGCCAATTCAAACTTTATTTACCTCTCAAGATTTAGGTGGTTGGGAACTTATCCAGAAAAAGTTTTTTCAAGATGGGGCAATTTTTGACAAAGTTCAATCTGCTAATAAAGCATGATAGTTAATCCAGTATTTTCTATTTGCCAATATTCACTGAATATAAATTGATATTTTATGAGCTTCCATCGCCGATTTAAAGATAGCTTTTGCTTCACATCTTTAGTGGTTATTGCCAGTACCATCAGTGGTTGTAACAGTGGACAGGAATTGAAAAGTCAGGTAAGCATTGATGGTGCAGCCGTAGGTTTTCCCATTTCTTTAGCAGTTGCAGAAGAATACCAGAAAGTTAAATCCACAGCAAAAGTTAGCGTTGCTTCCAGTGGAACAGGTGGCGGTTTCAGTAAGTTTTGTAATGGTGATATTGATATTGTTGGTGCTTCTCGTACCATCAGAAATGAAGAAATCAAAAAATGTCAAAGTAAGAAGATTGAGTTTGTAGAGTTACCTATAGGTTTAGATGGTGTAGCTGTAATTGCAAATCGTAAAAACGACTTTGCTAAATGTCTAACTATTAAGGAGATGAAAACTATTTGGAGTGCTAAATCAGACGGAAAAATATTGAGTTGGGATCAAGTTAATCCTAAGTTTCCTAAGCTGCCATTGAAACTTTATGCTCCAGCTTCTGATACAGGAACGTTTGATTATTTAACTCAAGCTGTTACTGGCAAAGCCAAAAATGGGCGTACTGATTACACTCCTAGTCATAATCAAAATCTACTAGTGCAAGGTGTTTCTGGTGATGAATCAGCATTAGCCTATGTGGGCATATCTTACTACATTCAAAACCAAGAAAAACTCAATTTAGTGGCTATCGAAAATCTCAAAGGAGAATGTAAAAAACCAGTTCCCTTAGATAATGTCCTCAAAAATACTTATACACCTTTGTCTCGTCCCCTCTTTATTTATGTGAGCAAAATATCTTTAGATAATAAGCCAGCAGTCAAAGAATTTGTGGATTTTTATCTAGAAAATTCTTGGAAATGGGTAGATAGTGCTGGATATGTAGCCCTACCTGATGAAGCTTACGTCAAAGTCAAACAAAAATTTGCTGCTGGTGAAACTGGGACAAAGTTTCAAAAAGCTAAACCTGGTGAACCAATTACAAACTTTCTTTAGAAAAATATCCAATCAAAACTTCACTATTTATGCAAAATCACACTTCTCAAGATGATCATTATTTAATACCCAGACAATCACTAGATAAAAATATATCTGAAGATATATCAGAAAAGATTGTGGGAACGATTTTATTTGCTTGTGCTTTAGTTTCTGTTTTGACTACCTTTGGTATTGTCTTAATTATTTTTCAGGAGACATTTGGTTTTTTCCAAGAAGTTTCCTTTGCTCAATTCTTTCTTGATACTAAATGGACACCTCTATTTGCAGAGAGACATTTTGGCATTTGGCCTTTAATTAATGGTACTTTCTTGACTACAGCTATTGCCATGTTAGTTGCGATTCCTTTGGGTTTATGTTCTGCTATTTACTTAAGTGAATATGCTCAACCCAAAGTAGCAGCAGTGTTACGTCCAGCAGTAGAACTTTTAGCAGGGGTACCAACTGTAGTATATGGTTACTTTGCACTATTGTTTTTGACACCATTGCTGCGGCATATTATCCCTTTAGAAATATTCAATTCCTTGAGTGCGGGGGTAATGATGGGAATCATGATTACTCCTACCGTTGGCTCTATTAGCTTAGATGCTATTAAATCAGTTCCCCGGTCTTTGCGGGAAGGAGCTTATGCTTTAGGGATTACTAAACTGGAGACTATTTTTAAAGTAGTCTTACCAGCCGCACTTTCGGGAATTATCGCCTCGATTATTTTGGGTATTTCTCGTGCTGTAGGTGAAACAATGACTGTCCTTATCGCCGCCGGACTACAGCCAAAGCTGACTATTAGCTTTGCAGAATCAATAGCAACAATGACAGCTTACATGGCACAAATTTCTGGTGGAGATAGTCCGCGTGGAAGTCTCAATTTCAAGACTTTATATGCTGTAGGTGCAGTTTTGTTTGTGCTTACCCTATCTTTGAATATTGTTAGTTACTGGATTGCTAATCGTTATAAGGAAAAGTACGAGTAATAAGTATGGCTACTAGTTATCAAGAACAGGATTCATTTACATCTTCAGCAGAATTTACTGATAATGTTGACCAAAGGGAAAGCTTAGGAAAAGTATTTGAAGTAATTTTTTTAATCGGTTTGCTGATTGGGATATTTGTCCTAGCTTTGCTACTTTTTGATATTTTAGGAGACGGATTAGGTAGATTTTTGTCCCCAGGATTTCTCACAGAAACTCCTTCTCGTTTTCCAGACCAAGGTGGTATCCGTCCGGCTATTGTTAGCAGCATTCTATTGGGACTTGTTGTAATTTTTGTTACTGTTCCCATTGGTGTAGGAGCAGCTTTATATCTCGAAGAGTATGCTCCTAAAGCTTGGTGGACAGCAATTGTGGAGATTAATATCAGCAATCTAGCTGGTGTGCCTTCTATTGTTTATGGATTGCTCGGTTTAGGAGTTTTTAATTATTTGCTTGGGTTTGGGCCAGCTTTGATTTCTGGTGCGTTAACTTTATCTTTGCTGTCTTTACCAGTCATTATTGTCACCTCTAGAGAAGCAATTCGCGCCGTTCCAGATTCTCTGAGAAATGCTTCTTATGGCTTAGGTGTCACCAAATGGAAAACTATCAGTAATCATGTCATCCCCTATGCTATTCCCGGTATTTTAACAGGGGTGATTATTTCTGTATCCCGCGCTATTGGTGATGCAGCGTCTCTAATTGTGGTCGGTGCTGTGGGTTTTCTTACTTTTAATCCTGGTTTGTTTCAGCGATTTATGGCATTACCCATTCAAATTTACAGTTATATCACTCGTCCTGAACCGGGTTTTGCTAGTGCAGCCGCAGCGACAATTATTGCTTTGTTGCTGTTGATTTTAACTTTAAATGGTGTGGCAATTTATATTCGTCAACGCTTTTCAATCCGTTAATTTACAAGCATAAGAAAACGCAGATAAACGCAGATAAACACAGATGAATTGATAGTTATTAGGAGGCAGATATGGCATACAGTAATAGTAGAAATCAATCGGGTAATATCACAAGTAATCAGCAAATTAATACGGTGTTCAATGTTGAAGGGGTGAAAGTTTTTTATGGGGGATTTTTGGCACTTGTAGATGTGTATTTGCAAATCCCTGAAAAACAAATTATTGCTTTTATTGGTCCTTCAGGATGTGGAAAAAGTACCCTTTTACGTTGCTTCAACCGCATGAATGATTTAATTCCTGGAGCTAAAGTTGATGGAAGATTGAATTACCGCGATCGCAATATTTACGACCCTAAAATCAATTCTGTGAAATTACGCCGTCAAGTAGGAATGGTTTTTCAAAGACCAAATCCTTTTCCTAAGTCAATACATGAAAATATTGCTTTTGGTCCCCGTGCTAACGGTTATAAAGGCAATATTGATGAATTAGTGGAAGATTCCCTCAGACGCGCTGCTATTTGGAATGAAGTCAAAGACAAATTAAAAGAGAAGGGAACAGCTTTATCTGGTGGACAACAGCAACGGCTTTGCATTGCTCGTGCGATCGCTATGAAGCCAGATGTATTATTGATGGATGAACCATGCTCTGCTCTTGACCCAATTTCTAGCCGCCAAGTAGAAGAACTCTGCTTAGAACTCAAAGAGCAATACACCATCATCATGGTGACTCACAATATGCAGCAAGCTTCTAGAGTTGCAGATTTCACCGCTTTCTTCAATACAGAAATTGATGATTATGGCAAACGTCGTGGTAAATTAGTCGAGTTCAGTCCGACAACTCAAATGTTCAGTTCTCCTCAAACCAAAGAAGCTGAGGACTATATCAGCGGACGCTTCGGTTAAGGAAAATGGGGGGTAAAACAAGAGAGAAAAACCCGATTTAAAATCTAGGCTTGAAGCTTTTCTATTTCTGCTTTGATCATGTCATACATTGTCAAAGATTTAGTTGAGCTAAATGCTATTTTTGGCGGAGTTGTCCCCCCATTCAAGATATTAAGATTGACTATCAATCAGATATGATTAGACTCATTGGATTTAAAGGTGTAGTAAATACAAAATAAACTACACCAGATCCTAAAATCATAATCGCCAAACTGAAAAGAATTACCCAACGATCTGTAGGTTCATAAGTATCTTCCTCAATATGACGACGGACGGCAAAATAGTGTGTTGTGGAAAGCCAAACTGTCAGCAAACCCACTAGAGAAAATACTAAACCTAACTTCCATCCAGTACCTAGATGGGGTATCAGTGGTGTTTGAAAAACACGCAGACGCACGATCACGACACCAAAACCCAACAGAGCGATCGCTGTTCGCATCCAGGCTAGGTAAGTACGTTCATTTGCCAGGTGGTCACGGATACGCGACGGATTCTGTCTTCCTGGTTTTTTCTTATCTTCTTCTGTTGGTTTGAACTTTAACTGCATCGATAATACCCTTAACCCCAAGGAGCCTGTTTTCCCAAAAATCTCAAGACAATTACTGATTAGCTTCCAAAAAATTTGTTTCCAGTACGACAATCGCAGTGACTGAATATATTTTGTGTACTTATACATCTTTATCAAAAGTTATTTTAATGTAAATTTTTTCAGAACACAAGTATCAAAAGCTCGACGGCATTTTATACAAATTCTATGTGAGCTTCCGCTAAATTTACGTAAAGAATTTATAGATAATTTCTCTACATTTAGGAAGGAAGTACTTCTTCATTGAAACCCAATATTACAAATTTTACCTCTGCTTGTTGATTTTGATGTTCAAGCCCTAATTTATACTTTATACTTCCCAACCCATAGAATCAAATGATTTTTTTTGTCGAAAGCATAAAAATAAATGATTAACTTTTGAACAATATTTTGAAGAGGCAGTTAAAAATGGCAGAAATGAACCTAGATCAGCTACGCATCTTTATAGCTTTGGCGGAACACCTATTTACCCGTGCAGCAGAGGAACTTTATATTACTACAACCTGTGGTAAGTGCAGCGATTCAAAGCTGAGAGCAAGAATACGGTATCAAGTTTTTCCATCCCAAACAAATCCTCCGCTAAAAACGGGGGATTTTTCATCAGTTTGTTTTATATCAAAGCTTATAGCATCACTTTTATTTATCGTTTTAAAAAGAAAGAGTATTTGCTTCTATCGTTTGATCAGCGTACATTGAATGTCATGAGGTCAAACAGAGATTGAAATAATACAAACAGGTGCAAAATGAAACTCGCTAACACAAACATAGTCCAAAACAACGCTACAGAAGAATTGACTCGCGGACAACGCCTTGCAGATAAATTCGCAGCACAAGTAGGTTCTTGGAAGTTTCTCATTTGCCAAAGCACTGTGTTAGCAGGGTGGGTGGGAATCAACTTAATGCCTGGGGTTCCCCACTGGGATGAGTCACCGTTCATGATGCTTAATTTAGTGTTTTCATTTGCTTCAGCCTACACCGCTCCCATCGTCTTAATGAGTCAGAATCGTCAGTCTGATACAGATCGCATAAATGCTGATATTGATCACCAAGTGAATCTGAGAGCAGGACAAAATATTGAACTTCTCCATGAAAAATTGGATGAATTACACACTAGACAGCTAAACGAATTAACTCAAATTGTCAAAGAGCAACAACAAGTTCTTAATGAATTGAGGGTAGTTTTAGTACCTGCTACTAAAGAAAATAAAGAACTGAAAGTAGCTATATTACCCGGACTCCATGTGCAGAATAATAGCAAGTTCCCCAAAGAAACTTCTAGTAATAAACTTTTTACTGTTGACCAAACAATTGGCGACAATCACAAAATTGTTGATAAACTGACTCATCGATAAGATTTAGTCCCAAGTAGTTTTTTATTACCCCAGAGAATGACAGTTTGAATATTAATTGACTCGATGCATTTCTAGGTTAGAATCTCTACAATTAGAATTAAAACTGTCCTTTAAACATTTTGATAAAAAAGAATAGTTGCTTTAATGCCAGCCAGTTCAGTGGTTAACTTTATAAGTTTTACACTTCATGTATTGCAGTTTTATAAGCATTTGCAGACATAACCTAATACTAGCTGAAACAAGTCCAACAAGAAGATTGAGGAGAAATAGAAATGGAAGAATTGTTGACTGCCATTCCCACGGGAATTACAGCTTTTACCGCTACAAACCTTGATGATTTAGTCATCCTCACCCTGTTATTTTCTCAGGTGAATGCAACTTTCCGTCGTCGCCACATCGTGATCGGTCAATATCTGGGCTTCTGTACTTTAATTATTGCTAGCATGGTTGGTTTTTTGGGAGGTTTAGTATTACCATCCCATTGGGTTGGACTTCTGGGTTTAGTACCTGTCACTATCGGACTCAATCGACTACTGAATCCAGAAAGTGATTCATCATCCGAGACGGAATCGGAATTCGAGTTGAATCATTCTTCTGCCTTTGCTAGTTTTGTATCTCCTCAAGCCTATAGTGTGGCGGCTATTACCATCGCCAATGGCAGTGATAATGTAGGTATCTATATGCCATTGTTTGCTCATACGGCTCTCTCTAGTTTGCTGGTAATCATTGCAGTCTTCTTATTATTAGTTGGGGTTTGGTGCTATGTAACATACAAAATTACCTGCCAAAGTGCGATCGCTGATTTGCTAACCCGCTACGGTAACAATCTTGTTCCCTTTGTATTAATAGGCTTAGGTGTGTTTATTATACTAGACAGCGCCTCCCTGACTCCCATTGCTTTAGCGACTAGCTGCCTGTGTTTAATGGGACTAATCAAAATAGTTCAAAATTCCAAGTTCAAAACTCAAAGTTTGTAATGCTGAAAAAAAATATGCAGTTTTTCAAAATAGTTCTTGTTGCTCTTGTATTTATCGTCAACCTCATGATTGCTCAACCTTCTTGGGCAGCCAAGGATTTTACCAAAGGGGCTGACTACGCTGAGGTGACTCAAGCACTCAATGAATTGCTCCAAGTTAAAGATACCCCTGAACAAGCTGGCTATACACCCGAACAATTTCAGCAACGGCTAGCTCAATTACAGTCTCAGAAGACAATCATCGAAACTGCCAACAAGCGGGCGCAGTGCCGTAATCAAACAGGAAAGACATTGGCTGTCTATGCTAGTAAAGGGAAAAAATATCCCACTCAACTTTACTTCTTAGCGGCAGGACAAATCACAGATGATGATTGGGATTGCGATGGTATTTACTTGCCCGCAGGTACTCAGGTAGTTCTCAGTCCCAATACTGAACCACAACAACTGACTGAAGCGATAGCTCTTAAGTTTGTCGATGGTACACAGTCAGTCGCTAAAACCAATCCTGCCACTGGTGCAATTGAATTGAATGTTGAACCTGCCAAAATCTTCAAAACGGGTGAAGGCAACTGGTTAATACCCACCTTATCTCAAGCAGATATCGATTCCCATATTCCTAGTCCACAACTCATTGACTAATCTTGGATGAACTACTAACCCTTAATTCGTTTTAGCTTGCTTCTGCGTTGGCGTAGCAGTAGGGCTGGTTTCTACATCCAGCCCCATAACCTATTTTCCGCACTTCATTTTATAATCTTTTTTCTCACCTCGCTTCTATCTGCTTTGTAAGTTCTAATTTTGAGAAATACTCTTGAGCATTTGCACAATTGTCTCAGCCGGTGCAGGACGACTGATATAATACCCCTGACCTTCATCACATCCCCGTTTCTGTAAGTAGTTAAGCTGTTCTTCCGTTTCTATCCCTTCGGCTGTAATGTTTAATCGCAGGCTTTTAGCTAAAGCAATGATGGCATTTGTCACCGCTGCACTATCAGGATTAGATGTTACATCTTGTACAAATGATTTATCAATCTTCAGAATATGGACAGGTAAACGTTTTAAGTAATTGAGGGAAGAATACCCAGTGCCAAAGTCATCTAAAGCCAGCAATATACCAAGTTCTCGTAATTGCTTGAGGGTAGTTATAGAGTTCTGAATATCAGCGATTAAGAAGCTTTCTGTTACTTCCAATTCTAAATAAGACGCGTCTAGTTCCGTCTCTTCAAGAATTTGACTGACAACATTCACTAGATTTGGTTCTTCAAATTGCCGAGCTGAGAGATTTACTGATATGCGAATTGGCGGAAGTCCTGCAAGTTGCCAATTTCTGATTTGAGTGCAGGCACTTCGCAATACCCATTCACCAATGGGGACGATTAAACCATTTGCTTCCGCAATGGGAATAAACTTGACTGGAGAAATCAAACCTTTGGTGCTATGTTGCCAGCGAACTAACGCCTCCATTCCGGTTATTTGTCCGCTATGCAAATCAATCATGGGTTGGTAATAAACAATTATTTCTCCGCGTTCTAAGGCTCCATGTAATTCATTTTCTAATTCCAGTCGCTCATGTAATTGATCATTAATATCTGATGAATAAAATTGGTATTGGCTACGTCCTTGTTGGGTAGCTTGGTAAAGTGCTATATTAGCTTCTTGCAAAAGTTTTTCTACACTTTCAGGATCATCTATGCTATTGATTGTAATCCCAAAACTGACTGTAATATGAATCTGGCTTCCTTCTATTAAGAAAGGTTTGGCAATGCTATTCTGTAGCAATTGGGATAATTTGATCAAATTCTCAAAAGAAGGTATTTCTGTTCTAGCAATCACAAATTCATCTCTGTTGATATGTCCAAGAATATCTGTTTTCCCTATGCAGGTACTTAAACGTTGGGCAACTTCTCTTAACAGCACATTTGATTTTTCATTCCCTAGACCATGATTTATGCTGGCAAAATCATCAATACTAAATAAAAGTAAAGCTATGATCCACTCATGACTATGGGATTGTAATATGGTGTGGTAGACGCGATCGCTAAACAAATCCCGGTTAGGTAGTCCAGTGATGCTGTTGTAGTTAGTAATGTAGTGAATTAATTCATCTAACTTGTGAAGAGTGTGTGCAGTATCTGCCATCAAAGTTCCAGCTTCGTCGGCGAATTTTGTTGGCAATTTGGGTAAAGCTTGATGACTCATATAGTCTTGTAAAGCTTTAGATGTCAAAATGACTGGAGCAAGCAAGTAGTTGAGGATAAAGAGAGTAACTCCTGTACCTACTAAAGTTGCGAACAGAGCAATTAACAGAACTCGCACTACCATCTCCATAGAAAAGGAATTGGAGATGACGAAACTAAAGAGTAATGCCAAAAGTGGAATGTGCGTACCTAAAAACGCCACCAACATAATTTTGGCAGTATAACTTTTTTTAACCAATCTAAAACGATCTAAGGATGAGTATAGATAAAGTTTTTGATAACGCTGCATAAATTTTGTGTGAAGATTGTAAATTTTATAAAAAATCAGCAGGATGTGTGATATCTATTTGGGAAAAGTTGTATTTTTTCCAGTAGATCCAACACCCTAAGTTTTAATATTCCCAATCTACAATCCAAAGTTTCTATCATTATTGATAATTAGGGATTTTTCCAACTAACTACATTTTTGGGAAACTGGCGTTTTAATGCTGCAAATACAGGACAAGAAGGTGAAGCTTGTAAATTATGCGGTTTACTCCAAGTAAATGGTGCTTGTTGAGCCGCAGACATCCATAACAACTGTTTGGCTCTGGTCATGGCAACATAGAGTAAACGATATTCTTCTGCGGTTTTTAAGTGCTTGGCTTGTTCCCAAGCTTGGCTAACATCGGGTATAGCTTCTGCTTTTTCATGGAGTGCGGCGCGAATTTGGGCGCGTGCGACTTCTGATAAAGTAAAATCACCTAAGAATTGGCTTTGGGGAGGAACCCAAAATTTACCAGGAATGAGATTTTCGTGCAGAAAAGGCAAAAACACATAATCCCAGTCTAGCCCTTTGGCTTTATGCATGGTGATAATCGTCAGTTGACCTTTTTTGGTATATTGTTCTTCCACATTTTCTGTGTCTACTGGTTCAAATCTTTCGGAACTGACGATTTCACTTAAAGCTGATAACATCGCTCCCATTGAGGTGTTACCAAACAGTTGCTGGTTTACTCGTTCTGCAAGTTTGTCAGCGGTTGCTAATTCAGCTTGGTCATAATTTAGGGTTAAGGCTAAAAAGGAAATTATCTGATACAACGGAAGTTCTAAACGGGCGCGGAGTAAACTACGACAAAGATGAGCCGCTTTTTGGACTATATCGGTTTGGGGTGCGGCTAAGGGGCTAGGATACAAGAATTCTTCTGGGAGACTAGCGAGAGTATTGATATCTTGGGTAGGAATTAATTGACGTTGAACGAGTACATCCAGGGCGGCTTTTAGTTTTCCGGGGGAGTGAGGGCGATCGCAAAATTGCAATAATGATAAAATTTCTTGGGGTACATGAGAACGCCGTTCCCTTTCTCCCACGTCGTAAAGTTGGATTTTATGCTCTTTGCATATCGGTTCTAAAGCCGCCGCTAACCATCTTCCTTGGCGATTTTCTCGCACTAACACCGCAGCACAGGAATCAGATTTTTCTGTAAATAACTCAATTACTCTTTGGGAAAGTAATTCAACTGTTTGATAAATATCACGAGGTGTATACAGTTCTAATCCTCTTCCTACTGGTTCAGGATTTCCATTTGTTTGATTAACTGGTTGAATTTTCTGGTTGAGAAATGGTGTTTGTCCATTTTTAGTTGTTGCTAACCCTTGATGATTTACCCATTCCAACGCAAAGTTAGCTGCATCAATAATAATTTGCGTACTTCGACCGGCTTGATCCATTGTTGCTAGTCGTTCTTTCTTTTGACAATCTTCGCAAAATTCCCGAAAATAAATGGGATCAGCAGGTGTAAAAGTTGAGTTAATTGCCTGATTAGGATCACCAACTCTGATTAAGTTCAATACTGATTTATTTAAATTATCCCTATCTGCTTCACTCGCTAATATTTCTAACAACTGAGTTTGCAATGGGCTAGAGTCTTGGGCTTCGTCTTCAAATACAGCGAAAACTTTATTCTGTTCAATGCGTCGGGCGCTATCATTTTCGAGAACTCGCAGGGCGGCTAAAATCATATCGTCGTAGTCAATGAAGTCTTGCGATATCTCCGACGATTTTCCTCTACCCATCAATTTTTCATATTCTTTATACAAACCTGCTGCTACTTGCAAAATTCCATATGTATCTGTGATTTTTTGACTCCACTTGTGCAGCTTTTCTGGTAATATTCCTGAACTTTTAGCTTCATGAATAACTGTATAAGCTAAATCTGGCAATACTTCTGTTCGCAGTACTGACTGACGACGTAATTTTTCTGTTTCTTCTCCATCAAATTGCTTACCTCTGAGTAAACGCCCATAACTTTCGGGATGGTTTGCAATCCATTGTTCTACAGCGGTACGAATGAAGCGGTGAGTTTGGTTAGGTGTAATTAAGGTGACATTTTCTAACTGCAAACCAGATAAGTCTGGATAACGAATAGCAATATCTAAAGCTAAACCATGTAACGTATGAACAGCAAAGCCTGTTTGCGGTAAAGATAAATCATCTCGTAAATATTTACGGATTTTTAACTTAAGATTAGCAGCAGCGGAACGGGTAAAGGTAACAACTACCAACTGTCGTCGATAATTACTGTTTGTGGAACGAGAATACTGATACTGACGCGCAATAGCTATTGCCGCCGCCGCTGCCATCCCTGTAGATTTACCAGCACCAGGAACAGCTGATACAGCTAATGAACCAGATTCCCAGTCAGCCATCTGCTTTTGTCCAGTTCGCAGACTGGTGCGAATTGCGACAATATTATCTTGCAATTTAGCAACAGTTGATGGCGGAAATATCCCTTCAATTTGGGGTTCTTGAGAAACTGTAACGGTAAAATTATCTTTCGACATATAATTCGACATATAAAATTTAGATTTAGATTGTGATTTTGATTATTACCGCGCAGATATGAACAATATTGATTTATTATTTATGTGCATTTTTAGTTACAACTCTTCAAGTGAGTAATGATAAATCGCAGACCTTTTCTACAACATTATCTAAGTTTAGCTAGAGCGCTACCTGCTGTGAGCGTAGCCATCGCCATTGGCACTGTTTTGCGATTTTGGCATTTAGACTCAAAACCTCTGTGGATGGATGAAATCATTACTGCCATTTTCAGTTTAGGTAAAAATTACCGTGATTTGCCTTTGGATGTAGTCTTTCCTCTCAACCAGGTTCAGGAAATTTTTACTTTTCAGCCCGGTGTTAGTTGCGCTCAAATTGCAGAAAATCTAGCTAATTATTCTACCCATCCACCGCTGTTTTTTTGCATAATGTACCGTTGGTTAGAGTGGATGAGTCCTTTGGGTATAGAATGGGTGGCAAAATTGCGATCGCTCCCCGCTTTATTTGGTGTAGCTGCAATCATCGCCATTTATGGTGTTAATTGTATTGCTTTTTCCCCCACATCTGGAGTTATGGCAGCATTGCTTATGGCTTTATCTCCCTTTGCTGTTTACCTCTCTCAAGAAGCAAGGCACTACACTCTACCTATGCTTCTTATTATTTTATCATTATTCTTGCTCATCCAAATTCAACGCGATCTCTTTGAAAAGCAGCATCTGAGATTTTGGGTTTGGTTATTATGGGCAATTGTTAATAGTATTGCTCTTTATGTTCACTACTTTTTTGCTCTAGCTTTTATCTCCGAAATTGCTACACTATTCGCACTGATTTATCGAGGTAAAGCAACTATCCTGAAATTACCCCAACTCTGGTTATATTTAATTATTTCTAGCAGCAGCGTTTTGATTAGCTTTATTCCCTGGTTACTGGTGATATATAGGCATTTTCGCCAATCTGAAACTAATTGGCTACCATCTCCTCATCACATTGAACCTATCTATCAAACTCTCATGCATTGGGTATTAATGATAATTATTCTTCCAGTGGAAAGTCAGCCTCTAGCAATTACCGTTATTTGTGGTTTCTTAATGGTGATGTTTACAATTTGGGTAGGTTTACAAATCTTTTCTAATTTAAAATTACTCTGGTCTAATAGTACAACTCATTTATCTACCTTCACACTTTTAAGTTTTACTTTTTTTGTATTATTACAATTTTTCTTGATTGCTTATTTATTAGGTAAAGATATTACTGTTGTTCCCCGTTATAGCTTTGTCTATTATCCTAGTTTTTGCGCTTTACTAGCAGCCAGCTTGGGGAATTTTACGAAGAGACGCGGGGACACGGAGACGCGGGGACACGGAGACAGAAATTTGACTCCGATTGTAACCTCGCTCAATTTCAAGCCTCTGAATCTTTCGTTATGGACACGAGGACGCGGGGTATTTAATGCGTCTTTGCATCTTTGCGTCCCCGTATCATCTTCGATGAAAATTCAAAAATTTATCTTTTTACTGGTTGGTATCGTCAGCTGTATTTTTGTTGTTTCTAATTTAGCATTCCAAAAACCTTTTCAACCTGAACAAGTTGCCCAAAATATGAATCTAGATCCTGCTATACCATTGATGTTAGTTGTAGGATATGAAAGTTATCAAGATGTCGCCGCAGGATTAAGTTTTGCTTTGGCATTGGAACAACAGAGAAGTCATGAAGTGAAAAGTAACTTACATCTGGATAATTTGGCTTTTGTACATAAATATCCTGATTTTTCTGACTTTAGTAACAAGCTGGCTCAACTTTCTATAGCTGAGGTATCTGAATTAAATTTATGGTTTGTAGGCTCAGGGATGATCAAACAAGATTACCCATCACAATTGACACTTGCTGGGCAAATTACTTGCAATATAGAACTTACCCAGCACTATCGTATCGGTAGATTTCCCTATCAGCTTTATCGTTGTAGTAATTCGTAATTTGGCAATAGGAAAACTCAGACTGTCACCTGTCACCTGTCACCTGTCACCTGTCACCTGTCACCTGTCACCTGTCACCTGCTATACCAATTACCCAACCTTATTCGTCAATCTGCCAAGCATCCTTGGTAAAGTCTTCATCGAGAACTTTCTTAGGACGTAAAATTACAATTATTTTTCCTAATAGCTGATTTTCTGGTGCAGTTTCAAACCACTGAAAATCAATTTTCCCATCATCATCAACTGCAAAGTAGCTAGACGCATCCCATTCTCTTTGAGCGCGATCTATGACAACTAGCACTGGTTCTATTTTAATGTGGGTGGGGTTGGGGAAGATATCACTACTGGCAATAATTCCTACTGGATCTTCAGCAGAGCGTAGCACGTGCCAACCTGGTAAGGATACCCAAGCTTGTTCTCCGGTAAATTTGACAATTCTAAATGGACCAACTTCTGTGATGATGGGTACAGCTTTCACATCATTGGGTGTTAATGGCAACTCACCCACAACAGGTACAAGCTGGGGTAAATCTTCGTCCGACTCTAGTCGGAAAAAAGGTAAAGTGGGTGCCGGTTTGCTGGCAATGTTGGTAAAATCAATTAGTAATTGTTCTATTTGCTTCCTGGCAGTTGGTGAGTGAGCAAAACGTAACCCTTTAGCAATTAAACGCGATCGCTGTTGTAAGTCTGAGTTTTGCCTTGCCAATTTCCACACTTGATAAGCTACCGCATCCCCTGGATGGGCTGTAAAACCAACTGGTGGGGCAGAAAAACGGGAAAAATCTTTAAGCGCTTTGGCAATATCTCTCACCTCGTCTACATCGAGTTTATGGAGAAAAATCAAATCAGCAGCAGCAGCCCTGTCTTCTTGTGCAAGTAGGCGTAGTTCATACAAAATATCACTAGCCCTCATACCGTAATATGCTCTTGTTGCCTCTGATGCGCCAAACTTTTCTAAAGAACTATATACTTGAGAACCAACAATTAACTGATTTTGTTGGATTGGCTCAAATCCAGTGGCTTCAAAGATGTCTTGGGGATTGTAACCGGATTTTTGTAGGTAGGCAATGGCTACTCCCCATTCCACCCAGTTACCTTGCTTTTGTCTCAGCTTAACTAGTAATTCTTGTGCTGTATCGTTGACAGCATTCTCAGGATTTGGGGCGTTGGGTGATAGTTCAGTCATAATCTGGAGATTTTCCTATGAATAAATATTAAGCTTGCCAGCATCTTTGCTGCTGTTCTATGTATTCTAATTAGTCCGCAGGAAAATACTGATTTCTCAATACTCATAACTAATAGAGTCTTCTCAACTCAGCTTAGTATGGAATATAACAAAAACGTGAAGATATTAAATTAATTTATGAATAATCTAGATCTCGAAGTTGATCAAGCTCCCCCTCAATTGAGTACCCGTGAACGTCCAAAAAAGCTAAAAATTTTGGTGGTTGATGATGAACCAGATAATCTGGATCTGCTTTATCGCACTTTTCGCCGAGATTTTAATGTCCTCAAAGCTGACAGTGGCATGAGCGCTTTGCAATTGTTGGAAGAAGAGGGGGAAGTCGCTGTTATTATATCTGATCAGCGAATGCCAGAAATGAAAGGAACTGAATTTCTGAGTAGGACTTTGCCACAATTTCCTGATACCGTCAGAATAATTCTCACAGGATTTACTGACATTGAAGATTTGGTAGAGGCGATTAATAGCGGACAAGTCTTTAAATACATTACCAAACCTTGGGACTCTGGAGAATTAAAGGAGGTTGTACAAAGAGCAGCAGCAACCTACGATTTGCTTAAACAGAGAACAGAAGAACTACGCCGTGCCAATTCCCAAATGGATCTTTTGACTGTTTTGGTGGAGGTAACACAAGCGGCCTCTGGCTTGGAGGAAACTCTTGCACCAATTGCCAAGGCTTTTAGTGATGCATTTACAGCTGATGGTTGTATTATACAACTCATTCAAGAAAATGTTCTGGCAGCAGAGCAAGGTATTTACAGTGAAACTGGGATTGTGGAAAATTGGCTCTCCCAAGATCCATTGACAAGGGAGGCGATCGCTACTCGTCAAATACAATCATCCTTAAATATATCTAAAGATCCTCGTCTCAATAGTCTTAGTTACTACCAAGATGCTGGAGTTCAAGCACATTTAATCATCCCGATTATTTATCGGCATCAAATGTTGGGGGTATTATCACTACAGTGGCAAGAACCTTGCTCTTTAAGAGCGGATGAACTCAAGCTGATTCATTTATCAGTGGAACTAGTCGCGATCGCTCTTGCTAGTAGTTGTCTATCAACCCAGAATTGATTAACGACTAATGATATCGTGTTCAGTTAAAAACTTATAATTAGGGCTGACCCGGAAAGATGCGAACGCTCTTAGGCTCTGATGTGAAGAGTTTTTTTTGATAAGTACAGGACTTACGCAAAATTTCTCTAAACCCTCTTTCCTATGCCTTCGGCACGCTACGCGAACGCGCTCTTCGCGTCTTTGCGGTTCGTTTTTTCCTTACTTTTGCGTAAGTCATAAAGTAATTAAGCGAACATGAGATGAGTAATGAAATTCGTGACATTTTTGACCGGATTGCTCCAGTGTACGACCAACTCAATGATTGGTTAAGTCTGGGACAACACCGGATCTGGAAAGAAATGACAGTTAAATGGAGCGCAGCTAAACCCGGTGATACTTGCTTGGATTTGTGTTGTGGTAGTGGTGATTTAACCTTTAGGTTAGCACGGAGAGTAGGAGCGACAGGAAAGGTTTATGGCGTAGACTTCTCCCCCAAACTGCTAGAAACTGCCAAAGAACGCTGCCAAAAAAGTTACTCCCAAAGAGCGATCGCTTGGTTAGAAGCCGATGTCCTCAATTTACCCTTTGACGACAATCAATTTGATGCAGTCACAATGGGCTATGGTTTAAGAAATGTCAAAGATATTCCCCGTAGTCTCCAAGAAATATATCGCGTCCTCAAACCTGGTAGCAAAGCCGCAATTTTAGACTTTCATCGACCGAGTGACATACCATTTCGCACCTTTCAGCAATGGTATTTAGACAATCTCGTCGTTCCTATGGCCACTAATTTAGGGGTCAAGGAAGAATATGCTTATATCAGTCCTAGCTTAGATCGCTTCCCCATTGGTAGCGAGCAAGTAGAGTTAGCCCATCAAGTCGGTTTTACCAATGCCACACACTACCCCATATCTAACGGTATGATGGGAGTATTAGTAGTAATTAGATGATTGGTAACGGAAGGCAGAAGGTAAAAGGCAGAAAAAGAGATATTCACTAGAAATATTCTCCGCGTCAGAGCGTCTCCCCATCTTTCCATCTCCCCAATCCCTAATCTATATTTCCCTGTTCCCTAATCCAAAATCCTGTGGATTGGTCTCATCTTTGGCTTTATGTATCACCCCCAATTTTGGGTGGAGTTATCGGCTACTTCACTAACGATATAGCCATCAAAATGTTATTTCGCCCCTACCAAGCGATTTATTTTCTGGGGCGAAGAGTACCGTTTACTCCTGGATTGATTCCTAGCAATCAGGAGCGTTTGGCAAAAAACATTTCTGATACCATTATGGGATCGCTGTTAACGCCAGATGAATTACAAAAACTGGCTAAACGGCTGCTACAAACTGAACGAGTACAAAGCGCAATTCTTTGGTTATTGCGGCTGGCTACTGAACAAATCCAAGGTGATAAAAACCAAAAAAGTGCCAAAATTGTAGCCGGAATTTTACGAGATTTATTAGGGGAGTCATTACCGCGCCTCCTCAAAACTTTAGCGCGACAAGAAAATTTTTTAGAAACGCAGATCAACCAAATTTTTGATCAGGTATTGCTGGAATTTCAACTGAGTGAAGAACAATCCACAAGGTTAGCCGATTGGCTGTTAGAAGTGATTTTACCACCGGATGTGTTGCGACAAGCAATAGTTGATTTTTTAACAGATCGGACAATTCAAACTATTGATGACAGCTTTCGGGAAAAAACCAGCGGTACTTACTGGGTAGTCGCTAATCTATTTGGTTTACGTAATACTCTCACCAGGTTACGAACATTTTGCTTAGATGAAAAAGAAGCTAGTAATAAACGCTTGCAAGAATTAACTCAAGACTTGCAAATACGCGATCGGTTCAGAAAACTATTACAAGATTTATCTTTCCAAAATTTGCCAATTGGTACAGTCCGTCAATTAAGAAAAACTATCAGGGATAGTGTTCGTCATTACTTGCAAAATAGTGGTAGCAGTTTATTACAAGAATTAACGGAATCAGCCGATTGGGAAAATATTGCTGTCGTGTTGCTAAAGCGGTTGAGTAATTCCCCGGTTGTCAGTACTTCCTTGGAAGTTGTTGCTCAAGAATTGGCTTTGATTTTGGAAAGGTATTTAGAAAGAGATTTAGAAGCAATTGTCGCCCAAATAATTCCCATTTTATCTATAGATCAAGTGATTGTGGATCGAGTAAAGTCAACTTCACCTGCTGATTTAGAAGCCGCAATTGAGGGAATTGTTAAAAATGAGTTGCAAGCAATTGTGACTTTAGGTGGAGTTTTGGGTTTTGTTGTTGGGTTATTTCAAGTCGGATTTTTAATTGTCAGTCGATATTAATTCGCTCTTTGCTCCGGTAACTAACCAGACATTTTTAACCAGTTAAAAATCTGCCCTACTGTAATTTGTAATTCAACTCCTGGCAGTACTGGTAAAATATCATTCCCTTGTAACAATTCTGGTTGTTTTTCTGGTAAAAATATTAATATAGTGGTGTCATCTGGATCAATAAACCAACCTAATTGACAACCATAATTTAGACAATGGAGAATATTACCAATTACCTTATTGGGTTTTTGTTCAGGTGAAAGAATTTCTATTGTCCATTCTTGATGAACATTAAAGTTGTCAACAACTTCCCCTGTTGCTGTAAAAGAAATATTTTGCCACTTAAAGACGGCTATATCAGGTACGATTGACCTACTACCAAAAGTACAGCGCAGTTCTGAAAAAGCGTAAGCAATCTTTTTTTCTTCAGTTATTTGGTTAATAGTCGTACTGAGTTTAGTCTGTAAGCGGCTATGTCTTCCCTTTGGCATAGGTTTTTGGATAATCTCACCTTGAATATATTCACTAGCTGGCTTACTCTCAGGAAGCTTGAGAAACTCTTCTAGGGTGATTTGTGGAGCAGTGGTAGTGGTCATAATTGACCTCTTGTATTGTTAGTCAATTCTAGCTTGAGAATATTTTATATCAATTCCCTACTGAATTACGAATTACGTTGGCGGTAGCCTGCCGTAGGCACTATTACGAATTACGAATTATTTTAACTTAGGATAAGCAATACGTTTATGATGAAATTGCTGCCAAACATCCACAAAGATTTGGGCAATTTTTGACATTTCTTCCCTTGTCAATCCCGAATCTATTAATTGCTGATCTTGCCATTTAGCTCGCAAAATATTATTGAGCATATTTAATGCTTGTTCTGGGGTGGCATCTTTGAGACTTCGCAACGCCGCTTCACAAGAATCTGCTAACATAACAATTCCTGTTTCCCGTGATTGGGGAATCGGTCCATCATAACAAAAATCAGCTTTGTCTACCGTTATAGTAGGGTCTTCCTTCGCCATTTGCTGGGCTTGGTGATAAAAATAAGCGATCGCCATTGTTCCCTGATGTTCGGGAATAAAAGCCTGAATCGCTGTGGGTAAACTATGTTTTTTTGCCATCACCAAGCCTTCGGTAACGTGCTTTTTAATTATGGCTGCACTTTTCCAAGGATCTTTAATTTCTGTATCGTGTTTATTTGTACCACCCATTTGATTTTCAATAAATCCCAGAGGGTCGTGCATTTTCCCGATATCATGGTAAAGCGTGCCAGCCCTGACTAACTCAACATTGCAGCGGAGTTTTTTCGCCGCAGCTTCAGCCAAAGTCGCAACTAACAAGGTATGTTGAAAAGTTCCCGGTGCTTCTGTCGCAAGTCGCTTTAATAAAGGGCGGTTAGGGTTAGCCAATTCTGCCAAGCGGATAGGGGTAATTAGATCAAACAGTTTTTCCAAATAAGGACTTAACCCCAAGGCGATAATACTCCACAGCAAGCCAGATAAAGCGAAAAAAGCTGCCTCTTGGAGGACCAGATACCAGCCAGAACGGAATACTGCACCAACAAGTATATTTAGAAATAAATAAATACCCCCTTGGGTTAAAGCAATAAAAATACCTAATAATGCCAGTTCCTCGCGCGATCGCAATCTTTGTGCCACACAACTGCTCAAAATTCCCCCGGCAGTACCCGCTAACAGCCCCATTTTACTGATTTCTATGCTCACTGGTAATATTAGCGATAGCAGCCCCACAACGGTAACAGCCAAAGTCGATCCGTAGAAACTACCCAACAATAAACCAATGGCGCTCCAAGTAGTATATGGCACACCCATTGCTATCACACTAGGGACACTGACAGCCAGCAGGAATATCAACAAGCGATCGCGTTCTCGCAAGTGGCTGCCAATCCGTCGTTCTACCCAAATAAAACTGCCAATAGCGGTGCTAACCAAGCCGGCTAATCCTATCAAACCCAGCCAATTCACCTGTCGGCGAATCAGGTGATAATGCTCCAGGACATCAAATTTCCATTCTGTAATCCGTTCTCCTTTTTTGACAATCACCTCCCCCCGCCGCACGTCTACCATCACAGATGAAACTTTCTCAACTGCTTGTTGAGTCTGTTGTTTTGTTTGTTCTTCATCTTGCTTCAGATTTGGCTTGAGTACAGTTACCAAAACTTTAGTAGCTAAAGATTCCGCTTCCCTAGGTACAGAAATTTGCGTTTGTAGGCTGATTGCATCCTCTAAAATACGACGTGGTAGTCCGTAGGGTAGCCCTTGGGTGAGCATTCGCTCTGCACTTTGATAGATTCCCCTTTGGGTTTTTGCCCAGTCTTCGTCTGACAATTCCAATAGAAATGTATCCCCATAGACTCTTTCTGAAGCTTCATCCTCCATTGGCACAAGTTTGGCAGTAGCTTGGATATATCTTTTTCTGCTTTGGGATATTTTGGCAATCAGTGAAGACGGGTCTTTGTCTGATGTTGTGAGACGGTAAGCTACTAGTTCCGCCAGCGCTTGATTAAAATCAATATTACTTTCCTGCTGGAGTGTGGGAGTAGATGATGTAGAAGGTGTTGGTTTAGCTGCTGGACTCGGCTGGGGTATGGACAATTGAAAATATGGTTTTTGTGTATTTTCTAAATTTACTAATAGCTGTTGCCATTCTGATTCCAGACAAGAGCGGAGGTAACGCTGGGTAGGTATAGGCAAAACTGAAATATCGAAAAAGGGAAAAGACCCAGCAACAGCACGAATTTCATTCCCATGATTGAGAACTTGCTGTAAATGTTGATAGATTTGTTCATTTTTTTGGGCATCGACCATCAGCACCGGGGCAGAATTTCTTTTAACTGCTTTGCGCTCCGCTTCTGTTTGTTTTTTGTCTTCGATACTTGCAGGATGGGGAGCAATAAATGTCTGTGGCGCACTAGTCCCGACTTTCATCTGGGGCTGGTTGTATAATTCATGCCCCATAACACCTGTGAGTGATACGATGGCAACGGCTAAAATTACAGAAGAACGCTTTTCATGTACCCAACTGAAAACATTATTTTTGAGAGATTTGCCCGTTGATTTAGGTGCTTGTCTCCTTTTTAGATGTCCGCTCTGATCATGATTTGGTAATAAATACAGGAGTATATTTTTGAGAATAATCCTATAAACTTCCTTTTTATGGCTTTGACTCCTGGGACTGCTGACTACGGCCAGCCACTTGACTTTACGGCATAACACTTTGTACTGTCTGCGCCATTGCCTCAATTGCTGGGTCAAAGATTGCAATAATTGCTGCGTTTTCATTACCTCTGGGTGTAGTTGCTTACTTTGATAACCCAAAACAAGACAGTTATGACTACTGGCAATGCAGACCACTACCATAGCCTAACTTTTGACTACACATCACACTCCTTTGCTTTTTAAGCTTTAGCTTGTGTGAATTGTACCAGTTGATTTCCCGTTGCATATCAAATGCTGTTGCCAGACAATGATTTTCTATCGCGGGCGAATGACGCTAGGCGCTGCAAATGTTGGCAACATACCTAAGTCTGATAATACACTCTTCTCTGGCTCCAGGTCATAAATCCCTGACCAAACTGTTACCAGTGCATCGGCTAATTCTAATATCTGGGCAAAACTACTCTTTCCCCATGCTGGCTTTGTGACTGATGAAACCTGCCAATTTACAGGAATGCCGGCTGTGCTGTTATATGCACCTGATAATGCCCCAGTAATTGCCCCTCTCGTTTGTGACCTTAAGGACAAAGGATCTTGCTTTCGATCATTGTCCTTGTGAGTAGCCCGTAAAACTGTTAGCCGGAAGTCTTCTAATGTACTCAAAAAGCAGTAAAAGGCTAATGCAATATTCTTACTCAGTTGTTCTTGCTTACTCAATTCGGCTCGCGCTTGTTCTAATCCTGCCCCTTGTTGCAATAAGCTATTGACTTTTAATAAATCTTGTGGTAGTGAAGTTGGTGTTTTGTCTAGAAAAGAAATTGTTTGGGGAATGAGAGTCAGGGGGTTAAGTTTTTCTGTGAGGGATTGTGCGATCGCATATCCTACAACTAGAGCAGCATCTTCTAATATTGGCTCAGTCTTCCAAATTTGTAATACTTGCTGCAAGTTGTGTTTAAGTTTAATATTATCTTCGTGATAAAAAATTGCCACTGGGAAGGTAGCTAAAATTATTTCTCCCCAACCAGTCTCAGTTGTTTCTAACTCTACAGAGGCTTGTTGGTAACGCTTTAACCAATCATCTCTATCTAATCTACCTAGTGCAATTAAACTTTCGCTCCCCAGAATTGCCCTTTTACCTAAATCACTAGGATTCTGTCTAGCTAAATTTTCCCCTAGCAATGCTCCCAGGAAAATACCTCTAACCCGATTTACGAGAGAATAACGCATACAATTTGGGATTTTGGAATTTAGATTTTGGATTTTATATTTCAGCATTTAGTCCAAAAACTAAAATCTACAACACGCTGTTAAACTTCATCTTCACTCAGATGATGTACCAGTGCTTGTAAACCCAACAAATAACTTTGGACACCAAAACCACTAATTTGACCAATCACCACTGGGGCGATATAAGAATGATGGCGAAAATCTTCTCGGCGGTAAATATTACTCAGGTGTACTTCTACTGTAGGTAAGTTCACAGCGGCGATCGCATCTCGCAAAGCTACACTTGTATGAGTATATGCTCCAGCATTAATCACAATGCCCTGATATTGCCCTAACGCCCCGTGAATCTTATCTAGCAAAACCCCTTCATGATTTGACTGAAAAGTAGTAATTTTCGCCTGTAACTTGAGTCCTTCTGCTTCTAACAGGCGATTAATATTCTCTAGGGTGAGAGAACCGTAAATTCCCGGTTCTCGCTGTCCTAGTAAATTCAGGTTTGGCCCGTGCAGTACTAAAATACTTAAAGGTGTCAACGTCAACTCCAAAACCTTGAGGTTATTAGCGACGGCGTGACCGTTCATTCACAGGAATCGGAATCAGTTCCGGTTCCGCTTGTGCCTCTGGCCCTACCAATGCTTCAATTAGCTTCCGCGCTAATTCCTTCAGCTTTTCCAGTACCTTTTCTATATAGTCCATTGAACTGACCGCTCCTGAGATACTACCTCAATTTTAATTAACTTTCTTCGCCGAAACTGGTGTTTTGTCCCACCTGTGGTTTCTAACGTGGCTGACACACTCGCGCATTTAGGGCATTAGCCAATTCTAAAGTTTGGTTTTGTGTTTTCCGCTATATAAAATTTACTCTAATCTACTCATGAGACTCCAAAAAGTTGGCTGCCTGTTTTCCCCAAGGTATTCGGCTGCTTCTTTTCCACAGCAGCATATTGGGGAGTAGCTCTGGGTTAATTAACCTTTGCTTTTGGTCTTGTAATCATAACACTTAGTTAAGTATGGTGTCTACCATAGATGTTCTGGAAAGATTGAGAGAGATTTGAGTAAGTTTATTGTTACTGTTTCCAAACCTTACTTCTTAGAGTACCACATCATTTTGGTGATTGGGTAAGAGGAAATGGGGTAAGTAGTGGGACAAAATTAAATTCATTGGTGGAGACTCTTAATTCTTAACTGTTAACAAGAAAACAATAGACGAATTGCCAAAGTCGGGAAAAGCGGAAGGTGGGGTTCTCACTTCGTGGGGATAATATTAATTCACTTAAAATTAAAGCTACAAATGAATCCCCGCGTTAGAGCTTCCCCCAGTCCCCGCGTCCCCAGTCAAGATTTCCTAACTTGAGGTGTCTTTCTTTTTAGCACCCGTTGTTGATGACTTGGGAGTTGACTTAGTCTTAGAATTCGTTGATTTACTGGTCTTGCGGGTAGATTTGGTAGATGCTTTAGCTTGCAGCAAATCCAGGGCTGTTGACAGCGTAACTGTTTCTACTGTCTGACCTTCAGGAATACTCACATTAGTTTTGCCGTGCTTAATGTAAGGGCCATAGGGTCCATCGTAGATATTTATGGGTGCATCGTCCTCTGGATGTGTACCAAGTTCTCTTAAAGCTGCTTTGGATTTGCTAGTGCTAGAAGCGCGTCCCTTTTTCGGTTCAGACAATAACTCAATTGCACGTTCTAGGGAAATTGTCAATACATTGTCAGCAGCTTTGAGGGAGCGGTAATCTTTTCCCTCTTTCCCCTGGTCATGAACAACGTAAGGGCCAAATCGTCCCAAACTAGCTTGAATTTTCCCACCAGTGAGCGGGTGGACTCCCAAGGTTCGGGGTAGCGCCAAAAGACCCACAGCCATATCGAGGGTGACATTTTCATGTGTCACACCTTTGGGTAAGGAAGCTTGTTTTGGTTTGGGGTTTTCGTCGGTTTTGTCCCCTAGCTGTACATAAGGTCCATAAGTGCCAATTTTCACATAAATTGGTTCACCTGTTTCGGGATGCCGTCCTACTTGGTCAGGCCCGGTAGTTTTTTGCCGCAGTAGGACTTCTACCTGTTTGGGGTCGAGGTCTGCGGGTGTGAGGTCTTTGGGAATAGATGCGGTGACAACACCATCACCATTTTCTACTTCGATGTAAGGCCCATATTTACCAATGCGGACTTTAGCATCTAAATTTTCTAATATTACGGTTCTAGCAATAGTTGCATCAATTTGACTTTCTTGTTCCCTCACCAGAGTTTCTAACCCTTTCTCACCCAGATAAAATTTCTGCAAGTAGGGTAGCCATTTAGCTTCTCCTGTGGAGATGTCATCTAGGGTTTGCTCCATTTTGGAGGTAAAGCTGGGATCAACAATATCGGGGAAATGTTTCTCTAGTAAGTCAGTGACAGCAAAAGCGGTGAAGGTGGGAATCAAGGCATTACTGACCAACTGGGCATAACCTTTGTCGATGATAGTGCCAATGATGCTGGCGTAGGTACTAGGACGACCAATGCCTTCACTTTCTAAGGTTTTGACTAGACTGGCTTCGGTGTACCTAGCTGGGGGTTGGGTTTCATGTCCCACCGCTTCTAGTTCTGTACAAGTTGGATGATCCCCAACTTTTAAGGGCGGTAAAATTACTTCTTGGTCTTCTAATGCGGCTTCAGGATCGTCGGAACCTTCGACATAGGCGCGGAGGTATCCAGGAAAGTCAATGCGCTTCCCAGAGGAACGAAAACCAGCATCTTCAACTTGTAACTGAACAGTAATTTGGGTTTGGCGAGAATCGGCCATTTGACAAGCGACGGTGCGCTTCCAAATTAAGTCATATACTGCAAATTCTCTGCCACCTAACCCGGTTTCTTGGGGGGTGCGGAAACTGCTACCTGCGGGGCGAATGGCTTCGTGTGCTTCTTGTGCGCCTTTGGATTTGGTGGTGTATTGCCGAGGTTGGGGGCTGAGGTACTGTTTGCCATACTTTTCTTCTACACAACTGCGGGCAGCGGCGATCGCTTGATCTGACAAATGCACCGAATCTGTACGCATATAGGTAATATACCCTTGCTCGTACAAATTTTGGGCAACCCGCATGGTGTCTCGTGCCGAAAGGCGCAATTTGCGGTTAGATTCTTGTTGCAGCGTCGAAGTGGTAAACGGTGGCGCTGGTTTGCGGGTAACTGGGCGTTCTTCAATGTCGTTGACATTCCAAGTTTTACCCGTCAGTCGTTCCTTTAGAGCTTCTGCTTGTTCCTCACTCAGCAATACTACATTGCGCCCTGCGGTGATGTTTCCGGTGGTGGGATCAAAATCGCTACCAGTGGCAACTTTTGTACCTCCTAGCGTCACCAATTGGGAGCTAAAGGGGGTTTTTTCCTGTAGCAAGCTGGCTTTTAAATCCCAATATGTACCCTCATGAAAAGCACGGCGTTGGCGTTCCTTTGTTACCAATAGACACACGGCTACGGACTGTACTCTTCCTGCGGATAAACCCCAGGCGATTTTTTTCCATAGCAAGGGAGATAGGGTATATCCTACCAATCGATCTAAAATTCGCCGGGTTTCTTGGGCGCGAACCAACTGCTCATCAATGGTACGGCAATTTTTCAAAGCCTTTTTGATGGCATCTTGGGTAATTTCGTGGAACACCATTCGCTTAGTCGGCACTTTTGGCTTCAGCAATTGGTATAAATGCCAACTGATGCTTTCACCTTCCCGGTCTTCGTCAGTTGCCAGAATTAATTCATCAACACCTTTGAGGGCTTCTTTAAGCTGGGTGACAACTTTCTTTTTATCCTTGGGGACGACATAGACTGGTTCAAAGTCCGCGTCTATATTCACCCCAAGCTGCGCCCATTTTTCCCCTTTGACGGCGGCGGGAATTTCACTAGCCGACTGCGGGAGGTCACGCACATGACCCATTGAAGCTTCTACCCGATAGTCTTTTGGCAGGTAGTTGCGAATGGTACGAGCTTTGGTCGGAGATTCGACGATGACGAGAGTTGACATGGAAATTTTAAAAAAAGAATAGCTGTGAAGCTAAACAGTCAAGTTGAGATAATTTTGGCGAAATGTCAAGATGAAACGTCACCCTTAGGTGGTGATCTAATCCTCACAACTGCCCGCTAGGGGAAAAATCTGCTCAACTTCAGGTTTAGTCCTTCCCAGGAAACTGGGGCGGAAATGGTCGAGTGTGAATTGTCAGATATTTCAATCTTTAACTTATCTAACGCATAATTGGCGACTAAAGTTTGAAAAACATACAGCAACTGTCACACTGCGATACCTTCTGTCTTTGATAACTAGGGGTTCTGAGCAATTATAAATTCTAATTTACCTGACTACCTGTGGAGCAAGTTGAGCGGTAAAGGATACCTCGCTTAATTTAACTAAAGTGCGATCGCTTCACTAGTCGTAGACATCGCTTATGAGCGCTTCCTTATCTCTTGGGTAAAATTTGGGTAAAAGGGTAATATTTACAGTAATCTACGCATTTTTTATTTAGTTAAGTATAAATTTTTGCATTGGATATCAAGCTAATTCCTAACTATAGTGACTCGTTAGAAATGGTGAACAAATATTTTCTAGTGGATATGTAAGTAAGTCGGCACTATTTGGTGATTTTTCTATGAGAGTTATCAGTTAATTACTCCATCTAAACTAACCTCTAAACTGTTTAAAACTTCCCCCAGGATTGCTATAAATATGCGGATTTTAGCTTCATTCAATATACACCTTAACAGGTATATTTATGAATTTTGATTTGTACCAATAACCTAAAAACCTCCCATATTATGCCTCCAGCATAGCTGCTTTTCGCCTTAGAGGATGTTTGAAAAGTTTGCTTTAGACAAAACCAAGCGATTACCTAACCCTCCAACATTACCCCAAGGATGGGTTGAAGTGCATTTTGAAGAATTGTGATGTCTTTGGCAAGCGCAGCTATCGCAGTGGGAAAAATCTCAAGGAAAAGTTTCATCCGTACAGGCCAATAAGTGGGAAAACCACCCTGTCCACGGCTATATATATAATCATATCATTTCGGTATTTAAACACAAATGAAAAACTGTAAATTCATATAGACAAACTGTTTTAGACTTCAATTCTTACAAATTTTAGGCATTATTTTTATTACTTTTAGTTTTCTCTATAAAATGTCCGAAAGAACCGCATATTTTTGCTAATCTTAATAGTGATGGCACGATCTAAAACACATAGATCATGTTTTTTGTCAATGCGTAAGTCCTAATTAATTTTGAGCGCATTGAAATTCTCAAAATGCCAGCTTCAGCTTCAATTCTATTTGGTAGTCCAGAACTGGGTGGTGAAGATGAAACTGCATAAAATAAAATTTCCAGAACAACTACCGCAGATATAGCCTTTCCTAGTCTGCTGAGGGACAAATTCATTTGCGTCTATCTGCGGTTAAATCTTTCTTGCTGTACCTCAAGTGGGAATTGCTATATAGAATCCCGTTGGGTACTTCATTGGGATTGAGCTAACCAAAAAGACATCTGTTGCTACCCGTCCTATGGTAAATTCATTGAAAAATGATAAAATTATGAAAATAAATAAATGAAAATAACTTTTAACAGTTTCCAAACAGGGCTATCGGTTGCTGCATCTGGGATACTACTAGGTTTTTGGCTGAGTGGGTGCAGTCCTAACCCTGCTGATGACCAGTTGGTAACTGCTACACCAACGGCTAGCAATGCTGTGAATCCTGCGAAAAAAGACAAAAAGGTCATTCTTACGACTTTCACCGTTATTGCAGACATGGTACAAAACGTAGCAGGTGACAAGGCGATTGTGGAATCAATTGTTAAACCAGGAGCGGAAATTCACGGTTATGAACCGACACCTAGCGATTTAGTTAGGGCGAAAAAAGTTGACCTCATCTTGGATAACGGTCTGGGTTTAGAAAGGTGGGCAGAGAAATTTTACAACAGTGTTCCCAAGGTTCCCCACATTACCCTGAGTGATGGAATTGAACCTGTGAAAATTGCGGAGAATGCTTACAAAGGCAAACCAAATCCTCATGCTTGGATGTCACCACAAAATGCTGTGATTTATGTAGAAAATATTCGCAAAGCACTGGTAGATTTAGACCCAACCAACGCAGACACTTACAATACTAATGCTCAAGCATACAGTCAGAAAATTCAGGCAATTGACCAAAAATTGCGAAAAGACTTGTCAGTTATCCCTGCCGATCAACGCTACATAGTCAGTTGTGAGGGTGCTTTTCCTTACATTGCCCGCGACTACGGTTTGAAAGAAGTTTATCTTTGGGCGGTAAATTCAGAACAACAAGCCACTCCCAAACAGGTGGAAAAGGTGATTAACACTGTTAAGGCAAATAAAATACCTACCATCTTCTGTGAAAGTACGGTAAATGATAAAGCCCAAAGAGAAGTTGCTAATGCTACAGGCTCAAAGTTTGGTGGAGTCTTCTATGTAGATTCTCTCTCTCTATCAGATGGGCCAGCATCGACTTATCTCAAGTTACTTGAATATAACGTAAACACGCTAATTAAAGGTTTACAGGAGAATTAGCAGTGGGGAAGTGAGTTAAGGTTTTTAGTAGAGAATATAAATTTCGGGTCTCTACACAACAAAAAATAACCAGTGATAAATGATTATGGACTCAATCAGTATTGATGTTGAAAATGTGACAGTCGCCTACCACGGCAAGGTAGCTTTGCATGGTGCTTCTGTGCAACTCAAAGCCAGTTCAATTTGTGGGTTGGTGGGGATGAATGGTAGCGGGAAATCAACGCTGTTCAAAGCCATTATGGGGTTTATCAAGCCGACAACAGGAAGAGTGTTAATTAATGGCTTACCTATCAAAATGGTACAAAAAAATAACCTAGTGGCGTATGTACCGCAGTCAGAAGAGGTGGACTGGAATTTCCCGGTGAGTGTTCACGATGTGGTGATGATGGGGCGTTATGGGTATATGAATATATTGAGAATTCCCAAAGCTTTGGATAAACGGGTGGTGAGGGAAAGTTTGGAGAGAGTGCAAATGTGGGAAATGCGCGATCGCCAAATTGGAGAACTCTCCGGTGGACAAAAGAAACGTGCCTTTTTTGCCCGTGCTTTAGCACAACAGGGAACCATCCTACTGCTAGATGAACCATTCACAGGGGTAGATATCAAAACAGAAAAAGCCATGATTGACCTATTACTGGAATTACGAGAACAAGGTCATACAATTTTGGTTTCTACCCATGACTTGGCATCAATCACTACATTCTGTAACCAAGTCATCTTGATTAATCGTACTATCTTAGCCTATGGCAATACTGCTGACGTTTTTACAGAAGAAAATTTGTCTCGCACCTTTGGTGGTTCCCTGGGTGACTTGACGCTGAGTAAAAGTCGTTTAACTCGTGAAAATCAGGAGCAAATGTAATGGAATTACTACAGTGGTTTACTGTACCTTTGCAAAACGAATTTATGGTCAAGGCAATTCTTGTCAGTGCCTTAGTTGGGGTAGTTTGTTCAGTACTATCATGTTACATGACCCTAAAAAGTTGGGCATTAATGGGGGATGCGGTTTCCCACGCGGTTATGCCTGGAGTGGTGATTGCTTATATATTGAAAATACCCTTTGCTGTTGGTGCATTTGTATTTGGTGTGGGTTCAGTTATTGCCATTGGTTTTATCAAAGCCAAGACAAGAATTAAAGAAGATACGGTAATTGGATTGGTATTTACGGGTTTTTTTGCCTTGGGGTTAGTGCTAGTTTCTAAAACACCAAGTAGCATAGATTTGACACATATCCTGTTTGGTAATGTACTGGGTATTTCTCAATCAGATATTATTCAGACGGTGATTATTAGTGTCATTACTTTGGTGACAATTGCTATTCTACGCAAAGACCTTTTATTATTTTGTTTTGACCCCACCCATGCCCGTTCCATTGGCTTAAATACAGGAGCGCTCTACTATATTTTGTTATCATTACTGTCTTTAACTGCTGTCGCCGGACTACAAACTGTGGGGATTATTCTGGTTGTGGCGATGCTAGTAACACCCGGCGCAACTGCTTATTTATTAACTGACAGCTTTGACCACATGATGCTAATTGCTATGGCTTCTGGAGTATTTTCCAGTGTCATGGGTACTTACATTAGCTATTACATTGATGGTGCAACTGGCGGTTGTATTGTGGTCTTACAAACCTTATTATTTGTCATAGCAATGATATTTGCACCCAAGCATGGTTTATTAGTTAGAGCAAAGAAATAGAAGGTAATTAGTAATTCGTAATAGTGCCTACAGTCCCGCTAGGGACAAGTAATTTGTAATTTATAACGGAGATTTAGTGCCTATTTGGAGCGCCTATTTCCGGCGCTATGAACTTTGTCTGCCTAACATACTTGCTGCTTATAGAAGAGGGGGACTTAAACCCCCTGAAGTAGTTAAATTGGTATTAATTAGTTAGAATTCACAATGCGGCTCGGATAAACTCTAAAAGAATCGAAAAAATTAGTTGCTTCTGTAGTTAATTCATTTGATAGGGCTAAAGCCCTTACTACTAACTTTTCTTTTATTCAGTCTTACTACTTAGTTGTCTTTTTTGTATTTTTGACTCTAGTTTCTGCGATACTAGTAACACTTCTCTTTGGACTAACTAGCTTTGGTTCTAGAACCATTACTTCACCTTATTTATGTCACGAAAACCTAAATAGAGTTATTTGTGACTTTGTATTAGCAATAAATGTGACATATTTGCTTACAGGTGTCAACCCTAGAACACGGATTTATATTTTCATCAAACTTATGCAAGTATCGCACTTGTCTAACTCCTAATAGTGATAGAGAATAATTGGTGTTGACTTGCTGTAAAATAGTCACAACCGTGAACTCAATAATTACTGATGCAATTAAAACTAAGGATGAATCAACCAGAATTTGAACACATTTTCAACAAGCTGACAGATCGACGCAAAGAAGTGTTGCAAAAAATACTAGCTGGTGAGACGGATGCTGACATAGCTGAAGCCATGAATATTGGAGAAGCATCTGTCAGAAAATATGTAGAAAGAATATGTTACGAATTTGGACTAAATAATGAACCTTCTGATAGTCGTCGCTACAAACGCTCAGAACTAGTTGCGCTGTTTGCTCAACACAAACCTGAGTTAGTAACAGATCGTGAACCTAAATTTAGAAAAGAAGAAATAGGAGGAGAATCGGTAAATGAAGAAGACGTAAATATTAGTGAATCTATCTTGCGCTTGTTATCTGTTAGCAAGCATATCCTAGAGGATTTAAAGAAGGTACTAAGTCGAATTAAATTCAATGAACAAGAAAGGAAACAAATTGCTAAATCTCTAAATGAAATAGGACATAAAAACTACCTCAATTATGATTTTCCCAATGCGGTAGCTTATCTAGAATTAGCTGTTGCATTTAACCCAAACTATGGTCATGCTCACTATAATTTGGGAGCAGCTTATGAAAGATTAGACAATTTGAGCGGTGCTTTTCATCACTATCAGATTGCAATTAGATATAATAATCGCGCTGCTGATGCTGCTGTGAATAACTTAGCTCGTTTGGAAATTCTCCAAGGAAATAGTGCTGATGCTGTGGAAATTATTGAACCAATTTTGTCAAGGGTGAAAGACAACACAGTCAAAATTGCATTGCACAAAAATCTTGGTTGGGCATATTTTCAGCAAGATGCTTACGAGCAAGCAAAACAACATTTACTCATCTGTCTAGAATTAGAAAGTGATTACGCTCCAGCTTATTGCTTATTAGCACAAGTTCAAGAAGCGGAGGGAGATCAGCAAAGCTCTCTAGCATCATGGAGGAAATTCCTGCAATATTATTCCCATGATCAGCAAGTTACAAAAATACCTTGGAAATTACCAGAGTTAGAAGCGTGGAAACTTTATGCTATAAGAACTCTGAAATCTTCAACTATGTGATTTATAGCAGCCATCTGTAGGGTTTTAGGAATGCTAAACCTCTACAGCATTGCTAAATCTATACAACAATAAAACCCTTTTTGTACATGGCTTTGTTAAGCTAATTTGTACTTCATTTACCTGCAATCTCCTGTATCTAATGGGTATGTTTAGGAGGGTATATCAAACTTGATAAATTGGTTTTTATGAACAAATTTTCTCTATCTGATGCACCCTACCACATACATTATCCATAGTCTCTTTTCAGAGTGATATTAAAGCGATCACTAACTAGGTGGAACAATGGGACCATCATCCTCATCCCCTATTAAGGAAATACTATGTACTGTTAGTTGTTGTACTGCTAGTAAGAAACTATGATATTGCTGCTTACTATCCAGAGCAGTGTGTGGATTTTTTTGACGATCAATATTGATTGTGAATGAATTTTTGTGAGCCATAGAAACCTCTTTTTTGTCCTTACAACAGCAAGTATGACCGAGGCGTATGTGATTGTAAATACAATTGTTAATCAGTATTTTGACTTAATAAAGTTAATTTTTTAATATAGTTAATATAGTTAATACAAATTCAGATACAATTCAGAAGAAAGTATCGAGAAAAAGCTGGACTATGAATGCTCAAGAGCTAATCAGACGGTTAAAAGATTGGGTAAAGCGCAAAACGGGAGAAGATCTGAAATTAGATGCTTGCGAAGAACAAATTCTGGAATATTCCTTAGAAGGTACAAAATATAAGGATATGCATATTGTTGGTTACGCTCCCAGCAGCGTCATGTATCTCAAAGGTCCGCAGTTATTTCAACGAATTGAAGAACTCACAGAAAAAGAAGTTAACAAAACTAATTGCGGGTTAGTTCTCACACGACTATTAGGACAAAATGGCGAAGAAATCAAGAAGCCACCAACTAAATATCCCCGACATAATATTAAAGATTTTTATGGACGTTCTCAAGAACTCGATGATTTAGAAAAATGGATAGTTGGAGAATGCTGTCGTTTGGTTGGGATTTTTGGTATGACCAAAATTGGTAAAACTGAACTTGTGAAAAAGTTAATTGAAAATATTAAAGAGCAATTTCAATATGTCATATGTAAGAATCTTGAAGATTACCCTTCTTTGGAAGAAATTTTAACTGATATAGAAAGCTGCTTCTCATACATAAACACAGAATCAAATATAAATCGTAGAATTAACAATTTGATTAATAATTACTTAAATCAGCATCGTTGTTTGTTGATATTTTATCATTGGGAAGAGGTAATTAAAACTAGCGAAACACCGGAGAGCCAGCAACAAAATTGCTTAAATTATGAGAGGCTTTTGTCAAAAATTGGGACGGAAGAACATAAAAGTTGCTTAATTTTTACAAGTCTAATAAAGCCTGAGATAATGAATTTAATTATCGAAGGAAAAAGTATTCGTGAACTTACATTGGCTGGCTTTAAAAATGAAGAAGCCAAAGCTCTATTACAAGATTTTGGACTTTCTAATCCTGGATTGGAACAATTGATTAATCAGTATGCAGGACATCCAGTAGCTTTAAAAATAGCTGCTGGAATCATCCAACGTCATCATAATAATCAAATTGATAAATTCCTTGAGGGAACAGTTTTTGTAAGTAATATCTTACGTAATTTATTAGATAAACAATTTTCTTATTTATCGAAGTTAGAAATAGATATTATGCAAAAGTTGGCTACGGAAAAAGAGCCAAAATTACTATCTCAAATTTACCAATATTTCCCTTTTAATTTCCAATCAGAAATCATTCTAGCTGTAGATAAATTATGGGAAATACGGCTTATTGAACAAGAAGATATACAAGATATTAGAATGCTTTATAGTCTGAATCCTCTAATTGAGAAATATATTAGAAAACATTATAATAAATAATTTACAAAGTTACTTAAATGAGACATTTCTACAAAAAAATTCCTGAAAATTCAATTGCTATCCTGTCTTTTAAGAAATAGGTACATTACCTAGGTTGGGTTGACATAAGGAAACCCAACATGATCAAAAATTTGTTGGGTTGCGCTGTCGCTTAACCCAACCTACAATTATCTTTAATTAAACCGTATTGCACCTTATTTCTGAATTATTAAATAAAGTCAATGTTCCCTGTTCCCTTCTTTATGACATGGACTACCCTACACGCCCAAATACATCGAACCATCCGCGCACGTCGTCTATTTGAGCATAACCAACGGCTATTAGTGGCTGTATCTGGTGGACAAGATTCTCTATGTTTAATTAAATTATTATTAGATTTACAACCCAAATGGCAATGGGATTTAGGTATTGCTCACTGTGATCATTGTTGGCGTGAAGACTCCCAAGCGAATGCTCACCATGTCGAAAATCTAGCTAAATCTTGGGAAACACCTTTTTACTTAGAAACGGCTAATGAACCGATAAATACCGAAGCTACAGCCAGAAATTGGCGCTATCAAGCTTTAACTAAAATTGCCCAATTTCATAATTATCAATATATTATTACCGGACACACTGCAAGCGATCGCGCGGAAACTCTACTTTACAACTTAATCCGTGGTACTGGTGCCGACGGTTTACAAGCCCTGACTTGGCAACGTCCACTCAGTGATAACATTAGGTTAGTGCGTCCATTGTTAGAAATTACTCGTTCCCAAACAGAGCAATTTTGCCAAGACTTTAATTTACCAATTTGGGAAGATTCTACAAATCAAGATTTTAAATATGCGCGAAATCGTATTCGCCAAGAATTATTACCATATTTACAAACAAATTTCAACCCCAAAGTAGAATTAAATTTAGCTCAAACAGCCGAACTGTTACAAGCAGAAGTGGAATATTTAGAACAAGCAGCCCACAAATTGCGACAAGAAGCAATTCTCACCACGTCTCCTGCTCCCCGCTCAACTTGCGAAGAGGAGTTGGGGGTGAGGTCTTTGAATAATGGGGAAGAGGAGCGATTAAATATCAGGCTAAATCGGCGAATATTAAAAACAGCACCTTTGGCAATACAACGCCGTGTCATGCGTCAGGTGCTGCAAGAAATACTTCCTGATGCTCCCAACTTTGAACATATCGAGAAATTAACGGCTTTAATTACAGCCCCGAACCGTTCCCAAACTGATCCTTTTCCTGGTGGTGTGATAGCGATCGTACAAGGTGACTATATTTGTATCCAGCAGCAAAGATGAAAGACACGGGGACGTGGAGAGAGCATTCAGACAGGGATGGAAACCCCGACTGAATACGAGCCACTAAGATGGGACTACTTCCGGTAGATTAATTAAACTCTGGATAGCCTGACGCATTTCGCTAATAGTTTGAAGATGAGAATCACCACTTTCTTGAACGTGAGTCAAAGAATCAGAAATTGCTTGCAGCTGATCCCGTAACCCATCCAAGATATCTTGAATTGGTTGTAGCGCTTCTTGATAGAGATTTACCTTACCCCAGCATTCAGCAGTTGCTGTTTGCAAGTTGAGTAATTGTTCTTCTATCGTTTTGAGTTCTTGGCGCTTTTCCTCTAGATCATCGGTTTGATTGCCAATTGCTCTTTTTGTCATCTCCATATCTACAAGCAGCTGCGAAATCTCATTTTCCAGCTTTTGCACCTCTTGGGACTGTTGTTGTCGTTGGGTATCAATTTGCAAAAGAATTGACCCTAAATTAATTGTGTTATCCCCAGGAGAATTGACAACAGTCTGTCCTTGTCGTTGCAGCAGTATAGTTTGGTGTTGTGAGAGAGTTTGCTGCCGCTCTAGTAAATTGCGGCGTTGTCCTACCAAACTCTCATTGAGCATTTGGTAGAGGACTGTTTCATCTCCTAATTCTAGTTCTAAATTTTTTAAATCTTCCCCAGATGCCTGCTGGATTTTTGTTTGCAGTTCTTCTATAGCTTCTTGTTTGTAATTTAGTTCTTGTTCTTGATCTTGAACGAAACTAGAATCGATTTCCAATTTATCCTGCAAGTCCTGGACAATTTTTTGCAGTTCTTCTAGGGGCATTTTCTGCAAAGTTTCCACATCAACTTGCTGGCCGAAAACCACATTACCAACAGTTGCTACCAAGGCATGGGTCTGTTGGTATAAATCTTCTTGATTTTTCAAATGTTCTTTGAGTATGGCAGCAAATTCTTGTTTGTTGTGAACTGTTGCAGTAGACAGTTGTAACTGACTTACTTCTTGCTCCAAAGAATTTTCTACTTGTTGAAGTTCGGTTTGATGATCGCGCAAGGTGCGTAACAATTGTTCAACTTTCCCTTGTTGTTGTTGAGCTAAAGTGCGTTGCAATTCCAGTTGTTGCCAGTGTGGGTTCAAAACTGCTTGTTGCTGTTCTATGAGTTCAAAGGCACAATTGAGATTTTCTTGTAGTGTTCCAGTAGAACTAACACCATTAGACAAGCGTTCAAGTAAATCAGTAATTACCTGAGTTTGCCCTTCATCCAAAAATGTTCCCTGTTGGGTATCTACTTTGCTTTCATCCAGACGACGCTGCTCTCCCCGGAGATGCTCCCAAGCGCCTTCGAGTTCCTGTCGGTTTCGTTCAATTTCCGCCTGCAACCGTTCAATTTGCTCACGGTTGGTATCAACCTCCTGTTTTTGTTGTTCTAAGCGTTGAACATCATTTTCCAGTTGTTGAACTTGTTCCAAGCGCGACTCCATCTCCATTTCTCGGCGATTTAGCTCTTGGACTTGAAACATGAGTGACTGCTTCCACTGGTCAATTTCGTCTTCTTTGAGCTTAAATTTTTCCATTTGACGGGAAAAATTCTGCAAAATGTTTACTAGCGGACGGCCAGCTTCTTGAATCCGCTGTACCTGACGATTAGGACTCAATTCCACTAGTACCAGTGCGCCATCATTTAATTTATTTCCATCCTCATAAGCAATAGTTTCTTCCGATACAGTACTCCAATTCTGGTCGCTTCGTTGACAAGCCAGTAGTTTTAGTTCCGTTTTGGAACCACCACTGAGTAAGCCGCCTTTCTGTTTTTGTACTTCTGCTAAATACAGCACACCGTTAATCCTTTTGATGCACTTTACGTCCGTGTTTTGGGATATACCTTAGATTATTCTGTTAACTTGTTTTGTTTAACCTCAGTTTAGCAGCACAAGATAGACAAAACTACTTATGGAAGTGATATCTCACATCTTGATATATCTTGATATTTGGTAGACGCGGTTAAGTCGCATCTTTTATATCCTGTACTCATGATAGTGATTGTGACTACCGTATGATCACCAACTTTGTCAAATATCGCTCACAAAAACTTTATCTCGGCTTGCTCAAATGCTTGTATAGATAATAGTCTTGCCAGTATACTACCTCATTCGCCCACTGGAAACAGGAAAATGCTGAAGTTCACAATTTTCAGCGTTAAACAGTGAGCTTATGTCAATTCACTTAATTAAAGCTACAAATGAAGCTCCGCGTCTGTGCGTCTGTCCATTTGTATCAACGTGAAAGTGAAAGGGTATTATGCTTCATGGCTGTAGAGCCATTCCAGCGTGTTGAGTCGGTGACGAAGCAAACGTCACATATCAGATGATTGCAGAATGCTGATAGCTGATAGATAAACGCTGGTTCACAATTAATCAAGTATTCTTAACTAGAATACCAAGGAGTGTTTTTTACCTAAATGCAAGGAAATTTAAACGAGATTGATATTTGCAGTATCTTACAACTGATCGAGTTAGGACAACGAACTGGACAGTTGTGGGTAGAAGCTCACAGTTCTTACCAAAGTTACAAACTGAGTGAAGAAGAGGTCTCCAAGCATCATCCTGCCTGGGAGAGCAAACCGCAGTCTTGGTTTGTATTTTTCTTAAACGGTCAAATAGTTTATTGTCAAGCTGGGGAAAGTAGTTTATCTCGAATTGATGATTACTTACGTTATTACCGAATCGAGAAGCGACTTAATAAAATGCAACTTGCTACCCTAGAATCAACCAATTCCCCAGAATATGCTTACCTCTGGGCGCTCTTGGAGCATAATATTATCACCCCACAAGTAGCGCGGAATATTATTCATGGCTTAGTCCATGAGACACTGTTTGATCTACTGAGTTTACACCAAGGTAGTTTCATTTTCGATTTAGGTACAGCACTTGTTCCCCAATTAACCAGCTTGGAAATTGGTATTTTAGTTACCAAAATTACGAAGCAGGTGCAAGAGTGGAAGCAGCTATATCCACATATTCAATCACCAGAACAGTTACCAGTCCTAGCTGACATAGCTAGATTGAGCGACTCACTACCAGCATCAACAGTGAATAAATTACAACATTGGGCAGATGGGAAAACATCCCTACGTCAATTGGCTCGCTATCTCAACCGTGATATTTTAACCGTTGCCAAAGCCATCTATCCTTACGTACAACAAGGTTGGTTACAACTAGTATATTCAGTTACATTAAACCCTAATATCAAGATTGGCAGCTGGGAGCAAGTAGACAAACGCAAACGGCGAATAGTTTGTATTGAAGATGCGATCGCAATCTGCGAAACTGTAGAGTCAATCTTAAAACCACAAGGATATGAAGCGATATCTATCACCAAACCCTTAGAAGCCCTAAGCCTAGTGTTTCAACTCAAACCAGATTTAATTTTATGCGACATTGCCATGCCGGAATTAGACGGATATGAAATTTGTGCCATGCTACGACATTCCAGAGCATTTCGGCTGGTGCCAATTATCATGCTAACGGGAAAAGAAGGATTTATTGATCGCGTCAGAGCTAGGATGATTGGAGCTACAGATTATTTAACAAAGCCATTTGTAGACACCGAATTACTTATGCTGGTAGAAAAATATATCAACATAGATTCTGTTGTGGGAATATAAACGGAATACAAGACTTGTGAATTTGCTCAAAGATAGGGTAAAAAATGTTATCACAGAATCAGCGAACCCCAGGGAAACATCCAGTTTCAGTAAATTAGTACAATAGTAGAATTAATTTATACAATTAATATTTTGTTAGGGATCAGGAAATATTCCAGAAAGGAAAGTTTAAATCAGGAGGTAGATAGGCATTTATGAGTACAGTTTTGATTGTGGAAGACAGTATCGCCCAAAGGGAGATGATTACAGACCTCCTCAAAGCCAGTGGCTTAACAGTCACCCATGCTTGTGACGGATTAGAAGCTTTAGAAGCAATTCAAAGCACACCTCCAGATTTAGTAGTCTTGGATATTGTCATGCCCCGGATGAACGGTTACGAACTTTGTCGGCGATTAAAGTCCGATCCGAAAACCCAAAATGTCCCTGTAGTCATGTGTTCTTCCAAAGGTGAAGAATTTGATCGTTACTGGGGCATGAAACAAGGGGCTGATGCTTACATCGCCAAACCGTTTCAACCAACCGAATTGGTAGGAACAGTCAAGCAACTGCTGCGGGGATAAGGATGACAACAACATGGTCAGCAAACCAGACTTTTTAACTGGCAGTGGTCAAGACCAATTTCGCCCGGAATTACAACTAGAAAGTCCCGAAGGTGAGTTACATTTGCGGTTTTACATTTCTTCTGATCAGGAGTTTGCATTACAAGCAACTGGGATTCGGGAGGTGATTGAACTAAGTCCAGATCGCATCACCCCAATTCCTAATGTTTCTCCATTACTTTTAGGTACTCTCAATTTACGAGGGCGATTAATTTGGGTGGCAGATTTGGGTCAATTTCTGGGGGAAGCAACGGCATTAAACACGGATAGGTCTGAGATACAAGTAATTGCTATTGAAGATCAAGATATCATAGTAGGCTTAGGAGTAGAAGAAATCTGTGGTATGGACTGGCTTGATGTACAGTATCTGATGCCACCAAATAACGTACCAGATACTATGGCTCCTTTTTTGCGTGGCGAATGGTTAGATACTACAAAAAATAAGTATCTGCGACTAATTGATCAAACAGCAATTTTGCGAAGTGCGCGGTGGGCAGGATGAAGTCGGGAGGGAGGAAATGGCAATAAATATAAATGATGATAATTCAACATATCAACAGGCAATGACAGCCTATGTCCAAGGGAACTATGAAGTTGCCGCTACTTTAGTAGATCAGGTGGTGAAAAATTTTCCAGATGACCCCAACTCTCATTTGTTGAGGGGGCATACATACTACGTTTTGCAGCAGTACGACATAGCAAAAGCCGAATATCAAAAGGTGTTAGATTTTACAGATGATCAAGAAATCATTGGTTTTGCCACTAACGGGCTAGAAAATATCAATGAATACCTCCAGGCATTAGACTCTGATGAACTGACACAAGAGCCTAGTGAGTTAAAGAATTCTGTGGAAGTATCCTCTGGTCTCATCAACGATGAGTTAGAATTGCCAGATTTGGGAATTGATGGAGAGTTGGGTAATACCAGCTTTGATCTGAACTCCTTTGATGATTATCAATCATCGGTGGATGATCTTGAAGATATATCTGTGAGTAATCCTTTTAATCTCGCTGTAGACCATACAGAATTCCATCCAACACCAAATAACGCAGTAGCTTTTGGCGATGACCCCTTTGTGCTAGATCAACAAGTTCTAGAACCAGCAGAGAACAGTGGTGAAGCGTCAGGAGCCTTAGAGTTACCTCCTTTCTGGCAAGAAGATAATTCCGGAGTGGATGTTGAAACATCATTCGGAAATAGTCCTTTCGCCGACTTTGATGTGAATTCAGCTAATGAAAATTTAGTAATTAGTGAAGAGGACAGTCATTCACCTTTTGGAGAAATTAATTTACCACTCAACAATACCTGGCAACCGACACCTGAATTATTGAGGGAAGAAGATTCACCAGAATTGGAAGAGATGAGTATGGGGAATATGGGCTTCTCCAATCAGAGTCAGGAAGATATAAATATCGTGGTGGACGAACCGGAAATCAACAATGGTTTGATCACTAATAATTTAAGAAACAGTAATGAAGATATATCTTTGGGCAGCCCAGATAATTGGTTAAATCAGATTCCAGAGGAAACAAACCCGACACCAGCACCTAACTTAAATCATCAAGTGTCTTCATCTTTGAACAGCAATTCGACTGTGCATGACCAGCAGGTTAACGTTAAAAGCTATCAAGAACCAAATAACTTTGAGAACGAAAGTTTGGATTTAGAAGCATTTCAGAAGGCCTTCGGCTCAGAAAGTTTCTCAGATGAAGAAGATAACAACAGTATTTTGAGTGGAGAAAATTCTCAAAACAATCACAATAACGATATCCGGTTTTTAGACGACTTTGGTGACTTTGGTGACTTTGATGATATCGGTAGTATTCCCAGCTTTGATCTGTCAGGAGAGGGTGAATTCAGTGATATTGGCTCAGGATCTGAATCACGGGAAAAGAGGGATAATATAACCAGTAGTTTTACTGAGAGTTTCTCCAGCAATAGCGTTGCTGATCGGGATGAAGAGTTCACGATTACAGGATCTCAAGACGCAGTTGCAGTATTTACTCAGTCAGATGTTCCTAAGCTAGAACCGAACGTCAGTGTAGACCAAGGCTTGTTTGGATTCTTTGAGAATGCTTCTTTAGAGAAAAAGCAATGGTATATTGCTGGTGCTGTGGGCTTAACCTCAGCAGTGGTTGCAGCTTTAATCAGCTTTGGAGCTACTTCATTTTCTCCAACCTCACAACGAGAATCTGTCAGAAATACAGGCTGGGCAATGGCTTTAGCCGCTGGCTTGGCAGGTGGAGTGACAGCAGGCTTTATGGGCAATCTGACACTGAAGCAAATTCGGCGGACTACCAAAGATCTGCAAGCTCAGTTTGATGCTGTGCGGGAAGGAAATCTGAATGTTCAAGCTACAGTTTACTCCGAAGACGAATTAGGGTACTTAGCTACCAGCTTCAACGATATGGCGCGGGTAATTTTTACGACCACTAATGAGGCTCATCGGAAAGCAGTTGAACAAGAAGAAGCCAAAGAAAACCTGCAACGCCAAGTAATTCGTCTCTTAGACGATGTGGAAGGTGCGGCTAGGGGAGATCTCACAGTTCAAGCCGAGGTGACAGCGGATGTCCTCGGAGCAGTAGCTGATGCCTTTAACCTGACAATTCAAAACCTGCGGGATATTGTCCAACAGGTGAAAGTGGCTGCACGGGAAGTGACTAAAGGTTCAACCAACTCAGAAACCTTCGCTAGAGCCTTATCAGGTGATGCTTTACGTCAAGCAGAAGAGTTGGCTGTCACCCTCAATTCCGTGCAAGTCATGACCGAATCTATTAAACGGGTAGCAGATGCCGCCAAAGAGGCAGAAACTGTAGCCCGTGATGCTAGTGTAATCGCTCTGAAAGGAGGGGAAGCAGTAGAAAATACCGTGGCGGGGATTTTGGAAATTCGGGAAACAGTCGCAGAAACTACCCGTAAAGTGAAGCGATTAGCCGAATCTTCCCAAGAAATTAACTCTATTGTCGCCTTGGTTTCCCAAATTGCTTCTCGCACCAATTTGTTGGCACTCAATGCTAGTATTGAGGCTGCCAGAGCAGGAGAAGCTGGTCGTGGATTTGCGATTGTTGCAGATGAAGTCCGCCAGTTAGCAGACAAATCTGCCAAATCTTTAAAAGAAATCGAACAAATAGTCATGCAAATTCAGAGCGAAACTAGTTCTGTCATGACAGCAATGGAAGAAGGCACACAACAGGTAATTCAAGGGACAAAATTGGCAGAAGAAGCCAAGCGATCGCTTGAAAACATCATTGATGTCGCAAAGCATATTGACACTTTGGTACGTTCAATTACCAGCGACACTGTAGAACAGACGGAAACCTCCCGTGCTGTAGCTCAGGTGATGCAATCAGTGGAACTAACAGCCCAAGAAACCTCTCAAGAAGCACAGCGAGTTTCCGGCGCACTACAGCACTTAGTGGGTGTATCCCGCGACTTAATTGCCTCTGTGGAACGCTTCCGAGTGGAAACTATTGAATCTAGGTAAAGGATGAAGTATAAAGTATGAAGTATAATTTATGCTTCAGACTTAATCCTAACCCTATGTTTCTCATGTAGAGTACGGGGATTTACGGCCTATATTCATTCATCCTTTATTCTTATGCAGATGCAGCCGGAACAACAACAGAAGATTTTGGGTTACTTTATCGAAGAAGCCAGAGAACACCTGAATACCATTGAGCAGGGGTTACTGAAGCTCCAAGATACTCTCAACGACCCAGAAATGATCAAAGAAGTCTTCCGGGCTGCTCACTCCATCAAAGGAGGGGCGGCCATGCTGGGGTTGAGTAGTATCCAGCACACGTCTCACCGCTTGGAAGATTGTTTCAAAGTTCTCAAAGAACATCCAGTACAAGTTGACCAAAAGTTAGAGTCACTATTTCTTGGTGTTGCTGATACATTGAGATCTTTATTAGACCATCTTAGTAGTCCCTTTGGTCTTTCAGACGAAACGGCGAATACCTTGATGTCAGAAACTGAACCAGTCTTTGAATGGCTGATTCAGCATTTAGAACTACTTGTACAACCAGGGAGTAATGCAGCCACAGTTGCTGAATACCCAACCATCATCCAACCGATCGGTTCCGCATCTACCAAACTTCAACATCAGGCTCCTGTATCAACACCACAAGAACAGAAACCTCTGGTAGCAGAGAGTAGAAATGATAATTGGTCAGAATTTCAAAACCAGGTGCTGCAATCCCTGCGGGAAATGTTGCAACTGTTTAAACAAAGTACCACACCATCATCACGAGAAAAGCTCCAGGAATGCTGTCATCGGTTAGTAAAACTGGGTGAAAAATTAAATTTACCCAATTGGTGCAGTTTATCTCAATCAGCAGCCAATGCGATCGCAAATCCAGACAATAGCTATCTGACTTTAGCCAAAATCGTAATTACCGAAATCAAACAAGCCCAAGAATTAGTTCTCCAAGGAAAAGAAGCCCAAATTGCCACTAGTCGCCAACTAGAAGCACTGGAACTGATTCCAGAATTGGATTTCTTCACACTAAATTTTGATTCCGTTGATGAAGAACCACAAGCATTAACAGCATCTACTAGTACTCTAGAAATACATACAGAATCTTTGCCGCTAGAAGAAAGCAGCACAATTATATTTGCACCAACAGAAGAACTAACCCTACCAGCAGAAACCAGCGATATCCAGGTTGATCTATCAGATATAACAATTTCTCACCCCTTCTTTACTCATCAAGACGAAACACTCAACAGAAATAGTAATATTATTGATACCGAGGGACTGAACGTAGGCGCTGCCGAGTTACATACTCTAGCTGAGATATTTAAAGACGATACTCTCGACATAGATAAAACTTGGCAACAACCAGAAATACCCTATATCAATATCCATCAATTAGAAATTAGTAACGGTGATTTAGAAGATGAAGATGACGACGACTTAAAAGAATTTCTGTCATTAGATGATCCTAAAAATAATGATCGTCGTCAAAATCTTCCCCACATTACAGAAGACCTACATACAATATTTGGTAAAGAGTTTTTTGAACAAGAATTTTTAGAACCGAACAATCAAATCACAAATCCTCAAACCACAGAAACTAATAATATTGTTAGTCCATTAGAATTTTTCCTGGATGATGTTGCCAATGAAGAATCGACAGTAACTTTTAACGAATTGCCACAGTTATCTGTAGAAATCGCTCCCAAAAATGTCAATATTAATCAGGCAGAAGCAGACACATTGGGACAGATATTCGACGAAAATCAATTTTTGGATATACAGGAAGTCACTTCAGCAGAACTAGAAATTATTCCTAGCACAGAAATATCTACCGTACCTAACAATAGTTTTGATGACTTTTTATCAGCAACTACGAATACCGATCCTCTTGAAGAACTTATCCCTAGTGAAACTATAGACTCAGAAGAAACCCAATCTCAACCAGAAAGCTTGTCTTTGGATACTCTGTTTGATGAACTAGAAAACAATACAATCCAACCAATTGATGATTCCGCCGCTGATGATATATTTGCTTTAGCAGAAACAACAGCAACAGAAGTTTCCTCTGCGTCAGACGATTTCAACAACTTCTGGAACTATACAGAGGCAGCACCAATACAGGAAATAGCTGTAGTTGAGCAAGATGTGGCTAGGGAATTAGAAGAAAGTATATTTGCATCTGCATCTGGAGAAGCTGTAGGTGATAGTCAGCATTCCTTCCTCGACGACACTTACCTGGGAGATTTTGACTTTCCGGAAGAAGAACAAGTAGGAAATATTATATTCACATCAGATGGAGAGGATGACTTCTTTGCTGATTTTGCTTCTTCCCTCAGCATTGATAATGGTGAATTGTCCTTACCAGAAATTCAGAGTTTCTCACAAGAGCCAGAAGCGGTGGATTTCATACCACAATTTACTAACCAGTCTCTGGAAACATCAGTTGATCTGGAACTAGATGTGTTTGGGAATTTTGAGGACGACAGCAGTCAGGATTTCTCAGTTTCCTTAGAAGATATAGCAGTAAATCACTCAGCTAATATTCAGCAGGATACCAAAGATATCAGTCTGATTGACCAGACAGAGGTGAGCGAAATTTCGGTAGATGGTGAGGCATTTACAGAAATAAATGTGCCGGAAACAGAAATATTCAATTTAATCGCTGATTTACCAGAGACAACAAATCAAGAAGAGTTAATTGCTAATATTCACAGCATTGACTACTTAGAGAGTCAGTCAGCAGAAAATATCGACACAGCCTCAGATTTTGATTTCTCTGAGTTGAGTTGGGAAGAAGACAAAATCACAGCAAATGCATCAGCAGAACAGCAAATAGTGAGTGAGACAAATGAAGCTCACCTGATGTTTGGGGAAGAAAATGCTGAAGAATCAGAAGTAGAAACTACAGCAGCCCAAAGCGATGAAAATGAGTTCTCCTCCCCAGATGAATTTGCCTTTTTAGACGCATTACTAGATGATCCATCAGAATGCGTTACCAATTCTGTCTCCATACCAGACACAGATTTTGACGCTTTAGTAGCATTGCTGGGTACAGACAATTTTGAAGCTACAGAAATGCCTAAAGTACAGCCAGCATTGACTCCAAGAGTCTTAGCAAAATCTAATAATGCTGGTTTAGGCTCAGAAAAGGTTGATGATGACTTTAAGGAATTGGAAGAACTGCTGAGAAAAGCGGATCAAACAATGAACGCCCAAGGGAGAGGGTCCAAATCCAACAGCACCAAAACACAACGTCCCAATACTCGTCGTGTGACTAGAGAAGAAAGCATGAAGATTCCAGTCAAGCAACTGGATGAGATGAGTAACTTAGTTGGGGAGTTGGTAGTCAATCGCAATACATTAGAACAGGATCATGAACGTCTGCGGCAGTCACTAGATAACTTGCTGATACAAGTACAACATCTGTCGGATGTAGGAGCAAGGATGCAGGAATTATACGAGCGATCGCTATTAGAAGCCTCTCTCCTCACCAGCCGCAGCCGCTCCAAAGGACACAGCCACTCATCAGGAAATTCTCAAGATCGGGGTTTTAGTGAGCTAGAAATGGATCACTTTACCCTTTTCCATACATTATCCCAAGAGACAATAGAGTTCATTGTTCGAGTCCGTGAGTCAGCCAGTGATATTGACTTTGTCACCGAAGAAACCGAGCGCGTAGCAAGGCAATTCCGCCAAGTCACAACTCAGCTACAAGAAGGACTAACCAGAGCGCGAATGGTACCTTTTGCTCAAGCTGTAGATCGCTTGCGACGAGGTGTGCGCGATAACGGCATCAAGTGCGGCAAACAAGTAGAGTTGGTAGCAGAAGGTGCAGACACATTAATTGACAAGATGATTTTAGATCATCTGACTGACCCGCTCACTCATATGCTCAATAATGCGATCGCTCACGGTATTGAAACTCCAGAAGTACGGAAAGCTGCTGGTAAATCACCCGTGGGCATCATTACCATCTGTGCTTTCCACCAGGGCAACCAAACTGTAATTTCTGTGGCTGATGATGGCGCTGGTATCAACCACGAAATTGTCAAACACAAGGCGATTGAAAGAGGTGTAATTACACTAGAAGAGGCTCAAAGGATGTCTCGCCAAGAAGTTTATGAACTTTTGTTCGTGCCTGATTTTAGCACTGCCGATGAGATTGATGATATCAAAGGTCGGGGTGTAGGCATGAACGTAGTCGAGAACAACATTAACGAAATTCGTGGCACAGTTACTACTGACTCCACCCTGGGCAAAGGAACCACCTTCACCATTCGTCTACCACTCACCCTGAGTATTTGTAAAGCTCTCTGCTGTGTCTCCGATAAGTCAAGAATCGCCTTCCCAATGGACGGAGTAGAAGACACACTAGATATTCCCGTCACCGATATTCAGCAAGATGCTGATGGACAACCATTTATTTTTTGGCGGGATACAGCCCTACCATTCCGTCCTCTAAAGGAAATTCTAGCCTTTAATCGCCAGATTAGTCGCGGTAATGTCTATAGCGCCACCAGAGAAGATGACATGGTTTCTGTAGTTGTAGTCCGTTCAGGAAATACAATGGTTGCTCTACAGATTGACCAAGTACTAAGTGAACAAGAAATTGTTATTAAGCAATTTGAAGGGCCTGCTCCCAAACCTAGCGGTGTAGCTGGTGCTACAGTTCTCGGTGATGGTCGCATTATGCCCATTGCCGACGTTTTGGAAATCATTGACATCTTCCAAGGCAAGATGTCCAAACAAATTGGTGGCGGTTCTTGGCAACGGAAAACTACTCCTTCGCTCCCTGAAACTCCAGAGGCTAAGATTGAGCCAACAGTACTGATTATCGATGACTCCATTACTGTCCGGGAGTTGCTTTCTCTTACCTTTACTAAGGCAGGTTATCGCGTTGAACAGGCGCGTGATGGTCAGGAAGCTTGGGATAAACTCCGTTCCGGGCTGCCATGCGATATCGTCTTCTGCGACATCGAAATGCCCCGCTGTGATGGACTGGAATTGCTATCACGCATTCAAAAAGATAGTACTCTTAACCACCTGCCCATTGCCATGCTCACCTCACGGGGTGCAGACAAACATCGACAAATGGCAGTTCAACTCGGTGCCAGCGGCTACTTCACTAAACCATATCTAGAAGAAGCACTTCTAGAAGCTGCTTCAAGAATGTTGAAAGGAGAAAAACTCGTTACGGCTTAAGTGGGAATTGGGAAGAGGAAAGGGCGCAAGAGGGAAAACTCTTTTTCTGCCTCCAATTTCTATTCCTGGATAGTAGCCTAAAAATGCGGATATGGGGAGAATAGAGAATGCACGTCCATCATTTCTATAACTATGTCTGACTCTAAAAAACCCCTCTCCTATCCCAATACGAACAAAAGCAATCAAGTTGATAATTATCACGGTACTGTAGTTGCAGATCCTTACCGCGCTTTAGAAGACCCTGATACAGAGGATACAAAAGCTTGGATTGAGGCACAAAATCAAGTTACATTTGGTTACTTAAACGAGATTCCAGCTAGGGAAAAAATTAAACAGCGTCTTACCAAACTTTGGGATTATGAAAAGTATGGTACTCCTTTTAAAGAAGGTGAAACTTACTTTTATTTCAAAAATGATGGACTGCAAAACCAAAGTGTTCTCTATACTCTCCCCTCCTTAGATGCAGAACCAAGAGTTTTACTCGACCCCAATAAACTTTCAGAAGATGGAACTGTTGCTCTTTCGGGAATTGCAATTAGTGAAAATGGTAAACTTTTAGCTTATGGTTTATCTACTTCTGGTTCAGATTGGCAAGAATGGAAAGTTAGAGATATTGAAACAGGTGAAGATTTAAAAGACCATTTGCAATGGGTTAAATTTTCTAATGCATCTTGGACTCATGATCATCAGGGTTTTTTTTACAGTCGTTATAATGAGCAAAGTGAAAAAACCAAATTAGAAGCGGAAAATGCGGTCTTGGAGAGACCCCAAGAGGAGCAATTTTCCAAGACAGATATTAATTATTACCAAAAGCTTTATTACCATAAACTTGGCACACCACAAGCAGATGATATCTTAATTTACCATCGTCCTGATCAAAAAGAATGGGGTTTTAGTGGTGAAGTTACAGAAGATGGCAAATATTTGATTATTTCTGTTTGGTTAGGAACTGATTCTAGAAACTTGGTTTTTTACAAAGATTTGACTAACCCTAATTCGGAAGTTGTCGAATTAATTAATCAATTTGATGCAGATTACAGCTTCATTGATAATGATGATAGCGTTTTCTATTTTCGCACCGATTTAAATGCACCACGAGGCAAAGTTATTGCTATTGATACTAACAATACTACATTAGAAAATTGGCAAGAAATTATTCCTCAAACAGCGGAAACATTAGAAAGCGTAGGCATTTTAAATAATCAATTTGTCGCTGATTATCTCCAAGATGCTCATAGCCAAATTAAAATATTTGACCTAAAAGGTAACTTCGTTAGAGAAGTAGAATTACCCAGAATTGGTTCTGCTGGTGGATTTAGTGGTAAGCGTCATGATACAGAAACTTTTTATAGTTTCACCAGCTTTACCGCACCAGGAACTATCTACCGATACGACATGAAAACGGGTAAAAGTGAAATTTTCCGTCAGCCCAAGGTAGATTTTAATGCTGATGAATATGAGACTAAACAAGTTTTTTATAAAAGTAAAGATGGTACACAAGTACCGATGTTTATCACTCATAAAAAAGGCATTAAATTAGATAGGAATAACCCAACTTATCTCTATGGATATGGTGGTTTTAGTATTTCCTTAACTCCTAATTTTTCTGTAAGTCTCTTGGTATGGATGGAAATGGGTGGTGTGTATGCTGTCCCTAATTTGCGTGGTGGTGGTGAATATGGGGAAGAATGGCATCAAGCCGGAATGAAGGAGAAAAAGCAAAATGTGTTTGATGATTTTATTGCGGCTGCGGAATGGTTAATTACTAATAATTACACCCAACCTAAAAAGTTAGCTATTGGTGGTGGTAGTAATGGCGGTTTGTTGGTGGGAGTTTGTATGATACAACGCCCTGATTTATTTGCTGCTGCTTTACCCGCAGTGGGTGTCATGGATATGTTGCGTTTCCATCAATTTACTATTGGTTGGGCTTGGGTGGCTGAATATGGTTCTGCGGAAAATGTGGAGGAATTTAAAACTCTTTATGCTTATTCACCACTGCATAATTTGCAGCCGGGGACAGCTTACCCCGCTACTTTAATTACTACCGCAGATCATGATGATAGAGTAGTTCCTGCTCATAGTTTTAAGTTTGCTGCGGCTTTGCAAGAATGTCATATTGGTGATGCACCTGTTTTAATTAGAATTGAAACAAAAGCGGGACATGGTGCGGGTAAACCAACTGCGAAAATTATTGAGGAAGCGGCGGATAAGTGGGGGTTTTTGGTGAGGGTTTTGGGGGTTGAGGTTTAATTTTTGGGTGGGGAATTCCCCTAAGGGGGCTACGAAACTGGCTGAAACATAGACTCTATAAGCATCATAGCTCTTACACCTTGTTGATAATACTTTAATTGGATGAGCGAAAACGATTAACGCGGATAAAAAGTTCCGAGTTGTTATATGTTTTAGAGCATCCTGAATAGACGAAAGCATAATAATTCGGCAGAGTTAGCGGACAGGATGATAGTGCAGCGACGTAATATTAGTTATGCAACTCAAACTCTTGAGGGGACTCAGGCTGGGGTTTTATGTCTCTTGTTGCCGTTCACCTAATTCACTATTTCTTAATCTGTCTATTAATATACAATACCTATTCCATCACGATACTAGATAAAATCTCTAAAATCTTACCTATCTCTATAATATTCTCTTTGCGCCTCTGCGTCTCTGCGTGAGAAACATTCTTTCATAAAAAAAGGTGGGAAATACCCACCCTACATTTACTCAGCAAACACACCAGCAAAAAAGTCCAAAGTCTCCTTCAAAGCTTTGATGAAAACATCAATTTCTTCACGGGTATTGTAAAAAGATAAACTTGCTCGTGCAGTTCCCGCTAAACTTAAATAACGGTGTAATGGTTGAGTACAATGATGTCCAGAACGTATAGCCACACCTTCTTGATCTAACAAAGTTGCTAAATCATTCGCGTGAACACCCTCTGCTGTAAAAGCTGCTAATGCGGCTCTACCTTCTCCTTCCGCATTAGGTTTTGGTCCATAGATTCTAATTTGGGGTATTTGCTTTAATTGCGCGAACAAATAAGCAGTTAATTCGGCTTCATAAGCATGGATTTTATCCATACCGATATTAGTAAGATAATCTATCGCTGCACCAAGAGCGATCGCTTCCCCAATTGCTGGAGTACCCGCTTCAAATTTATGGGGTAATTCTGCATAGGTAGAATGGTCTAAATATACCTCAGCAATCATTTCACCACCACCGAAAAATGGCGGCATTGCTTCTAGTAATTCCAACTTACCATACAAAAAGCCGATGCCAGTGGGAGCGCACATTTTATGTCCAGAAGCTACCAACCAATCACAGTCTAGTTCTTGGACATCAATAGGCATATGGGGGACACTTTGACAAGCATCCAGTAAGAATTTCGCACCGTACCTGTGAGCAATTTCGGCGATTTCTTTGGCTGGATTTATACAACCCAAAGTATTAGAAACATGAACGATAGACACCAGTTTTGTTTTCTCAGAAATCAGAGTTTTGAACTGTTCTAAATCAAAAGTTCCTTCCGGTGTTAATTCGACAAACTTCAATACCGCGCCTGTTTTTTGAGCGACAAATTGCCAAGGAACAATATTACTATGGTGTTCCATTACCGAGAGAATAATTTCATCTCCTGGCTGTAAATTGCTCATTCCCCAACTATAAGCTACTAAGTTAATTGCTTCACTAGCGTTGCGGGTGTAAACAATTTCTTGGCGTGATTTTGCATTAATAAATTTAGCAATTTTATCTCTTGCTGCTTCATAAGCATCAGTGGCTTTTGCACTCAAAAAATGTGCGCCACGATGGACATTGGAGTTATATTGTTCGTAATAATCACGCCAAGCATTTAATACAGCGAAAGGCTTTTGAGAAGTAGCCGCATTATCGAGATAAACCAGGGGTTTACCGTGAACTTCCTGATGTAAAATTGGGAAGTCAGAGCGAACTTTATCAGCTAGACTTTTGGTAGAAGTAATGACCATTTTTAATAAAGAGTTCAGGAGAATTTTAACCTGCCAAGGAATAAATTCCCTGGCTAATAGCAAAAGTCGGTTAAAACCGACTATTAATTATTCAGAAATTTAGTTCGTTTTAACGAACTTTAGCTATGAGACTTGTACTTTAGTGCAAGGCTTCTCATTTAACCCGCCAAGGAATAAATTCCCTTGTACTTTAGTACAAGGCATTTATTTATTCGTGAGACTTGTGACGGTTTTCAACAAACTCTCACGCAAATAAGGAACAGGTATGAAGTTAATAATTTCTGTCGCGAAAGCATTAACTAATAACTTACGGGCATTATTTTCATCAATACCGCGACTTTGCAAGTAGAATATTTGATCATCTTCTAACTGACTGACAGTAGCACCGTGAGCGCATTTAACATTATCAGCAGTGATTTCTAATTGAGGTTTGGTGTCAATTCTCGACTTAGATGATAACAGCAAATTGCGGTTTAGCTGTGCTGCGTCGGTTAACTGTGCGGGTTTAGGAACGAAAACCTTACCATTGAACACACCGTGAGCGCGATCGCCTATAATGCACTTATGTAACTGTTTACTCACACCATGAGGATGATTTAAAGATAAAGCACTGTGAGTATCAGCCAATTGATTATCAGCAATAACAGTTAAACCATTCAGCGTCGTTTCCGTTTGCTCACCAGTTTGCAAAATCTCCAAATTGTGACGTGATATTTTTCCACCAACTGTCACCGCATTACAATTATAACGACTATACCGCGCCTGAGTTACCGCTGTTTTCCCAACATGAAAAGCCGCTTCACCTTCCCGCACAATTCTATTGTGACTCACCTGAGCATTTTCATTTACCCAGATTTCCGTAACACCATTAGTGAAGTAAACCTCTTCCTCTGCGTTCTCTGCGTCTCTGCGGTTCGTATACTCTTCAATTAAACTTACCTGAGAGTTACTTTCAGCTACCACTAAAACGCGAGGTTGAGAAATAGTAGCAGATTCACCCGACACAGAAACAAATAGTAAATGAATGGGATTTTCAACTACCACATTTTTACCAACCCATACCACCGCGACATCATTTAAAGCCGCAGTATTAAGAGCAGTAAAAACTTCCTTAGAACCTTCAGCTTGCGCTAAATATTCCTGGATAACTTCACCAGGTAAAACATCCAAATTACCGACTTTTAACCCAGAAGGTAAATCTGCAATGTTAGATAAATTAGGTGCATAAACACCATTTACAAAGACTAACCGCTGCGAAACTTCAGGTAAAACAAAATCATCTTGTAGGGACAATTCATGAATTGTCTCTACATTATTATTGAATGTTACCTGTTTCAGTGGTGATAAATCAGTAAATCGCCATTCTTCCTCGCGGGTATTGGGGATAACAGAATGACGAACCCAATTAGCAGCACTGTTGCGTAAATCTTGTAACCTACCATCTTGTTTTGTGGTGGTTACCAGACTTAATAAATTAGTCAAAAAAGCATCTCTATCTAACAGATTTTGTTGTAGGGGTAATTCATGAATTACCCCTACATTAATTGGAATAGACATTATACACCCACTCCCAAAGCTTCTTCTAGAACCCAATCATAGCCGCGAGATTCTAACTCCAACGCCAACTCCTTACCACCACTTCTAATAATGCGTCCCTGCGCCATAACATGAACAAAATCAGGAACAATATAATCGAGAAGACGCTGATAGTGAGTAATCATAATTGTGGCATTTTCGGAATTCGTTAACTGATTAACCCCATTAGCGACAATTTTCAGAGCGTCAATATCCAAACCAGAATCAGTTTCATCTAAAATCGCCAACTTTGGTTCTAAAATCGCCATTTGCAGAATTTCATTCCGCTTCTTTTCCCCACCAGAAAAACCCTCATTCACACTGCGGTTAAGAAAAGAAGAATTCATCTTCACAATATCCAACTTTTCCTCAACCAAATCATCAAAATCGAAAGCGTCAACCTCTTCCAAACCTTGAGCCTTTCTCCGAGAATTATAAGCCACCCGCAGAAAATCCAAATTACTCACACCAGGAATTTCCAGAGGATATTGGAAAGCTAAAAACACACCACCTCTAGCCCTGTCTGCTGCTTCCATTTCCAAAAGATTTTGTCCTTGGAAAATCACCTCACCACCAGTAACAGTATAAGCTGGATGTCCCGCCAAAACCTTAGAAAACGTACTCTTCCCAGAACCATTTGGTCCCATAATCGCGTGAATTTCTCCAGCCCGAACCTCCAAATTCAACCCCTTTAAAATTGGAGTTTCAGCAACATCAGCCGTCAAATCCTTAACCGACAAAATCAAATCACTATTCTCAATAATCATCTTCTCTCTCTCTTCTTTTTTCTTACTTCGCGTCCTTCGTGCCTTCGTGGTTCATTCAAAAAAAACCTCAAAGAAAACAGATTAACCCACACTACCTTCTAGTTTCAAACTCAACAACTTATCAGCCTCAACCGCAAACTCCATAGGAAGCTGATTAAAAACATCCTTACAGAAACCGCTAATCATCATCGAAATAGCATCTTCCGAAGAAATACCGCGTTGAGCAAAAAAGAACAATTGATCTTCGCCAATTTTAGAAGTAGAAGCTTCATGCTCAACCTTTCCAGTATTATTCTGAACTTGAATATAAGGAAAAGTATTAGCTTGAGCATTATCACCAATTAACATCGAGTCACATTGAGAATAATTTCTCGCACCCTTAGCAGTAGGATTAATCTTCACCAAACCCCGGTAACTATTGCTAGATTTACCAGCAGAAATTCCTTTAGAAATAATGGTGCTGCGGGTGTTTTTACCAACGTGAATCATCTTACTACCAGTATCAGCTTGCTGCATATTATTTGTCAGCGCAACTGAGTAAAATTCACCGACGGAATTATCACCCACTAAAACGCAACTAGGATACTTCCAAGTAATAGCTGAACCTGTTTCTACTTGAGTCCAAGAAATTTTAGAATTCACACCTTGACACAAACCACGTTTAGTCACAAAGTTGTAAATCCCACCTTTACCATTTGCGTCGCCGGCGTACCAGTTCTGCACAGTAGAATATTTAATTTCCGCATTATCTAAAGCCACCAATTCTACAACTGCTGCGTGTAATTGGTTGCTGTCGTACATGGGGGCTGTACAACCTTCTAAATAGGAAACATAACTACCTTCTTCGGCGACAATTAAAGTCCGTTCAAATTGTCCTGTATCACCGGAATTAATGCGGAAATATGTAGACAATTCCATTGGACATTTTAAGCCTTTGGGAATATAAACGAAAGAACCATCGCTGAACACAGCCGCATTTAAAGCTGCAAAATAATTATCAGCAATGGGAACAACGCTCCCCAAATATTTTTTAATCAGTTCTGGATGTTCTTGCAGAGCTTCCGAAAAAGAACAGAAAATTACGCCATCTTTGGCAAGTTTCTCTTTATATGTAGTAGCGACAGAAACACTATCAAAAATCGCATCAACAGCAACGTTGGTTAATCGCTTTTGTTCATTTAAAGGAATACCCAATTTTGCGAAGGTTTCCAATAAAGTGGGATCAACTTCATCTAAACTGTTGAGTTTTGCTTTCTTTTGTTTCGGTGCAGAATAATAAATAATATCCTGATAATTAATAGGCGGATATTTGACATGAGACCAAGTTGGTTCTGTCATTTTCAGCCATTGGTGGTAGGCGCGGAGGCGATACTCCAGCATGAATTCCGGTTCATTCTTTTTGGCGGAAATCAGGCGGACAACATCTTCGCTTAACCCACGGGGGATAGTATCAGCTTCAATATCGGTAACAAAGCCGTACTTGTAAGGTTGGTTGACTAAGGTTTTGACAGATGCGCTCATCGGTTCTCTTGTGTTCTCTTTAAAGGACGGGCGACGGGTTGCATGAAGCTGATTCCCGTTTTGTGTTACCGATTGCTAACAGGACTGCTAGAATAGGTTTAATGACTAAAACAACTCGGCTGTTGTTTAATCTAATTTCATTGTACGATAGATTAACAACAACAATGTTGTTTAAGTCAAATTTTGAGAAAAAAGTTTTTTATTTTGGGACGTTTGCGAAGCGTCTAGTAGAGAAGATGGCGACTACCCAGCAGACCTCAACTAAGCAAGATATCCTAGAGTATCTATTGAAACACTCACAAGCAACGGCTCTTGAACTGGCGGAAGTATTAGAAGTCAGTCCCCAAGCAATTCGCCGTCATTTAAAGGATTTAGAGACGGAGGAGCTAGTTCTCTATTCGGTATCAGAACAACCGAGTATGGGCAGACCGCAGCACGTTTATCAATTGAGTCGTGGGGGAAGATTACACTTGCAGAAAAGCGCCAACCGCTTAAGTGACGGCTATGGCGAGTTTGCTGTTTCTCTCCTTGACACTTTAGCGGAAACTGTGGGACGTGAGCAAGTAAAATCTATTTTACGGAAACAGTGGGAACGCAAAGCTCAAGAATATCGGGAACGGGTAGGTAATGGTTCTTTGCAGGAACGAGTAGCAACTTTGATAGAATTGCGAAAGGCTGAAGGTTTTATGGCGGAGTTTCACGCTGTTGAATCAGATGCTAGTGGTGCAGAAAGATTCATTTTTGTGGAACATACCTGTGCCATTTCTAATGTTGCTGAATCTTTTCCTAGTGTATGTGGTCATGAATTAGAAATGTTTGCGGCTATTCTACCAGATTGTACTGTAGAGCGTACCCATTCGCTGATTCATGGTGAACATCGCTGTGGTTATTTGGTTCAAGAAAGTCTCCCGCAAAGTTGAAAAATCGCAAAGTAATTTTTATGGATATCGCACCTAATCAATCATCAACTCAATTTTTATCTCTGGAAGAATCAGCCCAAGTTGATGCGGCTTTGTTATCTTCTCCTGAAAAGTTTTTAACTAGACTAACTATTTCTTCTTTAAGAATTTTACAACATATTGCTCAAGAGAATCAGGTAAAAATTGAAGATTTAACTGCACAAGAAGTCATTGCCTGGTTTGAAAAAGATGCCAAGATTAGAAGAGAGGAAGGGGTTGAAACTGCATACCTAAAGTGGTAGAAATAATCAATAAACTATGACTAAAAGGCGAGTTTTTATTAGTCCATACTTCGCTACATTTGCATTAGTAGGACTATGTCTGATTAGTTGTAGTTTTGCTGGTAATCGCAGTCAATCAAAACAGGAGGCGAAAACCATGAAATTAGCAAGTAGCGCTTTTACAAATAATGGCTTAATTCCTGCTCAATATACCTGTGATGGTGCAAATTTATCCCCACCTCTTAACTGGGATGAAGTTCCACCAGGAACACAAAGTTTAGTATTGATTGTTGATGATCCAGATGCACCTGAACAAACATTTGTACATTGGGTTGTTTACGATATTCCACCTACAATTTACCAATTAGCAGAAAAAACTCCTGCTGAGAAAACTCTAACTAATGGTGCGGTGCAGGGAGTAAATGATTTTGGCAACTTTGGTTATGGTGGCCCTTGTCCACCCAGTGGAACTCATCGCTATTTTTTCCAAATTTATGCTTTAGATAAAAAGTTGAGTTTAGCTGCTGGTGCTAGTAAATCCCAAATCATAACTGCAATGGCAGGTCATGTTTTGGCGAAATCAGAATTAATTGGACGTTATAAACGACCCTAACATCAAATAATAAAATAAAAAGCACCCTTTCCAGGTGCTGAACAATTAATTAAGCATTTTTAGTTTTTCAAAGGATTCGTTAATGATTGTAATTATTAGTCCGAGGTGTACGAGCGCCAACAACTGCACCTATGAGCGCAGTAGCTAAACCTAATAAAGAACCAAAGACATACCACCACAAGGTTCTAGAAGTGGCAGCAGCAATTTCACGAGCTTGTGCAGCCGTTAACTGAGGCACATTTTGCTGTATGGGAGAACCCGACTGCTGTACTTGATTTATCACGTCTCCGGCGTTAGCAGCAACAACACCGAAAGCACCCGTTACTCCCGTTGCTAATAGCCATGAGCTAAGAGCCAATGTTGTTGCCCAAAGAATAGCACCGTTCAGGAGTGCTGTGTTGCGATTCATGGGTCCACAACCACGGGTTGTTACCCAACCACCAACAAATAAGGAAATCAACAAAGCAATAGTTGACCAAAGCCCTACATTACTGGCAACACCCGGTGTAATCGATCTAGGTGCTAATGAGTTAGCTATTCTACCTGCTCCAAGAGCGCCAAACAATGCACTCAAAATCAATTGTGTAGCTAAACCAACCAAGACACCAGAAATTATCGGACCCCAGCGAACACGATCATGATATTCACCTACTCGACTCGCAATAGTGGTCTCGGTTGGTATCATATCATCATTTACCCGATTCACGTATGACATAGTCTATTTTGTCCCTTGCTAGTTCAGGAAATTCTCTCAGGTATATTTATGCTTTATGTTTAAAAGTAAATTACTTTTTGTCAGGTTTTATATCTATCAATAGAAGGACTTGATCACTCTGTCATTAGTAAGAATAATAACGTTTAAATTTACTTATTTAAGTTTGATAGTATAACTAAACCTTGCAGGCATTTGATATAGAAAATATCAAAATTTATATCTTTGAAACTGCATTTTCGGTAATAAAATATCCAAATATCTCAGCTTTTACTTAATTAAAAAATCAGGAAATTTTTAACGAATCTTTACAGCTGTACCTGTGGCAGTAATTAGTAATAAAACCCCAGATTGGTCAACATTTATAGTTCCTGTATCAATTTCAATGCCAATAACAGCATCTGCTCCTAAACGTTGCGCTCTTTGTTCTAGTTCTTCTAATGCTTTTCGTTGTCCTTGTTCAAATAAGCGCTCATAGCTGCCAGTACGTCCACCGACGATATCACGAATGCCGGCTAAAAAATCCCGCAGGAAATTGCTACCATAGACGACTTGTGCTGTCACAATACCCAAATATGAATCAATTACAGCGCCTTGAATTACGTCAGTAGTACTTAAAAGCATAAATTCACTTCCAAAATAGGGAGTTGCTAGGTCGGTTAGGTCATAAACTAATTATACAATCTATATTCCACAAGACTTTCCAGCTTTTTGCCTGTTAAGAGTTTCCTGCAATAGACCATATATTCTAATTTTGCATTTTCCTGATGCAGATTGCCAGAATTGGTGGAACTTTTTGGATGTTATAGTGATCCTAATGTTTTGACACTACCACAAATTTAACTGCAATTGTTATGGCGATTCCCACATTCGTGAGGTACAGCAAAAAAGATTTAACCGCAGATAAAAGAGGATAAACGCAGATGGACGCAGATAAATTTGGATATCAGGCGATTAGTAACGCAGTTAATTCAAAATTCAAACTAGTGCCGACTCCAGGCTGATTTTTTCAATTCAAAAAGTAGATTACACAAGCTTTTGAGTTGAATATGACTGAGTATTTACTTTCGCCACGCTGCACTAGGAAATGCTATATGTCTTTTAAATTTAAGTCCTAGGATCAAAAAAATGCCTAATTTACGGTATCAATGGATAAATTTCCTAAATTATTAATATTTTCAAAATGTGAACAAAGACACTTTCCAAAATTCAATATTTTTGTTTTAATGTACCAAACAAAAACTTTACGAAACTTTAAGGAAATTTACTGTGTTCAAACCAACATCATTTTTAGTAACTTTTCTATTATTAGGATGTTTCATGACTACTAGTCCCTTGATAGCGCAAGCTGAGGTACTAGTGGCACAAGCCCGAAACCCACAGTTAAAGGAACTGTTAGAAGAAGGGAGGAGGCTAGTAGATACAGGGGATTATAATGGGGCGATCGCACTTTATCAGCAAGCTGCAAATATAGACCCCAGAAATGCCAAGATACATTCTGGGATTGGCTACTTATATGCCCAACAAGGGAATTTTCAATTGGCGTTAGCTGCTTATCGACGAGCGATCGCTATTGACTCCAATAATAGTGATTTTTACTACGCTGTTGGTTATATCAAAGGTAACTTAGGAGACACCGCTGGAGCAAAAGAGGCTTATCGTCGTGCGATTCAGCTAAATCGTGGCAATCTTAATGCCTATTTAGGTTTGGGTGTAACTCAAGCCTCTCTAGGAGACTATGAATCAGCTAAGTGGGCTTATGAACAAGCACTTAATTTGAATAGGAACAATCCTCGCACTTATGAGTTGATGGGTTCAATGTTCAAACAGCGACGACAAACACAACAAGCCAGCAGCGTCCTACAAAAAGCCCGCGATTTATATCGACGTGGTAATGATCCAGACGGGGTAAACAGGGTAGACGCAATACTGCGAGAAATAGGCGGTTAATTAATTAAGGTGTGGTGTGTAGGATTTTAAGGGTATGGGGTGTAGGGTGTAGGGTGTAGGGAAAGAAGAAAAAAAACTTAATTCTTGCTACTGACAAATGACCAATGACTACTGACTACTAACTACTCTAGCAATAGGCATTCGCCAACCAGTACCAAAGGCGCGGTCAGTGATTTTCAGTCCGGGGGGTGCTTGTCGCCGTTTAAATTCAGCCCGCGCTACCATTTGCAATACTCGATTGACAATTACTGAGTCATGACCGGCTGCAACTATCTGTGCTGCTGATTGGTGGTTATGAATCAGACGTTCTAAGATATCATCCAAGATTTCATAAGCTGGTAAGGAATCTTGGTCAACTTGACCTGGTTTCAGTTCTGCGCTGGGTGCTTTGGTGAGAATATTTTGGGGAATAATTTCTGTCTGGTTATAAGCATTTAACCAATGACACAGAGAATACACACGAGTTTTAGGAACATCTGCAATCACTGCTAAACCGCCATTCATATCACCGTAAAGGGTGCAGTAACCAACAGCCATTTCTGACTTGTTACCAGTAGATAAGAGCAGATGACCAAATTTATTAGCGATCGCCATTAATAAATTACCACGAATCCGCGATTGAATATTCTCTTCAGCAATACCAAACTCAGTTCCTGCAAATAAATCAGCCAAAGTGTGATCAAACGCCTGCATTAATTCGCCAATCGGTAGAATATGAGTTTTAATTCCCAAATTTTCGCCTAAAGCCAAAGCATCACTAATAGAATGTTGGGAACTATAAGGAGAAGGCATCAAAACACCAAAGACATTTTCCTTACCCAATGCCGCAGTGGCAATTGCCGCTACTAATGCCGAATCAACCCCACCACTTAAACCTAATATTACTTGAGAAAAGCGACATTTCTGGATATAGTCTTTCACACCCAAAACCAAAGCCTGCCAAATTTCCTCATCTTCAGATTCATCAGCAGGGGAAACAGAACCTAACTGTAAATCACGCTGTATTTCATCAAACTCAACTACTACTAAATCAGCTTTAAAACCCTTAGCACGACAGATAATTTCACCGTGCTGATTTACAGCAAAACTACGCCCATCAAAAATCAAATCATCATTTCCGCCAATTTGGTTAGTATAAATTACTGGGTGTTTAAAATTCACTGCACTATGTTGCAGCATCGCTTCTCGTAACTTTTGCTTACCTACAGTGTAGGGTGATGCAGATAAATTGACAATTAAATCTACACCTAAATTTGATAAATCAGCAATAGGATTAACTGCATAACTACGTTTACCCCAAAACTCCTCATTATTCCACAAATCTTCGCAAATAGTTACGCCAATATTTATATCATCTAAAGTGAAATAATTAGCTTGTAACCCAGGTTGAAAATAACGGTTTTCGTCAAAAACATCATAAGTTGGTAAAAGTCGTTTGTGGAAATATTGTTTAACTTTCCCTGCTTCTAATAAAGCAATGCTATTAAATAAATTTTTTCCTCCTGTAATATGTGCTTCTGTATTTTTGACAACAGTTCCTACTAACACAGCTAAATTGGCAGGTAAATCTTTAGCTAATTGTTGTAATGTGAAATCCATTGCTTCCACAAAACTAGGATTTAGTAATAAATCCCTAGGTGGATAACCACATAAAGAAAGTTCTGGTGTTAATAATAAACGGACATTTTCTGATACTGCCTTTTGTGCCGTTTCCAGAATCTTTTGGGAGTTGCCGAGTAAGTCACCAATGATAGGATTAAGTTGAGCGATAGCGATTTTCATATTGATAATTGGTAATCAGATTATTAAAATTTTCTTCCTTCTTCCTTCTTCCTTCGCGTACTTCGCGTCTTTGCGGTTTATTTAATCCGTATTTCTGAATATCACTTACTTTGAATTAAATAAACACTAATGGCTTATCCTTAAAAGGCGCAAAAGCCGCAGCATCAAACTTATACAAACTAGCCGGACGACCAGCACCCCTTGAAACCTTAATACCCGTATCGCATAAAAAACCTAATTTGAGTAACCGCGCTCGAAAATTAGAATAATCAGAGAAATGTTCCCCTAAAACAGTTGTGTATAACTGATATAAATCATTCAAAGTAAAGGTTTCTGGCAAAACATCAAAAGCTACAGGACTATATTCTAATTTGTTTTTTAGTCGTCTGTGTCCATAGGTAATAATTTCATTATGGTCAAATGCTAATTTAGGTAGTTGCTTGACAGGATACCAAGCAATACCAGCAACTTTATCAGCGATTAATTCTGCTTCTTCAAACCGGACTAAAGCAAAGTAACTAACCGATAAATAACGCACACCATAACTATGAATATTTTCCCTGGGGTCACGATTTGGTCCACCAAAAGTATAAAGTTGTTCTAAATAGAGATTATGGACTTTGATTTTTTCTGCCATAATGCGATAAGCTGCATCTTCTAAAGATTCTCCTTGACGCACCAAAGTACCAGGAAGACTCCAAGAATTTAAAAATGGTTCTTGCTGTCGCATTACTAACAGCACTAATAGCCGATTTTGGGCAGTATCTACAGAAAAAATTACATTATCTACACCAACTTTGAAATCAGCCAAAGGTTGTTGATTTGTCGGATTGAAAATCTTTTTATGGTGGCGTTCTGGCATTTAAACGTACAAATGCTGTTGATGGATATAAGCAACGACATGGGGTGTCAGGGTTTCGGGATCTTTTTGTTCACGAAAAGCTGTGGAGGAGACATCTAAACCGGTTAAACTAGCGATCGCAATTTTCCCTCCTAGCTGTTTGACTCCTTCTAAACTAGGATAATCTATTACATAACCTGGTCGGGGAATCACCAATAGCTGCACTTGTGTTAACAAATCTTTGACATTATACCAGCGTGGTAATTGATGCAATAAATCTGAACCAATTACCAAAGTATATTCGGCATCATCACCCCAACATACTTTAGCTTTTTCTAAAGTTTCCAGTGTTCTCCAACTACTTAAATCTTGTTCTAAAGTAATATTTTGTTTTGGGGCATCTATATCTGTAATTAGCAGTTGTAACATTGCTGCCCGATGAGGTAAAGGTGTTTGTTGAGACTTAAAAGGATTATCCGCAGCCCAAACTGCAACCCAATCATAACCTTCAGACAACCATTTGAGAATTTTCTGATGTCCAGCAGTTGGTGGATCTGCACTTGTACCAAATAAAGCAATTCTCTTCATTTTATTTTGCGCCATTTACTTTATTTGCTGTTTTTTTTTCGTCTCTTCCGTCAACTTCTGCAAAGCATCAGAAATCTCCACTTTCACAGAAACAGAATTTTCTAATCTTCGTGTTTCTTCTGGTAAACTTGCTACAGAAGCCGCTGTCCGTTGACGAATTGTGGCTAAACTTTCCTGTGGTTGTAATTGTTTACCTTCTTTCATTACCAACTTTAATATAGGTTGTTCTGTAACTGAACTTTCCGCGACTAATCCTAATCTATCAGCTTGGATCTTATTTCCTACAAATGAGCGAAAAATTTGCTTACACCCTGGATAAGTAAATTTACCACTAGACTGTTTCATCACTGGAATACCATCAATATCTACAAGTTTATAAACTCCATTCACTGGTGTACCTGTAACTAGTTTGGTTCCTATTCCATAACTATCAATTTCCGCCCCGTTGGCTTTGAGTTTGGCAATTTCCCATTCATCTAAGTCACCACTAGCGAAGATTGACACATTTGGTAAGAGCGATCGCACTTCTTTTGATAAAGTCACTAAATCCCCAGAATCTAACCTCACCCCGCTTAATGTCATTTTCCCAGATTTAACCTTTTCCGCTAATCTTTGAGCAGCCGCAACCGTATCATATGTATCAATTAATAAAGGCGCACCGGGAAAATATTGATGAAATGCCGTAAAAGCCTGTTCTTCACTGCCTTCTAAAGCTGACAAAGCCATAACTAAAGCGTGTGCCATCGTACCACTTGGTTTTTCACCTAGCTGTAGCGCTGCTAACACATTGGAGGTGGAATCTAAACCACCTGCTAAAGCCGCCCTTGCTGCCCATAAAGAGGCTTGGGGACTAAAAGCTCTTCTTGTACCGAATTCTAAAAGTGTTGCTTTTTCTCCAGCAATATCACGCAATCTTGCTGCCCTAGTAGCAATTAAAGTTTGATAATTGAGAGTATTTAATAAATACGTTTCTACTAACTGTGCTTGCCAAAGTGGTGCTTCAACTCGTAATAATGGTTCATTAGCAAATACTGCTGTGCCTTCTGGTACTGCCCACACGTCTCCAGTAAAACCGCCCTCTGTTAATAATGACCAAAAACGCTCAGGTGCATGAGTAAAAATTCCCGTAGCTTGCAAAGCGGCAATTTGGGCGGAATTCAAGCGGAATTTAGCCAAATATTCTAAAGCTTGCGCCAACCCCATAGCAATTAGATAGCTAAACCCTTGCGGTAAGCGCCTGACAAACAATTCAAAGCTAGCGCGTTTTTGTTCTATACCTTCACCTGTGTAACAAGCCGCCATTGTTAGCTGGTAAAGGTCAGTCAGCAAGCTGTAATCCTCTACACTGAGATTTAGTTCTGGATGATAGTAGCTTTTCTGTACATAGTCCACATTGGGAAAGGTTGTCATGAGAGAGCGTCCTACAAAGAGTGCTTCTTTTATTATGGTAGAACTTACCATAATTAATGTCAAGCCTTGGTGTAATTAATAGTCAAAAATGCCATTAAGCCCTATGTTTACAGGAAAACTAATCTGTAACTAACTATTAATTTACATTTATTAATAGTGATTAAAAGTAATTTAACTGCGTATTCTTCGACAAGACATCCGTAGGGGGTCTATATCTGCGGTCAGCCCTATTACGAATTACGGATTACGAATTATTTTTTATTCGGTAGATATATGCAACAGGCAGTTCTAGAAATTGTTCCGCTTCTTGTTCAAAAGGTTTAGTATCAATAACATTAAATTGAGGCCATTGATTATTGTCCAAAAAAGCATATTGCAATTTGGGATAAATCCGATAATTTCCAGATTCACAGACTTTCGATAACTTGAAGTTTTTCTTAGTGATGTATGTATCCAAGTAATGAACCACATGATATTGTGTCCGCCACCTAATATACTGTGGATCGCAAATCGTAGAGCCAGTGGGGAGTTGGTTAAGAATATTAATCACATCAGGAATTGCGATCGTTTGATGCTGACCAAATTTGCTATCTAGATATAGATAATTGAAATATAAATTGCTCATGCATGATATGACAATGCCCAGAGTGAGAAACCCAGTTATCGCTTGCTTTATAAATCTGCGCTTATAATCTACATATGCTAAAGACAAAACTGTGAACAAAATTGGAGCAAAGAATATCACCATTTTGTAATGGAAGACATATTCTTTTTGATAGTTTGACGCAGCATAAAGATAGATAATCCAAATAGAAATTAAAGAACCTAAAATAGTTTTATTTCCTCTAAACTTAGCAATTCCTACAAACAGAATCAAAAAGAGGAAAATAAGACCAAGACTGCCATAGAACCAAGGAAACTTTGTAAAATATGTCTGTTGTCCCAATTCTAAATAGTTAAAAACTATCCGGCTCAGACGATAACCAATACTGGAACTAGGATTCTCTTGACCATCACGATTAAAGATTAACGCCAGGATTTTCTTAGTATTACTTCCCCTACGAGAAATCTCTCCTATCCAGTAGGGAGTTAGAGTAATAATGGCAGAAGCAATCGCCAATCCCGGTAAAAACCATCGATTAGAACGCTTTCGATGCTTAACAAGAAAGACAACAATACTGCCAATAAAAATAATAGGCATTACAAATAAAGTAGTGCTGTGTAAACATATGATTACAGCAAGACTGATGCCATAAAGTATCCATTGCCCAGCTTGAATAGCAAGTGATGCCTGTCCTTCTAGCAAGCGTTTATACAGCAGTAAAAATGCAAACAAGAAAAAGGGAATTGGACTAACATTCCATTCAAATGTGCTAACAAAAACTTCAGAAAAAATCAGACTGTACCATACTCCGGCTAACCCTGATAGCAATAATCGTTTAGAGGATGGGATATTTTCTATAAGTTCATAAATTAAAACCATGAATAAGAGAATAGCTAAAAAGGAAAAAATGCCATTGGGAACAACTTGTAAAGATGGATCAGCACCGAACCAACTGGCAGGAAAAACTAGGTAATAGTAAAGAGGTGGTAAACTGTAGTTACCTACGGAAGAAGATTGTCCTAGAGTGGGGAAATTTCCCGCCAGCATTTTCATATAAACAAACGCATCTCTGATTTGATCAGGAGCCGGACCAATATCAAAGGTAGTATATTGGAAGAGACTAATAATGCGGGTTAATATTCCAATAGCGATCGCCAAACCAATCAGTAAGTAAGCAACAAAGTTACCTGAAGTTAGTTTGTTAGTAATTGCTAATTTAGTCATCCTACTTTGTTCCTTTTCTTACTAAATTCCAAAGCATAATTTTGAATTCATATGTGGGGTCAACTTTGTCTTTCCAGACCTTGGTTTTATTAACCATATAATCTGGTTTTTGTTCCAGAACATTTTGTAGTATTAAGTCGGAATAATTGCGACTCATGACAAACACATCACTTGCCTCTTCAGGAATAGGATTTTGGGGAGATTGCATTTTGATATCCGTTTTTATCAGGTCGATAAACTCCCAAGGTAGACTGCCAATAAAAATCGGATGGGGAGATTGATTTATAACATCAGCGATAGCAGGAAGAGGAACACTATTATATTTATTCCACCAAATCCGGGATTGAGAGAAGATGAAACAGGAGACAATACTTACAGATATCAAGGACAGCGTTAAGCTATTCCATAGTTGACGATGCCAGAGTTTTTGAGCAGGTAACGATAAATTTGATGCCAATAAATAGGCAACTGCTAGTTGAATTCCCAAGAAAGAAGGAATCAAGTAACGGGCAACACCAGAACGTCTTCCTCCACCAATTAAATCAGGTAATACCAGAGCAAGAGCCGTAATGATGATTAATAACAGAATGAATGACCAAGTTCGCTTAGGTGTGTGACGACAGAGAAAATAAATTGCATAACCAACTAGAACTGTAGTGATGGTAATTCCGAAATAGAAAAAGCTATTTCGATAGGTGAAATTATAGTTGAAATCCATAAATAATCGGTTCACGCTTAAAAGCCAAGTTCTGACTAAATCTCCTAGCGGAACTTTTATTTTCACCCAACTAGTACCCTGATCTAATTTTGTGAAACTGGAAACGGTAGCAATCACCCACGGGACAGTTATTAACCCTCCCATTACAGCAGCAATCAGATAGGCACGAACTGTTTTACTAAACCGAAACCCCCCATTCAAAAAAACGTAGATGCCATGTCCAATGGCAACTAAAGCAGAAAACATATAAGTATAGAGACTCAACACCAGAGTTGCAGTATAGATTCCCCAACTCCATCGGGTATTAACTCGAATTGCCCGCAGTAAGGCAGCACTACTTAAGAGAATAGTCACTATCCATAAACTTTGAGGACGGGCTTCTTGAGCGTAAGCTAAATGGAAAGGTGAAATGGCAATTAAAGCAACGGCTGTCCATGCAGGTGTAGATGATTCAAATAGCTCTCGACACAACCAATAAATACAAGGAAAAGCTAGTAGACTGATCAGGGCAGAAAAACTTCTAATAGCTGTAACAGAAGTGCCAAATAACTGCGCCCACCATCGCAAAGATAGGAAATAAACTGGTGGAAGTTGAGGTTCTTCTGCTGCTAAACCTTTGACGACATCCACCCATGTTCTTTCTGATGTTAATTGCTGATATTGTTTTATATCTTCTATACCAAGTGAATAAGAACCAGAAAATTTTTCTCTGATTTCTTGAAATGTATAACCAGCAATACGACTTGAAGTACTGGTTTCATCTCCCCAATAAACTTTTTTATCAAGATTGGCAAATCGAAAGAATACACCAATAATTAGTAAAGCAATACATAATATTTTAAAAATATTTAGAGAATCTCTATTGCTTATTAAAAACTTGGGAATCGTATTTATTGACATAATTTTTGGTTACTATTCTAGTCGCAAATTTTATGATTTCTAAGAGGTTAACAATCGGAAATTTAGCAATTACATATAGAGATACAGGATCATCGGTTTTAGAATTCAACTGTAGATTAAAATACTGACAGATTAAATTTAAAATGGTCATATTTTGTATAAAGAGTAGCATACATATGTTTTTTATTTACTTTTTAATTTGACATCTTCATGTTTTTTTTATACAAGCTGTTTTTAAATCAAGATTCAGTGAAAAATAGTAGGTATTCAGAATCGCTGTATATATTTCATCTAAATTACACTTAATATTTTCTTGATATTTCAACTTGAAGTATTCAGTACCATTAGAGTCTTTGATAGTATGAACTTCGTACCAAGTGCATCCTTTGTTGGTTACTGTAGATGTTTCATTCGGGTAAATAATATACAAGCATTGATAATACTACTGTTTGAATTGAGAAAATATTACTAATATATACTTGTTGTCTAAGTAAGTATTTGTGCGCGATGCCCTGATTCAAATTTACCCACAGCCTAGATGATCAATAATGGGAATTGTTGATGATTGAGTTTTCCATATCGGTTTCAGAAACCTGGTTAGTCGAGGCTGGATTTGGGAGAAAACCGTAGCAGTTACGCACTAAGTACAGGGGACGACCTTTGACTTCCTCATAAATGCGTCCAATGTATTCCCCAAGCACGCCCAAGGTGACTAGTTGCATTCCCCCCATAAACAAGAGGGCTACCATCAATGATGCATAACCAGGAACATCAATGCCTAAGATCAAGGTACGCAGGAAAAGAAAAGCTGCATAAACAAATGCCAGCAGTGATATGGTAAGTCCAACATAGCTCCAAACCTTAAGAGGGGCAACGCTAAAAGAGGCAATCCCATCAATCGCAAAGTTCCAGAGTTTCCAGTAGTTCCATTTAGTATTGCCCTTATAGCGCTGTGGGCGATCAAAATAAATTGAAGTTTGACGATAGCCGACCCAAGCAAATAGCCCTTTCATAAATCGCGTCCGTTCTGGCATTTGTTTGAGTGAGTCAACCACTTGACGATCAATCAAACGAAAATCACCAGTGTCTGGGGGAATTGGCACTTGACTGATACCGCTAATCACCCGATAGAAAGCATTAGCAGTGAACTTTTTCAGCCAACTTTCACCCTGTCGCGTTCGCCGAGTTGCGTAGACCACATCGTAACCTTCTTGCCACTTGCTAACAAGTTCCTGAATTAATTCCGGTGGATCTTGCAAATCTGCATCGATGGGAATGATGCCTTCTCCTTTGGCATAGTCAATACCCGCAGTCAGAGCAACTTCCTTACCAAAGTTGCGTGACAAGTCAATCACTTTAATCGTAGGATTTTTTTGGTGATGGGCAATTAGGCATTGCAATGTGTTGTCTCTCGAACCATCATTGATACAAACAATTTCATAGCTGGTATGCATGGGGTCTAGAACAGACATAAGCCGTTCAAAGAGGTAGTCAATATTTGCTTCCTCGTTAAACATAGGAATGATAATGGAAAGCTCAACTTCATTTGGTGGTTTAGGCATCTTATCCTCTCTAGATGAGTTCGACGGGGTAATCGTTAAGCAAAAAAAGCTGAGACTAATATCGTGTCCGGTTGACTATTAATTAAATTGATTTAAGTGAATTTGCTACAAATTAACGTATAAGAAACATTAAAACTCGTATCTAACCAGATGTGCAACTTTTCAAAGATAAAAATCTTATCCTATGGGTGAGCTTGTATTTCTATATCAATTCAGTTAATTAAAGCTACAAATGAATCTCCGCGTCCCCCTCTCTCCGCGTCAGAGCGTCTGTCCATTTGTATCAATCTTAAAGTTAAACGGTATTATCTGTTACCAGGGTGAATGACTAATAATTCCTTGATGGTACAGAGCAAGCGGTGTTATCCGTGAGGTAAATCTAAAATCCAAAATTCTGTTAGAGGATGATCAAACCCCTTTGGAGCAAGAGAATAGGGAACAGACTACTTCTGGTGGGGTTTCCTTTCTGAGGAGGACATAGGGAAATTTTCAAATTAGCTGCTTTTCTTTCCTGTTCCTTACCCCTGCGGAGTATGTTGACTTCTCTATAAAATAAAGTATTGCAAAGACATCTAAAAAAACATTGCGGATATTATCAATATATTGCAAATATGAGCAGTTAGAAAATAAGGGAACTACAGTATAGACATCGCCACTCAAGCGAATAAAAAAGGAGTTTCAATATTATGGCTATCTTCAAAATTCTTGCTAGTATAACTCAGTTTATTTCTGAAGCGGTAATTCGGATTTTTGGACCTAATGATGATGCCTATCCTATAATTGGTTTTCAACCTTTTACGGGTGATCCTTACAAGAGAGGTAGGGCAGAGTCTTGGTAGATATTTACTTAGCAATAATTAACATTTTTAAAAGCGATCAAAACAAAGGCGTAGGATTTTTCCTCACGCCTTTTTGTTATTATGAATAATTGATTTAGTTGGGTTTCTTCCCATTAGCCATTAGCCATTACCTAATTACCAGTCTCAAAAAGAGCTTTGTTCTGCAACCAATCTTTACCCACTTGAATACTAACATCTGAACCGATATTACCGGTGCTTTCTACCCGCACTTCTCCAAATCCCAAGGTGTTACGAATTGATTCAGCGCTATCACTGTCTCCTTGTTGGGCAATAATATGAGTAGTCTCTAGCGGTTCACCCCAGGGTTTAGAGATGAAGATATTGCGATATCCAGATTTTTCCAAGGCTCGAATTAAGGGACGAATCTGAGAGCGATCGCCACCTGTACTATCCTGAATTGCTACACGCAAACTGGCAGGATCAGTGATTTGTGATTCAAGTGATGCCGATTCTAAACCAAAGTTCTGAACCATTACTTTCCTGATCGCTCGTTTCTGTGGTATCCAATAACTGGCATCATACTCACCATTCTCACTAAAACGACCAGGCAACATTAACATTTGCATATTAGAGCGATTAGTTCGTGAACCAAAACCAACTAATGCAACTAATTCTTCAACTGTTAAGTTAGTGTCAATATTATCTTTAACAGTATTAAGAATTTCAGGTAATCGGGTGAGTGTTGTTGGGTTGAGACTCTGTTCAATTAAAGCACGTAATACCATTTGCTGGCGCTGAATCCGGCCAATATCGCCCAGTTCATCATGACGAAAGCGAAGTAATTGTAATGCTTGATCGCCTTGGAGATGCTGTTTACCTGCCTTTAAATTAATATATAAATGTTGGGAATCATCTTGATATTTCATATCTTTGGGAACGTAGACACTCACCCCACCTAACGCATCAATCAGCTTACCAACTCCCAAAACATTAATGCGGACATAACGATCAATCCCCACTCCACCCAGAAGATTACTTGCTGTTTTAGCAGTTAAAGCAGGACCACCATCCACATTAGCGGCGTTAATTTTTTTCACTCCATGCCCTTCTATTTCTGTACGGGTGTCTCTGGGAATGGAAAGCATAACGATTTTTTTGGTCTCTGGATCAAATTTGATCAACAGCATGACATCAGCAAGACCGTCAAAGGAATTGACTTGGGGTAAATACCTGAGTGCTTTGCTATCAGATGGGGGGTTCTGCACATCTGGAGGCAGTACACTCATACCCATAACTAAGATATTCACAGGGCGAGTTAATTGAGAAAATTGGAATCCATTACCAGAAATGCGATCGCCATCAAATACTGCCGCCTCCTTTGCAGTCAACTGGGCTTGCTGCAAAGGCGTACTGTCCCAAGAAACTGCTAACAATGCCCCCGCCATTCCTGATACCATTGCAATCCCGCTCATCCCCACCGCAAACCATAGCCAACGCCCAGATTTTGACTTACGAGAATTTTTGCCCCTGGATTTGGTTTTCGCTGATTTGTTATTTTCTGCTGATGTTCTTTGACTAGTCACAAACTTCCTCACACTGACTGAATAAAATACCCTAAATGTGCAGACTCTATATAATATGTGGACAAATCAAACCATAATAGCTAACTCTGAATTAACAATGTTGACTTTTTTACGAGGGTAGAAACTACAAGACCTATAGCGGTCTTTCTGGATATTTGTTGCTAATCCGGAGATGTTTATTGAAGTATGGCAATAATAAACCACATTTGACCAAAGCTGGTGGCAGATTAACTGTAAAGTCGTGTATCATGAGTAAAAATCATCACAAACTTCTCACTAATCAAAATTAAAATTTAGTACTTACGTAGCATTCGCTCGGCTAAATTGCTAAATCCTGGTAATCTGTAAGACTTCCCTTGGATGAGACGAAAAATTAACCAAACACTCACTAAAAAGTAACCAGATGTAAAAAAGCTGTTAAGGATTAATAACCGCAGTGTAAAAAAATCTGAAGTAGCTGCCCCAGTCATTAAAAATAAGTAACCTAACATCCATGTAAAACTTAAAGTAATGGACAGGCGGCTCACTGCCAGTTGTTCCCTGCTACCCTGGCGACGATAGAGAGTCCATAGAGAGGGAAAAAAGCCAAGAACTGGAATCAAATATAAAAACAGCAGCCTTTTAGAGGTGGCCGTGTCTTCAGAATTTGAGTAATTTTCAATTGGTGGTAGATTGTCCATAGTGGTTAGTCTAATCTTAAAGAAGGAGGGGAGCAGTCCAGAATGCCTTTGGGTTTGGGTTTTAACCCCTTGTTTAGGTCTGTTACCATAACGTTAGATTGTCAAAGAGTCCAGAAAATTCCGTGAGGATAACTTCCACGAAGTAGTACTCCTGAATTTCTGTACTATCTAGATAAACTAGGGAAATGAATCACATTCATATAGTTAGAGATAATAGTCTGTAAAGAAGAATTCAACTTAGTTCTATCCCGCAATCAGCTGAAAATGCAGACACGCAAGCTACTCGACTGGTGGCAAACACTTACACCAATAGCGCGAATCGGGGCGATCGCGCTCTTCACTCCGTTACTATTTCTCAATGGTTGGGCTATCTCGGCAATTTTCAATTATTTCCATTCTTTGATAGTCATTTTAGTCGGAGCCTCAGTTTTAGCATTTCTGCTCAACTACCCCGTGAGTTGGATGGAACGCCACGGTGCTAGACGAGAACAAGTTGCTATCTTAGTATTTTTATTAGCTTTATCCATTTTATTAGCGCTGGGTGTCACCCTCTTTCCTCTAGCACTTACCCAAGCCCAACAACTGGTAGCCCGCTTACCAGAATTGATTGACTCTGGGCGATCGCAGTTAATGATTCTCAACGAAAAAGCCGAAAGCATGGGCTTACCGATTAACCTTGATGCGATCGTCGTCCAAATTAACGATCGCGTCAAGGGACAATTGCAAGCCATCGCCGGACAAGTTTTAAATCTGGCTGTAGTCACCTTTACCAGCTTGTTAGACTTCCTGCTGACAATGGTTTTGACTTTCTATCTACTACAGCATGGCGGAGAACTCTGGCAAAGCTTAGTCGAATGGCTACCTTCTAAATTTCGTGACCCTTTTTCAAGAACAGTACGCCTGAGCTTTCAAAACTTCTTTATCACCCAATTAATTTTATCTACTTGTATGGCCTCTGCCCTCATTCCCACATTTTTGTGGCTGAAGGTACCATTTGGGCTATTATTTGGCTTGACTATTGGCCTTATGGCTCTTGTTCCCTTTGGCGGTTCTGTGGGTATCGCCCTGACAACTTTGTTGGTTTCTTTACAAGATTTTGGGATGGGGACGAAAGTCTTATTAGCCGCAGTTATCGTGCAGCAAATTCTCGAAAATATAATTGCACCCCGCATTTTAGGGAGTTTTACAGGTTTAAATCCTGTTTGGATACTAATTTCGGTGTTGACAGGTGCGAGAATTGGCGGACTTTTGGGCGTAATTGTGGCGGTTCCTTGTGCTGTCGTTATTAAGACAGTTATTAGCGCCATCCGTCCTCCCGTAATGAGTATCGATACAGAAGATTCCTCTTCAGGGGAAATAGTTGCACCCATGACATCAGAAGCATCTACCCAAACTCAAGCTCCAAATTCCCTCAGCGTTTCGGAAGCAACTTTACCCTAAGCAATTCAAAATTCAAAATTCAAGCAGGAGAAAACTATTATTGACTGTTTTCATTTGACAAGAGAGACTCAGAACTAGGTAGACGAGATTTAGTCATTAAATTGTTTGTACTATCAACTTGGGAACACCCCAATACACCCAACAGCACAACACTAGCTGCGGCTAAAACGTAGCGTCTACCTAGACTAACACCGTAACGTCTTTGTAAGAAATTTTCTTGTACATCTCTAAACTTCTGCCCGGTCATCTGCTACCTCATTTGTGGTTTCATCTGTCTATCAAGTTAGACGTTCATAATATGTCAGATGTTCACTATCGCATTTGCCGGCAGATAAACAGTTCCTGGTTACAGTTTTGGTAACAGCTAAAAAACGCCCAATACAGCAGCTATTAGCACTAACACCCTCCTATTGCAAGGCAATGTATCAGGATTGACAGGATTTAAGGATTTGCAGGATGAAAATTCTATCAACAAAATTCATATCCCTGACTTCTTTAAGAAATCGGGGATTTTATTGTTACTAATTAATTATAAGATAGTTCTTCCTTATCAGGACAAGTATAACACATCTAAAACTCAATGTCAACGCACTTCCTTCTCTCTTTGCGTCAGGTTAAACGTAGGGTGGTACCTTGTAAAGCCAGGTTTTCTACAATAAATTTCTAATCTTCATCCTGCAAATCCTGTATCCCTTACGGGAGGCGTATGGCTAACGCCACGCAAGCTAGAGCCATTTCAGACAAATTCCTAAATTCCTAATCTTCATCCTGTAAATCCTTAAATTCTGCAAATCCTGTATCCCTTACGGGAGGCGTATGGCTAACGCCACGCAAGCTAGAGCCATTTCAGACAACAAATAATTCAGATCAAAGCTGCTGTATCAATTTGCAGGTACAGTCCACCACGCTAAAGCATAGGGTTGACTGGCTTCATTGACTTGTTGCCGAAACTGCACCCGAATTTTATAATTCCCACTAGCAGGAACTGGGCAAAAAATATGTTCTGTACTATCAATTTCGCTAATTGATGAACAAATATTCCCAGAGTCTGAATTTTTAGCATCAGCTTTTACTAAGTAGAGATCGAGGTTATTTAATCCCCTATCTTTAAAACTTTCATCGACATCATACTGTTGATTATTATTTTTATCTTCTAATTCAACTAACCGATCCCAATTTAAGGTAATAGCGACAAAACTATTCTGTATTAAAGGTTTTGCTAACCCATATTCTTTAGATGAATTAGCATTAATTGTGCTATAATTCCAACCAATGGCGGGGATAGATTCTGAAGATTGCCATTGACCAGGACTAAACTGTTGATAAGCGCGAAAAGCATTTAAATGACCTGCTCCCATTTGAGCATCCAACGGAATTTTGGGATCTTTTTTAGCATCTGAAGCTAACCAATCTTGATTTTGTTTATCAATCAATGTCCGGGTCATTCCTAAGCGCAAACCATCGCCGCTGTCTTGAATTTTGTCTGCGGAATTCATTAATACAGCTTTCATAACTTGATGATGCCGGGAATCAATGCTCCAATGAGGTTGTTTTGTTCGTAACTGGCGGTCAGCAAATTCCTGTAATAAAGCAACAGTAGCTGTAACATGAGGCGCTGCAAAACTTGTACCTGTAGATTTATTCAACTTGCCATCAGGATTAAGTAAAGGAATATTACTACCAGGTGCAACCAAACCTATAGCCGTGCGTCCATCAATATTAAATTCCTTCCCTACTAGACGGCCGGCCACTCCTTGGTTTTTACCTGCCAGATTAGAAACATCTACTTTATTAAAAATTCCCCCTCTCCGGGATGAAAAAGCGACGTTGACTCCGTTAAAATTATCTGTAGGAATGGGAATCCCGCCTTTGCCTTGATTACCTGCGATCGCATACAAGACATTATGAACCCGACTAGACCAGTCAATACATAAAGTGAGTAAAGCTTTACCATCCAAAATAGCTTCTGGTCTGGGGTCACGATTGAGAGGTTCGCCAAAACTGAAGTTAATAGCGCGAACATCCCCACCGTTTTGTAGTGCTATATGTTGCGCTGATAAACACTCTTCTGGTTGACCCATATTTTTGGTAGAACCGACAGCAGAAGAATATAATCGCGCTTCTGGAGACACTCCCGGCCAGGCCTTATCTTGACTCACCATCACAGCAGCAACATTATAAGCGTGAGGGTCAACACCGCTATTGGACTTAGCTGGGGTATTACGTAAAAACACAGCCACTGGAGTTAAAGCTCGGTTTTTAGATACCGCTTTATCCCAACCAAACATTCCTGGCCGCCCAATTTCAACTTGACCAATGGCAATTTTTCGACCAGCTAAATTGTAGGGAGATTGATGTAGTTTCAGCGCATCAATACCATTAATTCCCAAAGAACTACCAAACTTAATAGCAGCCAATACCGGTACAGTCAAACAGGAAACACCCAAGCCCCAAATTACCCAAGTTAGTTTTTTGTTCATAGTCACCAATTACCAAAAAGTCCATATTTTGTTACGATGCTTACAGACGAGGACGCTTAAAAACCCACCAGCCATGACCCAAAACTCATCTCAAAAGCCTATAGTTATCGCTCCATCTATCCTATCAGCCGATTTTAGTCGGTTAGGTGACGACATTCGCGCCGTAGACAAAGCCGGAGCAGATTGGATTCACGTTGATGTAATGGACGGTCGTTTTGTACCTAATATTACGATAGGGCCCCTGATTGTGGAGGCGATTCGTCCAGTTACAACCAAGCCTCTGGATGTCCACTTGATGATTGTGGAACCAGAAAAGTATGTAGAAGGTTTTGCTAAGGCTGGTGCTGATATTATTTCCGTACACGCAGAACACAACGCTTCCCCTCACCTGCACCGCACCCTCGGACAAATCAGAGAACTCGGTAAGAAAGCTGGAGTTGTACTCAATCCTGGTACACCTTTGGAGTTAATTGAATATGTCCTAGAATTGTGCGATTTAGTGCTAATTATGAGCGTTAACCCCGGTTTTGGTGGTCAAAGCTTCATTCCTAGCGTAATTCCTAAAATCCGCAAGTTGCGTCAAATGTGCGATGAACGCGGTTTAGATCCTTGGATTGAAGTTGACGGAGGATTGAAAGCTAATAATACTTGGCAAGTTTTGGAAGCAGGAGCTAATGCTATTGTAGCGGGTTCGGCTGTATTCAATGCTCCTGATTATGCTGAGGCGATTACCAATATCCGTAACAGTAAGCGTCCTGCACCAGAATTAGCTGCTGTTTAATTTAATACTGCTAACTGAATAATACTTAAATCCTCGATTTCTTTGGGAAGTCGGGGGTTTATTTTTGTTTTGTAAACTGTTGACAACTAGAAAATGACTTGCTATATTTATTTATATTGGGTAAATATGTAATTTTTGGCTTGACATCCCGAATGCTCTTGTGGTAGTTTTATAGAGCGGGTGGAGGGAAAAATATTTTGATCTAACATCCCATAATTAAATGTCAGCAATAGCTCGCCAAATCCTTGGTGACACTTGTTTTCCTAAAACTTTAACTCATTGTATATATCAGTCACTCAATTTCTTTTTTGTTTAAAACAGAGGAGTCTATTTCATGATGCCACAAAATACCGAATGTTTGCAACCACTTGATTTTGATTTCACTTCATATTCTCCCATAGGAGACTTACTATTTGCGTGAGTCTCTGATGGGGATATATTGACACGCGCTTAATTATCACCCCTAGTCCGTAGGGTAGGTTAAGCGCATTTATGCTAAGATGCCATTACTGTACTCTGTAAGGAGTTTTCTGTATGGCTAACGTTACTTACGATGAAATTTTTGGAGCAGTATTAACCTTACCTCCTCTATACAGAGCGATGCTTGCTGAACATCTTCTCAAAAGTCTTGATGAAATTAATCCTGAAGTTGAGGCTGCTTGGGGAACAGAAATTGCAAATCGCATACAGGCGATAGATGAAGGTCGAGTTGCGTTAGTTCCAGCCGATGAAGTATTACAAAGACTAAGGAATCGCTGATGTTTCTTGAATTCGATCCTCATGCACAAATAGAACTTGAAGAAGCGACTTTATATTACGACAGTATTAGTTCTAAACTTGGCAATACTTTTCTTGATGCGGTTGAACGTACACTTAACCGCATAGTTAATTTTCCCGATGCTTGGACACCAATGATCCAAAATGCTAGACGTTGCCATATTGATGGTTTTCCTTATGGCATTGTGTACAGAATTTATGGTGAAAAAATTCAAATCCTAGCCGTAATGCACCTTCAACGTCAGCCAAACTATTGGATAGATAGAAAATAGGAATAATCATTTCGCAGTTTTCATGTATTTAGACCACATTCTAAATTAATCTCTTTTTTCCTTTGTGTCTTGGCGCGAAACATTTACCTGAAAATAGCTGTATATTGAAAAATTAGTTAAGATAATATTGATCTGATCACTCTAGGTAATTGGCTATGAGATGGGAAGAAGTTTGTGACCATAAACAATTACAAGATTTACCCTTCAAGATAGAATTAAATAAATGGGGACAAATTGTAATGAGTCCGGTAAAGATTAAACACTCATTTTATCAAGGAAGAATCCAACGTTTATTAGAATCTTTACTGAATACTGGAGAAGTGATGCCAGAATGTGCAATCAACACATCAGATGGAGTTAAAGTTGCCGATGTGGTTTGGTGTTCAGAGGAAAGATTTGATCAAATTCAAGATGAAATATCAGCTTCAATCGCACCAGAAATTTGTATAGAAGTTAAATCCACTGGCAACACTGTTGATGAAATGGAATTTAAGAAAAAATTATATTTAGAAGCTCAAGCAATTGAAGTATGGTTATGTAATGAACAAGGTAAAATACAATTCTATAATGGACAAGGTGAGTTAGAAAAATCTTTGTTAGTTCCTGACTTTCCTGAGCAAATTAAACGATAATTTCGAGTTTAACTTTAGCTTATTGTTTACGGTAGCGTCTGGAGTAAAAGTTATCGGCGTTATCACCATAGTTCTAAAAAGCATAATTGGAGATTACCCTAAATCCCCTTTAGAAAGGGGGGCTTTTGAGGAATTTAGCCCACCCCACCTACATTATTACTTCCGACTACCCAACCATTTAGCAGCTGCAATACCGATAATTCCTGCCACAACAGGATTACTGAAGAACTTGAGAATACCAGGTTGCTCCGCTAACACTTCACGGAAAATATCAGGATGATTGTGATAAGCAAAGGATGCAAGTTTACTTACATCATCAGCAGTCATGCGGTTAGAGTTATGAGTAGAGAGAGCCAACTGTTGTTCTAAACGTTTTTCGTCGAACCCTCTGGTTTTTAATTGTTTGAAAAAGGCGCGCGCTACATCATCTCGTTCATTAGGTTTGATTTGAGAAATTGCCTTTTGTAATTCTGGCTCCATTTGGCTAGGAGGGATGCGTTCTGAATGTAAAGATTGATCAAATAATTGCCGACGTTGATCTGTTGTTGTCCGTTGGGCAAAATCATCAAAAGTTTGATATTCGTTTGCTGTATCGGCGGAAATATTATCTAAAGATTCGACATTTCCCTGAGCCAAATCTTTCATGATTTCGCGTTTATATTGTTCACTACTTGTCATTTTATTAATCTCCTGTATGAGAATTAACTGTACTTAACTTGATTAGTTTGAAGATCATAATCAGCAGTTAAAATCAGTTTTTTGTCGGCAGCATAAACTAAAACTTTTAAGTCTTGATTAGGGAAATTTTTGCGAAAACCCTGAACTAAAGATGTTGCTAATGGTTTCACATCACTAGGACGAACTTGAGGAGAAATCACAACAGCTAGTTTATTATTATCCCGGACATATGCATCCTGAACTAATCCTTGAGAAGTTTGGATAACCCAGTTACCAAAACTCTGTCCCCCTGGAGTATTACCACGCTGTAGTTCTGCATAAGTAACATCTCTACCAATGGCTGTTGGGGCATTTACGCGGTCGGCTTCTGTCGTTGTTCCACCGCCGCAAGCAGTAGTTAAAGTCACCACTAAAATCAAGACAAAAGCAATCAATATTTGACGACTCTGCTGAAGCCGATTCATATTTTATCTCCTCATGAATAAAGCACATTACATTTAACAATTCCTAAATTAAGGAATCTGTAATTTAGCTAAAATATCTCCAAAACCCTTTATGGTTCGTAATTGCTTTGCAAATGCAACTACGAACTAGATTATTTATCTAATCAATGTTTTTCTTAACACTATCTTTCACATCTTCAACAGCGTGTCTTACTTCACTTTCTGCCTGTTTAGCTTGACCCTCAGCTTTATCTTTTGGATCGCCAGTGACATTTCCTACGGCTTCTTGGGCTTTCCCTTCAATATTTTTAGCTGTGGCTTTAGCCCGTTCTTCTAAACTCATGGGAATGTTCCTCTGTGACTTAACTTACCTTTATAATTTAGCTTAACTATTGGCTTAATTCTTCCGTCATAAGGTACATCAAGTAGATTTAGTAGTTATGCAAAAAGATAGATAATTCTATTTGCATGAACTACAAATAATTTTTTTTAATGGTTGTCTGAGCCATAAAAAATAGCATTACAATGCTACTGAGCGTGACATAAATGATTTAGGACTTACGCTAAAAACCTCTCAAACTCTTATTTCCCTATATACTCTGTGTTCTCTGTGGTTAATTTTGACATTACTTGTGGGTAATATCAATTTACTGAATTAACGCTACAAATGAATCTCCTTCCGCGTCCCTGCATAAGAGCATCTGTCCATTTGTATCAACTTTAAAGTAAAACGGGATAAGTCCTGAGATTTATAATCGTCCTAGTTATGCTGCAAAATGTAAATTAACCTATCTGTATCCTTGCCACAAAGTCCCCTAACCTGATAATGAGAGTTAGGACAATTGCAGAAAGGTGGGTTACGATTCATGGCTTATTCATGGTTTAAAGCGTTTCACATTATTGGCTTTGTGGTTTGGTTTGCAGGGTTATTCTACCTAGTGAGGCTGTTTATCTATCACGTTGAAGCCAACCAGGAACCAGAACCAGCAAAAACGATACTGAAAAATCAGTATCAAATTATGGAAAAGCGTCTTTATGACATTATTACTACTCCAGGGATGTTTGTGACGGTAGCAATGGCTATTGGTATCCTCTCTACCAACCCAGATTTGTTAAAAGAACCCTGGTTACATTTTAAATTAGGGTTTGTTGCCATTTTAATAGGCTATCATCATTATTGCGGTAGGTTGATGAAGCAATTAGCAGCAGATGAATGTAAGTGGAGTGGTCAACATTTACGGGCTTTAAATGAAGCACCAACTCTTTTGTTAGTGGTGATTGTGATGTTGGCTATATTCAAGAATAATTTGCCTACAGACCTCACTGCTTGGTTAATTTTTGGTTTAGTAATTTTCATGGCTGCAAGTATTCAGATGTATGCCAAAATCCGCAGACGCAATAAGGAAAAGTTGATGGCTGAATTAAGCCAAGTAAATCAAGTTCCCCAAGCACAAAATTAAGATGTGTGGTGGGCATTGCCCACCTTATTTTTTAGGCTCAAGGAGTTAAAAGTTAAGATGACAAAGCAATTATTTAATAATCGTCTGGCTGTATTAGCAACAATGCACCATAAAGAAAGAGTAATTGCTCCTATTTTACAGCAAGCATTAGGAATTAAAGTTATTGTACCCGCAGATTTTAATACTGATGCTTTTGGTACTTTTACCAGAGAGATAAAACGCCCAGGAACGCAAATTGCAGCGGCTAAATTAAAAGCGGAGAAAGCTATTGAAATTACAGGAAAAACTTTGGCGATAGCTAGTGAAGGTAGTTTTGCGCCTCATCCTAGTTTTCCTTATATTTATGCTAACAGAGAAATTATTGTTTTTTTAGATAAAGAGAATGATTTAGAAATTATTGGTGAGGTATTTTCAACAGAAACTAATTTTAATCATCAGGTTGTTAACAACTTACAAGAAGCAGAAGAATTTGCGCTCAAGGTTGGTTTTCCTGAACATGGTTTAGTAATTAGGTTTGAAAAATCAGATCATGAGACTCCTGAAATTATTAAAGGTATTAATACTGGGGATAAATTGAGAGCGTCTGTAAATTTCGCTTTGAGTAATTCAGCTAATGGAAAGTTGCATCTAGAAACCGATATGAGGGCGCTTTATAATCCTCAGCGAATGAAAAATATAGAAAAAGCTACTCAAGATTTACTAAATAAAATTAATAGCTGCTGTCCAAAATGTTCTACACCTGGATTTACTATAACTGAAACTATCAAAGGATTGCCATGTGCAAGTTGTCTTCAACCTACTACGCTGATTCGTGCGGTAGTTTACCAATGCAAAAAATGTAATTTCATGGAACAAAAATTATTTCCTGATGGGATAAGTTTAGCTGATCCTGGTTTATGTAATTATTGCAATCCTTAAATAAATACCTTCATTAAAATAATTCGTAATTCAGGCGTTACTGATTAAGAGTATGATTTTGTTTCACGCAGAGGAGCCAGTGCGTTGCGCGGGTTCCCCGCGTTGTAGCAACTGGCGTAGCGCGGAGTCACAGAGAGTAGCTGAAGTACAAATTTATCCCCGTTTATATAGGACTCCTATTTGATTTTTGAACAAACTCAGTACACCTTTATTCCTTCTTTTCTGTTCCCTGTTCCCTGTTCCCTGTTCCCTACCTCTACGAGTAAATTCAGGAATCAAACCGGATTCCTATATGTGGTTAATTATTTCTTATTGTACATCACGAATGTTGACTAGATAGGAAATAGAAAATACTAACTAATAACTGATTTAATAAAGCCTCCTCCTGAACGGTTAATAACAAGAGGAGGTTTGAAGCTAAAGTCCGGTAGGGTAATCGGGCTACTTAATATTTAATATTTAATCTCTCCATATCCAGTCTTCCTTTAGACAGATAAATTTATTATTAATATTGCTGTTTGGTATAATTAAAAAAAAATCCCCCGTTGTCAGATATCAACAGGGGAAATGCATTAAACTTCGTCAGGTGATCGGAATAGTTAATTATTTAGTATTTATGCTATGTATCTTGATTCCTCCATTAGATAGATAAATATTGGGATATATGTTTAAATTCGTATATTAAAATACTGGGCTTTAATTTGTCAGAAAATCAATACAGTATATAGCAGCGTACAAGATTCAGTCAGTAGGAGTTTATAGCAATAGTATTTGAATTTTGAAAAAATCTAAGTATTTGTAGGGTACGTTAGTGATAGCGTAACGCACCCTACGTATCTTTCAAAAATCAAATATTAGTTTCCAGGCCCCGCAGTGACAATGACCAGATTTTCTGGTTTGATTAACTCTTCAATTGCTTTTTGCACTTGAGTCATGGTTACTGCTTGAAGACGCTGGGGAAATTCGCGGAGTTCTGCGGTGGATAATCCCAAAATTGCATTTTCCAAAATGATGCTGGCCACTTGACTAGGACTAGCTAAATCTACAGGATAACTGTTGATAAGAGAACGTTTCGCTGTCTTAAATTCTGCTTCAGTTATACCTTGTTCCCGAAATTGTTTCAGTAATGCTAGGGTACTGGAAATCGCTTTTTGAGTGTCTTGGGGTGCTGTCTGCATTGAAATCACAAATGGACCAGGATTAATACCCGCAGCAAAGCCACTGTAAATACCATATGTCAAACCCAAGCGATCGCGCACTTCTGTTCCTAACCGACTCGATAAGGTATCACCACCCAAAATCTGATTAAGGATAAGTGCAGCATAAAAACGCGGATCTTTGCGAGAAATGCCGTTGTATCCTAGATAAGTAACAGACTCTGTTTTCCCAGGAATTACTGTATTTAATTGTTGTGAATTGGATGGAAATGTTACAGATGGTAGGTTCAGCACTGGTGGTTTACCCTCAGCAGTCCATTGACCAAAAGCTTTATTTAGCAAGGTTTTAACTTGGGTTGGTTCAAAATCACCAACTAAAGTAAGTGTTGTAGCATCCGGTCGATAGTGTTGTTGATAGAAACTCACCACATCTTCACGAGTAATATTCTGTAAACTCTCAATTGTGGGGAAACTGTGGAAAGGGTGATTTTTTGGATAAATTGCTTGCTGAAATACCCTTCTTCCCAGTCCTCTGGGGTCATCTAGTTGTACTTGAAGACTGGTTAATTCTCGTTGACGACTGAGTTCTAATTGGTCAGCAGGGAAGTTGGCGTTTTGCAGCACATCTGCTATGGTTTGAATCAGTAGTGGTAAGTTAGCCGATAATCCTTGACCGCTAATACTCACACCTTCACGACTAGCACTAAAATCTAACTCAGTGCCTTTGTTTTCTAATGTCTGCGCTAAAGTGAGAGCATCTTGAGTTTTAGTACCATTCATTAAGTTGGTAGCAGTCAAATTCGCTAAACCTGCTTTTTGATTATGATCAAACTCATTACCAGCGTTAATTTGTCCACTGATATGAATGGTGGGTAAGCTGGAATCTTTTAACAGCAGTACTTTCAAGCCATTGGCTAAGGTAAACTGTTCTGGTAAGGATTGTTGATTAGAATTGGTAGCTGATGTTGTCGGTGGCAGATATTTCGCTAGTTCTGCGGGGTCTACAGGTTGACCAGGACTAAAGTTTTCCGTAGTCCGACCAGCACCACCACTAGAAGTTCCTGGTTGACCATCTGCTTGAGTTGGTTCAAAGAAACCGATAGTTTGTTTTGCTGGGTTGAGGTAAGTTTTGGCTACTCGTTGGACATCTTGGGGAGTAACTTGAGCGATCGCACTCAAATACTTTTCAATATAATGATAGTCTCCGGCAATAACTTGGTTATACGCCAATTGACTAGCTTGACTGCTAATATCCTGATTATTCAAGATAAATCCAGCTTGAAGTTGTGTCTTGGCTCGATTTAACTCTTCTGAAGTAACAGGTTGTTGTTGTAATTTTGTCAAAGATTGCTGAATCACATCCGCAATTTTGCTGATTTCTTGCTCTGGTGCAGCTGTGGCGCTAATGTCATACCAACCCGGTTCTATCAGTTCCGCAGCGCTACCACTGACTGAACTAGCCAATCCAGATTCTATCACGGCTTGATACAAACGAGAACTACGTCCACCTGTGAGAATAGCATCCATGACATCAATTGCGGGAACATCGGGATGTTTGATATCTGGTAAAGGATAGACAGCTTGTAGTAATGCTGCGCTTCCCGGTTGTTTGAGAACAATTGGCGCTTTTTGAGGAGTACTCACCGCAGTGACAGCAGGAGAAACTGGAAAATTGGTCTTTTTCCCTTTTGGCAGTTTTCCAAAAGTGGCTTGGATAGATTTTAGAGTTGGTTCGGTGTTAAAGTCCCCTGTGACTACTAAAGTCGCATTATCCGGACTGTAGTAATTTTGGTAATAATTGCGTACTTGTTCAACCGTGAATTTCTCGACATCGGCTTTTGTGCCTCCTACGGGTAAACCGTAAGCACGGTTAGGGAAAGCGGCTTTTCTGACTTCTCGATCTAAACGATATTCTGGTGAGTTTTCATATCCTTGTAACTCAGAAATGACTACACGCTTTTCACTGGTGAGTTCCTCTGAGCCTATTAAAGCATTTTTCATGCGATCGCTTTCCAGAGTCAACAGTGCTTCTAATTTATCTCGCTGCACTGTACCAAAATAAGCCGTTTCATCAAAACTAGTAAAAGCATTGAACTGACTACCCAAAGCACTAAATAACCTGCCAAATTGCACCGGACGGTCAGTAGTACCCTTAAACATTAAATGTTCGAGTTGGTGAGAAATACCACTTTCTCCATTTCCCTCATTGCGAGAACCAACTTTATACCAAACCTGCACACTTACCACAGGTGCAGTATGCACTTCTTTGGTGAGTACAGTTAAGCCATTTTCTAACACTGTTTTCTGCACACCTTGGGTAAAAGAGAGTGCTGCTGGTGTAGCAGCATTAGTGACATTCCCGGAAAATGGCAAAATACTCAGGAAAAGGCTGAGAAACAACCCTAAAAACATATATGAACGTAGTTTCATAAGCGGTGAATTTGAGACAACAAAACCCTGAAATATGCGGTAAAAGGTGAATTACGAAATCTCTCTTTTGGGTGATGACAGGTATTTATCGAAAGTTAGGATGTAAATGACTAAGCAGGTTTTGCTATTCCTCTAGTGTAGTCATGAAATTCTAGCGTGAAGAGGAGAGGAAGAAAAACGAACCGCAGAGGATATATAGGACTCCTATTTGAGTTTTGAGCAAATTCCTACACAAGAAGCCCTGACGAGTAGGGGTTTAGTAATGCTAAACCCCTAGATAAATCAAACCGGAGTCCTATAGAAAAGAGATATGTTAGAAAATTATCTGCGCTTAGAAACACCAAGGTTGCTGCTGCGTACCTTTGAAAATAAAGATATAAACACCTTTATTACATATCGCAATGATCCTGAAGTTGCAAAATATCAAAGTTGGGATATACCTTACCCAGAAACAGCGGCCAGAGAGTTTATAGAATATCTGCAACAGGCTAAACCGGGGACTTTGGGTGAATGGTATCAGATAGCTATTACACTCAAAACCACAGGTAAAATAATTGGTGATTGTGCCTTTTGCATTTTAGCTGACGATGGACAACAAGCGGAAATTGGTTTTACCCTGTCACGTCAGTATCAAGGAAAAGGTTATGCAACGGAAGCTGTAACTTGTTTATTGGCATATTTATTTACAGAGTATAAATTGCATCGTATCCGGGCAAATTGCGACTCGGCAAACATTGCATCTGTTCGACTTCTGGAACGTTTGGGAATGCGACGGGAAGGGCATTTTGTGAAGAGTTTGTGGTTTAAGGGTGAGTGGGCAGATGAGTTGTGGTTTGCTATTTTGCGTGAGCAATGGCAAGTATATGGAAATTTTTCGTAAACAAGAGCAAGCATAAACATTAGTATTTTTTCATACTAACAAGTAATTGTATCACAAATGTGATTTATGAGAATATGTCACTTTTTATAAAAAAGCAGTTATCGAGATATACTATTACCAGTAATGCTTATAATACCAGCACTAGTCAATCTTATTTGACTGCTGATACATCCTGTTAATACCAATAATTACTCAAATCTATGAATATCCTACTTAAACCCGTCCTCACTCTGACCTATGACCAACTCAGCACTTTTTCTAGTTTTGATAACTTCTGGAATTTATTCGATACAGCTTTTGGCACACAATATGATCGTACTGTAGCTGTAACTCTGCTTTCTCAATGGCAAGCTGGTGATTTTAGTTCACTTCCGCAAATTGAGATTCTTGATAGTAGCATTCTTGGCAATGCTAACGGTGCTTATGCTAGTAGCACTAATACAATTTATCTATCAGATAGCTTTGTTAACACTGCCACAACAGCAGCGATTAGTGCGGTTCTGTTAGAGGAAATTGGGCATTTTGTAGATTCTCAAATCAATCTGACGGATAGTGCTGGTGATGAAGGAGCGATTTTTGCTGAGTTGGTTCAGGGTAATAGTCTGGATACTGAGACTTTACAGGCTTTGAAGGCTGAGGATGATCACGGGACGATGACGGTAAATGGGCAACTTATTCAGGTAGAACAGCAGAATTTTACGGGAACTAACGGGAATGATACGATTACAGGAACTTCTGGCAACGACACGATAAACACTGGCTTAGGTATAGATAGTGCCAATGGAGGAGCAGGAGATGATTTACTAATTATTAATTACTCCATAGGTGATACTGGAAGTGAGATGAACTTATCTACCTCCACAGGTACTGAAGGATTTTCTGGTACAGCTTATCGCTACGATTCCACTGGTAGCTACGAATTAGACAGAGTTGATTTCGATGGGATAAATCGGTTTCAGATTACTGGTACAGGTAAGAATGATACTATCACTACTGCCAGTGGTAATGACACTATTAATGCGGGTGCTGGTGATGACACCGTTAATGGTGGAGGCGGTGTAGATACATTAGATGGTGGTGCTGGTAGCGATACCTTGATATTGAACTTGTCGGCTCAAACAGGGAATATCGTTATTAACAATGCCACTGCTGGGATTAATTTAACTGGCATTGTCAAAGCAACTAACTTTGAGAACTTTACCATCGCTACTGGTAGTGGCAATGATACGATTACTCAATCAGGATTAGTTAATAACATTGTTATTCGTGGCAATGATAATATTAACGGTGGGGCTGGTAACGACACGATAAACACTGGATTAGGTAATGACATTGCCAATGGAGGAGCAGGAGATGATCTACTAATTGTTGATTACTCCATTGGTGATACTGGAAGTGAGATGAACTTATCTACCTCCACAGGTACTGAAGGATTTTCTGGTACAGCTTATCGCTACGATTCCACTGGTAGCTACGAATTAGACAGAGTTGATTTCGATGGGATAAATCGGTTTCAGATTACTGGTACAAGTCAAAATGACACTATCACTACTGCCAGTGGCAATGACACTATTAACGGTGGGGCTGGTAATGACAATATTAATAGTGGGGCTGGTAATGACACTATTGATGGTGTTAACGGAACACTCCTGACTCCAGGATTAGGAGAAATAGATGTTCTCACAGGTGGAACAGGAAGCGATAGATTTATCTTAGGAAATGCTACCAAGGCTTATTATGATGATGGCAATACTTCTACTAATGGTAGCAACGACTATGCCGACATTACCGACTTCAACACCGGAGATATTATTCAACTGCAAGGAACAAGCAGTAATTACCTTCTAACTGTTGTCGGTGCAGACACTCAAATATTCATCAATAAACCCGGAACAGAACCAGATGAACTCATTGGTATAGTCAGAAATAAAACAGGCTTGAGTCTGACTGGAAGTAACTTCACCTATGTTACATTACCCACCATTACCCTAGCTGTATCTCCCAGCAGCGTTACAGAAGATGGAACAGGCAACCTAGTTTATACCTTCACCCGCACCGGCAGTACAACCAATGCCTTAAGCGTTAACTATGGCATCACTGGCACAGCAGCTAGTACAGACTATACTGGTGCAACACCCGGAACTGGAAAAACCATCACCTTTGCTGCTGGTTCGAGTACCGCAACATTAACTATTGACCCCACAGCCGATACCATCGTTGAAGCTAATGAAACTGTTGCTTTAACTTTAGCTACAGGCACAGGTTACACCGTTGGTACAACTGCTGCGGTAACGGGAACTATTACCAATGATGATGTTGCATCATCTGTCACTATTAACCTCAGTGCTGACCAGACCATAGTCGAAGGCAAAACTAGTCCTCAAAACGTTTCTTATACGGTTACTCTTTCCAGCACCAGCACCCAAACCATTACCGTGAACTATGCCACCAGTAACGGTACAGCTATAGCAGGGTCAGACTATACCAGCAAAACAGGAACATTAACCTTCAACCCAGGAATCAAAACTCAAGTTATCAATATCCCCGTTGTTAATGATTCCATCAATGAAGCAAATGAAACCTTTACTCTAACGGTGATATCTCCTACCAATGCCAGCTTGGGAACTAAAACCACCGCCACTACAACCATAACCGATACCCTTACATCCTCCATTACCACTACCCTACCAACCAATGTTGAAAACCTGACTCTCACAGGAACAACGGCTATCAACGGTACAGGTAATGCAGGAGATAACGTCCTCACGGGTAATAGTGCCAATAATACCCTTACAGGTCTGAATGGTAATGATACTTATGCTTTTGTTGCTAATACCGCATTAGGAACAGATAAGATTGTGGAAACAGCAACAGGTGGTATTGATACGATTGACTTGAGTGGTACTACTGCTGCTGTGAAGGTTAATCTGGGTGTCATCACATCACAAACGGTTAATAGCAATCTCAAACTCATCATTTCTGCTAACAACGTTGTCGAAAACGCAATCGGTGGTACAGGTAATGACCGTCTGACTGGTAATGCCCTCGATAACCGGCTTGTTGGTGGTGAAGGCAATGATCAACTGCAAGGGTTAGCGGGAAATGATAGCCTTTGGGGAGGATTGGGTGATGATGTCCTCATCGGAGGACTTGGTAATGATAAATACTTATTCCAAAGCAGTGGTGTTTTTGGTAGTTCGTTAGGTGTTGACTTAATCACCCTGTTTGAAGCCGGACAAGACCAAATTGTATTAAGTAAAACCACCTTTAATGCCATTACTAATACTGTGGGACAAGGGTTAACTGACTTTGCGGTTGTTACTGATGATCAATTTGTGGACGCTAGTAATGCTCGTGTTGTCTTTAGTCAAAGCAGTGGTAGTCTGTTCTATAACCAAAATGGCAATGTTCTGAATCCAGAAGCCGTGTTTGAATTTGCTTATTTAGGTAATGCTGATATCACCCTCAGTAGTAGTAATTTTAGTTTGGTTGCCTAGTGTCGTAGGGGTTTAGCATTGCGCTTTACCCCTCTCAGATTTGCCATACTCAAGCCGACAAGCTCTTTAGGGATTAAAGTCTCAATTTTTCTGTCAAAAAGTCGAGATAAATCTTGATTAAATGTGAGTATTTGTTAGCTTTTTTTAGTACTGTTAACCCCTTACTCCTGATAGTTCAGCTTGTCTCAGATGCAAATCCTTTCTTCATATATGTTTCCTATGGATTTAATCAGTTCAATTGCTTGTTAAAGATACTCGTAGTCTATCAACATCCTCTAAGATAGAAAGTTGGATTGAGAAAGGAAACCTAAAACCAACTTCTAAAAAGCATCTACTAATTCAAAACGGATTTTCTTACCAACAACTCTAGTAGCCTTATCAATTGTCTCTAAAAGTAACAATACCTTTGCCATTTTTTTGTAGGTTGGGTTTAGGCACGAAACCCAACGCATTTGTTGGGTTTTGCTACGCTCAACCCAACCTACGAATCAAGGCTTTTTCAATTTGGCAAAGGTATTGAAAGTAATGGAAGAATTATCAGGATCTAAAAGTCTATCAACAGATGATCTACTTGTTTTCATTTTCTCAGCCAGCGAGAGGAAAGTTTCCAGATAGCTTGGATGAATTGATGAATTGTTAGTAGATTGTGAGGTGACACTCAATGAACCGGAGTAGGATTTAGAGCGATTCCAGGGCGTAGCGCTGAGTGCAAGGCACTCCCGTCAGGGATACGCTATCATACACACCAACTTAACCAATTTTCCCCAACCTCCCAGACTAGCTTATAATTTCCAAGGGACGCACGCTCTCCACAGGTAAGTCAAAGGGGGATAGATGACACTTAAGCGGTTGCTGTTAATTGGGCTGACACTGTTAGCAATGATGTTGTCGGGGCTGTCTTTATTTGCTAGTTGGCAAAAACCTCAGTTCCAAAGTCGTCTGGAACTGTATCAAACCAATATTGTGCTACAAGCCCAAGCATGGCAACCAGAAGATAGCAACGACGGGAATTTCCAAGCCATTCGGGAAGCCATACTGGGGGATAAACCTTTAGAAAGTGCTACCAAGCAATATCAAGAAGCGCGAGAATCTGTCCAAATTAATTTAGATAAAGTCGAAAACAAACTCTCAAAACTGCGTGTCACACCTCCTCAACCCCTACCAAATGAAGCGCTTGATACCAAAACCTCTTCCCAAGAAGAGCAACAGTTAGAGAAGTCTGTCAACCAGCTGCAAAAATTGCGGCATGAATTAGATTTGCGGCTAGGAATCTTACAAGCAAAGCAGGGTAAAATAGATAGCGCCCTCAGTACTTGGAGTCAAGTTCAGGAAACCTCAAATATAAATCCAGAATTTGGCAAAACTGCTGACACATTAAGCGGAATTTGGAGTAACCCCCCTCGTCTACTCCCAAATGCCCAACAACTGATTCAAAAAAATTTAGAAGGTTGGTTTCGCTCTACTGCCTTGATTCAGTTATATGAAATTCAGCAACGTCAAGACGCTCTATCAGCCATTCAAGCTGCTCAACAAGTATCTGCCACGGACGCAGTTTGGAAATTAGCAATAATTGCGACTATCCCCAGTTTAACGGCGTTAATTGGCGTAGTACTGCTGGTAGTTTTAGTTATTCAGCGTTTACTGAAGGGAAGAGAATCCATATTGGCTGAAAATGGTGAAAAGCCTTGGTCAACACCTTGGGACGTGGAAACAATTTTACAGGTTTTTGTCCTGGGATTTTTCTTGATGGGACAATTATTTATACCTGAATTATTAACTCTTCTTCCTATTCCCCGTTCTACAGGTAATGCGCGAGTTCAGGCTTTCTCAGTTTTGGTGAGTTACTTGTTAGTTGCCTTCGGTGCGTTGTCAGTGCTGTATTTGTCTATCAAACGCTATTTCCCCCTCCCAGAAGAATGGTTCCGCTTCAGGTTGAAAGGTAATTGGTTTTTGTGGGGACTGGGTGGCTATTGCACCGCTTTACCCATTGTGGTGATAGTGTCTTTAATTAATCAAAAATTATGGCAAGGACAAGGTGGTAGTAATCCGCTCTTACAACTGGCGCTAGAAAGTAGAGATAACATAGCATTGGGAATATTTTTCTTTACAGCTGGTATAGCTGCACCACTGTTTGAAGAACTTCTATTTCGCGGCTTTTTGTTACCTTCCCTAACTCGTTACATTCCAGTTTGGGCAGCCATTGTCGGCAGTAGCTTGTTATTTGCTGCGGCTCACCTGAGTTTGTCGGAAATTCTACCTTTAACTGCCTTGGGAATGGTCTTAGGAATAGTGTACACGCGATCGCGCAATCTCCTCGCCCCTATGCTTCTCCACAGCCTCTGGAATAGCGGTACATTACTCAGTTTATTTCTTTTGGGTAGTGGAAATAATTAATACTCTATCTTATGGATGCAAAAATGCCTAATAGCCTCATATTTGCTCATGTAACTAGTCAACAAGAATAAGTAGCAAAATAAATGCACTCTTCAAACCGGATATTCTCCCCCAAAATGCAACTCAGCTACTACTGTTAAATATGTCACTAAATATCTGGATAAAATTCAATATTTATCTAGATGTTTGAGCAAACAATGACTCATATTTAGCAATCCGATCTGATTTATGTATCCCTTGGGGGAGGCGTAGCCATATTTATTTCATCTATCTTTATCTGCATTTATATGCGGTAATTGCACTTTAAACCTGATTCTATGCAGCTTCATCTAAAAAAAGGTATCAGACTCTGCAACGATATCCATGGGGATCATTAATTGCCAAGGGTTGCAAAAACAAAAAAAATCTGTGTGCATATGCACTGACAAAACCAAGATAAAAGTGTATCCTTATATTTACAGCAAACTCAAAAAAGTCCGGATCTACTAGCAGTAGACTTGTAGGAAATAGTAGGGTGTAGTAGTTTTTAGAGATGATTAGGGTTAATGATCCTCAAGAGAAATTTTAAGCCTATAAATCTGCAAACTTGCTGCATTTAAATTTGTAAGCAAATTGACCAAAATTCATTGATAACCGTGATATTTTCAGGTGTTATGAGACTATTTCCTCATATAGCAATCCTTGCTGAGGTTGTGAACATATTGTAGGTTAGGTTTAGACGAGGTCATTAACTGATAACACTCACAGATAAATCACCAAAGTCCGTCTTCACCCAAAATTCACTATAAAATATGTGTTCACGATTCCTGATTAATCGCTATACCAAGTTGGGATAGTTAGTATTATTTTATATCTCTTGAACAGCCTATTAGCATAGGTGCAAGTTGAGCAATTATATCTATTACTGATAGATATCGTGGGTGAAAAATTCTCTACTGTCACTCCCCAATCTAAAATCTAATATTGGTATCAGTCCCATACTTCCAAGATATTGATGGAAATGTGGCATCTTAGCTTTGGCTATTGATATGAAGAATTGCTTTTACTATCACAATGAAAATATATTTAGTCATTAAATAATATATTTTCTTATTCTTATGACAAGTAGGAATTAAAACTTATACAACGTACATCAAGGATGATAACTTAAATATGGCGAATCTTAACCCTTCTCACTCTACCAAACAACTTTTAGCTGGTTACAGTGGCATTATTTTTGGGGGATTTGGACTGCATAAATTTATTCTTGGTTATGCCCCGGAAGGTTTTATCATGCTAGCAATTTCTGTGGTTGGAGGTTCTATCACTTTTGGTTTTACATTGCTGATTATGCAATTTGTTGGTTTAGTTGAAGGCATGATTTATTTAAACAAGAACCATGAAGAATTTGTTAATACCTATTTTGTGAATAGACAAGGCTGGTTCTAGAGTTTTGATTAAACAGCTATAGGAATCAGGTTTGATTCCTATATGTATTTTCAGTTTATTTATAAAATTGACTAATTTGTCAACAATCAAATCAACAGTATTCTTAATCTAAAATCTATAATTGGTAAGATATGCCAATCCTTAAACCTAAGCAGGTTAACTTAATTATTTTATTGCTGATGGGCATGGCTTATTTCAGCACTATGTCTAATTTAGAAATCAACAATTTCTACAAAAGCCTGATTTTCATGATGCCTATACAGATAGCGACTGTCATCTATGTAACTTATAGGCGTTGGAGTCGTTGATGGTAGTTCACGATTTAAATATTTAAGTATTTCAATATTATTGACATTTGGTCATAGTTACAGATTTCGCCTAATCTCGAAGTAGAGATACCTGTTGTCAAGGATAGAATTTTTATAGCGAATCTAAAAACTTGCCATGCAACTTCTCCCAGAAACTAAACTTGCCCCAGAATCTACCCCAATGACAGAAAAAATTATTTTAGATGTTGGGGGCATGAAGTGTGCTGGGTGTGTAACAGCAGTAGAAAAACAGCTAAAGCAACATCCAGGAATCATAAGCGTCTGTGTCAACCTAGCGACAGAAGTCGCCGTCGTAGAGGTAGAGGCAGGTGTGGCAGATCCAGATGCACTAGCAAAGGGGTTGACAGTCACGGGATTCCCCACCCAAACCCGTACAACTAATAGCAAAATAGCAGGTGAGACATCTGCTAGACAAGACCCCGCAATCAGACAGCGCCAAGAAATGGTGGGGGCGATAGGGCAGTTAGCGATCGCTGGGGTGCTACTGCTATTATCAGGAATTGGACATTTTGGTAGTACAGTTTTCCCCATATTCAATAACATCTGGTTCCATTGCGGACTAGCCACCGTATCCCTGCTAATCCCCGGCCGCCCAATTTTAATCGATGGCTGGCGCGGTTGGCGACGGGGTGCGCCCAACATGAATACCTTGGTCAGTTTAGGAACTCTGACAGCCTACACTGCTAGTTTGGTAGCGTTGTTGTTCCCCCAAATGGGTTGGGAATGCTTTTTTGACGAACCAGTGATGATGCTAGGCTTTATCCTCCTAGGAAGGACATTAGAACAACAAGCTAGAGGTCGTGCCGCTGCGGCATTTAGACAATTACTAGCACTCCAGCCGCAGATAGCCAGATTGATTGCTAACCCAGAAGCAGAGAAATTAATAGTGGGGGCCAATATTGTCGAGATACCTGCTGAACAAGTGCGGATTGGTGAATGGTTGCAGGTGTTACCAGGAGATAAAATCCCCGTTGATGGTGAAGTTCGCTTTGGACAAACTACGGTGGATGAATCGATGCTGACTGGGGAAGCTGTACCAGTTATGAAGCAAGCTGGAGATGCAGTCGCAGCAGGAACTCTCAATCAGTCGGGTGCGATCGCTATTCAAGCTACTCGTACAGGCAATGATACTACTTTGGCGCAAATTGTGGCTTTGGTAGAAGCTGCCCAAACTCGGAAAGCGCCAGTACAAAAATTAGCAGATACGGTTTCTGGTTATTTTACCTATGGGGTGTTAACAGCTTCTTTGGTAACTTTTCTTTTTTGGTATGTTTTCGGTACTCACATTTGGCCGGAAGTTACCGTTTCCAGTGGCATGGAAATGATGAGTCACTCGGCACAACACCCAGCCCCCAACACACATTACTCCTCACTGTTAATTAGTTTAAAATTAGCGATCTCTCTGATGGTAGTCGCTTGTCCCTGTGCTTTAGGACTAGCAACCCCCACAGCCATTCTTGTCGGTACAGGTTTGGGTGCAGAACGGGGTTTGTTAATCAAAGGTGGTGACGTTTTAGAAAGAGTCCACCAACTAGATACTGTGGTTTTTGATAAAACAGGAACTCTGACTACAGGTCATCCCACGGTGACAGATTACTTGGTATTTGCAGAAGATGGAGAGGAAAATTCACCTCAGTCCCTTCTCCAACTAGCAGCAGCAGTAGAAAGCGGCACTTACCATCCTCTCGCCAGAGCAATTCACCAAGCAGCACAGCGACAAAAGTTATCAATTCCCCATGCTGTAGATTTTCATACGGAACCAGGACTAGGAGTGTCTGCTGTAGTCGAAGGCAAAAAAGTACTTTTAGGTAATTGGGATTGGTTGAATAACCACGGAATTGCGATTAGTGAAACTGCACAACAGCAAGGGCTAAAATTGGCAGTAGAGGGTAAAACAGTCATTGGTGTTGCAGTTGATGGCACTTTAACTGGATTAATTGCTGTGAGTGATACCCTCAGACCAGATGCAAAAGCTACAGTAGACAAGTTGCGTCAAATGGGTTTACGGGTCATCCTTCTCAGCGGTGATAGATTAGAAGCAGCCAGTGCGATCGCAGGGCAACTAGGACTAGATAGCAGTGATGTCATGGCAGGTATCCTCCCAGCGAAGAAAGCAGAAGCAATACAGTTTCTTCAGAATGGAGAAAGTGTAAGCATACCCAAATCCGTTGTTGCAATGGTAGGAGACGGCATCAATGATGCTCCCGCTTTATCTCAAGCAGATGTCGGCATTGCTTTAAACTCTGGCACAGATGTGGCTATGGAAACAGCCGAAATCATACTCATGCGTGACTGTCTGAGCGATGTTGTACAATCAATCTTACTCAGTCGTGCAACGTTCAACAAAATACGTCAAAATTTATTCTGGGCTTTTGCATATAATACGATTGGTATTCCATTAGCAGCGGGTATTTTCTTACCCAGCTGGGGATTTGTTCTGAGTCCATCCAGCGCAGCTGCGCTCATGGCTTTCAGTTCAGTTAGTGTTGTCACTAACTCAGTTTTATTACGCCGCTTTGCACATCTACCTTAAAATTAAATTAGGTCAACATAATTACTAATTCGTAATAATGCCGACCGCCTGCGGTCGGCATTATTACGAATTAGTAATTATTTGGTCAAAGCCGCTACCTTACCAGAGGAGAGGTGTACCAGAAAGGTCTAAGATTTAATTCAGTTGATCTACTGATCACTGGTAGGCAAAACCTAAGTAAAATCTATCTTGGATCATACCGCTCAATTCAGGTGTTATGACAGGGAATAGGTTACTATTAACAGGCTTCAAAGTATAAAAAGTGTCTGGGTTTTATGATGGCTGCTCTCTCTGCCAGACGCTAGGTGTAGCTTGCTTCTCCAGAGGGGTACGCCGAAGGCATCAGTCTATGTCAATACTGTACCTGTCAACGGACATAAGTTAACAAAAGCTATCTAAACTCCTCCCAGAGACAATATACTCATATAGGCAAAAACAATATACTATTCTCTTCTCATGTCATGTGTAATTTCAATGTTGATTAGATTTAATATGAGATAATTTTCTCTAAAAGTATGGTAGAAAAAGATACTCATTCAATGCTTGTGTATCCAAGTTCAACAAATTTTAGTAACCATCTGTCAATGGCAGCAGAACTTAATGAAAACCATCTACTGATTAGACATCTCCGGAAATAGCTAAAGTGTTACTGCCACTGCTTTTAAAAGTGAGATGCCCCAATGCAAAGGTAGCTGGCTGGTACGCTAAAATAAGCGTTAGAGATGCC
>NZ_JACJTQ010000021.1 GCF_014698735.1 Anabaena catenula FACHB-362
TACAACATCGTTGCAGCACACGGTTACTTCGGACGCTTGATTTTCCAATACGCTTCTTTCAACAACAGCCGTTCACTTCACTTCTTCTTGGCTGCATGGCCAGTAGTTGGAATCTGGTTCACCGCTTTGGGTGTCAGCACAATGGCTTTCAACTTAAACGGTTTCAACTTCAACCAATCAATCATTGATTCTCAAGGTCGTGTCATCGGTACATGGGCTGACGTAATCAACCGCGCTAACCTGGGTATGGAAGTAATGCACGAGCGTAACGCTCACAACTTCCCCTTAGACTTGGCTGCTGGTGATGTTGCTCCTGTTGCAATGAGCGCTCCTGCAATCAACGGTTAATATTTCGAGCTTAGTTAAATAAGAATAAGAAACGCTCTCCTTGATGGGGGGCGTTTTTTTTGTTTATTCACGCAGAGACGCAGAGGCGCAGAGAGAAAGTTTGAGTTTTTCTACTCTCTTTTTTTACACAGGTAAGCGTCCAGTGATGAACATTTTATAGCCTCCTGACATGAGAATTAATGATAGAAAAAATTGCCATAGGCTCGTGGGATTGAGAATGGCTCGACTACTCATAAATACAAGGATAATTCCAGTAACTACGGGTATCCAGCCTAGCTCTTTCATACCTCTGGGGAAGAATATTAATATCATTACTCCTATTGTTAGTGCAAGTACAGATGTGTCCGCAGCTATTCCTCTCCACCAGTAAGGATAAACGTTGGTTGTGAAAATGATGTTTTGTCCAACCAAGTAGATGCCCAATATCAGCAAACCGAAGCCGAATATTCTTAGTAAGAAGCCCATGATTACTGTAATTTACAAGTTTGGCTATAATTTAGCACATACTATATAGGTAGAATAAATATTGTTACATCAGTACAAAATACTTAATTTTTTTGTCAGAATCAGGATGTCCAGGATTTAAGGATTTACAGGATGGTAATTTTATGATTCAAGATGTAAATATTGATAATCTGTGCAGTTCCGAGGTAGATGAAAAGTATCTAGAAGCATCCCAACAGTTGCAGCTAGATAAACAAAATTATGGTTCAGATTATATTCATCTTTATGTTGATGATTTAGAAGGTGATTGGCTGGAAAATTGGGATTGGGAAGATGATTTAAATGATTATATTGATGCTTTTTATCATCATTGTGAACAGGGAAATTATCAATTTGCTTTTGATACTTTAAAGGCTGGTGATGATTTATTGAATCAGCCAGAAAATCATGAAAAATGTTTAGAACTTTATAGTTATTTAGTTGAAAGTTTAGAATTACAAGATCCAAAACAATCAGAAATAAATCATCAAGAGATTTTGAACTTAGCTAAATATCGTCTTCATTTGTGATAAACCGTAATGTGGTGTCGGGTTTCCTTGCGTCAACCCAACCTACTACTACAGGCTTATAGACCCCTCATCTGTAGCTCTTTCGCATTTGTTCAATCAATTTTTCCATATCTGAATTAGTAAATGCTGGTCTCATTTGTTCAATCAATTTTTCCATATCTGAATTAGTAAATGCTGGTCTCATTTGTTCAATTAATTTTTCCATATCTGAAGTAGGAAATTGTGGTTTCGTTTGCTCAATTAATTTTGCTATATCCGAAGTAGAATATTGTGGTTTTGTTTGTTCCACTAATTTTTTTGCCATTTCCAAAGTAGAATATTCTGGTTTTGTTTGTTCCACTAATTTTTTTGCCATTTCCAAAGTAGAATATTCTGGTTTCGCTTGTTCTACTAATTTTTTTGCCATTTCCAAAGTAGAATATTGTGGTTTCATTTGTTCTACTAATTTTTTTGCCATTGCCGAAGTAGACAATTGTGGTTTCGTTTGTTCAATTAATTGTTCAATTGCTTCCTTAATAGCTTCATTCTCTTCTTCATCACTTAAGTCAGCATCGGCAATTGCATTTGTCTCTTCGATTGATCTTACATCAATATCAACTATCAATTTATTCTTAGCCATTTTAATAAAACGTTGAGTTCGATACATCCAAAATGGCTGTTTGACATATTCCTGAAATTCGCGTCTTAGTTCTATACGTGGAGCAACTATTTGTCCATTTTTTTTGATCCACCAGTCTTCTTTTGTCTCTCCTGTCACAAAAACAATTGGTAGAGATTCTGTTTTCGCAAAATCTAATATTTGTTTCCAAAGAATAAAGTCTCCATACTTCCGTTCATCCTCCTTTTCTCTAGCATCCATAAAGCCAGGAGGTTGTGATTTTTCGTATCTATCTTTAGCTTCTCTATATAGGCTCTGCAAACTTTGCTTATCATAGGGATCTCCCACTTTTGAATCAAATATTAAGAGAAGACGTTCCAAAATTATGTCATTGTCTGGATTAAATGGGAAATGAGAATCGGCAAGCTCTTTTATCTTTTCTTGAAAAACCTTCTTTACCTCATCGACTGCATCAAAATAGTTTTTCTGGTTATCAAACAAATCCTCCACTTCAGCAGCTACAATCCTTCCTGCTGACTTAAGTTTACCTCGGAGACTGTTAAATTTCTGTTGTTCAGATTTCCATTGTTCCAGTTCTGATAGAGCTTTCTTAAAAGATGCTGCCTCAGAGTCAATGATTTCTTCTCGGCGGCTCAAAAATTCATCGGCTACTTGATAAGGCAGCCAAATTCTGTCTTGGAGATGGAGATGTTCCAATATTTTGAGAAAATCCTCTACGGTAGGGCGCGATACGCGATATAAATCTAAAAGAAAATTGGTATCAAAGACAAAAGTTGCATTTTCCCACAAATTTGAAAAATCAGCCTCAGATGGGAGAAGTCTCCAGGAAAATAAGTTTTTCATGTAGAGGGGATTAGATTAAGAATATTAGTATAATTATAATGCTAAGTATCGGCAGTTTTGTAAAAAGTATAAACTGCTAATTTGTGTTTTTGCCATATTTCTCACAAAGGCCTTCAAAGCTATCACCTCCTATATGCAAATCAATTTTCAAACCTTTACTGTCAACCAAGGATTTCGGTATTGCATAGTGTTTTAAATGCTCAACTCCATGTAAAATACAGATTCCGGTCTGTATTTCCTCAACATCATGGGCAGCACTTTTGGTCATCTTTTCCGAATTACGACATTTGGCGAATCTCACGGAGGCGGTGTGGGCGTTATTATTGATGGTTGTCCCCCACTATTGGAAATTTCCGCTGAGGAAATTCAATTTGAACTAGACAGAAGACGGCCAGGACAAAGTAAAATCACGACTCCTCGCAAAGAAGCGGACACCTGTGAGATATTATCAGGAGTCTTTGAAGGTAAAACCCTGGGAACACCCATTGCAATTTTGGTCAGAAATAAAAATACTCGTCCTGAAGATTATGATGAGATGGCGCAGAAGTATCGTCCTTCTCACGCAGATGCTACCTATGATGCAAAATATGGATTTAGAAATTGGCAAGGTGGTGGTAGGTCGTCAGCCCGTGAGACAATAGGAAGAGTAGCAGCTGGTGCGATCGCTAAAAAGATTCTTCGTCAAGTTGCAAATGTGGAAGTTATCGCCTACGTTAAGCGCATTAAAGATTTAGAAGGCGTTGTTGATACGAATACTGTCACTTTAGAAGATGTAGAAAGCAATATCGTCCGCTGTCCAGATGGCGAAATTGCTAACACCATGATTTCATTAATTGAACAAACTGGTAGAGATGGTAATTCTATCGGTGGTGTGGTTGAGTGTGTGGTGCGGAATGTTCCCAAGGGTTTAGGTGAGCCGATATTTGATAAATTAGAAGCAGATTTAGCAAAAGCAGTGATGTCACTACCCGCAAGTAAGGGTTTTGAAATCGGTTCAGGTTTTGAGGGAACTTTATTAACAGGTTTTGAACATAACGACGAATTTTATATTGATGAAAATGGCGAAATTCGTACTGTAACTAATCGTTCTGGAGGGATTCAAGGGGGAATTTCTAACGGCGAAAATATCATTATCCGAGTTGCCTTTAAACCAACTGCAACCATTAGAAAAGAACAAAAAACCGTAACTCGTGAAGGTGAAGAAACCCTTTTAGCAGGAAAAGGAAGACATGATCCTTGTGTTTTACCTCGTGCTGTGCCGATGGTTGATGCGATGGTGGCTTTGGTTTTATGTGACCATCTTTTAAGGCATTATGGGCAGTGTAAGGTGTTGTAGAGATTTCCTCATTGTGTAGTTTTTATGGTTATCAGCAGCGATTGCACTGAACTTCTGCTCCCGTTCTACCGTACTGTTAAAACTCATTTTAGATAAATTTACCGATACTGGGAACTCTTTCTTTTAAGCCACTGTCGGTAGGTTTGTTATCAGAGGTTTTAGCATGAAAACAAAATATTTTTTAGCAATAACTCTTTTGAGTGCAGTAGGAATTATCCCTTACTCCTCTGCTGTTTTGGCTGAAGAAATTACCTGCCGCAGTACATTAAGGGCTATTACAGTTGATAATGTTCGAGTACCTAGCGGTGCTACTTGTATTTTGTCGGGAACAAAAGTCAAGGGGAATGTGAAAGTAGAGTCCAATGCAACACTCAAAGCCAGTAAAGTAAATGTAAATGGAAATATTCAAGCTGAGAATGCAAAAAATGTAGTTGTTGACTCTAGATCAGTGATTGGTGGTAATATCCAAATCAAGAAATCGAGAGCAGCAAATATTATCAATTCACGCATCAATCAAGACTTACAATTTGAAGAGAATGCTGCTAAGTTAGCTGCAAGCGGTAACACAATAGGTGGTAATTTACAGGCGTTTAAAAACAAAGGAGGAATTACCATCAGAAATAACAAAATTGATGGTAATCTGCAATGTAAAGAAAATCGTCCTGCACCAACGGGAGGAAGCAACATTGTCAAAGGTAATAAAGAGGATCAGTGTTCACGGTTGTAGATTTCACTTGATTTTCTAAAGTTAATTTTCATGGGGTGTTTATTTGGAATGCCCCTTTTGATTGATGTAGTCATACTTAATCAAGTCTAACTGCATCAATATTTCCTATGACTACCATCAATACAGATCAAGACTACCAAAATCGCGTTAAACACTTTACTGCTTTAAAATCTAAATACCAAGCTACTCAATATCAAGATTCATCACCTTCTAGTCCGCTGTATTTTATTCTCAGAAAAGCTGATTTAGGAATTGAACTTACTGATTTAGAATCTATTTACTTGCAAAAAGAACAACTTTCAACAACGTTTAAATTTATTCAACAAGAACAGCAACATAGAAGTAAAGAAAGGATAAGTTTAGGTGTTGAATTTACCAAATTAAAATCAAAATATAAAACTGAGAGCTATAATACTTCTTGGACAAACAGCGATTTATATTTTATCCTGTGTAAAATTGAATCAGGTGATTTTCTTACTGAAAAAGAATTTAATTGGCTAGTATTGCATGGTTTTAAAGCAACAACATCAATTGCTATTAAACGTCAAAATTTTACTGCTTTAAAATCTAAATACCAAGCTACTCAATATCAAGATTCATCACCTTCTAGTCCTCTTTACCCTATTCTCAAAAAAATAGATAGCTCAGAACGTTTAAATGAGACAGAATATAAATGGTTGCTAGATAAACAACTATCAGAAACTTTGGGGTTTGTTAAACAACAAGAAGCAACAAGAAGAGAATATTTTTCACAGTTAAAGGAAAAGTATCAAGCGACTAAATATCAAAGTAAATCTTTATCAAGTCCATTATATACAATTCTGAAAAAATTAGAAGCAGAAGAAAATTTAATTGACCCGGAAATTAATTGGTTAAAAGAACAAGAACTTATTGAAACCATTTCTATTGCTGATGAAAAGGAAAAAACACGAGAATTTGTAGCTTTGAAGATTAAGTATCAAGCCACAGAATATGAGGATTTATCTCCAAAATCTCATCTTTATAAAGTTCTAAAAAATATTGATTTAGGTAATGTTTTAGCTGAACAAGATGTTAATTTTCTGAAAAAGCGTAAATTAGTAGAAACAATCAAATTAGCTAATGATAAATACCTTAATCATTTAAAATATAAAAATGAATCATTAACTGATTTAGAAATTGAATGGTTAAAAAATAATGAACGTGAAGATATTATCATTTTGGTTCAAGAACGGCTATTTTCTGGCTTAAAGTTAAAATATGCTGTTTTCGATGATGAATATAAATCACCAAGTAGTCCTTTATATTCTATCTTGCAAAAATTAGAACAAGGTGAAAAAATAGAACCGAAAGATGTTGGTTGGTTGCAAGAAAACCACCTTTTTTATAATAGGATTTGGACTAAATACCACTGTATCGAAGCTGATTTTTATCAGCAGGAATTTAAACGCACTGGTGATAGATGGAATTTAGCAAACGCTAGTAGTCATTTACGCAAAGCAGATCAATCAGAATTAGCATTACAGTTAACAAATAACTTACCACTAGACACGATTTCAGATAATAAACTCAAGTCAGCTTTATTCACTACTAGAGGTGGAGCATTTCGAGATATTGATAAATTAGGTGATGCAGAGATTTGCGCTCGTCAAGCAATGAAGTTTCAACCAGATAGTCATCATCCTTATACATTAATGGGAGCTATTTGTTATCAACAAGGTAAATATCTTGAAGGTGATAACTGGTTTAGAGAAGCAATCAAACGTGGCGCTAATCCCAGAGATACAGATTCAGAAATTAAGTCAGTTTTGAAAAAGACAAAAGATGAAAAACAGTGTCAAGAGTTAGTTAATTATCTCTTGAAAAAAGATTTATACCGTTATGCTTGGGCTAAAGCTTATCTGAAAAAGCAGTAGGATAAAAAATAAAATCTGCGTATGATATATTCCCGAATTGTTTAATAAGGGAATACCAAAAAATCAATTATCTTATCTTGTGGGGCGGGCATATTACCTGCCCTTATTTTGAAAATAAACTATATTATATTAATATGTAAAATTATACTCTCTCAGAAAAATATCAAACATGGATTTCATCACGCTTTTAGGGTTCGCAGCCGGTTTATTAACAACTATCGCTTTCTTACCCCAGATGTTTAAAACATGGAAGACAAAATCAGCAAAAGATGTTTCATTCGTCATGCTGATTACTTTTATGTCGGGTTTATTTCTATGGTTAATATATGGAATCATTCTCGGTGCATTACCGATTATTTTAGCTAATGGTATAACTTTATTTTTTAATTTTATTATTCTTTGGCTGAAAATTAAATATAAGTAAAATTATATTGGTAGGGATTTTGGGTTTCCTTCCTCAACCCAACCTGCAAATTTATTATTACAGCAGATTGCACATCAATGAGGTACAGAATCAAAATTGAAACCTAGACACTAAGCCAGTTTTACTCCTGACTCCTGACTCCTGACTCCTGAATTCTGCTGTATCTGGTTTACAATTAGATATAGATAACTCATTAAAAAACCACTGTGACATCATCTGTATTTGACTCTGAACGCCTTCTATTCACCCCTGCAAACCCCCATAATGATGCTATCCCGCTGATTTTCGCTTTTCCCAATGAGTACACTGTGGGGATAACTAGCCTTGGCTATCAAGTGGTTTGGGCGACTTTGGCTATGCGTGATGATTTGCAGGTAAGTCGCTTATTTACTGATACTCAAGAACAACTTCCTAGACAGCCAGAAATCTTAGGTTTTTCTATGTCTTGGGAATTAGATTATGTGAATATTTTCAATCTTTTGGAATCTTTAGGAATTCCCCTTCGGACTAGTTTTCGTAATAAACAACATCCTTTAGTTTTTGGTGGTGGGCCAGTTCTCACAGCCAACCCAGAACCTTTTGCTGAGTTTTTTGATGTAATTTTATTGGGAGACGGAGAAAATCTGCTGGGTAATTTTATTGATGCTTATAAAGAAGTTAGAAATGCTGATAGAGATACTCAATTAAAAAGATTAGCACAAGTTCCCGGAATTTATATTCCTAGTTTATATTATGTTGAATATAAAACAAAAGATGGAGAAATAAAATCTATTAATCCCATTGCGGCTGAAATTCCCGAAGTTATCCAAAAGCAAACTTACCGAGGAAATACTCTCTCTGCTTCTACTGTGGTGACAGAAAAAGCAGCATGGGAAAATATTTTTATGGTGGAAGTGGTGCGGAGTTGTCCAGAAATGTGCCGCTTTTGTTTAGCGAGTTATTTAACTTTACCTTTTAGAACTGCGAGTTTAGAAGCTTCTTTGATTCCTGCTATTGAACGGGGTTTAAAAGTTACAAATCGCTTGGGTTTATTAGGTGCTTCAGTTACTCAACATCCTGAATTTACAGAGTTATTAGATTATATTAGTCAGCCCAAATATGATGATGTTCGATTGAGTGTTGCCTCAGTCAGAACGAATACGGTAACGGTTAAATTAGCTCAAACTTTGGCGAAACGAGACACGCGATCGCTTACCATTGCCATAGAAAGTGGTTCGGACAAATTACGCCAAATCATCAATAAAAAGTTATATAATGATGAAATTATCCAAGCAGCCATAAATGCAAAAGCTGGTGGTTTATCAAGTTTGAAGTTATACGGAATGGCGGGAATTCCAGGAGAAGAAGCGGAAGATTTAGAAGAAACTGTAGCCATGATGCAAACCGTTAAAAAAGCTGCTCCTGGTTTGCGGTTAACACTGGGATGCAGTACCTTTGTTCCTAAGTCACATACGCCTTTTCAATGGTTTGGGGTGAATAAACAAGCCGAGAAGCGGTTACAGTTTTTACAAAAAAACCTAAAACCCCAAGGGATAGATTTTCGTCCAGAAAGCTATAATTGGTCAATTATACAGGCTTTGTTATCGAGGGGCGATCGCAGACTCTCTCATCTGCTAGAGTTAACTCGTGACTTTGGTGATTCTTTGGGAAGCTACAAACGCGCTTTTAAGCAACTTAAAGGACAAATTCCCGATTTAGATTTCTATGTTTACGCTAATTGGTCAACTGAGCAAGTTTTACCTTGGAATCACTTGCAAGGTCCGTTACCTCAGTCTACACTAATAAAGCATTTGAGTGAAGCTACCAGTCATTTTCGTTCATCCTCTCAGCAATTAGAAATTGTAAATTTATAAACGCAGAGGGAAAAAGAGGAAAACGCAGAGGTACGCAGAGTTATGAAATTAAGGATAATCTCTAGAGATGCAAAATACATCGGAATTTTATTGTGCTTATTGTGGGGAACCAAATTTAACTTTTATTGATTTTAGTGCTGGAATGCAGCAAAGTTATATAGAAGATTGTCAAGTTTGCTGTCGTCCTAATATCTTGTATGTCAGGATTGATGAAGATACCCTAGATATTGAAATTGATAGTGAATACGAAGGCTAAGTTTTAGGTTTTTATTTCTATGCTGCAATTTAAACATTCCTCCATTATTAACGCACCAGTAGAAGTAGTTTGGAAATTTCATGAAAGACCAGACATTTTACAACTACTTACCCCACCTTGGCAACCAATCCAAGTAATTCGTCGTGAGGGGGGACTAAATGAAGGTGCAATTACAGAATTTCGGTTGTTTCTTGGCCTGTTACCTTTGACTTGGTTAGCGCGTCATACTGGATATGAACAACATAAACTGTTTACTGATGAACAGATATCCGGTCCTTTTGAGTCTTGGGTACATCGCCATGAATTTGAGCTAGAAAATGGCAAAACTAGATTAACTGATAATATCGCTTTTTCTATGCCTGGTGGCGATAGTGTGGAATTTGTCAGTGGTTGGTTAGTACAAGTTCAATTAGAAGCGATGTTCCGTTATCGTCATTATGTGACTAAGCGGGAATGCGAATCACAATAATTTAAGTAAAAATATATACTAGCTATTATAAGTGTTTGATTCAGTAAAGCCTTTTAAAACACTTATATTACCAATCATATCACTCTATTCATCCAGCATAGAGCCTTAATATTATTGGCTTTAATATTACTAAAAATAAGTAATATCACGTATATAATCCAACTTCCAAACTGAAAACAATTTTTGGTCTGGCGGTATTGTGCAATAATACTTAAAGTGTCTTAATATTTCTACATATTTTAGATTATTAACACCAGCCACTAAGAAAACACCAACCATTTGTAAGCTTTTATGGCTAATGGTTGGACTATTCTGCTGTGACTATATTTTAGGAATTTTTACTGAAATTATACTAGGTGTAAAAGCATGATTAACTTCAAACCACTACTTAGGTTTCGACCAAAATTAAACCCAGCCCAAGGGATGTTTATTGCTATTGTGATTATTAGCGTTTGGGCTATTAGTCTGACCTTTTTAATGTCTATTGATATCTCCAATATCAAATTTTTAATGTTATCTCCTATCATCCTTTGGCAAACATTTTTATACACAGGATTATTTATTACAGCCCATGATGCTATGCATGGAATAGTGTTTCCGCAAAATCCTAAAATTAATCATTTTATGGGTTCTTTGTGCCTCTTTCTTTATGGTCTTTTACCATATCACAAACTTTTAAAAAAGCATTGGTTACACCACCATAACCCAGCTAGTGAAATAGATCCCGATTTTCATGATGGTAAACACAAAAGTTTCTTGGCTTGGTATTTTTATTTCATGATGCGTTACTGGAATTGGTTTCAAATTATCACTTTAATGATTATCTATAATATTATAGTTTACACTCTTCATATACCTCGTAATAATCTCACTTATTTTTGGGTAATTCCTTCCCTGTTAAGTTCATTACAATTATTTTATTTTGGTACTTTCTTACCTCATACAGAACCAATTGATGGTTATAATGAACCTCATCGCGCCCAAACTATTAACCGTCCTATTTGGTGGTCTTTTATAACTTGCTATCACTTTGGTTATCACGAAGAACATCATCAATATCCCCATGCAGCTTGGTGGCAGCTACCTGACATTTATAAGCAATACAAATAATTTACTCTTTTTATAAAAATAGTATTGTAGGGTGGGCATTGCCCACCAAAACCCGCATATTGTGGGCATTGCCCACCCTACGTATATGTTCAAAAATCAAATATTAACCCTATACAAATAATGTCTTTATGTATTAATTTTGTGCCGACAATCTCTGGGGTGCGGCACAACAATAAAGTCTACAAAAGCTGGCTTTTCTTGTGTATTGCTAAACTTTAGTTTGTGGGTGAACTTTCTAGTAAAGGTGGACGCACACACAAATATATTAAAGCCCCAAATAAGGGAATTACAGCAAATAACCAAAATAATTGATTGTGCTTCCAACCTCGTCGCGTCATATCATCTCCTAATAAAGCGGGAAATAATAGACTTAACATACAAAAATCTAAACTCATAACATGAATAAAACGGCTAGTTTGCCATTGCTGAACAAAGTTACTCCAGTCTCCTTGTAAAGCATAGACAAATAAAATTCCTGCACCTAAAGTTAATAAAATCCCATTTATCCGTGAATCTAAAACTTTGATAAATAGATTTTTTCTACCTACAAACTCTTGATTGGATGTTCTTAAAGCTAAATACGGTAAAAGAGCAAATGCACCAACAGCAAAAGAAGCAGTAGCAAATGGCCAAGCGCGGATTTTTTGCCCTCTACCATCAATAAATAAAACGGCGCTGTAGATTAAAGGCCATACACCCATGATATTAAATAAGGCGATAACTAAAGGGTTAATGCCTTGCCATTGACCAGTAGAAAGATTTTTAATTAACTCTAAACTCTCTGGGAAATTGTCAGGAGGAGCAAATAAAAAGGCGTAGGAAATAAATCCTAGCCATAACAAACCAAAAGAAATTTTTCTGAACATGATTTAAGCAGTTTAACTAAAAGCTTCTGAGAGGTAATCTGCGGCTGCGGCTACAACAGCGATCGCACTTTCATAGTCTAACCGAGTCGGACCCAAAACTCCCACACTTCCCACTGGGACAGAACCCCGACGATAGGTAGAAGAAATCAAAGTACAAGTGCGAATCGGTTCTAATGGATTTTCTGCACCAATACGAACTGTCACCCTTGACTTACCCAAATCCTCTGTTTCTGGCTCCTCACAAATTAACCGCCATAGCTGTTCTTGTTCTTCTTCCAGGAGATGGATAATCGTTTGTACTTGCTGTACTTGGGAAAATTCTGGTTGACGCAAAACCTCTCCTACACCCCGCACCATAATTTGTGTAGCAGCTGGTGCAAAAGTCCGACGAGTCAATTCTACCAATGAATTTTTCAAGAATTCGCCATAGCGTTGAAATTCTTGATCTAATTCACTCCAGTCCAGATTAGCTAATTCCAACAGACTGCGGCCTCTTAAGTGGCTATTCAGAAAATTAGATACAATTTGCAACTCGTGATCAATTACCTCTGGCTCTGGTTTGGTTTCTGATGAAGCTGTGAATAAATCCATCACCTTGGAATGTGTTTCATAACCATCAGTCACCACAATCAGCATAATCTTACTCGATTCAATTTGCACCAATTGCAAATGTCTTAATTGTGCTGTGTTGGTTTGCGGCATAGTAATCAAGGTAATACAGCCACTCAAAGTTGCCAAAATTTGGGCTGCTCCTTGTAATAGCGCTTCCAAACCCCAATCTTCCCAAGGCCGAAGTTGTTGTAATGCGGCTTCCACCTCTTTACCTACAGCGTCCGTACTCCTTTCTTGGGGAAGGCTACGCGCACGGAGAAGCAAATTACGCGTAGCATCTTGCAGAGAAGGTGTAATCAGATGGTCAACATAAATACGATAACCAGAATCAGAAGGTATTCTCCCAGCAGAAGTGTGCGGTTGATAAACTAACCCAGATTTTTCTAAAACTCCCATGACATTGCGAATGGTAGCGGAGCTAACACCCAGGTCAAACTCCTCAATTAGAGCTTTTGAACCAACAGGTTCTGCGGTAGCGATATAGTGGCGTATAATTGCCCAAAGTATATGCTGTTGTCGATTGGTTAGCTGAACTTGCATAGGAGATGTTTTACTGAAGGCAAATTTTATTCAAAGGTTGAAAAAACTTGTGGCTTTTACCACCAAAAAATTTTAAGTATTAATTAATTTAAGATAGCAAATTATATGGTTATGTAATGATAATTTAAAGCAAAACTCTACTTAAGCGTATTTACTAAACTAGTTTGCTGATTGCTACAATCTCTATCTTGAAAGTATCATCTCATCTTTTCCCGTATACTCTCACAGTACATTAAAAAAAGCAGTATTTTAAGTTACAAATATAATCTTTGCCTTTTGTCGCTTTCATAGCTGTAGGAATCCTGAGAGGATGTTTTAAAAGTATTTTATGAAACCAATAAAACCTAGATACTTAACTCCCTTCCCTAAAAGGGTATGGGCATTTTCAAGCCTTTATCCTACAAGGAGAGAGGTTCTTTGGTAAAGTTTATAACTTTCCAAACATCCTCTCAGGAACTTGCAAATAAAAATCTCCCATTTGTAGGCTGTGTTAGGACGGTAGTCTTTAACACACTATGGATTTAAGGAATAATGATGGGTGACGCTGTCGCTACAATTTTGGGGTAATTTATTCTTTGGAAATACCTAAAACCATAAATCATCTTCTGTCGCTTACCAATCAGGTTTCCCCCATCTCTTCCCTAATATTGGGGAATCGAAGGATCAACTAATATAGAGTAGGCAGCAATACCACCACCAATATTTTTAACATTTGTGAATCCTTGTGCAACTAACCATTGGCACATTTGAGCAGAACGAATACCGTGATGACACAGCACAAGGGTTTCCGCTTCCGAATCAAAGCGAGTAGAAATCTCTTCGTTCCATTCAGCAAATTCGCTCAGAGGAAGGTTAACGAAACCCTCAATGCTGGCTATTTCCACTTCTTGGGGTTCTCGGACATCCACCAACTGTAGTCCAGAATCACCAGCAGCCAGACGTTGTGCTAGTTCCTCTACGCTAATTTGGATAAAAGATTGACCTGTCATGTAGTTTTTCTAAACAATCCTAATATTATTTATGTTGGCAGAAAAAATCAGAAAAATCCTCTTTTTCAATGCATAGAAGTTGCGCTTCTAGCCTAAAATCAAAAACGGAGCATTTACTAGGTCTAATGTGAACAGTCAAAGCTCATTTTTCAGGTTCCTAGTGGCTGGTGCGATCGCCCTGCTACTGTTTAGTATTGCTGGTTTTTACTGGTTTTTTGCCAAAAGTCCGATTGGCCTAGTGACTTATGGCTCTCAACCTGGTGCTGCTATATTTGTATCAAAGCTGTCACCTGTGATCGTATCATTGCTGGTAAATCCTGATGGATTACAGGGATTGGAGCAAAAAGGGGAAATTTCCCAGATTAAAACCAATTTATTGGCTAAAACTAGCATAAATTATCAAGAAGATATTAAACCCTGGCTGGGAAATGAAATTACATTGGCTGTAACTAGCCAAGATATAGACCGCGATCCAGAAAACGGACTACAATCAGGGTATCTGATGGCGTTAGCAACAGAGAACCCAGCCCAAAGCCGTGAGTTTATCGAGTTGTTGTTTTCCAAACGGTCTTTAGCTGGGGCTAATTTAGCTGTTGAACAATACAAAGGTGTGAAGTTACTTTATGAGACCCAAGAAACATTAGCATCCGCAAAAAGCCAAACTGCTTTAGCTGGTGCGGTTGTTGATAATTTTGTTTTGTTTGCTAATGATGCCAAAGTGCTACGAGAAGCTATTAATAATGTCCAAGCACCGGATTTGAATTTAACCAGTTCTCCGGAATATCAAAAAGCTACTCAACAAATACCTAAAAATGCTGTAGCTGTAGCTTTCCTAAATCTGCCCGAAGTTGCTAATTGGCAAGGGTTTGAACTGGCAGAATCTACTTATAATAGCCAAATTCTGTCTTTGGTATTAAATCCTCAAGGATTGCTGGCGGAAAGCACGTTTTTAACATCTACTTTAACATCCACAGACGTTACGCCTCCGTCTGCTTCACTATCTCAACCTGTGGGAGCATTGAAGTATATTCCCGCATCAGCAGGTTTGGCAATTTCTGGGGCGAATTTAAGTAATTTAGCTGACAGTGATTTAGCAAAACTCTGGAGACAAGGAACAGCGACAATATACGGTTCATCAGCAGAGGCTATTTCTCGCTGGGTAAAACCTTTGGTAGATGTGCAGAAAGATTGGGGTTTAAATTTTAGAGAGGATATTTTTAGTTGGGTAGTGGGAGAATATGCGATCGCTACGCTCACTGAAAATAACGCACTTTTACCCAATCAAGGAAATACAACCCCCAATTGGGTGTTTGTGGTGGAAAAAACACCGCAGTTAGTAGAAGGTATAGCCCGTTTAGATAAAATTGCCAGTAGCAAAGGCTTAAATGTCAGTTCCCTTACTCTCAATCAGCAAAGAGTCTCCGCTTGGACAGAGTTAACAGCTATTACTGAAGATAAATCAGCCCTCAGCGTCGCAGCCAAAATTCAGGGGGTGCATACAAGCCAGGGTAATTATGAGATTTTTACCTCAGACTTAAAGACAATGGACAAAGTCTTGAGTAGCAAGGAAAAATCCTTAATTGACAACCCCAATTTTCAAGATGTGATCGCCCCTATTCCCCAACTTAACCAAGGCTACATCTATGTAGACTGGGAAAAGAGCCAAAAACTTCTCGAACGTCAACTACCCTTGCTCAAATTTGTGGAAGTTTTAGGCAAACCACTGTTTAACAATCTGCGATCGCTTACAGTTAGTAGTTATAGCCGTGAGCCAGGAACTCTAAAAGGCGGTGTATTCTTCCAGCTTCATCGCTCTTAAATTTTCTATGTTTTCTCTTCAAATCAAATTTGATTGAGAAGCACAGTTTGTGAAATTCACCAAATCAAGGAAACAGTACTATTTGTGTCACATTTCCAGATCATGTAATTAGTACTAAATAGCGCTGTTTACAAATAAAATTAGTATATATAGCAGAGAACAGGAAATAGGGAACTTTTAACAGGGTGGAAAGTCCCTTGGTGTCTGACTTATATTTACTGCCTGTCCTCACCGATCTGGCAACTGCTATACAGTCCTGCTACGCTAAGGATGGGGTATTCCCCCAAAAAAAGATGAAAGATTTTCGTTTCTGGCTTCAATTTCGAGGTGGCTGGTTGTTGGCTACGATTACCGCTATGATAGCGATACCGGCAGCAGCCCAGACAGCAAATTTTGGAACTCTCAAGCTATCACCAGGTTTTGAACCTGCACAAGGAATGGGAACTGGCTATACAGGCGGTTCTTATTCCTTATCTGCAATGAGTAACCGCGATCGCGATAAAAAAGTTTGTATCGGTTTTGCAGATCCAAATCCTGACCACATCCTCGTTTTAGAAAAAGACTTTGACAGCCTGAAAATATTAGTCAACAGCGGTGGTGATACTACTCTGTTCATTAAAGGCCCAGACGATGGGACAATCCGTTGTGGAGATGACACAGGTAAAAGTAAAGATGCGAGTGTGAGCGATAGCCAATGGAAAAGAGGCACTTATCGCATTTGGGTAGGTATATTTAATCCTGGTGTCAAACGTAACTACACTTTGACAGTAGCGCAATAATAGGGAATAGGGAATAAATAGGGAGGGTGCAGGGTGCAGGGTGCAGGGTGCAGGGGGCAGGTAATTCTTAATTTTCTCCGCGTCCCCGCGTCCACCATCTCCGCGTCTTCCCCTCCCCGCGTCACCCCATCTCCCCATCTCCGCGTCCCCATCTCCCCATCTCCCTGTCTTCCTAGTTCCCAAGTAACGATAAAATGGGAAAGTAGCTCGCAATGCTGTCCAAGGGTACTACCTCGATGCTCTCTATACTACGTGCCGATTTTCGCATCATCTTTGAACGTGACCCAGCTGCCCGAAATTGGTTGGAGGTCTTGTTTTGCTATCCAGGTTTACAAGCTCTCATGTTCCATCGCTTTGCTCACTGGTTGCGTAGTATTGGTCTTCCCTTTTTCCCCCGGCTCATTTCTCACATAGCTCGGTTTTTAACCGGGATTGAAATTCACCCAGGGGCTGTAATTGGTCAAGGAGTATTTATTGACCACGGTATGGGAGTAGTAATTGGTGAAACAGCCATTATCGGCAACTATGCCCTGATTTATCAAGGTGTCACCCTGGGGGGAACAGGTAAAGAAAGCGGCAAACGTCACCCCACATTAGGCGAAAATGTCGTCGTTGGTGCGGGGGCAAAAGTTTTAGGAAATATCGCAATTGGTGATAACGTCCGCATTGGTGCTGGTTCAGTGGTGTTGAGGGATGTTCCTTCTAGTTGTACAGTTGTCGGCGTACCCGGACGGATTATCTACCGTGCTGGAGTTCGAGTTTCACCTCTAGAACACAGCAATTTACCAGACTCAGAAGCCCAAGTAATTCGCACCTTAGTTGACCGCATTGAAGCACTAGAAGAACAAATTCAATCTCTCCAAAATCCCGCAAAAACTCCAGTTTTGGTAGGTAACTTCATTCAAGAAAATGAATTACTAAAAGAACACAACTTCTGTAATATCAGAGATAAACAGATTCAGGAATTCTTTGATGGTGCGGGAATATAGGGAAGAGGCAAGGGGGCAAGGAGCAGAGGTGAATTTTAGCTACTTCCTGTTAAACACCAAAAATTAAAATTACGGGTTTATTGCTTCAGTAAACCATTCCTGGTTCTCATTGTGGTGATAAACTGATCTATTTTGTGGTTCACCCCGCAATTCTAAATGATCTACTTCTGTAGGTTCAAGCAATAATAAACAAAAATTTTCTACTGGTTGAATAGAGTCTGGTATAGGTGGTGTAAATGCTTCCGGTGTGGTTATTCTCTTTTTACCAGGATGAGGCCAAGCAAATTGTAATCTAGCTGCATCACTCAATTCTTGCCACATTTTTATTCTTGCCAGTTGTAAATGTGGGTGAGAATCAGCACTTACTAAAGTTAATTCTCCAGTAATACGAAATTGTTCTCTGGTTTTGGGGAAATACCAGCAAATTTCTGCTGCTGGTTGTTTGGATATTTGTTCAGCTTTTGCACTACGAATATCGGTGATGAATTTTAACTGGTTTGTATCTTCCAGAAAACCACGAAATACTACAGTGCGGTTTGTCGGTAAACCATTTTCTCGCACCGTTGCAAGTTGTAGATAACGGGCATAAACAAGACTGCGGTTGCGATGTAGTGCGCGAGTAATTAAACTTTTCCAAGGTACTAGGGACATTTTTAAATATGGTTGTAATTAATATTTTCAACGATGTACGGTAATCCGCACCTAAAAATTCTTGGTCTACTAAAATTACACTTCTACGTTGGGGTATGTCAACAACAAAACAGAACTTACCCCCAATTCAAGGAGAAAAAAATGAATAGTGCTGAAAAATCAGCCTTGATTTCCGAACTTGTCCAAAATCTGGTTAAACATACCCCTGAGAAAATAGTAAAGATTGCTAAACAAGCTGATGGCAAAATTGTATTTTTAGAAGAAGGAAAACCTGGTAAAAGAGGAAGTGGACTATTACACATTTTGGAGAAACATCAAGAAGACTTTGCCAAACGGGGAATTTCTGAAGATGAAATCGCCGATGTTGTTATGGCTGCTGTAACCAGTGGAATGTTTCTTGGTTATCAAGGAACAGTAGAACCTCGAAGAGAAATCTATGAAGTAAATTTTAATGGAAAAAAGCAGTATATAGCAGTGACGGTAGGCGATAATGGTTATATAGTTGGAGCTAATCCAGCCTCATCACCATAATTCCACCGTAGTAGCTATGGCAATAAAAATTAAACTAATGGCTGATTATGGGTGCGACCCTTTATGGTGGGCAGATGCTGATAAAGTTGGTAATATCGATCCAGCAAAACTGCCCCTCAGCCAAGAAACCATTAACCGCCTAAAAAATTGGGCGACCAGTTATAATGCAACATTAAATTGGCAAGATCCCGGTAATTCACCAGATTTGAGTCCAGAAGCAGAAGCAGCTTTTGAACAAGAAGGTATTAGTCTGTGGAAACAACTACAAAAAGAACTTGCACCTAATTATGAAGTTGTCTATTTCAGTGAGCAATTACGTAAAGTTGTAACAGATATCAACGAATTAGAATCTTTACTTACTATCAATGCTTAGTAGTAGATGATAAGCTTTTTTGATAAAACTGATATATAAAACTTTTAGGATGTATAACCCTGGCTCAAAGTCAGGGTTTTGTACTTAAACTAAAATATAGTCAGAATTTACACAAAATAAGACATAGCGCAAAGTGGTAAATTTATCAATCTTCCATCCTCTAACTACTTGGCGTTATAGTCTTAATTTGTTAGTCAGCAACAAGACCTTATTATGGTTCAAGAACTGGAACGTAAACGCCAGAGTGCATCTTTTCCCGAATCTGCTCCAGCAGCCAATCCTGTGTTTTTTAGAACCTACAGCCGTCGTACAGAGGCCGGTTTAAGAGAAACTTATGATCAGGTGTGCGATCGCACTTTACGCGGTTTAGTCGAACTGGGAAAACTCACCCGTGAAGAAGCTGCCCTTTTAGACAAAATGCAGCGCAACATGAAAGCTCTACCCAGTGGTCGCTGGATGTGGGTTGGAGGTACAGATTGGTTAACCAAACCCAAAAACTTCTCCGGTGCTTATAACTGCACTTCTACCAACTTGGTAGACTGGAAAGCCTTCGGTTTGATGATGGACTTAGCCATGATGGGCTGTGGTACAGGTGCTATCATTGAACCACAGTATATTAATCAACTGCCTCCTATCCGTAATCGCCTAAATATTACCATCACAGGTGAAATTGGCAGCACTCCTAAAGAACAGCGTCATGAATTTACACAAACCAATATAGAAGCTAACACCGCTACTATCCACGTTGGAGACAGTCGAGAAGGTTGGGTAAAATCCTATCAAACCCTTTTAGAACTCTCTACCGATGAACGCTTCAGTTCGACTTCGCTCACTGACCATACAGGTGACGTTCAAGTAATTGTAGATATTAGCGACGTGCGCCAATCTGGGGAAACCCTCAAAGGCTTTGGCGGTATGGCTAATCCTGTGAAGTTGCCTGGATTATATCAGCGTTGCGCCTCTATTCTCAATAAGGCTTTAGGTAGACAATTAAATTCAGTTGAATGCTGCTTATTGATTGACGAAGCTGCTGTAACAATTGTTGCAGGCAATATCCGCAGAAGCGCGGGTATGCGTCAATTTGTTTCTGAGGATGAACAAGGTGCAACTGCCAAGGATAACCTATGGCAACAAGACACAGAAGGCAACTGGCGCATTGATCCAGAGCGAGATTCTCTGAGAATGGCTAACCATACTAGAGTATTTCACCGCAAGCCAACCTTAGAAGAATCCATTGCTGCTGTACGTAAACAATATTACAGCGGTGAAGGGGCAATTCAATGGGCTGGTGAAGCTGTCGCTAGAGCCAATATTGATTTACTAACCACAGCAGGACTGAAAACAGATTTCTTGCAAGCATATCAGCAAGGAAAAGCCAAAGAATGGATACAAGAACGCTACTCAAGCATTGATTCTCAAGAATTAGAGCATCGTTTGGGTAGGTATGGATTGAATCCGTGTGGTATTTTTTGACACTTGCCTCACGTAAAAAACCCCGCAAATACGGGGAAAGCTGAGAAGCTAATCCCGTGGTAATCAATAGAACTAAAAAGCTATTGACACCGTACAGCGTAGAGAGTGACACTAGATTACAATGAAAATCGTTTTCTAGAATATAAATCTCCAAGAGTGTGGGGGTACGTATGACCAGTAATTTTTATGGCTACTCAGGTTTCTACGGTGAGCATTGTCTCAGGTCTAGTCTTGAATACATTTACGCAAGATACTTGGACTATATGAACATTGGTTGGACATACGAACACAAAACTTATACACTCTCCAACGGAGTTAGGTATAAACCTGATTTCCTACTGGAGACAGGTGAATATGTTGACATCAAAGGTGCATTCAACTTTACGTATGACCTGCCAAAAGTTCAGCTTTTTCAGTCTGAGTACAACGTAAAAGTTACGATTCTGCAAGAAAAAGACTTAAGACAACTTATCAAGCCCACTCCTTTTGTATTTGAACACTTGAAACAGGAATGGAAATCATTTGCTAAAGTCAGAGGCATGAATACCTTTGGGAGTAAAAACCCAATGTATGGTGTTACTCAAACTGAGGAAACCAGAGATAAAATTAGTGCTAAGGCAAAAGCTAGATTTGCAGATCCTGAATTTAAAGAAAAGTTTCTCAATAGTCCAAAGCGAAAAGCTTATCACCAATCTCGAAAAGGACAGAAAACAGGACTGATAGCTCCCAGATATACTTTAATTTGTGAATTATGCCAACAAAACTTTGAGGTGATACAACATAAAGCATCTCAAAGGCGTTTTTGCTCAAAGCATTGTTCAATCCAAGCACAGCATGGCAAAACTTCATTCACAAATTCAGGTATCCAAGCATTGGCCTATTCTTTCGCCTTAGACAATTCTGAGCAACTTTTTTCTTTAAAACTAAACAAGCTCAAAAGCTTCTTTCAGCCTTTGTGGGATTCAATTCAAAAGGAATACAACATTTTGGACATTAGAACTATCTGCCAAATTGTTGTGGGAAAACCCTGTAGTCGAAAAGAATTTCTCTATTATTTACAGTCATCCGTACAAAAGGTACGCGGAGCTACAGGGAATATAGAACCTGTAGAACTAGAGGATAAAAAGCCTCTAGGGTAACAAAACTGGAGATTATTGGTGCTGACTTCCACTGTAATTTGTCTGAGGTACACTTAAACCAACTTGATCCCGATAACTACAAAGAACAAGAAGAAGCATTTACAGCAGGTGCTTTGTCAGTGGCCGCACTGTTAAATCACCAATTCCTCGAACCCCGCTATCAATACAGTCGGGAACTAGATCCTATTGTTGGTGTTTCCTTCACCGGTTTATTTGACTTCTTTGTCCATGCTTTTGGGACAGATTGGTTACGCTGGTGGGAGGAAGGTAGACCTGAAACCCCCGAAGGGCTGGTTTTCAAACGTGGTGAACAAAAATATCTCAACTTTTGGAAAGATGTAGTCCATAAAGTAGTGTGGGAATATTGCGATCGCCATAATATCAAACGCCCCAACCGTTGTACCACAGTCCAACCCAGTGGCACTAAATCCCTCCTAACTGGTGCTAGTTCCGGTTGGCATCCCCCCAAAGCCCAAAGATTCATTCGTCGGATCACCTTCCGTAAAAATGACCCCGTAGCCCTAGCTTGTATAGACTATGGTTACAACGTCATACCATCTCAATCTGACAAAGACGAAAACGGCAACTTACTCAACGATCCTTTTGATTATCGTTGTACCGAATGGCTTGTAGAAATACCTGTTGCTGTATCTTGGGCAGATTTACCCGGTGCAGATGTGATTGATGTGTCTAAGTTCTCAGCCTTAGCCCAATTAGATTTCGTCATGCAAGTGCAGAGTCATTATGTCACCCATAACACCTCAGCTACTCTAGAACTACGTTCTGAGGAAGTTGAACCCTTGGGAACACGCATCTATGAAGCCATTCAAAACGATGAAGGATATATTTCAGCGGCTTTATTAGCGCGGTTTGACGATTTGCAATCATTCCCACGTTTACCCTTTGAACCAATAGACAAAGCCACTTATGAACGCTTGTCAGCAGAAGTGAAAGCAAGACGTACAACAGATGATTTCTGTGGGGCTTTAAGTCGTTACGATTTAGGGGAATTATCAGAAGCAGGCCCCAGTGGTTGCGATTCTGACAAATGTATGTTTCCAGATCAAGCACCAACTTCATAGGTAATGGGGTGATAGGTAATCGGTAATCGGAAATAATTCTTACCCATTACCCATTACCCATTACCGGAAATAACTTTCTAGGTTACGATTGATGAAGAATTAATAATTTTTAAGAGCAATACTTGGAGAGTCTAATGTTTATTACTGAATTGTCGCCCTTATTGAAAGAATTTGCCCAGCATCCAGCTTCATTTTTGGGTGGTTTTGTCTCTGGTGTCCTCAGGCTGAACTTAGCTGACGATCCTGTGAAAAGTTGGCTAGATCAACATATTAGTTCCAGCAGTTCCCCTACTTCGCGGGTTCAGAATGGCAAAGCCACTGGCCCCCAACAAATTTCAATTGATTAATCTTTTCTTAACCGTTAACTATGAAATGCCAAATGTTAACGGTTAATAACTGTAAAAGCGGAATAAAGTCTAGAATATCTAGGTTTTGTATGGCAGGTTAAGTCCAGATGGAAGAACTTTTAGAATTGCGCGAATTATTAAAAAGAGGCAACATATCCAGTGCGCTATTGATGATTGATGAAATGGAAGAAATGAGCAAAAAGGATATTCTCAATAAAATTCGTAGTTATGGCATCATTCTTCTGTTGCACTTGATCAAGCAAGAAATAGAGAAACGCACAACCCGATCTTGGGATGTATCTATCCGCAATGCTATTTTAGAAATTCAAAACTTAAACGCTCGTCCCAAATCTAAAGGCACCTACCTTGATGATAGCGAACTCCGCGAATCTCTAGAAAGCGCATACCGTCAAGCAATTAACCAAGCATCTTTAGAGATTAATGAAGGACAATACGATTCATCTGAGCTTCAGCAAATGGTAAACAAACAAGATATCTGCAACCGAGCAATGGCTGCACTCTCAGTATTTGCTGATGATGTCTGAATCAGGATGTCCAGGATTAAAGGATTAACAAGATGAAAAATATATATACAAAATTAGAAATTACAGCAGTTTTAACGTACTTAGACTACACGCTTGATTTCTCTCTGTGCCTCTGTGCCTCTGCGTGAGATAAAAAAGATGTGTAAGTCTCTTGTAGAGCGCGTCAGATGTGGAAAATTTGTTCATTGTTACCAATAAATTATTTATTAGCTAGAAAAAATACTTAAATCCACAGATACCCGACTGCTCGCTCAAGGACTAAACCAAATTTCCCTGTTCCCTGTTAAGAGTTCCCTGTTCCCTATCTTCCTGAAAAAGCAGCCCAAAATATCCAATTCTTTAGTTTATCTAAAAACAATCTTTAGTTATCAAAATACCTTTCTAAGATAGAGGCAGCGACCAAAAATCGCCATTGAGAAAACTGACCCAAAAGCAAAACGCTAGGGAGTAACAAAAATGGCTCAAGCCTCAGAATCTTTAGATTTGTCTATCAACTACGCTACAGACAAAGCCCTAGATCGTGATTGTACAACCTTATCGCGTCACGTACTCCAGCAATTGCAAAGTTTTTCGGCAGACGCACAGGATTTGAGTGCGCTGATGAATCGCATTGCCTTAGCTGGTAAACTAGTGGCACGTCGCATGAGCAACGCCGGGTTAATGGAAGGCGTTCTGGGATTTACTGGGGAAGTCAACGTCCAGGGAGAATCTGTCAAAAATTTGGATGTTTACGCTAACGACGTATTTATCTCAGTATTTAAGCAAAGCGGTTTAGTTTGTCGCCTAGCTTCCGAGGAAATGGAAGACCCCTACTATATCCCCGAAAACTGCCCAATTGGTCGTTATACCTTGCTCTATGACCCAATAGATGGTTCATCTAACACAGATACTAATCTCAGCTTAGGTTCGATTTTCTCCATCCGTCAACAGGAAGGAGACGATAGCGATGGTAAAGCTACTGACCTGTTGACCAACGGACACAAGCAAATTGCCGCTGGATACATACTGTACGGCCCCTGCACGATGCTGGTCTATACTATAGGTAAGGGAGTTCATTCCTTTACCCTTGATCCCAGTTTAGGGGAGTTTATTCTCACACAAGAAAATATCAAGATTCCTGACCACGGTTCCGTTTACAGCGTTAATGAAGGTAACTTCTGGCAGTGGGATGAATCCATTAGGGAATACATTCGCTATGTGCATCGCACCGAAGGTTATACCGCTCGTTATAGTGGCGCGATGGTGAGTGATATACATAGAATTTTAGTTCAAGGTGGTGTGTTTCTCTATCCCGGCACACTGCAAAAACCAGAAGGTAAATTACGCCTACTTTATGAATCTGCACCTTTAGCATTTGTGATTGAACAAGCTGGAGGTAAAGCAACTACAGGATTAGTAGATATTTTAGACGTAGTTCCGAAAAAACTACATCAACGCACACCTTTAATTATTGGTAGTAAACAGGATGTAGCTAAAGTCGAGTCTTTTATTCAAAACGGTCATTAGACGAAGTTGAAAAAAGCGTCTTGCTGATGCCAGTAATGAAGCTGAAGATGGGTAATTTGGGATTGGAATGCAGCACTAGCAATGTTTGTATGTGAATTTAAAGATTCATCTCAGTTGTTTGATGTCAAATTGAAAAACCACCATCAACTGAGGAAATTTATTAACTTTACTAGAAAACACTGTTAATTAGGAGTTAAAAAATAGCTATGGCAACCAATCATTTATTAGAGATTAAACAATACGGTCAAAGTATCTGGATGGATAATTTGAGCCGTGACATTATTCAATCAGGGGAACTCGAAAACTTGGTGAACAATCAAGGAATCTCTGGTATTACCTCCAACCCAGCTATCTTTGAAAAAGCAATTACTGGTAATGCCATTTATGATGCCGATATTGAAGTTGGAATTCGTGAGGGTTTACCGACATACAAAATTTATGAATCCCTAGTTTTTGCAGATATCCGCAATGCTTGTGATATTTTGCGTCCTGTTTATGAAGCCACGAATGCCCTAGATGGTTATGTGAGTATAGAAGTCCCACCAACTATAGCTGATGATACCCAAGCCACAATAGCTGAAGCTCGTCGAGCTTTCCAGGAAATTGGGCGGGAAAATGTGATGATTAAAATTCCTGGAACCCAGGCAGGTTTACCCGCTGTAGAACAAGCCATTTCTGAAGGAATTAATATCAACGTGACGCTGTTGTTTGCAGTCCAAAGTTACATTAATGCAGCTTGGGCGTATATTCGTGGCTTAGAAAAACGGGTTAGTGAAGGTAGGGATATTAGCAAAATTGCTTCTGTAGCCAGCTTTTTCCTCAGCCGGATTGATAGCAACATCGACAGTAAGATAGATGCGAAATTGCAGCTTGGCGTTGATGACATCAACCATGAAGCGAGATTGCGAGCTATCAAAGGGAAAATTGCGATCGCTAATGCCAAGATAGCTTACCAAGAATACAAGAAAATCACCAGCACTGATGCTTGGCAAGCCTTAGCAGCAAAAGGCGCAAAAGTACAGCGGTTATTGTGGGCCAGCACCAGCACCAAAGACCCCAGTTACAGCGATGTCATGTATGTCAACGAACTAATTGGCAAAGACACCGTTAACACCCTACCACCAGCCACAATAAAAGCTTGTGCCGACCATTGCGATGTTGCCAATCGTCTGGAAACAGGCGTAGAAGAAGCGTACACCCTCATCGGAAGCTTGAAAGAACCGGACATCAACATTGACATCAATAACGTAATGGACGAACTACTCGTTGAAGGTATTGACAAATTTGTCCAGCCCTTCCAGTCACTAATGAACTCTTTAGAAGGCAAAGTCAAGCTATTGTCACCAGTATAGAGGTTTGGTAATAGGTAATGGGTAATGGGTCATATTCCTTTCCTATTACCAATCACCAATTACCAATTACCTCTTCCCCAATCCAAAATCCAAAATCTAAAATCCTAAATTGTTATGGTCAGTCTGCTAGAAAATCCCCTACGCGTTGGTCTACAACAGCAAGGGATGCCCGAACCCCAAATTATAGTTATCTTTGGCGCTTCCGGGGATCTTACCTGGCGCAAACTAGTACCAGCACTGTACAAATTGCGGAGAGAAAGACGTATTCCTCCAGAAACCACCATTGTTGGTGTAGCACGTCGAGAATGGAGCCATGAGTACTTCCGCGAGCAAATGCAGAAGGGCATGGAAGAAGCTCATAGTAGTGTCGAACTAGGGGAACTGTGGCAAGACTTTTCTCAAGGTTTATTCTACTGTCCTGGGAATATAGACGACCCGGAAAGTTACCAAAAACTGAAAACCTTATTAAGTGAATTAGACGAGAAACGGGGAACAAGGGGAAACCGAATGTTCTACCTTTCCGTTGCCCCTAACTTCTTTCCTGAAGCTATCAAACAGCTAGGGGGAGGGGGAATGCTAGACGATCCCTACAAACATCGTTTGGTTATTGAAAAACCCTTTGGTCGGGATTTGGCTTCTGCCCAAAGTCTGAACCAAATAGTGCAGAAATATTGCAAAGAAAACCAAGTCTACCGCATTGACCACTACTTAGGTAAAGAAACAGTTCAAAACTTGCTGGTGTTCCGTTTTGCTAACGCCATTTTTGAACCCTTGTGGAATCGCCAATTTGTTGACCACGTACAAATTACCGTAGCGGAAACAGTAGGCGTTGAAGACCGGGCTGGTTACTATGAAAGCGCCGGCGCACTGCGGGATATGTTGCAAAATCACCTCATGCAACTTTACTGCTTGACGGCAATGGAAGCACCCAATTCAATGGATGCTGACAGTATCCGCACAGAAAAAGTTAAAGTACTACAGGCTACTCGTCTAGCTGATATTCATAATCTCTCACGTTCGGCAATTCGTGGGCAGTATAGTGCTGGCTGGATGAAAGGACAACCAGTAGCTGGGTATCGGGAAGAACCGGGAGTAGATCCCAACTCAACAACACCCACCTATGTAGCGATGAAGTTCATGGTGGATAACTGGCGCTGGAAGGGTGTTCCTTTCTACCTCAGAACAGGGAAGCGGATGCCGAAAAAGGTGAGCGAAATTGCCATTCACTTCCGCGAAGTTCCTTCCAAAATGTTTACTTCCGCTGCTCAACAGACCAACGCCAACATTTTGACCATGCGAATTCAGCCGAATGAAGGCATTTCCCTGCGCTTTGATGTGAAAATGCCAGGGGCAGAATTCCGCACTCGTGCCGTTGATATGGACTTTAGTTATGGTTCCTTTGGCATCCAAGCTACTTCTGATGCCTATGACCGCCTGTTCCTCGATTGTATGATGGGCGACCAAACACTCTTCACACGGGCAGACGAAGTGGAAGCAGCTTGGCAGGTAGTCACACCAGCCCTTTCCGTGTGGGACGCACCGGCAGATCCTACCACCGTTCCTCAATACGAAGCCGGTACTTGGGAACCAGCAGAAGCAGAATTCTTGATTAACCAAGATGGTCGCCGTTGGCGCAGACTCTAAGAATAAAGTCATTAGTCATTAGTCATTGGTCATTAGTAAAAGTAGATGACTTAATGACTAATTACAACTGACAAATAACCACTGATAACTGACAAAATCCAAAATAGACTATGGCTACACAAGCTCCAACAATTTTTTCACTACAAGCACCTAAGGATGTTTCGCTCACAGAAATAGAAGCGGAATTAACTCAAATCTGGCAAAGTTATGGTATTACAGGCGATGACGGTGGACTACCTGCTGCAACCCGCGCTACGACATTTACTTTGGTGGTTTATGAACCGGAAGAAACCCAGTATTTGTTAGCTGCAACAGGCTTTTACAACGGTCCCATCGATGGTATTTTGGGGCCACAAACAGACGCAGCATTGCGGGAAGTACAAAAAAAGCATGAATTACCAGAAACTGGTACTGCCACACCGGAAACTCTCACGGTTTTACGGGAAGAATACTTCAAAAAGCAGCACAGCGGACCACAGGGAGATAATCATGGCGCGGCTATGGGCTATACTTTCAGCGCCACTAGTCCTACCATTGCTGATGAAATCGCGCTCCGTAACCCTTGCCGCATTATTGCTTTGTGTCCCATTGCTGGGGAAGATGAGGGGGTAAAGGCGCAAGTTTCCGCCTATTGTCCAATTCAAAAGCAATCTTCCAGTACACTAGTTTGCTGTGAATACATTACTCTCACAGGGACTGTGGCAGCTTTGGAAAGAGTTGGAGGGATGATTCCAGCTTTGTTAATTGGTGGTTTGCCTAAGTTTTTGTGGTGGAAGGCTACACCAGATGCTCATAACCCTTTGTTTAAAAGGTTAGCAGCAGTTTGTAATAATGTGATTGTTGATTCTTGCAACTTTAATACTCCAGAAGATGATTTATTGACTTTGCAAGAATTGGTAGAAACGGGTGTACCTCTGGCTGATTTGAACTGGCGGCGTTTGGCTGCATGGCAAGAGTTAACTGCTGAAGCTTATGATGCACCTCAGCGTCGTGCTGGTTTGAGAGAAATTGACCGTGTAGCTATTGATTACGAAAAGGGCAACCCTGCTCAAGGTTTGCTGTTTTTGGGTTGGTTGGCAAGTCGGTTGGAATGGCAGGCTGTTTCTTATTCAAAGGAAACAGGTGATTATGATATCACTCGCGTTCGTTTTTTGGCTCAAGACCAAAAACAAATAGAAGCAGAATTAGCAGGTGTTCCCATTGCTGATATTGGTGACATTGTTGGTGATTTGATTGCTTTGCGCTTGAGTTCTACTAATCTTCAAGCTAATTGCGGAACTTTAATTTGCTCGGAAACGGGTGGTTGTATGCGGATGGAAACTCACGGTGGCGCTCAGTCTGCTGGTTTGTTTCAACAGGTAAGTTCTCTTTCGGAACAGAAAGCAGAAGTTTTGTTGAGTCAACAGGTACAACGCTGGGGTCGTGAGGCTTTATTTGAGGAAAGTTTGGCGGTGATAGCACAAACTTTGAAGTTGGAAAATCGATAATTGGTAATTTATTCCTCACTTTTTTACCCTCTTGCTGTGATGTAAGGGGGTATTTTTTATCACTGATTTAACAGATTTAAGGATTTCACGGAATGAAGGATTTTTTGGGAAATGAAAGGGTTTAATTCATTATCAAAGAACTCAGTTTTTGTAGGTTGGGTTAAGCGACAGCGCAACCCAACAAAAGTCCGTAAATGTTGGGTTTCCTAATGTCAAACGCCATTCGCCACAAGCCGGGAAACCCGTCCAAAGCGATGGCTCCCCAACCTACCTAATTTAATGTTTTTAGCTTAACCGACAAGTATTGGGACGGAATGAAGGATTTTTTGGGAAATGAAAGGGTTTAATTCATTATCAAAGAACTCAGAATTGAGGTTATTCGCTAAAACTAGATAATTGGCGTTTATAGTAAAAATGTGAATGAAATAATTCTAATTACCAATGTCAATAATCATTGCTGGAGAACGTAGCGGGGTGGGTAAGACAACTGTGACACTTACCCTTTTAGCGTCTTTGTGCCGTCGTGGTGCAAAGGTGCAATCTTTTAAAGTGGGGCCAGACTATATTGATCCGATGTTTCATCAGTATGTTACTGGTCGTGCTTGTCGGAATTTAGACGCTGTGCTGACTTCGGCAAGTTATGTCCAAGAATGTTTTCATCGTCATTCCCCAAGGTGCGAATATGCTCTAGTTGAGGGGGTAATGGGTTTATTTGATGGGGTGAAGGGGACTGGAGAAGAAAATCAACTACCAACTGATTTTGCGAGTACCGCGCACGTTGCACGGTTATTAGACATACCTGTGATTTTGGTGATTGATTGTAGTCGGTTGTCTGGTTCGGTGGCTGCGATCGCACATGGTTATTGTTCTTTGGATAGTAGAATTAAAATTGCTGGGTTAGTGTTGAATCGGGTGGGAAGCGATCGCCATTTATCCCTGCTCAAAGATTCCCTAAAACCGCTACAATTACCGATTCTCGGCGTTTTACGAAGACAAGATAACATCACTATACCCGACCGTCATCTTGGTTTAGTCCCCACATCTGAATTACCACAATTGAATGATGTAGTCAATCGCTTGGCAGATTTAGGCGATAATTGCTTTGATTGGCAAAGATTATTACCACTACTTCAAGTATCTCCAATTTCAGTTATTAATCCTCAATCTCCCAAATCAAAAATCCCCAATCTCAAATCTCAAATCAGAATCGCAGTTGCACGAGATCAAGCTTTTAATTTTTACTATCAAGACAATTTAGATTTACTGGAACAATTAGGTGCAGAATTAGTTTTTTGGAGTCCTTTGGAAAATACAGAATTCCCAAAAAATATCCAAGGACTTTATTTTGGTGGTGGATTTCCCGAAGTATTTGCACAACAATTAGCCGCAAATACCAGCGTTATTAAAGAAGTAAAAAAAGCTATTTTAGCCGGAATTCCCACAATTGCAGAATGCGGAGGATTGATGTATTTAAGTGAAAATATTATTGATTTTGAAGGTAAATCTTGGTCGATGGTGGGAATTTTACCAACATCGGCACAAATGGATAAAAAGTTAACTTTAGGATATCGTCATGGGATAGCTTTACAAAATAGTTTCTTATTCGATGCTGGAACAAATATTTATGGACATGAGTTTCATCGTTCTCATTTAATTACTAATTCTTCACAACCATTATTTGATACATATCGTTATGATTGTGAAGAAAATACAGGATTTGAAGGTTGGAATTTACCTAATGTTCATGCTTCATACATTCATCAACATTGGGGAGAAAGTGTAGAAATTCCCCAAATGTTTCTGCAACAAGCTCAAAAATTTGGTGAATAAAATTTTTCTTACAGGATAACTTAAGAGTTATTTATAATTAGCTAAAATTTCTATATGACTTAATGCTGCTGATATGGTCACAGGTGTACAATATCCACCGCCATGCCTGGAAATAACTGGACAGGATACTTTTTTAGCTAAATCTAAAACATATTTAGTTAATTCTTGAAAGTCTCTATTTGTCCAATCTGTAATGCCTTTACCACAATCATCTCGATGTGAGTCATACCCAGAAAAGATGAAAATTAAATCAGGATTCCAGGGTAAATTTTCTAAAGCATGACGGAAGGTTGATAAACTTTCATGACTTCGGTAAAATTTCCCATCTAATCCTATTTCTGCAATAATATCTGGTGTTATTCCCTCAGAAATAAGAGGAATATTACAATGACCAATTTTTTCTGCCATCGTCGTTGTCCCATAGCTTAAATTAGAAGCTTTAGACATATATATATCAACGGCAGTATGGATACTAATGCAATAAACACTATCGTCACAGCTAAAAATTGATTGCGTACCATCTCCATGATGAATATCCCAATCTATAATTAATATTTTATGGAAACCTTGGGACTGAGCATATTTTGCTGCTGTTGCTAAAGGGTTAAGTAAACAATATCCATGTCCCCAGTTTCTATGTGCATGATGTCCTCCTAAACAAAAACAGTAGGCACGTTCTAAACGTCCTCTTTTTATTTCATCTATAGCAGCAAATATTCCCCCCAAGCCATATACATAACCGGGTAGGCAATATTCAAACCCTTCGCATTCAATACCCATAAGTGGTAAGGAACGCAATGATTCATTAAGTGGTTTTCCCAATGCCTTGAAAATTAACTTTTGTAGATAATCATGACTATGAACTCGCAGATATTCACTATATTTAACTTTCTTAACAGGCAAAGATGGATAAATAGTGATTTTTTTAGAAATTTCTTGTCTGATGTGATTGTAATGAGGAAATGAATAACCTACAAAAGAAATCGAATTAATTGCTTTAGAGGTTTGGCAGGTGTGCGGATGAAAATAAGTGGCAAACATATTGAATTAAGCAATGACCAATGACTAATGATTAATACTTTCATTCAGTCGGCGAATTATCCGCGATAGTTCACGAATAATATTCACCGCAATTTCTGGAGTTTCTTCAATCGCATCATAAAGTTGCTCTTGGGTGAGTTCTAAACATTCACAAGGATCTACAGTCGTAGCGGTGGCGGAACGGGGTTGAGTATCAAATACAGCCATTTCCCCGAAGTATTTCCCTTGCTCAACTTCTGCTAATTTGGTTTCCCCAATATGAACTTTGACTTTACCAGATACAACAATATAGAGCGATCGCCCTTCTTCACCCTGTTTAAAAATACTGTAATTAGCGGGATATGATAGTTCATTCATCACTGAAGCCAGCCGAACTACAAAATCATCTCGCAATTCATTAAAAATGGGGACGCGCCGGACAAATAACAACCGATCAACGCTGGTGAGCATAATTACTAGTTATTAATCAAACAATCTTTACAAGTTTCAAATCTGAAGTGAGAAGGCGATTAGCCATATTAACAACGATTTTGACCTAACCCCTTGAGGGTAGATGTAGGGTCTGGAGAATATTATACCAGTTAATCAGTAAGTAGATGATGAGCATGAACACTTGTATATTTCCTTGAGAAGTATATCCCTCAGTCTTAGCCATTGGCAGAAAACTGATCCCTAAACCTGTAGTGTTAAGTAACTTTATTTTTACCTTGGTCATAAAACTGTCTGGAGTATTGATATAATAACTACCACTGTGGGGCATTTAAATAAAGGGTATTTATATCAAGTCCTGCTAATTGTTTATCAAAAAAACTCTCCGTGTCTCCGTGTCAACCCCTAATCATAAGTATTCAACTGGACAGGATATAATATCCCCATTTGAGACTTATAGCAGGTTGCGTAGTTAGGAGGTACAAAATCTAAATTGAAACCTATACACAAAGCCAGTTTTACTCCTGACTCCTGACTCCTGACTCCTGAATTCTGCTGTATGGAACTTTAGCATCTCAACTCACGCACATCGGGTATGATTATGTACTTTTTAGAGAATTATTCCCTCATAGAAATTTATAACAATGTACATAGCAAAATTATTCATGAGGATAAATTTACTCCTAGTCAAGTGACAGTCCTAAGTCCTATAAAAGAATTTCCAACTGTAGGAAAAAAAGAATCAGAAGTTGTAACTCCAATCACTCCCACAGCTATATCAATACCTTCTGATTATTTAACTCAGGCTCCAGAAATCAACGTTGATCAAAATGGTAATCATTTAACAACAGAACCTAGCTACCCAGAGCAAAAGCCTTTTAAACCACAAAAGTTACCCTTAGTACTAGAAAATAATAAAGCGCGACCGCTTTCAACTCCCAGTATTACTATGCTGACACCATCTGCTTATGGTAAATCTTGGGGAAGAGCTTCTATTGCGGTAGGATTACAATCTCGCGCTCGCTTTACCGACAAAGCAGATGGAGTTTTAGGTGTGGGTATAGGCTTAGGTGATGCTAACAAATCGGTTGGTTTAGATGTAAATATAGGTATTGTTGATCTGGATTCTTTCCAAGATGGAAACATTAGTTTAAAATTACATCGCCGACTACCAAATGATATGGCTGTAGCTGTCGGTGTGAAGAATTTTGTAACGTTTGGTGACACCGATGGAGGTACATCTGGTTACGGTGTAGTTACTAAAATGTTTCGCTTACAAGATAGTGATAGCAAACCTTTTAGTCGCCTTTATGTATCCGCTGGTGTGGGTGGTGGACAGTTTCGTTCAGAATCGGATATTAACAAAAAGATTGATTCAGTTGGTGTTTTTGGGAGTGTAGCGATGCAAGTTGCAAAACCCGTGAGTGCAATCATTGAATGGTCAGGACAAGATTTAGGCTTGGGTTTATCTGTCGCACCATTTAAGAAAATTCCTTTAGTAATAACACCAGGAATTAGCGATATTACTGGCAATGCAGGTGATGGTAGCCGCTTTATATTAGGTATCGGTTATAGTCTTTCTTTTTAGTGTAATTTACATCAATATTTAGGATCGGATTGATGAAATTTAATCGTTTATTCTTGTCAATTTTTTTGTCGGTTATTTTAATTCTCGGTTTCTTGAAATCAGTTCAGGCACAATCGCAAAATCAGTCCGATATCACTAATCCTGATCCCCAAGAGGTTGTTAACCCTGGGAATCAGTCAGATATCACTAATCCTGATCCTCAAGAAATTCTTAACCCTAATGATGATAATCAGAATCCTGATAAAATTGTTGTAGATAGAAATGAATTTGATAGAGATTTTTCAGCAGCAACACCAGAAGAAGCTGTGAAGCAGTTGGAAGAATTACAAGCTTTTCAATTTGGGGCATATTTAGGTACTGACTTTTTTGGAGATATTACTTCAGCAGAAGGGATTGCTAACAATTTAGCCATTCTTTCTAAAAAAACAAATCGAAAAGCGGCAGTTATTTACGTAACTGCTCTAAAAGACAAATTGAGTCTAATTATGATACCGCCAATTGAAAATCAAAAAAATATTTCTAGCAATTATAAAAGCTTACAAGTTACAACACAAATTCCTGCATATCAGCCTCAAATTCTCCGCAAAGATATCCAAGAAGCCAAAAACAGCAATATCCAAAAAGTTGCTAAAGAGTTTAGATCTAAAATTACTAATAATAGACGCAACGATTACTTTAAAAGCGCTCAACAACTCTATAAGTGGATAATTGAGCCTCTGGAGCCAGCCTTAAAAGCTAATAAAATCAATACCTTAATCTTTTCTCTGGATAGCGGCTTGCGAACTATTCCTATTGCTGCTTTACATGATGGTAAACAGTTCTTGATTGAAAAATATAGTATTGGTATTATCCCTAGTTTTAGCCTCACAGATACTCGTTATGTTCCTATTGTCAATTCGGATATCCTGGCTATGGGGATATCGCAAAGTACAGAAGGACAAGAGCCTTTACCTTCTGTTCCCATAGAAATAGATGCCGTAAGTAAACAAATTTGGCAAAGTCAGGCTCAGATATTTTTGAATGACGCATCTACCCTAAATAATCTCAAGGCTTTTAGTAATAAACAGAATTATGGGATTATTCACTTAGCAACTCATGGTGATTTTAAACCAGGAAAAATCAATAATTCTTATATTCAACTTTGGAATGAAAAAATTAACTTACAGCAGTTGAGAAAGTTATCTCAAGAATTACAATGGAGTAAAAATCCTAAAGTAGAAATGTTAGTTTTGAGTGCCTGTAGAACTGCCTTGGGTAGTCAAGAAGTAGAATTAGGATTTTCTGGTTTAGCAGTGCAGGCAGGGGTAAAATCGGTATTAGGTAGCCTCTGGTATGTGAGTGATCAAGGTTCTCTGGCACTGATGACTAAATTTTACGAGCAGTTAAAGATGACTTCCTTGCGCTCTGAATCTCTCAGACAAGCTCAGTTAGCCATGCTGAAGGGCGAAGTTCGCATAGCCGATGAACAATTATATCTATCCCCAGAAAAGCGCATTTCTCTACCTCCAGAACTGTCTAATTTAGGTAAGATAGACCTATCCCATCCTTACTTTTGGTCTGCTTTCACTATGATTGGTAACTGGAATTAAAATAATTCGTAATAGTGCCTCCGGTCCCGCTAGGGATACGTAATTCGTAATTACAGCGGTTTGCAACAGGTATTTAACCCCAGGGAATTTGTTAACAGTTACAGCAGGGAACAGGGGTGTCAAAGGAATGTTCTGGAAATGGTGCTTGAGAGTTTTTATAATATCCCTAGGGTTGTTGTTAATATTGGCTTTAACTTCCCATTTGGGAGCGGAAATTTTTTGGTTTCAGGAAGTTGGCTATTTACAAACATTTCTGCTGCGTTTAATAACTCAGAGTGGTTTATGGGTGGGAGTTGTTAGCATTAGTTTTGCCTATCTTTTAGGAAATCTTGCAGTAGCAAATCGACTGAAATATCCCTCTTTTCTGAACATTGAGCCAGCTAGAAATGAGGAAAAAAGATTTGGTAGGGAATTAACAAAGTTTCTTAGTCCCCAGTATGCCAAAGTTGATGAAACCGCCAAAATTGATTTAGGAAAGACAGAAATTAGATTACACTGGCTACTTCCTTTGAGTTTAGGACTAAGTTTTTTGGTGGGGTTTATTGTGGCGCATTATGGGGAAATTACCCTAACTTATTGGTATGGGGAGGTTAATCAGGTTAGTCTACTTCCCCCTTTATTCCAATTGGAGACAATTTGGAACTTAGCCAACAGGGTTATTTCACAAGCTTGGTATTTCGTCTTAGCTTTGGTAATAGCGATCGCACTTTTAGTATATTCTCAATTTTGCCTCAGAGCGATCGCAGTTATTCTCAGTCTCGTTTTTGGCTGGGTGCTGTCTCACAATTGGGAAAAGATAGTTCTCTATTCCCATTCCACACCTTTTAACAGCACAGAACCTTTATTGGGTAAGGATATCGGCTTTTATATTTTTTACCTCCCAGTCTGGGAACTATTGGCATTTTGGCTGGTTGGATTATGTTTATATGGCTTTATTGCCGTTATTCTCACCTATCTTTTATCAGGAGATAGCCTCAGTCAAGGCATTTTTCCAGGCTTTTTACCACCACAAAAACGTCATTTATTTGGCTTGGGTGGCTGTTTGATGTTGGTAGTGGCTTTTAGTTATTGGCTGAGTCGCTATAAACTTGTTTATTCTCCCCGTGGGGTGAGTTTTGGTGCTAGTTATACCGATGCTCACGTACAGTTGCCTGCTGAAACCATGTTATGTGTTTTAGCTGTAACGATCGCATTTTACCTGTTATGGCAAACTTTATTTTGGAAATCCAAATCTCGGCATCATCGCTGGATAATTTACGCGGTGAGTGTTTATCTAGGCTTAATAGTTATTGGTGATTTTATTGTACCTGCTGTTGTGCAGTATTTAATCGTTCAGCCGAATGAATTACAGCGAGAGCAACCTTACATACAGCGTACTATTGCTCTAACTCGTCAAGCATTCAATTTAGAAGTAATTAATTCTCAAACCTTTAACCCCCAAGGAAAATTAACTCAAGCTGATCTCAAAGCCAATGATCTCACAATTCGCAATATCCGTCTTTGGGATCAAGAACCACTCTTAAAAACTAACCGTCAATTACAACAAATTCGTCCCTATTATCAGTTTCCTGATGCCGATATTGATCGCTACCAAATTACAACTCAATCACAATCAACAGAAAAACAGCAGGTATTAATTGCCGCCAGAGAATTAGACTATAACGCTGTACCACAACAAGCTAAGACATGGGTAAATCGCAATTTAATTTACACTCATGGTTACGGCTTTACTATAAGTCCCGTTAATAAAGTTGCTCCTGGTGGTTTACCAGAATATTTTGTTAAAGATATTAGCGGTAATAGTAGTGCATTAACTACTTCTAGTGAAGCCATTCGAGAAAGCATTCCTATTCAGGAACCACGAATTTATTACGGAGAAATTACTAACACTCATGTCATGACTGGCACGAAAGTGAAAGAATTAGACTATCCCAGTGGCAGTGAGAATATTTATAATACTTACGATGGTAAAGGTGGAATTAGAATTGGTTCTCTATGGAGACGCTGGTTATTTGCTACCTATTTAAAAGACTGGCAAATGATATTCACACGAAATTTTTTGCCAAAAACTAAAGTATTATTCCGGCGAAATATTAACCAACGAATTCGCGCCATTGCACCTTTTTTGAAATTTGACAGTGAGCCTTATTTAGTAGCTGCTGATGCGAATCCTGACAATAAAAATCTACAATTTCCAGGGGCAAAAAATTATCTTTACTGGATAGTGGATGCTTATACAATAAGCGATCACTATCCATATTCTGACACAGGTAGCGACGGCATCAACTATATTCGTAACTCCGTTAAAATCGTCATTGATGCTTACAATGGCACAGTGCGATTTTACATTGCTGAACCAAAAGATCCCCTCATTGTTTCTTGGTCAAAAATCTTTCCGCAAATGTTTCAACCGCTTTCAGCTATGCCTGCAAATCTCCGCAGTCATATTCGCTATCCGGTTGACTTCTTTAAAATTCAATCGGAACGGTTAATGGTTTATCATATGACCGATGCCCAAGTATTTTATAATCGGGAAGACCAATGGCAAATTCCCAATGAAATTTATGGAACCCAAACCCGTCCAGTTGAACCTTACTATTTAATTACTAGTCTTCCTAATGTTGCCTTTGAAGAATTTATATTGCTGATTCCCTACACACCCAAACAACGAACAAATTTAATTGCTTGGTTAGCAGCGCGTTCAGATGGCGAGAACTACGGTAAATTGCTGTTATATAACTTTCCTAAAGAACGCTTGATTTATGGAACTGAGCAAATAGAAGCCAGAATTAACCAAGATCCCGTAATTTCTCAGCAAATTTCTCTATGGAATCGTCAAGGTTCTAGTGCAATTCAGGGTAATCTTTTAATTGTTCCCATTGAGCAATCTTTATTGTACGTTGAGCCAATTTATTTAGAAGCTACACAAAATAGTTTGCCCACTTTGGTGCGGGTAGTTGTCGCTTATGAAAATCGAATTGTCATGGCGCAAACTTTGGAACAAGCTTTGCAGGCGATTTTTCAGTCAGACTTAACACCAGCACCGGCGATTATTCGTCCTGTGGAAGAAGAAGGAATACCACCAGGTTAGGGACTTCTAAAAAATGCCCCATCTTTTTATGGCAGGGGGCAGGGGGCAGGGTGTAGGGTGCAGGGAAAGTGTTTTTGATTCTGTTAATTGATATTGCGTCTCTTGAAAACTTTTTATTAATAGGAAAACTCGGAAAGTGACAAAAGAGGGTTACAACAGATTGCAGATCAATGAGGTACAAAATCAAAATTGAAACCTAGACACATTCGCCAGTTTTACTCCTGACTCCTGACTCCTGACTCCTGACTCCTGACTCCTGAATTCTGCTGTATTTTTTTGAGTTGCCTTAGAGGATGTCTGAAGAAGTCTAATTTCATTTTGTCTAACTACTTACAAAACTTGCAAATTAGTTTTTTGGCGCAACTACATGGCATGATTTGTATTTTGAGATGATTCAAACAATACTATGACTGACAATACAGATTTTCGCATAGAACGGGATTCAATGGGCGATCGCTCAATTGCTAGTAATGTTTATTACGGTATTCAAACCCAAAGGGCTATCGAAAACTTCCCCATTAGCGGGATTAAACCTTTACCTACTTACGTTGATGCTTGTTTGTTTATTAAAAAAGCTACCGCAATTGTCAACGCTGAACTAAATTGCATTCCCGCAGATATCAGTAAAGCCATAATCCAAGCTATTGATGAAATCTTAGCAGGTAAATTACGAGATCAATTTGTTGTCGATGTTTACCAAGCAGGTGCGGGAACTTCTCACCACATGAATATTAACGAAGTTCTTGCAAATCGTGCTTTGGAACTTCTCGGTGATGAAAAAGGTAACTACAAACGAGTTAGTCCTAACGATCATGTAAACTATGGGCAGTCTACCAACGATGTCATCCCCACAGCAATTCGTATTGGTGGTTTATTGGCGCTTTCCCAAACTTTACACCCAGCTTTAGAATTAGCGATATCAGCTTTGGAAGCAAAAGCTGTGGAATTTCAAGATATTGTCAAATCTGGAAGAACCCACCTACAAGACGCTGTACCTGTGCGTTTGGGTGAAAATTTCCGGGCTTGGGCTTATATTCTCACAGAACATCAAAACCGTCTCTATATCGCTTCTGGGGATTTGATGGTGTTGGGTTTAGGTGGTAGTGCTGCGGGTACGGGAATGAATACTCACCCTGAATATCGCCAACGGGTGGTAGAAGTGCTTTCGCAATTATTAGAATTTCCCCTAGAACCTGCACCCCATTTAATGGCTGCAATGCAAAGTATGGGTGCTTTTGTAAATGTTTCCGGTGCATTGCGGAATTTAGCCCAGGACTTGGTGAAAATCTCCCATGACTTGCGTTTAATGGATTCAGGCCCTAAAACCGGATTTAAGGAAATTCAACTGCCTCCAGTCCAACCTGGTTCTTCAATTATGCCAGGGAAATATAACCCGGTAATGGCAGAGATGACATCAATGGTATGTTTTCAGGTAATGGGATACGATAGTGCGATCGCACTGGCTGCCCAAGCTGGACAATTAGAATTAAATGTGATGATGCCTCTCATTGCCTATAATTTAATTCACAGTATCGAAATTTTGGGTAATACCATTTCTGCCCTGACTGAAAGTTGTATTCAAGGCATTACCGCTAACACAGAAAAATGTTTAGCTTATGCCGAAGGTAGTTTAGCATTAGTCACCGCCTTAAATCCGCATATCGGTTATTTAAATGCTGCTGCTGTGGCTAAAGAATCTTTAGAAACCGGAAAATCACTGCGTCAAATAGTTCTAGAAAAAGAATTAATGACAGAAGCGGAATTAGCGACTGTATTAGATTTAGAGCAAATGAGTGCAATCGTTCCTTTAGAGACTTCCAAATAAAAAAATATCCCGTATTTGTGGGGGCAGGGGGCAGGGTGCAGGGTGCAGGGGGAGGAAAAGTCGTTTTGATTTCACAAATTGGATCGTCTTTTTTGTGGAGTTCTCTTAACATAATTAGGACTTGCTTAATAAAGCTAGAACTTAGATATACCAAGAGTTTGAAGGTTAAAAAAGGTGAATCAGGTGCAAGGAATAAGCGTTGAAACTGTTCATTTACCTATCACTTTTCCAGGTTCAAGATTATTCTTATCTTCTTCTAATTCTTCCTCCGTTCACTGAGCGTAGCCGTTCGCGAAGCGTCTCGTTCACGTAGTGTCTCCGACAGGAGAAGAGAAGTGCTGACTCCTGACTCCTGACTCCTGACTCCTGCTATATCACTAAATTGCATTGCTTCCACTTTAACTTTCGTCCCATCAGTTTTGTGACCATATTAATCAATGCAGTTAACTCAATCGGCTTAGAAGCACACATATTAAAACCTGCTGCTAGTATTTCTGTGGAATCTCCCTCTCTGGCATAGGCCGTTAACGCAATAGCAGGAATTTGCCCTCCTTGTTCTGCTTCCATAAGCCTCACTTTGCGGATTAGTCTATAGCCATCTTCTTCGGGCATTCCAATATCACTAATTAATACTTCTGGTGGGCATTTTTGAATTTCTAAGAATGCCTCGGCAGCGGAAGCAACCGCCCTTACCTTAGCCCCAGAGTCCTGTAACACTAAGGTGAGAAGAGATAGTGTATCAATATCATCGTCTACAATCAGCACTTCTAAATTATCAAGAGGTAATGGGTGTAGGGAAACTGAAAAATTTGGATCTATTGTTTCCACTATTTCTGTAGTTACACCAGAGGCCTTATGTGGCAGACTATTTTTTGCTTCTAAAAGAGGCAATTTCACAGTAAAGGTCGATCCTAGCCCTTCACCAGGACTGTCTGCATAGACGGTTCCGCCATGTAGTTCTACCAAATGGCGGACAATTGCTAACCCCAGTCCCAGTCCCGTTTGGCTTCTAGTTATGCTGCCATCAGCTTGACGAAAGCTCTCAAAAACACAATCTATAAAGTCTGGTTTGATACCAATGCCCGTATCAGTAACTTGGATCTGAGCGTACCTCTGCTCCGTCTGTTGTGTTTCTTGGCTACTGATGACTGATAGACTAATTTCTACTTTACCGTCTTGGGGCGTGAACTTAATGGCGTTAGTCAGTAGGTTCCAAACAATTTGCTGCAACCGTTCTTGATCACCTGAGACGCGAAAAGTTAAGACGGGGGAAATAGAGGTAGATGATAGGGGTGAAGAAGTAAGTTCTTCCTGATTTATTGGGGTTATTGTCCTATGTTGCCCCGTGTCGGTGACGACAAAAAAACTAAATAAAATATTTTTAGCTTGAGCTTGCAGATGCACAGTATCTAATGCCGCTTCAATTATAGGTAATAGATTGACGGGGCAGATATTTAAAGATAATTTGCCATGAATAATCCGTGAGACATCCAAAATATCCTCAATAAGTTGCTCCTGCGAAAGTGCATTGCGTTCAATTGTTTCCAAAGCGCGTGCAGTGGTTTTCTCATCTAATTTGCGATTGCGGAGCAGTTTAGACCAACCAAGTATCGAGTTGAGAGGTGTGCGGAGTTCGTGAGAAAGGGTAGCTAAAAACTCATCTTTCATGCGGTTTGCGGCTTCCGCTTCCTTGAGGGCTGCTTGCTCACGGAGTAATTTGGTGCGTTCTTCTTCAGCTTGTTTGCGATCGCTAATGTCTTCGACTGTACCCACATAACCGATGATTTTGCCTTGATCAGAAAGCATTGGTGATGAGTGAAAGTTTACCCAACGCAAAATTCCTGCTGGCATCAGTATGCGAAACTCACGGGAGTATTCCCTACCTTCGCGGATGCAGATCAACCATTCTGCAAGTACCTGTTCTCGGTCTTGTGGATGTAGCGATCGCAACCACCCTTCTCCTAAACTTTCTTCTGGAGTAATACCCAAAATAGTTTGGTAGCGAGGGTTTGTGTATGTACACAGTCCGGCGATATCTGTTAAGAAAATACCCACAGGAGAGCAAGCACTTAAACAACGAAACTGTTCTTCACTTCTTCTTAATTGAGCATTGGCGGTGATCAGTTCTGCTGCTTGTTGTTTTACCTCCATCGTTTTCTCAAACAATTCAACAAATGCTGCTACCTTAAATTTTAATATTTCCGGGTCAATTGGCTTGAACAGATAGTCTACTGCGCCCAGGGAATACCCTTTAAACACCATCGACTCACTATTACTAAATGCTGTTAAGAAAATTATGGGGGTGTATTGCGATCGCTCTCGTTGTCTAATTAAAGCTGCTGTCTCAAATCCATCGATATCTGGCATTTGGACATCGAGTAAAATTACGGCAAAATCTTGAGTAAGCAGACATCTCAAAGCTTGGGCCCCTGATGTAGCCTTCACGAGATTGTGACCAAGGCTTTGAAGTATCGCCTCTAAAGCCAGCAGATTTTCTGAATGGTCATCAACCATGAGAATGTTTACTTTTGCACTGGATACCATAGAAAAAATATTTGTTTTGATATAAAGAAACGCTGTTCAGCTTCTAGTTAACCACTGTCTACCTTTTGCCCACTATGTTGCAACTATCTAAAGTTACAAATTTCAGCCAAATGAAGCCTGATTTGCAGTTACATGGTTATTTATTCAGAAAAAACTCAGCATTAAAGATTCTTCAGTTTCTTGAAATCTAATACAGTGTAAGTCACACAGTTGTTTTCATCCCACTGCCCCCTGCACCCCTGCACCCCTGCACCCTGCCCCCTGCACCCTGCCCCCTGCCCCCTGCCTAAGTCCCGTTAACAGCTTAGTTTACCCACCAAATTTATTTCCTGGGGAGGATGTTGGGGCAAGAATTCCTTGTCAGTCTAGAGTGAGAACCTTTACTAGTGTAAAATGCCGCATATCTTACTGGTAGATGACGAAGCATCCCTACGCGAAAGCCTTACTTACACGCTGCAAAAAGAAGGCTATACCGTGACAACGGCAGCAGACGGACATAGCGCCATCAAACAGTTTCACAAGGAAGTACCAGATATAATTTTGCTCGACCTCATGCTACCGGAGGTTGACGGGATGGAAGTATGCTGGCGAATTCGGGCATTTTCAGATATTCCTATTGTCATGCTCACAGCCAAAGATCAGGATATTGAGAAAATTTGGGGCTTGGAAGCAGGTGCAGATGATTATGTCACCAAGCCATTCAACACCCGTGAACTGTTGGCACGAATCAAAGCAGTGTTGCGCCGTCGTTCCGGGAATGAGTCTGATTGACCGAAGAGACCGCTTCAGAGGGGAAGACGCGGTGACGCGGAGAGATTATCCCCGTGTCCCCGTGTCCCCGTGTCTTCTTCAAACTCTCCTGGCTAAAGCCACTGGCTTTCCAAACTACCATCAAGTTTTTTTATGAAAGATTGGTTTCCTGGTAGAAAATTAAATACCATTCATGCCAAGCTTTTAGCCACATACCTGCTACTAATAACCTTGGGAACTTCTTTGATGGCAGGCTACATCCTGTGGTCATTCCATATCTACTTGATGCGAACACGGGAAGCTGATTTGGATAACTGGACAATTGCCTTGAGCGAGAGTGCAGGAGATGCTTTAGCAGAAACGAATCTTCAGCAGGTAGAGGTGCTGGTAAAGCGGTATGGTGCGCCACAAAATGTGACGCTTCGCATTTTTAATCAACAAGGTCGTCTACTAGCTACTTCTGATCCCCAAGGAGATAAAAAGGTAACAGACTGGTACAAGGTTCCTGGTGTATGGGAAGCTTTGCAAAATCGTCCACAACAAGGTGTGACAAAAGGAGTTTTCTCGACAGAAGATCGCCTATACGTCGCTAGACCAATTGTGCGTAACAATCAACTACTGGGCATAGTGCGAATGTCTATCACTCTAAAACAGGTTCAGAACCAGTTTACTAGAGTGATTTGGAACGTTTTGGGGACACTATCGCTGACAATCTTGCTATGTGCGCTGATCAGCACTCGTTTTGCTCGCAGTCTCTCAAAACCAATTGAAACTATGCGTAACTTTGCGATTCGTTTGGGCAGCGGTCATTTTGGCGATAAGCTTGATATCCATGAAAACAATGAGTTAGATCAATTAGCGGTGGAGTTAAACCGGATGAGTGAACGGTTGGCTTCGCTAGATCAAGAGCGTCGGGTTTTTCTAGCAAATGTCTCTCACGAACTTCGCACACCCATCAGCAATGTTCAGGTAACAGTAGACGCACTCAGAAATGGAGCATACGAAGAACCCCAATTGCGCGATCGCTTTTTCCAAACTATCGAGAACGAGATCCAACGCTCATCACGACTGATTCATGACCTGCTGGATCTAGGACGTTTGGAAGCGGGTGTTTCTCAGATGGAACAACAACCTATCTCACTGCGGGATCTAATTAACCGTGCTGTTGGGACAATGGAACCCCGAATGCAAGCCTTCAGTATATCAGCGCGAGTAAATGTCGTTGACCTCATGCTAGTGGGTGATCCAGAACGGCTATTACAAGCGATTTTAAATGTACTCGACAATGCTATAAAACACTCAGTGCCAAATTCCCAGGTCTTTATTTCTGGGTACAACGAGGACGCTCTAGCAGTTGTGAAAATTCAAGACCAGGGGATAGGCATCAGTGAGAATGATTTACCCCGGATTTTTGAGCAGTTTTACACGACTAATCCCTCCCGTCAAGGTAATAGCAACGGTTTGGGATTAGCGATCGCCAAGCAGATTGTAGAAGCTCATCATGGTAGTATCACAGCCAACAGCACACCCAATCAGGGGGCAACTTTTACGATTTGCTTACCGCTGAAAGCGAGAATTTAACGATACAGCCAAACACGCAAAAGTGAAAGTAACTGTTCAATATCTACGGGTTTGGTGATGTAATCTGATGCGCCTGCTTCAATACACTTATCGCGATCGCCGAGCATGGCTTTAGCAGTCAGTGCAATGATCGGCAAAGATTTAAATCGGTCGTTTTGGCGGATCTGGCGTGTTGTTTCATAACCATCCATTTCTGGCATCATCACATCCATCAAAACAACATCAATATCTTGTGTATTCTCTAATATCTTCATACCCTCACTGCCATTCTCAGCGTATATCACCTGCATTTGATAGCGTTCCAACATACTAGTCAGGGCAAAGATGTTACGAATATCATCGTCTATGATCAAAACTTTCTTGCTCGTGAGGGAGCCGTCTGTTGAATGCAATTGTTCCAGCAGTTGACGTTTCGGTTCAGGCAGATTTACCTGAACGCGGTGCAGGAGTAATGCGGTTTCATCGAGGAGATGTTCAGGAGTTCGCACGTCTTTGACGATGATTGTCTCCGCTATCCGTTTGAGTTCAGTTTCTTGGGCTGGGGAAATTTCCCTACTGGTGTAGACAATAATTGGTAAAGCTTCACCATTGGGGTGTTGCTTAAGCTGCTCGATCAGTTCAAAACCGGTCATATCCGGTAGTCCTAAATCGAGGACAAGACAATCAAAAAGCTGAGAGCGAATGGCTTCTAGGGCTGCTGCACCAGTGCTAACAGCCGTAATCGTCACATCGCTGCTGCCAATTAGCTCGATAATGCTCCGTCGCTGATCATCATCATCTTCGACTATCAGCAAATCTTTCACTCGGCGCTGAACAAAACCTTTAATTTTGGTCAATGCATCAGAGACTGTCTCTCTAGTTACGGGTTTCTGCACATATGCGATCGCTCCTAATTGCAAACTGCGTTGTCGCCCTTCTTCAACTGTCATGATATGTACAGGAATATGACGCGTGTTTGGGTCATGTTTCAAGCGATCCAACACCGTCCAACCATCCATCTCTGGCAACCGCACATCCAACAAAATGGCTGAAGGCTGGAATTGCTGGGCTAGGCTTAACCCAACGCTACCGTTTTGGGCGGCTATAACTTTAAATCCTTGCTGCCGCGCTATGTCTAGCAAGATGCGAGCAAAGTGAATATCATCCTCGACAACTAGTAGCACATAGTCGTCTTCTTCAAGATTAGTGCGATCATCATTCAGAATTGTTGAGGGAGAATAAGCACTCAGGAGTGGCGATTTCGGCTCAGAAATCTGTACTCCTAGCTCAGAACTGAATTGTGGCAAGTAGAACGTAAACGTACTACCTTGATCAGGGTGACTAACAAGTTTAATTTCTCCGCCAAAGAGACGGGCGATTTCCCGGCTAATCGACAAGCCTAATCCCGTACCACCGTATTTCCGACTAGTAGTGCCATCAGCTTGCTGGAACGCCTCAAAAATCACCTTTTGTTTATCTGGGGCAATACCAATACCCGTATCGATTACTGAAAATGCGATCGCTATCTCGGAGCGATTTAAGGTGTCCTGGTTGAGGCTCCATCCCTGCTTGGCCACATCAATCCGCAATTTTACTTCACCACGCTCGGTAAATTTGAAAGCATTGGAAAGCAGATTTTTCAACACTTGTTGCAAGCGTTTGGCATCGGTATAAATGGTTCTTGGTAATTCAGCAGCCAATTCAATGGAGAAAGAGATGCCTTTATCTTGAGCTATTTGCCTAAAGGTACGTTCAATATGGTCGCCCAACTCTGTCAACAACATTTGGGTCATGTTAATTGACATCGTTCCAGATTCGATTTTGGCCAGATCGAGAATGTCATTGATCAGTGCCAAAAGGTCAGTACCTGCTGAGTAAATTGTACGGCTATATTCGACTTGCTTACTGGTAAGATTGCCCTCGACGTTATCTGCCAACAGCCTAGCTAAAATCAACAAGCTGTTTAGCGGTGTCCGTAGTTCATGGGACATATTAGCAAGGAACTCAGACTTGTATTTTGATGACAGAGCTAGTTGTTCTGCCTTTTCTTCTAAAGACCTTCTAGCGTGTTCAATTTCTCGATTTTTGCGCTCGACTTCTTTCTTTTGCAGAGCTAACAAATCTGCCTTTTCTCCTAACTCGGCGTTGGTTTGTTGTAACTTGTCTTGCTGACCTTTGAGCAAATCCTCAGATGTTTTCAGTGATTGGGCTTGTTGTTCTAAACGCTTGTTGGTTTCTCTGAGTTCACTTTGCTGGGTTTGCAATTCCTCTGCCAAAGACTGGGACTGCTTGAGCAATTCTTCGGTCCGCATCGAAGCCGCAATGGTGTTGAGGACGATCGCAATACTTTCGGTGAGTTGATCAAAGAATGTCAAATGAATTTCGCTAAAACGGCGGAAAGAGGCTAATTCAATCACCGCTGTCACCTGTCCTTCAAATAGCACCGGTAACACTACGGCATTTAATGGAGTTGCTTCTCCTAAACCAGAGGAAATTTTCACATAATCATTCGGCACTTCCGTCAGCAGAATTCGTTCTCTTTCTAAAGCGCATTGTCCTACCAAGCCTTCACCCAAGTAAAAGCGGTTAGCCAGATGTTTGCGTTCGCGATAAGCGTAGCTACTAAGTAATTTTAGATATGCTGCATTTTCTCCACTATCCATCAAATAGAATACGCCTTGTTGCGCTCCTACCAGCGGTGCCAGTTCGGAAAGAATAAGTTTGGATACTGTTTCCAAGTCTCGCTGACCTTGCAGCATTCGCGTAAACTTGGCTAAGTTCGTTTTTAACCAATCTTGTTCTGTGTTTTTCTGCGTTGTTTCCCGCAGGTTGGCAATCATCTGGTTGATATTGTCTTTGAGGATTGCTACTTCCCCTAATGCCTCAACCGCAATGGAGCGAGTTAAATCACCCTTAGTTACAGCTGTTGCTACTTCTGCGATCGCTCTTAACTGAGTTGTCAGGGTGGCCGCGAGTTCGTTCACGTTGTCGGTCAAATCTTTCCAAGTCCCAGCCGCCCCAGGTACTTTAGCTTGACCGCCTAATTTACCTTCAATACCCACTTCCCGCGCCACTGTGGTGACTTGATTGGCAAAGGTCGCCAGGGTATCAATCATCTCGTTGATTGTTTCTGCCAAGGTTTCAATTTCTCCCTTGGCATCTAGCATCAGTTTCCGCTTCAAGTCACCATTAGCAACCGCTGTCACCACTCTAGCAATACCGCGCACTTGTGCCGTCAAGTTCCCCGCCATCGAGTTCACATTGTCGGTCAAATCTTTCCAAGTACCCGCTACACCTTGCACCTGCGCTTGACCGCCCAATTTACCTTCGGTTCCCACCTCCCTCGCCACCCTTGTGACTTCTGATGCAAAAGAACTCAGTTGATCCACCATTGTGTTGATGGTATTTTTCAAGTCGAGAATTTCGCCTTTGACATCAACGGTGATTTTCTTGGAAAGGTCGCCATTCGCTACTGCTTTGGTAACTTCGGCAATATTCCGCACCTGTGCTGTTAAATTCCCCGCCATTGAGTTAACGTTGTCGGTCAAATCTTTCCAAGTGCCAGCTACTCCTCTGACATAAGCTTGCACGCCCAATTTACCTTCAGTTCCCACTTCCCGTGCCACCCGCGTTACTTCCGAGGCAAAGGAATTGAGTTGATCCACCATTGTGTTAATGGTATTTTTCAACTCCAGAATTTCGCCTTTAACATCAACGGTAATTTTCTTGGAAAGGTCGCCGTTAGCTACTGCTGTTGTCACTTCGGCAATGTTACGTACTTGTGCCGTTAAGCTTCCCGCCATGAAATTCACGCTGTCGGTTAAGTCTTTCCAAGTCCCAGCTACCCCCTTAACTTCCGCTTGCACTCCCAGTTTCCCTTCGGTTCCTACTTCCCTGGCAACCCTTGTGACTTCCGATGCAAAGGAATTAAGTTGATCCACCATTGTGTTGACAGTGTTCTTCAACTCTAAAATTTCACCTTTGACATCAACAGAGATTTTCTTGGAAAGGTCGCCGTTAGCTACTGCTGTGGTGACGGCGGCAATATTCCGCACTTGTGCAGTTAAGCTTCCCGCCATGAAATTCACGCTATCGGTCAAGTCTTTCCAAGTCCCAGCCACGCCTCTCACATCTGCTTGTACTCCCAGTTTTCCTTCACTTCCCACTTCTCTAGCAACCCGCGTTACTTCCGATGCAAAGGAACTAAGTTGATCCACCATGACATTAATGGTATTCTTCAACTCCAGAATTTCGCCTTTCACAGCCACAGTGATTTTTTTGGAAAGGTCGCCATTAGCGATCGCTGTGGCAACTTCGGCAATATTCCGCACTTGCCCGGTAAGATTACCTGCCATTAAGTTCACGTTGTCGGTCAAGTCCTTCCAGGTTCCCGCTACCCCCCGGACTTCCGCTTGCACACCCAATTTACCTTCTGTTCCCACTTCCCTCGCAACTCGCGTTACTTCCGATGCAAAGGAATTAAGTTGATCCACCATTGTGTTGATGGTATTTTTCAACTCCAGAATTTCACCTTTGACATCCACAGTGATTTTTTTGGAAAGGTCGCCAGTTGCGACTGCTGTGGTGACTTCGGCAATATTCCGCACTTGTGCCGTTAAGCTTCCGGCCATGAAATTCACGCTATCGGTCAAGTCTTTCCAAGTGCCAGCCACACCCCTCACATCTGCTTGTACGCCCAGTTTCCCTTCACTCCCCACCTCTCTAGCAACCCGCGTCACTTCCGATGCAAAGGAATTGAGTTGATCCACCATTGTGTTGATGGTATTTTTCAACTCCAGAATTTCACCTTTGACATCGACAGTGATTTTCTTGGAAAGGTCGCCGGTTGCCACAGCTGTCGTCACTTCGGCAATATTCCGCACTTGTGCCGTTAAACTTCCCGCCATGAAATTCACGCTATCGGTCAAGTCTTTCCAAGTCCCCGCAACGCCTTTAACATCTGCTTGTACGCCCAGTTTGCCTTCACTTCCCACTTCCCTGGCAACCCGCGTTACTTCCGATGCAAAGGAACTGAGTTGATCCACCATGATATTGATGGTATTCTTTAACTCGAAAATTTCGCCTTTCACGTCAACGGTGATTTTTTTAGAAAGGTCACCATTAGCGATCGCTGTGGCAACTTCGGCTATGTTGCGAACTTGCCCAGTAAGATTACCTGCCATTAAGTTCACGTTGTCGGTCAAGTCTTTCCAAGTTCCCGCTACACCGCGTACTTCGGCTTGCACACCCAGTTTTCCTTCGGTTCCCACTTCCCTCGCAACTCTTGTCACTTCCGATGCAAAGGAATTAAGTTGATCCACCATTGTGTTGATGGTATTTTTCAACTCCAGAATTTCACCTTTTACGTCAACGGTGATTTTCTTGGACAGATCGCCGTTAGCAACCGCCGTTGTCACCTGGGCAATATTTCGCACTTGTGCCGTCAAGCTTCCCGCCATGAAATTCACACTATCAGTCAAGTCTTTCCAGGTTCCCGCTACCCCCCGGACTTCGGCTTGACCGCCTAATTTTCCTTCTGCACCCACCTCACGGGCAACTCTTGTAACTTCTGATGCAAAGGAATTAAGCTGATCCACCATGATATTGACGGTGTTTTTCAACTCCAAAATTTCGCCTTTGACATCTACAGTGATTTTTTTGGAGAGGTCGCCATTGGCTACTGCTGTGGTTACTTCCGCAATATTACGGACTTGAGCAGTAAGATTACCTGCCATCAAGTTCACGTTATCGGTCAAATCTTTCCAAGTACCAGCCACACCGCGTACTTCGGCTTGCACGCCCAGTTTGCCTTCAGTTCCCACTTCCCGCGCTACCCGCGTTACTTCCGATGCAAAGGAGTTAAGTTGATCCACCATCGTGTTGACGGTGTTTTTGAGTTCGAGAATTTCACCTTTAACATCAACAGTAATTTTCTTGGAAAGATCACCATTAGCGATCGCTGTGGCAACTTCGGCGATGTTCCGCACCTGCCCCGTAAGATTACCCGCCATCAAGTTCACGTTGTCGGTCAAGTCTTTCCAAGTACCAGCCACTCCCTTAACTTCGGCTTGCACGCCCAATTTCCCTTCCGTTCCCACTTCCCGCGCTACCCGCGTCACTTCCGATGCAAAAGAACCAAGCCGATCTACCATTGTGTTAACGATATTGGCAGTTTGGAGAAACTCTCCCTGGAGGGGTCTGCCATCAATTTCTGTAGCGATCGTCTGGGATAAATCGCCATTGGCTACAGCCCTGATCACACGAGTAGTTTCGGCAGTCGGTTGGACTAAATCTGTAATTAGAGTATTGACAGAAGTAACACAATCTGACCAAGAACCGCTCACATTTCCTAAAGAGGCGCGTTCGATGATCTTACCTTCTTTACCAACAATATTGCCAATTCGCTGTAGCTCTGTAGCCATACGCTCATTCTGGTCAATAATATCGTTGAGCGTATCGGCTATTTTCCCCGCGATGCCAGTTTGATCTATAGGCAACCGAACAGAAAAGTCACCTTTTTTAACAGCATTCAGTGTTGTCAATAGCTGTTTTAAATCGAGATTGTCGCTATCTCTAGTTAACTGTTCAGTTGCCATAGTCTAATCCTTAAGAAATTTTTTGATGTTTTCTGCACTCTGTACCTGAAGAAGGAGTACTTTCAGGCTGATTCTATTTCTAAAGTTGATTGCACTGTAATCCTATGTTAAAGGTTTAAGGCTGGTATGTAAGGAGCCATGATCCTGGACTATCACGGTGAGACGACCCGTTTATGCCAGCGTTTGTCAGGCTTTCTGTGCGATGTTTTGAGTCCCAAAAGTAAACTCATACATTTTAACCCCCCAGAATGAAGTAGATAGGCACAAATAAACCGAACTATGTAACGAAATATAAAATACTCGATTGTAATTGCTGAAGCCTCCGGCACGCTTCGCGAACACTTTGCTTCGTTCGCAATGACATAGTTATAAATTTTCTCACCTACCTGACTTGAAAATCGGGGAAGGTGAAAGGACTTATTTTCATCCCTCCTGGTGTACACAGTTCATGATGGCTACTTAGTGAAAATCAAGATTCCTAATTAGATTTTAAATCTAATTCCATCTACAAAGATTTATTAGGGTTTGTGAAAATTAAAACTCAAAATGCTGTGAGTTCTTATCCAGAATGCCCTTATTTTCCTGACTAATTAATTGATATTGAGTGGTTTCCCAATTAAATTTCGTTTATATTATTTTAAGATCACGCAATTATTAACCATGCAAACACACAAACCATCCGTCAGCCTGATTCGGGCTAAATCTTACGCACAAGAGGCTTTAAGAGAATCCTTGGAAACCCTGCTAGAACCTTTAGGGGGAATGGCTGCTTTTGTAAAACCAGGAGATCGCGTTTTACTCAAACCCAACTTACTCACAGGTTCTCGTCCTACTAAAGAGTGTACCACCCGCCCGGAATTAGTTCGCGCCGTTGCTGAAATGGTAATTGCAGTTGGTGGTAAGCCATTTTTAGGAGATAGTCCCGCTTTTGGTAGTGCCAAAGGTGTAGCAGTCGCAAATGGATTATTACCAATTTTAGAAGAACTGAATTTACCAATTGTCGAATTTCACGGTAAACGTTATCAAACTGTTAACGACAATTTTAATCATTTGCTCGTATCTAAAGAAGCAATGGATGCAGATGTGATTATTAACTTACCCAAAGTTAAATCTCATATGCAATTAACCCTAACTTTAGGAGTAAAAAATCTCTTCGGTTGCGTCCCCGGTAAAATGAAAGCTTGGTGGCACATGGAAGCAGGCAAAGATGCTAACAGATTCGGAGAAATGTTAGTAGAAACTGCGAGAACAATTAATCCCGATTTAACTATTTTAGATGGAATTATTGGGCATGAAGGTAATGGACCTAGTGGTGGTGAACCTCGTCAATTAGAGGTTTTAGCAGCTTCGACAAATGTTTTTGCCTTAGATCGGGCAATGTTGGAAGTTCTCAAAGTTTCACCCGCACAAGTTCCCACTGTTGCCGCTTCCCAAAGGTTAGGAATTTGTCCCGAATTAAGTGATATTGACTTTCCTAATTTATCCCCAGATTTACTACAAATAGAAGATTGGCAATTACCTGAAAAGTTAATGCCTATCGACTTTGCCATGCCTCGTGTGATTAAGTCCACATTTAAGCATCTTTACATCCGCTTTATTAAGGAACCAATGAGTGCTTATGGCAAGGGATAAAGGTGGAAATAGATAATACTTTAACCTGCAAATAATCTTTTCTTAATCTCAATAAAATCAGGATAGTAGATAATGATGGCTTGACTATAACCATCTACACAACAAGTAAGTAGGCTGTGATCACCTCTGATTGCTTAAGCATACCGCCCTAGTACAAAGGCGGTTTTTTCATCGCTTCCTCTTGCTGCAACTGCGATGATTATTTATAAACTTTTAATATTGCTAATTGTTTGCTGCAAGCAAATATCTACCATCTAGATGTTATTTATCTACTTATATAGAGATTGACAAAAAAAACCGTAATAATCGCTATGCTGGAAAATTTAAATCCAGAAAGACTTTTGGTGAAAATCACTTAATAAAAAGGCGAAACAGCTTCACAGTAACTGATATTTGGCAATGGAGATATTCTATGGAAAAAATATTATTATTCCGATTTTCCGGAATGTATCGATATTTCTGTGTATCTACAGTTGAGAAATTGACAACACCCAAAATGCTTTAAGTGGGTTTATCTAAATCGATGGTGTATCAAACCTAATAATATCGGCGCAAATACTCTTACCAAAAGCCTTTTCAGATGTTATACTCAAAAAAAGTCATCCCAATCAACTCGGTTGATTAAACATCAAATTAAATGGACAAAGTAATTAATAATGCAGTGATAATGATCACAATGTTAACCAACCCTGACATAGATGCAGAAATTATCTGCACATATTTAGTCAGCAAATAAAGTATCAAATGTTTGAAACTTAATTTGTAACAAAAATGTCATGTATAAAAACCTAATATGCCACTTTTGAAACTGGATGAGATTCTTTAAAGCTACAGAGTTTACAGCAAAAAAATAGCTAAAATAGTATTGAGACTCTCTTTATAGAGAGTGAACCTACAAGTGATATGACGAACCACAATTTTGTATGAATTCAAATAGCCAGTCTGCCAATTCTTCCGATACATATTCCCAACGTTTGGCAGACATTGTGGGAACTGCGATCGCTCTCGTAACCCTGATCCTCCCTGTATTTATCATTTCTTACTATTCCTCACCCGATGTTCAGAATAGTCAGCAACAGCTAACCTATTATCTGGACAGAAGTAAAGAGTGAATAAGATGTAAAAGCATTCCAACAGTCATATATCATGTACAGCAACTAGATGGTTAATTAATTTAGTATAAAGATACTAAAAAATGGCATGGAAATGAATAGCTTGGGCAGAGATCCACAATTGCTCTAAAATTCTACACGGGGAACCAAATTGGGTGTACCCATGATTTACTTTTAGCAGAGGAGTTTTGTTGTGGATTTAACCCTTATTCCTGCCCAACCGAAACCGGGTGTGATCAATGTTCTGATTGAAATTCCTGGCGGGAGTAAAAATAAATACGAATTTGATAAAGACTTGCAAGCTTTTGCCTTAGACCGAGTACTTTCATCTTCGGTAAAATACCCTTATGACTACGGCTTTATACCCAACACCTTAGCGGATGATGGCGATCCGCTCGATGGTATGGTAATAATGGATGAACCGACCTTTCCTGGTTGTGTCATTGCGGCAAGACCAATTGGTTATTTGGAAATGATTGATGGTGGCGATCGTGATGAAAAAATTCTTTGTGTTCCCGACAAAGATCCACGCTACGCCCATGTAAGATCATTGAAAGACTTGCCTCCCCACCGTCTAGATGAAATTGCCGAATTTTTCCGCACTTATAAAAATTTGGAAAAAAAGGTGACAGAAATACTCGGTTGGCAGGATGTAGAGAGGGTTGCACCCTTAGTAGAGAAGTTTATCAAAGCTGCTAAAAAATAGATGATTGGTAATGTGTAATAAGTGATGGGTAATGGGTATAATAAATACCAATTACCCATGACAAAACTGAAAAAAACTACCAACAACCCTCTCACCAGACTAAAACCACTCTCACTTGTTGCAGAAAAACCCAAACCGAAATGCAGCGCACTCTCCTTTTGGCTAAGATTCATAACTGTACCCTCACGGCAGCAAATATCAACTACGTGGGTAGTATCAGCATTGATGAAGTACTTTTAGATAAAGCTGGTATTTTACCTTATGAGCAAGTACAAGTAGTGAATAATGCTAATGGTCAGCGTTTTATTACTTACGCAATTCCTGCTACCGCTAATTCAGGAGCCATTCAATTAAATGGAGCAGCCGCACGTTTAGGCATTATTGGCGATCGCTTGATTATAATGACTTACGGGCAGTTTACACTGGAAGAGTTAAAACATTACTCTCCTACGGTTGTCATTGTGGACGAAAAAAACCGGATGCTGGAAGTACGAAACTACGATGACCTGCTCAGTAAGCTCTAATTTCAAGAAAAATGTCAAATTTTGAGCTGTCTGATTCCCAAAGCTACGTCAATGAAGAATTAACTCCCACGCTAAATAACCTTGCTGGGGAGTTTTGGGTTAAATTTTGGGGTGTACGCGGTTTAATTGCTACCCCAAACAGTCATACCTGCGGCTATGGTAGTAATACTGCTTGTGTCGAAATAAATATAGCAGGACAACGCTTGATTTTTGATGGAGGTACTGGTTTACGGGTTCTAGGTAAAACTTGGCAACATCTGCAAGAGCCTCTAGAAGCTCATTTATTTTTTACTAACTCCCAATCAAATCGCATCCAAGGATTTCCCTTTTTTGCTCCTGCATTTATTACAGGCAACTGCTTCCATATTTATGGAACAGCGGCCTCAAATGGTGCATCAATCAAACAATGTCTGTGCGATCAGATGCTCCAACCGCACTTTCCTTACCCTTTACAAGTGATGCAGTCAGAGTTGCTTTTTCATCATTTGACTCCTGGTAATACAGTGGAGTTAGGTGATGTAAAAATTACAACAGCATTAATTAATAGAAATCAGCGGTCTATTGGCTACCTGGTCAGTTGGGGAGATCAAAGCATGGCCTACGTGACTGATTTACATCAGAGTCTTGATTTAGAAGAGCAAGAGCAGATTCTAAAAATCATTAAAGGTGTTGATTTACTAGTTACCAATGCTACCTATACGCCTCCAACTAATAAAAACCATGAATATGCTGAATTACTATGGAAAACTCCAGTTGATTTAGCTCAAAGTGCTGGTGTGCAAAGGTTAGTAATCTCACACCATCATCCAGACGACGATGATGTTTTTCTTGACCAAATTCAAAACAAACTGAAGTCTACATTTCCTAATGTATTACTAGCTTGTGAAGGTATGGTATTGCCTGTGAGTAAGTAACTTCCAGTTACCTGAATTCAATCTTCAGTTCTTGAAGTTTAGCAGCTACTGCTCCACTGCTAAATAATTCTGTGGCTTTGGCTATCCCAGCTTGTACATCTGGAGAAAAGCCACTGCGCCATAGATAAAAACCACCATTCCATAAGGCTGTTTGCATGAGTTCACTTACTTGACCAGCCAAAACTGATTGCATATCCTTGATTAATTCTTCTGTAGTGGTAAGGGGAACATTTTTGGTAGTAAAACCGTATTCACGAGGTACAAGGTGTAGCCGTTCTAATTCTGGGGATGTTGTTGGTGAAGATAATCCAATGATTGCTGTGCGATCGCGCGGTAAGTCACAACTGCCTTCTAATCCCTTGACAAAGGTAAATTTTGTTACCCCTCTTAACCCCAAAGCCACTTGAAACATCGCTTCTGTGGGTGGGTGAACAAAGCCAGCAATGATGTGAGCATCCCCAGCATAGGGACACCAAATTAACTCCATTGTCGCTAATGGTGGACGTTTACCAAGTTGATCGCGGTATTCCCATAAAGTTTGATTTAAAGGGAAATGCTTTGGTGTGTAAACAAAGCCAATTCCTGTTTTCTCAAAAACTTGCTGGGTTTGTTCCAGTGGTAAACCAGTCCAATCTACTCCTAAACCTTGCCAAATCTCTATTAAAGGTAAACCATATTTTGTTGGTAAGCGGTTTCCTCCATGCATAATTACCGGTTGTCCCACAGCAGCCAATAATAAAGCCGTAATAATATTAATTGGCGCGGTGCGAGTTCTGCCATCATAGGGTATACCTAAAACGATCACAGGTTGTGCTATTGGTTGCAACTTAGGTCCGAGTTCATAGTAAGCATCCAACATCCCCGCTAACTCTTCACCTGTGGGACGTTTGATACGGTGAGCAATCAAAAATGCGCCGATTTGGGCTGGTGTCGCTTCACCTAATAACATCATCTTTGTCGCAGTAGCCGCTTCAGCACGAGTTAAATTCTCGGATGTATGACTTCCACTACCTACTTTTTGGATAAATTCTCTAAATATATTACTCATTGATCAATTCTCATTAGTGATTAAGTTTCTCAGCTAAGGTAATCTAGGACGATTCCTGACTCCAAAAATGGGTTCTTGAATTCTTGTTAATAATTTCGTTAAAATAGGATATTTACTAAAAAATTGTAAATCACACACAACATAATGAATTTTAATTTAGAACAGTTTGCCAGTGATAACTACTCTGGAATTTGTCCAGAAGCATGGGAATACACACTGCAAGCAAACCAAGGTAGCGCACCTGCCTATGGCAATGATCAATGGACTCAAAAAGCCTCAGATAAGTTTCGAGAGTTATTTGAAATAGATTGCGAAGTCTTTTTTGTCTTTAATGGCACTGCTGCAAATTCGTTATCATTAGCAGCTTTATGTCAGTCTTATCATAGTATCATCTGTCATGAAAATGCACATATTGAAACTAGCGAATGTGGAGCGCCAGAATTTATTTCTAATGGTTCTAAACTTCTCCTTGCTCCAGGCGAAAATGGCAAATTAACAACAGCATCAATAGAAGCTTTATTATTAGGTAAGCGAACCGATATTCACTATCCTAAACGTAAAGTCATTAGCCTAACTCAAGCAACAGAATTAGGGACTTTATATTCTCTAGATGAACTGGCTGCTATTAAAGCATTGGCAGAAAAACATGATTTAAAAATTCACATGGATGGCGCACGCTTTGCGAATGCAGTAGTTTCCATGAATAAAAGCCCTGCGGAAATTACTTGGAAAAGTGGCATAGATGTTTTGTGTTTTTGCGGCTCAAAAAATGGCATGGCATTAGGGGAAGCAGTCATTTTTTTTAATAAAGAATTAGCAGAAGATTTTGCCTATCGCTGCAAACAAGCTGGGCAACTTGCTTCAAAAATGCGATTTATTTCGGCTCCTTGGCTGGGTTTATTAGAAACAGGTGCTTGGTTAAAAAATGCCCGTCATGCTAATCAATGTGCTGAATATTTAGAGAATGAATTGTTAAAAATAGCAGGGATTGAAATCATGTTCCCTAGAGAAGTTAATGCTGTTTATGCAAATTTGCCAGAAAGAGTAGTTACCAGCTTACGAGCGAAAAATTGGCTATTTTACAGTTTTCTTGGTGTTGGAGGTGTGAGATTAATGTGTTCTTGGAATACAACCCATGCCAGAATTGATGAATTCATCCAAGATATTAAGCAAGCAATTGTTTAGGATATTAATATTTTACACAATACTGTAAAATAGTTTTATATTTCTTCCTTGGGAAATATTTAAGATTCGCTGATTTTCACTTACTTAACATTATGACCAACCTCATCGAATATGAAGATGCCAGCGACGAAGTACGCGCAGTTTATGATGATATCCGCATTACTCGTCAAACTGACTATATCAACAACTTTTGGAAAGCCTTAGCTAATCATCCCCCCACTTTGCGGCGCACCTGGGAAACACTTAAAGAAGTGATGGCGAGTCCTGGTGAAATAGATCCATTAGTGAGAGAATTAATTTACATTGCTGTCAGCGTTACAAATGGCTGTGAATATTGTATTAGCTCACACACCGCAGCAGCCCGTGCTAAAGGTATGAGTGATCAAGTATTTGGTGAACTGATGGCAATTACAGGAGCAGCGAATATGACAAATAGGCTTGCTAATGGCTATCAGATTCCTGTTGACGAGCAATTCAAGAGGTAGAATTTTTGATAAAATCTGATTACAGCTTCACACTATTAGCAGATTGATTAAATAACAAATCTCGTGATTGTTCGGGGCTGATTTGCTGATTTTTGAAAGCCTCGGCTTTTTCATAAGCTCGAATAGTTGCTGGACGGGCTTTAATTGCTTCAAACCAGCGTTGTATGTGAGGAAAATCTTCCAGCTTTTGACTTTGTCGTTCGTAAGGTACAATCCAGGGATAGCTGGCAATATCAGCAATGGAATAATCCCCAGCAATGAATTCGCGATCGCTCAATCGTTTATTTAAAACAGCATATAATCGTCCTGTTTCATTGACATAGCGATTAATGGCGTAATCAATTTTTTCCGGGGCATATTGGCTAAAATGATGGTTTTGCCCAGCCATTGGCCCCAATCCCCCCATCTGCCAAAATAGCCATTGCAGAACCTCTACACGACCGCGAATATCTGTTGGCATTAACTTTCCAGTTTTTTGTGCCAAATACTCTAGAATTGCTCCAGACTCAAAAATAGAAATAGGTTCACCACCATCACTAGGTTGGTGATCAATAATTGCAGGAATGCGATTATTGGGGGAAATCTTCAGAAACTCCGGTTTAAACTGATCTCCTGCACCAATATTAATAGGAATGACGTTATAGGGAAGTCCAACTTCCTCCAGAAATATTGTAATTTTATGGCCGTTGGGGGTAGTCCAATAGTAAAGGTCAATCATAGATGTATTTCCTAGTAGATACAGCAGTCAGGTTAATGAGGAATTTTCCCCAAATTCCAAATTAAGAAACAGAACGTTGTTGGTTAAGTTGTAAATGAATATTATCCTTGACGAGTTGCCAAAAGTGTTGAATGGGGGGAATCTGAAGACGGTCTTGAGTTGTTACCATGACTACGCGACGAGTTAAACTCGAATTATCAGCTAAATTACTATTATTGGCTAGGGGACGAACTGCAAGAGTAGGATCATATCTGGCTTCTATTAATGCTGAATGGGGAAGTAATGCAATCAGTTCTCCTTGACGAACTACTCCCCGAAAAGCATCTAAAGTATTTACTTCCAAAGCTGCTTGAAGTTTAGCTTCCATCTGTTCAAATCGATCTTGAATTAGACGTTGCATTCCATAACCATCTTTAAATACTACTTGGGGATAACGAATTAACTCCAACCAAGGGATAGATTCATAGCCAGCTAGGGGATGATTTGCTGCGGTTAAGACTTCTATAGGTTCATCATATAGCACTTCTACCGCCATTTCTTTGCCAGAGATTAAAAAGCGATTGTGCATGACAATTGCTAAATCGACTAAACCATCTTTGAGGACTTTGAGAGAGCGATCGCTTCCTAATGATGTTACCCTCAATTGTACTTCTGGATAATCATGACAAAACTTTTGTAACACTGGCGGTAAGTAAGAAGCACAGACAGAATGAATCGCTGCAATACATAGTTCTGGTTGCTTTCCCCCCATTAAATCCGTTAACTCTTGTGTAGCAGATTCCCATTCTTGGCAAATTTTGCGGACACGGGGAAGTAAACGTTCACCCCCTAACGTTAATTTGGCATGGGTACTGCGATGAAATAGTTCTATTCCTAAGTCTGCTTCTAATCCCTGAATTTGCCTACTGATAGTGGATTGAGTAACACCACATTTTGTTGCAGCTTGTTGAAAGCTACCAGTTTGAGCGATCGCCAAAAAGGCTTGCAACTGCTCTAGACGCATTTTGATTTAGCCTGAGTATAAATTTATTACTTTCACTAATTTAACGGGTTTATCTGTATAATTTGAATTTAATTTAATTAGCTGTTCAGTATTAATTTACATAATTGCATTAGCATAAATACTTGTTAATACTGAATTGATGGGTGATGGGTAATTGGTGATTGGTAAGTAGGTTGGCGTTAAAAATTGTCGTTGGGATAAGGCAGGGGGCAGGGGGCAGGGAGCAGGGGGAAAAAGGGTTTTAGCCTTGTTTACTTTTCTTTACACAGTTTAGTTTTATTCTGCCTACCTACTTAAGAGTTTTCTTCTTGAATTTTGTACCCCTCGGAGGGTCTATTTTGAATTCCGCAAAGTGTCTAAATATGATCTATGGAGTAAAAATGCTATTTTGGGTTACGGTGGTATCCCTGGTCACGTTACTAGAAAAACCAGCTAAAAGCGCAACAAAGACGGTTATTAGCCATGCTGCTAATTTAAAAAAATTGGCAGTGACAAATAATATCGCTCAACTACCTAACCCTATTATTCCTCAAAAACCAGAATTAACCCCTGTCAAGCCAGAACAATCTCAACCTACTCCTTTAGAAACAAATCCACCCACTCTGCAACCGGGGGAAATATCGCCCCAAATTCCAGGGACAATTCGCGTAGAAGGCTTTGAATTTGAGGGAAATACTGCTTTTAGCGATCGCCAACTTGCGGAAGTCAGCAAGCCCTTTACAGCTAGAGAAATTACCTTTGCTGAACTCATAGCAGTAGAGACAGCGGTAACGCAAAAATATATCGAAGCCGGATACATTAATTCTGGTGCGGTAATTTCCGCTAATCAAACCTTTCCCAGAACCGGAGGAGTGGTAAAAATTCAGATTATCGAAGGGGAACTAACAGAAATTAATATCATTGGTAATCGTCGCCTCCATGCTAATTATGTGCGATCGCGTTTAGAAATCGCCACCAAAAAACCCCTCAACCGCAACCGATTACTAGAAGCCTTACAAATACTGCAACTAGACCCCCTAATTACTAATATATCTGCCGAACTCCAACCAGGGAGCCGTCCCCAACAAAGTCGTTTACAAGTGCGAGTTAAAGAAGCAGATACCTTCAGTGGGGAAATATTTACTGATAACAATCGTTCTCCCAGCGTGGGTAGTTTTCGACGGGGGATTAAGATTAATCAAAGTAACTTACTGGGTTTGGGTGATGGATTAGAGGTATCTTACACCAACAGTGACGGGAGTAATGCCTTTGATGGTAGTTATACTTTACCCATCAATGCCCGCAATGGCACAATTGAATTTGCAGCAGGTATAACTAATACTAACGTGATTGAACAGCCATTTAATCGTCTGGATATTGAAGGAAAATCACGTACATACCAACTCACATATCGTCAACCCATAGTCCAAAAGCCAAATCAAGAATTAGCTTTAGGGCTGACTTTTTCCCGACAGGAAAGCCAAACCTCACTGTTAAATGAAAGATTTCCTCTGTCTCCAGGGGCTAATAATCAGGGAGAAACCAGCGTTTCCGCGTTGCGGTTTTTTCAAGAATATGTGCAACGGAGTCCTCGTCAAGTTTTAGCAGCGCGATCGCAATTTTCCCTCGGTACAGATATTTTCGGTGCTACAGTAAATAATAATGCACCAGATAGTCGCTTTTTGGCGTGGCGGGGACAAGGGCAATATGTGCGGTTATTAGCACCAGAAACCTTGTTAATTCTGCGTTCCGATATTCAGGTATCCTCAGATTCATTATTATCCCTAGAACAGATAGGAATTGGTGGTGCTAAGAGCGTCCGAGGTTATCGTCAAGATTTAATATTAACAGATAGCGGTGTCATTACATCTGCCGAATTACGCATCCCCATTGTGCGCGTACCAGAAATAAAAAGTGTTTTTCAAATTGCTCCTTTTATTGATTTTGGAATTGGGTGGAACTATTCTGGAGAAAAAGCAAATTCCCAATCTAATAGTTTATTAGGTACAGGTTTAGGGTTAATCTGGCAAATGAGCGATCGCTTAAATACCCGTTTAGATTATGGTATCCCCTTAATTGATGTGAAAGCAAATAATAAAACTTTACAAGATCAAGGTGTTTATTTTACTATTAATTATTTTCTTTTTTAAATCATGAAAATACTTTTTTTCACGCAGAGGCGCAGAGACACAGAGAGAATTCAAGAGTTTAATCTTGTGAAGACAGTTTGAGAGAAGTATTTTGATAACAAATAACTTTAAAAAATGACTAAAAAATTTTCCTTTGCGCCTCTTCGTCTCTGCGTGAGACTACTTCCCATCTATTTACTTATTAACTTACCAGCCTTAGCGCAAATTATTCCAGATAATACCCTCGGCTCGGAAAATTCCCAAACTGTTACTGATACTATCAATAATTTACCATCTGACCGAATTGAAGGTGGAGCAATTCGTGGTTCTAATCTGTTTCATAGTTTCCAAGAATTCAATGTTGGTGAAGGTAGAGGAGTTTATTTTACTAATCCTAATAATATCACAAACATCTTTAGCCGCGTCACAGGTAGTAATCCTAGCAACATTTTTGGAACGTTAGGAGTTTTAGGAAATGCCAATCTATTTTTATTAAACCCCCAAGGAATTGTTTTTGGCAAAAATGCCCAATTAGATTTGCGTGGTTCTTTTTTTGCTTCTACAGCCGATAGTGTGGTATTTAATAACGGCTTTGAATTTAGCAGTAATAATCCTCAAGCACCTCTATTAACTGTCAATATTCCTCTGGGGTTGAGATTTAGAGAAAATCCTGGCACAATTATCAATCAATCCCAAGCTGTAGGAACATTAAATTTACCTCAAGTATCCCAACCTATCCCCATATCCAATAATCTTGGTTTAGCAGTAGACAATGGTCAAACATTAGGTTTAATTGGGGGGAATATTCAACTTGATAATGGTAATTTAACTGCTAATAATGGACAAATTATTTTGGGTAGTGTGGCTAGTACTGGTTTAGTAAATTTTACGCTAACTCCACAAAATCTGACTTTAAATTATGATAATATTCAAAACTTTGGCAATATTGAAATAACCGACAACTCACTTATTAATACTAGCGGTATTGGTGGTGGAAAAGTAGATATTAAAGGTGGCAATATTCTCCTCAATAGTTCCCGCATTTTCGCCTTAACTTTAGGAAATATAGATGGGAAAGGCATAAATATCAATGCTCAAAAACTCCGCGCTCAGGAAGGAGCAAAAATATCTACCTCAACCTTTGGTGCGGGTACAGGAGGAGCTTTAAATATCCGCACTACAGACGCTGTAGAACTCAGTGGTGTGGGGTTTCCTAGTCTGCAAAACTTGATAGCTACATATCTGATTAGTGGAACAGTAAACCCTTTTGACTTACCAATTGTTTTGACTAGTAGTAGCTTTAGTACAGGGATTACCAGAGACTTGACAATTGAAACCGGAAATCTATTCTTGGAAAATGGAGTAGCCATAGGGGTTGGAACTTATAGCTCTCCAAATGGGGGAAAACTAAATATCCGTGCCAAAGTCGTAGAATTAGTCAGTTCTGCCATTAACAGCGGTACTTTTCGGGAAAGCACTGGCACAGGAGGAGACATTTCTATTACCTCAGAACGATTGATAGTGCGTGATGGTTCTACTCTTGCCAGCTTAACTCGCGGTGAAGGTGCATCAGGAAATATCAATATTCAAGCCTCTGAATCAGTAGAAGTATTACGCACTCCTGCTGGTAGTGTGACACAAACTCTTATCGGTACAACTGCTTTTGGTTCAACTGGCAAAGCCGGTGATATAACTATTGATACTAAAAGATTATTTGCTTCTGAGGGTGCGGGAATTACCTTAACTAGTGGCGCAGCTATTGGTAACATCTTACTCAATCCAATCGGTGGATCTGGGGGTAATTTAACAATTAGGGCAACTGAATCGGTAGAATTAGATGGTGTATCTGGGGTTTTAGCTAATGGGGGTCGAAGTATTAGTTTCCTCAGTACAGATACTTACTCTAACAGTAGAGGAGGCGATATCTACCTTTCTACACCAGTGCTAACTCTGCGGAATGGGGGAATAATTTCAGCAGGTTCTTTAGGTACAGGTGATGCCGGAAATATTACCATTGATGCTGGGCAGGTAGAGCTTTTGGGAAGTCAAAAGTCAGATGGATTAAATAGTAGAATCCAAGCTTCTGTGGGAATTGTCGGTGATTTAACTAATCCCAACGCAACAGCAAATGCAGGTTCATTAAATCTGAATGTTCAGCAATTACTTGTCCAAAATGAGTCCACAATCAATGTTCAGGCTTTAGGAACAGGGACGGCTGGAAGTATTAATATTATTAGCGATGCCATTACCCTAAGTAACAAAGGTAGCATTAATGGTAGTACGGACGCGGGCGGTGGGGGAAACATTAATATTACAGCCAAAGAATTACAGTTACGTGAGTCCAGCACAATTACAACTGATGCCGGTAGTTCTGACGGTGGTAACATCAATATCAACAGCGACATTCTTTTAGCATTTCCCCAAGAAAATAGCGACATTACAGCCAATGCTCGTACAGCCCAAGGTGGTAAAGTTACGGTTAATGTACCGAATATATTTGGTTTTACAGCCGTTAGCCGAGAACAAGTCAGAGACCGTTTAGGGCTGACAGATGCCCAATTTGCAGCTTTACAGGTAAGTCCCACATCACTACTGACTACCAGTGACATCGCCGCCATTTCCCAAGTATCAGGGCCTTCTTTACAAGGGACTGTCACCTTTAGCACTTCTGGGGTGAATCCCGCCCAAGGGTTGGTGGAAATACCGCAAAATGTCGTTGACCCTAATACTTTAATTGCAGCTAATCCCTGTACAAGAGGCGCAGGGAGCGAGTTTTCTATCACTGGAAGAGGGGGAGTGCCACCGAGTCCTAATGATGCTCTGAGCGGTAATTATCAGCAGTTTGCTTGGGTGGAAGGGAGCAGGGAGCAGGGGGTAGGGGGCAGAGGTCAAGAATTTTCCCAATTACCAATCACCAATTACCCATTACCAGTCCCGGCCAGAGGTTGGGTGATGAATGAAAAGGGGGAAGTAACGCTTTTGGCTTATGAACCTACAGGTCAGTTTTCTCAACGTTCTTGGCGACCTTTATCTAGTTGTACGCCATAGTAAAGAAATAAATATACTTATTATTCCTGTTTTTCTCCTACGATCTATCTAAGGGAATATCTATTTTTTAATGTTATTTCCACTTGGTTTTATTGATATAGAATAGCGGCATCTTTAAAACCCAATATAAAGATGAGTTCATCAACAATTTTACAAAACATTGAAAAACATATTCCCATAGTGGGAGATGTGCATACCAAAAGTCAAATTGCCTACCGAGCAACTCGCCTCGCAGTTAGTACAGTTAATACTGTACAAATGGCAGTAGCAGAGTCTTACATCAACGGATTAGAAGTACCAGATTCTGTGTTGCGATCGCTTTTTGATAGTTGTATGCCCGTCTTTTTTAAGTATTTTCCATCCCTCCTTGCACCCTACGAATGGGTATTAACAGAAACGGAGCATACCGCCGAAGGTTCGCGGGATTTAATGAAGATTCAGTATGATTTGCCTCAAGCTATGCTGAATCCCATGTTAGGTGATGGAAAACTCATTTATCCTAAATACAGTATGGGATTGTGGGAAAAAGGAGCAGCCAATCTCGAACAATCACAAATGCAAATGCTTGATGATGTGATTGAAAAACTAGAGATTAAAGATGGTGATAATATTTTAGATTTTGGCTGTGGTTGGGGCTGCGTAGCAAATTATATTCTTGCCAAATTCCCCAATGTCAAGTTTACAGGAATTAACTTGAGTCACCAGCAATGTGAGTATATGCGCCAGAAAATGCAAGATCCTGAAAGTTACCTTAGTTCTGGTCGTTTTACTCTCTATGAAGGAGATTTGAACGATGCCGAATTTGAGACAAAATTTGACAAAATTCTCTCAATCGGTGTTTTTTGTCATGTAGGTAATTTAACAAAGGCTTTCCAAAAGCTGGCATCTTTTCTCAAGGATAACGGTCGGGTTTTTATTCACATTATCACAGTCCGCACTCCCAATAATATATCTAGCGTTTTTACCCACAAATACATTTTTCCTCATGGGCGTTACTGGAAATACGATGCAATTCCCAGCCACAATAAAGACCTAAAAACTATTGATCGATGGTATCTTAATGGCTCTAATTACTCCAAAACTTTTGCTAGTTGGCTGAAAAACTTTGATGATTCTCAGGCGATAGTCAAAGATTTAGACTACGGTATTGACTATGCCAAATTTCGCCGAATCTGGCGCTTTTATTTGATTTGGTTTGTTGCTAATTTTGCAAGTTGCGACGGTGAATACAATGGTAATGGACAATATTTAATGGTTCATGCTTAATCAAATTGTCAAAATAGTAAAAGAAATTGACATTGATTTAATCGACAATCGCAAATAACTAGCTACTTGACTAAAACCAGATAGTTATAGCAACGGACAGGGCGGTTAGGACACCAACTGATTATAAAACCTAGACACCAAAAGACTCTTCAGACTGTCACCTGTCACCTGTCCCCTATCACCTGCTATATTACTTGAGTTTTTCTCGTCTCCACTTGCCTCTAACTAGGCGAATTTCGTCAAAACTGTAGCTTTCACCTAAATAATCTCGAATAGGAGTCAGCGCAATATCACCGAGAACTTCTAAAACTTGCCAAATTTTCTGTTGATGTTCTAAAGTTACTAACTGACTTAAATCTACAGGTTGATTTTTCTCGATTAAATCTGCTAAATGACGGATAATTGTTGTGGGGCGAATATTGCGTTTTTGGGCAATTTCTTCAATACTAAAACCCTGCTGATATAATTGGAGTGTTGTTAATTCTGTATCAGAAGGAAAGTTATTAACTGGTGTGTAATTAACTTGATTAGCTGTTGATGGCTGTAAACCTTGTTCTTGACGATAGGCTTGAATTTCTGCTAAAAACTTATCGCCATATTGGGCTAATTTGTAACTAACTACGCCATCAAGTTTACCAAGTTCATCTAAAGTTTTCGGTTTGATTTGTGCCATTAATTTCAGGGTGGAATCCTGAAATATCATATAAGGTGGCACAGATTGTTCATCAGCGATTTGTTTACGAAGCGATCGCAATCTGTGCATCAGAATTTCTACCTCTGCGGCTTTGATATTTCCCTCATCGAAGGTAATTTTCTGCGCTACAGGAACCGCAATGGAGACTGGACGCTGTTTTCGCATTACTTCCCAACTCAGGGCGTTAAGCTTCAAAACCGAGTAACCATCGGGGGTTTGTTCTAAAATACCTTGATGTAAAAGCGATCGCCCTAACATTCGCCACTCATCTACAGTTTTATCTTTACCAATCCCGTAAGTAGACAGTTGATCATGTCCGTTTAGGGCAATTTTTTGGTTTTTCGCACCCCGCAAAACATCTATAATGTGTAACATCCCGAATCTTTCTTTACACCGTGCTACACAAGATAAAAACTTCATGGCTTCAATTGTCCAATCTTGCATAGGTTTGGGATAACGACAATTATCACAATTCCCGCAATTCCCAGGAAATCTTTCCCCAAAATATCCTAATTGAATTGTGCGTCTACAATCTGTTCCTTCTGCATAATCAATTACTTGTCGTAGTTGCTGTTTAGCTATTAACTGTTCTTGCGGATCTGTTTTTTGATTAATACTCCATTCAATAGTTTTAATATCACCATAATTGAAAAACAACGTACATCTAGAAGGTTCATCATCTCTACCAGCCCTACCTGATTCTTGATAATAACTTTCTAAATTACGGGGTAAATCAAAATGAACTACAAACCGCACATCAGGTTTATTAATTCCCATCCCAAAAGCAATTGTTGCCACCATTACCCGCACATCATCCCGAATAAATCGAGTTTGATTTTTTGACCTTTCATCATCACTTAATCCAGCATGATAAGGCAAGGCTGAAACCTTATCATTTTGTAATTTAAAAGTTAATTCATCAACTTTTTTGCGCGTTAAACAATAGATAATTCCTGAACCTTCATTTTCTCTGACTATTTCTAATAATTCAGCGTAAGCACGTTTACTTTTAGAACGAACTTCATAATAAAGATTTTGACGATTAAAACTGGCAATATGAATACTTGGTTGTTTTAATCCTAATTGTTCAATAATATCAGCCCGGACTCTATCTGTAGCGGTAGCAGTCAGAGCAACTGTAGGCACATCAGGATAACGTTTTCTTAGTAATCTTAATTGACGATATTCTGGGCGAAAATCATGTCCCCATTCAGAAACACAATGGGCTTCATCAATAGCAAATGTAGAAATTCCGATTTTTTCTTTAACTACATCTAAAAGCGGCAAAAATCTCTCACTAATCAGACGTTCTGGGGCGACATAGAGTAATTTAACTTTACCATTCATGATCGCTTCTTCACGAGAGCGAACTTTATAGGCGTTGAGACTACTATTGAGAAATGTGGCAGAAATGTTATTATTTCGCAGTGCTTCCACTTGGTCTTGCATTAAAGCTATCAACGGTGACACCACCACAGTTAAACCTGGTTTCAGGAGTGCAGGTAATTGAAAGCACAAAGACTTACCCCCACCAGTCGGCATCACTACCATTAAATCCCGATTGTGCAGTGCATCTTCAATAATTTGCCTTTGTCCGGGGCGAAATTGATCATAACCAAAGTGATATTTTAAGGCTTTTTCGAGATTGGGATACTGAAGCATGGTAAATAGCTATGCGGGTGATGCCTGTATGGGTAGTTATGAAAATACAGTAGGGAATAGGGAATAGGGAATAGGGAATAGGTAAGAAGGAAAAGAAGGTAGGTAGATGAGTAGGTCGTTTTGTAAGTGCAAAGCGCAGGCACTTTCACAAAACTCAAATAGGATTCCTATATCTATTGCAGAATTACATGAAACTGCTATTTTGACACTCCCCGGTCTAAAGACGCGGGGATTCTACATTCCCCGTCAAAACTTGCTCGACCAGGCTTGCACCAAGCAGAGTAGCGGTTTCAACTTTTGAGAATGTTTGATTGATTTTTCAGCTTTTCTCAAAAACTGAGGATTGGGTTCGTGATGTCCATTAGAATCGGTATAAAACGACTCTGTACCAACATCTAAACCGATTTCATTACCCGTTTTTGCTTGAATATCTACAACATCAATTCCCACACAAAACTGTGGATAATATCCATCGGCACGCCGGATTAAACGCACTCGTTTAATATCTTTAAGGTCGTAGGATTGAATATCCCATTTCCCTAATATTTTGAGTTCACCAATACCTTTCTTGTCAGTAAAGGTAATACGTCTCTTGGTTTTGTGTAATTTCCATCCCGATGTTTTATATTCAACGGAACGACAGTTTTTTTGAAATTTTGGGAAACCTTTTTTCCCAGATTTTTTAGATTTACAATGGTCACTGAGCTTTGTCGAAGTGTTGTCGTAAAACCTTGATATAGCAGACCATCCTCTTTCTGCGGCCGATTGTACTGCCATTGAGTTTAATTCAGCAGCAAAGCTAAAATATGAGCGTAGTTCTGTTGAATACTTATTCAGGGTAAACTTATCAATTTTTAGCTCGCGTGGTGCATCCATCCAATATCTTATCGCTTTATTGCGAATGAATTGGGTGGTACGGATAGCATCGTCTATGGCGTTGTATTGATGTTGTTTCCCTTTAACTTTGTATTCTAGGACTAGCATTGATTTAACTTTTAACAATCAACTTTATTTGGTTTCGACAATTATTTATTATACAATATATACAAAAGGTCAGGGCAGGATAAATCCTGCAACTAGCCTACCCTTCGGGAAGCAAGCTACATCCCTTGGAAGACAGCACAGGTGTGTCCTCCTGAGTCGGACGCACCTTCAAGGGTTTTCGGCATTTTCCTTATAAATGGTAAATTGAATCTTACAGATAGTCAAAAATCCTATTAGATTAAATCTGATAAATGACGAGAATATTTAGCAGAAACTCGGACAATTTATCGTAAATTCAAGAGTTTAAGACCCCTATATCTACACTTAGTCTCATAGGACTTACGCAAGATGTGACTGAAAACCTTATTCCTGTGTAGCGGTAATTCATGAATTACCGCTACTTTAGTTCTGTTTTGCGTAAGTCCTATCTCAGTTGAGTTGGGGTAAGTGTCCCCTACTGCAACGGTCTTCAATTTTTAATTGTTAACCAATTCTGGGGGTTTAATTCCCCTGCCTCTACAGGCAGCAAGTTTTGTGTCGGGTTCTAAATCCCTGTTGCAAAACTTTATTACGAATTACGAATTACGAATTACGTTGGCGCTAGCCTGCCGTAGGCACTATTACGAATTATTTTAATTGTGCCATTTATGCCACTGGATAAGATTGCTATAGCAGCAGCGAATCCTAGCAGCGTAATTAAATATACATTTACTCTTCCGAATCTCACTTTTCCCGACCGGCAATTAACAAAAAGTTTTAAGAATTTGTACTATATGTACCAACAATTTGATAAATTAATACATAGTTCGCAACAATTATAGGGAAAGAATCACGTTGAGTTACCATCAAGATGCCATTGCCCCCCACGGTGGAGAGTTGGTTAACCGGGTTGCTACACCCGCACAAAAGGAAACATTTCTCTCCAAAGCCGACTTTTTGCCAAGAGTTACACTGGATGAGCGAGCCGTTTCTGATTTAGAAATGATTGCAATCGGTGGTTTTAGTCCGCTCACAGGTTTTATGAACCAAGAAGACTACAACCGAGTAGTAGCAGAAATGCGGCTGGCTAACGGTCTTGTCTGGTCAATACCAATTACACTATCTGTTACAGAAGAAGTTGCAACCCCTTTGACAGAAGGTGGTTTAGTGCGTTTGGATAACCCTGATGGCGAATTTATTGGGGTTTTAGAACTTACCGAAAAATATACCTACGATAAAAAACACGAAGCTATCAATGTTTATCGCACTGATGATGCTAAACATCCCGGTGTGCAGGTAGTCTACAATCAAGGTTCTGTCAATCTTGCAGGTGATATCTGGTTATTACAACGTGATTCCCACCCTCATTTTCCCAGCTATCAAATTGATCCCGCCGCTTCACGGGAAATGTTTAAGGAGAAGGGTTGGAAAACTATAGTTGGTTTCCAGACTCGCAACCCTATCCACCGCGCCCATGAATATATTCAAAAGTGCGCCTTAGAAACTGTAGATGGTCTATTTTTACACCCATTAGTGGGAGCGACTAAAGAAGACGACATCGCCGCTGATGTGCGGATGCGTTGCTATGAAATTTTGATAGAACATTATTACCCTTTAGATAGAGTCATTTTGGCTATTAATCCAGCGGCGATGCGTTATGCTGGGCCAAGAGAAGCAATTTTCCATGCTTTAGTTCGCAAGAATTACGGCTGTACACATTTTATAGTTGGTCGAGATCATGCTGGTGTAGGTGACTACTACGGCACTTATGATGCTCAATATATCTTTGATGAGTTTGCGCCTGATGAATTGGGCATTGTGCCAATGAAGTTTGAACACGCTTTTTATTGCACACGCACCAAACAAATGGCGACAACTAAAACCAGTCCTAGCAAACCAGAGGAACGGGTTCACCTGTCGGGGACAAAAGTCCGGGAAATGCTACGTCGTGGTGAATTACCCCCACCAGAATTTTCTCGTCCTGAAGTAGCAGCAGAGTTAACAAGGGCAATGCGTGTTCCAGCAGTATTAGCTTAAAACTGACTAGGAATTAGCAAAAAGTATCATCAGAAACTTTACTCTACAGATTTCAGCCCTTTAAGCTATTATGCTGATGGGCTGATGGCTGATAGCTAATTATGAAACGGCGTGCGTTTTTAGAACGAATAAGCCGCTTACTGGCGGTACTGGGATTGACTGAGGCTGAGTGGTTGACTTTGGGCGATCGCTATTATCAAGCTTTAGCACAACCCAGCCCTCGGAAGTTGGCGTTATTAATAGGCATTAATAAATATCCACACAGTCCCGCCTTGGGTGGTTGTCTGACTGATGTGGAATTGCAAAGGGAACTTTTGATTCACCGTTTTGGCTTTGCAGCTTCAGATATTCTCACCTTAACTGAGGAACAAGCCAGCCGAGAATTTATTGAAGCGGCTTTTTTCGATCATTTGGGTAAGCAAGCAAAAGCTGGAGATGTGGTTGTATTCCACTTTAGTGGTTATGGCAGTCGTGTGAAATTGGGGACTTTGCCAGAGACTGTGCAGAATGCCCTTATCCCAGTTGATGAAAAAAATATCCAAAACAGGCGCGTTGTCAACTATTTATTAGAAGAAACACTTTTATTATTATTGCGATCGCTCCCCAGCGACAAAGTAACCGCAGTATTAGATACTAGTTACTATGCTCCAACTACATCACAGCCCTCAAGTTGGCGAATTCGCACCCGTCCAGAATTACCAGTTGCAAAGTTAGCAGTCGAAGAACTGGAGTTTCTCCAACAACTCAAAACCCAGAACTCAGCCGCCAACAATGCTATTGTCCTGAAAGCCACCTCTGACGAAAATCAGCAAGCTGGAGAATTGCTTTTTTCTGGCTTTAGTGCCGGATTATTTACCTATGCTTTGACTCAATATCTGTGGGAAGCTACCCCAGCCACAACTATTCAAATTCTTCTTTCTCATGTGAGTAGTTCTATTTACAAACTCGGTATTCAACAGCAGCCCGGTTTATTGAGTGAGCAAAAAAATCCTCAAACTGCTTTGATTGTGGATCATCTCCCCCTAGAAAGCAGCGGTGCGGAAGCAGTTGTCACAGATGTAGATGAAGACGGTAAAACAGTCCAGTTATGGTTAGCTGGCTTACCCCCGCAGGTTCTAGAATACTACGGTGTTAATTCTCGATTAACTCTAGCTACTGGAGAACAACTAATATTAAAGTCACGAACGGGATTAACCGCAAAAGCACAAATATCTCTAGAACCTACTACCACGCTACAAGTAGGACAACTTGTCCAAGAAGCAGTACGCGTATTACCGAGAAATATTAATTTAACCGTAGCCTTAGATACTGAGTTAGAAAGAATTGAGCGAGTAGACGCAACCAGCGCCTTTGCGGCAATTACCCGCATTGCCAACATAGCAGCAGAACAGCCAGCAAATTATGTATTTGGTAAACTGCAACAAACTCCTAGCCGTTATGGTCTTTTTTCTGTCGGTGGTGAACTAATTCTCAATACTGCTGGGGAAGCTGGAGAAGCTGTAAAAGTAGCAGTACAGCGATTAAAACCGCAATTTTCCACACTGTTAGCTGCAAAGTTATGGCGGCTGACAGAAAATGAAGGTTCTTCCCGCTTACCAGTGAAAGGGACTTTAGAGATTATTAACAATATCTCAACACGTGTAGTTATGCAACGGGAAACCGGGCGCAGTCGGAGTGGGGAAACTGCTACTAACAAAGCATTTACAACTCCAGGAAAAGGCATTCCCACCGTTCCTACCGGGAGTCGAATGCAGTACCGAGTGGAAAATTTGAGCGATCGCTCTATATATTTAATACTGATAGGGTTAAATAATACTAAAAGTGCGATTTCTTTTTACCCTTGGCAAATCGCCCCCGAAGAAGTCTCAGACAGCAAACCTTATTTACAAGAAATAGTCATTGCCCCTGGCCAGACTCGGAGGATACCACAAAGTGATACATCCATTGGCTGGATGCTACCTACACGCCCTCTATTTTGTGAACATCAATTAATTCTTAGTACTTCACCATTGAGTGAAACCCTCGAAGCTTTAAGAACTGCTAAGTATCCTACTGCTGACCAACAGCCTATTAGTCCATTAGTTAATCCCTTAGAAGTCGCCCAAGCCTTGCTGCAAGACTTGCATAACGCTAGTCAAGTCAAAACTGAAATGAATGGAACTGCTACAGACTCCTATATTTTAGATGTGAATAATTGGGCAAGTCTTAATTTTAGTTTTCAAGTCGTGTAAACACGGAATCGGATATTCTAGTTGTGTAGATGACAATGGATTTTAAATTTACACTTACTAAGATTTCATGAGGATTAAAAATCTGGTTGGATTAACAGTTGCCCTTTTGATCTTATCTGCTACTATTGCTATAGCCCAACCCAAGCCAAGTAACTCACCCCAACTTGTACCTAATCCAGTAGTTTCGACTCAGCAGCAAAAGGAACTGGAAAAATTACAGCAAGAGAAAGAGATCCGCGATAGAGTTCAGGAAGAAGTAGATCGGGCTTTTAGTAGAACTACAACCATACTGAATATCTTGTTGGTTGTGCTGACTTTGTTACCAATCTTGGCTGCGGCTGGTGTTTGGCTATTACGTCGTAGTGTCATTAGCGAATTAGTAGCGGAGACAAAACAGCAATTAACGACAGAAGTAGAAACACAATTAAAGAAAGAAGTAGCAGCAGAACTGCAAAAACAAACAGCAGCTTTTAAACAAGAATTAGAAACTTTAAAATTAGACTTTATTGAGCAATTATCAGAATTAAAAAATCTTTTTTTAGACGCTCAAAATCAAAAAGAAAAAATTTTACAAGAATTATCAGAACTTACGCCTTCACCAGCATTAATTCAAGATTATATCCATCCAGAAATTCAGCAAAAAATTCAAGATTTGACCACTCAATTAGAAAATCTGAAAGCTGGAAATCCGCAGCTATTTTTTAGTAATAATGATTATTTAAAGCAAGGTGACGCGTTCTATGCTGAAAGTCGATATACAGAGGCATTACCTTTTTATGATTTAGTAGTTCAAAAAGAACCTGATTCTTATGCAGCCTGGATTAATCGCGGTTGGACACTCAGAAAATTGCACAAATATGAAGAAGCAATCATCTCTTTTGAAAAAGGCATATTCCTAAAATCAGATGAATATATAGCTTGGCATGGTCTTGGTAATGCTTTGAGAAATTTAGGACGATATGATGAGGCTATATCTGCATATAATAAAGCCCTAGAAATTCGTCCTGATTATGCTTGGTCTTGGCATCATATAGCACGCTGTTATTCCTTGCTGGGTAATTATGATTTAGCTTTAGACAATCTCCAAAAAGCAGTTAATTTAAAACCAGAAAAGCATAAACAATTAGCTAAAAATAATCCAGAATTTGATGCACTTAAAGACGATAAACGGTTTAAAAAATTGATTGAACAGTAGCAAAAGCGGCGAACGACTAAAAGTCGGGGCTATATAAAGAAAGTCTGCACAGGCGGATTAAAAACATCAAAAAAGTATTTAGCCTGCGGAGGTAGGCTTATTTCTTGTAGCCCCAAGCTTCTAATCTGAGGTCATCTTTACAAATATAGCCGTGGACAGGGTGGTTAGGACATCAATTGATAATGAAACTCTCACTACAAGAGGGTTTTACTCCTGACTCCTGACTCCTGACTCCTGACTCCTGCTATATTTTTGCAACAACAACCCTAACTTCTCCTTAGTAGCTGCCGGTGCTTTATCTAAATTCGTCAAAATCGCATACTTTAACGCCGAATGTGCATCACTAGAAGGCGGATTTTCACTTAACCGCTTCACAGTCTCTTGAATTACTTTTTGAGCATTTAGCGCATTGCGTTGCAAATTACCAATCACCATCTCTACTGTCACACTATCATGGTCTGGATGCCAACAATCATAATCAGTCACCAGCGCCAAAGTTGCATAAGCAATTTCCGCTTCTCTGGCTAACTTGGCTTCAGGTAAATTTGTCATCCCAATTACCGTTGCACCCCAACTACGATAAAGATTCGATTCCGCCTTTGTAGAAAAAGCCGGCCCTTCCATACACACGTAGGTACCGCCACGGTGTAGACTCACATCTGGTAAATTTAAAGAAGCTATCGCATCAGCCACCACACTAGCCAAATTTTTACAAATCGGCTCACCAAAAGCGATATGTGCCACAATTCCTTCACCAAAAAACGTAGAAATTCGATTTTTTGTCCTGTCAATAAACTGATCTGGTACTACCATATCTAGTGGTTTCGCCACTTCTTTCAAAGAACCAACTGCACTAGCTGAAATTAAGTACTCCACACCCAATTGCTTCATTGCATAAATATTAGCGCGAAATGGCAACTCGGAAGGTGAAAGCGTATGATTACGACCATGACGAGCTAAAAAAGCAACTCTAGTTTTTCCTAGTGTACCTAAAATCAAAGCATCTGATGGTGAACCAAAGGGAGTCTGTACCTCTAATTCTTCCACATCTTTAAGGCTCTCCATTTTGTATAAACCACTGCCACCTATAATACCTATTTGTGCTATTGTCATACTATCAAGTTTGTTAATTCTTAAAGTGCTAAGTTATTTTACCGAAAATTTGCAGAGTACAAAGTTACCCAGTAGTAATTAGCTAATTTTTTTTGTTTAAGTAAAGCTACCAATGGCAACTTAGTCAAATTTTGTTATTGTGCAATTAATAAGTATGAAAATTATATTAAGCAGTGGTAAAAAATATGCAATTTACAGATAAATCACCCCAAATTAACTTAGAGGCGATCTTGGAACGCATATTTAGTAATCGCCGAATTACACGTCAAGATCAATATATAATGATGTCTAACCTTTTACATGAAGAAGGTTTAAGCGATCATGATATGAAGCAAATTAATAAAGTATTTGATGCCTTAAAGAGAGGACTAATTAAGGTAGTAGATTAAGAGGATGAATGCACAAGTCTCAATTCATACTACCTGGGGCAGAATTTAAAATTCAAAATTTACAATTGACAATTTAAAAAGCAGATTACACAAGCTTTTCAGGAATTTTTAAGTAGTTCCGTGGGTTTAAGTCCCCCAGTTCTATAAATAAGCAAGTTTTGTGTTGGGGTTAAATCCCCATTACGAATTACGTTGGCGGTAGCCTGCCGTAGGCACTATTACAAATTACGAATTATTTTAACTCTCCTCAATCTCCTGTACCCAAAATCTCTCAACTTTCGCTAAATTAGAAAAAGGTACACTTAAAGGAATTTTCAATGTCAGCACAACTGTTACTGGTAGATGATGAACCAGGATTGCGGGAAGCCGTGAAAGAGTATTTGCAAGAAAGCGGTTTCAGTGTTCAAACTGCCAGTAACGCCCGTGAAGGTTGGGACTTGATGCAGCAAAATACACCAGATTTGGTGATTTCTGATATCATGATGCCCCAAGTAGATGGTTATCAGTTTCTTAAACAACTGCGAGATGACCCCCGCTTTCAAGCAATGCCTGTAGTATTTTTAACTGCTAAAGGCATGACAGGCGATCGCATTCAAGGCTATCAAGCTGGTGTTGACGCTTATCTACCCAAGCCCTTCGATCCTGATGAATTAGTGGCAATTATCGAAAACTTGCTGATCCGTCGCTCTGCTCAAGCACCAGCAGCAAGTGAAGATGGAGAAAACATGGATATTGCCAAATTAGCCCAGGAAATTTCCAAAATTAAAGATTTGTTAAGTCCCCGAACAGCAATTTCTTACTCCCCACCGCCGTTCAAAATCGATTTGACTCCCAGAGAGCAAAGCGTTTTAAACTTAGTAGCAGAAGGATTGATGAATAAAGAAATCGCTCGACGCTTAGAAACCAGCGTTCGCAATGTCGAAAAATATGTCAGCCGTTTATTTAGTAAGACCGGCACTAATAGTCGTACAGAGTTAGTTCGTTTTGCTTTAGAACATGGACTGGCTAATTAAACTTCTTTCAAGGCACATCGCTCCCCTGTAATTTAAATCTGCAACTTAGTAAGTCGGAAAAAAGTGACCAGCTGTCAGGGTTGATCTGTGGGGCGCAACGAATAGTCATAGGGTAAATACAGCTGGTCAGTTTTATTGTTTCTCTCTACTAGATATGTAATATCGTGTTCGGCTAAAGACTTATCATTAAGGAACCGCAGAGGAAAAAGAGTTTACCGATTTTTGCACAGATACGGGAATTAGCGCTAATCAACCAGACATGATGTAAAACATTAGTACAGAAATATTGTCTGCTCTCCAAAAAAATCTTGCCCGACTTCGTTATTTGCAAGTCTCGAAAAAATATTATTTTTGACAATAGAGCTTGATTTTCTTGATAATTTTTGTACTCCGTATCCGTTTTTAACCCAAAAAAACTTTGTTTTTGGCGTTACGGTTTGATCAAAAAATTGGGAAGATGCACCCTGCGAAGTTTGCTAACAATAGATAATATGTGGGTTCTTATCATTGAAGCGGAACCCTCCTAATGTTGAAATTTATCGGAAAATAAACTTTCAACAACCCTAACCTAAATTTGAAGCAAGGGATGACTGCCTTAAGTAGACATCCATGTATGTTGGTAGTGCACTATTATTAAGGGCTGATGTAGATACTTGCTTGAACTTCCCTTAGGTGATCTTCTCACTTGTATCTGTAGAGTCTGATTATACAAGCTGACTAGTAATGATAGCAAATAGGTAGGGGACAACGTAAATAAATTTACTATTTGATGCCCGAATCAGAATTTGCTACTTCTCAAAAGTACAGCTTTAGTTATTGGCTATTATCAGCAAAGTTCCGTAAGCGCATCAGTTGACGTCTCATTTGAGGCGAGGCTTTGAACTCAGAAACCTCCTGCGCTTTTACAGACGCTTGTAGTGTCTCCAAAAAGTCGTCAGATCCCTCAGTTAGCGCATCTAGTAGCACCTGCAAAAGTTGTTCCCGATCGCCCAATAGACTTTTTTCTTCAATCAACCGGAATTTGAGATGAATTTCGCATTCATAAACACCCACTTCGAGATTATTTATTTGGCGTGGTAATGCTTTGGAGTTCATAGTCTGAGGATTCCTTTACTTGGTGTTCATGCGAGTGAGAAACTAGATATCCGGAAAAAAACTCTTTATATTTTTTTGAATACAAAGAAGTATTTGAATTAAGAATTTTTTCTTATACATCACATTTGCATTCGATTTAACTCCCCCTGCTTTTGTTCCAGCTATATTTTCGGCTCAGTTTTGATGATCCTGTGTTAGTTATCGCATATGTTACTCATAAACTATTATTCAGTTTTTAAGATTCCATACAATAAAGTTTCTGTAAGAACTTGCCAGACCTTTTTAAAAGTTTTTACATCAACTTTATCTAAACGTCAATAACAGTTTTACTTATCATGAATTTTTAAGTATATATACTTAAGCATAAACGCTGAGTTTTGTCATTTGATTAGAGCTATATGTCATTTTGGCTATTATAAGTACAATTACTAGATGTACGCTTTTTTCTCAGTAAATTTATTGAGACTAAATCGGTAAAGTTATGAATTGTAAAAATTTCTTTCTGGAGAATCACATACATACTGAATTAAGTTATTTTAGCCCAGAATTTTACCAAATAGGATAGCAAGTTTTAAAGATTACTAGCAGCACTGAGAAGGCATCAGCCAAAAAGAAAAATTCTTGTTTCTTCCCCCTGTCAATACTGCTCGCTTTGTAGATATTTAACTCAGAGTTGGAACTTGAGAACAGGTTACTGGTAATAAATTTCTTTTAAAGGTATGACACTTTTGTAAGTTAATTGTCATACCTGTATCCCTTAAGGAAGGCATAGGTGATGGCTTACGCTGCCGTCAAGGATATATAAAACTCAAATACCGACAGACTTTCAACCCTGCCGCCTGTTAAGAATTAAGACTTCCCTGATATATACTGGAGGAAAAGGCTTGGAACCTTGTTAATTTTTTCTTTCAGTTGAACTGAAGCACTAGCTGCACAACCTGCTTCAATCGTTTAGTTTTCTGTCCCTAGCAGCAATCGCCCCAGACAGTATGTTGATAAATGCAAACTAAATATTTCCCAAAATTCGTGAAAACTGCAATCACAGCTTGTAAGTTGGAGGAATTAAGCCCAAGCACAGCAGTTAAAATGATTGCAGTGTAATTAACCGAAATCTTACACCTTTTTATGGATAACCCGATGCTGCTCAAGTCTACAACCCGCCATATTCGCATTTTTGCGGCTGAAATGGACAAAGATGAACTAGTTCCTAGTAATCAGGTGTTGACCTTAGATGTTGACCCAGACAATGAATTTAACTGGAATGAAGATGCTCTGCAAAAAGTTTATCGCAAGTTTGATGAACTAGTAGAAGCCTCCAGTGGTGTAGACCTAACAGATTATAACTTGCGTCGTATTGGGTCAGACTTGGAGCATTATCTGCGATCGCTTCTGCAAAAAGGCGAAATTAGCTACAATCTCTCTAGCCGCGTTACTAACTACAGCATGGGACTACCCCAAGTTGCAGCTAACTCAAATCAATAAGGGGAATAATTATTGTTGGTGATTTATAAATTTTGTAACTCACCAACAATTTAGGGACTAACCAAAGTGAGAATCCCTAGTCCCTAGTAAACAGCAGACTGAAGGGCTGGGTAAGGGTGCTGCAAGGAACATCCAACTTCCCTGCCTTTTCAGCCCCTTCCATCTTCCCAAGTCAAGCTTTGCTGACAGGGTGAAATTTAGTTACTTTGATGGTAGAAAGTCCCAGAGCAATAGAAGCTATGATGAGGCTGTAGGGTTGACTTAGGAGTATGCTATTGGGATAAGTGAAGTAGTAATAAGTATTAGCAACGACTGCTAGTCACCAGCTAAAATCACAATCCAAAGTTGGATGTGTTGAGGACGAAAACATAAGCGGTCTAAATTGCCGCAGCAAATACTGTTGAAGAAATTGCCAATCGCTGATCGGTGCGACAAATATGGAAAATGACGCGGCAACGCTCTACTGCCCAAATGAATATTGTCAAGCTGCTAACCCCCTGACACACAAGTTTTGCCAGCGATGTTCCACACCACTACCCAAGCGTTACTTGTGGGCTGTGGGGGATAATTTAAGTCTGGGTAGTCCTGGAGAAATTTTAGCCGATCGCTATCTAGTCATTGGTCAATCTATTATTTTTGATCTCAAGCCTGGTTTACTACCCCAAATACCTGAACTAGATAATTTCCAGAAAATTAAAGCCTATCTCAAACTAATTCCCTACCGCTTACACATACCGCAAATATATGGGGTGTTAACTGTAAATAAAGAACAATTGCAGCCAGAAATATTACTTCTGGAAAAACCGCCTCTGTTAGTTGATAGTATAAGCTCTCAAGTACATCTGTGCAGCGAGTTAACCACTGTTTGGGGTGAAGCCTCATCAATCCGGCAAATTAATTGGCTCTGGCAATTAGCTCATTTGTGGCAACCTCTTTTAACCGAAGGAGTAGCTTCCAGCTTATTAGATGCCAATTTATTGCGAGTTGAAGGGGCATTAGTGCGGTTACTGGAGTTGCATTTGGATTCAGAACCAGCACCAACATTGTCACAATTGGGAGAATTTTGGCAATCACTGCTGAAGGATGCCAAGCCAGCCATAGCTGAATTTATCAAACAAATTAGTGATGCTCTAATTCAGGGCAAAATCAACTCATCTGAGCAATTAATTACAGTTCTAGATCAAGGACTAGCACAATTAGGGACAGGTGGCACTGGACGCACTTCTCCAGCACAAACCACCATTAAAATTGTCACCCAAACTAACACAGGCCCTAGTCGTCAACGTAATGAAGATGCTTGTTACCCCCCTACTGGTGTCGTTGTCAGTAAACCACCACAGCAAAACGCCTTAGCTATTGTCTGTGACGGTATTGGTGGACATGAAGGAGGTAACATAGCATCAACTTTAGCCATTGAAACCATTCAGCAACAGGTAATCGAACTAACCTCAGTTCCTTATGAAAACATCGATCCCTTACTGCTACTGAATGATTTGGAACAGGCTGTAGCACTCGTTAATGATAAAATTAGCCAGCGCAATGACACGGAACATCGTCAAGGGCGACAACGGATGGGAACCACCTTGGTAATGGCTTTGCCCATTGCCCACGAAATGTATATCACCCATATTGGTGATAGTCGTGCCTATTGGATTACGCGCCAAGGTTGTTATCAAGTTACCCTAGATGATGATGTGGCTTCCCGCGAAGTGCGGTTAGGGTATGCTGTATACCGCGAAGCATTACAACATAGTGGTTCTGGCTCTTTGGTGCAAGCTTTAGGGATGAGCAAAAGCGCTTCATTGCATCCCACCTCCCAAAGGTTTATTCTTGATGAAGATGCCGTTTTTCTACTCACCTCCGATGGTTTGAGTGATTTTGACCGCGTAGAAGAATATTGGGAAACAGAAATTTTACCTATTCTTTCTGGCGATACAAATATAGAAGATGTTGCCCAGCGACTTATAGAAATCGCTAATACCAAAAATGGACACGATAATGTCACCATCGCTTTATTACATTATCAAGTCCAATACTCCGAACCCAATTTTACGCTCAACGCGGACATTCCTGCTATTTCCTCTAGCAAAACGGTAGATTTGACACAAAAAATCACAAACGGCACAGTTTTGGAAAACTCTCACCAGCAAACTCAAGTCATTCCAGAAACCAAGCCGACTCGCACGTCTCAATTACCGCTACAGTTGCTAGTTCTTCTGGGGGTACTTTTAGCATCTGGTTCACTGGGATATTGGATCAAAATCCAACGGCAGCTACCACCTCCGATTGCTAATCCAGTAAATCCATCTGTAAACCCACAACCAACAAACCTGGAAAACCAGCAAGATTTCTCGCCACCAGTTAATCAACCACCTGCACCTTAGTGAACAATACCTTTTCGGTATCCCACACTATCTTATAATGCAGGTGATAAACGAATAAAAAATTACCAGGTAAAAATTTCTGCCTGGACTAAGTTTATTGTTAATTATTTGTTCTTAAAGTTTAGTTTCTTGAATCCATGTCCTGCCTGAATCTGGCGATCGCCCGTCTGGTAAATACTGGCACTGATAACTTCGCTATTTGGGTGGTTAAAGCTCCCTATCCCAGTGGTTATGTTTTGCGTGACTGTGTTTTTTCTACTGAACTTAGTCAAATTTGGCAAGAATGGCAACAGATGTTTGCTGGTCATAATCCCTTGGATATTGTTTCATTGCCGACATTACCAGGAGTAAATACATTACCCATTGATTTTAATTTACCGGTGGTCGGTCAATCCACCAGTCCTTACAGTAGTCGTTTGATGCAATACCTGGGCATCAGTTTATGGCGTTGGGTATTCGATGGGTCAATTCTTGGTAGTCTAGAACGTAGTCGTGGTATTGCTATGGGACAGAATAAACGGTTGCGCTTTCGCTTAGAAATTCGTGACCCTGATCTCATTGCTCTGCCTTGGGAAATTATGCAGCGTGAACCTGGCCAATCGGCAATATCTCTTTCCCAAGACATTTTATTCAGTCGCACTACTAGTGAAGTTGAACCTCTGCCAAATTTGCGAACCGATCCAGCTTTAAATGTTTTATTGGTTTTAGGACATGATGACAATCTGCAATTAGAACAAGAAGCGGCTATTCTCGAAAAAATATTGTCAGATAGTAGTCCATTAGGAAAAAATGCTTACGCGCCTTGTATGGTGAAGACACTCTTGCAACCCACTCCACAACAGTTAATTCAAGAGTTAGAAACCAAAGCCTACAATGTCTTTTTTTTCGCTGGCCACGGTCTACCTGCTCCAGATGGTGGTTTATTATTTTTGGGGTCAGATATGACCCTCAATGGTATAGAATTAGCGCAAGTATTAACACGTACAGGTGTCAAGTTGGGGGTCTTTAATGCCTGCTGGGGGGCGCAACCAGCGAAAATTAATCAACAAGTCATACCCGCCAGTAGTTTAGCAGAAGTACTCATCCGTCATGGTGTACCTGCGGTATTAGCAATGCGGGATAAAATCGCTGACCAAGAAAGTCACAGTTTTATTCAAGCTTTTACAGAAGCATTGCGATCGCGTAAACCAATTGATGAAGCAATGGCAGCAGCAAGGCAAGAACTGTTAACAGTATATAAGTTCAATCAACCGGCTTGGACATTACCAGTTCTCTACCTGCATCCAGATTTTAATGGTGACTTGATTAAGAGTGTTGATGAAGGAATTACAGAATTACCAGATACTGCTATATCTGGACTTGGTTCCCCAAAAACCACAGCATCATTGCGATCGCTCTCACCAGAAGGTAAAACTTGGTTATTGCGTTCTGGTGTCACCCGTATTGGTCGCACTAAGGATAATGATATTGTCATCCCTGAACTCTATATTTCCAAACGCCATGCCGAAATTTTATGCCGAAATACTCTCACTGGTACTACATCAGTGCAAACTTACTACCTGCAAGATTTATCAACTTATGGTACAACTTGGTGTTTAGGTCCAAATGGCTGGCAACAAATCCTCCGAGAAGAAGTGCCTCTAAGATCGGGAATGCAATTAAAGTTTGGCAACGCTAAAGGTGAAACCTGGGAATTCTTAATTAAAAATTCCTAAAGGAATAATTTCAACCGGAAAATTTCTGTTCTCGGCATTGGGTTCAATCCACTACTTTTGATATAGAGAAACAATCATTGTTTTTTGCGGAAATTTGATTCTTCAAGTTGTAGCTGTCAACAAGGCTAATCAATTAATTGTGAGGTGAAACATGATTAATAAAATCAATGGTTTAGATATCGGCTCTGTTTTTCCATCTTCAGTAGATTTAGATTTATTAGAAGCACTACTACAACCTGAAGATGCTACTTATCCCTGGAATCCCGCTGATGAAGGATCAGAAGCTTATTTTTCCCAACTAGAGCAGCAGTTTGAGTGTCAGGATTTACTAGCAGAAGACCTGACTACCAGAGCGGAGAATTTTTATCACCATCTAGATGACATTTGGTCTCAAGTTGCCCATTCTCAAATTGACCATGATCAACAGCCATCTAATCGTCTTCAATCCGCTTTACATAGGGCTTTTTCTACCTCTGTACCCTCAAATTGGCTAAATGCCATCGCCCAAAAAGCTGCGGAAATTATCACTTTAGAACAATCTGCTAGTGATAAACTAGTGGAATGTGTGCAAGCTTTACTACCAAATTGGGGAACAGATGATCTGCTAGTCTTAGCTCGTCCTTTTGCCTATGCCATGCGAAGTAACGAACAACAAAACTTGGTATTTGTCACCAAAAATATTGAAAATCGAGAGTGGACAAGTTTATCAGAAATAGAACAAGCAAAAGTTAGTTTAGCAATCGCTGACTATGCCTTCAAACAACTCTCTAGCTTGCAGACTGAATCCTAAATTTTTCTCTCATCACTGGGCTGAGATCAAATTAAGTCGATAGTTATTTTCAACTCTTTGTAGTTCTGTTTTTCTGTGTATTAAAGTCGCTGGCTGAATTTTCATTTTTTATTCATATTTGGTTCAGCATAAAATACGTATAAACTGATTACCATCATTGGCCTATTTAATACCAATTTGACAAATGATGCCGACAGATATAAAACTCCAAAGCTGAGGCGGTAAGTCTTTGACAATCCCTTCAGATTAAGCACTCACTTATGGAGGAAAGCGCTGGTTCTGGGCGCTGCTTTACTAAAATCTAAGTCTAACATCTAAGCTGGTATAACCTAAGGCATAGAAAATCATTAAGCTGACACTTGTGAGGGACTGGGGAGATGAGGAGATGGGAAGATTTTTAGATTTTAGATTTTAGATGGGAGTTAATTAAATACAATCCAAAATCCGAAATTCAAAATCGAATCACCAATCACCAATGACCCCAGAAATGTTTTATTTTGGTTCGAGAAAGCGAGTTGCAAAATTTTGCGATCGCGTTGGAGATAATGCCCTTGCTTTCAGAATTGCTGCCATCAAAAAAGCGTAAGATAAAACACCAACTACCACCAACAGCAAAGCATTGATTGAACCTGTAGCATTCCACAAAGCATGAAGTGCGGAAGCGCTTAAATACCCAACAGAGAGAATCTGCCAACTCATCAGCGGCTTAAGAACAGCTAAACCAATAAAATAGCCCAAGTATCCACTGTAAGCCATATGTCCGGCGACAGAGCCTAAAATTCGCGGAATCAGTAGCTGCAAACCCACCAACTGACCTGCACCTACCCCTGCTTGTTGGGTGACATTTTGGGTGATCACAGGCACATATTGACCTAGAGTTTCCAGTAAAGTAAAACCCACCGCCGAAGCAGTTCCTAGCAAAATACCATCTAGTGGTTCCCAAACGCCGATCCGTTCGCGCCAAGGTGATGGCAATGAGTTACCTATGAAATAAGCGCCTAATACTGGCAATGCCTTTAGTAATTCCTCCATTAACCCAGCACCAAAAAACATCCGCACCAGCAATTCTGTGAAGGTGATTGACTCTTGAGATGAGGGCAAACTTCCAGGAAGGATAACGCGAAATACAAAGATCAGAAAATCTAATACAGGACTAAGCAAAATCAGCGTTGTACTCAATGCCATAGAGATGAGTACCCACCAAGGTTTCGGTTTCCCACAAAGTTGGTACACAAAGTAGTAAGCAGCAAAGGCAATGTAAGACCCAACAATCAATTGATTTGCTTGGGGATTGCCTACCGTAGCAAACATCAGCACGACAAATACTACTGTCAGGATTCCCGGTACTAAGTAAGCTTTTCGTGTTAAATCTTTCCCAGTGGAAATAATTGGAAACAGTTGTGTGAAGCTAACTGAATCATGCTGTGATGGCGATTGTTTATTTTTAGCAGATGGTAGTGCCTTCCCGTGGTTAGCTGACATCACAGTTGGTTGAGAGGGAAATTCATACTCAAAAATGAATTGCGGACCATCTGCACCTAGAGAAATGCGATCGCCTGGGTGCAATTCCTGAGAACCTTGCAACAGTTGTCCATTTAACAAAGTTCCATTGGCACTATTCAAATCACAAATCACCCAGCTGAATCTGCTATCTGGAGATAACGAAAGGGGTCGAACCACCGCATGACGACGAGATACCATCCGGTACATCATGGCATCCAAGACAACTTGGCAGCTGGGGTCACGTCCAATGACCATCTCTTTAGTGGGAAGCAGTGAGTAGCGGGATTCTGACCCAGAAGTTACTCCATTACTAGACACTAGCCGCAGAAATGCATTATGTCTTGCGTTGTTGCCTGTCATCGAGTTAGTGAGTGTGTCTATACAAATTCTGTGGCTTACGCCACCCTAAGCTATCAAATTTTTTGGTAGTAGATTTAACCTTAGTCAGATCAACAGCCACAGCTATTGCTAAATACACTATAGCTTCACTAACCGTCGCTTCGCTCCAATTCAAAATACAAAATTAAAAATTCAAAACAAAGAAAGTCACAAATGTACAATATTAGTTGTTTTACTCCTGACCCAGAAGCAGGAAAGATTTCTCATTTTCTAGTCAGGGGAACCAATAAAATATTCCCTTCCATATCAGTAGAGGATTACTATATCTATGTTCAAAAAAACAAAAAACATTGATACAATAAATGTTTTATATTGGGATATAAAGCAAACTATATTCAATATTCTATGTTTATCTATGAGGTTAATCCAAAATCTAAAATCGATTTACTAAAACAGATTAAATTCTGCCATTGCTGAGGCAAAATTTTTGTTTTCATGTCCTGAACGACTAAGTTTAATCAGAGAAAAACGTTGTAAAGGTGTTAAAGCAAACCATTGTTGTAACGTAATAGTAACACCCATTTCTTGTGCTTTCTCTTGAAGGCTAGGTGGTATAGTTGTAGCATCCATCCAAGGGGGAAGTGATTCAATAGGTAATTGGGCAGGTGGTTTACCTGTAAGTTCTAAAATTAATTTTTGTAGATACTCTTGGTAAGATTGAATCTCTATTGCTGTTAAGCAGGGTAATTCGACTAAAGCTTTACGTTCTGCTAGATTCATCTGGTTCCACTCAGATAATCTGAGTTTGATCCCACAGGTATCTAATTTGTAACGTACTTGCATCGGTATGCAACGTAGATTATCAACAAATTCTGTTTCAAATTCAAATAACTTGGACATAAAATTCAAACCTGTTCTAATGTTCTTTTCCAGAATTGTTACTCCGAATTATAAAATAACTAATTGATAGGGAAAGAATAGCAATACCTAAACCTATAATTTCTATACCTTCAGTTACTTTTAAATCAAGAATAATAATTTTGCGAGCAATTGCAATTAAAGAAGTAACAATAACTAATTCAACTTGTAAAACGTGCTTTTTTAGGTACCCTGTAATATTTTCTAATATTTCCAAAGCAATCAGAACATTTAGAAATAATCCAAACGTTTTAAACAATGCCTGACTAAAACTGCCTTCTGCTGGGGAAAGTATCTCCTTAGCTATAAAAATTGTTAAATCAGCCAGTGTCGCAAAAATTACTATTACCATCAGTAGAGATAGCAATTTTGAAACTATGACCTCCACAATTTCGATGAGGTGCATGAAGTTTTTATCGCTGGTAAGTTCTATCAATTGTTTGATTAGTTTACTCATTTGAAGTACCCTGTTTAAAATCAACTAAAAAACTATCAATATAAAAGAAAAATCCTCTAGATTTATCTACAGGATAAGAAAGGCTATTTATACTATCTAAGTAAACCACATTGACTGATTATAAAAAATGTATTTATTTATATTTAAGACTTTATTATCCAAGATGCTGGTTCATGATTAAGTCCTAGGAAATTATGTATCAAAAAACCTAATCATAACTATTGAATATTAATATTAGGTTAAGTTAATAATTCCCAGTTTAGGAAACATATTAAGCAGCTTACCATTGTGAGGACAAAACTTGATAATTTTTGCTAGTAATTTCTACAGAGATAGGTACTAATTGCACAGCACAAGCTTTTAATTCTGGTTGTAAAGAATCTGGGCAAGCTTCTGAGTGAGTCAGTGCATTAGCTTCAGCATCATCTGCCCAAAGCTTACCCCAGTGCATGGGGACAAAAACAGTACCTGGAGAAATAGCTTTTGTAACTTTAGCAGGAAACTTAGTTATACCACGGCGCGATCGCACTTCCAACCACTGATTATCACTAATTCCCAACGTCGCAGCATCGCGGGGATGAATTTCAATAAACGGTTGGGGATGCATTTGGCGAATTTTCTCAATTCTACCAGTGCGCGTTTGGGTGTGCCAATGTCCGTAAAGTCGCCCAGTAGTTAATACAAAAGGATAATTCTCATCAGGTGGTTCCGCGAGTCCTTTTGAATAATATGCCCCAAACTTAGCGCGTCCATCAGGAGTATGAAAGCGTAAATCAGTGTAAAGACGTTTCCCTGCGTCCTCGCGTCCGCGCATAAGAACGTCCTGTTTTCGGTGTGGCCATTGAGTGGGACCCTTTGTTTGTAAAACCTCATGACTCAAACCCGACATATCACAAGGACGCTGACGAGTTAATTGTACAAACTCCGCATACACTTCCGCCGAATTATTAAAAGCAAATTCCTTCTCAAAACCCAAACGTCTTCCTACTTCTGCAAAAATTTCCCAATCTGGTTTTGCTTCTCTTGGTGGTTGACGAAAAGCTGAACACAACGTTACTCTTCTTTCCGAATTAGTCATGATCCCAGTTTTTTCACCCCATTGTGCCGCAGGTAACAAAACATGAGCATAAGCTGATGTTTCCGTAGGGTAATAGGCATCTTGATAGATAGTAAAAGGAGATTTTAATAAAGCTTTTTTAGTGCGTTCTAAATCTGGCATACTCACAGCGGGATTAGTTGCAGCTATCCACAATAAACCCACATTTCCAGATTCCAAACCAGTAATCATATCCCAAGCAGTTAAACCAGGAACAGGTGAAATTTTACCTCTTTCTAAACCCCAAAAATCTTCAACTTCTGCCCGATGTTGTTCATTTTTTACCAGACGATATCCCGGTAACAAATGCGCCAAACCTCCCGCTTCCCTTCCTCCCATAGCATTAGGTTGACCAGTGAGAGAAAAAGGCCCCGCACCTGGTTTACCGATTTGTCCCGTCATTAAATGTAAATTAATAATAGTTCTAACTTTAGCCGTACCTTCTGAAGATTGATTGACACCCATTGACCATAAAGAAAGTACCGATTTCGATTTTCCCCAATATTTAGCAGCCGTTTCTAAATCTTCAATACTAATACCACATCGACTAGCTACCACATCCGGCGAATAATGGCGAATTACTTCGGCATAAGCTGGAAAATTGCTTGTACACTCATCCATGAATAATGTATCAATGTAATTCCAGCGCATTAATAAATGAGCAATCCCATTCAACAAATCAATATCTGTACCAGGACGAATAGCTAAATGTAAATCTGCTGCTTCTGCGGTAGGAGTGCGACGAGGATCGACCACAACCATTTTTACATGACGATTTTTTTTATGATATTTTGCTAATCGGTTAAAAATAATCGGGTGACATTCTGCTGTATTTGTGCCAATTAAAAAAGCACAATCAGTTAATTCCAAATCGTCATAACAACAAGGAGGTCCATCTGCACCAAAGCTTTGAATATACCCAGCCACCGCACTAGACATACAAAGACGGGAATTAGCATCGAAATTATTAGTTCCTAAACAACCTTTAAGTAATTTTTGAGCAATATAATAATCTTCTGTTTGAAATTGTCCAGAACCATACATACAGATAGAATTTGTTTCTTGCTTCAAGCGCAATGTTTGCATCCGTTGGGTAATAATATCAAAAGCTTCATTCCAACTGACACGACGAAATTCTTGATCTAAAGAATCGCGTATCATGGGATAATGCAATCTATTTTTATCTAAAGATTCAGCAATTGTTGCACCTTTAACGCATACCATTCCTTGACTAGATGGATGTGATTTATCACCACGTACCCGCCAAGTTGGAGTTCCTTCACTATCTCGATTTGTGGCTTTTCCATGTTGTGCTGGTGGGGAAACTTCTAAACCGCAACCAACACCGCAATAAGGACAAAGTGTTTTTGTGAATTCATTCATGGTAGTTATATTTTTTTTATTTCACGCAGAGACGCAGAGGTACAGAGAGAAGAGGAATGTGTGATTTTCAGGATGTTTTTACTTTCTTTGTCTTGTTACCTTTGCGCCTCTGCGTGAGATAATTATTCTTCGGTTATTAAAATCGGTTGATGATTAATTGTTTCTTCTTCAGTTTCATTATCAGATGCAAATGAATCTTTCGGTTCTTTGAGGAAGAATGCACACATAAATGAGCAAATCATGGCGGCTATACCCATTGTGGCAAATAGGGTTGATGGGTCAGTTAAGCTGTATATTGTGAGATAAACTACGCCACCAAAGTTGCCGTAAGCGCCAACGTTTCCTGCTATTTGTCCAGTTGCTTCTTTTTTGATTAATGGGACTATTCCGTAAGTTGCACCACAACCTGCTTGAGCAAAGTAAGCAGCAAACATTGTCGCAGCAATTGCTAAGGGGATAGGCCAATCTTTGTTAATGAAGTGCGCCATTAAATAGCCAAAAGCAATCCCAGCGGAAACAATTGTCATTGTCCATTTACGAGATTTTAATTTATCAGAAATTAAACCACCACTAGGACGAGAAACTAGGTTTAAGAAGGGATAGGTGGCGGCGATCATTCCGGCTACTACGTGTTCTAAACCAAAGGTTTTTTCAAAGAAGGAAGGTAGCATGGAAACGACTGCAAGTTCTGAACCAAAGTTGGTGATATAGGTAAATTCTAGTAATGCTACTTGACCAAATTGATAACGTTGATTTGCAGGGTAGGTTTTTTGTCCAGTTAGTAATTCTTGATTAACTTGATATGCTTGATAACTTTGGTAAGCGAATAATCCTGCTAACGCCAACCAAGCTATATACATTTGGCTGAGTGTAAGGAAGTGAATATTTTTTTGTTCTAAGCGCCAAGCTAATAAGCCTAATGCGAAAATTAACCCGAAGTTAGAAACAATCATCGCCCAAAAGCTTTTAATCGATGTTACTTCTAAGGAGCCATTTTTCTTGGGTTTTTTGTAAACTTTACCAATGGGTGTATCTTGAACGCTGTTGTAGTAGATTACGCCATAAATTCCGGCTATAATTCCTGTTAATGCAATTGTTAATCTCCAGTTAGAACCACCACCACCTAAAAAGCTGGTTGCAATTGCAATTGTTGGTAAAGCAAATTCTGCTCCAAATGCGCCAAAGTTACCCCAACCGCCATAAATACCTTGAGCAATTCCCATTTCTTTGGGAGGAAACCATTCGGCTACCATGCGGATACCAACAACGAATCCAGAACCGACTATTCCCATTAATAAGCGACTGATAACTAGTTGGTTAAAGTCTTGGGCTAATGCTGTTGCTAAACAGGGAACAACAGCAAACATCAATAATATGGAATAGGTAATTCTGGGTCCAAATTTATCCAGTAACATCCCAATAATAATTCGGGCTGGAATTGTTAAAGCTAAATTACAGATACCTAAAGTTTTAATTTGTTCAGGTAATAAATTTAATTCTTTACCAATTGTGGTAGCGAAAGGTGCAAAGTTAAACCAACAGACAAAGGTGAGAAAGAAAGCAAACCATGTCTGATGTAAAATTCGATAGCGTCCTTTTAATGAAAATAATCCTTTTAGCATTTAAAGTTTCCTGTTGATTTAAAATAGCTTGCGTAGCCATACTTATTTATGGAGATAGGAAATGGGGAAGAATTACCTGTTTCCTGTGGCTTTTTTCCAATTACGAATTATGCCAATTACTCATCAACATGAGCGCAGCGACGATAGAGAAAATCTAGGGCGTAGTTTCGCAGATTGTAATATTCTGGGTTTTCCATGATGCGGCGACGGTTGCGAGGACGAGAGAAGGGTATTTCTAAGACTTCGCCAATATTTGCCGCAGGGCCGTTTGTCATCATGACTAATTTATCTGCTAAGAAAAGTGCTTCATCAATGTCATGGGTAATCATTAAAACTGTGACTTGATGTTCTGACCAAATTTGCAGTAGTTCTTCCTGTAATTCTTCTTTGGTGATAGCATCTAAAGCGCCGAAGGGTTCATCTAAAATGAGGAGTTGGGGACGGATGGCTAAAGCACGAGCGATCGCTACTCGTTGTTTCATCCCTCCAGAAATTTGACCGGGTTTCTTTTCGGCTGCTTCTGTTAGTCCTACCATTGCTAAATGTTCTCTGACTATTGCCCGCTTTTCAGCTTGGCTTTTTCTGGGAAATACGGCATCAACAGCTAGGTAAACGTTATCAAAAACATTCAACCAAGGTAGTAAACAATAGTTTTGAAATACCATCATTCGGTCTGGCCCTGGTTCGGTGATGGGTTGACCTTGTAACCAGACAACACCGTTGGTAGGTTTATTAAACCCAGAAACCATGTTGAGGAGTGTTGATTTTCCACAGCCGGAATGTCCAATCAAACAAATAAATTCACCTTCACGTACTTTCAGGTTAATGTCATCTAGTACGGTGTAAGGTCCTTCGGACGTGGGGTAAATTTTATTAACACCTTCAATTACTAGAAAGTCTTCTTTTTTCTGAGTTTGTAATTGTTGGCTTTGGGTTTTGTGATTAAAGTTTATTGTGGTCATGATGATATATTCCTAAATTATTACAATTCATTATTATGGGCGAACGAGCGAACGAGGGCGGGGAGACCCCGCCCCTACTAAATAAATACTTCTTCAACTCGAAGTTGACGTTTGATTTCCAAACTTTTTAGATACTCTATTGGTTCTGAAGGATTAAAAACTTTGCCATCAAATAATTGAATGGGTTCTTCCCGTCCAATATCTAAAATGCCTCTTTCTCTTGCGGCTGCACCAAATATATCTGGACGACAAACTCTATCAATTACTTCTACCCAGTTTTTGGGGAAAGCTACTAAACCCCAACGGGCTAGTTGGGTTAAAATCCATAGCATTTCGTTACGGTCGGGATAGTTAGCTTTATTGAAATAAAACTGATGGGAAGTTTGGGTTTGTTGATGATGATTATGCTTGTAAGCATCTATTAAACCTGGACGAAGATGGAGAGAATTGCTACCAAGATAGTCAGGTTGAGAAATTAAGGTGAGAACTTCTTCCCGGTTGCGAATATCGTCGCAGTATTCACAAGCTGCTAATAGGGCTTTTACTAAAGCTAAATGTGTTTGGGGATTTTCCTGCGCCCAATCTTCTCGTACTCCTAATACTTTGTCTGGATGTCCATTCCAAAGTTCTGATGTGATAGCGGTGATAAAACCCACATTTTGATCAACTGCGTGAGAATTCCAAGGTTCACCAACACAGTAACCATCAATTTTCCCGTCTTGGAGGGCGGTTAGCATCTCTTCTGGTGGAATTACCATCAAACTGACATCTACATCAGGTTGAATTCCAGACTCTGCTAACCAATAGCGCAATAACAGGTTTTGCATGGATGCAGGATGGACAATTCCCAAGGTGTGGGTTTTGTCTAAGTCAGCGTTGATGGTAGTTTGAAAGTCTGCTAGGTTTTTGACCCCAGCGTTGAGTAGTTCTTTGCTGAAAGTGATGGCGCTACCATTGCGGGAGAGGGTCATGGCTGTGACCATTGACACCGCATTTTTACCTCCTGCACCTAAAGTCATGGCTAGGGGCATACCTGCTACCATTTGAGCAGCATCAAGTTTGCTAGTTGCTACACCTTTGGCTATGTCTTTCCAGCTAGTTTCAGGGTTGAGGTTGACTTCTAAACCGTATTCAGCAAAGAAACCTTTTTCTTTGGCGACTATTAAAGGCGCGGCTTGAGTGAGGGGAATATAGCCAATTTCTAAATGAACTTTTTCTAAGTTGTTGTTAGAAATAATTGCTGGTGCTGTGGGTTGTTTTTGACGTTTTTTCGCTTGTTTTTGTTGGTTGAGAAAGTAGATTATTTGATTCCGTAAGTCGTAATAACAGGGATTGTTAACTACTTCCAAACGCTGACGAGGACGGGGGATAGGAACTTCGAGAATTTGCCCAATGTGTGCTTCTGGTCCATTGGTAAGCATAACGATGCGATCGCTCAACAATAAAGCCTCATCGACATCATGTGTCACCATCACACAGGTAATTCTGTGTTCATTACAGATTTGCATTAATTGTGCTTGTAAATTGCCCCTTGTCAAAGCATCCAAAGCGCCAAAAGGCTCATCTAGCAACAACAACTTCGGACGGGTAGCTAAAGCACGAGCGATCGCCACTCGCTGTTTCATTCCCCCTGATAATTCACTAGGACGTTTGTTAGCTGCACGTCGCAACCCCACCATATCAATATGTTCTTCTATGATTCCTCGACGTTCTCCTTTAGGTAGATTTTGATAGACTTCATCCACAGCTAAAGCGATATTTTCTCGAACAGTTAACCAAGGAAGTAAAGAGTAATTTTGAAAAACTACCATTCTATCGGGACCAGGTTCTCTCACTTCCCGACCTTCCAACGTCACACCACCAATACTGGCTCGATCTAAACCAGCGATAATATTAAGTAAAGTGGACTTACCACAACCAGAATGTCCTATTAAAGAAACAAATTCACCTTCAGAAATTTTCAATTCAATATTTTTTAAGGCGATATATTTACCACCATCGGGGAGGTTAAATATTCGGTCTACATGGTCAATTTCTAAAAAAGTCTTCATAGGGAACAGGGAATAGGGAACAGGGAACAGGTAATTCAAATAATTACGACGAATTATTTTTGTTCTGTAGTTACAACCTTTTGGGCAACAAAAGCCACCATTCTATCTAAAACTAATCCCACCAAACCGACATATACCAAAGCGATAATAATCTCACTCATATTGGTTTCTGTAGTCGTGTTATAGGCATCCCAAATAAAGGAACCAATACCCACACCACCAACTAACATTTCTGCTGCGACAATTGCCAACCAAGATAAACCGATGCCAATTCTCAAACCCGTGAAAATATAAGGAACAGTTGCCGGAAACACTATTTTCAAGAAATAATTTTCCTTACGCAAACGCAAAACACGAGCCACATTTACATAATCTTGGGGAATATTCTGCACACCCACAGTTGTATTAATCACAATCGGCCAAATCGAAGTAATGAAAATTACGAAAATTGCCGAAGGATTAGCTTGCTGAAACGCAGCGAGAGAAATAGGCAACCAAGCTAAAGGCGGGATAGTTCTTAATACCTGAAAAATTGGGTCTACAGCATTATACAGAAAAGTATTAGAGCCAATTAATATTCCTAAAGCAACCCCGACAACTGCTGCTAGAGAGAAACCTAAAGCAACCCGTCCTAAACTGGTCAATATCTGCCAACCTAAACCTTTATCACTGTCACCATTATCAAAAAAAGGATGAATAACAAAAGGGTCCCAAGTTTCACGAATTGTTTCTATCGGACCAGGTAATTGAAAATTAGGAATTAAACAAAGTAATTCCCACAACACCAGAAAAATAACCAATCCAAACAGCGGTGGTAGAACCTTATTGATCAAAAACTTATTAATTACCTTTTGCTGTTTACTACTAATTCTACGACTTCCAACAATAGCAGCCATTTATTTCTCCTGCAAAGCTTAATAAAAATGATTACACAACAATTAATCTCTTTTCTTTCTCTTCTCTGTGTCTCTGCGTCTCTGCGTGAGACTCAAAAATCCAATTAATCTAGTAGATATTGTTGGGTTGCGCTTTCGCTTAACCCAACCTACAATTACACCTTCTTAATTTGCAAACTCTTTAAATATTCTTCCGGTTTTTCAGGATCAAATTTCACACCATCAAAAAATGTTTCCACACCACGAGAAGAACTGGCTGGAATTTCCGCAGCAGCTACACCCAAAGCCTTAGCAGCTTCTTTCCATAAGTCTTCTCTATTTACCTGATCAACAATTTCCTTCACTTTCGTATCTTTAGGTAAATAACCCCAACGAATTTCTTCAGTTAAAAACCAAGTATCATGACTCTTATAGGGATAAGAAGCATTATCAGCCCAATACTTCATCCGATATGCAAAGTTTTGCTCCTTGCGTCCATCACCATAGTCAATATTACCTTTAGCTCGTTCTAAAATATCAGCCACAGCAACATTAAAGTATTTTCTATCAGCGCAGATTTTACACATTTCTTCTTTATTTTCTGGCTGATCACACCATTGTTGTGCTTCCATAATTGCCATCAATATTGCTTGTGTCGCATTCGGATTTTTATCAACCCAATCTTTACGCATAGCAAAGGCTTTCTCTGGATGATCATTCCATAATTCACCTGTAGATAAAGCGGTATAACCTAATTTTTGGCTGACTAATTGAGCGTTCCAAGGTTCTCCTACACAAAAAGCATCAACAGTCCCAACTTTCATATTGGCTACCATTTGTGGTGGTGGTACTGCTTCCAAAATGACATCTTGATCAGGATTAATACCGCCAGCAGCTAACCAATAGCGCATCCATAAATCGTGAGTACCACCGGGGAAAGTCATGGCAACTTTGATGGATTTTTTATCTGCTTTGGCTTTATTTACTGATTCTTTCAGTGATTTACTTTGTAAACCAACTTTCAACTCTTTGAATTTTTCAGCAACTGAAATCGCTTGACCATTGATATTTAATCGCGCCAATAGATACATTGGCACTTTATCATTCATGGTGAGAAGATAGGGCATGGGTGTAAGAATGTGTGCGCCATCAATACCACCACCAGATGAGCCAATTTTTAAGTTATCACGAGTGACTGGCCAGGATTTTTGTTTACTGACTTCAACATCAGTCATGCCATATTTAGCAAAGAAACCTTTTTCTTTAGCAATAATTAAAGGTGCGGAATCTGTTAAAGCAATAAATCCTAATTTGGCTGTGGTTGTTTCTACTTTTGGGGCATTGCTAACTGTGGAATTGTTAGCCAGTTTAGCAGTGGAAGAAGCAGCAGTATCTGTTGTTGCTGACTTAGAGTTACTAGATGAACAACCGTGTACCAAGATAGAAGTTGCTGCTGCTACACTTGAGGTAATAATAAATTTTCTGCGAGAAATATTGCTCATTATAAACTCTTAGTCAGTTTTTATTTGGGTTTACGTTTATGTCTGGATTTTGGCGATTGATTTAATGGGAAATTAAGGCTTCTTCCCGAACTTTTGCGCCGAAGTTTTGAATGAGTATTTCTCTTAACACGGGTTGTAAGTCTTCACAGGGAATACTTTTTTGTACACAAGTTCCTAAATGTGCATCTTTCCCAACTGTTCCACCCATGTAAATGTCTACACCTTCCGTCATTTTGCCATTTTTACGCACTTTAGTTCCCATTAAGCCAATATCTGCTACTTGGGGTTGTCCGCAGGAATTAGGGCATCCAGTCCAATGAATTCGCACAGGACGAGATAAAGTTAATTCAGATTCCAATGATTTAATCATTGCTAAGGCGCGGTTTTTGGTTTCTATTAATGCAAAGTTGCAAAATTGTGCGCCTGTGCAAGATACTAATGATCGCATCAATAAACCAGGATTAACTGCAAATCTCTCTAATATCGCTTCGGTGAAAAATGTTGTTAAACTGGAATCGGTAATATTGGGGATAATGATATTTTGCTCTACGGTAAACCGGATCTCTCCACTTCCATAAACTTCGGCTAACCGGGCAATTTCAAACATATCATCAGCATACAATCGCCCGACGGGAATATTTAAACCTGCATAGTTAAATCCAGGTTGTTTTTGTTTGTATATCCCCACGTGATCCCGTTTTTCCCAGTCAATTTCATCTTTAGCTGCTGCGGGTAATAATGATTTCCCAAAACGCTTTTCTACTTCATTTCGGAATTTTTCTATACCCCATTCATCAAGTAGCCACATTAACCGGGCTTTTTGTCTATTTGCACGTAAGCCATGATCTCGGAAAATCTCAACAATGACTTTGCATAATGATACGACTTCTGCGGGAGATACCCAAGCATTTAGAGGAATAGCAGCTTCACAACGTTTTGCTGAAAATAAGCCGCCGACAAGGACGTTAAAACCGAATATTGGTAATTGATCTTCATTTCCCCAAAAAGCGGGAATAAAAGCTAAATCGTTAATTTCGGCGTGAACTGAATTATCCCTTCCGCCAGTAATTGCAATATTAAATTTACGGGGAAGATTGCTGAATTCTGGATTACCTTCACCGTTGTTAGTGAGCATATCTTGGATTTGCTGCACCAATTCCCTGGTATCATAAAACTCATCTGCATCCAAACCCGCGACGGGATCACCTGTAATATTGCGGACGTTATCCATCCCTGATTGAATGGTGGTTAAGCCAACTTTGTGAAATTTATTAAAGATATCTGGGATATCTTCAATATTGATCCCGCGTAATTGTATATTCTGTCTGGTGGTAATATCAGCGCTGCCATTTTCACCGTAACGCTGTACCACTTCTGCTAAAGCAGACATCTGATTGCTGGTGAGAATACCGTTAGGTAAACGCATCCGCATCATGAATTTACCGGGAGTCACTGGACGGAAGAATACACCCAACCATTTTAGGCGATGGTTAAGGTCGTTTTCGTCCATTGCTTCCCAACCGATTTGGGCAAAATTTTCTATTTCGTTTTTAACTGCAAGTCCGTCTTTTTCAGCTTTGAATTTCTCGAATTTATTGAGTTTTTCGGTGGTAGTTGCTGTTTCTGTCATGGGATTTTGTATTAGGAACAGGACTTAATTAACTGCTTATCCGTGTTCTTCTCGCTGATGTACTTGCCACTTTGGGGAAATAACTGATAGTAATTTCCTGGTTGGTAGTTGTAACAGTTGCGATGTTGTTACGTTAAGGTGAATTTTCATAACAATTCGTATAGTAGGTTACGAAATTTAGGTATTCATGCAGAAAGCGGATATGATGGTTGCGGTTTTTGCATGACTTATGGGAAATTATTTTCAATAAATGTGTTTATATAGATAAAAGCGACAATTACTCGTTCCCAGTCTCTGACTGGGAATACCTACCAGGAGGCTCTGCCTCCAATCCCAGGATACAGGGTACTTTACCCGATTTTGTGCTGATAGTTGAGGCAGAGCCTCATCAACTGCATTCCTAGTCAGAGACTAGGAACGAGGAAACGGGAAAGAATTGTCATTCTCAAACATAAACATCAAGTTAAAAAATGAGAAACTTTCCACTTTTAAATAGAACTGTATTTTTCTCCTATTTCTTGCATTAACCTAAGTAAATTTGTTTGTTCTTCATCTTTAGACAGTTCTGGAAATACTAAATATTCAGATTCTTTAGACAGTTCTGGTAATTTTAGATATTCAGATATTGTATAAAAAGTAGTAAAATCAGGTGCTGACCACCCACTTTTCCAAATTACTTTTTTATTCGTTAATACAATACCTTCTTTAGCATCATTCCAAAAGCTAGTATTCTTTAAGGCTAATATTTTTTCATCAGATTCCATAACGGAAGCCGCATAGCTAGATATAGTATTTGATAACTTATCTAAGGTAATATTAGGAGCAATTTCAAAGCCCTCCATTTTATACTCGTTATTTAATTTCTGGTTAAGAAACTCAATAAATTCCTTTAACTTAGGAGAGATTGGCATTTCTGTTAAAGTGTACAATCGTGATTCTAGCTGGTGTAGTATATTCGCATCTCTACGTTTTTGCCCTTTGAGGAATGACCAGACAACAAAACCAGCCCCAAAGGCTATTAAAGATGCTCCTCCTGTGATGACACTAATTCCTCCCAAGGCTGAAATGAGTGTAGTAATAGCGGCCGCTCCTGATAATGTACCTGCTACCTCCAACGCAGAAGCGGCAGTCCAGGCAATCAGAACTGCACCTGCACCTGCTAAAGTTCCTGTTACTGTTGCAATGCCTAAGTTTTTATAGTCTTCTCCGTCCATTTGAGACACAAGCGCAACAGATAGTATTCCAGCCGCTCCAATTAAAGCTGCTCCCCCGGTAACTACTGCTAAACCTCCTAACATTCCTAGTCCACCAGCAGCTACAGAACCACCTCCTAAGTATGCCAAAGTAGCTGTCATAGGCGCTCCACTTAATACTACACCTGTTGCTGTTTCTGCTCCTAAAACATTGAGAACACCACTACCTATCGGTACAATTGAGCTACCTGCTTTAGTTACAAAACGACCAACATTTTCAACTGTACCAAAGTCTTCTTTTGCTGATTTTGCATCCTTATCAAGAAATACATTTTGTGCCAGCAAATAAACTACTTTGCTACTATATGAAATATTAGAATCAAGGATAAATTTATTTAGTAATGGCAAATCTTCTTGATGAGATATTTTTTTTCCATCCCGAATTTCTTGATAAGTAAGTAAATAGTTTTGTTTCTCTGGCAAGCTTAAATTCTGAGTCTCTTTAATTAACCTGACAATAATTATATCTACAGTAAAAGCTCTAGATTTAGCACTTGCAAGTGAATAAGCACGTTTAACTCCTATAGGAATATCCGAACCAGCAATAATAGCTTCTAACTCTTTGAGATAGCTAAAATCTGGAACTGGTTCTGAAGCCCTAACGTATTGGTATGTACCTCTAATTCGTTTCTTTTGGTCTTCAGAAAGTTCAGATTTAGATAAGGCGGATTCAATTGCATTTTCAATTATATTTAACTGACAATTTTGATAAGCTATATCATATCTTTGTCGAATTTGTTCATCTAATTTCGATGAAGCTACAAGATATTGCAATAAATCAAGAGAAGCAATATCTTCTATATACTCACCATCTTCAAGTAATTCATAAGTCTGTTTAGCTTTTTCTTTCGTAGCATCTTTACGAATAAAATCAGCTTGGTCAATTTCTTGATAAATTTTGTCAGCAATTCTAATTTGCGAATCGTATAATGTATGCAAAATCAAAGTAATATCATTACCTTGTAAGCCAACTTTAGGAACGGAAATTTCATAATTTTCTATAATTCTAGCAGGAATTTTTACCTGACAAATATTTCCAGATCTCAAAGCAACTTTTTGAATACCACCTCTTTTAGCAATTTCGTAAGGTATAAAGACGTGATATTTTTCATTGATGATATCATTATTAGCACTAGCAATTTCTGGATATATAAAATCTTTAATCAGATAAACCATAACACCCGAAGCTATCAAATTTAAAAACATCCGACGGTTTATATTATGGCTACTTTCTTTGACAACCTCTTTGGTTGCACTGTCAAATTTTTTAGCAACAGCCCCAAACAACCACCCCATCATATCGTTGCATCCTTTGATAACACAATCTAAAATAGATACGATTATAAATATAACATGCATCTTTAAGTGTGTCTAGGAACGTCAAAACTTTTTTAAGTATACAATGTAAAACTTAATAATTAAACAATTAACTTCAAAATCTGACACAATCTATTACTCACAAATTAACACTGGAGTAATGAACAGACATCACAAAACTAAAAAATGCTACAATGTACAAAACCAGAAAATTTAGAGAGTTATTTGCTATAATTGTACTTAATAATAGTTAGTTGAGGTAAGTTACTATGATTACAAAACAAATGATTCAAGATAAACTAAAAAATTTAACAGAAGAACAACTTAATCAAGTTTATGGAATTATTGAACAGTTAAGTGGTTCTGAAAATGCTGTTACAAAACCTAGTTTAATGTCTAAATTACGAAACATTAAAATTGATGCTCCTGAAGATTTCTCGATTCAAGTTAGTGTTAGTTTAGGGAGAGATGTAAGTGAGGGATAAAATTTTTGTTGATACGCTGTTTATTGTAGCTTTAATAAACAAACGGGATCAATATCATCAAAGAGCTTTAGAATTAGCTCAACAATGTGAAAATTATCCTTTGATTACAACTGATGCAATTTTATTAGAAGTTGGTAATGCTTTATCGAGTAATTATAAAAGTGAAGCTGTGGAATTAATGGAAACCTTTTTAAATTCTGATGATGTAGAAGTTATCCGGTTAAATCCTGATTTATTTGAAGAAGCATTAAATTTATACAAACAACATCAAGATAAATCGTGGGGTTTAGTTGATTGTGTTTCTTTTGTGGTAATGAAACAAAATAAAGTTACTCAAGCTTTAACTTTTGATACTGACGGGGGGACGAAATCAGCTACAAGACAGACTCTATAAGCCTCATAGCTCTTAGACCTTGTTGATAATACTTACACTTATTGCGATTTAATCTTATTAATTCTGTAACCAAATCCATACAAATCTCCTTAAAATTGACCCAAGTTTGACCATATAATCCGATATAAAAACTACTATGT
>NZ_JACJTQ010000022.1 GCF_014698735.1 Anabaena catenula FACHB-362
GTGAGGATTGCTCTGAATATATTCAAATATACTGCCCATAACGTCTTACCAAAAAATACACTTTTATATTCTTATACCATAATTTAATTCTTTTTCGGAGATGTCTAATTAGTAGGGGGTAGGGAGAAAGAAGTTAAAAAAAATATAATTATTATCAACTAACTAGTACCGCTACGCGGAATTAAAAATTAAAAATCTCTGTATTCTTTTACTATTGCTTGTTCCTTATTCTCTCTCCTAAATATGCAATTTATTTTGCACGACTACTTATGTAGAAGATCTCCGACTTCTTCAAGAAATCGGGGATCTTATTATTCACAAATTTAAACTTTACAACTTTACATCCTTCCTTGTGCCATCACTTGTTGCAGATGATGACGAATTTCTTGTGCTTCTTCAATTTCTGACTGACGTAATTTTTGGAACAATTCTACACAAGGTTGAGAATTAACTTCTTGTGCATCTTGAATGTAACGTTCGTAAGCTTGCACTGCTGCGGCTTTGTTGTGCAGTACGGTGATGAAGTCGTATTCTAAATTACTAATTGGTTGTTGCGATTGCCCGTTACCAGTAGTCATAAATTTACCCTTTTTAAAGTTTCTAATTAATTTATACTCACTCTCAAAGAGTCATTCATCTACCAAAAAGCTGAGGGAAAAGTATCAAGGCTGCTGAGGCAGCCTCAAGTATTTGGTATTCCCACTTGCTACTTTTATGGCTTGGTTTATCTAGCCAGAGAATGATGTCTTTTGGCTTATTTATGCGGGAGGTTGGTTTTCATCACAGGTACGTGAATATCGAAATTCTAATTCATTTTCCTGTTCTCTACCTCCTCGATGCACTATCGGGCAAAACTTTGTGTTAGCACTCATGCAATCCATGTGTGGTGTTTTTGCACAGACTAATAATAGTCCACCCAACATCAACAATAAGCCACAAATTGCTGCTGTCTGTATTCCAGAAATTTCTAGCGCACCGTGAACTACTACTTCTCTCAGAACGGAAACAATTGTGACTTCGACTGCTACACCAACAGCAATACTATGCTCTTGTAAGTAAATCATGAGTAGTCGAAATAACTCAACTAGAATCAATACAAATAACATTTTAGCTGTTACTTGCTTGTAGTCTAGTGAATGAGTGAGAGAAATAAATATTCCCCACAATTGTACTAACATGACTCCAAACAAGGCTAAACAGAGGAAAATGACAATTAAGTCTTGGAATGCCTCCATATTACGAACGATTGCATGACGATCTAACCAGCGATCAAAAAATAAAAATCGGCTCTTGAAGCGTTTCTGCGTATGCATTTTCATTCCTATTGGGATTGAGACCACACCAGCCTGTTCACCCAATTATCTTATTGTTACGTAATATTAAAGGTTCGCGCCTCAGCGTGGTTTGTTATTTAATTTGTTATTTAATTGTTATTTAAGTTTTGTGCTTGTATTAACAATTGTTCAGCATTTGTTGCCCATTGGGAATTCCTCTGAGTTTTATATAAATCTCTGGCATATTGGAATACTTTTACTGCTTCTGAATATTGCTTTAATTGTATAAAAACTAATCCTGCACCATAATAAGCATCAGCATAATTGGAATTTACTTCGGCTGATTTTCTAAAAGCTGCTAATGCTTCGTTAAATTTGCCCTGATTAAACCAAATTGAGCCAAGATTGTAATGCGCCTCTGCATATCTGGGATTTATGGTGATTGCTTTGCTAAAGGCTTCCTTGGCGAGTTCAATTTTACCTTGTTGCAAATAAGACGTTCCTAAATGATAGGCTGGTTCTGGGGAATTCTGACTATATGCGATCGCTTTTTTAAAAGATGCGATCGCACTCTCCCAATCTTTTTGTATTTCTCGTACCAATCCCAAGTTATAATGGGCAAAGCCCAGTTGCGGATCTAGTTGTAATGCCCGTTGTAAATAATCAACCGCTAACTGTAAATTATTCCCTTCTAATAACGCACCTCCTAAATTAGCAAAAGCTGGAGCAAATTGAGGATCTGTTTGCGTAGCTTGATAAAAAGCATCTGCTGCTGGTTGCAGTTGTCCAGCTTGTCGCAGTGCTAAACCTAAATTATAGTGCGCTGGTGCTAAGGTCGGATCTAATCGAGTTGCTTGACGAAACGCGGTAATTGCATCTTCAAGCTTTCCCCCTTGAATCGCCTGTAAGCCTTGATTTAAATTGTCTAACGCCGTTTGACGATTGGTAGTTTGAGCTAAAAAAGACCTAACCTTCCAACTCCCTTCCCAACGCGGAAATGGGGAATTAAAGCCTCTCTCCTTGTAGGAGAGAGGTTTTATATTTAATTGAGTTGAGTTGATTGGGGGAGAGGTTGAAATTACTGGACTAATATTTACATTTATTACCAGCAAAGTGACAATTCCAATTAGAGGAGATTGTTTTAATAAAAATGTCATAAATTTACTAGATAGAAAATATTGTTACAAACGAATTATTTTACAAAAATTTTAGATTCAGAATAAAACTTAGTACTACTTAACTTTTCTTAAGCTAAATCTTACAACAAGCAACGATTTTTTTATCTTTAGATTAAAAGGAGGATAATAAAAAATTAAAGCAGGAATAATTCTCCTGACCAAATAAATGAATTACTCCTGAAAAACACAGAATGCGGTTAAGGGAATCACCGCAAAGGAGAATTTATGAACGAAAAAGTAAAATCCGGTTCGCGGAATGTGGCAATTGTCGGCCCTTATTTAAGTGGAAAAACCACTTTACTCGAAAGTTTGTTATTTGTCACCGGAGCGATTTCTCGCAAAGGTAACGTTAAAGATGGTAACACAGTCGGAGATAGCGCCAACGAAGCACGAGATCGGCGTATGAGTGTTGAGGTATCCGCAGCTAATACCGAATATGAAAATACCCGCTTCACTTTTATAGACTGTCCCGGTTCTATAGAATTTGCCCAAGAAACATATCATGCTTTAATGGGAGTCGATGCCGCAATTGTCGTTTGCGAACCGATCAAAGATAGAGTTCTTACCCTAGCACCATTATTTAAATTCCTTGATGATTGGGAAATTCCCCATATCGTTTTTGTGAATAAAATGGACAGGGCAAATATTCACGTTTTAGAAACATTACACGCACTGAAAGCTGTTTCTAGTCGTCCTTTAGTGCTGCACCAATTTCCCATTATGCAGGGGGAACAACTCACAGGATTTATTGATATGGTAAGTGAACAAGCTTATCAATATCATGCCGGCTCACCTGCTGATTCTATACCTTTTCCAGAACATTTAAAAGCAGAAGAACATATAGCCAGAGCAGAAATGTTAGAAGCTTTGGCAAATTTTGACGATCATTTACTCGAAGAAATTTTAGAAGACATTGAACCTTCCCAAGAGGAAATTCTCAAAGATTTAAAATTAGAATTAGGTGCAGATTTAGTAGTACCTGTTTTCTTTGGTGTTGCGGAACAAGACTTTGGTGTTAGACCTTTATTAGAAGCTTTACTTAGAGAAGCACCGGAACCCGAAACAACAATGGAAAGGCGTTTGGAGAAAATCAGCGATACTCCTTTAGCGCAAGTTCTCAAAACTTTTTACACTCCTCAAGGTGGTAAAGTTTCCCTAGTGCGAGTATGGCAAGGAACATTAACTGATGGGATTGTTTTAAATGGTGTTCGTACTGGTGGTCTTTACCGTTTAATGGGACAACAACAACAGCAAGTGAATCAAGCTGTAGCTGGGGAAATTGTGGCTATAAGTCGGTTGGAAGGAATAAGAACTGGGGATACAATTTCTACAGATTCCCAAATGATGGAATTACCCAAAGCTAAACAATTAGAACCAGTTTTTGCTTTAGCAATTACACCTGAAAAACGCAATGATGAGGTAAAACTCAGCAGTGCAATTACTAAGTTATTGGAAGAAGATCCGGCGTTAACTTGGGAACAACATGGAGACACCCATGAAGTTATTCTTTGGGGACAAGGTGAAATACATTTGCAAGTTGCATTAGATAGATTGCGTCGCAAATATAATTTACCTATGTCTACTCATTTACCCCAAGTTCCTTATAAAGAAACCATTCGTAAATCTGTAAACTCTGTTCATGGACGTTATAAACATCAAAGCGGTGGACATGGACAATTTGGAGATGTTTATTTAGATATTCAACCTTTACCAAGAGGGGAAGGTTTCAACTTTAATGAAAAAATTGTTGGTGGTGTGGTTCCTAGACAGTACATTCCTGGGGTAGAAATGGGTGTGCGGGAATTTCTCACCCACGGGCCTTTGGGTTTTCCAATGGTAGATGTTGCGGTGACATTAACCAATGGTTCTTACCACAGCGTTGATAGTTCGGAACAAGCTTTTAAACAAGCTGCACGGTTAGCTATGCAGACGGGAGTAACCCAAGCCCAACCTACCTTATTAGAACCAATTTTAAAGGTAGATGTGAATAGTCCCAGTGAGTTTACTTCTAAGGTGTTGCAACTGTTGACTGGTAGACGGGGACAGATTTTGGGTTATGAAGGTAGACATGATTGGCCAGGTTGGGATAATGTGTCCGCATATTTACCCCAAGCGGAAATGCAGAATTTTATTGTAGAATTGCGATCGCTTACTTTAGGCGTTGGTTCTTTCCATTGGGAACAAGATCATCTCCAAGAAGTCCCGGAAAAGCTGGCTGAACGCATTCTCACTACTAATGGTGGTAACGGTAACAGTAAATAGTTTAATCTCGTTTAATCTCGTTCCCAGTCTCTGACTGGGAATGCTATCTAGAAGGTTCTACCTTCCGTTTTTTGTCTCACGCAGAGGCGCAGAGGCGCAGGGAGAGGCAAGGAAGATCAGGAAAAAATTAATGTTGTTCAGGTAAATAATCTTGATTTAAACATTCATTTGTAGTAAATGGAGAGTCTACAGGAAAAGTATCAAGTGATAATCCTGTTTCTAAAGATGCTTGTTTCCTTGCATCTTGATAACATTCGCTAAATACATCAGAGAAGTATTTTTTTAAACTTGGACTTTCGGTTAAGTCTTCTTTTAATCTGCGTCTATGTTCAAATATAGTAGATAACAAAATATTACTGCGTTTTTCTGGCAGATATTTATATTTTAACAGGTGCATTAATACCACTAATAAGTTGCCTTTTAATGCTCTTTTTTCACTTCTCCCCATGCTTTCGATTTCTTCAATCAAATTGGCTAAATCAATTTCTGCAAAGTTACCATTTTTTAATTCTTTGGCTGTTGTTTCTATCCACAGATAAAAATCTTCGTTATAAAGATTTGAATTAGTCAGGTTTGTTGGTTGAGTTGCTGTCATTTTATTCCAACCTCCTTAAATAAATTGTTGATTTTTGGGGTAATATATTTAGTTACTCATAGAATAATTAGCTGATATAATAATTATACTTAAATCGCTTACTTTAGGTGTTAACTCTTTCCATTGGAAGATCATCTTCAGGAAGTCCCAGAAAAGCTGGCTGAACGCATTCTAATTAGTAATGGTGGTAACGGGAACAGTAAATAGTTTAATCTCGTTCCCAGTCTCTGACTGGGAATGTTATCTAGAAGGTTCTACTTTCCTTTTTTGTGTCTCACGCAAAGACGCACCAGCGAAGCACGAACTGCGTTAGACGCAAAGAAAGGAGGGGAAGATAATGATATTTTTCAAAACCGTTTAAGTAAATAGGACAGAGATTTAGAATAAGAAATTTTATTGATAACCAAACCTTAAACTGATTATTATACTTGTATGTTAAGTATATATAACATCTTAACAATACAGGAAAATCTTATGGGCTTTATATTCTCCCTCCTCACAAGTCTCATAGCAATTCTCATATATCTCCAAACCGGCAGAATAACCAGTGCAAAGACTCAATTTGCGGTACGTGTAATTACTATATTAATTGGTACAATTGCACTAATGCCTTCTATTTCCAGACTTTTAGTGACTGTGCCACCGGGGAATGTTGGTATTGTGAATTTATTTGGTAAAGTTTCCGACAATACCCTCGATTCAGGTGTTCACGTAGTTAACCCTTTTGCTAAAGTTTTGAATTTTTCTACTCGTCTTAAAGATATCAAGGAAAACATAGACACAACATCTCAAGAAGGTTTGAGTTTAAATCTTGATGTCAGTCTTCAATATAGACTTGACCCCCAGAAAGCAGCGATAGTATATAAAACAATTGGAACTGATGAAAAACAATTGATCATTTCCAGATTTCGTTCTACCGTCCGCGCTATTACAGCAAACTATCCAGCAAGTGCAGTTTACTCAACAAAACGCCAAGAAATAGTTCAAAAAATTAATCAACAACTTACACAAGAAATACCAAGTTTGGGTTTTATAGTTGACCAAGCACTTTTGAGAAATGTGAAAATGCCTGAAACTCTGCAAACAGCTATTCAAGAAAAACTCAAAGCAGAACAAGAAAATGAACAGATGAAATTTGTGTTACAAAAAGAGCGTCAAGAAGCTGAACGCAAGACAATAGAAGCCAAAGGTATCGCTGATGCTCAAAAAATTATCTCTAGTGGACTCACTAACCAAGTGCTGCAATTACGCACAATTGAAGCTACAGAAAAACTCGCTCAATCTAATAACTCGAAAATTGTAGTTATCGGTTCTGAAAAGGGGGGAATTCCTATTTTAATCCAGCCAGATTCAGGAATAACAAAACCATAAAATACAGCAGATTGCAGATCAATGAGGTACAGAATCTAAATTGAAACCTAGACACCAAGCCAGTTTTACTCCTGACTCCTGACTCCTGACTCCTGACTCCTGACTCCTGACTCCTGAATTCTGCTGTATTTTCAGATGTTTGTGCTGGGAGTGCGAACCTAATTAATATTAATCTTCATTACCAAAAGAAACACAAGGACTGTCAACTTCTTCCGCTGGAGTGAAGGAATTGCAGAAAATCACAGGATCACAATTAACTCCAGATTCATCAGGGTGAGAGCATTCTAATTTGACATAAAAAGCACAGTCTTTACAAATACTCTGACATGACACTGGTTGCGAGTTGATGGAATTTGACATATATATGGCTATCCTAAATGAGATTTTAACAACAAGATCACCGACTTATCTAAGAAATTGGGGCAGTTATCTGGGGATGGGTGTTAGATTTTACCCAATTTTGGGCATAATAATGTTCATATCTGCATTGCTTGGGCGGAATTTAACTAGATGAAAACGGCATTTTTTAAACAAATTGGATTTTGGTGGTTATTTCTGATCTGTTGTTGCATTTTCTGGACAGTTTTCATACTGTTGCCAGTATCTGCAAATTCTATTAACACCCTTAAACAACAACAGCAGCAAGTTCAGCAACAACGTGAGAATGTAATTCAGGAACAGAATCGCTTAACAAATTTACAAATAGAAGCACAAAAACACCTAACTGGTGTCAAGCAAAATATCCAAACTACTAATAGCTATATTAAAGAAAGCGAACTAAGATTACAACAAGCTAACCAACGACTTAAGGAATTAGAAACTGATTTAGTTATTTCAGAAAGAGATTATGAAAATCGGCAAGTTGCAACAGTTGCAAGATTGCGGTATATTCAACGTTCACCTATTTATCAGGGATTAGCTGTTTTACTACAAAGTCAAAATATTAGCGATTTTATCAGTCGTCGTTATCAGTTGAAGTTGGTTTATAAAGCAGATCAGCAAATTTTAGCGAGACTGTCTCAACAAGCAAATTTATTAATTCAACAAAAAACAGAAGTAGAAGCGCAGAAAAATCAAATTGCTTTAATTAGAGAACAATTACTAGCCCAAAAAGCTGACTATCAAAATCAAGCAGAGTCACAAACAGAATTAGTTCAACGTTTAAATAGCGATCGCTTGGCTTTAGAAGCTGCACAAAATCAACTGGAGAAAGATTCTCAAAATCTAGAAGCTTTGATTCAAGAAAAAGAAAGGGAAGCCGCACTAGCAAAAGCTAACAGTAAAGTTTGGATTCGTGGTACGGGTATCTTTGCATTTCCCAGCGACGCACCCACCAGCAGTCCTTTTGGCTGGAGAATACACCCAATTCTCGGTTATCGTCGCTTTCATGCCGGTTTGGATTTTGCAGCCAGTTATGGTAGTACAATTCGAGCAGCAGATTCAGGTACAGTGATTTTTGCAGGTTGGTATGGTGGTTATGGTAAAGCTGTAATTATCAGTCACAGCAACGGTATCACCACCCTTTATGGACACAGCAGTGAGTTGTATGTTAGCGAAGGACAGGCTGTACAAAAAGGACAAGCGATCGCATCTGTCGGTTCTACAGGCTTATCTACAGGCCCTCACCTGCATTTTGAAGTCCGTCGTGATGGTACACCCGTTGATCCAGCAAATTACTTGTAATTAAATTCAAAAAGTATGATATGATCTGAAGTATATGTTTGAGGGCGCGTGGCTCAGTGGATAGAGCAACAGGTTCCGGTCCTGTGGGTCGGGGGTTCAAATCCCTCCGCGCTCGTTTTTTAAATATTACAAATCAACGGAAAATTAACTTTTTCTCAGTCTTTGTTCACGTTAACCAACGAGTATTTGCATCACTATTAGAGTTGGCAAGTTTGAGAAAACCTCAAATATCCATATATCCCATATTAATAGCGATTGTTTAGCTTGTTCAAAAAATAACCGGACAGTTGCGTAAGTTAGATAAAACCTAGAGAATCCGAACAGATAAATTTTCAGTTTTGGGAAAAGTTCTTTTTCTAAAAAAATATAACCCCATACAAAGTTTTAAGTCTTGTAGGAGGTTATTTTTTGTTACTTTTTACTAATAAGTGCCAGGAACCGGACTTGAACCGGTGACACGAGGATTTTCAGTCCTCTGCTCTACCAACTGAGCTATCCCGGCGGGGGTGGTTTTTTATTACCGCCACGATTAATCAATTTAGCAAAGAAAGAAAGATTTGTCAAGTGGCTTACAGAAGAAACTTTTACGCTGCCTTTATCCCTAACTTTACCCAAGTGAAAACGAGGAGGAACATCAGGAACTGTACCAGAACGATACTAGGACCAGAAGCCAGGTTAAACACCCCAGAAACCATAATTCCACCAATGCTAGTACTAGAACCGACAAGCACTGACAGAATGAGAAAGCGGCTAAAATGGTGACTCATGAGTTTAGCGGTGGCAGCGGGAATCACTAAAAAGGCATTCACGAGTAAAACGCCAACAGCTTTAATGGCTACAGCAACGGCTAAAGACAGCAAAACGACAAACCCATAACGATATAATTGCACCGGAACGCCTTGTACTTGGGCAACATCAGGGTTAAGAGTTAACAAAATTTGCGATCGCAGGGTTGATAATAAAAAAACGGTACTACCGACAAGTACCAGCAGCGTCAACATTAAATCCGTGAGATCAATCGCTAGGATATCGCCAAACAGTACAGCCATCAAATTGCCACGATATCCTTTAATCATGCTGGTGAGGATGACACCTATTGCTAATGCTCCTGATAGAACTATACTGAGAACGCTATCACTAGCTAAGTCTGTTTTGTCCACTAAGTAGAGGACAACAATCCCAAAAATCAATGTAAAAGGTAACAACATCCAAGTAGGATTTGTGTTGAGTAATACGCCTAATGCTACGCCTACTAAGGCTGCATGACCAACAGCATGGCTAAAAAATGATAACTGGCGCAAAGTAACAAAACTACCCAGTAAACCGCCAAGTATTCCCATTAATACAGAACCAATAATGGCACGTTGCATGAAGGGGAATTGTAACAAACTCACTAAGTCTGGATTATTAGCAGTAGCTAACAAGTTGTGTGGATGCAAAATCAATAAATGCATATTTTTGCTTTTTTTTAATACATTTATTTAACCACAACCTATGATTCAGTCTTGGTCAGGCTGTTACTGAACTTTTTGAATTTTGATGTGAATTTTGAATTGTTTAGTGATGGTGTTGGTAGCGACTAAAACCAGGGCCATAAGTAGCTAAAAGATTTTGTGGTGAAAGGGCAATTTCTGGCTTACCAGTACATACAAGAGTTTGATTCAGACAAAGGACGCGATCGCAATGACGGCTTACCATATCAATATCATGGGAAACCTGTAAAATTGTCCAACCCTCTTCTCTTTTTAATTCATTTAGTAAAACATAAAAATCAGCCGCACCTTGCACATCTACCCCAGCAAAAGCTTCATCAAGTACTAAAAATTTGCGTGGAGTTACTAAACAATAAGCCAACAACACCCGCTTGAGTTGACCACCGCTAAGAGTTCCAATAGCTTGATTTCGTAGATGATACGCGTCAGTTCGCTGTAAAGCTGCGGTTATTGCTGCTGATTTTTCTCGGTGATTTTGCCAAAACTTGGAAAATAAATGTTTTCTGTCACCTGTAACCTGTTCTCTGTCACCTATTCCTAGTCCCACCAATTCACTGACAGAAATCGGAAAACTACGATCAAAAATAAAGTTTTGTGGCATATAGCCCAACAGGTGATGTAAACTTCCTAATCGAGATATTGGACGACCAAATATTTCAATTTTACCCGCACTTCTGGGAATTAAATCTAAAATAGCTTTTACCAGAGTACTCTTACCCGCACCATTAGGTCCGACTATAGCTGTGTCTGTTCCTGCTAACAATTCAAAAGAAACATCCCGCACCGCTAGATAACTGCTTTGATAGACAGTTAATCCCTCTACTTTTAATATTGGTAATGTCATTAATTGTTGGTCGTCATTCATCAAATTTTCTATTTTAAAATTGGCTTTTTTACGGTTTTATCAATTAGTAAGTAGCGGACGAGTAACAAGCCTGACAAACGAAAGTTGCAACTATAAGAACTAAGTCTGCCAGCACGGACTACAGAAAATCAAGAGGTTGTTAGCCTGCAATACCATAAAATTATTTACAAGCTGTTGCTAAAGTCTGTAAATTAGATTTCATCGCTTTAAAATAATACTGTGGATTTGTCTCACCAGTTTCTAAAGAATCCAGAGTTCGCAAAGTTAAATTTAAGTCTTTAGACAGGCTGGTAAATAATTTATTATCTACCCCTGGTTCACTAAATAAGGCTTTCACTTTGTATTTTTTCACCGCATTAATAACTTTTTGTATATCTGTGGGTGAAAGTTGATCTTCTGGAATTTCTACAACAGCTAATTGTTTGAGGTTATAGCGTTTAGCTACGTAAGGAAAGGCATCGTGAAAGGTGATAAAGGTGCAATTTGGAGTCTGCTGTAAAGTCTGTTGAAATTCATTATTTAAATTCTCTAATTCTTGGATATATGCCGCCGCATTGGCTTCATAAGTCGGTTTATTCGCAGCGTCAGCAGCAATTAACCCATCTCTAATATTTACTACTTGCTGTTTAGCTAAAACGGGATCTAGCCAAACATGAGGATTCCCATCTGCGTGTTCGTGGTTATGATCTTTTTCTTCCTTCCCAATTTCCTCTATGGGAGAAATTTCATTGATAGCTTGAATGCCCTTGCTGGCATCAATTTCGACTAATTTGGTGTTTTGAGCATTTTTGACGGTATCTGTCAGAAATTCTTCTAACCCCAGCCCATTTTTTACTAATACATTCGCCGTTGCGATCGCTTTTACATTAGCTGGTGTAGCTTGATATTCATGTATCTCCGTACCTGGCTGAACTAAAATTTCTACATCTGCTGCATCTCCCGCTACTGCCTTAGTAAATAAATACACTGGTAAAAATGTTGTGACTACTTTAGTTTTTGGTGGCTTTGCTGGTTCTGACTGTTCTGTATCTGTCTGTGCAACCTGTTTTGTTTCGGTACAGCCAGAAATCATTGCCAACATTAGCAGCGCCATGAGAGACAATATTCTACCTCTAAATCTGCCTATTCTTCGGCTGACATCAGTCTCAATCATCTTGTTTTCTCTTCCTTCAGAACACTGTCTTTACCTAGGTCAATATTTTTATTGACAACAAGACTTAATCCTAGACATTATACTATAATAATTCTCATTATCATGTTGGTTTGACAAAAATATCCTGCATTATCGGTGTAATATACTGAGATTCAGTAATGACAGATGATTTTGTTGAGAGGATACTGCCTTATACTAGCTTTCCCCATTCATGAAGATTCCTTGACTTTTTTAGTTAAAAAAAATGCTACTTGTTGCTAGTATATTGAGATCAGTTTTTAATAATCTCTCATTTCGTATAAGCACGTAATGTGCTGATTGTTAGCAAATAGGTGTGAGTAGAAAATGCAAAAATCATGGAAATATCTGCTAGCTAGTCCAGTAGTTAGCGGCGCAACACTATTGATGAGTGCAGCAGCGTGGGCAGGAGAAGCACCAGCAACAATAGAAGCCAGTGAACCACTTGTTGTAGCCAATTCAGACCAACAAGTTGAAAATATAAATCAAAAAGAGTTAATCTCACAAGTTACATCAGTATCTCAATTGTCCGACGTGCAACCTACAGATTGGGCATTCCAAGCTTTACAATCTTTAGTAGAACGTTATGGTTGTATAGCTGGATATCCTAACGGTACTTATCGTGGTAATCGTGCCATGACAAGGTATGAGTTTGCGGCTGGTTTGAATGCTTGTTTAGATCGGGTGAATGAGCTAATTGCTACCGCAACTGCCGACTCGTTGACAAAACAAGATTTAGCAACATTACAAAAACTGCGAGAAGATTTTTCCACAGAACTAGCAACTTTGCGGGGACGCGTAGATGCGCTGGAAGCGAGGGCTTCTGAATTAGAAGCCAATCAATTTTCTACTACCACCAAACTACAAGGACAAGTTGTCGCAGTTGTCAGTGATGTTTTATCAGGTGACAATGTTGACGGACCGATTACAGACAAAAATACTACCCTTGGGGCGCGGGCGCGTGTTGAATTTGTAACTAGTTTCACTGGTCAAGATACTCTGTTTACGAGACTCCAGAGTAATAATATCCAGACTCCTGATATTAATACTCCAGAAGGCAACTTATTTTTTCAAGGTGTTGATGGTACTAATAATGTTTCTTTAGATGCGCTATGGTACAAATTCCCTCTAGGAAAAAACACACAGGTAATCGCTATTGCTAATGCTGGTGCAGCAGATGACCTGACTAGTACTGTGAATCTTTTTGATGGTGATGGTGGATTTGGTGCATTGTCCAGCTTTGGTACACGCAACCCGATTTATGCTCAAATTAGTGGTGCTGGGTTGGGAGTAAATCACCAGTTTGGTAAAAATTTGACATTAAGTTTAGGCTATTTGAGTAGTACAGCTAATGACCCATCTTCTAAAAATGGTTTGTTTGATGGTCCTTATGGTGCTTTGGCGCAGTTGACTATCAAACCAAGCGATCGCATTTCCCTTGGTCTAACTTACATCAATTCCTACAAACAGCCACTACTCACAGGTAGTAATCTCGCCACATTCACGGATGTCAGTGAAGCATTTTCCAGCAATTCTTACGGTCTCCAAGCATCAATTGGCATCAGTGATAAATTTGTCTTAGGTGGTTGGGCTGGATATACCAATAGTCAGGTATTGACAGGTACAAAGGGAGATGTTGACATTTGGAACTATGCTGTTACTCTTGGTTTCCCAGACTTGGGTAAAAAAGGTAATTTAGCTGGTGTTATCCTCGGAATGGAACCGAGAGTTACAAGTTCCAGTTTTGCTGGAGTACCTGAAGACCAAGATACCTCATATCACATTGAGGCATTTTATCAATACAAAGTTAGTGACAATATCACCATTACCCCAGGTGTGATTTGGCTAACAGCAGCAGATCATAACGATAATAATGATGGTGTAGTCATTGGTGCTTTGAGAACCACCTTCAGTTTCTAAATTTCAAAACCACTATCTTAACAAAAAGACCAGCCTTCCCACGGGCTGGTCTAAAAAACGTTGTTCGCGTTGTCTTCTCAATAGAGTCAAAACCAAATTGCGCGTTCCCAAAATTTAACGGGCAACTTTTCTTAACAAGATTGTAACAGCCAGTACACTTTTTTCCTAAAAATATCTTAAAAAATATCTATCCGCAGGTGAGTAGCATTTATTTCTAGGGGGTGATGGGGGAGATGAGGACGCGGAAATGGGGGACGCGGAGACGCGGAGATAGGGGGACGCGAGTAAAATTAAGAATTACCTGTTAAGAGTTCCCTGTTTACGAATTACGAATTACGTTGGCGGTAGCCTGCCGTAGGCACTATTACGAATTACGAATTATTTGCGGTTGTCCCCAAATGATGGTTTCTTGTTTATAAATTACAAGTCCTGGTTTAGTGCCTTTGGGTTTGTAGACGTGCTTGGGTTGGGTGTAAACTACTGGTACTTGGTCACTTTGACGGGCGCGACTGAAATAAGCTGCAAGATTAGCGGTAAATTGTAAATCGGCTTCTTCCGGGACTTTACCAGGTTCAAGACGTAATAAAACATGACTACCAGGGATTTCTTGGGCGTGAAACCACAGATCATAATCTCCGGCTACACGAAATGTCAGCTGGTCATTTTGGTTATTATTGCGACCGATTAAGACTTCAAAGCCGCTGGGAGTGCGGTAACGATGAAAATTAGTGCTGGGAGAGTCGGTGGTACTGCGGCTGCGGTATTCCAGGGCTTCTAGATATTTTTGCCCAATTAGTTCATCACGAATTTCTTCTAAAGCTTGTAAATCTGCTGCTGTTTGGTAGTTGTCGAGTTGGGAAATAGCTGCTTCTACTTGTTCTAAATAATCAATTTCGGCTTGGACTTCTAATAATAACGGTTCCACAGCAGCACGAGCGCGTTTGAGTTTTTGGTGCTGTTTATAAAGCTTCTGGGCGTTTTGGACGGCGTTTTTATCTGGAAGAAGTGCGATCGCAGTTGGTTTACCAGTTTCAAAATCTGCCAGGATAATTTCTTTCATCCCTGGTTCCCAGTTTTGCAGATATGCCATTAATAAATCAGCTTTTTGTCGATAATCATCAGCTTGATCTGATTGCTGCAATTTCTCACTAAAAGTTTGGGCTTTGGTACGTAATTTTCCGAGAATATTATTTAGTTTCTGAGTTAACTGATGGCGTAATTGAGAAAATAATTGTTTATTTAATTCGTCGGTGTAATATTTGTTCAGTAACTCTTGGATGTTTTTCGCTGGTGCGACAACACCCCAACCCATGACAGTGTAACCGGTTTCCGTCCAACCTGGTTGGAATTTACCCGCTTCTAAAGCTTGTAGCCATTCTTGCCAATGTGCAAATAGCCTATGCCAATCATCAGTATTTAGTGTATCTGTGGTGGTTTCTGCTGCTATATCCGCTGCCAGCAACATTGTATCTAGCAAAGCTGCACTCAAACCACGATAATTTTTGAGTAGTTGTCGTTTAATAGCGCCTGGTACTAAACTAATCCGTTCTTGCCAACGTGCTTGGGATTCGCTCAAACTAGGAATAGGGCCAGTTTGTTTGGGTGGTATTTCATAAGGTTGTCCGGTTTGGATAGGACGAACACTGGATTGTTGCTGACTAACTTGATGAGCAGCGGTGATAATGAAATTATCGGCATCGGTGAGAATGGCGTTACTGTATTTGCCCATCACTTCTACATACAAGTGATAGAGGGCGTTTTCTCCAGGACGACGAGCAAATTGTAAATCAATTACACGTTCCCAAGGTGCGATCGCTTCAATTGCTACTAAGGCTAAACCACCCAATTGATGGATTAATTGCTGACTGAAGGTGAAAGTATCTGGTGTGCGTGGTGGTGGTTCACCAATACAAATGCGGGTAGCTTGGGGATGCCAAGACACTTCTAGCCAAACCCGTTGTTTTAGGGTACGTAAGGCTATAGAAATAGTATAGCGATCGCGCTGGTAAACTTGCTCTGTCCGCGAGGGTAGCCAGTCAGCCCGTAGTTCGCTACAAGCGGCAGTGAGGGTAGTAAAATCAACTGGTTGCAAAACGATTAGTCACAATAGGGGAGTTTTTCCATCAAGAAGCCGACAGCCAAATACAAAATCGTTAAATACTCCGATTTCTTTCAGAATTATTCTAACGGTTAATATCCTAAACTAGCATTCTCATAACTAAACAGCTACTTTCTTTTTTTTACTCACGGCCGCGCCTATAGTAGCTGCCAAGCATATACAGCAACTGACAGGGCGGTTAGGACACCAACTGATTATAAAACCTAGACACCAAAAGACTCTTCAGACTGTCACCTGCTATACCACCCAACATACCAGGTTCTGGAACAGAACAAAACCCAGAAATTCAACACAATTTCTGGGTTTAATCGATTCAGGATTTCAGGCTTCTAATTAATAGCTCATTGCCAGGGTGAAGGGATAGCTGTGGTTGAAATCACTTTTTCTGCCATCAGTCTTAAAGCTGTTCTACCACAACTGGGGCATTGAATTTCTAGAAACTGTGAAGATGATACATCTACTTCACTCAACAGACCTTGTTTACAATGCCAACACTCAAAAATTACCCGACTAACTGGTTGGTTACAGTCTAATATCTTGATGTGTTGAGAGGTTGTTGCTTCAGTTTCTGGTTTCCTTGGTTTAGGAAATTTTTTGAGTTCTTGAACTTCCATCGTTTTACCTGTCTAACTCTCTTTTGACTTTACCCTAGCGTAACTAATGCAGGTTCTTTCACTGGTTGCAAGAGTTGGGTGTACAACTGATCTAGCTGCATAGCTACACCATCCCAGCTAAACTTACTCAGGACTCGCCTGTTACCAGCTTGACCTAGTTGTGTTCGCCATTCGGGATTGCTAAGAATGCGGTCAATGGCGTTACTAAAAGCTGCTGCATCTTGGGGTGGTACTAATAAACCAGTGTTTTCATTAACGACTGTAAACTGAAGTCCTCCCACATTGCTGGCTATGACGGGTGTTCCACTGGCCATCGCTTCAACTGCTACTAATCCGAAGGGTTCGTAATGACTGGGAACGACGCACACATCAGCCGCAGCATAATAAGTTGGCAGGATTTCTGGACTGAGACGACCGGTGAAGATAGTACATTCACTCATCCCCAATTCGTTGACAATGCCCTCAATGCGATCGCGTTCTCTACCATCACTATTACCAGGAGTGCTACCACCACCAATAATTAGTTTCAGGTCTTTTGAGCCATAAAACTGAGACTCACGCACTGCGCGTACCAAGGTTTCTATGCCTTTGCGTGGGTCAAAACGGCCTACATACAATATAACTTTGCTTTCAGGATCTATTCCCAAGGTGACTCTGGCTGCTTCTCTTTTTACTGAACCAAAATGCCGAATATCTGTACCGCAGGGAATAATGTCAACCTCACCTTTTTGGGAAACAAGCGATCGCATATGTTGCTTTTCTTGCGGACTTGTCGCCACAATTCTTTCTGCTGTTTCCAAAACTTCTTTTTCTACTGCTAGGCGTTGACTCGCAACCAGTGGAATACTTTCTATGGCGTTGTATTTGACTATTCCTAAAGAATGATATGTATGAACCTGTTTACTTCCTTGGATTTGCTTTAACTGCAATCCTACCCAGCTAGACAGCCAGTAATTAGTATGAACCAACTGATATTTAATGCCGTTTTCTGTTTGAAACTCAAGTAACTGTTCCACAAATTCTGGCAAGTATTTAAAACCATTATCCCGTGGGACAAATTCCACAGGCCCCGCTGTTAAACGAATGGTTCGACAGTGAGAGTTGTGTTGAACAATTGTTTCTTGGTCAGCACTCACTCTGCGGCTAAACATATCAACTTTCCATCCTAGCTGGGATAGTGCTTCACCCACTTGGCGTACGTAAACATTCTGTCCTCCAGCCTCCTCTTTCCCAATTTCAATCGCTGGATCACCGTGGACTGAAATCAAGGCAATGCGTTTGTCAGTGGTAGAGTTCATAAGTTGTGTGTTGCTGATTGTCACAAGGTAGTATGCAGTTCCATGCTGGCGTTTATCACGCCTACCTGAAGTATTTAGGAACTTTGCTTAATCTTTATTTTAATTTAATTGTGTCAAAAATCTTGATTTTATTATACCTAAAACTCCATATTTTCCTTTAATACTTTCGATAGATTTAGTTCTATTTATTTTTAGATAATTTAGCTTTTTTTATCTATTTATTTTAATAAATGCATAAAAAATATGTGCTGTTGCTGCTTTGCAGTACAACACCAAGTAAATTTGAGAGATTTTTAATTTAACAGTTTTAGTTCTTTATTCAATCAAAACACCAATCCTAAATTACGTGTGAATTTACAGTCATGGTTTATCAACAAATGTGCAAAAATGAAATTTTTTTTTGACACAAATTGGTTTTTATTAACTGTGGTGACTTATACTATTATTATGTTATGTATTTTTTTGTTAAATAAGATACAATTCTGCAAAAACCTCATACCTTACTGGATTTCCAGTTCTGTATCTCTTACCTGACATCTAATTGAGCAAGGAAATTCTTAATCAGGAACAAGAAACCGATAAGAATTTTACCCATTAACAATTACCTTTTTCCCTGTCTAAACTAGATAAAGCAGGGAACAGGGAATAGGGAATAGGGTTGAAACTCTGTTTTTATATAGCTTTGTTCTTAAATTTTGTACCTCCTGCAACCTGCTGTAAGTAGCAACTTAGGTTAATATAAAATTTGCCGTATAAAGTCAAATTGAGCAGTGAGAATAGCCTGCTTTGGCTTTCATCACTGCTCAATAATTTTTTATTTGCACAGAGAGCAATCCCAGATTGGTACTGATGATTTCAGTTTGAGATTAGCCGCCAGACAAAATTTAGTCTGAGTAGCGACTACAGATGGATGCTAGAACCAGCAAAGAAGCCAACTCACTCAGATGAAATTAGTAAATTTAGCTACATTTTCTCTGATTAACAAGGGAACAATCAAAAATTAAAAATCTTAACTTTGCTGATTTTTAATTTTTAATCTTTTTCCCCACATGATCAGTTAGTAGTTTGTGCAGCTAACATTTGCTTAAGCTTTTCTAAATCAGCAGCCCAACGGGGGTCTGGACGAATAGCGTCTGAATCAACATTACTGCTGGTTGTTTCGCGCACACCGCCACCACGCCGAGATTTCTTAGCGCCTTTTTCACGACGGTTATTTTCTTTGTTGATGGTAGGTGTGGGAATGCTGGTAGCTTGACTAGCCGCTTTAGGAGCCTGCTCATCACCCTCTTCACCCTTGGTACGAGGTAATGCCTTTTCTAGTTTAATAGCGGTGTCTTTGAACAATTGACCATTATACTTTTCAATAATTTGGTCTGCTTGTTCGTCATTGTTCACCGTCAGAAACCCGAAACCACGACATTTGCCTGTTTTGCGGTCTTTGATGAGCTTAGTGGTGACAGCATCGCCTTCAGCTGCAAAAACTGCTTGCAACTCTAGACGATCTATTTCTTCTTTTGGCAAATTACCTATATATAGGCGAACAGACATGAACTATACCTCCAGAGTTGAAATGAACTTATTTTGACAAAAACAATCACTTGGCTTTGGCTTTTAAATAGATGCTATTAACTAAAATCGCCATAAACCAATTTTTTTAATCCAAACTGTCAACCTATACAATACAGTTTTTTGTTGGGATCAAGCTTATTTAAGACAAACGCGCCACCACGCTCAGTTAATAACACCTTAATTCTAAGAATTGTAAATTTAATAGCCCACCGTCCGCCACAGTAAATGAATTCTTCCTAGCTTTTATCGGCAGAGTAAAATACCATCCCTTAAGATTATCACGGTATTTTTTACGTAGCTAGTTCAGCACCTACATTTCTGCCGATAGTATTATTGCATCGTAGCATAAAATACATTTTTTTTGACAAAGTTAGAAATTGGAAACAAAAACCAGCCACTGGCTGGTTGATTTACTGCTGTGTTGGGGGTATCAAAGGGGATGAGATAGTAGCAGCAGCTAGACCAATCACCGAGTTATGTAGATGAATTACGTCAGTTGCCATTGATTTTGTAAATAAATGTAACACTTTGGGAAGGATTATGCAACGTTTGTTTACATTTCTGGTAGTCATTGATTAAATTGCGGCATCATCCTGTTACGGACTGAGCGGTCAGCACAATGTATGCACCCCATGCTTGAGCAGCGACTGCCAAGACAGTAGACCAAATAGGATGGGGACTATTAATGGTTTTGCCACTTTGAGTTTCCAAGGTTTGAATATCAATCCAAGGTGTTGCCCCACGGCGTAACCAACCTGTAACGATAATCTGCCTACCAATCCATTCCTGGGGGTTGATTGACTGTCCTAGCCAAGGAATATGGTTTAATTTCACTAATCCTGTGCTGGATTCTAAGATTAGGTCTTGCGCTAGAGAGTTGCTAGTGCCACGACGGCCTAAGAGTTTACCAACAAGACGAACGCTGACACTATCAATTGGTAAAACCGTGGGGTCAGTTAATAGGTTGGGCAGGTAGTAATCAGTTTGCAAGGTTAAAGGTCTAATATCAGGAAAAAAGGTATTAATCCGCATCACTGTACCGATGCTAAAGCCTATCAATAGAAAACCTGTGACGAAAGACCAATCATCGTAAATCCACTTCAGGTTTAACAAATGGAAGGCAAATGCCGTTTGCCAAATTATCCAGAATAGACCTGCTAAGACAAAACCCAGGGGAATTCCCAACCAAGGAGAAATTTGTAATAAGAAGGACTGAGGCTTTACTGGACAAAACTCTTGACTAGTCAGATGTACTTCGGTTTCTAGATGCCAATGACTGGCTATTTGGCAGAGGCGTTGGATGCGATCGCCCATTAAGGGGTGGCTATTATTAATAGTAAACCATCGCCGATAGGGATTGAAGTTTTCCCACATTAAGAATGATTCAAAGGGAAGATGAGTTGCCATACTTCCTAAAGACAGGCTTTGTTGGTAGCTAACTGGGGCGAGGATATTCAGGCTTTCTAACTCCCAGGAAGTATGTTGTTGCTTTTTGATATCATCAGCAACACCAATGGCAATTTTGAGTAAAGCCCGAATTAGCCCATTGGGATTACCTGTAATTTCAGCCGCGTGGCGATCGCTATAGTAAAGCCGAAATCGGGAGTTAAGCAAGGCTGTACCAGTCAGTAAACACCAAATTCCATAGCAAAGACAAGTTAAACCTGTAGCAGTCCAGCGCCAGAGAGGCTTTTGTCCGTTGTTCCCCCAGTCTGCTGCTCGCTGATATAATTCGTAAAACGGCAGTGTCACCAGTAGCACCAAGGACATGACAAAAAAGTCCCATCTATGAATCTGCCCTAGTCCCAAGGCATAAATAGTAGCTATTTCATCATCCTCTAGTTGGTCTAACAAACCTTGACTCACGACTATCCGGGCTGTACGGGGTAGATTACCATAGGTCAACATCATTGGTGCCGCTATTGGTAAAATCCGCAGTTTGACAAGAGGTAAGTGTCGCTGTTGATAAGTACGTTGGATAACGCGGACTGCTTCACGACTGTAGGTGTTTAAGACTTCTTTGGACAACTGTTGTTGACCATAAAATACTGCCAGTAGCCAATCTAGTAACCAAGGAGACAGTCCGATGAAGACTAACAAAAAAACTAGTATAAGTGAACTTGGATCACTATATAGAAGTGCTAATGGCGTTAAATATGGCAGTTTATCTAAAATCAGGTTGATCAAACCCATTGGTAATTTGAGTATTGCTTGCAACACCCAAAACAGGGACATGAATGTTCCTGCCGTCACCAACAGAGAGAGTATTGACAGCATAAAATTCGGCTTACGCAAGGGTTGCCATACCTTAGCGCGTCTAGCTTGCCGCCAATAAATGCTGGAAGTTTCAGTTTTTTTACTACCCCTAAGACCGATGAAGCCTGTATTTGCTATATCTCTGTTATGAGCATTTCTTTCTGGGATATCTTCTTGTGGTTTCTTCTGTGAAGAATTATCAAAAGCAACAAATCCCGTTTCTTCGGTGCTTTTCGCTTTTCTCTGCCGTTTTTGGCTTTTGTTCAAGTGTTCAAGAGCGCGTTTTGCCCACTCTTGAACTTGGGAATTATTACTCGATATCAGATTTTCGCACAAAGCGATCGCTCTTGAGGTTTCGCCTGTGCGTGCATAAGCCATCACCAACCCAACTTTGGCTTGCAGGCAAGTATTGCTCTGATTCTGGCTACTAGCAATAGGTTCTAGTTGAGTGATTGCTGCGTAGTAATTTCCTTCCTTGAGGGCAACTAAACCAGCCTCCAAAGATGATTCGGGGTGTGAAGGCATACAAATTTTGGGAGGTAATTGGGAACAAGGTAATTGGGAACAAGGTAATTGTAAAAAACGCTCATCTATGACCCATAACCCATGACCGAGACAATTTTAGATTTTGGATTGTTAGTCAAAATCTGAAATCTCAAAAAGGTTTCCAGCCCCTAGTTTCAACTATGGAACCAATCCAAAATCGTCAATCCAAAATCGTCAATCCAAAATCCAAAATCGATTGACTATTCCTTGTCAAAGAACTGTGTTCTGACTAGAAAATACCGGGGCAATGGCGCTTAATTTTAACTCTGGATGATCTCCCTCTAACTGTTGGCAATTCCATTCATTGCGGAACAGCAACACTGGTCGTCCCATGCTGTCTTTGACTGTTGTCGTGTTGAATAAACGTCCCACTTGATTCAACGCTTCCCAACCTCCTTCTACCCAACGGGCAACACTGTATGGTAAGACATCGAGTATGGTTTCCACTCCATACTCATTTTGTAGGCGAAACTGCACCACTTCAAATTGCAACTGACCTACCGCTGCTAAAATTGGATCTCGCTTGGCTTCATCAGTAGCGTACATAATTTGTACAGCGCCCTCTTCCCTCAATTCGGAAACGCCTTTTTGAAACTGCTTGAACTTTGAGGGGTTGGGGTTTCTGAGAGTAGCAAACAGTTCTGGCGAAAAGTAAGGAATTCCCTCATATTCCAGTTTTTGCCCTGTATAAATTGTATCGCCAATTGCAAAAACGCCGGGATTATTCAAACCAATCACATCACCTGGATAAGCCACATCAATGGATTCCCGTTCTTGGGCAAAGAGTTTTTGTGGTCGAGACAGACGGACAACTTTGCCTGTGCGAGCATGATTCACTGTCATATCTTTTTCAAACTTACCTGTGCAGACCCGGACAAAAGCCACACGATCTCTGTGCTTGGGGTCCATGTTGGCTTGCAGTTTGAAGACAAACCCTGAAAATTCTGGATAACTGGGGGGAACTTCACCGACGCTGCTACTGTGTGTACCTGGTTTGAGGGCATAGTCCAGGAAGTACTTGAGAAATAACTCCACCCCAAAGTTAGTCATGGCGCTACCAAAGAACACAGGTGTCATTTTTCCTTGATGCACTAAATCTAAATCTAAGTCTCCTCCCGCTCCTTCTAAGAGTTCTAAATCATTTTTTAGTTGGTGGAAAAGGCTTTCTTCTAGTAGTTCCTCTATTCTGCTATCGCCTAAATCGATGATGGTATCACGGGCTTCTTTACTACCGTGAGAGCTACGTTCAAACAGATGGATTTGCTGTTGGTGGCGATCAAATACTCCTTTGAAGCGATCGCCCATTCCGATCGGCCAATTCACCGCATAAGTCTGTAATCCCAATTCCTGCTCAATCTCATCCAACAGTTCCAAGGGTTCTCGTCCCGGACGGTCGAGTTTATTGACAAATGTAAAAATCGGGATACCCCTGAGTTTACACACTTCAAACAGTTTCCGGGTTTGGGGTTCCAATCCTTTCGCAGCATCTATCAGCATTACCGCATTATCAGCCGCAGCTAAAGTTCTATAGGTGTCTTCACTAAAATCTTGGTGTCCAGGAGTGTCTAGTAAATTAATTTGACAATTGCGGTAGACAAATTGCAATACAGTGGAAGTAATGGAAATACCCCGTTGTTGTTCCATCGCCATCCAGTCAGAAGTCGCTTTACGCTGCGCTCTGCGTGCTTTCACTGCCCCTGCTTCGTGAATTGCACCTCCGTATAATAATAGCTTTTCAGTTAGCGTAGTTTTACCAGCATCAGGGTGAGAAATAATCGCAAAATTGCGACGTAGTTCCACCGCTTCCAACAATTCAGTTTCAATTTCTGTGGACATGATTGTATTTTTCGTTACCTAACTTAATGTAATCTTTTTCAGGACTAGGAATCACATTTGTAAATTCTATTAATCTTCACATCTAACTTACTTAATTCCGAAATTAATCAGTGAGATAGTTGACAAATGCCCGATTTTTCATTATATTTTTATTATAGTGGGAATCTGTACGCGCATATATACTAAGAGTTAGATTCTCCCAACATCATTGATTGTCAGAATCAGGTGGTTATCGAGCGAAGTCGAGATAATATCCAGGATTTTAGGATTTGCAATATTTTAGAACTAAATATCAATTAACGCTTTCTTAAACTTTGCAGCACTCTGAAAATAGATTTGCGGCTTTTCGGTTAAAGCTGAATCTAGCACTCCAGCTAATTTTATCGGGATATTGCGATCGCGTTGCAGAATGGGTATAGGATTATTTTGCAAGACATCCAACCAAGGATCTTCTGTAAAGTTACGAGGAACAGATACTGTCAACATATTATGGTGATAGTAGATTGCATATTTGAGGATTTTTTATAGTTATGCTTTGATGTTTTTTGTCAGAATCAGGTGGTTATCGAGCGAAGTCGAGATAATGTCCAGGATTTAAGGATTTACAGGATGTGGGTTACAGGTATGAAATTTTGAATATTGAGATTTCTATATAAAATCTGCTAAACAGCTACCTAATTTCAAATTGTCTATATTTTTAAAATCACTATCATAAGTAAATAAAATTAAATCATGTTGAATTGCTGTAGCTGCAATCCAAATATCATTAGTAGGTATGGGTTTTCCTTTCTTTCTCAATTGAGAATAAATGAGCGCATAATATTCTGACGTTTTTTCATCTATAGTAAATATTTTGACTCTAGGAGATTCCATGAATTTTTCTAATTCATAACGATTAACTTCTGGTTTATTTCCCAATGCAAAACCTCCTAGTAATTCTCCAAATATAATAGAATTGATGGCAATAATATCTACATTTCCAATTATTAAAACCGCTTCATTTTGATTACGTTTAAAAGCAGTATAAGCATTGGTATCTAGTAAGATTGATTTTATTGCCATAACTTTTGATCTATTTCATTAAATTGTTGAGTATTAAGTAAAAATTCAGTTTCATCTTCTTTTGTCCATGTTCCAGCAAGATAATCTAAATCATGGTAAGGATAGGAATTAGAAAGATGTTTGTCGGATGTTTCTAAGTTTTCTGAATGTTTCATATTATTTATTTTATCAGTAAATTCTTTTATCCATTGATAAAGGTTATTTAGTTCTTGTTCTGGTATTTTGTCAATTTCTGCTTGAATAAGTTCTTTCATAGTCATAACTTTTACTCCTGGTGGGAATTTACTATATTATATCTGAATGAGTTAAGTTGTCAGAATCAGGTGGTTATCTCGACTTCGCTCGATAACCACCTGATTCTGACATTTGAGAGATTAATATAACCGACTTTTTAAATTCATCTTCTCATTTATCAACATCAATTATCACACAAGTCGGAAATTTTTGACCACAAAATAAAATCCTGTAAATCCTTAAATCATGGATATCCTGATTCTGACTTAATAATTTTCTGTAACCTTTATAAACTACAATCATCTACAAGTCTCGACGCGAGAGAAGATACACACACCTCCCCGTCCCACACACACGAACACCAAACTCACCCCCAACTACAAACACGCACGGGTGGTGGCCTTCTGGTGCTTTCTTGTCAAAAGTAACATTTTTGTAGTACAACCACGAACCTCCTTTTCTCCATCCTACCTTGTCCCCGAACTTATCCCAAATGTCTGAGTTATATTCTCTCGTTCCACCTAAACCTTGATAAATCCGTTTCTGCACAGAAAAACCAAATTTACCATCACTGTATTTTACCCACAACTGGTCAATGGTGCGAAGGTCTTCACAGGGAAAATTATCAATATGTTTAACATCTAACCAATCTTCCTGCTTCGCAACCGCTAACATTACGTCTGATGTTTCCACGTCTGCTTCCTTCCATTTCCCTTCTGCGAGGAAATCACACAGTTTCCTGTAGTCCATCCCACAGGATGATTTTATTCCCCCCTCCTCGCTTGCGGGGAGGGGGTTAGGGGGTGGGGTTCTTCTCGGTTGAACCACCAAACCCAAATTTTCCCGAAACTTCAACACCGTCGCAGTGCGGTTTTCCGGTTCTATTTCCATACCCTGCAAAATAGCATCATTCACCCGCTGACTAATCCGAGAATTATAATATTTTGGTTCTGCTAAAGGTTCATCATCATATTTCCGGTTTTGCGCGGGAACTGGAGTAAATTTACCCTCTTTTTTCAGTCCATCAGCCGTGACGAGATAATATAAAGTTGCGGCTAAAGCATAAACATCGGTATAAGAACCAAAACTACCTTTGCGACGATATTGTTCAATAGGTGCATAACCGAAAGTTTTATCTTGAGTCATGCTTTTGGTAGCAATACTCCGAGTTAAACCAAAATCTATTAAAACCGCTTCTTGTTTATTTTCTCGCAAGAGAATATTTGATGGTTTAATATCCCGGTGTAAATGTCCTTTTTCATGAATATATTCTAAAGCTTTACCAATTTGATCTATATATAATAGTGCTTCACTTTCTGATAATTGTCCTTGGTTTTGGACATATTGAAATAAAGTTACCCCATCAATATATTCCATCATCACACCAAAAAGTTCACTTTCTTGGATGACTTCATAAACTTTGAGAATATGCGGATGGTCAAAACCTTTAATTGTCAAGGCTTCGTTAATAAACTTAACCTGTTGTTCTGAAAAATATTCCCTGAGTTGCATCTGTTGATTCAGGGTTTTGATGGCGTATAATTTACCCGTCTTGGGTTCTAAAGCTTTGTAGGTAATTCCAAAACCACCACTACCCAAAGCTTTACCTTGAATTATGAATCTACCCTTATTAATTTCTTGATCTGGTTGCCAAATGATCATACCTTTGGTAGTAGATATTGCTGAGATTAATTCAATATCTTGTAAAAATTATATCATGTCAGAATCAAAATACCCAAGATTCAATGATAAACAGGATTTTGAATATATAGTTTATCTTTATCCTGAAAATCTTTAAATCCTGTAAATCCTGATTCTGACAATAGTATAAAATGAAAGTATGAAAAGGATTGATGGAGGAGATAATGTACGACAGCGATAAACGTAAACTATTATCAGCCTTGTGTCACGGGGCGATTTTTTTCAGCACGACAATAGTATCTGTTGGTTTACCTATAGCCATATTATTTGTATCCGATGATCCTGTTGTCAAAGAAAATGCCAAGGAATCGATCAATTTCCATTTTAACGTTTGGTTCTACGGAGCAATTCTGGGAACTTTGTTTTTTCTAACTGGTTGGTTGGTTTTACCGCTAATCGTGTTGTTGCCAATCGCTGGTTTAGGATATATCATCCACTGGGGACTAACAATCTGGGCGCTAATTGGTGTTTTTACCAATCCTGATCAACCTTGCCGTTATCCGTTTATCTTCCGAGTTTTTTAAGATAACAATCGGAACAATATGGTAGTTTTATTAATCACAAACTTTTGATTTAACCATTTACCCCAATTAATTGAATGAATTTTTTAAGATTGTTTTTTGTAAATTTGTTATAAGCAAATGTCAACTAAGTTGTAAAATACAAAATTGCCCCACAGGTTGATCAACAGTAGGGCAAAGACAGTTAAGCACTGTTTCTAGTGTGTCTGAAAAAAGCAGGCTAAAACCTGGCTTTTGTGACGCTTTGTTTTATGTCCATTGTGGTTTTTTCTTGATAAAAAATTATGTTTCCTACACATCGTCCCCGTCGCTTACGTACCCATCCTCAATTGCGTCGCATGGTACGTGAAACCGTTTTAACAACCAATGATTTGATTTATCCACTGTTTGCTGTTCCCGGTGAAAGTGTTGCTAAAGAAGTTAAATCTATGCCCGGAGTCTACCAACTTTCGGTAGATAAAATTGTGGAAGAAGCAAAGGAAGTTTATGACTTAGGAATTCCCGCAATTATCTTATTTGGAATTCCGGCAGATAAAGACATAGATGCTACTGGTGCATGGCATGATTGTGGTATTGTTCAAAAAGCAGCAACCGCAGTCAAGGAAGCAGTTCCTGATTTAATTGTCATGGCTGATACTTGTTTGTGTGAATATACAAGTCATGGTCATTGTGGTTATTTACAAACTGGTGATTTGACAGGAAGAGTTTTAAATGATCCAACTTTGGAATTATTGAAGAAAACCGCAGTTTCTCAAGCTAAAGCCGGTGCTGATATTATTGCACCTTCGGGAATGATGGATGGTTTTGTCCAAGCAATTCGCGCAGGTTTGGATGAAGCGGGATTTGAAGATATCCCGATTATGTCTTATGCTGCTAAATATGCTTCAGCTTATTATGGGCCGTTTAGAGATGCAGCAGATTCTACACCGCAGTTTGGTGATAGACGTACTTATCAAATGGACCCTGGTAATGCTCGTGAAGCAATAAAAGAAATTGAGTTGGATATTGCTGAAGGCGCTGATATGCTGATGGTGAAGCCGGCTTTGGCATATATGGATATTATCTGGCGCGTGAAGGAAGCTAGTAATTTACCTGTGGCTGCTTACAATGTGTCTGGTGAATATGCGATGGTGAAGGCTGCGGCTTTAAATGGTTGGATTGATGAGCAGCGCGTTGTTATGGAAACTTTGACTGGGTTTAAACGGGCTGGTGCTGATTTGATTTTGACTTACCACGCTAAAGATGCGGCTCGGTGGTTGTAAATTTCAGATATTATCTCACGCAGAGACGCAGAGGCGCAAAGAGGATTTTGAGTGTTTTTGTGTTTGGGCGTGAGATTCTTTGTATTTTGATACTGTTTTTGCTTGTTTTGGGGCAAAAAATAGGCTAAAATTTTAGCGGTTTTTTAAGTAAACAGTGAATAAGTAATGACAGTATCAAAATTTGATGAATTACAAAGTCTAGCTGAGGAAGACTAATTTTTAACTGTCCATTACAAAATTATCCTTTGCCTTACATTGGTAAGCTTAACTAAGCTACCCCTAGAAGGTGGCGCTATTATTGGGCAATTTTATTTTTAATGATTTCGTAATCTTTAAATTCCTGTAAAAATTGATGTGGATTAACTATTTGTATTTCTTGGTAATTTTTTAACGGTAATAAGTGTTCTCTGTCCAAACTTATGATGTAGTCAGCTTTACTTTCTAAAGCTGCGGCCAATATCATATTGTCTTTTATATCTATATCATCTAATTTGTAGCAAGTATAATCACCCGATATGATAATTATATTTGATTTTATAACGCTAAAAAAAGTCCGAACATAATCTTGGGTAAAACCGTGTTTTGGTCTAGTAGCAACATCTTGAGTTTCTAAAAATATTTGAGGGCTTAAAATCGCCAAAAAATTGCCCTCGCGTAAGTTATCTATAACTTTTACGGGGGCGCTTGTTGTACTTCTTGATTTAAAAGATGCTAGATAAACAGAGGTATCAATTACAGCCCTAACCTTGGTTTCCATTGGAAGTAGAATATTTTAGTTCGGTTTTTATAGATATCTAACCTCCTGTCAGAATGAAAGAAATTGATATGTCTTATTCTGAACACTAAAGGAAAGACAAAATTTCTTTTGCTTCCTCAATTCTAGTCTTTTCCAAAGGTTTTAACCGTAATTCTCTCACTTCATCTGTTATCGCCGCAGATTCTATAGTGTCAAGAATTACATCTTGATAATGTTTTAAGGCTTCTGTTAAGGCATTTAAGCCCCTTTGAAGAGTCAGGTTTCCAAATTGCTGTTTTTCTTTAATAGCTGACTCTATTGAAGTTAATTGTTTGGTCAATTCTTCAATATTGCTTAATTCATTTTCCAGATTCTCTGATGACACAGTGCTGGTATAGTAATCCCAATCCGTTTCAATTTGATTTGCTCTTTCTTGGAACTTTTGGCTAATTTGCAGAAATAAATTGCCAAAATCAAGATATGTTTTTGTTGCTTGGGCTTTAGGTTTGAAGTCTATCTGCTTCGGTAAATCTGCGATTAATTGAGAAACGTCGCGCTCTAGTGTCAGCATTTTGATTATGCTCTTAGCTTGACAATGGGATATAATGATGTTGTTTGTATTTTACCCCACTTTACCCAACCTTAACCCCCAGGTACACCTGTTGATTTCAAATATCCAGAAATAAATTTAACTTTCTCTATAATTGGCATTGCTGAACTGAAGTATGAAATTGAAAAATCAATGATTTCAAACTCTTACTCTCTGCGACTCTGCGCCTCTGCGTGAAAAAAATCATACTCTTAATCAGCAACGCCAACTTTCTCTATAATTTTAGGTGTGAGATTATTTGCGTACAGGGACAACGATAAAATTACGAGCTTCCCGAAAAACGTTTCTTAGCGTCTCTAGGGAATCATAGGATAATGCAAACTTGAGAATGTTGACGAGTCGCCCCCAAGCATACAATTCTTCAAAGTCTTTAGCTTGACGAAATTTGAGGCTATAGAATTCTTTCCAGAACTTTGGTGCTTGATGTGTTTTCTGTTTCCGCCAACGCTTACGCCAAGTTAATATATCTTTGTTTGTAGGTCTTTCCGCATCTAAGATGGGTGGTAAGTCGGCGTAACTAACAAATCTGACTAAATGTTCCGAAATTACCAAAATTACATTGGGCCAGCAGCGAATATTTTTGATTTCCGTAACTGGAATTTTCAGCAGCAAAGCAACTGCTTCTTCAGTAACAAACTTAAATAAAGGATTGACAGAGTTGGATTTCGATTGTTCAATTGTTATCATAGTGATAGATTTTTATCTTTTGGGTAGATGAACCTGGATTTCGGGTAAAAGACACCAAGAGGTTGAAATTTATTTTCGATTTGCTGATCGCTCTTTTGTTTGATAGGCTAGGGAGCGATCGCTTTTTATTCCTGTAACTATTAAAGGATAGATACATACCTTTTGTCAAGTATGGGTTTGGTAAGGTTGCGGATAAAAGAATTTGCGGCTGAGAATGGTTGGACATTAAAAGAAGTGTCTGATCGTTCTGGTGTAGGGTACAGTGCGCTCAAGGTTTATGCGCGTTCTCCTGGGTTGGCAACTGTTGATGTGACATCCTTACACAAGTTAGCACGAACCTTTAACGTATTGATAGAAGACTTGTATGAGATAGTGCAGGAATAATAAACTATGGGCTTGGTGCGGTTGCGGGTCAAAGAATTTGCGGCTGAGAAGGGCTGGACGCTCAAAGAGGTTTCAGAGCGTTCAGGAATTGCATACACCACGCTCAAGAACTATGCTAAGTCTCCGGGCTTGGCTACCGTGGACGTAACTTCTCTTCAAAAGCTGGCACGGACGTTTGAAGTTTTGATTGAAGATTTATATGATGTTGTAGAAGAGTAGGGTGAATTCCATTCACAATTCAAAATCCAAACTATGGTATAGCCGTGGAAAGGGTGGTTAGGACATCAATTGATAATGAAACTCCCACTACAAGAGGGTTTTACTCCTGACTCCTGCTATAACTACCCAGTCCCCAGTTTCCAGTACCTAGTCACCAGTTCCCAGTCCCCAGTCACCAATAAGAGTGCGATCGCTGACGGTATTGGGGACAATGACACGATAAAATTCTAAAACAATAAATTGTAATAAAGGTCTAAATGGCAGAAACACTATTTTTCAACGCCCTCCGGGAAGCCATTGATGAAGAAATGGCGCGTGATTCCAGCGTATTTGTTCTTGGTGAAGATGTAGGACAATACGGTGGCTCCTATAAAGTAACCAAAGACCTATATCAAAAGTATGGCGAACTCAGAGTTTTAGACACCCCTATTGCCGAAAATAGCTTTACAGGGTTGGCTGTGGGAGCCGCAATGACAGGGTTAAGACCGATCATTGAAGGCATGAATATGGGCTTTTTGCTATTAGCCTTCAACCAAATCTCTAACAACGCCGGGATGTTGCGCTACACTTCAGGCGGTAACTTTAAAATCCCTATGGTCATTCGTGGCCCTGGTGGTGTAGGTAGACAGCTAGGTGCAGAACATTCTCAGCGACTAGAAGCTTATTTCCAAGCTGTTCCAGGGTTAAAGATTGTCGCTTGTTCCACACCTTACAACGCCAAAGGACTGCTTAAAGCCGCAATCCGTGATGATAATCCAGTGTTATTTTTTGAACACGTTTTGCTTTATAACTTAAAAGAAAATCTGCCAGAAACAGAATATTTATTACCACTGGATAAAGCAGAGGTAGTCCGTCAAGGAAAAGACGTGACAATTCTCACCTATTCTCGGATGCGGTATCATGTCCTGCAAGCCGTAAAAACTTTGGAAAAACAAGGATACGATCCAGAAGTTATTGACTTGATATCTCTCAAGCCCCTTGATTTTGATACTATTGGTGCATCAATACGCAAAACCCACCGTGTAGTGATTGTGGAAGAATGCATGAGAACTGGGGGTATTGGCGCAGAATTAACCGCTTCAATCAACGATCGCTTGTTTGATGAATTAGATGCACCTGTACTGCGGCTTTCTTCCCAAGATATACCCACACCTTACAACGGTAATCTGGAACGCCTAACAATTATCCAACCAGAGCAAATTGTTGAAGCAGTCCAAAAAATGGTAGCTTTGCGAGTTTAGTGAATTGGTGATAGGTAATTGGTGATGGGTAATGCAATCTTAAAAACTCTTTCTCTTGTCTGTCACCTGTCACCTGTTCCCTGTCACCTGTTCCCTGTCACCTGTCACCTGTCACCTGTCACCTGTCACCTGTCACCTGCTCCCTATCAAAACTTCTACTCATAACGCGATCAAAGAACGCTATTATAGCATTTGTCAGTTGTGAGTGATAGTATGCAAAGACAGCGATCGCTATTAGCGTTGATTATAGTTTTGGTCATCGCCGCTATTGCGGTGATTGCGACAATTCCCGTACCCTTGGGATTGGACTTGCGGGGCGGCTCACAGCTTACAATTCAGGTGAAACCAACAGCGGAAATTAAGCAAATCACCGAAAGAGAATTGGAGGCCGTGAAGAAAGTCGTCGAAGGACGGATTAATGGTTTAGGCGTTTCGGAACCGGTAATTCAAACTGTGGGTACAGATAAAATCTTAGTACAACTGCCTGGAGTGAATGACCCAGAACAAGCAGAACGGGTACTAGGAGGTACAGCCCAGTTAGAATTTAAGATTCAAAAACCGAATACAGAAACTCAAGTGTATGCGCTGCAAGTATCACGATCTGAATTCAAAGGTAAACAAGAAGAGTTGAGAAAGAGCGATGATAAAGCAGCAATTGCTAAAAATCAGGAAGATTTAAACAACAGTAATCAAGCGCTTGCGGAATTATTTGAAAGTACCAACCCACCACTCACAGGTAAATACCTCAAAGATGCCTACGGTGAACCCACTCAAGGCGATAGTTGGAATGTTGCCATTCGTTTTGATGAACAGGGTGGTAAACTCTTTGCTGACTTGACTAAAACCCTGGCTGGAACTGGACGTGGCATCGGTATTTTTCTTGACAATGAACTGATTAGTTCTCCTAGCGTGGGTATAGAATTTGCCACAACAGGGATTACAGGCGGTTCAGCGGTGATTACAGGTCGGTTTCAAGCCCAAGAAGCGAACAATTTAGGTGTGCAGTTACGAGGTGGCGCGTTACCCGTACCTGTAGAAATTGCTGAAAGACGAACAGTAGGAGCAACTCTAGGTAAAGACAGTATTCAACGCAGCATTTACGCTGGTATCGGTGGTCTGACTTTAGTCTTAATTTTTATGGTGTTGTACTATCGACTACCAGGAATGATAGCGAATGTGTCACTAGTGATTTACTCCCTACTCACTTGGGCTACTTTTTGTTTATTGGGTGTCACCCTCACCTTACCGGGAATTGCTGGTTTTATTCTCAGTATTGGTATGGCTGTAGATGCTAACGTGTTAATTTTTGAACGGACAAGGGAAGAATTGCAAGCAGGTAAATCTTTATATCGTTCCGTAGAATCTGGTTTTTACAGGGCTTTTTCCAGCATATTAGACAGTAATGTCACCACCTGGATTGCTTGTGCAGCATTATTTTGGCTGGGTTCAGGGTTAGTAAAAGGCTTTGCTCTCACTTTAGCTTTAGGGGTAGCAGTGAGTATGTTTACAGCCATTACCTGTAGTCGCACATTAATGTTTTTGGCTATTTCCATTCCCTCTTGGCGGAAAACAGAACTTTACAGTCCTAATGTGCCAAAAGTGAATAAAGTGGAGGTAGCTCAATGAAACTAAGTATTAACAAATCGCGATCGCTCTGGTGGACTATTTCAGCTGCTATCATTCTTAGCGGTATCATCTCAATGGTGATTTCTTGGCAAACACCAGCTATCAAAGCACCCCTACGCCCCAGTTTAGATTTTATCGGTGGGACGCGATTACAGCTAGTCCGGGACTGTAGCATACCTAACAACTGTGACCAACCAATAGATATCAACGCCGTTCGGGAAGTTGCTAAATCACAAGGACTTGGAGATAGTAGCATCCAATTAATCTCTGAAAATGGTAAAGAAAATGGCATTACCATTCGCACAAAAAACTTGGAAACTGACCAGCGTACCAAGTTGCAAAACGCCTTAAGCGAAAAAATAGGTGCTTTCGACCCGCAAAAAAACCAAATTGACTCTGTAGGTGCAACATTAGGAAAAGAGTTATTTAGGTCGGGAATTTTAGCTCTAATAGTTTCCTTTATCGGTATTACTATTTACATGGCTTTCCGCTTCCAGTTAGACTATGCCCTGTTTGCGATTGTGGCTCTATTCCACGATATTTTAGTCACTGTCGGTGTGTTCTCAATTTTGGGCTTAGTTGCAGGTACAGAAGTAGATAGTCTTTTTATCGTCGCGTTGCTGACCATCACAGGTTTTTCTGTGAATGATACTGTGGTAATTTATGACCGGATTCGGGAAACTCTTAAACTCAATCCCGAACGTCCCATTGCGGAAATTGTTGATGATGCTGTCAACCAAACTTTATCTAGGTCAATCAACACTACTTTAACAACCTTACTGACATTATCTGCTATCTTCCTATTTGGTGGAGAAACACTGCATAATTTCTCTTTGGCTCTAATTATTGGCTTTATCATGGGGGCTTATTCCAGTATTTTCATCGCCAGTACGCTTCTAACTTGGTGGCGAGAGCGCACAGAACAGTCTCCAATTGAAGCAATTAATACATCTGTTAGTTCCCAGGATAGTTAGCTCAGGAATTAGTTCAAAATGGGATTAAAGCATTTTGTTGAATTTTGAATTGCTTTTCCCATATATTGTGATTTTATTGTCCTATGGCTCAACAGGAAGAACCACCAATTGATGACTCAATCATTGAAAACTCTGACGCTACTTTTATTCACCAAGTACAGAGGTTACACCAGCTAACAGTATATGGCAGGTGGTTATTTGCTGGCGGTTCGTGGCTCCTGATTGCACCTGCTTGCTTATGGGATTTACGTGCAGAAATGGCTTTGTGGCAACAATATTTTACTTGGGTAGCAGTGCGATATGGACTCTTTTTTCATCCACTAGCTACTCTTGGTCTATCCTTTTGTATTGCCATAACTGTTTCTGTTTTAGTTTGGCAAAGTCGGAATATTCTTTTGGGATTACCACAACAGGAAAAGCAACGCTTAGAAACACAAGTTTGTCGCATCCGTCAGCAGGGTTCTACTCATCCTCTCTGGAAGTGGGTTTGTCAGTGAATAGGGAATACAGAGAACAGGTAAGATGAAGGAGTTTTTTTATTTTGTGAAAGTGACCTGCTGTAAGAACTATTTTGATTTTTTAAGTTGCATATACATATACAGCTTTAGGTATTTCAAGCTAAATATGACGTAACAAGAGTCCAGATGCTACCATAGTTTGGGTGTCTAAACATGAAATATTCTCAAATTCATTTTAGAGAGCAGCGTAGCTGCGCTACAAGCGATCGCTCTTCAGAAATTGATCTTTACCAACTCCAAAACCTGTTTAATATTGCTGCTTTCTGGGCAAAAGGGCGTAGTATTGAGGATTTAGGCATAGCTATTGCCAACAGTGAACCAGTGATTTCTGTGTGGGATGGAGAGCGATTAATTGGCTTTGCTAGAGCCACTTCCGATGGCATCTATCGCGCTACAATTTGGGATGTGGTTATTCACCCAGAGTATCAAGGCAATGGACTGGGAATTAAATTAGTAGAGACCATTTTGAGTCATCCGCGAATGCAGGTAGAGCGTGTTTACCTGATGACTACTAACCAACAGGCATTTTACGAAAAGATTGGTTTTCAAACTAATAGCACAACGACGATGGTGCTATACAATCAATCTCATATAGGTTCTCTTGCAACTGGAGAAGTTCAGTTTCAAGAATCACTAGTACCGCAGGGCAGAATTAAAAATTAAAAGTTGAAAATTAAAAAAGCAAATTAAAAAAGCTTTTCATTAATTTGGAATTGTTGGTTAACTTATGCTGTTTTGTACTAGGGGCATAGATATTTGTAACCTAGTCCAATTCTGTGTTACTTCTTGGGTGATGGGAGAGGGGACAATTTCTAGTTTTCCTTCCATCACTTCTAATAATTTTTGATTGAGTAATAGCTTCATTTCTGAAGACAAATTGGTATTTTCTTTTTCTAGACTTTCTTTAGATTCAATCAAGTCAATTGGCTCACTCCAAATTACAGCATGACTGGGGATATCTAAACAGATATGAATACAACTATTTGTAGGTAGAATATGAGTAGAAAGATAAATACTACCTTCTTCCATCTGAGAAATTGTAGTTTCTACTAAATTTAGCAATATTTGGCGTAGCCAGCGCATATCTGCTAAAACATAAATTTCCGGTTCTGGAAGTGTCACAATAAAAGGATAATTGCGATTGGCCGCCAGCATATAAGTTAATTTATGAACTTCCTGCAAAACTTGAGTTAGCTGTATGGGCTGAATATCTAATTTGTTTGTCCCATGTTCTGTTCTGGCGACACTAAGAATTTCATCAATCATTTTCAACAATTTTAGCGATCGCTCATAAGCTTGTCCAACAAATTCTCTTTCTTCTGCGGGATTTTCGCACAAATCGTTCAAAATTAGCTGGTGTAACCCTATTAAACCATTCAAGGGCGATCGCAATTCATGGCTAGTCCGCGCCAAAAAACCCGCTTTAAACTGGCTCATTTCCTGTGCCATTTCGTAGGCCAGTTGGCTTTGCTTCACTTGTTGTAAAAGTTGAGTTTCTTGCTGTGGTGGAGCGTTTGGAGAAGGAGTGGGTGTAGATTTGGAAGACTGTAGAAATAATCTACAAAAACCTATTCCTAATCCTATTCCTGTTCCTAGATATAGCCAATTAATAAAATTCATTATTTTTTAATTCTAATTCTGAGCCAATTTAATAGAACCTTGTCGCAAAATCTGCCAATTAGTCCCAGTCCATTTAGCAACAGTAGAAGGTGTTCCCAAACCTTTGTACTCTGTAGATTCTAAAGTAATAACTTCTGGAAATTGAATGTTTATTTCGGCTCGATTTTCTAAAGCTGGTTGACCTGATAAATTAGCACTAGTTGTAGCCATTGGCCCAGTTTGCGCCAAAATACTTTGAGCTATTGTATGATTTGGTACTCTAATGCCAATAGTCGTTGGATCATGAGGATTCATGACTTTAGGAATTGTATTACTAGCTGGTAAAACCAAAGTCAACGCCCCAGGCCAATATTGATTGACAACTTTTTGCCAGATTTGATATTCAATTTCGCTACCTTGAACATAATCCCATAAATCTTCAGCTTTAGCAGCCATTAAAATCAAAGGTTTATCAAAACTTCTTTGTTTAGCAGCATAAATCAATTCTGCTTGTTCAGGTATAGTGGCCAATGCGGGGACAGTATCTGTGGGGAAACTGATTAGTTTTCCAGTCTTAGCAGCGTTTATAATAACTTCTAGAGAAACATTCATAAATTTAGTTTTCCTCCGTGAGTAGGGATTTAGCAATGCGCTTTACTCCTACCTGTAAAATCACAATGCAATGATCTCTGAATCACGATTTAGAGATGTTCATGATGTTGATGATTCATATTTATAATAGGAGAATCCCAGATATTTAAAACATGAACATTGACCAAAACATCCTGTTCATCATTAAATCCTGTATCCCTTACGGGAGCGTATGGCTAACGCCACGCAAGCTAGAGCCATACATCCTGATTCAGACATTTCCCTACTTTTTAAAAGCCACCGCAAAACGCTCAATTCCCGCTAAATCAGCATGAATGGAAATATGACAATAACTACCATTATTTTCCAATAATTCCCGCACTGTATCGGCCTGTCCCGCCATCATCTCAATCAACCACACTCCACCAGGACGCAAATATTGAGGGGAAACTGCGATTAAATGACGAATAAAATCTAAACCATCAACACCACCATCTAAAGCTAAATGTGGTTCATGTTTAACTACTTCCGGCTGTAAAGTTAGTACCGTATCACTAGGAATATAAGGCGGATTTGATACCATCCCGCTAAACTGACCTTTCAGCGATTCTAGGGGTTGCCACCAAGAGCCTTGATAAAATTTAATCCGTTCCCCAAAACCCAAATTTTCAGCATTTATTTGAGCAACAGCCAATGCTTTTGCACTCAAATCAACTGCATGAATTGTGGGATTTGTCAATACTTCAGCTAGTCCCAGAGCGATCGCACCACTACCAGTTCCCAAATCCGCCCAATGTTGTTGTGTAGAGACGTTCCATGAAACGTCTTTACATTGGTTAGCAGCGGCCACAGCCAAATCAATCAACATCTCTGTTTCTGGTCTAGGAATTAAAACCGCACTTGACACTGCGAGTTTAAACCGTCGCCAAGGTGTAACTCCAGCAATGTACTGTACTGGCAAGCGATCATATAAGCGTCTTTGCCACAACAGATCTAACTCTTTCAAAGACAACTGCATCTGGATGTGATTCCATGCTTTGAAAGACTCCAAACGCAGTGCCAAACGGTCTAATCCAGCTACTTCCTGTAACAGCCAATCTACTTCTATCGGTGAGACATCATGAGCGATCGCATTCTGAATTGCAATATTGCGCCATTGCCAAATTTCTACACCAGAAACTACCTTTGGCTGTTGATTCTCCATCCTGATTAAGGCTGCTTGGATGGTAAAGTTTTTGGCTTAGGAGCATTATCCTTGGGCAAAGTTCTGATGTATTCTCTAGATTCCGGGGATGGAACCAAGACCACTTGGTTTAACCACGAATCGTTTTTATCTTTTAAAGTTTTAATCACCCCATCTACATCTATAACTTGAATATCAGCCGTAGGAAACTTTGGCTTCACTTGGTTCAATAAACCTTGTGCATCTTGTTTACTCAAGAATAGAGGAATAGTTTGCTGTTTTTCAGCACCCAGTTGAATAGGTACATACCCTTTATCAGGTGCAAATCTGACTGCGAAAACTGGTACACTCTTAAATTGATCTATTTTTTGACCGCTGGCACGTAGCAAGTCTAAAGCACCTTTCAGTTCTTGATCTACAGGCTTAAAAGCAAATAAAAGCCGATTTGGCTGGTTTTTGCTTTGTTGCAATTGTTGATAAATTACACCTAAAGGCACAGCAGTGACTTGTAGTTTCTTTGCCATGTCCTCCATTTTAGGGTCTTTATTTTTGGCATTCCGCAGTTCTTTGATAAAAGCCAAAGCTTCTTGTCGGCTCATATATACACCCGTTACTGAGCCGCCTTTTTGACCATTCTGACCATCGGGTAAATTACGACTTAGGGGTAGACCTTTATCATTGGTAATTAAGTAAACAGGTACTGAGTCTAATTTGTCTTTTATTTGTTGTTCTGATAATGCCTGCACAGGAAGACTGATGCCAACAACACTTAAGAAAAATGTACTCCCTACTAGACCTAAGGTTGCTCCCCAGCGAACTAATGATTTCATAATTACTCCTCACTTCAATATCAATAGTTGAATTAACTTAGACAATCCCAAAAATGTGGGAATTTATACAGCAATAAATAGTTTCAGTTATCTATTAAGTCATTTTATAGGTAAATAACTAGTAGATTTAACTAATTTTTTTTTATTGCCTTGCCATTCACTACGAAATGCTGTATGCGCCTATTATATTTCTTCCCAAGCTGGGAGTTATATCCCGGACTCTTGATCAGAACAATGCTATTTTATTGTTTTTCTCAGTTATGGGTGACGTTATGAATAAATAAATCGTTCCAATTGCGATCGCTTCAATGTGTACGAAAACTAAGCATTATTACTTTATATCAAGTAGGATATTTTTTCATCTGCCTACATCAAAACTAATACATATGTAATAAAAAATGCCATTTTTAAGATTTATGCTTACAAATCGGGATGACAGGATTTGAACCTGCGGCATCCTGCTCCCAAAGCAGGCGCGCTACCAAGCTGCGCTACATCCCGAAAAAGTCACTCTTGCATCACACAACTTTCATTATGTTTAACTCAAGCACTTCTGTGATTATATCATACTTCAAACTGATTGCGAAGCCTCTTACCCAGGAAAAATAATATTAGTTCCTAAATAAGAGTTTTAATCTTCACCAGCTAGACGACTGGTTTTCGACTCAGCTAATCTATAGTATCACATCTTAGACATCATAGCTGAATTTTACAGTCGCAAGCAGTTTTCTTTCCAATTAAGGATTAGCGAGGATACCAAAACATCCCTTTAATACCTTCTGGGTCAGGCATAAACCCCATTGTCCGGTAAAAATCTACCACATGGGGGTCAGCGAAGAGAGTAACATTGCTAATCTCTTCACTTCTCAATTTTTTGAGGACATATTTCATCAATGTCTTACCCAGCCCTTGACCTTGGAAGTCTGGGTGAACTACCACATCCCAGATAGTGGCATTAAAAGCATGATCTGAGGTAGCACGGGCAAAACCAATCAACCTTCTTTGATTTCCTCGTACTTGCCACATGGAAGCGACGAGGAAACTATGCTCAATGGCTTTTTTTACTTTTCTCAGAGGACGACGCGACCAACCAACTGCATCACAGAGTTCTTCTAGTTCATACAGGTCAATATCTCGCTCGGTGCTGAAAACGATATTATCGTTACCTGCGCTGGAGTTGCCTCCATTTTCAGCTGTATTCTCTTCAAATGCAGTTGTTTTATTTGTCGCTACAGATTCAGAAGCACTAAACCAAGTTTTCCAAAAACCCATGCCAACGTGGTTCGGTTAAGATGACTGAATTGGTTTCCACTTATTGAGAGTGTTGATTCACACCTAACACAACCGTTACTACCTTATCCCCATACACTTAAAATTTTTTGAGCGTTTCGGGCAATAGAAATGTTAACAGCCACTTATTGTATGTTTCACACCAATCATTTTTAACTTTAGCATTTTGTTTTCACACTCCCCTAGCTAAAGCACTGGAGATTTTTCTTGAAGATGCACTGCCTCTCGGCTACTGGTTTTTTTTATGTGGTTGATTTCCTGATCCACTAAAATCAAGATACTACATTTTGACACTCCCTGCTCCTAGGGAACAGGGATTTTTCAAGAATGTAGAATGCTTACATAGATTATGTAGAGTATGTAGATTTTTCGGTTGTAGCTGGTATGATACCTAACTTCATCCACTATTCCGGTTATTATGTAAAGCTTATGTTCAAGCCGCCGAAACGGAAGGATATGAGACAGAAGTAGTAAATCATACAGTTTTTAGCTTTAGTTTTAAGAAAGCACGTAAGTCTTACCGCCAAAAATGACTTCTGGTTTAAAATCCTCGACACTGGAACTCCTAAAGCGCTTCAACCGAGCGTTTCCCCAATTCTATGAGCAATTTGTTAGCAGTGAGATTCAACTACAAAATTTGCGTCTGGCATATCGTCTATATAAAACTAGACGCGCAGTTATAGAGATGAAGCCGGAGGGTAATAAAAGCGCCCTGCATTTCGCGTACCGGAATCAGTCATTTCTCCTCAGCGATATTTTTGGTGTGCTGGCTGCCTATGGGTTGACTATCCACGGTCTTAGTTTATATGGTCAGATCCGACCACCCATGTTAGTGTTTATCAAACTGCTAGTGTCCCGTGGCAGCAAAGCCTTGACTGAAAAAACAGCAGAGAATGTTTGCCGTGCCATTCGTGAGGCTTTGGGAAGTCGGTTTGAGGTCGAAGAAATGCTGGCGGTAGAATTTAATCTAAATGCCGGTTTAGAGCAGGTACAAACCGAGTTCTATGTTGATCCAGTTTTTCATCTTCCCGCCCTAGTCATTGAAGCCGATAATCAACCAGGATTATTTTATAAAGTCATGTACGGTATCTGGCAAGAAGACTTGCTGGTAGTCAATGCCAATTTGCTAGTTTGGCGCGGACGGACAAGGCTGATACTCTACTTGTTGGGGCCTAATGAAAGCCTGATTCCTGAATATCTGGGTAACAAAATTGCTGAAGGAGTGCGACAGAGGTTACTCGGTCGATGAGTAGAGAAAATTCAAAATCAAAATCAAAATTTTGAATTTGTCTTTCCCTCTCCGTATTTAGTCGCACCCGCTCTTAGGGGTACGATATAGATATGGCAACAATAGAAATCTTAGGCGTTCCACACGCATACGAGCTAACGGCTCCCACCTCTTGCCCCCATGCTTTAGTGTTTATCCACGGTTGGCTAAATAGCCGTGGATACTGGCAACCTGTGATTTCTCGCCTATCAGTTGATTTGCAGTGCTTGTCTTATGATTTGCGGGGGTTTGGAGAATCATCGTCTCAGACGAAATTAGATTTTAATCGAGCAGAAACTGATTTGAAACTCAATTACACAGATCCTAGTGTAGTTAGCTCTCCCTTTGATTTTTTATATTCTCCCTCTGCTTATGCTCAGGATTTAGCAGTTCTTTTGGAACAACTGAATATTTCCAGTGTTTGGCTGATTGGTCATTCTTTGGGAGGCACTATTGCCCTGTGGACAGCCGCTCAACTACCTGATTGTGTGCAGGGAGTCATTTGTATTAATGCCGGTGGTGGGATTTATCTTAAAGAAGCATTTGAGCAGTTCCGGTCTGCTGGTCAGAAATTTTTACAAGTCCGCCCACGTTGGCTCTCCCAAGTTCCTTTGATTGATTTACTGTTTACCAGAGCGAGTGTAGCACGTCCTTTAGAGCGCGTTTGGGCGCGTCAACGGGTAATTGATTTCCTTGTGGCTGACCCAGAAGCTTCTCTAGGAACACTTTTAGAATCTACTACTGAGGAAGAAGTTAACCGCTTACCACAGTTAGTGTCACAACTAAAACAGCCGGTTTATTTTTTAGCTGGTGCTGATGACAAGGTGATGGAACCCAAGTATGTCCGTCATTTAGCTAGTTTTCATCCGCTTTTTCAATACGTTGGCGATAATGTGATTGAAATTCCTGATTGTGGACACCTGGCGATGTTAGAGCAGCCGGATACTGTTGCCCATCATATCCGGTCATTAGTGATGGGTGTTGGCGGTAGCCTGCCGTTAGGCATAGGGTGATTGGTAATGGGTAATGGGTGATTGGTCATTCCTCTCCGTCCCCACATTCCCACGTCCCCGCGTCTCTCCATCTCCCCATCACCACGTCCCCACATCTCCGCGTCTTCTTTCATTGCAATTAATGTTCATATAAATTCATAACTTGGCTGAGGGGTAGGCGAGAATGTACGCCTAATGTAAGGGTAGATGTGTGACCACGAGATAGATGATCTGATGCGGCGCATCCTATCATTGCGGCGTTGTCAGTACAGTATTTTAAGGGGGGGAAGAGGACCCGGAGATTATGCTCGGCAGCAGCAGCTTGTAAGTATTTTCTTAGCCCACTATTCGCAGCTACGCCACCACCCACTGCAATCGTACTTAGACCATAGTCCCGGGCGCAAGCGATCGCTCTTTTGGTTAGCGATCGCGCTATAGTTTCCTGAAAGCTGGCCGCTACATCTGCCAACGGTACTTCTCTCCCCTCTTTCTCTAACTGCTGCACCAACCGCAACACTGCTGTCTTTAAACCACTAAAACTCCCGTCATAGGGATGATAACCTCCACCTGGTAGAGAAATTTTCCCTTCTGGTAGTGCAAAGGCTTGGGGATTTCCTGTTTGTGCGAGTTTATCAATTATGGGACCGCCTGGATAACCCAACTTTAACAATCGTGCCACTTTATCAAAAGCTTCACCCGCAGCATCATCACGGGTTTCTCCCAGCGTTTCGTAATTACCACAATCCTTTACATAAATCAAGCTTGTATGTCCGCCTGAAACGAGTAAGCTAAGAAATGGGGGGTCTAAAGTTGACTCGCTCAAGTAAGTCGCGTAGATATGGCCTTCGAGGTGATGAACCCCCAAAAATGGTTTTTTATGTACCATCGCTAAGGTTTTGGCCGCTGTTAACCCCACCAACAGCGCTCCTACCAGACCAGGCGCACAAGTGGCAGCGATCCCATCAATTTGCCCCCAATCTCTATGGCTTTGCTCCATTGCTTGCGCTATTTCGTGATTGAGCGTTTCTAAATGCTGGCGGGATGCTACCTCTGGCACAACTCCACCATACTGCTGATGGACGGGAATTTGCGAGGCTATGATACTGCTGTACACCTGACGATTGTTTACAATTGCGACAGCAGTTTCATCACAACTGGTTTCGATTGCTAAAACGGTTGGCATAGGGACTGGGGACTAGGGAGTGGTAAAAAGTAATATATTGTAACTCTTGCCCGTTGCCTGTTCCCTATCTTTTCGTTGAGAAGCTTTAACTTTTATTTACTTAAACTTTACTCGGTTCCCGGCCAAGAGTATGATGACTTGCTAGTTATCCAAATTAAACACTGTACAAGCCGCTTCGTTTTGTACAAAGAACTTCTTGTTTTGTAATAAAAGGAAACAACTCCATGCGACGATTGTTTGCTTTGATTTTAGCGATTGGTCTTTGGTTCAATTTTGCTCCTCAAGCTCAAGCCCTAGGAGCTAACCTTGTACCTTGTAAAGACTCACCCGCATTTCAAGCACTAGCACAAAATGCCCGTAACACCACTGCTGACCCTGAATCAGGGAAAAAGCGGTTTGAGCGTTATTCTCAAGCCCTGTGTGGACCTGAGGGTTATCCTCACCTGATTGTCGATGGCCGCCTTGATCGTGCTGGCGACTTTTTGATCCCCAGTATCCTTTTCCTCTATATTGCTGGTTGGATAGGTTGGGTTGGTCGCGCTTATTTACAAGCGGTCAGCAAGGGATCTGATTCTGAACAAAAGGAAATTCAAATCGATCTTGGCATCGCACTACCCATTATTTCTTCGGGCTTTGCTTGGCCTGCAGCTGCACTTAAAGAATTTCTCTCAGGTGAATTAACAGCTAAGGATTCAGAAATTACTGTTTCTCCCCGCTAATTCATCTGTACTCATTCACTTGTTTTGGAGACTAAATTCATGGCTGAAAAAAGCGATCAATCAAGCTACTTCGTTAAATTTCTCTCTACAGCACCTGTGGCAGCAACCATTTGGCTGACAATCACAGCAGGCATTTTGATTGAATTTAACCGCTTTTTCCCTGACTTACTTTTCCACCCACTACCATAGGGTGAAAATGTGATTTAAATCAGTAAACAGTTAACAGTAAACACTCTGGTAACTGATAACTGTTTACTGACAACTTAAATAAATGCCACGATTCTCATTTAGAGGCAACATAAAACATGGCACAAGCAGTAAATGCATCAAAAAATCTCCCTAGTGATCCTAGAAACCGGGAGACAGTTAGACCTGCTGGACGTGATCCACAGGATGGCAATCTAGAAACCCCAATTAATTCTTCTCCTTTGGTGAAGTGGTTTATCGGCAATTTGCCTGCTTATCGTCTAGGTCTAACTCCTTTTAGACGGGGACTAGAAGTTGGCATGGCTCATGGTTACTTGCTGTTTGGTCCATTTGCTAAATTGGGTCCACTGCGGGATGCTCCGAATGCTAACTTAGCGGGTTTACTGGGTAGTATTGGCTTGGTTGTGATTCTCACAGCCTGTCTATCCTTGTATGCTAATAGCAATCCGGCTAAAGCTCTTGCCAGCGTTACTGTTCCCAACCCTCCTGTAGATGCTTTTAACTCTAAGGAAAGCTGGAATAACTTTGCTAGTGCTTTCTTAATTGGTGGTATTGGTGGTGCGGTAGTTGCTTACTTTTTAACTGGCAACTTGGGCATCATTCAAGGTTTAGTCGGTTAGTTTGATTTCTAAATCATGGGTAATAGGTAATTGTTCAGTTATTTGTTGCTTTTACCTATTACCCATAAATAAAAAAATAGGTGTGTTGTTAAACTGCTAATTATCCAAATAAGACCGCTTCAATTTCCTTTACAGCGGTTTCAAAGTCGTTATTGACGATTTGAATATCAAATTCATCTGCGGCTTTAATTTCTGTTTGGGCGCGGTGCAAACGACGAACTATAGATTCTTCTGAATCTTGTCCCCGTCCACGTATTCGTTTCTCCAATTCTGAAAATGTCGGCGGCAGAATAAAAATGCTGAGGGCGCTAGGAAAGGAAGCACGAATTTGTCTTGCCCCTTCTAGCTCAATTTCTAGCACTACTAACTTACCAGACTGAATGTGGTCAAGCACTGTGGCACGAGGAGTGCCATAATAGTTACCAGCAAATTCTGCCCATTCCAAGAATTCTCCTTGAGCAACTAATTGTTCAAACTTGCTGCGGCTAATAAAGTAATAGTTTTTACCGTTTGTTTCTCCAGGGCGCGGAGAACGAGTCGTTAGAGATACTGAATAATACAGTTCTGGATGACGCTGGAGGAGCGTTTGCATTAAAGTACCTTTGCCAACTCCACTAGGACCTGTCAAAACAATCAGTTTGCCATGAGGCTGGCATTCTTTGGTAGTAGCACCACTATGTATGGGTAAAACTTGCATGATCCGTTCAACTTGTGAATTAATCAATAGATGTTATTCATTAGTCTTGTGTTACTTGCGAGGGCAAGCTGGGACTAAGAAATTTGTAGCACTGGTGACAGAAAATTTGTCTAATTCACATGGTACGGCCAATATAGTGCAAATGGCGGTGGGTTGATTACCCACCTAAGATTAATTATCTACAGTCTGATGGTCACGGGAAATAACAAAGCGATTTGCTACCGTTTCCGGCTGAATCGCTGATAAAATTACGTGGCTGGAATCAGTTATAATTACAGCCCTAGTCCGGCGACCATAGGTTGCGTCAACCAATTGACCTCTATCTCTGGCATCGGTAATAATCCGCTTAATTGGAGCAGACTCTGGACTGACAATGGCAACTACTCGATTGGCGGACACGATGTTGCCAAAACCTATGTTGATTAATTGAATGTCCATAAAAAAACTGACGCTAAATGCGCTAGAAAAAGCTTATTAGAAACTTATTCCAATGTTATACCTAAAGAATCGTAGTTACAACGCTTAAAGTCTTGATAAATTAAGTTTTTTAATAACAACTGCTTTTTTTTAGCTATTTATCAGCTAATTTTACTAAAAATCTTTCTAAAGATATATGCGAAATTATACTCATCAGAGATAAGAGAAAGCCCCTTTGACACTCGCCCCACCTCAATAACTATCGCTACGCTTATCTACTTCTAAGAACGAGCAATTATACTATATAGTGCGATACCTTAAGTGGACGCAGCGAACTGACAAGAAAGAAAAGTTTTAAAAACAAAAGCTAATAAGCGCGTTAGTTGAAAAAGCTAATTTTACGCTGATTGGTAATTCTGGCAACGGTGTACTTACGGAGAATACAGGTGCTAATGTCTTCGTTCTCAACAATGCGAATCAAGGTGTTGATATAGTTAATAATATGGAGATGACATGAACAAAATACAATAGTAAAACCTTAAGTAATTGTCAACTTTAAGACTAATTAAGGGGTATTCAATAGTAAGACTAATTCTATCAACAGTAACAATTGCAGCATTCATAGGAGTGATATTTGTCGCGTTCGCTACAGTGCGTTTGAGGTCTTTTAAGTACGGATTATCAACATTTTTGTGGTCATTTATTGTTGGTTTACTTGGTTCTAGTGCTGGTTTTTTTATCGGATGGTTGTGGTATAAATGGACGATACGAACAGATCCAAGTTTCTCAAATCCGAACTTGAGTGGTCTCAGTCACGGAATGATGGCAGGATATTTAATTTTTGTTTGGCTCTTTTGTGTTCAAACTGGAACGATTCTAGGTGCAATTTGGGGTGGAGTCTGTGGGTTAAGGTATTATCGTTCACGTGGTAGCCGAACCTGAATCTTAAAACATTTTGTGGCTTTGTTGCATGAAGGAAAAAAATCTACGCCTTTCCGCTTATACCCTTGGACGCAGGCAGTACCGCTCAACAATCTCTACATCAAGTTCACAGAAGTATCACTCAGTCCCCGACGCGGTAGAGTTTGATTTATCGCAGGATGCGATGCCAGAATTTGCTCAACTCGCGCTTGTTAGGACACGCTCAGAGAGTGTTGGCAATGGTGTTTGTGGCAGGTGATAAATTCCCCTTACCGGGGCATTGAAGCGGTGGTAATTGTTTATCATCTTGCTTTTACTTTAACTTGGTTTGAGTGCGCCCAATTTACCCATTTAGCTTGGTGGGCGCTTAGTTGTAATGGAAATGTGGCTGAAAACTAAATCACCTAGCGCTCTTCGTCTTTTTCAATTCTTGCCATCTTTGTTGTAATTGTTTCCAGTTAGGAGTATGACCACCGTAACGCCAACTTACATAAGCTTGACAAATTTCATCTATTACCTGAGCAGTTTCTCTAGGATGTTGTTGATATGACACTTGGGCGTATTCCAGAGGTGTCTGGGCTGGATGTTTAGCCAAACCCTTTTCGGCTGTCCATTGTAGCATTTGTTGATACAGGCTTTCCATTGGGGGCAATTTTTTTAACCAACGAAGATTAAGCCATTTTCGCCACTGTACCCAACCCAGCCAACCTAAAAACGCTGTGGTTGTCCCTACAATTAAGCCAGTGAATACCCCTAACCAACCTTGAGAAAATAAAGCTAAAAACCAAGCGATCGCTCTAACGAACCAGCTAAATATTGTCCCAAATACATTATTAAGCAACCCTGTAACGGGTGAAGGTAGCCAACCAGCTACCCAATTCCAAAACTGACGTAGGACGCTAAACGTCCGATCTTCCTCAATTGAAGGAGGAATTAAGGGATGATTGGGAATTGGATCAAAACTGAACCAGCCATATTTAGGAAAATAAACTTCCGTCATGGCATAAGCATCAGTGTTACGGACAACATACATTCCTGTAAATGGATTAAACTCTCCTGGAGCAAATCCTGCTACTAACCGTGCGGGAATGCCTATAGAACGCAACATTACAGTCAGTACAGTAGAAAAGTGGTCTGGATAGCCTCCTTGATTTTTGAACAAAAAGGATTCTACCAGGTCATCTTTCTTCTCTAAATAAGGTAGTCCGAAGGGATTTTCAGGGACAGAGTAATTTTGCTTGAGGTATTGAGCTAGGTAAAGTGCTTTTTCGTAAGCTGAATTTAGGGTTCTAGTGTCTTCAGTTCGAGAAACCCGTTCACGATTATAGTTAGCCAGAATTTCTTCTGTTTTTTGTCGGACTTTATCGCTAATTTCTGGGGGAATTTGCAGGTAATAATTCTTGATATTGCGGGGATATTTAGTCGAGGCTTTACCTAACAAAGTGCGATCGCGGTAGGGGACTTCCGAAACTACCGTGTATGTCATCCCTTCTGATAATTGCACAGGCGATCGCAAACCCCCTTCGGTATCAACTGCGATCACAGGCCCCGGAAAATACATTTCTTTGGGATAAGACAGAGTGGGAATCAGGTTAGGTAAATCTGATACTACATTATAAGTTTGTACTACTTCTTTGGTTGGAGTTGTGATGATTGGCAGATCAAGGGAAATTTTGTAAGACCAAGGCAATTGCTTAAGAGTAGTAACTCGCTCATTACGAGAAATATCCCATCCCTTGCCTGTATAGCGATCAAAAGCCAGAACTCTCCAAAAACCTTCAGCTTGGGATCTAACCCGCATCACCACCTTGGGTTTCATTTCTCCCCGGAGGTTTTGGTTCATCTGGCTATTAAAACCGTAATAAAAATTATTATCTATCTTTCCTGCTTCACCATTTCTTCCTTCTCCCGTGCCGCTACCATTACCTTGACTATTACCTTGGCGAACATAACCGGGATTATTGATATTGCGCCCTGTAAATGGCCCTTTTAATTCAATGGGCGCACTTACAGGAAACGAACGTAGCTGATAACCAGGAACCCTCGGTAAAACTGCGAAAATTCCCAATCCTAGCCCCAAAATTATCAAAAAATTTACAACTAAAAATTTAAAATTGAAGCTTGAAGAATTCTTCTTAGCAATTTTTTCTTGTTTTCGAGGCTTTAAACCTAAGCGTGAGCGGTAATCTAGAACTAAAGTTGGCAAAGCCACGCCTAAAAATAACAGCAACACAGGAGCAAACCCCATAGTTTGACTTAATGTTGCAGCTACACCTAATAATATTAAGCCGATAACTATCGAATAACCCAAATCCTTGCGGCGAGGAGTATCATAGCTATGTAGCACCTGAAGTTGAATCAGTAATTCTGCAAGACTTAGCCTTGTATCATTCCACTCACCGATAAACCTCCCAAAAAAAGCACCTAGTGCCACCAACATTCCTATAGCAATACAGAATTTGACAGGAATATTAGCATTGCGGCGACGGTAGTGACTCCAAATAGCACCCACCATACTCAGAGGCACTGCCCAAAAACTAAAGGTAGTCTCAGATGCAATATCCGTCGCCACAGTCCCTAAAATTACCAGTGCTAGCACCAGCACCCGTAAGGGGATTGAATCTTCCACTTCGGCTAAAGACGACCTTCGTCTAGTTTGTCGCCAGTAATCACCTACAGGTAAGCGCCAAAACCGATTCATCCTGGATAAATTTAACATTTTTAAGTAAGTAAAACTATGATGTAGACGCTACGGACACAATGCTAAAAACAAAAACTGATTACCTTGTCTTCAATTTTAGCCCTACCCTATCCTATCTTTAGACTGCCGTTGGGCATCTAAGGAAATCTACGTATTTTCGCAAGTGTCCCGCTCATAGTTACTTCTTAATAGATGCCCTAATTACTATTCTTGACAAAGAGGAGTAAGCTTGAAAACCAGGATTATTATCTTTTGCGATCGCTGTTTATCAATTGAGAGTGCTAGCAGTGGTAATTGGAACTACATCGTGAGATTAATGGCTAATAGTAATGGTTGTTGTTCTAGTTCTGGACATTCAATTTCCAGAGTATAAGTCTGGCTGGCACGCTTGCAGTATAATTCCACACTTGCTTTGTTTGAATCTCCAGATTGTGAGACTGCTTGAGTACCATTGCCCTGAAGTTTCAAAACCCCTTGAGTGGGTAATTCACTGTGAACACGTAACTTCGTTAGCTTACCCAGGGACTGTAATTCTACTCTGATACTTAGAGTTCCAGCAGTAGTTTGCCATTGTTTTTCTATCACCGGATTAGTGAAGGAAATAGGCAAAGTCAGATTTTCTAGCAGTTGTTTAGCTGCCATTAAAGACAACGCCATTTGCTGACGTGGTTGTAAATCTGAGTAATCACTCTGAATATTGGGTATTGTCTCTAGAACATCTACAGAACGATAGGCGCTTCTGAGTACCAAGCCAGCTACATCATTTATTAACTGGTAATCTTCAGGAAAAAAGCTCTCTACAGCCTGAACCAGTTTAGGTCCTAAGGGTAGAGAAGATGTCAGTAATAACTGACACTTTTCCATCAATTGCTGGAAAATTTTTTCTGGTAAAGAAACTGGCAGATTGAGTTTCGATTGCTGTGCCAACCACCCCCAGGCAGGAACTAAGGCAATCGATGGCTCTTCCACAAATTCGGGATAATCTATTAATTGGCTTTCCCAAGGGAATAAAGGTGGGTGGTTTTGGATTTCGACTTGTAACCGACGCTTGAGGACGGCTTGAAAACGTTCTTGCACAGTAGGAATTTCTCCTAGTTGAAAGGTTTGGGGTTTTCCTCCCAACTCTGGCTCACCACTTATGTAGCGGCTTCCTTGAGAGGGTCTTCTACCCCATCAATTTTCTCACACTCTACCGAGGGATACTCGCCGGTTTGACATTATCTGCCAACAACAAATCGAGTAACTGGTATTGTAAGGGTTGTGAGTCACTATTCATGGGTAGATGCACTAGATCCGGACACTAATGAGTTACGAATTTCCCAAGCTTGTTCCAAAATCTTAAACCATCGTTTTTGCAGTTGTGCCATTGACAAGCCTAAGGTTTTGGCAATTGTTTCGTCCGATTCTCCTTGTTGCTTCAAATCCAGTAAAGACCGATGTTGATCATCCAACTGTGCTGTGTAGACTTGCCATTGATGAGGGGTCAAGCCTAAATTCGTGGGTAGAGAAGCTTCTAACCATTCATGAACTAATTCCCAACGATGCAAGAGTGCAAACCGAATTAAATGATATTTAAAGCGCTGCTGTAAGTAATCTCGCTGACGCGGGGTTAAACCTAAAATTGATTCTATTTCCGGCGCTGATAAGTCCTGGAGGCGGAGGGAGAAATAATCGGCACAGTCTGATTGTTGCCTTTGCTCTAAATAATCCATTAACTCCGTAATCACAACTGAACGCAGGGTGTCTTCTTCTAGTTCTGGTTCTGGTTGCATTGCCATTGCTGATCGCAATTGTTGTATGGCTGGCTCTTCCCAAGATCCATCAAATTCACCACTACTGCCTTCAGAAGCTTTTTCTATGTCTACGGTAGTTTCGGGAGGTTGCTGTTGTGAGAAGGTTTGCGCTCGCAAGATAATTAGCTGTTGTTGTCTTCCTGGTAAGGGAATACGGCGTTTACCATAGCGCTCGGTAAAGGCCATGTACTCGGCTAATTCTAGTAAGGTTTGGGGGCGATAGGTAGATTCTTGTTGATTCTCCCTGCGGAAAGCATTCAAGGCCTCCAGATAAAAACTCTGAAGAAAATCTTCTATGATAGTCAGCCGCCCTTGATAGCTCAATTGCTTCTGAGGAGGATTAATATAGCGATAAATGATTGCACTGAGAGTACTATGTAACTCTATTCTGCCCCGATTGGAACCCAACTGATAGTACCGGAGACATTGTTGCAGCCGATGTCGGGCTAGGGTCATTGCGGAGCTTTCTATTTCACCGGAAGCTTGAATGCGTTTACTCTCATTACAAATTCGCAGTACTTCACCAGCAATTCGTAATGATACACTGCGACAATTTTTTTCTGTAGCCTTGGTTGACTGCTGTAGTTCTTTCAATAGGAATTGAAATATAACCTCCACGCCGATAGACTTGTCTCCCTGAGTAGTTGCGGTTGCGGCTGAATTCATAGTCTGAATTTTAAAAAGACCCTAACATACTTAAACACAACCGGGAAGGTTATGGGTGTTAGCTTGATAGGTTTTGCGTGTCAGTTGTCCCTGTTCACTCTTCCCTGATTTAATATTTTGGAGATTACTCAGGAGCTATTGATAAGTCATGACAGATTTAGAAGCACAAATTCAATTGCTGATTGACAATGCACCTCAGGATGGTATGACACCAAAAATTTTGGACACAATTGCCCCTGCTCTGAGAACGATCGCTCAAAAGTTACGCTACCCCCAGTACTATATTCTCCAAAATTTACAGGAAAATTGGATTTTAACTACATTAAGTAACAAGGCAAATCCAGAATTAGAGAAGCGAGTGGTTTACGCTTTTCCTAGATTACAGGATGTTTCCTTGTTCTCATCTGTTGGACTTAACCCTCAAACAATAGCTAAAGCCATTCCTGTCATTCACATTTTGTTTCAATTGGTTGCATTAGAGCCAGTAGATAGTATAGTTTTTTTTGAGACTCCTGGCACAACCAGTAACGCTAATGAAGTGGGGAGGACTGAATTGCAAAAATTGATTCAGCAGCATTTGCAACAACACAGGCCTAATAGGCAAGTGCCTCCTGATATTGCTTGAAGGTGTTGGGTATTGGGTAAGATGCTTCTTCCCAGTCCCCATTCCCCAGTCCCTAATAAAGCCGACTTAGTACATAATCAGTCATGTTAATTAATGCTTGCAGTGAATCGGAGGGTTCTAGGATGGCAATATGTTCAGCCGCCACCTTCGCATGATGAGCAGCTAATTCTCTAGCTCTCTGTATGCCTTGGCTTTCTGAAATCAGCCCTAGTGCCTGCTCTAAATCTCCTTCTTGGGCAAACTCTCTTTCAATCAGCACTTCTAGATAAGGTTGTTCCTCTAAGGCAAATAATACTGGTGCAGTTAGATTACCGCTTTTCAGATCCGATCCGGCTGGTTTACCTAAAGTATCTGTAGAACTAGTGAAATCTAGAATATCATCTACTATTTGGAATGCCAGACCAATATGCTTACCGTAGTTATACAAATTTTCGGCACTCTCAGGGGAAACTTCGCTAAGTAATCCCGCTGCTTTAGAACTGTTAGCAATTAATGAGGCTGTTTTGTAATAACTCTTTTTCAGGTAAGTTTCCGTCGCCAGATTAGTATCAAAACGATTTAACCCTTGTTGGATCTCCCCAGATGCAAAATCCATGATCACTTCTGAAAGCAGTTTGACTACATCCAAGTTATCCAGATTTGCTAAATACCAGGACGACTGAGCAAAGAGAAAATCTCCTGCTAGTACAGCAATGCGATTACCAAACAAACTATGAACGGTAGGTACACCACGGCGTACGTCGGACTCATCCACTACATCATCGTGTACCAAGCTGGCTGTGTGGATCATTTCCGTAATCTCTGCTAGGCGACGATGACGGGGCGTAATATCTTGTTTTAGCATGGTTGCCCGTGATATTAGCAGCACAATTGCTGGTCTGATACGCTTACCCCCGGCTCCAAACAAATGTTCGGCTGCTGCATAGAGGATGGGGTGGCGATTTCCAACTAGCTGTGTGAGGTTATCTGCTAGTATCCGCAGGTCTGCTTCCACAGGGGTGAACAGGGAGGTGGCTGGGGTCATGGATGGGTGGACTCTGACTTAGGTTACGAAAGTTTACATATCCTTTACTCATTTTAAGATAACCCAGTGCCAGCGCAAAGTTTTCCTCAGGGAATCCGATGCTCAATTATCTGCAAAAAAGATCTAAAAAATGTTTGCTATGTTGGACTACTTGTGCTATTTAGATCGCTTTTCTGCCAGAAAAAGAATTATTTATTGAAACCGCTGGCTTTATACATGGATTTATTCTCCTCCTTGTTAATTTATTTCCCATTCAAACTGCTTGATATAAAGCTTGTGTGTAAACAGCTATAAAATTTGAAATTTAGTCTGGAAGTTAGCTAAAAATCTAGTTTAGTTATGTTACGCTAAAGTATAGGAATTTTAAATTTTTTCAGATATTCACTTCCCAAAAAGCAAATCACCTTTAAGTGATTATACTCATTGGTGCTGTGAGTCTAAAATAGCAGGTCGCCTACAGAATTAAGGGAATGATTCCTAAAGGTTTGCTGTGCGACCAATAGACCTTTTAGGTTGGATGATGTGCCTCCTGTTAGGGAAGCCACTACACTTATTCAGCGACCGTTGAGCATAGTGTAGCTCTGACTAGATTGGTGTGAGGGTAAATAACGCAGACTGGGTAGACTGCTGAAGAGCGCAGTTAATTTGCTATTTAGGTAATTAACTACTGTCGGATGTGTGGTCTGCGAAAAATTAAATAAAATCATAAATTCGTTAACCTGAGAGAATTAACACTCTACTGGGCGATTTTTCATAGCCAACTACAGTAATCAAGTACATTCTTGATTGGCTGAAGTTCTAATGTTTTTGTATGCGATTTTATATTCCCTTGAGAGCAGGGCTGGTAGAACAATGATTTACGGAAATATGCCTATGTTGATATTTATTTTAGCTGCTGGATATTTATTCACCGTCTACTTATTATTAGCACTAGCAAAGCGAACAAGCAAAAAAGGTGTTCTTAGAAGTGGAGCTTCAGCTATACAGGATCAGCACAATCAGCAAAGAGGACTAAGGACAAAAGTAACTGAGGTAGTCAATAGTCAATAAAAAAGTACCGAGTACTGAGTCGTTAGTACTGAGTACCGAGTACCGAGTACCGAGTAAAAAAGTTATAGCAGGTTTCATGTATTTAGACCACACTCTTGATTCCTTTCTGGAGCGCCTGGAGCGCTATGCCAGTTGCGACAACGGGGGAAGCCGGGCAACGCAATGGCTCCTCTGTCATTAACTCTCGACTCTTGACTTTCAACTCGGTACTCGGTACTTGGTACTCGATACTAGGATACTGTAGCATCAATAAGAAATACCTGTTCTACCAGAGGAGTATAGCCCAACCACTGTAATCCAGACTGAGCAAATTGTTGCGGACAACCGCTGACAGCAAAGCGAGTAGGCATTGGTAGGTGAGTATTTCTGATGGTTAATAGGTCTAACTCTTGAGCGCAAGCTGCCACAACATGAACCGCTGGGTCAACCAGCTTGACTTGTGAGGGGAGGAGCGATCGCAGTACAGGTGCTAAATGGGGATAATGGGTACAGCCATAGACTAAGGTGTCAATTTCCTGTTTGATTAAAGGCTCCAGATATGATCTAGCCACTTCTAGGGTGTAGGGGTCGTTAATGCGATTTTGCTCAATTAGTGGGACAAATTCTGGACAACTGACTTGCCAGACTTGGACATCGGGTTGTATTTCTACAATAGCCTGACGATAGGCATTACTTTTGGCAGTTGCTGGGGTAGCAATGACACCAATACGCTTACCTTGCTGTACTGCGGCCTTTGCTCCTGGTAGGATTACTCCGAGAATGGGGAAACTAAATTCTTGACGGACATTTTCTAGAGCCAGGGCAGAACTGGTGTTACAAGCCATAATCACCATTTTTACCCGTTGCTGTTGCATCCAGACCAGTATTTCCCGAACATATTGTAAAATTTCGGCTTGTGAACGAATGCCGTAGGGAAGATGGGCTGTATCCCCAAAGTATATAATTGATTCATTGGGAAGTTGCTTGTAGAGTTGTCGCAGTACCGTCAGCCCACCTACTCCACTGTCAAACACCCCAATGGGGGCGCGTTGAGGTTCTTTATCCGAGAAATTGTCAAGATTACTTTCAAAAATGGAAGATGAATACACAGGCAAATTATTGATTGAGATTTTGCTATTTAAAATACAGAATTTAGCAGACAATTTTCTCCTTGACCACTAAATTCCGTAACCAAAATTAAGTCTATATACCAACTGCGTAATTAGTAATTTGGACTACATTTTAAAGCAAGTATTATCATCTTTGTTGTAAGTACTTGAGGATACCACGAGCGATCGCATCAGCCATGCGATTTTGGTACTCTGGTGATCCTAAACGGGGGTTATCCTCACGACCAGTCATATAACCTGTTTCCACTAAAATCGCTGGCATAGAATTTTTCCTAAGTACATAGAATCTAGCCTTGCGGGTTCCCCTGTCTTTAATCGTACTGATATCCTGAAGAATAGTGTTGCGAACAGTTTCTGCCAGACCATAACCACTGTCGTAATAATATACTTCTAACCCATTCACATCAGGACGACTATCTACTGCATTAGCGTGAATGCTGACAAACAAAGTCGCATTTACTCGCTTGGCTATATCTACCCGTCCTTGTAGTTCCACAAAAAAGTCAGCATCTCGCGTCATCACAGCTTGTACGCCATTTTGCTCTAAAATCGCAGCCACTCTTTTACCAATTGGCAAAATGACATCCTTTTCTAACAAACCGCCTAAACCGGGAGCGCCGGAATCTTTACCGCCATGTCCGGGGTCAATAACTACTAGTAGTTTTCCTCTAGGAACAGATAGACGCGGTTGTGGCTGAGAACGTATTTGAGAACTATCTATAGGATCTGGTAGTTGTCTGCTATTGACTGATGGTAAAGGAGGTAAATTTATTGGGGGTGTTACCTGCCGAGAGCGTTCTAGCTGTAGAGCTAAAAGCTTTTCTCCCACCTGGTTAAGTTCCCCAATTTGTACACCAGAGGCAGGTTGAACAAAGATAACTACAGTGTTGGCTTGGGGTTGTAGACGTACTCTGAGGACAGGACTATTAGCATTAAAAGCAGGCCCTTGTACTTTACTTGCTAACTTAGCATTGGGAATAATGATACGAAATAAACCAGAGGTTCTATCCCAGCCACCAGTAGCAGATACAGCTTGGTCGGCTCTAATTAATAGTTGTGTACCATTACCAGCCAGTTCTACAGACCCAATTGTGGCTGGAGAGTTGGGAACAATTGCTGTAGAAGGTTGATTTTCTGGTAATCTCACCAGACGATTAGGCAGTAAAACAAAACCGTTAGTATTGCTAGTTGTGGCTCGCCAGTCCGGGCTGTTGCTATCTACCCGCAAAGTCATACGGACACTAGGTGTTTGACTTGACAGTTGGGTAAATTGGATACGGCTGATACCATAGCGATTAATCAACAAATCCCTTTGTCCAAGTTTTGGTGATAAAGCTGCGCCGGCAATTTCAATATTAATTAGGCGGTTATCTTCACTACGATTAACTTGAATCTGGGGATTACCACCACTGGTACCAACGAAAAAACCATCCCCTGTGACTCGCAAGTTTTCAATTTGAACTACTCCCCCGGTGGTGTTGACTGCTATGTCACGGTTAGGAAGGGTGACAGGAGATGTTGTCACCATATTGTAAGTATTTTTAGGGGTAACTGCGGGGGTGAATGGTGATTGAGGGGGTATAAATTTGGGTGTTTCTGTAGCTTGCTCTCCTGTATAGCCAGAGGATGGTAGTGCTTCAGCTTCTATCTGTGGTAATTCTACTATCCAGCGGCTGCTACTAGCTCCCGTGAATTTGATTAGGGTGGGGTCTAGTGTATAACCAGGAGTAAGTTCTACAACTAGGCGCGTTGTTTGTTCATCAAACTGCCCAATGCGGATAGCACGAATTGCTCCACCGATCTGTTGGGTTAACTGAGGACGACCAAAGGTAGTACCTGGCAAATCAATTACTAACCGAGTTGGGTTAAAAATTAGTTGTGCTTGGGGCTGAACAGAACCAGAGGTGTTAATTTCCAAGCGGTTTTGATTGGTATCAAAGCGCCAAGATTCTAATTTCGCAGCCATTGCAGGCGACGATAGTATGAAGATAGTTCCAAAAGTGCTGGGTATTAACCAGTGTAGTTTCACAGTCGTTTCTCCTGATTCGCATTCATGGGAGTCGTCAATATCTCAACATCTTGGCAAATCCTCACACCTTTACCGCCCAAACTTTAGCTTTGCGCTGGTATCGAGACACAGCTAATGGCGTAACACTATAGCATAGGTTTTTAATTTTGCCATGCTGTAAGCGTAAATTAATTTAGCCTGCAAAGCATCAGATTACACCAAAAATAACTATCAAAATTAACCGTAATCATAAAATCCCCTTTTTCTAAGTAGAAATACTAATCCAATCAGGTTGGTGATGGGGACTATTGAATATTCAAAAAATGTTGATGGTCAAATGTGGCGAGTGGTACAAACGAAGGTGAATTACTTATCTTTGCCTTAAATATTGGAGGATTCCTTGAGCGATCGCTTCGGCCATCTGATTTTGATAAGCTGAGGTTCTAAGTTTAGCAGCATCTTCCTGACCGGTGATAAAACCCGTTTCTACTAAAATTGAGGGCATAGAACTTTTTCTGAGAACATAAAATCTGGCTTTCCGCACTTTGCGGTCTCTGACATTGAGACTTTGAAGAATTCTGTTATGGACAATGCGAGCTAAAGTCACACCATTGTCGTAATAATAATAAGTCTCTAAACCACTGACCTCGGGACGACTGGCTCCGGCTGAATTAGCATGAATACTGACAAATACATCAGCGTTAGCTCTTTCGGCCATTTGTACTCGTCCCGGTAGGCTCACAAAATAATCAGAATCCCGTGTCATTACCGCTTGTACGCCGTTTTGCTGTAAAATCTCTGCTACCCTTTTGCTAATGGGCAAGATGATATTTTTTTCTTGTATTCCACCAATACCAACTGCTCCTGAGTCTTTACCACCATGTCCAGGGTCAATGATAACTAATAATTTTCCTTTTGGAACTGAGGCACGCGGACGGGGCTGGGGAGTTCTGATATTTGGGTCTGGTAATTGTCCACTGTTGGCTGATGGTAAGGGAGGTAAGCTAATGGGGGGTCGTACTTGACCATATCGTTGCAATTCTAGAGCTACAATCTGGTCGCTAACTTGATTAAGCGCCCCAATTTGTACACCAGATGCTGGCTGAACAAAAACAACTACACTGTTGGGTGCTTGCGGTTGCATACGTACCCGAAGAACAGAGCTATTGGTATTTAAAGTAGGACCTTGTACCTTACTAGCTAACTTAGCATTGGGGATTGTGATGCGAAATAGTCCACTAGACCTATCCCAAGCACCAGTAGCCGATACAGCTTGGTCGGCTCTAATTAGTAATTGTGTGCCATTAGCAGCTAGTTCTACAGATTGAATAGTAGCCGGGGTGTCGCTAACAGGGCGGTTAATGGTAGATGGAATCGGTGTTGATTGATTATTATTTCCAGGTAAGCGGACAACACCCTTAGTCGGTAGTAGAACTAAGCCACCAACACTGCTGATACTAGCCCGCCAGTCGGGGCTATTTTTATCTACTCGCAAGGTGAGGCGGACAGAGGTTGGTTTTGTTCGCAGTTGGGTGAATTCGATGCGGCTGACACCATGCTGATTTACTGGTAAATTCCCTGGTGCTAGACCAGGTGATAAAGTAGCACCGGAGATATCCATAAAAATGGTGGTGTTATCACGGCTACGATTTATCCTCACCTGGGGATTACCACCACTGGTACGAATAAAAAAACCATCCCCTGTGGCTTGTATTTTCTGAATTTGAGTAATTCCGGCTGTGGTGTTGGCGGCTGTTGAAAACTCAGGTTGAGCCTGAGAGTCTATTGTCACTAAACTATAAGTATTAGTGTTGCTAGAAGCTGGAACTTTCTCAAATTCTAGCTTTGGTAATTGTACTTTCCAACGACTGGCAGTTGTGCCGACAAATTTAATTAAATCAGGGTTTAAAGTATAACCGGGAGTGAACTCCACAACTATGCGTGCTGTTTGGGGGTCAAACTGTCCAACTCGAATTGAGCGAATAGCACCACCTACTGGTTGAGTTAATTGAGATCGCCCAAATTTGGTATTTGGCAAGTCAATTACCAAGCGAGTGGGGTTAAAAATTAGTTGTGCTTGGGGTTGTACAGCACCAGAAGTATTAATTTCTAGTTGGTTTTGATTAGCATCAAACCGCCAAGATTCTAATTTTGCCGCTAAAGTTGGCGAAGCTAGTAAGACGATAGTTCCAAGAGTACCGGGTAGTAATGAGTATATTTTCAAAGTTATTGCTCCTGATTTACATTTCGAGATATCTAATGAATTTTGGATTTACGATGACAATTTCTAACTATAACAATCCTAAATTCTTTTAAAAAGATATTAAATAGCCAATAGAACTTGTTTTTAAACTGCGACTCTGGCACTAATACAAAGACAAAATGAATAATGAACAATCAGTCAAAATTTAAAATTCATGAAAAGCCTTGCTCCTCAGTTTTTAAAATTTTGTAGGTGCAAGCTTTGCCGTTAGGCTATTTTGAATTTTGAATTCTTTAATTTTGTCAACATCTTAGTCAGAATAAAAAACAACTAAAAATTGATTATCACAGGAGACGGCGATTGAGAAAGATAAGTTTCCGTTAAGTATTACAGCAGTTTTGCTGAAGGCAGTAGGAAAATAAGCTTTATATAAGCCAAAATATACTTGTCCATAATCAACTATGGACAAGTACAACTCACAAACCGACTACTTATTCAGACTCTCCTATGAATCTGAGGAATCTTCCAACGCTCCAGCATGATTTGCTGCTGCTACTGCTAATGATGTATCATCTGAACCGTCTAAAGTAGCTGCGGTTGTTGATTCAGGAAATACGAATCTTAACAGAGGGGGAGCTAAAAAAGTGGTGAGAATTACCATCATAATAATTGCTGCTCCTAGTGGTTTGGAAAGAACACCACTAGCAGCCCCTACACCAGCAAACACTAAGCCGACCTCACCTCTAGGAATCATTCCTACACCAATAGCCAAACGATTGATGTTAGGTTGTCCAAACACGGCTAAACCTGTGATTACTTTACCGATTATGGCGACTGTAATCAGGAAAGTTGCCATAATTAAACCTTCCCGATTGCTGGGGATTGCTGGGTTTAATACTCCAAAATCAGTTTTTGCCCCAACAGTGACGAAGAAGATCGGCACTAGTATATCAGCGATGGGAATAACTTGCTTTTGCAGTTCTTTGCGTTTGTCTGTTTCTTCTAGAACTAAACCTGCTGCGAAAGCGCCGAGAATTGCTTCCAAGTGGATAACGGCAGCAAAATAGGCCATCACAAAAGCGAAAATGAAGGCGGGTATGATCAATTCACCGCGTGTTTTGAGTTTGTCTGCGATCGCCACGAAGGACTTATTGAAAACATTACCCAACACAATCGCACCGACGAGAAAACCAGTAGCGCTGGTAATTAAATAGATGACATTACCCACATCTACTGCGCCATCTTTCGCTAAACTGGCAACTACAGCCAGGACGATAATTCCAAGTACATCATCGATTACAGCTGCACCCAGAATAATTTGTCCTTCTTTAGAATTCAACCGTCCTAGTTCTGAGAGGACTTTGGAAGTAATACCAATACTAGTAGCAGTCAAAGCCGCCCCAGCAAAAATCGCTGGTATAGCACTGATGCCAAACAAAGCCATTAACCCTACAGTTCCGGCTGCGAAGGGTACTGCTACCCCTACGACTGCGACAACGACAGCTTGAATACCGACTGCCATTAAATCTTTTAAGTTTGACTCCAAACCAATTTCAAATAGCAGGATAATCACACCCAGTTCTGCTAAAACAGAAACGACTTCTGACTGTGCGGCAAACACTTGCGGTGTGGCTTCTGGACTTAAACCAGCAGTGATTTGCAGGAAAGTCATGATTAAAGAATTAGAACTGTCTGTACCACCTTCAGGAAATACTAACAGATGGAGTACAGAGACACCGATGATTACACCACCAACAAGTTCACCTAATACGGGGGGTAAACCGACTCTGTTTGATAATTCCCCTCCCACTTTGCTGGCGAAGTAAATTACCACTAAACTCAGTAGCACAGAGGCTATTACCATCGAACTGTCTACGGTTTCTGTGGCACTTGCCAACAGGGGAACAGTCAAATTGATTGCATTGAAAAACTGCATTGGTTCTGTGAATATCCTTCTCTTTATTTTTACCTTGTTATCGAAACCATGTCATAGCCCTAGACATATACCTGCTACTTACAGTAACCATCATTTTTTTAGTTTTTTAGATATTGAGTAGGCGGCAGACGTGAATATTTTTCGTAGGTATGTGGCTGCTATAGATGAGAGAAAAAGGTTTGAGCCTTGTTAATCTTTCGTTAAATAGTTAAGTTTATTTGCACCAATCTACTGTAGGTTTTATAATCTAGGTATAAATTAATTGATGTTTTCTGCCAAATCTATTAAGTGCTGCCAATGGAAATCTGAGACGGGGACGACGTAAAGTCTTGGAAGTCTGACCAAATCAAAGTCGGTAAAATGACTATCTTGTTTAATTTGGCTGAGGGTGATGGGTTGAGTTACCCTGCGTACTGCCCGTAAATCAATAGCTGCCAGTTTGCTATCGTTTGAGGTGGGGTCAGCGTAAGGTGAAGAGTTGACATCCACCCTGCGAGTCAAAGCGACGGGGATTCCTAAGACTCACGACTTAGGTTTCTGCTTCATAGCACCAGCTTTCCTATAAGGACGGGGTTTAAAACCCAGTTTTTCGATAAATCAAAGCCAAATCATCAGGGAGCATTGTCCGCAAATGTTTCAGGGCTAGGGGATTCTTGACTCCATCTCATACTGTACTACAGTCTTGTTCTAAATCAAAGTAAGAATAATTTTCTGGTTCTGTTTTTAGCAGCCAATCAGCCATCATCAAACCTGCACAAATTTTACTGTGATTTTTTCAGTTGCCAAAAATGTAACCAAGCAACTTTTTGATTGCGGCAATGTCAAAGTATAAACATCCAAATGTAATTAACATCTGGATTTTAGTTGTGAACATCTCTGGCGTGAAAGTTCCCTAAAAGCTGGAAAATCGGTATAAATTTTTTGAGGAGTGTACATCTAATGATGCATAGAGCTACTTTATCCAGTTCTGGTTTTCAGCAGGGTGAGTTTTGGAAAAGACTGTCTTTGAGCTTACTGTTATTTATGATTTTTACATTACCTGCATCGGCACAAGAAAAAGAAAAACTATGGCGCACTTTGACGGTGAGTGGTCGTGGGGTGGAAACAATTCCTACCACCTTGTCGCAAGTGAATTTAGGTGTAGAGGTTCAAGGTAAAACAGCGCAGGAAGTACAAAAAGAAGCAGCCCGCAGGTCATCAGCTGTAGTCAATCTGCTGAAAAGCCGCAACGTAGAAAAATTAGAAACTACAGGGGTTCGGCTTAACCCAGTATATAGCTACACTAATAATGTACAAAAAATTACGGGTTATGCTGCCACCAATACGGTGAGTTTTCGTATTCCTGTTGATCAAGCTGGTACGTTGTTAGACGAAGCTGTAAAAACTGGGGCGACACAAATTAGCAGTGTGAGTTTTGTCGCTAGTGATGATGCGATCGCCAATGCCCAAAAACAAGCACTTAAAAAAGCTACTCAGGATGCTCAACAGCAAGCAGAAACAGTTCTCGGCACATTGGGGTTGAAGTCGAAAGAAATCGTCAGTATTCAAGTCAATGGTGCAAGTGCGCCACCGCCACCCATGCTTTACCGGGCTGAAGCTAAGTTAGCTAATGCAGATGCTTCTACCCCCATAGTTGCTGGTGAACAAGAAGTACAAGCATCAGTAACGCTGCAAATTAGTTATTAGTTATTAGTTATTAGTTATTAGTCATTGGTCATTCATTGGTCATTGGTCATTAGTCATTGGTCATTAGTCATTGGTCATTGGTCATTGGTCATTGGTCATTGGTCATTGGTCATTGGTCATTGGTCATTAGTCATTAGTCATTAGTCATTAGTCATTAGTCATTTGGAAGGTTCTAGATGATTCTGATTTTCTTCTATTCTTCCTCCTGACTCCTGACTCCTGACTCCTGACTCCTGACTCCTGACTCCTGACTCCTGACTCCTGATTCCTGACTCCTGACTACATTAGAAATTATCTGGAGACATATCAGCCATACCGCCGTCTCCGTCACGCTTAGAACCTAGTAACTCTAGTTGTTCTACATGAATAACTGGACTAGAACGGTTGACTCCGGTTTGGCGATCGCTCCAGGAATCAAATTTCAAGGAACCTTTAACAGCAATTTGCTTACCTTTACGGACATAATTACCTGCTACTTCTGCCGTTTTTCCCCACAGTTCTAGATTAAACCAGTCTGTATGTTCGCCTTCACGTGTACGCCGATTAACTGCTAGGGTTAATCGGCACTTAACTGTTCCAGACTCAAAATACTTTATGTCCGGGTCGCCGCCTACACGTCCGATCAGAGTGACAACATTGATGCTCATAGGTGTTACCTTTTAGTATAAAAGTACTATATTATTGTGAATAATATAATATCTAATTGTAAAAATATTTAAAATATGTTAAGTAATTAGCAATATCATTAATTCCACACAATGATTCAAAAATTACTTGGCATTATTGCCAAAATTATACGGTTATACTGAGTGACTTGGGAATAGAGAAAATAAGAGGCCTGAAACTTCCATCAAAATTGACAAAAGTTTTGGAAAAAATAGTCTGTTTGACTGGAGTCAGGCGAAAAAACATAATAGAATCCAGCACAATTAACTCTGACGTTATAGTCATAAGTAGCGCAAATAGGGGGCTTAGAGACGCGTGGGTCTTTTTAGGAACTTTCGCTCATCATGGGATATGGGTATCGACCTCGGTACAGCCAACACCCTAGTTTATGTATCTGGTAAAGGAATTGTACTCCAAGAACCTTCAGTAGTAGCCATTGATCAAAATGAAAAGGTAGCGCTGGCAGTTGGAGAAGATGCTAAAAAAATGCTGGGTCGGACACCAGGTAATGTAATTGCCGTTCGTCCCCTGCGTGATGGTGTCATTGCTGATTTCGATACCGCCGAATTAATGCTGAAAAGCTTTATCCAGCGAGTAAATGAGGGCAGATCCCTGATTTTACCTCGGATTGTCATTGGTATTCCCAGCGGGGTGACAGGAGTTGAAAGACGGGCTGTAATGGATGCGGCTACTCAAGCTGGGGCGAGGGAAGTATATTTGATTGATGAGCCAGTAGCAGCAGCAATCGGCGCAGGACTGCCGGTTGCTGAACCCACTGGTAACATGATCATTGATATTGGTGGTGGCACAACAGAAGTAGCGGTGCTGAGTCTTCAGGGTACAGTAATCAGCGAATCAGTCCGAATCGCGGGTGATGAGTTGACTGAAGCAATTATTCACTACATGAAGAAAGTTCATAACTTAGTCATTGGTGAACGAACAGCTGAAGATATCAAAATTCGGATTGGCTCTGCCTATCCTACCAATGATGATGGCGATGCTATGATGGAAGTCCGAGGTTTGCATTTGCTGTCTGGATTACCGAGAACTGTTACCATTAAAGGCCCGGAAATTCGGGAAAGTATGTTGGAACCGCTATCAGTAATTATAGAAGCAGTCAAGCGGACACTGGAACGCACACCCCCAGAACTAGCATCAGATATCATTGATCGGGGAATTATGCTGGCAGGCGGTGGTGCATTACTCAAAGGCTTAGATACGCTGATTAGTCATGAGACAGGTATTGTGACCCATATTGCCGCTGATCCCTTAAGTTGTGTTGTCTTGGGAACGGGTCGTGTGTTAGAAAACTTTAAGCAACTAGAACGGGTATTCAGCGGCCGTTCTCGCAATATGTAGCCAAAAAGTAGATTGATACTGGATTCTGTATATGTGAATTATAGAATCCAATATCCTGAATAATTTATAGAATATACACAGGTATAAATGTTTACTGCACGCCGTTGGTGGGAACATAAGGGTTTACAAATAGGTTTGTTAGCCGTAGTAGTTGGTAGTGCTTGGACACTGCGACAGACTCAAGGCACACTACTGCTGGAGATATATCAAGGTATTACCCGTCCATTACAGATATTACAACCAGGAATAAGTCCTGAAGAACGTATCCGTGACGCTCGGTTTATGGAGTTACAAACACGCATAGTTGATCTGGAAAGTCAAAATCAAAAACTCCAAAGTTTATTAGGTTACGCAGAGAAAGATCAGGGTTCAGCTAAACCAGTTCTAGCGAGGGTAGTGGGACGCAGTGCTGATCACTGGTGGCAACAAGTGACTCTAAACCGGGGTAAAAATGCTGGTATTCAAGAAGGTTTTATTGTCAAAGCAGATGGTGGATTAGTGGGTTTGGTAGAAAGTGTCACTCCCAATACTAGCCGTGTGTTGTTAGTTAGCGATCTGAAAAGTCAAGTAGGTGTCACTATTAGCCGCACAGCAGCCAAGGGAGTTTTGCGTGGTGATTCTTCTGCCGAAGGAGTGCTAGAGTTTTACGAAAAAGTTCCTAATGTTAAAGTTGGTGATTTAATTTCTACTTCTACTTATAGTCAGAAATTCCCTGCTGGCTTATCGGTAGGACGAGTTAAGTCTCTGGATTTAAAGAAACTCCCAGCGTCAGTGGCGAAAGTCGAGCTTTTTCCGCCAATTCGATATTTAGATTGGGTAACTGTATATCCTAAGCCAGAAAACACAGATCCGGAAAAACCCAATGTGACAGATCAACAGTAGAAAAAGTCTGATTAAATAGTTGACAATTTGGCAAAACGATGAAAATTCCTGGATTTCCTGGTAACAGACAGAGAAAAGCACCATCGCCAGACCGAAAATCCACATCCTTGATCCCAGGGTTGAGACATTGGTATCCTTGGGTGCGTCAATTGCTGGATTGGGCAGTCACATCTGGCTCTGTGCTGTTATGTCTACTGTTGTTACCAACCCGTTTACCAGGTATGGAATTATTGGGTATCGGTCCTAACTGGGTACTAATTTGGGTGGTGGCGTGGAGTGTGAAGCGATCGCTCTTTGTTGGTGCTTTCGCAGGTGTAGTGATTGGCTTATTACAAGATGCGATGACATCGCCTAACCCTTCTCATGCTATAAGTTTGGGGATAGTAGGGATGCTCACTGGTCTCATTCAGAAGCAGCGTTTTATTCAAGAAGACTTTATTTCTATTGCTTTAATTGTCTTTGGGATGGCGGTGCTGGCAGATACTATTTTTGCTGTGCAGTTGTCTTTGGTAGGCGATCGCAAAGTGGAAGACATTTGGACATACTACCAGCGTGTTGCTTTAGCATCTGCTATTTTGAGTAGCTTGTGGGCCCCTGTCGTTTATTATCCCTTAAATCGCTGGTGGCAACAGACAAAATTAATTCGTAATTCGTAAGATTATTGAGTACCTAGATATATATGTTCAAGAGTTAGTTAACATGAATAACTCCCCAGCGGTAGCTCCAGCAGATGCATCTTCACCCAAAGACACTCAAGAGAATCAACTTCTAGGACAATCTGTCATCAGCGTGGATATCCCAGCCCAAGAAATGGTAGGTAGTGAATTTGACTCCCGAATCATGCAACGGTGTATAGAACTAGCCCGTCGCGCTTTGGGGAGGACTTCACCAAATCCATTAGTGGGGGCGGTGGTTGTCAAAGATGGGGAGATTGTGGGAGAAGGGTTTCATCCCCGCGCGGGTGAACCTCATGCCGAAGTTTTTGCCCTTAAAGCCGCCGGAGATAGCGCTCGTGGAGCTACAATCTATGTCAGTCTTGAACCTTGTAACCACTACGGACGAACTCCACCCTGTTCGGAAGGGTTGATAAATGCTGGTGTGTCTAAGGTTGTAGTGGGTATGGTTGATCCTAATCCTCTGGTAGCTGGAGGGGGGATTGCCCGGTTACGTGCAGCGGGAATCGAAGTGGTTGTAGGGGTGGAGGAAGCAGCTTGTCAAAAGCTAAATGAAGGTTTTATACATCGCATTCTTTACAAACGACCTTTGGGAATTTTGAAATATGCCATGACCTTAGATGGCAAAATTGCAGCTAGTTCTGGTCATAGTACTTGGGTGACAAATCAAGATGCCCGTAGTGAAGTACATCAACTTCGGGCGGCTTGTGATGCTGTAATTGTTGGTGGAAATACGGTACGACAAGATAATCCTTATTTAACCAGCCATCAGGCGGGTGGGCATAATCCCCTGCGGGTGGTGATGAGTCGCAGCCTCAACTTGCCAGAAAATGCTCATCTATGGGAAGTTGCTGAGGCTCCAAGTTTAGTTTTGACGGAAATTGGCAGTTCACGCGATTTTCAAGCAATGCTGCTTAAAAAGGGAGTAGAAGTGGTGGAATTTCCATCACTAACGCCCGAATTAGCAATGACTCATTTGTACGAGCGAGGTTTTTGTAGCGTGCTGTGGGAATGCGGTGGTACTTTAGCAGCAAGTGCGATCGCACAAGGAGCAGTACAAAAAATCCTGGCTTTTATCGCCCCCAAAATCATTGGTGGTAGTAATGCTCCTACGCCCGTGGGCGACTTAGGTTTTACTACCATGACTGAGGCTTTACCTTTAGAACGTGTTCGTTGGCGTGTTGTAGGTTCTGATTGCTTAGTGGAAGGTTATTTACCACAAAGAATTCAGTAAGTAAGTGGGCGTTAAAAATTGTCGTTATGACAAGGGAACTCTTAACAGGGAACGGGGAACAGAGAAGAGGTTTTGGGATATTTTACTTTTCGTTACATATTACTCTTCGAGAAGCCGCTCCGCGTCTACGGTTTTTTTCTGTTCACCTACTTAATCATTGGTAATTAGTGTTGACGGTAGCCTGCCGTATGACTCCTCCGTCGTCACGCAAGCTATAGGCATATGGTGATTTTCTCCCCATCTCCGTGTCACCGCGTCACCGTGTCTCCCCATCTCCCCATCCCGCTGTCCCCAGGATGATTATGACTGCTCACGTTCATACGCAAGATCGCGGATGAGACTTAACCTAGCTTGAATGTAGTCGCAAAGGTAGTCAGTTTCGTTCGGATCTAACAAAGCTTGCTTTGTGGTTTGTTTGACTAACCATTGTACCAAGCTAGCATCGTCAAGCTGCAAGAGAGTCACTGCTTGGGCGGCTTCAACTATAGACCAAAGCTGACGCATAATCGTAGGAGTCATCAGACCTCTATTGAATCTTGAGCTTAGTTGTTTTTAGATTACACAATTTAGATATGAGTTGACAAAATAAAGCTACAACATGAGACAACTGTTATTAAAAACTTAACAAACAGATTTATAACTTTATGAACATTCAGAATTGGTAAAAAACATCAATGAATTAACAAAAGTTAACCTGATATCATCCCGAATGAATGATTGAACATTCTTAATCTAACTAATATTTTCCTATTATACAAATCGCATATCTAAATTACCAGCCCCGTTAGTTATGAGTAGTTTAATTTAGGGATTTAAACCCTAATACCAAAATAGTTATGGAAGTGGGAGACTAATAATTGATTTTTGACTAGGGGCTAGAAATATAACTTAACGCTAATTTGTTTAATCCCAATTAATTTTTTAATAAAAAAATTTATAAAATACTGATTATGACTTAAAATCTTAATAATAAAACAGGGTAAGTAACATTCTTGTTAGCAGTAGTTCTCTACTAATGACTGCAATGGTTAAACCTGACAATAGCTTGAAAATAGTTGAAGACACTTCCTTAATTGTAGAACCGATTGAACTAAGTGCCATACCTACGAAGATTGCAGCTATGGCATCTGACGAAGGTTTGGGTATCACTGATTATTGCCAAAACAGTAAATTTGGTAAATTACTACCTGATGCCTTTTACATTCATGTGTTAGCACTGCACATACTTGACCCCTGGCTTCAGGAATATGAAAGCCGCGCCCGTAGTATCGCACCTCAAGTACAAGAGGCTACATTAGTTAAATTTAGCACTAATAAAGCTAAAATTTCCTATTTATTTTATCCTGATTTTGATACTGACCCCCATCCTGCATTACGAGCTAGTATTCAAGTAGACTTAGAAACTCGTGAAGTTGGCTACCGCGATTACAGCGACTCAGCAAATCCTCCCATTCTTCACCGCAAAGAAACTTTTGTCACACCAGATTATCCCTTTTATGAGCAGTTTGCAGCCTTAACCCGCACTCAAGAAGCTTTAGGGTTATTGCATAATACCAGAGGGATTGGGACAAGAGAGGGTTGGGAAAAGCGGTTACAAACTTATGGGGTGGAAATACAGGGACATAACCTGATTCAACGACAAATAACTAATACAGCCCATTTAACCCCAAAAATTGAGCGACACAAAGCAGCAATTATTCGTCCTGATTTATCCCGTCCAGTCAGATTAGCCTTAGAATCAGGCTTATTTAGTCCAGAAACCAACTTTTTTGATTATGGTTGTGGACATGGTGGAGATGTTACTCGCATCGCTGAACAAGGTTACATTAGCAACGGTTGGGACCCTTACTACTCTCCAAATACTCACCGTACACCTGCGGAAATTGTCAATATTGGCTTTGTAATTAATGTTATTGAAGACCAAAGTGAACGTCGGGAAGCTTTAATACAAGCTTGGGAACTAACTCAGAAAGTGCTGCTAGTATCTGCCCAAGTTTTAATTGCTGATAGTAGAAGAGGTGTAATTGCTTTTGGTGATGGGGTAATTACTAATCGCAACACATTTCAGAAATATTATGAACAAGAAGAATTAAAAATTTACATTGATCAAGTGCTAGGAGTTGATGCAATTCCTGTGGCTTTGGGTGTTTACTTTGTGTTTCGAGATGAAGCTGAAGCACAGTTATTTAGGTCTTCGCGCTTCCGTTCTCGTGCTAGTACTCCGAGAATACGTGCTTGTGTGAAGCGGTTTGAAGAACATCAGGAACTGTTAGCACCCTTGATGGCTTTTATGACTGAACGGGGAAGACTTCCTAGTAAGGGGGAATTATCTCAAGAAGCGGAAATTTGTACAGAATTTGGAAGTTTACGACGTGCCTTTAGTGTAATTATACAGGCGACAGACTCTGAAGAATGGGAAGCGATCGCAGAAAAACGCCGTCAAGATTTGATGGTTTATCTAGCGCTGTGTAATTTTAGCCGTCGTCCCAGATTAGGACAATTAGCCCCAGCGGTACAAGATGACATAATTGGTTTATATAGTACTTATAAACAAGCTTGTATAGATGCTGATCAAATGCTACGCAGCTTGGGGAATACAGAACTAATTATTAAACGTTGTCAAGAAAGCAAAATTGGTAAAAAATTACCTAATTCTCTTTGGGTTCATATTTCTGCACTACAATCTGTTGATCCTTTACTACGTCTTTATGAAGGTTGTGCTAGTAGAACAATAGGACGCTTAGAAGAAGCAAATGTGATTAAGTTCCATATCAAAAACCCGAAGATTTCCTATTTATTTTATCCTGATTTTGATATTGATCCACACCCAGCTTTATCTAAAGAAATGACAATTGATTTGCGGGATTTGCACGTTACTTATCAAGACTATGATCTTGAAGATGACCCGCCAATATTACACCAAATAGATGCTTTAGTGACTCCAGATTATCCTCAATATGAGAAGTTTGTGAAATTAACTCGTCAAGAAGAAGACTGGGGACTTTTAGATAATTGGCGAAGTATTCGTCGTCTTTCTGGTTGGGAAAAATGTTTAAAAGAAAATTGTGCAGTTCTGAATGGTTACAAGTTATCTTGGAGTAAAGATTGTGATGCTTATAAATTAAGAGTACTTAAAGCTGCTGTACAAACTCGGAAAAGAAGCAGGAATGATTCTCACACCAAAATGCAGAGAAGTAAAGAGGAGGAATAGAGATTTTGTTTAAATCTCCTTTGCTAATTTTAGCCAATTTTCAATTCCTTTTTTTGTGGGTATTCCTGAATTATTAAATGTCCAAATATCCCGTTTGTGTTGAATTCCATAACTAATGTGAATTGGTTGTTGATTACTGTAAAAATACAGGGAATCAAAAGGTATTTTTTTTTGTAAAATCCAATCTATAACTTGTTCACTAGGTAAGTTTGTAATGATAAAATCACAAGCAGCCCCTAACCTTGCACAGTAGTATTTGCCATTTTTATTGATTTCGTAGCTGATATGTTGATCGAGATTAGGGGCTACACGACCGTTTTTCTGTCCTGTTATGGGGTCTTTTTTCTCAAGATACTTTTTTAAGTCTGGAGAACAAAAGCCGTAGGTAAGCCGAAATTGTTCTCTACCAAAGTAATCTATAATTGGGTCGATGATAAATTTATTTAAATCTTGTAAAGCAGGAATTACTTCGGGAATATTTTGCGGATATGGGTTGATATTTTGGGCATATTTATGATAGGTTTGACTGCAAGTACAAAATTCTTCTAATGTAATATATTTACTAATTTTTATTTCTTTTATATTCATAATCTATTTCTCAACAATATATTCTTAATTATATTCAAACCTTTATTTTATCTCGTAAGATTTTGTAGTCTGTAGGGTGCGTCAGAAAAGATAATTTTAGGGGAAAAGTTCTAATTTTTATAGTCTGATATAGGACTAATATTTGATTTTTGAAATATACGTAGGGTGGGCATTGCCCACCGTATCATGGTTTTGTAAGGCATAGCCCTACCTACAAATACTTAGATCTATTCAAGAATCAAATCGGATGCCTATATACCCTAATTAATCTAACTAACAACTTACGTTATTAAAACCTTTATTTGGGAAGTATAGAGACGTTTCGTGCAACATCTCTAAATCGTTATTTTTGAGTTATTTATGGTTTATCGAGATAGATTCGGTTCAACAATCATGGGAAAATTGGCAAAGTTGCGTTTTGCCCAATCCATGCCTATTTCGTTACTCATTTTTATATTTTGAGGGATGTTGGTGTAGAGTTTACCTAAAATATCAACATCTTGTTCAATAATTACTTCTGCTAACCGGACAAAATTCTTTTTAATTAAATGGGCGATAGGATGTTTGGCTTTACCATAAACCAAAACATAGGTGCGAGTATGTGTTTGTGATTCGGGAACAAAGAAATGAATTTGTTTAACACTAGCAAAAGGACTTTCACCATGTACAATTACACAAAAAGGAAAGAAATTTTCTAAATGGGCGTTAATTGTGTTTGGTATAGCTAACAGTCCGGGATTTTTGAGCAAGTCACTTAATTTAGGCTGTTTTCTGATTAAGTCAAAGTAAGCATGAGAGTGATGTCCATTGTCAATAAATTTTTGAAATTGTACTTCGGTGATCTCAAATAAAGGACGGTGTGTGCCATTTTGATGATCATAGTCGTGCATATTTAGTAGCATTGTCAACAGTTCAGTTTTGACACTGAAGTTTTTGCTATGTCCGATAAATTCATATTCACTGGCAAAATCTTTTAAAATTGTCGGGATAAAAATTTTGGCTTCATATCCGCCATAAGTCCAAATAAAATCATCTTGAATAATTAATTCTAAGGGTTTGCTTAAAGATTTTGTCTGCTTGTTGCTATTGGGTAATACTGTACAACCATTGCTATCAAATTCTAAAGCATGAAATGGACAAACTACGGTACTACTCCCGTCTGCTTTTTTCGCACACCAACCTTCGGAAAGCATTGCACCTAAATGAGGACAGGCGTTAGGTAAGCAGCTAATTTTACCAACACTATCTAGCCAAAGTACGTAGTCATTCCCATATAGAGAAACTTTAAAAGGCTGATTCGGCTTGAGCATGGAGCGATGAGCCAATAACCAGGGTGCGCCTTCTAACATGATTATAAAACCCTATGATTTAATTAACTAATTTTTTAATTAGTTTAACGAGTAAGTCAGATAGCTGTCTACTCTTGTTAAACTAAACAAGCAAAATATGTCTGGAAATGCTGTGGTGAAGTTTGTTAAGAATGAGAAAGTTGCTAAATCTGTGAGTCACGTAAGAGATGCGGAGGTGACGCAGCAGCAAATTCTTGATGCAGCAGAAATAGAGTTTGCTAGACATGGGTTAAAGGGGGCTTGAGTGCGATAGCCCATTGGGCGAAAATTACCACAGCGATGATACATTACTACTTTAAGAATAAAGAAGGTTTGTACAAAGCGGTTTTGCAGCGTCCGATTAATCAGCTAGAATTAGTAGTAGGTCAAATGAACCTTGACCATTTACACCCAGAAGAGGCGTTGAAGGAAATTATTCGGTGTGCGATAGCTTATAAAGCGACTTATCCCCATCGCCAGATGCTGTGGTTTCAAGAAGCAATTCAAAATAAGGGTTTGTATTTTAAGCAAGTCAACCCTGGTAGTTTATACGAACCACTGCTAAAAGTCCTAGAAAGGGGAATAAAACAGGGCTGTTTTCGTCCATTAGACCCATTCTTAACCCTGACTCATTTGATTAGTGTCTGCATCTTCTATTTTGTAGTCCAAGAAAACTGGAAGCATCTGACACCAGAGATAGATCATTTGAGTCCAGAAATGGTAGAGAAACATACAGAAGGAGCGATACCTGCGGTTAGCGTTCGCGCAGCGTCTCGAAGAGAAGCTATCGCCCTAATTTTAGGTGGTGTCAAGCAAACACCATCAACTCAGTGTTCCAACTAAGTACGAGAACTAAAAAAGTATGAATGTTCAAGAACTTTTAGCTAAGTACGCAACAGGTCAGAGAAGCTTTAGCTGCATTGCGTTACCAGGAGCAAATCTTCAAGGAGTCAACTTGGGTGGTGTAGACTTCGGTCGAGCAGATTTAAGAGGAGCAAATCTGACAGCAGCTTCCTTAAGTGGAGCTAATTTGAGTAAAGCCAATCTTCAAGGAGCAACATTAGAAAGAGCGCATTTATCGGAAGTTATTCTCTGTGGTGCTAATTTAACTCAAGCTATATTGAAAACTGCTTATTTAAATGAATCAGACCTCAGCGGTGCATTGTTAACTGGTGCTAATTTGTCCGATGCTAATTTACACATGGCCTCAATTTCAGCCGCTAACTTACAGGGTGCAAACCTGAGTGGTGCGAAAATGGGGGGTGTGAGAATGTGGAAAGCAAATTTGCAAAATGCTGATTTAACTGGTGCTGACTTAAGTGAAGCAAATTTGTGTGAGGTGAATTTGACAGGAGCTAATTTAGATGACACAGATATGAGTGAAACCTTTCTAACAGGGGCAATTATGCCAGATGGTAGCATTCATAGTTGAGATTTTCAGATTTAACAGATAAGGTGTGTAACCCTGGGAATTAATTGCTAGGTCGGTTAGCATTATCTAGACTTGGGGGTTTGAAAAATTGCGGTGAACTCAAATCCTGCTTGTCTAGTCAGCACCAACATATGTGTTATTACAGTATTTTAGCGATCGCTTACTTAACGATAAACTTTTTGATTTAAGCTAAGTAGGTGAAAAGAAATCAAACTATCTTAAGTAAGATCACAAATTTTCAAATTAGCTCTTTATCAGTTAATTATCCTCAGCCACAATCACATCTAGACTATAAATAAATTTATTGTAAGTTTTTCCTAATATTCCTCCCGTCAAGTCCTTCTTGAACCCATCTTAGACACTCATATTCTGATGAGAACAATTTTGGCGCTGCTAGATTATTTAAAAATTCGGGTGGATAATGGTCATAGAAAAATTTATTTTTTTCCTTAAACACAATTATTAAATTGTGGCGATAAACGTAGCGCGATCTAAAACCATCTTCATAACTGATAAACTCTGCATTGATGTCAATATGTTCTTGGGCAATATCAACAATATTTCTGATACTAATTCCATACACTTTAGCAGGATTTTCCACCTTATGAAAATGGCTTTTTCGTCCAATTTCTGACAATAGTTTGTATGAAAAAATTTCGTAATTATCTACTTTACCAAAAATAAATGGAATGATCAGATATCCTTTGTAGGAAACTGAGCTTTCATATAGAAGCCGATTCATCTCACCGTCTTTTGGCCTAAATTCTTCCATAATCTTACCTAAAATCTATATACCAATATAAAACATATTTTGTACTTGGTATCCATAACACTTGATGGTTTATACTTAAAGCCAACCAATTTAGTGTCAGTTACTAGTTATAATTACTACCAAAGAGTCAGTTGACTAGGTGGCTGGTTAAGGTTGTTCCAAGGTAAAGAGGGAACTGTTACACCGCTTTGTTCTAATAGCTGTTGGAAATAACGGGCATTATGAGGAGACATATCTTCTGTAGGACAATGGACAAAGAAATAAATCCGCACTCCCGCTTTTAACCACTGCTGGATCTGTATTACCCATTCTTCCATAAACTGCTGATTAACTGACAACTGCGGATGAGAAATAAAGCGAATCAAAGTAAAAGGTGCTGTAACACTAAATTGCACTGGTAGCTGAGGTTTACGCCGTTCTGATGCTAATTGTGGGTCATCATCTCCACTGTAAATAGGGCGTGAGTCTAACAACACTCTCCCCACCTCTAACTTCTCTAACAGTGTTGTCAAATTACTCCTATGGGGTTGTTGAAACCAGTCAGGATGTCTTACTTCTAGGGCTAGAGGTACATCTCTACTAGGCCAAGCTTCCAGAAAAGCCGCTAAATCATCCAGTAATGCAGGTGAGTAACTGGGCGGTAGTTGGGCAAAGATTGGTCCCAAATGCTTACCCAAAGGACGCATTTTATCTAAAAATTGTAAAGCATCAGGGATGTGGGGTCGCAATAATTTTTGATGGGTGATGTCTCGCGGTAATTTCAAGCAAAATTCAAAACCTGGCGGTGTTTCTGTAGTCCAACGGGTAACGGTTTCTGGGTTAGGTACAGCGTAGAAAGTGGTATTACCTTCCACTGTAGTGAAGCGACGACTGTAAAGATGTAGAAAGTCAGTGGTGCGAGTTCCTGGGGGATAGAGTTCGCCCACCCAACCTTTATATGCCCAAACTGCACATCCGATATAAAAGTTCACAAAATAAGTCGCTTTGATATGTTCTATTCAATTGTACAAGTAGTTAAAAAACATTGACTCTTGCTAGTATTGTATCAAGATTATACTAACTCAATAAATTAGTAATTTTATGCCAAGAAAAGAACAGGGTTGGGTGACATTTCAAACCTCAGAAGAGGAGAAAAAGATTTTAGAGGAATTCTGTCAGCACTCTCAGCGAACTAAAACTGAGATTTTGCGGGAATTAGTACGTGGTCTTAATAAATACTCTTCACCGCCAACATCGCTACCAACTGCACAAGAAAAAGTGGAAACTCACACTTATGAGTTGGAAATTATTAATTCCAAAAAACCATTAAAAGTTAGTTCACGCAATGTTCTTAAGGGAGTTGTGAAACGAGTTACTACAGGAACTGTGAATACTGAAGTGACTCTAGAGATTGTTCATAAGGTTGAGTTAACTTCCATGATTACCAGAGTTTCGGCTGAGGAGTTAGAATTGGTTGAGGGTTCAGAAGCTTATGCTGTGATTAAATCTAATGATATTGTCATTGCTAAAGAATAGAGAAAGATGTAAAACAACCTTCTTAAAATCCAACAAAAACGGGAAATTGCTTTCCCGTCTCATAACGACAATTTTTGAATTTGGAAATGGATAAATAAGCTCATCCAAATTAGTCGGTTTTAACCGACTTTAGGTATTAGACAGGGAATTTATTCCCTGGCTAAACGAATGCCTATGATAATTTAAGTTAGTCTAAGCTTCGACTTTTACACCTTTCCAGAAGGCAATATAACCTTCTATATTTTTAGCTTTTTCTTTGGTGCTGGGGTAGTACCAAGCGGCATCTTTGTTGACTTGTCCATCAACTTCAACACTGTAGTAACTAGCAACTCCTTTCCAAGGACAAGTGGTGTGGGTGTTGCTATCGGTAAAATACTGTTTGTTAATAGCGTCAGCAGGGAAGTAATGATTTCCTTCGACGACTACTGTGTTATCGCTTTCGGCTAAAACTGTACCGTTCCAAGTTGCTTTCATAATGAGGATTGAAAAAAGTTCACAATTATTATTGTGACATTTTTAGGTGATTACTAGCTGGTGATTAGAAAATTCATGGAAAGAGGCTAAGATTACCATTTATTTGCGTGATATACTGAATTTTGTGATAATTTTTGCGAAATAGCGATAGCGCTGCTGCAAGCAGTTCGCAACTGTGGAAATAATATTTACGTCTACTTATTTATAGTAAATTTATGGAACTAGAAGATTTTTCAGAAACAGCAATTGAAGATTGGGACTTTTTCTTACCCAGAAACCATAAAAATCAACCGATAGAAAACAAACAATACCGCATTTTTCAACCTGAATGGCAATCAATAATATTATTATGGTTTGAAAATAACGAGATACCGAAAGTAGAAAAAGAGGCATTTATTCAAGCACTGATTAATTTTGAAGATGGTTGTGTGCAATATGAAGGTAAAGGTTTTTATGGGTATCAAGCCTATTTTTTAGCGGCGGCGGCAATTGATAATTTTCAAGAATGTGAGCAAGCGGATGAAATAGTCGAACAAATTGTTAACTGGAAATTAGATAATAGTTTTAGCTGTATTCAAGATAAAATTACAGACGCACTGCAAAAAACAGACAAAATAAAAGCTGTTAGTGTTTTAGAAACCATACTATCTACATCAAAAGATGAAGAAAATTTTGGAAAAATAGCTGATATCTTGTGTGAAATAAACTTTGTAAATACCCCATCTATTAATGCTTTAATTCAAATCATCAATACATCTATTAATGCTTTAATTCAAATCATTAATACATCTAATAATGAAGAAATTATTTATGAATCTGTTTTTATCTTAAAGAAGGCAATTTCTCGTAATCAAACAATGATTGATTCTTTATTAGAACTTATACAAATCTCACAGGGTGAAGATAGGCATGAGAGACTGATTAGTTTGTTAGAAAAAATCTACTCTGATATTGAAAAAACTATTGCTGCTTTAGTACAACTTATTCATCGGTTTCAGAATGAGTCTATATTTTTTGAAGTTGCTAGATGTTTAGGAAATATAGGTGCTGACAATCAAGAAGCTATCAATGCTTTAGTGCAACTTTTAGAAATATCCCAAGATCGGTCCACACTTTCTCAAATAGCTAAAAGTTTAGGATATATAGGTAATGAAGAAGCTATTAATGCTTTGGTAAGACTTATAGACACATCCCAATCTGAACTTGTCCAGGTTTATGCAGCTTATAGCCTACAAGAAATAGATCCTGATAATGAAAAGGCTATTGCTGCTTTAGTTCATGTATTAGATACATCACAAAATGATCTTCTTCGTTGTGATATAGCTAATAGTTTAAAAAATATAGATTCTGTGATAATGAAAAAGCTATTACAGCTTTACTACAAATTATGAAAATATCAAAGGATGAGGACACTCGTTCTCGAGCAACTGTCAGCCTAAACAAAGTATGCAATGATAAAAAGTATAAATCCCTCGTAATTCAAGCCTATAGTCATTATCAGCTAGATAATCAAGAGTATGATCTAATTTGGAAATGGTCACAAAATATGACCTACCCTGAATTTTATCAAGCTTGGCATCAGTCCTGATTCGTTATTCTTGTAGTTCAATTTATCAAAATTGTTTTCTACTAATATGCACAACCAAAGTTTAATAGAACTCAAAGTCAAATTAGGAAAATTAGCTCAAGCAGTTCTAGATAGAAAAGCCAGTCGGTTTAGATTAAATGAATACTTAGGAATAAGTGACGATGAAAACTCATTACTAAAATTAGCATTAAACTTAGGTTGGTTAAATCAGGTAGGCAGAGATACAGAGAAAAGAACTATTTATGCTTTTGCTAATGCTTACTTGGCAGAAAATTTAGCGGCAATAGCGATTGATAATTGGGACTTTTTCTTACCCAGAAGCCATAAAAATAAACCAATAGAAAATAAACGATATCGGATTTTTGAACCAGAATGGAAACAAACAATATTGTTGTGGTTTGAGCGGAAAGATATACCTAAAGAGGAAAAAGAGGCATTTATTCAAGCCCTGATAGATTTTGAAGATGGCTGTGTGAAATATTTCGGGAAAGGTTTTTATGGCTATCAAGCTTATTTTTTAGCTGCTGGGGCAATTGCTAAATTTAAAGAATGCGATCAAGCAGATAAAATAGTTAAGCAGATTGTTAAGTGGGAAGTAAATAATTGTCGTTTTAGCAGTATTCAAGAGCAAGCCATAGCAACACTACAAGAAACGGATCGGAAAAAAGCTATTTCCATTCTAGTGCAACTTGTGGATAAATCAGATACTCTTACCCAACGTAGTCAGGCGGCTGAAAGCCTATGGAAAATAGACCCTGAGAATGAAAAAGCGGAAGTAGGATTTCGTTATAGTGTATTAGGAGGGTATGGATCTGGATTTCTAGTTGATGATAATGACTTATTGGATGATAACACTATTAACCAGTCGGCTAAAAGTAGACAAAAAATAACCTCTGGGGATGAAACAGAAATCTTCGCTTTAGTGCAAATTTTATCTGAATCAAAATCTGAAGATGCCCTTGTTTCAGCAATTAGAAGATTAGGAGAAATAGCCACTGGTAATGAAACAGCAATCGCAGCTTTAGTAAAATTCATAGATATATCAGAATCTGAGTTGATACTGAGGCGAACGGCTGAAAACTTAGAAAAAATAGATCCTGGTAATGAAAAAGTGATCTCAGCCTTAGTACAACTCCTGAATACAGCACAGCACAAGTTAGGACGTAGGCAAGCGGCTGAAAGTTTAGGAAAGATAGGTAGCACTGGCAATGAAAAAGCGATCGCTACTTTAGTGCAATTCTTATCTGAATCGCAGGATGAGTACATCCGTCAGCATATGGCTGATAGCTTAGGGATGATAGACGGTAATGGCAAGGAAAAAGCTATCACAGCTTTAGTACAACTCCTAGATAAAACACAGAATGAGGATATCCGTAAATACATAGTTAATAGCTTAGGTTTAATAGGTATTGACAATGAAAAAGTGATTGCAACTTTAGAGCAACTCCTGGATATATCACAGGATGAAAATACCCGTTTGCAGATAGCTTATAGCTTATACAGAATAGCTCCTGGTAATGAAAAAGTCATCCCAACTTTAGAGCAGTTTCTAGATACATCACAGGACAAGGATAAACGTTTCCAGGCAGCTTATAACTTAGGGAAAATAAACCCTGGCAATGCAAAAGCAATATCCACTTTAGAGCAGTTTCTAGATATATCACCGGATGAGGACAAACGTTTACAGGCAGCTTATCGCTTAGAACAAATAGATCCTAGCAATAAAAAAAATATATCCAATTTAGTGAAAATTTTTTGTGAATCAGAGAATGATCATACTATGCAGGGCGCAGGTAGCCTGTTAAAAAAGATAGATATAGATCACGGTAATAAGGATCTATCTATCCTACTTCAAGCTTTAAATGACACTACTAAACTAGATTATCTCCGGTATGACCTCATCTGGAAATGCGCTCAAAAGATGTCTTACCCAGATTTTTATCAAGCTTGGCATCAGTCCTGATTCATTATTTGTGTAGCCTGAGTTGTAAGTAAATCTTAAACCAATATGCAAAATGAAAGTTTAAAAGAACTCAAGATAAAACTCGGAAAATTAGCTCAAGCAGCTATAGATAGAAAAGCCAGTATTTTTAGATTAAATGAATACTTAGGAACAAGTGATGATGAAAACTCATTGCTAAAATTAGCATTAAACTTAGGTTGGTTAAATCAGGTAGGCAGAGATACAGAGAAAAGAACTATTTATGCTTTTGCTAATACTTCTTTAGCAGAAAATTTAGCAGTAAAAGTGATTGATGATTGGGACTTTTTCTTACCTAGGAACCATAAAAATCAACCAATAGAAAATCAGCGATATCGAATTTTTGAACCAGAATGGAAACAAACAATATTGTTGTGGTTTGGGCGTAAAGATTTACCGAAAGAGGAAAAAGAGGCATTCATTCTAGCACTGAGGGCTTTTGAAGATGGCTGTGTGAAATATGAAGGTAAAGGTTTTTATGGCTATAGAGCTTATTTTCTAGCGGCTGCGGCAATTGCTAAATTTGAAGAATGCGATCAAGCCGATAAAATAGTCAAGCGGATTGTTAATTGGAAATTAAATTATTCTCGTTTTATGATTATTCAAGAGGAAGCCACGTTAGCGCTGCAAGAAACGAATCGGACAAAAGCTATTTCCGTTGTAGTGCAACTTCTGGATACATTACAGGATGAATATAGCCGTAATTTCCAGGTGGCTAAAAGTTTATGGGATATATACCCTCATAAAGACCGCTTAAGTAGTATTAGTTATGATTGTTGCCATCTGGCTGAATGCTTAGAGAATATAGACCCTGGCAATAAAAAATCCATAGCAGTTTTAGTGGAACTCTTGGATACATTACTAGATGATTTAACTCGCTGGCTGGCGGCTGAAAGCTTAGGAAATATAGACCCTGGCAATGAAAAATCTATAGCAGTTTTAATACAAATACTAGACACATCAAGGTCTGAGCATGCTTCTTACTTTGCCGCTAGAAGCTTAAGGAATATAGGCAGTGGCAATAAAAAAGTGATCCCAGCTTTAGCGCAACTCCTAGATCCATTAGAGGAAGAAGATGAGTTCACCCCTTCGCATACGACTAAAAGCTTAGAGAATATAGATCCCAATAATGAAAAAACTATCGCCGTTTTAGCGCAATCCCTGGATACATTAGATAACAATCACACCCGTGGTTATTTGGTTTATATTTTAGGGAGAATAGGCAATAACAATGAAAAAGCCATTGCCGCTTTAATAAAATTGCTGGATACATCAAAGGATGATTCCACCCGTTTGCAGGCGGCTAAAACCTTAGGGAAAATAGGCAATAACAATGAAAAAGCCATTGCCGCTTTAGTAAAACTGCTAGGCACATCAAAGGATATCCGCATCCGTTTTGAGGCGTGTAAAAGCTTAGAGAAAATAGACCCTAGCAATCAAAAAGCAATCATTTTCCAATCGGCTTATAGGTCAGGGGAAATAGTTACTGGCAATGAAAAAGCGATTGCAGCTTTAGCGCAACTTCTGGATACATCACAGGATGAGTATACCCGTTGTCAGGTGGCTTATAAGTTAGGAGAAATAGGCATTGGCAATCAAGAAGCAATTTCCGCTTTAGTAAAATTGCTGGATGATGATTCCACCCGTTTCCAGGCGTGTAAAAGCTTAGGGAAAATAGATCCTGGCAATGAAACAGCAATAACAGCTTTAGTGCAACTTTTGGATACATCAAAGGATGATTCCACCCGTTTGCAGGCGGTTGAAAGCTTAGGGGAAATAGTTACTGGCAATGAAAAAATTATCGCCGCTTTAGCGCAACTTCTGGATACATCACAGGATGAGTCTACCCGTTATCAGGTGGCTTATAAGTTGGGAGAAATAGGCATTGGCAATGAAACACCAATAACAGCTTTGGTGCAAATCCTCGATACATCACAGAATGAAGATACCCGTTTGCAGGCGGCTGAAAGCTTAGGGAAAATAGATCCTGGCAATCAAACAGCAATAGCAGCTTTAGCGCAACTTCTGGATACATCACCGTATGAAGAATACATTCAATGGGCAGCTGAAAGCTTAGGGAAAATTGGCATTGGCAATGAAATAGCGATTGCAGCTTTAGTGCAACTTTTGGATACATCACAGAATAAGTACATCCGTCAAGAGGCAGTTAAAAGCTTACGGAAAATAGACCCTGGTAATAAAGATGGAAGTGTGTTACTTCAAGCCTTACGTCGCTATGAGTTAGATCGTAACTGCTATCATCTGATCTGGAAATACGCTCAAAAGATGTCCTACCCAGATTTTTATCAAGCTTGGCATCAGTCCTGATTCGTTATTCTTGTAGTTCAATTTATCAAAAGTATTTTCTACTAATATGCAAAACCCAAGTTTAATAGAACTCAAAGTCAAATTAGGGAAATTAGCTAAAGCATCTCTAGATAAAAATGTCAGGACTTTTGTATTCAATGAATATTTGGAAACAAGTTATGATGAAAACTCATTGCTAAAATTAGCATTAAAATTAGGTTGGTTAAATCAGGTAGGCAGAGATACAGAGAAAAGAACTATTTATGCTTTTGCTAATGCTTCTTTGGTAGAGGATTTTGCGGCAACAGCGATTGATGATTGGGACTTTTTCTTACCCAGAAACCATAAAAATAAACCAATAGAAAATCAACGATATCGAATTTTTGAAGCACAATGGAAACAAACAATATTGTTGTGGTTTGAGCGTAAAGATGTACCTAAAGAGGAAAAAGAGTCATTTATTCAAGCATTGACTAATTTTCACGATGGTTGTTTGGTTAATTTTGGAGATGGTCGTCTTAAATATGAAGGTAAAGGTTTTTATAAATATCAAGCCTATTTTTTAGCGGCTGCGGCGATCGCTAAATTTAAAGACTGTGATCAAGCAGATGAAATAGTCAGACAGCTTGTTAGTTGGAAATTAGATCGTTCTGCTTTTCTTTTTAATTATAATGCTGAAAATCAAGTCACAGTAGCACTAAAAGAAACAGATATTTCACGAGTTATTCATGCTTTGTTGAAACCCCCAGAAAAATCAGAGGATAATAATGGGAATATAGGTTGCAATTGTATGCAAAATTCTTCAGAAAATCAAATTAAAGTTTTGATGGACATACTAGATACATTACAGGATCAGACCACTTATAAACAGACCAATGACAACTTAATAAATATAAACTCTAAGAAAGAACAAGCTATCACAACTTTAGCAGAAATTGTATCTCAATCACAATTTGAGTACACCAGAAGAAATGCTGCTCAAGCTTTGCAAAAAATAGGTGCTGGTAATGAACAAGCAGTAGCAGCTTTAATAGAATTCCTAAATAAATTAGATTTTGATTTAATTCATCAGGAAATCATAGAAAGTCTCATCCCTTTTAATGAAAAAGCAATACTTATAGCTAAATTGAAGTTTGAGTTAATTCATCAGGAAATAATTAAAATCATAGAAAGTATCATCCCTTTCAGTGAAAAAGCAATGCTTGTAGCTAATAAATCAATAACTCATCTCATAGAAGAAATAAAGACATCACAGGATAAAAACGCCTGTATTAGAGCTATCGATAATTTAGGTAAAATAGGTTATCAAAATCCAAGAGTAATCGCATTTTTAACAGCATTAATAAATAAACCACAGTATACATACATCCTTCCTATTACGGCTAAAAACTTAGGAGAAATTGACCCTGGTAATCAAACAGCGATCGCTACTTTAGAAAAACTTCTGGGTAGTTTACAAGAAAAAAAACTGCTTTGGGAAGTAGCTGACAGTCTATATAAAACAGACCCCCAGAATAAAACAGCAATCATAACTTTTGTAAAACTTTTAGATTCATCACCCAGTGATTCAGTCCGTGGTCTTGCGACTAAAAGTTTAAGTCAAGTTACCATTGGCAATAAAACAGCTATTATGGCTTTAACGCAACTTCTAAATACATCGCAGGATGATTTTACCCGTAAGTTAGCATCTGAAAGTTTAGCTCAAATAGACCCCGGTAATAAAACAGCTATCATCAATTTAGAGCAGCTTTTAAATACATTCCAGGATAAATACTTCTGTTGTCAGTTAGCTTATAGTTTATGGCAAGTAGATATTGGTAATACAAAAGCTATTACAACTTTAGAGGAAATTTTAAATACATCGGAAATTTATATTCGTAAAAAAGCGGCTGAAATTTTACAAATTATAGACTCTGATCATGAAAAAGCTATTACAGTTTTGATAGATATTCTAGATACATCAGAACCTGACTATATCCGTAAGCAAACAGCTTATAGTTTAATGAATATCAACCCTAGTAATGAAAAAGCTATCTCCACTTTATTGCAACTTATAAATAAATCAGAAAATGAATACACTCATAGTCTGATACTTGAAATCTTAGAGGTAATAGCTCCTGACAATGAACAAGTAATTAAAAATTTATCACAACTACTAGATACATCAGAGAATGAATCAACCCGTTCAATAGTGGCTAAAGGCTTAGGTAAAATCAATCCTGGTAATCAAAAAGCAGTTGCAGTTTTAGTACAAATTATTAATAGCTCAGATAGTTCTTCAACCCAGTTAAAGGCGATAGAAACCTTAGGAAAGATAGTCATTGATAATAAAGAACGATTGTTTTTATTGAAACAATTAAATTGCTGTAATAATCTGGATGATTACCAGTATTCCTTCATCTGGGAATGCGCCCAACATCTTCCCTATCCAGATTTTTATCACGCTTGGCATCAGTCCTGATTTAAAACATAATTTGTTATTACCAGTAAAAACAAAAAATCCCTCCACCAAAGAGCGAGGAGGGGTAAGTATGGGTTTATTCTTAACTAAAACTGCTCAATAATCCCTCCACCTAAAACCTTATCCCCTTCATACCAAACCGCAGCTTGTCCAGGGGTAATGCTGAATTGAGGTTCATCAAACACTAAACGCACACGGGAATCTTCACAAGGAATCACTGTCACGGGTACAGGTTGAGAACGATAGCGAATTTGCACTTCTGCACGAATGGGGGTTGCTGGTTCAGCAATAGAAACCCAATTTACTCTATTTACTGTACATTCTGCCTCAGTTCCCTTGGTGCGATCGCCCACGACAACACGATTATTTACAGCATCTAGTTCGATTACATACAGCGCTTCCGGTGCAGCAATCCCCAAACCCTTACGCTGTCCGATGGTGTAATGATGCACTCCATCATGTTGACCTAAAATTTTACCAGTGGTATCGACAATATCACCTGGTTTAGGAGCTAGATATTTATCTAAAAATGCCCGCATGGAACCGTTACTTTCCACTAGGCATAAATCTTGACTTTCTGGTTTATCAGCTGTTTTTAAGTCGTATTCAGCCGCCATGCGTCGGGTGTCGGTTTTATTCAGTTCACCCAAGGGAAATATAGAAGCACCTAATAAATCTTGAGACAAATCATAGAGGAAGTAAGATTGGTCTTTGTTGCGGTCAACTGCACGTAACAATTGGTAACGTCCGCTGGTTTCATCGTAGCGAATTTTGGCATAATGACCGGTAGCAATGCGATCGCATTCCAATTTTTCACGAGCATATTTTACCATTGGTCCAAATTTCACTGTCTTGTTACATTGGGAACAAGGCAACGGCGTAATTCCCGCACTATAACCAGTGACAACGAAATCGATAATCTCTGTTTGAAAGACATCCCGAATATCGACAATTTCATGGGGAACGCCCAGTTGTTCACAAATCTGAGCCGCGTCGATCATTCCTTCAGAGCAACATTGCCCTTTGCCTTTCATTAGCCAAAGGGTCAAACCAATTACATCATAGCCCTGATTATGTAGAATAGCGGCAGCTACAGAACTGTCAACGCCACCTGAAAGACCAACGACGACTTTTTTCATAAACCACACTTTTAAAAGTGCTAAATTTTTATTGCTAGTGCAGGTTTTTCATCTTAGCACAGCACTGCAATTACCAGACTCTCCAATTGTAGCATATACTTCCGTAAAGCTTGGCGAGAAAAGCACTTCGGTTTTTATCTTAGTTACAAGTATTGAAAATTCCTCATTGCCTATTTAAAATGATGTCTGGTAAAAAATATGTAACTGTAAGATTATTTGGTTTAAAAAATATATGTCTAGTAAAATGCCCAGTCAATTTACTTCCCTATCCATACTTTTTCTAGTTTTTGGGGGATTGTTGGTGCTAATTCCCCAACATAACCCAGCACAAGCCCAAATATCCAAAAATGGTTTTTTAATAGCGCAATCAGCATTACCACAGTTGCAACCAATGGAACCGGTGGAGTTTAATCAACCAAACCAAAATTCTGATTCCTACTCAACCACACAAATTAGTCAATCTAACCAAAACTTTGAGCGTTACTTTGTCTATGTTGACAGCAGTAATATGCAAACACTTCAACAAGTCCGTCAGGTGGAGAGCAGTGCTTATATTCGGGAGTACAATGGACGTAACGTTATCCAGTCAGGTATTTTTACCCGACAATCTAACGCCCAAGAACGAGTGAGAGAACTGGAGTTAAAAGGTGTTAGTGGCGCTCGTGTTGTCAGTTTCTCTAATACGGAGCCAATAGCTTACTATTCGGGTGCAGCGGTGCCGTTTTCCTCTCCTAGTAGTTATTCTGTGATTACTAAACCTGTTAATGCTTACTATGTGATCATTCCCAGTAACAAAAATAATTTACGATACATTGCCCAACAAATTCAAAAAAACATAGGTCGAAATAGCAATGTGTTCCAGAGAAATCAACCACGAGGAGCGCATATAGCTGTGGGACCGTTTAGCGATCGCTCGATGGCAGAACAATGGAATAATTATCTACAAAAGTCAGGTTACGGTGATGCTAGAGTTTACTACGGAAAATGAGTGACCAAATAATTCGTAATAGTGCCTCCGGTCCCGCTAGGGATACGTAATTCGTAATTCGTAACTGGGAAAAGTTTTTCCCCTATTCCCTATTCCCTGTTCCCTATTCTCTGTTCCCTATTCCAAATGACTAAAGAACAAGTTATCGTTACTGCTGCACAAATGCGGGATATTGAGGGGCGGATATTTGCCGCTGGGATGCCTGTTGCGGCTTTAATGGAAAAAGTAGCGAGATTAATTAGCGATCGCTTACAGGCTATTATTCCCCAAGGACAGCGTGTAGGAATTCTAGTCGGTCCCGGTCATAATGGTGGTGATGCTTTAGTAGTAGCTCGTGAATTACATTTTCGTGGTTATCAAGTTTGGATTTATCAACCTTTTTCTAAACTAAAAGAATTAACTTCTCAACATTTCCAATATGCTCAAAGTATAGGAATTACTTGTTATCAAGAACTTGAAGAATTACCAAATTGTAATTTTTTAGTTGATGGATTATTTGGTTTTGGTTTAGAAAGAGAAATTACCGATACTATTGCTTCCGCAATTAATCATTTTAATGAATGGAATCAGCAGATTTTTAGTATTGATTTACCTTCCGGTTTGCATACAGATACAGGTGAGGTTTTAAGAACTGCAATTCGGGCAAATTACACCTTTTGCTTGGGTTTATGGAAACAGGGTTTATTGCAAGAACAAGCATTAGAATATATTGGCAAAGCTGAATTAATTGATTTTGATATTCCCTTAGCAGATATTCATGCTGTTTTAGGAAATCCACCGAAAATAAACCGCATTACTAAAACAACCGCACTTGCGACTTTACCATTACCTCGTTCCCCAGTTACACATAAATATAAATCAGGACATTTATTATTAATTTGTGGTTCACGACGTTATGCGGGTGGAGCAATTTTAACTGGTTTGGGTGCGCGGGCTTCCGGTGTGGGGATGTTATCAATTGCTGTACCTGAATCTATTAAACCGCTGTTGGTGTCACATTTACCAGAAGCATTAATTATCGATTGTCCAGAAACAGAAACGGGAGCAATTTCTCATTTACAATTACCAGGAAAAACCCATTTAAGTTCTTTTACTGTAATTGCTTGCGGCCCCGGTTTAACTCAAGATGCTATGCCAATAGTACAACAGGTAATTGAAAGTGAAGTTCCTTTAATTATTGATGCTGATGCTTTAAATATTTTGGCACAATTAGGAACTATTTCCACTTTACAAAAACGTCAAGCTGCAACTGTACTCACACCCCATACAGGTGAATTTGAGCGTTTGTTTCCTGATATTGATTATACGAACAGAATAAGAGCAGTACAAACCGCATCTGCTCAAACTGGGGCTATAGTGTTGTTAAAAGGGGCAAGAACAGCCATATCTAATCCTGAAGGTGTCGTTTGGATAAATCCTGAAAGTACCCCAGCTTTAGCCCGTGGTGGTAGCGGTGATGTGTTAACTGGTTTAATGGGTGGATTATTGGCGCAAGCTGCAAATAAACAAACTCCTATTGAAGATGTTGTAGCAACTGCGGCTTGGTGGCATTCTCAAGCAGGTATTTTAGCAGCAGAAGAAAGGACAGAATTAGGTGTTGATGCTTTTACTTTGACGCAGTATTTAATGAAAGCGATCAAAAACTAGGAGTAATTCTAACGTGGAAACTGAAGATTTCAATATTTTGTCAGCAGATAATCCTTTAACTAATCCGAAAGATGACAAATTAGGATATGCTCCCTTTGCCGAAAATCTGGCTAAAAGCATTTGCCAAATGTCTCCTCCAGGATTTGTTATAATAGAATCACAGGAGGTTAAATAATTATATAATTATATGACAGCACCTCAAGCAACAGCAACTACAAACGCTAATCTCTACAACCAAGATTTTTATCTGTGGATAGAAACAACAGCCAAACAGTTAAAAGCAGGTAAATTTGCAGATGTTGATTTAGAAAATCTGATTGAAGAAATTGAAAGCATGGGCAGAAATGAAAAACAGGCGCTAGAAAGCAACCTAATTATTCTGTTAATGCACCTGCTAAAATACAAATATCAATCAGAAAAACGAACTAACAGTTGGAAATCAACTATTAGAGAACATCGGCGTAGATTGACAAGAAGTTTTAAAGATAGTCCTAGCCTAAAGACTTATTTTCAAGAAGTATTTATTGAATGTTATCAAGATGCTAGAAAACAAGCCAGTGATGAAACTGGTTTAGTGCTGGATATTTTTCCTGTAGAATCTCCTTTTAATACAGATGAATGTTTAAATCAAGACTTTTTACCTGATTAATTAAATTCCTAATTTTTATCCTTGTAATTTTACTTTCATGCAGTCATAACACCTACACCATCTCTAACCAGATGACCATCTTCCATGTAAACAATGCGATCAGCAATATCTAAAATGCGGTTATCGTGGGTAACTAGCAAAATTGTACAACCATGCTCTTTCGCTAATTTCTGCATTAATTCTACCACATCCCGTCCCGATTGTTTATCAAGTGCGGCTGTGGGTTCATCCGCTAAAATAATTTTTGGGTTACTAACTAATGCGCGTGCGATCGCTACCCGTTGTTTTTGTCCTCCTGATAAACTATCTGGATAGTAATTAATTCGATTTCCTAATCCTACCTCTTCTAACATTACTTTTGAACGATTGAGCATTTCTTGAGTTGAGATTTTCGGATGTAATTCTAAACCCATTCTCACGTTTTGAATTGCGGTTAAGCTACCGTGTAAATTGTGAGCTTGGAAGATATAACCGTTATTTCGTCGCGCTTGGGTGAGTTGTTTAGCATTAGCTTTGCATAACTCTTCACCTAATATTTGCAAGCTTCCAGATTGAGCAGAACGTAATCCACCCGCTAAGGTTAATAATGTAGTTTTACCTGACCCAGATGGTCCTGTCATGATGACAATTTCACCTGTGTTAATTGTAAGGTTGATATTAAATAAAACTTGTTTTTTGAGTTGTCCAGTTCCAAAATAATGGTCAAGGTTTTGGATGGAGATTACTGGTTTGGGAGAATTAATAGTTTGCATAATTGAGGTTTCAAAGAGATTTTTAAAGCAGAGACGCAGAGAGTAATTTTGATGTATTTAAAACATATCCGCAGGATCGGCTGATTGTAGTTTACCAGTGGCTATTGTGCCAGAAATTGTACACATGATGATTGTCAATAGAAAAACTATTAACGCTCTTGTTAAGGTCATGTATATTGGTAAGTTTGTGGCGTTGCGAGTCAGTTGATAAAGTCCTAAAGGTACTATAAATCCAGGAATAAAACCCAATGCTGCTAAAATAATTGCTTCTTCAAAAATTACGCCTAATAGGTATGCGTTCTGATATCCCATTGCTTTAAATGTGGCGTATTCTTTAATATGGGCATTTACATCTGTGGAAAGAACTTGATAAACAATAATGACACCGACAATAAATCCCATAGATACACCTACAGTAAATATAAAGCCGATGGGACTTTCTTTTTTCCAATAATCTTCTTCAAATTTGATAAATTCTTGTTTAGTGAAAACTTTCACATCTTCATTATCTTTAAGGTGTGATTTTAATGCTGCTGCTACCTGTTCTGGTTCATATCCTGGTTGAATGGAAATTAATCCAAGATCGATGCTTCCTACCTTTCGTTTGGGAAAGATGCGTAAAAAGTTTTCATCGCTAGAAACTAACGTCCCATCAGCCCCAAAGGATGCTCCTAATTTAAATAATCCACTAATATTAATTGTCCGTTTTTCTATTTCTGTGGGAACACTTTGACCTGCATCAATTTTGCTAAAAACCTGATCATATTCACCTCTAGCACCACGGTCAAAAAGAAAGTTATCTGCTAATTTTAGTTTATCTAATTGAGCGTTGATTTCTGGTATATCTAATGCAGATTGCTCAGGATTAAAGCCAATTGCTTGTACTGAAGTCTTGCGACGTGTTTGGGGATTTTTCCAGGTGACTAAACCGATATACATGGCTTGGGCGGATTTCACACCGGGTACATCAGCAGCTTGAAACAGCCTCCTCCGTGAAAAGGTGGACATATTTTGCATATTCCGGCTTTGCGGACTGATCAAAACGATGTCTGCAAGCACTCCACGATTTAAGGTAGTATTGCTGTCATACAAGGCGTTCTGAAAGCCAAGCTGCATAAAAATTAGCACATCTGCAAAAGCAATCCCTGATATAGCAACTAACAAGCGACTTCGATGATGGCTGAGTTGTAACCATCCTAGAGGTGTGCGTCGTTGGAGTCCTTGAATAAATCCTATCATAGTGAAATTACTGCCTTGATTTGTAAATTGGTAAATTTTGCGGCTTTATTACTTGATTCTTGATCTAGCTGTACATGAACTTCAACAACTCTAGAATCAATATTTTCACTGGGGTCAGAGTTGATCACATTTTGCCGTTGTACTTTCCAGCCAACCCAATCTACTGTTCCGTGCAATTCACCTGCTAGGGAGTTGCTAGATATTTTTACTTTTTGTTTAGGAGTAATTTTACTTACATCGTTTTGGTAAACTTCTACAACTGCATACATCTGGTTGGTTTGCCCAATTTCCACAATTCCGTCGTTGGATACCACTTCACCGGAACGAGTATAAATGTCAAATATTACACCATCTTGGGGTGATTTCACATAAACTTGGTCTAAATTAGCTTTGGCCTGTTGTGCGGCAGCTATGGTACGGCTAACTTCGGCTTTGGCTGCTGCTACGTCTACCGGACGAACTTCGGCTATTTGGTTTAAGGTGGCTTTGGCAGAAGTAACTTGTTTGCTACCAGTGGCGTTAATCCGGGTTAGGGCAGTTTTGGCTTCACTAATTTGCTTGCGTCCTGTGCTATCAATGCGGTTGAGGTTTGCTCTGGCTTCACTTAACTGTTGGGTGATGGTATCAAAACTGAGACGTTTAGTATCAAATAAAGACTGAGAAATTGCCCCATCTTGGTAAAGTTGCTGATAGCGTTGCAGTTCTACTTGAGCATTTTTGAGTTCGGCTTGTAGTCTATTAATTGTTGCTTGTTGTGCGCTTGTCTCACCTTGCCATTGCGCTTCTAATCTGGCAACTGCTTGTCTTTGTCCGGTTTCATCTCCGAGCTTTTGGGCTTCTATTCTGGCAATATCGGCTTTTTGTGCTTCTATTTCGCCTACTTTCGCGCCTGCTTGTACTTTTTCTAAGTTTACCTGGGCAACTTTCACCGCTGCTTGTGCTTCTTGGTAAGCGGCTTGGAGACGAGGACGATTATCTAAAATGGCTATTACTTGCCCTGTTTTGACTTTATCTCCTTCTTTAACCAACAGTGTCTCTACTCGGCTACCTTGACTAGATGTAGGCGCGGAAAGTTTAATTACTTTTCCTTTAGGTTCAATTCTCCCTAATGCTGTCACCGTCTTGATTTGCGGTGTAGTTATTTGGGCAGCTTGGATTACAGTGGTTTTGGATTGAGCTTGTAATACTTTATACCCTTTTATTCCCAGAATTGCCATGAATAAAGCTGTTGTCAGCAATATCAGTTGACGGGAAGTAGGTTTCAAAAATGCGGAATTTTTAGTTGTTACATCACGCACCATAAGTTTTCCCCTATGATTTAAGATGGGAACTAAACTAATTAGTTTAGTTGTCTGTAACTAAACTAAACCGTTCATTACAATCTTGTCAAGAGTCATCGCTAAAATAATTAATCTGGGAATTAATCTGGGTAGCTGATATGCGAAAAAAGAACAAAGAAGTAGAAGAAAGTCCTGTAGAACGATTGCTGTTAGTGGAGAAAGTTGATGCTATCTTGGCTGGTGCAATGCAGGAGTTTTTGACACACGGCTACGCTGCAACCACTATGGATAGAGTGACAGCTGCCGCTGGTGTATCGAAAACAACGGTATACAGCTACTTTCAGGATAAGGAAGGATTATTCACTGCACTGATTGAAAAATTAGCGCAGAAAACATATTTGGAGATTTTTAATCCTGAAGATCCGCAATTTCTCGCAGGAGAACCGGAGATAGTTCTGCGTCGCATCGCCAATAGTATTTTAGATAACATCGCTTGTTCACAGGAGTTATTAAGTTTTGTGAGGTTGATTATTGCTGAGTCTGGGCGTTTTCCGTCATTAGCTCAAGTTTTTGTTCGCAATGTAGATAAAACTAGTTTAGATGTCATTACTCAATATTTTGCAGCGCATCCAGAATTGCAATTACCTGATGCACCAGTAGCAGCACGAGTTTTTTTGGGGACTTTGGTGTATTTTACGATTACTCAGGATATGTTGCATGGTCGTGAGATTTTACCGATGGAGAGCGATCACTTGATTGATAATCTGGTTAATTTAATCACCAGTAGTAAAATAGATATACATGGTGACAAGTATTCTGGAACAAGGCATAAATCACCCAGACGCAAGCGCACAACTGGGGGGAGATTTCAGGCTGATTATGGTGATGAGTCTAAAAAGTTGCGGTCTATCCGGCTTACAGATACGGCTTGGGCAAAATTGGATGAATTAGCGCAGGAAAATAATTTAACCCGCAGTGAGATGATTGAAATCTTTGCTCGTCAAGGGTTTGGAGATGGTCAGGAGTCGAGGAAGTAGTTGTGTATATACATGGAATAATTGAAGTAAAAGCGATCGCTGACTTAATTCCAAGATGAGGCAGTAAGTTCCACACTCTATCATCAGTTAAACTCTTCCTCGTTGTCGCTCTTGCTCTCTATTTCTCTCGGTAATCTGGAGTTGAAGACGATTATACAAATTAACTTGAGAATCAGAATGACTAATACAAGCAACTAAGGCATAACGTTGCATTTCAATTTCATCTGGATTTGCCCATTTACGATTACAACTCACAACTAGGTTCATAGGCAAATTATTATATTTTTTAGCGTTGGCTGTTATTTCTACTTGTCCCCTTTGCACTGTTCCCTTCTTCCGAAGGGTGGAACTTGGAGATAACTCGGTAATAATACTCTTTCCTTTATGTTTTTTGTTTAAGTTTTCCAGTGATATTTCTGTAAATTTATCAGGTGAACCACTTTTACTAGCATCTACATAAGCATTCACGATACTTTCCCGATCAATTCCCTTGAAAAGGTTGAATTCCATTGTGACTCCTAAATATGAATCTCCACGAGTTGGACGAGTTGGAGGGTCAAAAGCCAAGGTGATTGATAGTGTGCGAGTACCTTTTACATCAAAAAATTCCTCTGGTAATTGGGGAATTTCATAAATATGAAACTTGCCTACTGGAATGAAGATATTATCTTCTGATAGAACAACGTAGTTTTCAGCAGAATACATTGCACGTTCTAAGTCAGTCTGTCCATAGCCATAAATTGCTAACTGCTTTTCAATTTGTTTTGTCTTTTCACCCTGAGACTGTTTACTGTTCCATTGGAATTGGTCTGGAATTTCTTTAGGAAGAACCGCAGAGTTGACAATCAATGCTCGAATGAGGTTAGAACTGGCATTTGGGTATTTTGTGAAGAGTTGAGCCGCAATGTTAGCAACACGAGGTGCAGCAAAACTCGTACCACTACAGATATGAAATAAAGAACTCAGGTCTTTGCAGAGAGTAACAACAGAAACTCCAGCGACAGTATCTGATAGTCGCAATTTGGTTTTAGGTAAATTTAGACCTTCACGATATTTGAGGTCTATGACAGTATCTCCACCAAAATCTACAACATCAGGCTTAATCATTCCATCTACTCCAAAACCAGTTCTGGTAAAAGGAGAGGGGTATTTTGGTGATTTTGCGATCGCCTGACGACGAACATCAGAAGGTTCTGTAATACTACCACGACCATAAGATAAAGAACCTACAGTTAGTGCGATCGCAGAAGTAGCCGGATCGATAATTCGAGCGTTTTGATTCAGTAGATAATTGGGGTAGTCAGTCCTTAATTGCTCATCTGATTTTGCCTCTTCATGAGGTGGTTCAGTATTCCCTGCTGAAATCACAAAAATAATATTTTTATGTTGGTATTGATAAGCAATTTCATCTATCTTTGCAGCTAATCGAAACTGCTTCATACCATCTATATAGATTTGTTCAGCATTGCCTAATGAGATATTAATAACTTTACAATTGGGATACTGTTCCACAAAAGCTTGAATAGCTTGATCAAGTTGGGTTTCTACAAGAAGATCCTCATCATATTTGCAGTTTTCATCTGTCACACGGGCAGAAAATAACCAAGCTGTTGGATCGAATGAAAGTTGTTTAATGCAGTTTTCAACATCTCCATAGATAGCAATTCCAGCAACACTTGTACCATGTCCATGTACATCATCAGCGCCACCTTTTATGAACTGCCGTTTTGCATCTGGGAATACTTCAGCTTCACCCAGCACTGGAGCAATTAATGGATGACCACGCTGTACACCTGAGTCTATAACAAGAATACCGCAATTCTCTTCAGGTGGAGAAACAACTTCAGGAAAACTAGAAATTGGTAAATTATAATCAGCAGTTCTCTCAAATGCAGGTTGGGGAGGGCGATCAATTTCTTTAACAGTTTCTAACTCCAGTAAAAACTCTAAAACTTCGTAAGTGACCTTAATTCTAGCTATGCACAGATAATCACCAACGTAGCTATCACTCATTCTCACGGGAGCAATATCGCTGGAAAAGTATTTTAGCGTTTCGGCAATATGTTCTAAAGATGCTTTCATCTCTTTGCGATCACCTGTGTGCCATAATTCCAAATCTAAAGCTGCAAGTTCATTTGATTGTACAGGCTTGAGTTCTAACAGACGACCAATGCGATCTTCACGTTCGAGGGGAACTAATTCGTCAATTGCCCCTAAATATGAATATTCATGTCCTTCTGTAATTTGACTGTAATTTTCTAAACGTTTCTTAAATTGTATTAGCTCCATGTCAGACGAGAAGACAACTATGGCTTTATCCGGTTCACGTGCTAGGATGTTTAGTGCTATCTGATTAACTAGATCGTCTGAAAGTTTTTTAGCAGCTTTAATCTTAAAAATTAATTTTGGGTCAAGACGGAAAGGGTTACTATTTTGATTTGTAGGCTCAGTCAGTCCAGAAATTTGATCTAATAAACGCTTACCATGTTCAATAAAATCAGTGCGTTTTTCACCACCGCCTCCACCACGATGTCGTCGTCGTGGTAATTCGATATTGATTATTCTTGGCAATTTTAGGTGTTCAAACTGACTTACCATGAGGACTTGGCGTAGATAATTATTTTGAGTTTGCTATTATACTTTGCCTCTCTAAAAAACGTCCTATCGCAACTTCTAAATCATCAGCAGTTAAGATACGTTCCCCCCGTAGAATCACGGCTTTAATTGCATCAGAACAAATACGTTCTATATCTGCTCCAGTAGCATTCTCTAGCCGATCTGCAAAAGTAGATAGATTAATAGCAGTATAACGGATACCAGACAAATAACGACTCAAAAGCGCCGTTTTTAGTTCAAGCGATGGGTTATCGAAGAAGATCACCTCATCAAATCGTCGCCAAACTGCACTGTCCAATAGTTTCTCATGATTAGTCGCTGCAACAAATATACTTTGATTCGTCGCATTATCAATGAGTTGTAACAGGCTATTCACTAAGCGTTTGACTTCACCATGTTCATTTAAGTTATCTCGATCACGAGCGATCGCATCAAACTCATCAAATAAAACCAGCCATTCACCGTTTTCAATATAGGTAAAAATTTTCTGAAGATTGGTTGCAGTTTCACCCAAATAAGAAGAGAATACGGCTGTTAGGTTCACATAAACCAGTGGTAGCCCCAAAGCACTGGAGAGGATTTTTGCCGTTTGGGTTTTACCACAACCAGGTGGTCCACAGAAAAGCAATTTGTTTTTGGGCTTGAGATTATACGCTGCAAGAATGTCTTGTTTGCGGTTTTCGAGGACAATTTCTTGCAGAATATCAAAAATTTTTTCACTGAGGACGATGTGATCCCATGTCAGATCGAACTTCTTTACCTCAAGTAAGGCTAGTCCCGTATCTTTGTCTTTAGGCGGTTCAGGAAACTGGTTCCAGGGAGCTAGGTTAGCAGCTAAGGGTTTAGTGTATCCATTTCCATTGTGCAGCAGCTTTTCCAAATCTCTAGCCAGCAGGATATGGTTTTTATTTTTTTCTTCTTCAATAAGTTCCATAGCCGCAGCCAAAAACTCCTCTCTCTCATTGCGAGAGAAGCTTCTGAATAGCTTTCTGAGGGTTTCGCCACGTGCCATAGTTTAGAATTGGGATTAGATACCCTATGTACCTAATCTAATATAGAACTTTTGTACTAATAAGTACATCCGGGCAAACATTCCATTGTAGCAATGAAATATTACAATTGAGGGCAACCATTCCTCAAGCCTGGTTTACTTGATTGCTTTCCCTTATATTCTTATCTCGCCACAAGCTTGTGATACCGCAACAGCAATTTTAACTCAATATCATCAAAAACTTTTCGCTATTTGGAGCGTTTTCAGTCTTTGGAGCGATCGCACTCTCTCTATTTTCTCTCACAACGCGAAGAAGCTAGATATTTACTTAGCGACTAGGTATAAACTATCTTCATTTAGTCAAAAACTATTAGTGGGTGAGGAGGGAATCGAACCCGCAACCAATTGATTAAGAGTCAACTGCTCTACCGTTGAGCTACTCACCCACACTAGGACTCATGATATCAGACTTTTGACATTGGCGCTAGTGTTGCAGTTAAAAAACTGGCTGAAGCGGGAATTTAATTGTGAAAGTGATTTGATTATCGGCACTTTCGACCAGTTAATAACCTGACTTATGTAGATTTTCCCTCAGATTTCCCTCAACTTATTGGTGGAATGAGGGAAAAATGAGGGAAAGTTCAAACCCAGATACAGCAAGCAATCTGGATAATCATTTAATTGGTTATGAACGCTTACTAGCTTTATTTAAAAGCATACAAAAGCAGACTCCTAAAGGGGTAGGTTTAAAGAGAGAAGTCAGAGCATCTGCTACCTATGTGGCTCTTCAGTTCAAAATAGGTGATAAAAGAACTTCCAAAGCCTGCAATTGTGAATTCACTGAGATAGGTATAGTTAAATCCCTAGAGAAAGCTCAACTGGTGAGTCAGGCGTTAGAGAAATTTACCAGTGAGATAGACTTCTGGCACTGGTATGAAGAGACAATTCTAGAAAGTAATGTAATCAAAAATGACCTGATTACCTTTGCAGAGGCTATTCAACTAGTAGAAAATAATTACTGGTCTAGTTGTAATGGAAAGAGGCAGCCGCGTAATAGAAGTAATCCCTCTCATCAAAGTTGCTGGAATGATGCCTATGGTAGGTACTTTAAACTCTTGCCGTTAGAGAACATAGTTAATTACTCAGATATATTAACCGCGATAAACACTAAGGAAACGGGTAGTAAGATGTTTAGTATGTGCATTAGGGCTATGAAGAAGCTGACTGAACTGTGTGGCTACCAATCTATTTACCAAGAGATTCAGAAGATTAAATCAACTCAATCTAAGTTTAGAGACGATTTGCAAAGTGTGTCTATTGAAGGTTTTCTAGAGATGCGAGAATGTATACTAGATGTCCCTATTGGAGATAAAAGATATAACATTGAATCTCGTAAATCTTGGTTATTTGTTTTCTCAATGCAGGTCATTTATGGGCTAAGAATTAGTGAAGTGTTTGCTGTTAAAAATATAGATTCCCCTTTTATAACCAAGGATGGAATAACTATACCCGCGTTGAATGACCCTAATAATAGTAAGATGATTGCTGTTGTAGGTGATGAAACATTAATTGGCACTACAACCAAAACAGGCTATAGGCTGACAGTTCCCTTATTACCACCCACTCACCCAAACTTGATTGAAGTTCTAGGTATCAGGGGAGGAATACTGCCCCAAGTTACTTTAGAAACTACTAATCCTGTTTCAATCCGCCACAAATATACTAAAACTGCTAGAAACAACTTATGTAACTGGTTGAAAGGTACTGAGTTTACACAGAGTCATGCTCTACGTCATTTAGCCAACTTAAACGGAATGATGGCAGGGGTTAGTCTTGAAAAGCGAGCTATGAGTCTTGGTCATAGTCCTAGCATGAATGACCAAGTTTATAAGCGGAGGCAAACTACTCGAACCACCATTGACCTTTTAACTCAATCGAACCACCAAGCCCTGCCCCTGGAAACCGCAATTGCGATCGCTAAACAACTTGAGTGTACAGATAAAAAATCAGTAGCTTTGCTATCCAGTATTTACAATGTATCTGAAGGTGAAATTATCAAATTACTGAACATTAACTAACCTAGCTTTATTTAGCCCCTTTTAGTAAAAGAAGTCATTGTCAGGTAATTGTCTACTACTATCAATAAATAAGGAAATAGAAAATGGAAGACCCGGTTTATATAGAAATGGTTGTAGCCATAGAGGCTTGCATAGAGGAGTTAGCTTCAACTGTGAGACTTATAAAGCTAGTTGACACTCACCTCAAAGAGACCCCGGAAAGCGCATTAAGGATTGCCTCTGAGAGTCTTAATGATACTTTCACTAGCGTCTACAAAAGGTTAGATTCCCTGCAAATAAGGCTTAGTATACATAAGAGGAATAGATAAGAATATCTAATTGAAGTAACCTGCTGAATCAACTACAAGGTTAGCTTTTAGTCTAATTATGTAAGCTACTTCTTACAGACATAGAGTGTAAGCTAACCCATCAGCCATCCCAAACAAGTCCATAAACCCACCGCTGTTAAAGCGACTCTGCATTATTAATTAAAGGGTCTGCTCCGCGATCGCTATGTTCACAGCACTTTGGTTTTTCAGAAGGAAGTAGAGAAAGCGTGGGGTAAGCGTTATCTAGATTATTTTATTTTATTTTTTAAGTCAGATAACCATTGAGATAATGTTGTCTTGTATGGTGTGCGCTCTAACGTAACAATGTCATGCTCATTGGGTTCTACTATATTTAATGCAGTATTCGGCATAGTTGCGGTATCTTTTCCACGTATCTCATGACAGCACTCGCCCGGATACTGCACTGCTGTATGCCCACCTTTCTTTTTTATTTCTTTCAATCCTTTTGCACCGTCCCCAAATAGCCCGCAGAGAAGCAAACCTGCTATTACTGCTTGATTTGTACTAGCAGCAACTTCACTCATGAATTTGTCTATGCAAGGCATATCTAAGTATACTACTGTTCCTTGGGGCTTGTTTTTTAGTTTTTGTTTAATAAATCTGGCTTTGTTACTGTCATTAGGACAACCATAAAGATAAGGTAAGGTATCAGGATCACCATAGAGATTATCATAAGCAGTCTCAATTCGTCTTATACCAGCTGCGTCGTGTGGATCATTGAGAAACCATTGCTTAAATAGACATCTCCGGAAATAGCTAAAGTGTTACTGCCACTGCTTTTAAAAGTGAGATGCCCCAATGCAAAGGTAGCTGGCTGGTACGCTAAAATAAGCGTTAGAGATGCC
>NZ_JACJTQ010000023.1 GCF_014698735.1 Anabaena catenula FACHB-362
CCAATCCAAAATCTTCATGCCCGTACCTACCACCGCCCAATCTAGCACAGCGTTCCCCTGTTGCGTCAACAAGAGCGATCGCTTGACAATCAAGACAGTCGCTACAAATCAAGGCTTTTTCCAATTTGGACAAGGTATTGTAGTCAACAATTAATAAGACTAATTACCAATTACCTAAATTAGTAAATACCTTCCTCTCTATTCTGGGTTTCATCATGTTTGGCAATTACCCAAATTGCATGAATACTACCAGGAAGCCAACCCAGAAGGGTAAGCAAGATGTTAAGGAACAAAGTTGAACCAACTCCAACGGTGAGAAAAACTCCTAATGGAGGTAAGAAAAAACCAAGCAGCAAACGAATTATTTTCATGGTGTTTTGCGAATTTTTGAACTTTGCATTGACAGCAAATGTCAGGAGTTTTTAACCCGCGTAGGCAGGGTTTTGGAGTGAAAGATGTGAATTAAGAGGATATTCTGGGGTTAGTAGGAGTACTTTGTAATTCAGGATTTCTTTCAGCAAAGTATTTACTGATGAAGGTGTTAGCCAAAGATAGGACTACTGGCCCGAGAATAAAAGCAATAATTCCGTGAACACTAAAGCCAGGAACTAAAATTGATGCTAACCAAAAGCAGATTCCGTTGACTATTAGGGAAAATCCACCTAATGTTAAGAATGTCAATGGTAAAGATAGTGTGGAAATGATTGGTTTGACTGAACCGTTAATCAAACCGATAGCTAAACCTGCAATTAAAGCTGAAGGAAAATTGGCAAGATTAACGCCTGGAACAATTAAATCAACAATTAGCAGGCTTAAGGCTGTAGCGAGTATAGTTAAAAATGTTCCCCACATTGTTTTTACCTTTAAGTAACAGCAACACATATACTGTTCCTATCTTCTAGTAAAATTTAGGTTTTAACCTCTAGTTTTAGGCTGAATTGGGTTATGTCGGAAGGAGGATTTTTTAAACGCAGAGGAACGCGGAGGTTAACGCGGAGGAACGCGGAGGGTTTTTTAGTTATTCAGGTTTATGGTAGAGGGAGGTTTTATATAAATGTTGTTCTTGATGTGTTTCTAATACGCAATCAGATAAGGGATAACTTACGCAGGTAATGACATAACCAGCTTGGATTTCATGGGGACGGAGAAATTTTTGTTCACTTTGATCAATTTCACCGCTAATAAGTTTAGCTACACAAGCTGAACATTCTCCTTGTTTACAACCAGATGGTATGCGGATACCTGTCTCTTCTGCTATGTCGATTATATATTGATCATCTGGTACTTGAATTGTGCAATCTAATCCTAGTTTTTCGTTGATTAATCTGATTTGGTAAATATTCATATCAATTTGGGATTTATTGTTAGGTAAAGATATGTTTTTTTTCACCCAGAGGCGTAGAGAGAGTTGATTTGCGCCTTTGTGTGAGGTTTGATTCTATTGTTTGACTGCTTTCATTGATAAACCTATACGTTTTAATTTTTCGTTAATTTCTAAAACCTGGACTTTGACAACTTGTCCGACTTTGACTATTTTTTGAGGATCATCTACGAATCTATCTGCAAGTTGGGAAATATGTACTAGTCCATCTTGGTGTACGCCGATATCAACAAATGCACCGAAGTTAGCGACGTTGGTAATTATTCCTTCTAGTTCCATTCCTATTTGTAAATCTTTAATTTCTTTGATTCCATCTTTGAATGTGGCATACTTAAATTCTGCACGGGGATCTCTTCCTGGTTTTTCTAGTTCGCTGAGGATGTCGCGCAGTGTTGGTTCTCCAATTGTGTCGGTGACGTATTTTTTGATGTTGGTTTTTTTGAGTTTTTCGGCAATTTCTGTGACTTGATTTAATGGTAGTTGTAAATCTTTGGCTATGGATTCTACAAGTGAGTAACTTTCTGGATGTACTGCTGTATTGTCTAAGGGGTTTTCACTACCGCGAATTCTTAAGAAGCCTGCTGCTTGTTCAAAGGCTTTTGGTCCCAATTTGGCTACTTTTAATAGTTGGCGGCGATTTTTAAAGGCTCCATTTTGGTTGCGATAGGCGATAATATTGTTAGCTACTGTGGGGGTAATTCCGGAAACAAAGGTGAGAAGTTCTTTGGAAGCGGTGTTTAAATCTACGCCTACATAGTTAACGCAGCTTTCTACGGTTTCATCTAATTTCTTTTTCAGCAATTTTTGGTCAACATCATGTTGATATTGTCCGACTCCTATGGATTTGGGATCGATTTTTACTAATTCGGCTAAGGGATCTTGTAATCTTCTGCCGATGCTAATTGCACCGCGTACGGTAATATCTAAATCAGGAAACTCTTCTAGTGCGACTTTGCTGGCAGAATATATAGATGCACCTGATTCATTTACCATGACTTTAACGGGTTTGCGTTCGCAGTTTGCTAATACTTCTACTACAAATTCGTCGGTTTCACGGGAAGCTGTTCCGTTTCCAATAGCAATTAATTCAATTTGGTATTTTTCAATTAAGTTCTTGATGGTTTGTGCGGCTTTTTTGCGTTGTTCGACAGCTTGGTGGGGAAACACTGCTTGATATTCTAAAAATTTGCCTGTTTGTTCTAGTACTGCTACTTTACACCCTGTTCTAAAACCTGGATCTATGGCTAAAGTTGGTTTCATTCCTGCTGGTGCTGATAACAGCAATTCCCGTAAATTCGCTTCAAAGGTTTTGATAGATTCAATATCAGAGTAGGTTTTTTTCTCAGAAATTACTTCCCCAATCAGAGAATTTTTCATCAATCGGTTAAATGCATCTTTCAACATTGCTTGATAAAAATCCCGAACTGCGCGAACTTTGGTTTTAATTTCTTGTAATTCTAAATAATTAAGTACGAAATCTTCATCAAAAGCAATTTCAAAGTTTAATATTTTCTCGGTTTCTCCCCGACACAAGGCCAGCATATTATGAGGGGCTATATTTTTAACTTTGATTTGATAGTTGCGGTACATTTCAAATTTGGTTGTACCTTCTGGATGTTCATCTTTGATGCGGGAAATAAACAAACCAGATTCTAAAAGATAAACCCGTAAATAGGCGCGTAATTCTGCTTTTTCTGCTACTTCTTCCGCTAAAATGTCTGATGCACCTTTTAAAGCTTCTTCTGCGGTTTTTACGCCTTTTTCTTCAGAAATATATTTCTCTGCTTCTGCTTCTAGGGAAACTGTGACACCATTTTTGACATTTAATGATTTAATAAAAGCTGCTAGGGGTTCGAGTCCTTTCTCTCTAGCGATAGTGGCGCGGGTGCGACGTTTGGGTTTATATGGTAGGTATAAATCCTCAAGTTCTGTTTTTTGTAAGCAGGAGGTAATTTTGGCTTTTAATTCATCGCTGAGTTTACCTTGTTCTGCGATCGCATTCAAAATCACTTTCTTTCTTTCTTCTAATTCTGTTAAGTATGTATACCTATCAGATAAATCCCGCAATTGCACCTCATTCATCTCATTGGTGCGTTCTTTGCGATAACGTGCAATAAAGGGAATTGTCGCACCTTCGGCCAAAAGTTCCAGCGCGTTTTGCACCTGATGAGGTTGAAGTTGGAGTTCAGTTGCTAGTAGTTGAGGAATGTTCAGCATTGGGTGTTTACGTTGAAAATGCTACTTTGGTAATATGTTAGGTGTTTTAAGCAAAATGGCGTAATTAAACTTAAGATATACGTAACGCCCAACCTTTTTCCTACTACAGAAAAGGAGAAGTTTAGGTAAAAGTCTTATGTTTAAATAATACCATCTACTTACAGCAGATTGCAGATCAATGAGGTACAGAATCTAGATTGAAACCTATACACATTCGCCTGTTTTACTTCTGACTCCTGAACCGAAGGTCTGCGAAGCGTCTCCTGACTCCTGACTCCTGCTGTACTAGCACTACGATTGTTAAGCTAATCTACCAGATAGTTACAATATCTGAGATTCTTCACATCATAACTTTAAAAAAATATTGTAAAAGCAACTTACTTACGTGTATGATAAATAGTTGTTCTCAAATATGGGTTGACTTCGCCGCTGTTCAACCTATAGTCTGTTAGTTCAGGATTTAGTAAAATGCCTTTATTTTTTCTGATTCCACTATTTACTGCTTTAATAACTGGCTATTGTTGTCAAAAAAGTACGGATGAAATTGCATACATAGCGCGTGTATTTACCGCTATTAGTTTCATTTTGAGTTTAGTTTTAGCACCTTGGCAGATTCAATTCCTATTGTTGATAATTATCCTCATTGGTAGTGATAAACTTTTGCGGACAAATTAAAACAATCAGCTGTGAAAATATTAGGAATTAATTGCCCCTCTTACCAAAATGACTGTACTTTCGACACCAGAAGCGATAGTTTCGGGAATATTACCTTGAATTGCTTGTTGTAATAAGCCCTCACGAGAAGCACCTAAAACCACAACATCATAACCTTCCGTTTTGACAACATTAATTACCTCTTCGGCAACAGCATCTGCTTGTACTGATGTAGCGGTAACTGTACTGTGTAAATTGCGGTGACGCATGAGTTGACGAGTAGATGCTTCTAAAACTGTCAGATCAGGCTGCAATTCTGAGGGTTTATCTGAAGGTTTAAATACCTGCATGAGACGAATTTCAGTATCATGACCTAATGTTACTAAAGCAGGTAATAGTTTAATAGCTGACTTGGAATTGGGGCCTCCAGCCATTGGTACTAGCCAGCGGTTGAAGTGGGAAGAGTCAGAAATATTACCTAACTTGACCAAGATAACATCACAGGTAGCTTGACGAATTATACTGTCTACAACCGTGCCAAAAATCCGCCCAGGGGTAGAAGTGTTACCTTTCCAACCCATAAAAATCAAATCAATGTGTCGTTCCTTAACTGTCTCTAAAATGGCTTGGGCGACATCATGGGCGACTCGAATTTGCGTATGGATGGGAATTTGCCATTTTTTCCCTAAAACTTCCGCTTGTCTGAGTAAACGGCGACTTTTTGTAGTCTTAACTTGTGTTTCGGCTGGGGAACTATGACGGGAGATGAGGATGATTTGTAAACACTCTATTTCATAATAGCGATCGCGGGCAATAGTGGCTGCCATTTGTAACAGAGTCTCTGCTGTGTCTGGGTTAGCGAGAGTGACTAATAATCTGCCTCTGCCAATATTAGGCGATCGCGTCTGGTAAACTACATAAGAAGGTTCTGGTTGTGGTCCACTAACTCCATTTTCACAATTAATATGATCTGCTTCCGCCCGAATAATGTCTGCACGGGTAATAATTCCAATCAGTTTTTGCCCTTCCACCACTGGTAAACGACTGATTTGATAACGATCTAATAAATACAAAACATCACCCAGTGTTTGCTTGGGAGTGACTGTGACCGGTTGGGGTGTCATCATTTCCCTTAAAGGAGTATCCCGACTCTTCGGTATTTTCTGTAAATCTGTTTGCGTAACAATTCCTACTAATTTACAGTTTTCCACCACCGGAAAACCACGATGGTGAGAACGGGAAAATGCTTGAATAACTTCATCAAAAGCCATCTCTATATCCAGAGTTTCCACCCGTTGCTGCATCACATCTTGGGCTGTTAACTGAGTTAATATTCCTACTCTGGGTGCATCTTTTTGAATGTTGATGCCATTTAATTGTAAAAGTTTGTCATACAGCGAACCAGGTACTACGTTATCAGCCACTAGATAGGATGTCACACAGACAATCATTAACGGTAACACCAGATTGAAATCTGTCGTCATTTCAAACACAATCACAATCGCCGTAATGGGGACTTTGGAAACAGCGCTAAAAAATCCTCCCATTCCCGCTAAAGCATAGGTAGTCGGAGAACCTAACCCCCAAAGTTGAAACTCACACACCCCAACAATGTGTCCTAAACAAGAACCCAAAATTAGACTCGGTGCAAATAAACCCCCAGGTGCGCCAGAACCAAAAGCAATTAAAGTTAAGATAAACTGAGCGATAAAAGTAATGGCTGCAAAAGGAGCATTAGCATCACTTGTAATCAAATACTCCCGTAAACCAGCATTATCTCGATAAGATTCCGGAAGTAAAGCCACAATCACACCAGAAACCAAGCCAGCTAAAGCCACCCGTAGCGGTAAGCTAATGTGCAATCGACGGTAAGCTTTAATACTAAAAATCAGTCCCCGATTAAATAACCCCGCCAGCAACCCCACTAAAACACCCAATAGCAAGAAAATCGGAATTTCTAGCACAGAGAAACTGCTAGAATAATTCATTAATTGCAGATTCAGTTGTAGACTCCCACCACCTAACCACCGGGAAACTACCCCACCAATAAAAGAGGCGATAATCGCAGTTCCTAAAGTCAGTCCTGATAAATCTTGTAGTAACTCTTCAATAATAAACAACACCCCCGCTAAAGGTGCATTGAAAGCAGCTGATAAACCCGCACCAGCACCCGCCGCAATCATTTGTCGTCGGTGTTCTGGGGAAGTAGGAACCCAACGACTCATTCCCGCTGCTAACCCTGCACCGACGTGGACTGTGGGGCCTTGTCTTCCCAAGGTAATTCCCGAACCCAAAGCAATAATCGCGCTGAGTAGCTTCACAAATGCCACCCGCCAGGATAACTTAATTGGGATATTGGCGAGACTGGCTTTGACTTGGGGAATACCACTACCCGCTGCTTCTGGTGCTAACCTTTGCACCAACCAACCAGCCAAAAACCCAAAACTCATCCCAATTAAAGGTAAAGTCAGCCAAGCTGGTAAAACGTGGGTACTATGAACTCGCCATGTTCCTAACCATCCTGAACCCACTTTCAGTAATACCGCCGATAAAGCTGCGACAAGACCAATAATACAAGCTTCGGCGTTGGCGTAGCCCATAGAAGATATCGCTAAACCTCTTCTAGGCTGCCAAAAATGGCGAAAGCGTTGAGTCAGCATTGGTAGCGAAATCATAAATTTAAAATTTAAATTTGAAGTTTTAATTATATAAAGATTGAGGATGATTTTTTAAGTAATCTTTTAACCAGTTATGGCTTTGTGTAAGTAAATTATTTGGATTCAAATTCCATAAAATCAAACTACCTTTGTTAGTTCCAGTCACAAGGGTTTGACTATCTGGACTGAAACTGATAGCTGTTACTTCATCATCAACATTGAAAGTCAAGATTAGTGTACCATCGTTTTTCCAGAGATTAATTTTGCCGTCTCTGCTGCTAGATGCCAGCATTCTACCATCAAAATTAAAACTAACACTTGTTACTTCACTGTTATGTCCAGATAAAGTCGTGCTTTTCCCGTCGCTTTTCCTAATTTTGACTTTGCCATCTCTGCTGCTAGAAGCAAAGATTTGACTATCTGGACTAAAACTAACACTTGTTACTTGGCTGTTTTGTCTAGGTAAAGTCTTGATGATTTTACCATCATTTTGCCAAAGTTTAATTGTCCCATCACTACTACCAGAAACTAAAGTTTTAGCATCTGAACTAAAACTGATACTGGTTATTTCACTTTGAGGATCAATAATATTAGTCATCAAAGTTTTTATTAACGTACCATCTAATCTATATTGTTTAATATAACTATTATTACTATCTAATAAAAAAGGTTGTACTTCTTCAACTGCGATCGCTATACTAATTCCCGTATTACTTTCATTATTGGGATTAACTCACATCTTGCACCTACCGAATAAACCCGTAGAAAAAAAATAATAAATACAAAAATATGACAGTGAATAATGAAGTAATTTAATGATACTGATTGTTCTATATATAACAGCATATAAGTAAGTTTACGTAAAAAGCCAAAAAAACTAGATTCAGGGACTTCATTCCTGGATGAAGACAGCGCAAATATTGTGTCCTGACTTGTCGGTTCGTTAAATATAGAATAAGGGAAAAATGTAGGGTTTTGCGGTTATTAAGCTCAAAATATGAGAAAAAGGTGGCTTGGTATTATCTCAACCGTGACGGCTCTCTAGAAAAACGCTTTGTTCTATCCACCAGACCTCTCAAAGCCAGCACTATTAAATGGTGGGGTAAACGACGGTGGCAAATAGAAGGATGGTTTAAAACTGCAAAGCACCGTTTCGGTTGACACCGTTTTGGTCAAAGTACAATCCTGGGAATGTATCGCTGGCTCATTCTTTCTTTAATTGCTTATCTTCTAGCTCACTGGAGTTATTTGCTCCCCTCAGTTACCATTACCACCTGATTGGGGGAAAGCTGCACAAACTGCGCTGGAATCACTTTTTCCCAAAATAGTTGTGTCTCTTATTTTACTTGAAATTGAGCGATTAATTCCTCTCGCACGTAGTTGTGGTTTTGACATCTCTATTTCCAGGTGCAAGATGTGAGTAAACATATTATTAATCAAGAGCTTGTTAGGGTAGAGCAAAAAACTATTCCCCTGAAAAGATTGGAGGGGATGGGATTAATTAAACAGGAAGGTAATTATGTAAAAATCAGATGTGAATTATATCAGATGTATTTTAGCGATCGCTTGAATTGAGTTATAAAGCAAGAGATCAAGGAGTCAGGAGTCAGGATTTCCCCATTCCCCATTCCCCATTCCCCATTCCCTATTCCCTATTAATTATTTTTGCCATTGATGGAAAGTCCTTCTACGATTAGAGAAGGCGTATAACAAGCACCATTCCAATCAGCATCACCACCTAATTGAACTAATTGTTTGAGGGCTGTGTAGACGTTACCGGCGACCATTGTATCTTTAACTCTGCCAATTATTTGCCCATTTTTTACCCTATATCCTAAATCAATATTGATAGAAAAATCACCAGAAATGCTGCCGCTTTCTCCTAATATTTGATCGACAATTAAGCCATCTCCGAGATCGTAAATTAAATCTTGTAAGGATGGGGAACCGGGTTGAATGAGAAAGTTAAATAAACCGGGAGTGGGATAGCTACCCAACCCAGGACGAAAACCATTACCAGTACTGCCAATATTTAATTGTCGTCCAGTAGTGCGATCGCTATAAAAATTCCGTAAAATTCCGTTTTCGATAAACACTAACGACTTTGTAGCATGGCCTTCATCATCAAAAGGACAGCTGTAAGGCCCAGCTTCTGGGTCTTGGTAAAGAGTCAGAATAGGTGCAACCACTGGTGTACCTAACCTTTCTCCCCAAGGGGAAGACTTTTCTAATATCCGCTTCCCATTTAAAGCAGCTTGGACAGTTCCCCAAAGCATATCCGCAGCTTTGGAAGTGAACAAAACGGGAACACGACCTATTGGGGTAGAAACATTTTCTTGCGCCCAATCTAATCGCTGTAAAATTTGGTGAGCTAGTTTTTCTGGGCTGAGTTGTCCGCGCTGGGTTTGTCCATCGGAAATACTCAAAAAGTCATCACCCCTAACCCATTCTGCTGACATATAGCAGCTGAGGGTAGTGTCAGTATAGTGACAATCTAAACCTTTGCTGTTGATTAACCTGGTATTTTCAACATCACATTCCCAGTCAGTGCTACAGAGAACATCAGGATAGACATTACGAATCAGCGCGATCGCTTCTTTGCCCCAGTCTATCAGCATCTCAACTGGCACTGATTCCCCTAAATCAGGGTAAGAGGTATGAGAATTACTGACTAATTCTACTAGTTCTGGTTGGTTGAGTTGACTTAGAGCCAGCGCTCGCTCTACCATCACTTGCGGATCGACAGAACCATAAGCCACCATCAGTCCCGGACAACCATTCAGCCACAGCCGTAGTGCTGTACCTTCAGATTGACTGGTTTCTAGTTGTTTAAGGCGATTAGCCTCAAATAAAACTGGACGAGAAAGCGATCGCGATTGATACACTTCCGCAGCTTCAGCGCCAGATTTTAAGGACAGTTCTAGCAGATGTTCGGCTAGTGTATCTTGTGACAAATTTGCAGAACCCATTTCCCTTGATGAATTGTGGATATTGGATTGTAAATCCCAGATATACGCAGTCCATTATCCCATCAGCGTGTCTTAACAGTTGTAAATTTCGTGGGAATTGGGCATGGGGCATGGGGCAGAAGAAAGATCCAAAATATTCCCTATTCCCTCATTCCCTCTGCTTACAAATTTACCTCTTGTAACAGCCAAAATCCCGCAAAAGTCTGAGATTGAGGATCAGACTGCACACCAATAAAATGTACCCCATTGGCTTTTTCCTTTGCTTGTGCAAAGCCTTTAGCCTCAGCTAGGAGTTGAGGAGTTCTGATATTAGCTACAATCCAGCTTTCTGTTGCGCCGGTTTCTAAAATTAATCTGTCCCCTTGCTTGGTGTCAAAGTGCAAATAAGCCATCTCTAAACCAGACATCCAACCAGCCAAAGGTAAAGCTCTAGGTGAGAAAATCAAAATACCAGGAATGCGAGCTTCAGGCGACAATTGCGCCAACTCTAGAGGGAAAGATTCACCAAAGCCAATTTCCCACTCTGGCATTTCTGCCAAATCCCCAGCTTCTAAAGTCACAAATGCCCACTGTTTACCTTCCAAAGCATCTGGTAAGCGCTGAGGTAAAGGTCTATCTAAACGCACCGAAGCATTAGTTCCCCCTTGATACCCTGGTTCCTGGGGATAAACTTCCTCACTCCGCTGTTGTAACCACTGGTTAAGAACCAAAGTGCGACGACTAGATAAAGCAGGAATCCCCACATCCTGACAGGCTTTAGTAATCATGTTATTCATTTGGCGGCGGAAAAAGCGAATTTTAATCGGTGCTTCCCCTGCTTTCTCAATAGCTTCCTGTAACGCTGTCCGCAACCAACCCGAATTTACCTGAGTACTGGGGCAATATTTAGCGTAGCGAAACAAAGAATCAGTTTTCGTGCGAATATCTGAAGGACTTTCACAAACTAAAACTTCCCAAACTTTTTTCTGATTTTCGTCCAAAATCGGACGGGAGTAAAAATCGAGTTCCCAAATACTGCCCATGTTTTGCGGTGAAATCTGGCGACTTTATATTTTCTTATATTTCCACTCTACCAGTTCACTGCTGAAGTCTGTAAACAGCGCCTGTTGAAGTGTCAAATTAGTAAAATTGCAGCGATGGCGCTGAATCATATCCATTAAATACAACAATGCGATCGCTCAGGCACATCTGTAGGCTATGTTCCCAAATTGATTAATAGCCAGTCGCATCAAACAACTGACCACTAATTTTTACCCATCACTCATTACTCATCACTGGCTCTAATTGTCCCACTTCAACGGGTAAATGCTGATGCATCCAAGTCTCCAAATCAGTCAGCACTTGATGATAATTGATGTCACAGTGTAAATCATGATAGGCTCCCGGATACTCAATACGTTGCTTATCTGGGTAAGTCACTCGCTGGTAGAACAGTTCACTTCCCCCAGGTAACGCTACTCTGTCCGCACCACCATGCAAAATTAACAGCGGTACTTGCCATTCTGCCGCATGAGCATGAATCCAAGCTAGTGTATTAAAAAACTCTGTAGAAAACCGGGCTGTGGCACGGGTATGGCGTAACTGATCTTGAGTGTAGCTGGTCAAAATCTCCTCATTCCGTGAACCAGCAGTTGTGTCTAGTCCGGTATTTAAGGAAAAACGCGGCCACACCCGCGAGAGCATTTTTCCTAAAAGCACGCGTATAGGTGATACTCCTACCTCTCCAATACTTGGTGCGAATGCAATCACACCTTGCAATGCAGATGAGTCCTGTGGATAGTGCAGAGTGTAGTCTAAGACAATCATTCCACCCATGCTATGACCAAAAAGGAAAATTGGGCATCCTGGTTGCTGCTTCTGTATCATCTCTAAGAAGGCTCGAACATCATCACGAAACTCAGCCCAGGTATTGATGTAACCTCTTTGACCGGGTGAGCATCCATGACCACGCAAATCTAAGCCATAAACAGCATATTGCTTAGGTAACAAATGCTCAACGATATTTTTATACAGACCGCTGTGTCCTCCTAGTCCATGTACTAGTACTAATATCGCCCTTACCTTACCCTCTGGATTCCAGTTTTGGTAATACAGATCAAGTCCCCCAACACCTTTAAACGTGCCGACGCTGTGGTAAATCATAGGTTAATTTTTTACGTTCTTTCTCAGCAAGCTATTAGCCTATCTATCAAGGTACATTGTAAGGAAAATTGCTTCTAACGGTGGGAGGAATTACAGATAATTTGCGTTTTTGGGACTTATTTACCGAAATTTTGGTGGAGGAAATGATACATGATAGAGTTTTAGACTTTTAATAACCAGTTTTACATTTGAGGTTGTTGGCAACTTTTGGGGATAAATTAAGTATTATGGATAGTTCTTCTAGCAAATCTTCTCCTCAAACCTCAGCTGATGCAGATTTGATATTAAATCATCAGCCAGAATCAGAAACTTTACTACCTTTGACTGACGCAACTATCCAGCGGGTGTGGGAAGGTGTAGCTGCGGCAAGCGATCGCACTATTCGCCATACTATAGAAACAACTCTCCTTCAGTTATCTGCTATTACTCAGGAACATTCGGAACCGCGAGTTAATGCTAATATCAGACGTTGGGTAGTGCGATCGCTCATTCATTCCCTATTCAGTGTCAAAGTTGAAAACATTGAAAATATCCCGGCCACACCAGCAATCTTAGCTGCTAATCATCTTCACCACATCGACCCATTGGTTTTACTCTCAGAAATTCCCACCCAGCCCCACTATTATATTCTTGGTGATGCTCGCACTCTCTATAACAAATGGTGGAAACGCTGGATTTTAGGTTTTGCCGGTGGTGTTATTCCTTTAGAAAGAATTTGGGGTGAAGAACAGGCTGTTATTGCTGCTGCTAAAGCCGGACGGGATGATTTACAAGAACTTGCTCAAGTTATTAAAAATACCGTTAATCCTGGTGGAGATATCCAGACAATCCGCCGCATAGACCGCATTGTTGCTGCAATTTTAGCCCGTGGAGATGGGTTGATGATTTTTCCTGAGGGAAGACTGGGAACTGCTGAGGGTCATTTGCATCCCTTTAAACGCGGGACTGTAATTTATGCTTTGCGGGCTGGCGTGCCAATTGTACCGATAGCATTAATTGGTACTCATGACTTATTTTTGAGAAAAAAGTTAACAATTCGGGTGGGTGAACCTTTATATTTTCCCCCAACTACCAGACCAAAGCGTCAGGAAATAGATTCAGCTTTGGAAGTGTTGGAAAAAGCAATACGGGCTTTGTTACCTACAGATTATCAAGAACCAACGGGGATAAAGTTGTTACGGCATTTTCTCAATCGGATGTTGTTGTAATTTTTTTCTCACGCAGAGGCGCAGAGTCACAGAGAGGAAATAAGAGGATTTATTCTGCTTCTAAAAATCCTTTGATGGTTTCTGCTGGAATACTAAAAACAGGATGATTAAATATCGCTTTTAATGCTTCTAATCCACCAGCTTTAAGTGCAGCTATTAATCTGGCTTTTAGTGTGGGGTTGCGTTTAATTTCTTGATGAATGGCGTTTGTAATGATTTCATTTGTAGATGTTTGGTTATTTTTAGATAATTGGTGAAACAGTTGTTGGATTTCTGCTGCTGCTTCTGCTAAATTCTGTTTTTGTTCTGGTGTGTAATTATTTTGGTTAAATGTAACATTACTACCTGATTGTGCTGTATCTACAAATTGGTTATTTGCATTTCTTTGGTCATATTTAGATTGATAAGATTCTGACATGGCATTACTCTCTTGATGTAAGTGGATATTATTAATTACATTAAATGATTCTTTTTTCTGGTTGTCAAGTTCATTTTGTAAGGGTGTAACTGGGGTTTGCCGTTCCCGATTTAATTCTTGGGTTGGCAGATTCACATCATCAATTAACCTGCGAACATCAACCATGTTAAAACTATTTTCGCACTCAATCTGATACCGCCCAGCATACAAACGCTTACGTAATGATTCTAGTGGATAAGCATAAGGTGTCTGACTTCCTTCACATTCTTTGCAGTTACAAGGAACAAGAGTATCATATTTCAAACGCTCAAAAGAACGATGTATTTTGTCTAGTTCGTGTGTGATAACAGTCAACAATTCTTTTTTACGACTTCCGACTACACGGATTTTAATTTCCTTTTGATTGTAGTTTTCAATCACTTCAGCACGAGTTTGGTCTTGGTTGAGAATAACGCCACTTCTCCAAACTAGCATTTGTTCTTCAATCCAAGGGTGTGTTTCTACAATGAAGCGAGTGAGAATACCTTTAGGCATGAATTCGTATTTGTAGCGTAAAATTAAATTATGTGATTTATCCCAAGTGTATTCAGGTTGGTTAATATCGAGTAATTGGGGTGCAATATATTGACCAACACAATTAGGAATTGGGTAACAAAGTTTAAACCGCATCATCAATTGCAGTAGTTCATCTCTCATGTTGGTATATTGGACATCTTTCCAAATTTCAGCCAGATTGTCTTGGCTAAAACATCCTAAATTCTTAATAACTTTTTTATTGTCCAGAACTTTGTAAACTCCTGTAGTCGCCCATTCTGGTTTGAGGATGACATAGTGTTTTAGTGTAGGATCATCTTGGAAATGCAAGCAAACACCAAGGTCGTGTAAATAGCGACTTAGTAACAACATATCCTCACGTTTAGTTAAATTATGAAGTTTGCAAAGTTTGTAATATTCTTCAAGACTAATAAAGTTGCGGAGTTCGTTTTCTAGGTCAGAACGGACTCTCACCCAAATTTTTGGTAGAGGTGTACCAACATGGGGAAGTTTCTTGATGTATTGTTGAATAGCATCTTTAATTTCTGTTAAACCGCGATTAATCGCCAAGTTAGCTGGTAAAACTTCTTTGAGATTTAAAAATTCTCCTCGCAATTGGCGTTCATTGACTTCGCATTGACGGTCTTGTTTTTCATTTTTAATAATGATAATTGGACTCTTGTCACTCAATAGTTCGACAACTTTTAGCCAATAATAAAAATCAGTATTTTCTTGGCGCGTATCTGCAACTAAAGCATAGAGAGAACGTGAGGTTAGAAAAAATTGGTGGGTTTGGTGGTATATTTCTTGTCCACCGAAATCCCAAATATTAACGCGAAATTCTTTACCATTAGGTAGTAGAAATTTCCACTGGATGACATCAATACCTTCCGTTGATTTTTCACCTGATTGGAGTTCGTAATCTTTATCTTCAATTTTTTTAGCCAAAGAAGTCTTACCCGCACCTCCTTCACCAACAATCAAAAATTTAGCTTCATATAAACGCTCAGATTTTTGTTCTAACTTTTGCCGATAAAAATTAAGAATTGCTTGTAATCCCCGCGTTTTTATTTCTGGTGGAAGATTAATTATTTCGTTCCCTTGAAGTCCAAATTTCTTCAAGTTAGTGAGTTGTCCTATTTCCGCTGGCAGACTGCTGAGTTGATTGTGACTGAGGTCGAGGGATTGGAGGTTGGTGAGTTGTCCTATTTCCGCTGGCAGACTGCTGAGTTGATTGTGACTGAGGTCGAGGGATTGGAGGTTGGTGAGTTGTCCTATTTCCGCTGGCAGACTACTGAGTTGATTGCTTCTGAGGTCAAGGGATTCGAGGTTAGTAAATTGGACTATTTCCGATGGCAAACTTCTGAGTTGATTGTGACTGAAGTAGAGGGATTGGAGGTTGGTGAGTTGTCCTATTTCTTCTGGCAGACTGCTGAGTTGATTGTGACTGAGGTCGAGGGATTGGAGGTTGGTGAGTTGTCCTATTTCTTCTGGCAGACTGCTAAGTTTATTGTTACTGAGGTCAAGGGATTCGAGGTTAGTAAATTGGACTATTTCCGCTGGCAGACTGCTGAGTTTATTGCTACTAAGGTAGAAGGTTTGGAGGTTGGTGAGTGATCCTATTTCCCCTGGCAGACTACTGAGTTGATTACTTCTGAGGTCAAGGGATTCGAGGTTGGTGAGTTGGACTATTTCCGCTGGCAGACTGCTGAGTTTATTGTTACTGAAGTAGAGGGATTGGAGGTTGGTGAGTGATCCTATTTTCCCTGGCAGACTGCTGAGTTGATTACTTCTGAGGTCAAGGGATTCGAGGTTGGTGAGTTGGAATATTTCCGCTGGCAGACTGCTGAGTTTATTGTTACTGAGGTCAAGGGTTTGGAGGTTGGTGAGTTGGAATATTTCCGCTGGCAGACTGCTGAGTTTATTGCCTCTGAGGTAGAGGAATTGGAGGTTAGTGAGTTGTCCTATTTCCGCTGGTAGACTGCTGAGTTTATTGCCTCTGAGATTAAGTTCTGTTACACCATCTCTTGCTGCTTGTTCGATCGCTTGTAGTAGTTCTGCCTCAGTCATGAGTAATTACTGAACTGTGATTACTAGAGTTTAGCAAACAGATGTCGCAGTTTGAGAACCGCTATCAGGTAAAAAATTACGCAGCAGCGCCCAAATTGTTATAGTCTATACGTAAATTCCCTCATAACTGACTCAAGATGCAAATAGACTTTCATCATGGTGTCACCTACGTTGTTGCGCGACTGGCGGGTTTTGAACATGAAGATGCTAGTATTATCGCTTACTGCGCCCAGTATGTAGATGATGCTATTAATAGCGGTTTAATTCGATTCGATAATGGGGCGATGTTTACTCGCATTAGTTCCGCTCATAAAATGCTAGATTATCGCAATTTTCAGGAGTTAGCAATTCATCATGTTTGGATTCCTTTTCATTTTTTACCAGGAAATGGCGGAAAACCAGCAGGTGAAGATCCTGAAGGGAAGTTTATTGAAAAGTTGATTTGTCGTCCTAATAGTGATGTCGCACAACAAATGGTGAGGGAATGTATTCAACGCCGTGAAAGTGCTTATGGTTTACATCGTCTGGGTATTACTATGCACGTTTATGTTGATACCTGGGCGCATCAAGGTTTTGCTGGTGTTAATCATCGAGTTAATGAAGCGAAAAAACTACTTGATGAAAATGATCAACCAGATCGTAATTTGATGGATAGGTTGAAGAATTACTTTGTCAGTGAGGCTTTACCTTTAGGACATGGTGCGGTTTTGAGTCATCCTGATAAGCCGTTTTTACGTTGGGGTTATATCAACGGTAGAGGTGAAAAAATTAGCCGTAATAATCCTGAAGATTTTCTGGAAGCGGCTGATAATATGTGTAAAGCTATGCAGCGTTATTTAAAAGGTGATGCTGATGCGATTGTCCCAGGATTACCAGAACCAGATAAAAGTTTAATTGCCTTGATGTTGGCTAATATTAAAGATGTTAAAGGTCGTGTACGTCATCAAAAATGGTTAAGTGCGATCGCACAAGGTAAATTTAGTTTTGGTGCTGCTAATATTAACTATATTCCTAAGGGTAAAGATTCCTGGAAATACCTGGCTTTGGGAACTGAAAGCCCCGTTGATAAAGATAATGAAATTTTTCCCTATCATCCTAGTTTCCTAGTCAGCAATTGGAAATTATTTCATGACGCTTTACAAGCTCATCAATTCTATATTATTCACGATTTGCTACCCCAATATGGAATTTGTGTAGCTTGAGAAGAAGGTGACAGGGAACAGGTGACAGGTGACAGTGAAGAGAGGACAGAAGAGGAGAGAAGAAGATACTGTATTTTTTCAAAAATCAAATAAAAATCTCCATCTTAAAATCCTGTTAATCCTTAAATCCTGTTAATCCTTAAATCCTGTTAATCCTGATTCAGACATTATCTTTTTTCACCTTACTTGCAACAACCCTTTCAAGAAATAAATCATATTCATAAATATCATTTCTATCCAGAGCATAACATGATCTAACCATGCTAAAATTTGCTCTAATGGGTGTTTTTCATACCCTAAAAATGTGGCAGTAGTTTCTATCCAATCTGGCTGTGCTTCATATTGATATTTTTCGGCTTTTATCTCAATTTCAACTTGGGAACTAGAAGCTACTTTGGCAAATTTCTTACTTCTGAATAAATCCCGTCGTGATTTTGATGATAATTCGTAATGAGTATTTTCTGTAACTAAATTAGTATCGGAATTTAGACTGGCATTTTTAGAGTCTAATTCTATCTTAGCGAATAAGTCATTCCATGTCAACCAATTATTTAAATGATTTAAATTATTGAAATCGGCTTCTGACAATTGATTATTTTGATCAACTTGATTTGATGGTTTACCTGGTAATTTTTCTGGAGTTGGTTGAGAATCAATATTTTGAAGATTTCTACCACCAAAAAAGTAATTTATCGCTGCTGCAATTAATTCGGAAATATTCAGAGTCTGATTTTCCAAGTCACCAGGATTAATTGCTATTTTTCCTCTTGCTTCTAGCTGTTCTCTCCCGTAAATAAAAATATCAAACTGAGTTTTAGCAACTTGAATAATTTTCTGACTGCGCTGTTGTACAGGTACTAAAGCCTTAGATTCTAATTTAGCGATAACTGTATCCATTAACGCCAAAAATTTACCAGGATAATCTTCTATATGTACTGGAATCTTGGTTTCAGCTAAATCTGTTATGTTTGGGGTATGATTAGTAGTTAGCTTTGATAATATGCGGTTGATTTCTGGTAATAATTTCTGCTGTTGTTGAATTTCAGCTAATTTAAAAAAATGCCAATATTCAGCAACTTCACTATTAATTTTATTTGTTAATTTTTCCTGCTGTTGAATTGTCAAAACATCTAGAATTCTGTTATCGTTGCTCACAAGCACCAAATGACGATTTTCCAATTGTGCAGCAATTCCCAGCACTTTTGGTATATGGTGCTGAAGGGTTTTTTCTGGTTGTAGAGATTGAGGAAGACGAGATTTTTTTAACCATCCTAGACGTGTAGCTGCTTCCCGCACAGCATCACCCAAAAACGTTAATGGGTTGACATTTTGTAAATTTTCTGAATCAGAAGCTGCGGCAGATGGTAAATTTTTAACTAACTCTAGTACGTGCTGAATAGGTGCGTCAGCTGGTGGAGGGGTTTCTGGTGGTAACTGTTTTCCAGCAAGTTCATCGGGCTGAAACATCTGGTACAGTGGATAAAGTAGCGCTTCCACACTCCATTTAGTAGCAACTTGCAAATTTCGGAAGGAGTTTTCCCACTGTTTTGTCAACCGCTGAGAATGCTGGTTGAAAAATTTAAAGATTTTACTTTGATAAGGACCGGAGGAACCAGAAGACATGGTAGAGATTTGCTAGTTTGAGTATTTTTGAGTTTTGAGACTCCCACAAAACTGTTACTTATCGTCAGTCAGTGATATCAAGTCGGTTTGAATATTTATCATATCGTTGGGGTAGAGAATAGGGAAACAGATATTATCACTAATTAGCCGGACTTGATATAACATCATGATAATGGAAAATAAGCTCAAGTAAGTTTAATTTAGACAATCCCAAACCCGAACCTAATTTTTACATTAATTGTTAATCTTTATTGATTATGACTCTATCTCTATCCCATACCAAATATATATCAGACGCAATTGAGAATTTACGTGCTTGCTGTCAAGTTAATATCCAGTCTTCTTGGTTGTATCAGCAGGTTGATTGGGGAATTACTGAAGTAATAAACTCAGATTTGTCTCTTTGGAAACCTGTAAATCTAAATGATAAATTACATATTCCTTGGACAGCGGGAAAACAAGTGTTGTGGTTGGTGCAAAAATTAGTTGTTCCCCAAAATTTACAAGGTTATGATTTAACAGGTTTATGTTTGCGGTTGGCTTTGGTTTGGTGGGCAGATGCGGCGGAGATTTATATTAATGGTAAGTTGGTATTGGCTGGTGATTTGTTTGATTGTTCACCGAGAGTGCTTTTAAGTCCAGGGGTTTCAACTGGGGAGGAGTTTGTTGTTGCTTTGCGGTTGGTGAGTCCGGGACATTGTGATGGGGCTTTGATGCGATCGCTCTTGGTTTTTGAGTCTTTAGATTATAATAGGCTAGATCCGGGTTTTTTGGCTGATGAGTTGGCTGTTGTTCATCTGTTTTTGGAAAGGTTCGCACCGGAACGGTTATCTGCTTTGGTTGAAGCGGTTGAAGAGGTAATGAACCGCGAAGGCGCGTTCGCGAAGCGTCTCGAAGAGAAGAGCGCGAAGGAAGAAGGGAAGAAGGAAGAATGGGATAGATTTCTGTTAAATATACGAGAATCTTATCTGTGTTCATCTGCGTTTATCTGCGGTTTAAAATCTAAAATTCATTTGTTAGGTCATGCTCATTTGGATTTAGCATGGTTATGGCCTGTTTCTGAAACTTGGAAAGCCGCAGTCAGTACTTTTGAGTCGGTGTTAGGTTTACAAGGAGATTTTCCGGAGTTGATTTTCTGTCATACTACTCCGGCGTTGTATGCTTGGGTTGAGGAACATCGTCCAGATTTATTTGCGGAAATTCAAACCCAAGTTAAAGCGGGAAAATGGGAAGTTTTGGGTGGGTTTTGGGTGGAACCGGATTTGAATTTGATTTCTGGTGAGTCTATTGTCCGTCAGTTATTATATGGTCAGCGTTATTTTCAGGAACGGTTCGGGAAAATATCTCCTGTGGTTTGGGTTCCTGATACTTTTGGTTTCTGTGCAACTTTACCTCAGTTTTTCGCAAATGCGGGAATTGAGTTTTTTGTGACTCAGAAGTTACGCTGGAATGATACTACTAAGTTTGATTATGGCGCTTTTTGGTGGCGATCGCTTGATGGTAGTCAAATATTTAGTTTTATGTCTGCGCCCATAGGCGAAACTGTTGATCCTGTTAAAATGGCGAACTATGTCTGTGAATGGGAAACTCAAACTGGTTTAAATGATTCTCTTTGGCTTCCTGGTGTCGGTGATCATGGTGGTGGTCCGACTCGTGATATGTTGGAAATAGCAAGGCGTTGGGAAGATTCCCCCATTTTCCCCAAGTTGGAATTTACCACTTCGGAAAAATATCTCGAACTAATAAAATCCCAAAGTCAAAATTTACCTGTTTGGGAAGATGAACTTTATTTAGAGTTTCATCGCGGATGTTATACTACCCACGCAGACCAAAAACTCTGGAATCGCAAATCTGAAAATCTTTTATATGCAGCTGAGTTATTTGCAACTTTAGCAAATGTTGTCTGTGGGGTGATATATCCGAAATCCGAAATAGAAACCGCTTGGAAAAAAGTTTTATTTAATCAGTTTCACGATATTTTACCCGGTTCTTCCATTACTCAAGTTTATGAGGATGCTTTACCGCAATGGCAACAAGTGGAACAGGTGGGAAATAATATCTTAGATGAGTCTTTGAGTGCGATCGCATCTCATATCACTTTACCACAACCACCCCAACCCAATAGCATACCTATCATAATTTTTAATTCGCTCAACTGGCAACGTTTCCAAGTCGTCAGCGTTACTTTACCCCAAAATAACCAAACCTGGGAAATTTACAACATTGACGGAAACCAACTTCCGTCCCAACAAAGCGAAAACTCTTTATTATTTCTCGCAACCGTTCCATCTATAGGTTACAGCATATATTGGCTTTCTCCAACTTCCCAACTTCCCAACTTCCCAATTTCCGAACTTCCCAAAAACTGGATATTAGAAAATGAATATTTGCGCGTTCAGGTAAACCCCGAAACCGGAGACTTAAAATCTGTCTTCGACAAAATCCAACAACGGGAAATTTTAAATGGTGCGGGAAATCAACTTCAGGCTTTTGAAGATAGCGGACAATATTGGGACGCTTGGAACATTGATCCCGATTATGCCACAAAACCTCTACCTGCAACCGAATTAAAATCAATTCAATGGCTAGAATCTGGAAAAATACAACAACGTTTGCGGGTAGTGCGTCAACTGGGAAATTCGCAGTTTTGTCAAGATTACATTCTCCAAACCGGTTCACCACTTTTGAAAATTGCTAATACTGTAAATTGGCAAGAAAATCAAGTATTAGTTAAAACAGCATTTCCTGTCAACGTCGAAACCGATTTTGCAACTTATGAAATTCCCTGCGGTGCTATTCGGCGTTCAACCAACCCCCAAACCCCCGCAGAAAAGGCAAAATGGGAAGTACCAGCTTTACGTTGGGCAGATTTAACCACAAATATGGAAACCGGAAAATACGGAGTTAGCCTCCTGAATGATTGTAAATATGGTTACGACTGCCGCAGCAATCAAATCCGTCTCACTTTGCTCAGAAGTCCCCATTGGCCTGACCCGAAAGCTGACAGAGGTATACATGAATTTACCTATGCTTTATATTCCCATGCAGATACTTGGGAAACAGCCGACACTGTTAGATATGGATATGAATTAAATATACCATTAAAAGTATTAGTTAATCCACCAAATCAACAATCTGGATTGAATAGTTGCCCAAGCCAAAGTTTTCTGAATTTATCAGCAGATAATTTGATTTTAATGGCTTTAAAACCTAGTGAAGATAATCAACAAAAATTCATAATTCGCTTTTATGAATGTCACGGAAAAACAGCAGAGTTATCTTTACAAAGTGATTTTTTCAGTTTAGGAACAGCAGTTGATTTATTGGAAACACCGATAAATCAAGAAATTGATCAAATTGCTCCTTGGAAAATTACTACATTTGAGTTAAAAAAGAAACTATGAAAATTACCAAAAACATTACTAATTGGCTAGAAATCCACGCCTCATCTCCTACCTACGGCGGTTGGGTATTAATAGGCGTTGCTATTTGTTATTTAGGCGCTGCTATCAACACGATGGCGGGCTGGTTATATGTAATTAGTGGGGTTTGTCTTGCCCTTGTGGGTGTATCATCTTTCTTAGCACCGCGATCGCTCAAAAATTTAATTGTTAAACGCTCTCCCATCCCACCAGTCACCGTTGGCGACGAAATCACCGTTGAAATAGAAGTCCATAATCCCACCCAAACACCTGTCACCTTATTGCAAGTTGCGGATATACTTCCCTTCATTTTCGGAAAACCAGTCAAACAACCAATTGACACCATTGAGGCAAAAGACTCTCACCGTTGGATATATTACCACCCGACCCAACGCCGAGGCTTGTATCGTTGGGAAACAGTAGAATTGGCAACTGGTGCGCCTTGGGGCTTATTTTGGTGTCGTCGTCAGCGAGAATGTAAAGCCAGAGCAATTGTCTATCCCACAGTTTTACCCCTGACCAACTGCCCCCTAGTTGATGAAATTGGGCAAAATGAGAGTCAAAAAAATGATCCTCGTGGTGTACCATTACAATTAGCTGCAACAGGATTAGTGCGATCGCTCCGTCCTTACCGCATTGGTGATCCTACCCGTCTCATTCATTGGCGTACCAGCGCCCGTTACGGCGAATTACGAGTCAGGGAATTAGAAGTTATCACAGCAGGACAGGAAATTATTATTGCCCTTGATAGTGCAGCTAATTGGGAAGAAGAACAATTTGAGCAAGCAGTCATTGCTGCCGCCTCATTATATTTTTATGCCCACCGGCAAAAGCTACAAGTAGAACTTTGGACAGCAGCCACAGGTTTAGTCAAAGGTGATATTCCCGTTCTGGAAACCTTAGCAGCAACCAACCCCCTAGAAGAAACAAATACACCACCAGATAACTACCCCTTAATTTGGCTCACCCAAAACCCCAAAACCCTATCTGAGTTACCGCTGGGCAGTCGTTGGGTTTTATGGGAGAATATAAATCCATCCTCAGAACAAGTCCTAGTCAATCGAGATTATCCTGGCATCATCCTCCAGAGTGAACAAGAACTGCAACTTCAGTTGCAAAAACCATTAACTTCCTGATGAAATTGATACAAAACTTTAATTAACTTAGATAAATTTAGCTTCCCTGATGTCAACAACCGTTTTCATAGCCAGATACTAGATTGACAAGCCTTTGAGTCGATTTCCGACCAATTCTAAAAACTCAGGTTGGGGAAATATCCCCAGCAATAGCTTAGTGAGGCTGATGTACAATGCAAAGAAATATTTAAATTTATGAGCGTCCGAGCCAATGATTCCATCAGAAGTTAACACTAAATCCAGCGATAAAAGCCTAGAGGCAATGCGGCATTTTTCCGAGCAATACGCCAAGCGGACTGGAACGTACTTCTGTTCTGAACCTTCCGTTACCGCAGTTGTGATAGAAGGACTAGCCAAACATAAAGACGAACTCGGTGCGCCTTTATGTCCCTGCCGCCACTATGAAGACAAAGAAGCAGAAGTCAGCGCTGCCTATTGGAACTGCCCCTGTGTACCCATGCGAGAACGCAAAGAATGTCACTGTATGCTGTTCCTCACCAGTGAGAGCGACTTTGTTGGTGACAAACAAGAAATATCTCTCGAAACCATCAAAGAAGTACGAGAAAGCATGGGATGAGTGAAAACCTGCCCCAAGAGTTTTGGCAAGGCGTAGAACAGTTCAACTCTGGGCAGTTCTACGCTTGTCATGACACCTTAGAAGCCCTGTGGATTGAAGCAACTGAACCAGAAAAAAGTTTATATCAGGGTATTCTGCAAATTGCTGTAGCACTCTATCACCTGGGTAATCACAACCTGCGAGGAGCAATGATTCTATTGGGAGAAGGTAGCAATCGTCTGCGACGCAACCCAGCCAGTGACTACGGCATCAATGTGGAAAAATTATTCACTCAGAGTGTGGAATTGTTGAAAGTACTCCAACAAAGTGATCCCGAAAAAATACTTAGTAGTGATGGGGGTGAAAATATAGCCTTGCTTTTCCCCACGATTTCTATAAATAACTGAATTAGCATCAAGAAATACCAAAGATAATTTGTGGGTTTTTCCTGAATGAAACCTTCTGGGGAGAAAAACGTCAATAGTCTTCAGTAGTCAGCAAATATTTATCTACAAATATTCTTAGTAGTAGATATTCTTTTTGGATAAACTGCTTGAGATAATGAGAACATAACCTAAAATTTTCTATCCCCAATTGCTATGATACCTCCCTATCAATTGCCAAGTTCACAAATACGGCGCTTTGGGTTAGCCTTGATGCTACCAGTCGCACTGTTGGGAGCAATTGCCTTCCCTAGCCAAGTGCAAACCGCTACCGCTCAATCAGCAGGGGGAAATCGCCCACTCACCATCCGCTCTGATGTGCAAGAATATGACTCTAAAACCCAAGTAATCACCGCTCGTGGTAATGTGCAAATGTTGTATCCCGCTCGTCAGTTGCAAGCAACATCTGCTCAAGCACAATATTTTAGTAAAGAACGGCGAATTGATTTCAGTGGCAACGTTTATATTTTGCAACAAGGTAACAATAGTATTCGGGCGGAGAAAGTAACTTATTTAATTGACGAAGGCCGATTTATCGCCTTACCCCAGTCCAACCGTCAGGTAGAATCTGTCTACATGGTGGATGACGCTAATATGAACGGACAAACTGCTAAACCTGCCCCCAAAACACCAGCCCTCAAACGTTCTAATTAATATCTACCACCTCAGCAAGACGTTAATAGTGAAAATTGTTTTAGAGAATATTCACAAATCCTACGGCAAGCGCGTAATTGTCAACCGTGTTAACCTTTCTGTTGCTCAAGGTGAAGTTGTTGGCTTACTCGGACCAAACGGAGCCGGTAAAACAACAACATTTTATATCGCCACAGGCTTAGAAAAACCTAATCAGGGAAGAGTTTGGTTGGATAGTTGGGATATTACAGGAATGCCAATGCACAAACGGGCCAGATTGGGCATTGGCTATCTGGCACAGGAAGCCAGTGTTTTTCGCCAACTCTCAGTCCGGGATAATATTCTTCTGGTATTTGAGCAAACTAATGTGCCACGATGGGAGTGGTCGAAGCGGTTGCATAATTTATTAGGGGAGTTTCGCTTAGAAAAAGTGGCAAATAGTAAAGGTATTCAACTTTCTGGGGGTGAACGACGAAGAACTGAGTTAGCCAGGGCTTTAGCCGCAGGCAGAGAAGGTCCAAAATTTCTCTTTTTGGATGAGCCATTTGCGGGAGTTGATCCCATCGCCGTTGCGGAAATTCAGGAAATTGTGGGACAATTGCGCGATCGCGGTATGGGTATTCTCATCACCGATCATAATGTCCGCGAAACCTTGGCTATCACTGATCGTGGTTACATTATGCGGGAAGGACAAATACTGGCTTTCGGTACTGCTGATGAACTTTACAATAACCCACTCGTGCGGCAATATTATTTAGGTGATAACTTTTTCAACTAAATCAACTCAAGAAATGGGAAACAAGGAATAGGTAATAGATTTTTTCCAATCTCATTTATAGCTTTCTGAAAATTAAGCTGCATAGAATAAGATTTCCAGAACAATTAACCGCAGATGTACGCAGATAAACACAGATGAATTAATCGACGATTGGATGATTCTGTGCAAATTCACATTAAATTGGTATTAGGTTTTTTATATGATTTTTAATCATCAAATTCAAATATTTAATATTTTGTCAACATATAAATTCCCATATATAAATATTTTAATAAATATATTCAAAAATCTCTAATGCACAAAAAATGTCACTATTTAAATTTTCAAGTTACTTATGATATCTAAACAGATTAAATCTTTTTACAGCCTCAGTTCACTGCTGCCTTTTTCCATCATGGATCGCTATTTGGCTATGCAGTTGCTCCCTCTATTTCTATTCGGTGTTGGGGCATTTACTTCTGTAGTATTGGCAATTGATAGCTTATTTGAATTATTGCGAAAAGTAGTGGAATCGGGGCTACCAGTTACTATTGCTCTGAAAGTTTTTTTATTAAAGCTGCCTTATGTCATGGTTTATTCCTTCCCTATGTCCACCTTACTTGCTACTTTGATGACCTATAGTCGTCTTTCTAGTGAGAGTGAACTAATTGCCCTCCGTGGCTGTGGGGTAAGTGTCTATCGCATGGTATTAACTGCTGTGTTATTAAGCAGTTTAATCACAGGCATGACATATATTTTTAATGAGCAAATTGCACCAGCGGCAAATTATGAAGCAACTCGTACCCTAGAGCAAGCACTGAAATCAGATCAACCTTCATTTAAACAACAAAATATTTACTATCCTGAATACCGGGAAGTTAAAGAAGCAGATGGGAGCAAAAATAAAATACTTTCACGCTTGTTTTATGCTGACCAATTTGATGGTAAGCAAATGAAAGGTTTAACAATTATTGACCGTTCTAGAGAAGGACTGAATCAAATTTTAGTCTCAGAATCTGCCGAGTGGAATGGCTCAAAACAAGTTTGGGATTTTTATAACGGTACTATTTATTTAGTCGCCCCAGACAGTTCTTATCGCAACATTTTGCGGTTTCAAAAACAACAATTACAACTACCCCGTACACCTTTAAATCTAGCAGAAAATAGCCGAGATTACGGGGAAATGAATATTTCTCAAGCCCTAGAACAACTAGAAATAGAACGCCTAGCGGGGAATCCCCAAAAAATTAGAAAATTAGAAGTACGAATTCAGCAAAAAATCGCCTTTCCCTTTGTATGTATAATTTTTGGTTTAGTTGGCTCCGCAATGGGAACCATACCTCAACGTACTGGGAGAGGAACTAGTTTTGGGATTAGTGTCATAGTTATTTTCACTTACTACTTACTATTATCAGTTTCTGGCGCTTTAGCACAGGCAGGTATTCTCTCTCCCTTTATAGGTGCTTGGTTGCCTAACTTGTTTGGTTTGGGAACAGGTTTATTTCTATTGACGCGAGTCGCGCAAAGATAAATCACTCCTATTGACGGTGTAAAAAAAAGTAAATTTTTGAGTCATAAAACTGTATCGCTAATGACTAATAACTGATTAGGGGTTAGATTGATATCAATATTCAATATAAGACTCCTATTTGATTTTTGTTGGCGCAGCGCTTTGGGCTTATAAAACTCAGTACACTCAGTACACCTGAATTTTCTAGAATCCTATTCCCTATTCCCTGCCTCCATGAGTAATTTCAGTAATCAAATCGGATTGCTATATATTTATGCTTTTCATAAGCTAGTATCAGGTCGCATCAACTTGTATCAGTTTGTTACCTAATTCAATTACCAAAATTATTATCTCATGCCACATCGTCACTATCCTCCTGCCTACTTACGCTATTTCAAAGCCAGGTTATCCAATTTCTTGCGTCCTAGTTTTTGGGGAACAGGAATTTTTTTATTGGTTGTAGTAGTGGGAATTCGGGAATATTGGATAAATCCTGAGCTTTTTACTAAAATACCAACTAAAAAAGCTGCTGAAAAAACTGCTGTTGAAAAAACTGCTGACACTTCACTTTCAGATGAAGACAAAGCTATTGCCGCAGATATTGATAATATGCCGAATTTTTTGACTGATTTTGAACAAGCCGCTTTATCTGCAAATGTAACTCCCTTCCCAAGTAAAATTAAGTTAAATAATAGTGACTTTTTTGTAGAGGATTTAATTAATAAAAAAAATACTGCTGATGAAGGAAAATTTAAATCTAGCCTGGGGATAACTAATAATATTAGCTCACAACCTGAAAAAAATCCTTTTATGGTGCAGTCTGAAAATTTATTGAAATCTGACAATCGTGATCTGAAAACTCAGTTTTCAGATGTGAATAACTTCCCTATATCTCCCGAACCAACAGCAATAACAGATGTCTCTAGTTTGAGTAACGGATTAACTAATCAGACTACAAATAATCAAAGCACTGTTATCATTAGTCCTTTAGAAGCAGCAATCAAAAGATCTAGTAATACGCAACTAAATCCTTCTATTAGCAATGTAGGAGTAAAGCCAATTTCACCTACTAATAGCTTACCTAATCAGGGTTTATCCTCTGGTTCGATTATGGGCTATAATCAGCTAAAAGTAACTGACTCACCACAAAATTCCTACGGTAATTTGAATAGCATTCCGACAGCACCCAATGTAGTAACACCAACAACAGGAACATCTGCTGTACTTAATAATCCTTATGCTGTTCAGCCTCCAAGTCAAGGTATTGTCAACTCGACTGCTCCAGTAGGATATGGCATTAATGCTAATAATAGTTTACAACAACCTAGTCAATTACCCCAATCTAATTTAAATTATCCTGGGCAGGTGCAACCGTATCCCAATGGTTCTCAAAGGTAAACTTGAGGATGTTTAATTTGATCAATATTTAGATAGATATGGATATTCATGAAATAAATGTTCTGACAATTTGACTAAAAATCTTCTTTGGTTAATTCTGCAATTTTCATTATCGCTTTTAGAGTTCCTATCTTTAATTAAATTTTGATGACGATAAACTATAATTTCAGCTTGTAAAAAAATGGTGGGCATTGCCCACCCTACGAAATTAAACCAAAGCAGCTTCAGAAATTGCACCTTGCATTTTCCCGAACGTATCAATTAAAGTCTGCAATTGTTGTTCCGCTTTAAACACACCTAAACCTCTTGCTGTCACCTTCCCAGGAGAATAAACAAAACGAGAACGCATACTTTCTTTTAAATTCTCCGCTAACAAATTCCAAGCTGGTTCTTCCATGGGAGTTTCTAAAACAATGTGCTGTTTATTCTCTGGTTTAATGCGGCTAAACCCCAGATTTTTGGCTAATTGTTTTAATTCCATTACTCGCAATAATTGATTTGCTGGCACAGGTATAGTCCCATATCTATCAGTCCATTCAGCAGCAATTAATTTTAATTCATATTTAGATTTTGCAGTGGCTACAGCGCGATAAGCGCTCATCTTTTGATCAAGATCGGTAATGTAAGTAGAGGGAATAAATGCGGTGAGATTAAGGTCAACTTGAGTATCTTCAACTTTGGGTATTTCTTGACCTCTAATTTCTCGAATTGCTTCTTCTAACATTTCCATGTACAAATCAAAGCCAATTGCATCCATTTGACCAGATTGTTCTGCACCTAGCAAGTTTCCCACACCGCGAATTTCCATATCTCGCATTGCTAATTGATATCCAGAACCGAGTTGGGTAAATTCTTGAATTGCTCTTAATCTTTGTCTAGCTGCATCAGATAATTCTCTTTGTTTAGGATAAAATAACCATGCGTGAGCTTGGATTCCTGCACGTCCTACCCGTCCCCGTAATTGATATAATTGAGATAAACCAAAACGGTGAGCATCTTCAATTAAGATGGTATTAACTCGCGGAATATCTAAACCAGATTCAATAATTGTTGTACAAACAAGAATATCCGCGTCATTATTTCCGAAAGTGAGCATGGTTGATTCTAACTCGCTTTCGTCCATTTGACCATGAGCGATCGCAAATCTTCCTCCTGGAACCATTTCCCGCAGATTTGCAGTTGTTTCTTCAATTCCTTCTACACGGGGAACTACATAAAATACTTGTCCACCTCGATCTAATTCTTGACGAATTGCACTTCTGACAATTTCTGGGTTTAAAGGTGCGAGATGGGTTTGAATTGGTCTTCTGGTGGGAGGTGGAGTTGTAATTAAACTCATTTCCCGAATTCCAGATAATGACATATATAAAGTTCTGGGAATGGGAGTTGCAGAAAGAGTTAAAACATCAACTTGAGTTTTGAGGCTTTTGATTTTTTCCTTTTGATTAACTCCAAATCTTTGTTCTTCGTCAATTACTAAAAGTCCTAAATCTTTAAATTCTACACTTTTACCTAATAACTGATGTGTACCGACAACTATATCTAATTCTCCAGTTGCGAGCCGCTTTTGAATATTGCGTTTTTCTTCGGGACTGCGAAACCGATTCAGTAAACCGACATTTACAGGATAAGGTGCAAAACGTTCTTTAATTGTGTGATAATGTTGTTGGGTTAAAATTGTTGTTGGGGCTAAAAGTGCAACTTGCTTTCCTGCGGTGACAGCTTTAAAAATAGCCCGAATTGCTACTTCAGTTTTTCCAAAACCGACATCACCACATACTAACCGATCCATCGGTCTTTCACTTTCCATATCCCGTTTGACATCTTGTACGGCTTTTAGCTGATCTGTGGTAGGTTGGTAAGGGAAAGAATCTTCCATTTCTTCTTGCCAAGGCATATCTGCGGGATAGGAAAAACCTTGTTGTTGCGATCGCGCTGCATACAACTTTAACAAGTCTACCGCTAGTTTTTTAATCGCTTTGCGGACTTTATTCTTTGTATTATCCCAAGCTTTTCCGGTCATTTTATGTAATTCCGGGGCTTTATCTCCACTGACGCGGAAACGAGACAAGGAACCAACTTGGTCAGCAGCAACTCTTAACAAACCATCGGCATATTGAACAACTAAATAATCACGGGTTTCATCATTAATTGTCAAACTTTCTAACTTGACAAATTTACCAATTCCATGACTACGATGCACAACAAAATCCCCTGGACGCAGTTTGTTGGGATCAACTTGTTTAGATGCAGCTTGACGACGTTTGCGGACATAGCCAAAATTAGCTAAAGAATGTTGTCCATAAAACTCTCTATCTGTGACAATAACCAAACGGAAAGAAGGTAAAATAAAACCTTCTAATTCTGCTAAACCGGAATATTTGAGAGCGATGGGAGTATGATTAATTTGCAGTTTATCAATAGCTTGATAATCGCGGGGATTGGGAATAAACTGCGCGGGACAATCGTGTTCTTGGAGAAGAGAAACGGAACGGGAAGGTTGAGCAGAAAGTAACCAAATCGAAAAATTGCGATCGCGCTCTTGTCTAATTGTCTCAGCTAACTTGGCAAATTGGTGAGGTGTCACAGGTAAAGGTCTACTAGCTAAATTGAGACCACCATTTTCCTCAGCCAATTCCGATAAATATAACTTGTTAAAATTCCCAATTTCAACTAAACACTCATCAAAAGAACGGTGAATTTTAGGTAATTGGTAATTTTCTCCCCTGCCCCCTGCCCCCGTTCGGCTACGCTCACGGCAAGCCTGCCCCTCTGCCTCTTCCCACTGTTCTTGGGCATTTTCCACCCAGCGATCGCTATGAGCATAACATTGTTCAGGCTCATCAATAGCTAGGAGAGTATTGTCTGGTAAATAGTCCAGCAGAGAAGCAGGTTTTGCAAACGCCAACCCCAAAAACCGCCGACTACCTTCTAATATTTCTGAGTCGCTATTTAATTTCTCACTATCCTCAAGTGCGTCTAAAATAATCGGTGCAAAGCTAGTAGGAGTAAGAGTTATTTCATTAATCCTATCCAGTGCAGAACGCTGAGTAGTGGGGTCAAATTCCCGAATTTGTTCAATATCATCTCCAAACCAATCCAAACGCACAGGTAACTCAGAGGACACCGGAAACACATCGACAATATCCCCGCGTCTACTCCATTGTCCTTCCGTTTCCACCAGAGGAACTCGTTCATACCCCAGCATGGTGATTTTTTTGCTAAAAGCATCTAAATCAAATTCCAGCCCCTTCTTCAAAGTTAGACAGAAAGACTTAAACGCTGCTGGCGGTGGTAAATGTGGCTGTAAAGCGCCCACAGTCGCAATAATTGCCATTTTTGGACTTTGCCTGGTTTCCGCGCCCCTACTGACCAAATCAGCCAAAACCTGCATTTGACCCCAACTTAGCTCATTTTCTGGGTCAAAAGGTTCATAAGGGGAAGCTTCAGATGTAGGGTAAAAGTGAACAGTTTTCCATCCCATTGCTTCCATCTGAGCGAAAACCCGGCCAGCTTCCTCTAGAGTGGCACACACCACACACAAATCCTTGTCTTCCTGGGTTGCTAAAGCTGAAGCTACCAACCCCTTCGGTAGACGTGAAATGCCATTTAACCGCAATTCCTGTTGTTTGTTGAGTTTAGTAATTAGTTCTGCGGTGAGAGGCGATCGCGCCAAAGCACGCACAATAGAAGAAAAAGCCATAAATTCTTAGCTTAGTTGGAAAGTCGTTAGGGGATGAAAAAAATCTATAAGAAGTTTATGTTAACTATTCTAAAAGGGTTAACAGCCGCTTTGCGAATAAAAGGGCATAATCATAACTACTACTTTATGTATACTCAAAGCATTTATAGAAACGTCTTTAATACTAGATACTAGGGTTTGAGCTACCTTCGCTCTTTATAGCGGCAATTATCAACAATGTCTTCCATCACTTTTGAAATTTTAACCATTTTAGTGCTAATTTTCGCCAACGGCGTATTTTCTATGTCCGAAATGGCCGTAGTCTCAGCCCGAAAAGTTAGACTACAACAGTTGGCTAATCAAGGAGATATCAACGCCAGGGCTGCACTACAACTAGCAGAATCGCCCAATCATTTCTTGTCTATCGTCCAGGTGGGGATTACACTGATCAATATTCTCAATGGTGTCTTCGGCGGTGCTACCATTGCCAAAAGACTAGAAGAGTATGTGAAGCTAGTCCCAGTTTTAGCAAACTATAGTGGTGCGATCGCTTTTGGCGTAGTCGTCTTACTGATTACTTTTTTTTCGCTTATAGTTGGTGAACTCGTACCCAAACGGCTGGCCTTAAACAACCCAGAAAAAATTGCCGCCCTTGTCGCCGTCCCCATGCGAGCTTTAGCAAGTATAGCTTCACCCATAGTATATCTTTTGAGTGCATCTACAGATTTGGTGCTGCGAATATTGGGAATTACACCCTCTACTGAACCTCAAGTAACTGAAGAAGAAATCAAAATTTTAATAGAACAAGGGACAGAAGCGGGAACCTTTGAGGAAGCAGAACAGGATATGGTAGAACGAGTTTTTCGTTTAGGTGATCGTCCTGTCAGTTACTTAATGACACCACGTCCTGATATAGTCTGGCTAGACTTAGAAGATCCCCCAGAAGAAAACCGCGAGAAAATGGTTGATAGTGCCTATTCCCGGTATCCAGTTTGTCAAGAGGGACTTGATAATGTCCTAGGTGTAATTCCCGTCACCGACTTATTAGCCCGCAGTTTTCGGGGTGAACCTTTAGACTTAACAGTAGGATTACGTCAGCCTGTGTTCGTACCGGAAAGCACCCGTGGGTTAAAAGTTTTAGAGTTATTCAAACAAACTATCACTCACATGGCGCTAGTAGTCGATGAATATGGCGTAATTCAAGGATTAGTCACTCTCAATGACATCATGAGTGAAATCGTCGGTGATGTTCCCGCAGGCCCAGGACAGGAACAACCAGAAGCTGTACAAAGGGAAGATGGTTCCTGGCTTGTAGATGGGATGTTACCTATAGAAGAGTTTTTGGAACTTTTCGATATCGACGAATTGGAACCCGAAGAAAGAGGTAGTTATCAAACATTAGGTGGACTTGTGATCACCCATTTAGGACGTATCCCCGCAGCCGCAGACCATTTTGAATGGGAAGGTATGCGTTTTGAAGTCATGGACATGGATGGAAATCGTGTTGATAAAGTACTAGTTGTGCCAAAAACGAATCATCATGGGTAATTGGTGATAGGTGATTGGTAATGGGTTAAGATTGCTGATCTGAACCATTATCATTCATCTATTAACTAACCTTTTATTACGTAATCTTATGCTGACTAGGTTAAAAGTTTCTGGTTTTAAAAACCTTGTCGATGTAGATGTTCGATTTGGTTCATTTACCTGTGTAGCAGGTGCTAATGGAGTCGGCAAATCTAACTTATTTGATGCTATTAGATTTTTGAGTGCGATCGCAGATCGTCCCTTAATTGATGCTGCCTTATCTGTGCGCGATGAAAAGGGTAAAACAGCAGATGTACGCAGTCTATTTCACCGAGTTGGTGATGAATATGCAAATGAAATGTCTTTTGAGGCAGAAATGATTATACCAGGGGAAGGTGTAGATGATTTAGGACAAGAGCTAAAAGCTAGTAATACCTTTCTTCGTTACTCCTTAACTCTTGCTTACCGAACAGATGATAAATTCAAGTCTTTCGGTTCACTGGAAATTCTTAAAGAGGAATTAGTTCCTATAAAGCTTAGTGATGCCAAGGCAAACTTATTGTTTGATCATAAATCTACTTGGCTGAAATCTGCTATTAAAGTATCTGGGCGCGTGTCTTATTTCATTTCAACAGATGAAACGGGAAAAGAACGAGTGATTAAGATACGTTTGGAAGGAAAAACTCAATCTCTAAAAGCTGTACCTCTTCCCCGAACTTTGCTTTCTGCTGTTTACAGGGCAAATAGTTCGACAGTGTTACTAGCACAGAGAGAAATGCAATCTTGGCGGCTACTGCAATTAGAACCTTCAGCATTACGTCAACCAGACGAGTTTACATCACCAACAAACTTAGATATGGATGGTTCTCATTTAGCTGCCACACTCTATCGTTTAGCACGATTCAATACAAATTATTCAACAACTGAACTGACAGAAGATGAAGCAGAGGCACAAGTTTACAGCCAAGTTGCTAATCGGTTAGCACAACTAATTAATGATGTTCGTAAAGTAGGAATTGACCGAGATGAAAAACGCCAACTTCTAACATTAATAGTGACTGCTAAAGATGGTACAGCACATCCAGCCAGAGCATTATCAGATGGAACTTTGCGTTTTTTAGCCTTAGCAGTTTTGGCATTAGATCCAGAAGCAAAAGGTCTTTTGTGTTTGGAAGAACCAGAAAATGGCATTCATCCAGCGCGTATTCCCAAAATACTCCAGTTGCTTCAAGACATTGCGACTGATGTTGATTATCCCATTGATAAAGATAACCCATTGCGTCAAGTAATCATCAATACTCATTCACCTGCTGTAGTGATGCAAATACCTGATGATAGTCTATTGGTTGCTGAATTAAAGGAAACGGTAAGTTCAGGAAAACGGTTTAAAAGGTTGTCTTTTGGTTGTTTACCAGATACGTGGCGACAAAAAGCACCGGAAGCAGTAAATGTTGTTTCTAAGGGTAAACTTCTTGATTACTTAAATCCGGTAGTAATTGACGAATCAGAACCCAATCAGCACCGAGTTGTAGATAGACCTGACCTTCAATTTCTAATCCCTGGTTCCCCTACTGAATAGGCATGAAAGAACTTGTCTACACTTTACTATCAGATGGCAGTTCAGACAAAGCATTGATGCCTATCCTCACCTGGCTATTACGAGAAAATCAGGTTAACTGTGCTATTCAACCACAATGGGCAGATTTGCGACGTTTACGCGAAGTTCCAAAAACTTTATCACCACGTATCATTAAAAGCCTAGAACTCTATCCTTGTCACATCTTATTTATCCATAGAGACGCAGAAAGAGAACCACGTAAAAACCGTGTAATTGAAATTGAGAAAGCGTTAGAAGAAGTTAGAAAATCTGTGATGGTTCCAGTTCATGTTTGTGTTATTCCAGTTCGGATGTTGGAAGCATGGCTGTTATTTGACAACACAAGACTACGAGAAGCTGCGGATAATCCTCGTGGTCGTCAGACATTACAATTGCCAAATATCCATACAGTTGAACAACTACCTGACCCTAAAGAAATTCTTTATCAACTATTACGAGAAGCCAGTGGGCTTAGTGGTCGTAGACTTGATAAATTTAGTGTAAACGAACGTGTTCACCGATTAGCAGACCTGATATAGCAGGAGTCAGGAGTCAGGAGTCAGGAGTCAGGAGTAAAACCCTCTTGTAGTGAGAGTTTCATTATCAATTGATGTCCTAACCACCCTGTCCACGGCTATAGATAATTTTTCGCCATTACGCGCTTTATCTGCTTTTCAAGAATTAGAATCAGAAATTCAACAAGTTGTAGAAATTCAAGGTTGGAATTCCTATTCAGAAGATTCTTAATAAAATAAAATTCAACTTTGAGACAACCGCTTCACCTCTGCACCCCCTAACATCTCCTCGGCTTTCGCTAACATCTGCGGAATTTTTTCAGCGTGGGGACTATTAACAAGACATTCTCTCAAATCTAATTCTGCTAACTTATCAGCCTTATTACCAGGAAACCAGGAATTACCATTACCTAAAAGGTTATAGCGCATTTTGCCATACTCGATCATGTCATAGGCTAAAGCTAAATTTAACAACCACAAAATCACGCGTATATTTATTTGTTCTGGTGTTTTTTCCCAAGTTGGTAAATTAGTTTCCCAGGTTTTTACCCAATCTTCTCCTAAAGTTTCTATGGCTGCATTTTCTAAACGTTCAAGAATTGGTGGTAAAATTTCTTCGGCTTTATCTAACAATTCTAAAGTCTTTAAATGTTCATCAAAATCACTCGGTTTTGCTGCCCCTATACTCAAAGTATGCACTTGGGGATGACTTAAACAAAATAAATCATTAAACACCATTGGACTCAAAGGCGCACACAAATCAACTAATTTTGCAGATGGTTGATATAATAACCCACCTTTATTAGATGGACTAATAATAAACACACCCATATCTAATTTATTAGCAGCTTCAATAGCAGACCAATTCCATTGATTAATATAGTACCAATGCAAATTCACATAATCAAATTGATTAGTATTAATTGCTTGTAAAATTATATCTGTGGGCGCATGAGTAGAAAAGCCAATAAATCTAACTTTCCCCTCAGCTTGTAACTGTTTCGCTACTTCTAAACAACCATCTTTACGAATACTATGATCCAAACTTTCTGCATCATTAATGCCATGTAAACCCAGCAAATCAACATAACCTAACTGGAGATATGCCAAAGATTTTTCAAACGTCTGGCGGAATTCTTGGGGATTTTCCACAGGAGAAACTTTAGTCTGAACTATTAATTTCTCACGGGGAAACTGGGGCAAAATTTTACCCAATTGCATTTCTGATGTTCCGTAACCACGGGCAGTTTCAATGTGATTAATCCCAATTTCTAATGCACGACGAATCGTCGCTTCTAAATTTTCTTGATTATCTGCGGGAATTTCTGCTGGTGTAACATCTTGCCATTTAAATTGATATCGCATTCCCCCGCAGGAAAATACGGGCATTTGTAATTCTGTACGTCCAAATCTTTTATATAGCATTGCAGAATTTTAGATTTGAGATTTTGAATATTTAATCTTTACAAGTATAACAACCGGCAAGGTGGTTAGAATACAACTTATTAGAAAACCTAGACACCAAAACACTTTTCACACTGTAACCTGTAACCTGCTACATAACCTAATCCAATAATTCACAAAATTTGAGGGTGCGTCACCTGACTCTTTTTTTAATTAAAAGTTAAAAATTAAAAATTAAAAATTTAAGATTAATAATAATTTTTAATTAATTAATTTTGGGTGCAAGCCCCCACTGAATCAAAGATTCAGTAGTCTACAATCAGTGGTGGGTACAAGCCCCCACTGATTGCAATTTTTAATTAATAATTTTTAATTTTTAATTGGAGCGAAGCGACTTGACCTGAAACTGTCGATTAACTACATTTGGCGGACAACAGGTTTACCATCGATAACTTCGCCAATCAGAACTAAATCAACACAATTGACAAAGATCCCATTTTCCAAAACACCAGGAATATTATTCAGTGTTTTCTCTAAATTCACAGGGTCGCTAATATTGTCAAATCTCACATCTACAACCATGTTACCTTGGTCGGTGATGACTGGCCCTGCTTTTCTTACACCCATGCGGAGTTCAGGTTTACCACCGAGTTTTTTAATCGCATTCAGAACGGGGGTAATAGCCATAGGGATAACTTCCACTGGAACAGCAAAACTAGAACCCAAGCGGTCTACTAACTTACCAGCATCGACCACAACAATAAACTGCTCTGCCAGATAATCTACCACTTTTTCGCGGGTATGTGCTGCACCACCGCCTTTAATCAAGTTTTTGTGGGGATCTACTTCATCAGCACCATCAATAGCAATATCAATATGGTCAATAGCGTCGAGAGTGGTGAGAGGAACGCCGTACTGTTTTGCTAGAACTTCCGACTGAAACGAGGTGGGGATACCAACAATATCTTTGAGTTCACCAGACTTGAGGCGTTCTCCTAAATACTGAATTGTGTAGGCTGTAGTTGACCCCGTACCCAACCCAACTATAGAACCCGATTTTACCAGGGCGGCGGCGGCTTTGCCAACTTCTTGCTTCATCAACTTCACGGGGTCTGCTGCTACGGACATTCTCAAAACTCCTGAAAAATTAACTTTGGGAAAGACACTATCACAGCCGACTATACTACAAAATTGGTAATGGATAATAGGTAATGGGTAATTGCTGATATTTACACTAGAAAAACTTTCAAATTATACATAAAAAAATACTCATAATTAATAATATAAAAAATCGGCAACTTCAGTTATTCAAAAAACGTCAACACCAATCATGCGTTTCTAAAATCATAGTTGACATGAAAAAATTACTAGGTACATTGAGTTTAGTCAGCCTACTGCAAACCTACCCAGTAATTGCACAGGCAAACACAACAGAACAACTACCTGTGACAAGCTCAGATTATATACAAAAGGTGATTAACGCCAATTTAATTACCGATTTTACAGATGGTCAATTTTATCCAGAAAGGCTAATTAGTCGGGCTGAATTAGCATCAATTTTAGTTAAAGCCTTTCGTTTAGAAAAGCGCCAAGCTATTGCACAAAAAAATGCAACACTGATACCAGATGTGCCAAATTCTCACCCTGCATATCAAGATATTCAGATAGTTCTCAAAACCGACATCATGAAAGGCTATCGCGGGAATATGTTCTTTCCCAATCAAAAGGTAACTAGGGCTGAAGGCTTGGCAATTTTTGCCCAGGCCTATGGAGTGTTTCAGTTCCCCAACGATACCGTCAACGAAATTTTGACAGCACACCCAGATGCAGAGACTATACCCACTTGGGCCAGAAAAGCGATCGCTACCGTAGTCAGTGAAGAATTTATCAACACAGATAGCCAAGGTAATATTAACCCATTACGCCCCATGACCCGTGGTGACATGGCTTACGTCTTAAGTAAATATTTGCAACGCCAACAGAAACAACCAGAGACACCAGTAGTCCCCGGTGTACCCCAATTATGATAGGGAGACGGGGAGAAATGGCTGCGGATAACTAACCAAAGTTATACTTCTACAAACGACATTAATAACTGCCAGCTTTTTGTAGCCACCTGAAGTGGGAAAATCTAATTAATGCCAAAAGTAGAGTATAGAGAGGAAAACCGTATAATATGCACCTGAGTGAAATCACCCATCCTAACCAGTTGCATGGTTTGTCGATTCGCCAATTGCAACAAATTGCTCGTCAAATTCGAGATAAGCACTTACAAACCGTAGCAGCAACTGGGGGGCATTTAGGCCCCGGTTTGGGAGTTGTAGAACTAACCCTTGGGCTTTACCAGACGTTGGACTTAGATCGGGACAAAGTCATTTGGGATGTGGGACATCAAGCTTATCCCCACAAACTACTCACAGGACGCTACAGTGACTTCCACACTCTCAGACAAAAAGACGGAGTTGCAGGTTATCTCAAGCGTTGTGAAAACAAGTTTGACCACTTTGGTGCTGGACACGCTTCTACCAGTATCTCAGCCGCCTTGGGTATGGCTTTAGCCCGCGACTTAAAAGGGGAAAAATTTAAAGCCGTTGCTGTCATTGGAGATGGTGCTTTAACCGGTGGTATGGCCTTAGAAGCCATCAACCACGCTGGACACTTACCCAAAACTAACCTGCTGGTGGTTCTCAATGACAATGAGATGTCCATCTCCCCCAACGTTGGTGCTATTCCCCGCTATCTCAACAAAATGCGCCTTAGCCCACCGGTGCAATTTATCAAAGATAATTTAGAGGAACAGTTCAAACATATTCCTTTTGTTGGTGAATCTCTTTCCCCAGAACTAGAACGCATCAAAGAAGGAATGAAGCGTTTAGCGGTTCCCAAAGTTGGTGCAGTTTTTGAAGAACTGGGCTTTACCTACATGGGGCCTGTGGATGGACATAATTTAGAAGAGTTGATTGCTACCTTCCAACAGGCACATCAAATTATTGGCCCGGTTTTGGTTCATGTGGTGACAACTAAAGGTAAAGGCTATGAACTAGCTGAAAAAGACCAAGTAGGCTACCACGCCCAAACCCCCTTTAACTTAACCACTGGTAAGGCTATTCCTTCCAGTAAACCCAAACCTCCAGCTTACGCTAAAGTCTTTTCTCACACTTTGGTGAAACTGGCAGAACAAAATCCCAAAATCGTCGGGATTACCGCAGCAATGGCTACCGGTACAGGGTTAGATAAACTCCAAGCTAAACTACCCAATCAATACATTGATGTGGGTATTGCTGAACAACACGCTGTGACTTTAGCAGCTGGTTTAGCCTGTGAAGGAATGCGCCCCGTTGCTGCTATCTATTCCACTTTCTTACAACGCGCCTTTGACCAAATTATTCACGATGTCTGCATCCAAAACCTACCCGTATTCTTCTGTTTAGATCGGGCGGGTATTGTTGGTGCTGATGGTCCGACTCACCAAGGTATGTATGACATCGCCTATCTACGTTGTATTCCCAACATGGTAGTGATGGCTCCCAAGGACGAAGCGGAATTACAACGGATGGTGGTGACTGGTATTAACCACACCAGTAGCCCCATTTCTATGCGTTTCCCTCGCGGTAATGGTCACGGTGTCCCATTGATGGAAGAAGGTTGGGAACCTTTGGAAATCGGGAAAGGGGAAATTCTCCGCCAGGGTGATGATGTGTTAATCGTCGGTTACGGCACAATGGTTTACCCAAGTATGCAAGCGGCGGAAATTCTCAGCGAACATGGCATCGAAGCAACTGTGATTAATGCCCGGTTTGTTAAGCCTTTGGATACTGAGTTGATTTTACCTTTGGCTAAACAAATTGGCCGAGTTGTCACTTTGGAAGAAGGCTGTTTAATGGGTGGCTTTGGTTCTGCGGTGGCTGAGGCTTTAATGGATGCTGATGTTTTGGTTCCTGTGAAGCGAATTGGTGTACCAGATATTTTGGTAGATCATGCCACACCAGAGGAATCTTATGCAGCATTAGGTTTAACTAGTCGGCAAATTGCAGAAACTGTTTTGCAAGCTTTCTTTAAAAAACAAGCTGCTGCTGTTGTCTAAATAATTTTCTTTTTCTCGTTCCCATACTCTGTATGGGAATGAATTCTTGAAGGCTCTGCCTTCCTTGATCCTGGACTTGGAGCCTCATTACAGTTTCTGATGAATAAGGATTATCTATTTGTCTGAATCAGGATTTACAGGATTTGAGGATTTACAGGATGACGTGGGTCTAGGAAATTAACCGATTTTTTTGATCACAAGAATTATCAAGATGACAGGATTTTAATAAATTTTCATGATCTCAATTAATCAAGCATATGAGTACATCACAATATTCATCGCCATGAACATCCTATAAATCCTGTAAATCCTGATTCAGACAATAAACATCATAGCTATCCTTCGTTCAGTCGAATATACTCACTACAATTTATTAAAACGACTATTCCTATAGTTATAGATTAGTGTATATTATTTTGTATAAATACTGAATACAATAGATTATGTCCGAAACATCTTCCGAAAGTTCTGATTTGTTAATTTCTAAATCACAGGATCATTTACAAAGCTTTTCGTTTGAAGTTGTCACCACAGATGAAAAAGGAAGCATTGTTAAACGCAGTAAGCAACAAGCAAAATACTTTGAAGAAGACTTAGGAAATGGTGTCAAATTACAAATGGTGCAAATACCAGGAGGAACATTCCTCATGGGTTCACCGGAAAGCGAGAAAGATAGAAAATCAAACGAAAGTCCTCAACATGAAGTTACAGTTGCTGGGTTTTTCATGGGTAGATATGCAGTCACACAGGCACAATATCAAGCTATTATTGGGAGTAACCCTTCTAACTTCAAAGGTGAAAACCGACCAGTAGAACAAGTGATTTGGGATGATGCAGTAAAATTCTGTCAAGCATTAAGCGAAAAGACCAAAAAAGGCTACAGATTACCCAGTGAAGCTGAATGGGAATATGCTTGTCGAGCGGGGACAACCACACCATTTTACTTTGGGGAAAGCATTACCCCAGATTTAGTAAATTATCATGGTAATTATCCCTACGCTTCTGCCCCAAAAGGGCAAGATCGTCAACAAACCACAGATGTAGGAATATTTCCACCAAATTCTTTTGGTTTGTATGATATGTGTGGTAATATAATGGAATTGTGTCAAGATTACTATCACAATAATTACAACGGTGCGCCGACCGATGGTAGTCCTTGGACAAATACTAATATTGAAGGATTCAGTTCGGTGCGTGGCGGTGCCTGGGGCGGCGGTGCTACGTATTGTCGGTCTGCCAATCGCATCGGATTAGCTTTGTCTGCGCGTATCGGTATTGAGTTGCGTAGGATTATTGGGTTTCGTGTGGTTGTGGTGATTGCCTGAGGCTTTCTTGCCCTTTACACTTCTTAATTTAATTCTTTTTACTTGCCCCCGCCGTTAGGCGGAAAACATTTTTAAATTAAGCATATTTATTGTCTGAATGAGGATTTGCTGATTTACACGATTTAGTTATTTTCATCCTGTACATCCTTGAATCCAAACCATGCTGATTCAGAGATTTTCCATCATCAGAATCAGGATTTACAGAATTTGAGAATCTGCACGAGATGTATTGAAGAAGTTGGGAAATTATTTCCAATCTTATTTTTTTCAATAGAGTACCCAATTGTCTCATTAAATATTAGCATAAAAAGTCAAGAGGTCAATACCCTAGTAAACTCGTTGAGTTATTGACAGTATTCTCAATATTATTGACAATAGCCTAGACAAATTCTCAATAAACATAGTAGTGCGTTTTTTTTGAAAAAGGCTGATTTAAAAAACTTATGTTTGGTTATCCATAAGCATATAATTATAGAACTGCACAAACAAGTCTTGTAGTAACTTATCTTAGTAAAGCCCATTTACATAGAATAATTAGACACATTTTCATCAAGAAACGGTATCATCACCTAAAGTTGATCACAAAATGCTAAATCTAGTAACGTTGAACGATAAGAAACCAACGTGAAAGCACAAGTATTTAGAGGCGTAAATCAATTATCCTACGAAGAAATCCCAGTTCCGACACTAGAAGCAGATGAAGTACTAGTACAGGTGCGGGTTGTAGGTTTGTGTCAGTCAGATATTAAAAAAATTCGTTATCCTTTGTATGAACCGCCACGTATATTTGGACATGAAACCGCTGGAACTATTGCAGCGGTAGGTTCTAATGTGAAAGGTTGGACAGTAGGACAACGGGTTGCGGTGATGCACCATATACCATGTATGCGTTGCACCTACTGCTTAAATGATAATTTCTCCATGTGCGATGTTTATAAGAATATCTCGACTACCGCAGGTTTTAACGCTAGTGGTGGCGGTTTTGCAGAGTATGTGAAAGTACCAGGCCATATTGTGGAGAATGGGGGTTTAATTCCTATCCCCGATGATATTAGTTTTGAAGAAGCGAGTTTTGTAGAACCGACTAATTGCTGTTTAAAAGCGGTGAAAAAGGCTCAAATTGCGCCAGGACAAACTGTGTTAATCACTGGGGCTGGGCCAATTGGGTTAATGTTTATGATGTTGGTGAAGTATTTTGGAGCCAGAGCGATCGCTACTGATTTACTTCCCTCTAGAATTGAAAAAGCTCTGAATGTAGGAGCAGAAGCCGCTTTTGATGCTCGTGATCCTGATTTACCTGCCAAAATTCAAGCTTTAACTGGGGGAATGGGTGTAGATGTCACCTTGTTAGCTGTACCCAGTGACAAAGCATTTTTTCAAGCCTTAGACTGTACCCGCAAAGGTGGAAAAATCCTGTTTTTCGCGGAGTTTCCCGATGAGTTGACAATTCCCGTGAATCCAAATGTTCTGTATCGTCGGGAAATCGACTTGATGGGTAGTTACAGTTCATCTTACCGTTTACAAAGTCTTTCAGCCGATATTGTCTTTAATCGCCGGATTGATGTCAAAGCCTTAATTAGCGATCGCTATCCCCTACAAGATTTATCACAAGCCGTAGACCAAGCGATCGCACCTACACCAGAAACTTATAAAATTCTAATTTATCCGTAAATCAAATTTGGGTTAGGGATTAATTGTCTGAATCAGGATACATGGCTCTAGCTTGCGTGGCGTTAGCCATACGCTCCCATTGACAAGATTACAAAAATACAACATGGAAAACAATCAAGATTCATCCTGTACATCCTAAAATCCTGGAAATCCTGATTCAGACAATCATCCTATAAATCCTGATTCAGATAACTATGATTATTCTCGCTGTCTTAGCTTTTTATGTAGCTTTTAATCTTGGCGCAAATGATGTAGCCAATGCTATGGGGACTTCTGTAGGTTCTAAAGCTGTCACCCTCAAACAAGCAATTATTATTGCCGGCATCCTCGAATTTACAGGTGCTGTCTTATTTGGACATGGGGTAACGGAAACTTTAGGGACGAAAATTGCCAACCCTGATTTATTCATCTCCACACCGCAAACCTTAGTTTTAGGGATGGTAGCGGTACTGATATCATCTGGAGTTTGGCTACAAATTGCCACATCACGCGGTTTACCTGTATCCTCATCTCATGCCGTTGTGGGTGCGATCGCTGGATTTAGTTGGGTAGCCTTGGGAATAAATGCTATAGACTGGTCATCTATTGGTTTAATTACCATCGGTTGGGTTTTAACACCTGTAATTAGTGGTGTAGTAGCGGCTTTTTTTTACAGTCTCATTCAGCGCTGGATTTTAGAACAACCGAATCCCCTCCTACATTTACAAGAATGGATTCCCTGGTTAAGCGCAATTTTACTGAGTGTATTTGGTGTAATTGTCCTACCATCCCTCACCCAACCACTGACAAAGTTTTTAATTGAAGAAGTCGGATTAAATCTACCCCCCCACGACATCCCCATATTCACAGGTGCAGCCGCAGCAATAGGACTGACACTTTATAGCTGGCGACAATTAGATCACAGCACAATCCAAAAGCTAAAATCCAAAATCCAAAATCCAGTAGAAGGCTTATTTGGAAGATTTCAACTCCTGAGTGCTTGTTTTGTGGCCTTTGCACATGGTTCAAATGATGTTGGGAATGCGATCGCACCCCTAGCAGTCATATCCTATATCCAGCGCACAGGTAGCGTCCCCAACAATGGACTAAACATCCCCATTTGGATTCTCATCCTTGGTGGCATTGGCATTGTCGCCGGTTTAGCAATTTGGGGTAAAAAAGTTATTGCCACCATCGGCGAAAATATCATATCCTTACAACCTAGTAGCGGATTTTGCGCCGAACTTGCCACCGCCACCACTATCTTACTAGCTTCCCGCTTAGGCTTACCAGTATCCACCTCCCATGCCCTCGTTGGCGGCGTAGTGGGCATTGGACTAGTGCAGAACCTCAAATCAATTAAATTTCAAACCCTCCAAGGAATCGCCGCAGCCTGGATAATTACAGTCCCTATCAGTGCCATTCTCAGTGCTGCTATCTTTAGCATTATCCGGATGATCTTCAATTCAAAATGAAATTTATGGAGATTCTTACATACTGGTTCTCATTTGAATGCAATACATTTTAGGGAAACAACGTAAGTAAGATTGCTGTTTCACTACAAAATTTTCGGTGCTGTACCCCTACCTTAAATGGGAATCCTACCCAATCAAAAACCGCTATATTCTGCAATTATTCCTAAACAGCATATTTTTGCAGAATTGTTGGTCATTTACTAGAATATTGTGCAGGGGATGGCAATATCTTCTATTTTTCAAAAGAAAAATACTTTAATTCCTCAGAGCAACGGAAACTGTCACGCAATTTACACTTCGCACAGATTGTGGTTTTTAGTAACCTACCCATCTGCAAGGCTTTGAAACAGTTATCAGTGAACAGTAAACAGTAAACAGTGAATAGTTATCAGTAAACAGTCAATAGTTATCAGTCTGAAAATTGATAACTGATAACTGATAACTGATTTATCGTCAAGGTGTTAGAGGTTAGAAACTCATGGGGCGATTTGAGAAGCGACCAGACAACCCACGAAGCAGGGGTGACTTACCCAGAGCAGCAGAAAATGCCCTCTGGGATATAGTTGAAGATTTAGAAAATTTGCAACAGAATGTTCTCAGGTCGTTGCAGGATGATGTCAAGCGGTTGGAGGCTGAAAAAACCCGTTTAGCTAACGACATTCAACGATTGATAGAAGAAAAAGAAAAGTTACAGCAAGCTCGACAAATTACCGAACAGCAAGTTTTAATTCGTCAGCTTGCGGAAGTTTTGGCAAAACACATATCTTCACAACTACAATCTTCCCTGAAGACTTTAGCTACTCAATCAATTGAAGGTGAATCTTCTGAACGATCTGCTTTGAGGTCTGCTGAAGTCACAACCAATTCAGGCAGTCAGATCAGTGAGAATGTCGGCCAAATGTTGGACAATCTTGATGATACTGTCACAATTGCTTTTAGCTCGCTGCAACAAGAACTAAAAAATTATCAAAGTCATCTTTCTCAGCAGTTGTCCCGAATGTACGACCAACAGCAGCAAGGAGAAGAGATTTTAGCAGAGTTCATTAATCGCCTACGCGGTGAACTGGACAAAACCAGAGAAACAACTTCCCTCAAGGTTGTAACAGGAGGTGCGCCAACTGTATTACAACTGACTGAGCCTTACAAAAACGGTTTCTTGGAAAAATCCTCAGAGAGAATAATTACTGAACCCATTTCTCTGCTACCCCAGGAATTACCAAACACCGAAACTACATCCACAGAGGCTGTGGTAACTTTACCTCCACCGCCAGAAAATACAACAGAGTCAAGTTCTGTTCTGACTTCAAACTGGACAGAACAGCAATCTACACCAGAACCACCCCTCCAGGAAAATACAACAGAGTCAAGTTCTGTTCTGACTCCAAACTGGACAGAACAGCAATCTACACCAGAACCACCACTCCAGGAAAATACAACAGAGTCAAGTTCTGTTCTGACTCCAAACTGGACAGAACAGCAATCTACAACAGAACCACCACTCCAGGAAAATACAACAGAGTCAAGTTCTGTTCTGACTCCAAACTGGACAGAACAGCAATCTACAACAGAACCACCCCTCCAGGAAAATACAACAGAGTCAATTTCTGTTTTGACTCCAAACTTGTCAGAAAGCACAACTACATCCCCACCTCCTTTTGCATCAAAACAGCCACCCCAGGAAAATAAAACAGAGCCAATTTCTGTTCTGACTCCAAACTTGTCAGAAAGCACAACTAAATCTCCACCTCCTTTTGCACTAAAGCCAAAGCAGGAAGTCGCTACCCGACGACAAAGATCCCGTAGCGCCCCAAACTGGTCTCCGGTTCAGGTAGGCTTTTTGTTGGTTGTTTTGTCAACGGTGGTATCGTCCCTTTATAACGTAGCTATTAAGGCGCTTTTTTATAAAGATTCTCAGCTTCTGGGAGAGTTTGAGACACAGCAATTCATCTCACCAACCTTGGGTAATATTTTCCTGATTTTGATGCTGAGGTTATTAGTGGTTGTGCCATTGATGCTACTCTTGGCTCCTATATTGCATCCACCAATTTGGCAAGATCTGCAAAATCTATTTGATTCAGTGGGCAGAAATGCCACTTCTAATAGTGCAAAAACAAAGCGGGTTTTAATATTGTCAGTGGTGAGTGGCTGCTTTTTGTTTTTGTCCCAAGTACTTATTTACATTGCCATTGGTACAGTAACTACAGGAATTGCGATCGCACTGTTCTTTGTCTATCCGGTGATTAGTGGACTCTTGGCGTGGTTTCTGTTTAGAGAGCGTCCTAATTTAATCAGTGCTGGGGCTTACGCTACCATTTTCTGTGGTGAATTAATAATCCTGAGTAGTTATTCCACAGCCATGAGCAATACTTCTTTGGGAACCATCTCAGGAATTATGTCCGGAATAGCTTTTGCTGTGTATGTAATTTTTACTAGGTTATGCGCCACTCAACTGCATCCAGTTTCTTTTGCTTTAATTAACTTCGCCACTATGTTACTGTTAAGCTTTATTTGCTTAATGCTTCCCTTACCTAGTGATTGGAGTTTAGCAATTAGATCATCCAATTTACTGGAAGTGATTCTAAGTGCTTTTATGTTGGGTGTCTTAACTCTTTGCGGTTATTTGTTCAATAACTTTGGGATTCGCAAACTAGGTGCGCCACAATCAGCAATTATTGGCGCTACTGTACCAGTTTTAACAGTGATTTTTGCTGGCTTAATGATTCAGGAAACCTTGGATCTGTTACAAATTCTGGGAGTTTTATTAGTAACCTTAGGTGCTGTTGCTTTCAGCTTTGAAAAAATGCAAAATCAAGTTAAATCTTCTAGTCCCAAGAACTAAATCACCAAGAGCAATGAAACTCAACATCCCAGAGCTTGACTCTCCCCATTCCCAAAATGCGGAGCTTCAAACTCGTCATTTTTCCTAGGCTGAATCCTGGGAAAATTGTTAATGTATCTGAGAATCACAAAAAAAGTCATGATTCAAACATAATTAATTATCTGGACGGAAGACTTATATTGCAGTTTGGTGTATACTAGATAATTTAATTTGAATCCCACTCTTGTAAACGTGCCATTCATCTGTCTGTGAATATGAGTAACGACATAGATCTGATCAAACGTCTTGGCCCAAGTGCGATGGATCAGATCATGCTTTATCTAGCTTTTAGTGCCATGCGAACAAGTGGGCATAGGCATGGAGCATTTTTAGATGCAGCCGCAACTGCCGCTAAGTGTGCAATTTATATGACCTATCTAGAGCAGGGACAAAACCTGCGAATGACAGGCCATTTGCATCATCTGGAACCGAAGCGAGTCAAAATCATTGTTGAGGAAGTCAGACTTGCGCTGACTGAAGGCAAATTGCTAAAAATGCTGGGTTCTCAAGAACCTCGCTATTTGATTCAATTGCCCTATGTCTGGATGGAAAAATATCCTTGGCTACCAGGAAGATCCCGTGTACCTGGTACAAGTCTGACAAGTGAAGAAAAAAAACAAATTGAGCGCAAGCTGCCTAAAAATCTGCCTGATGCCCAGTTAATCACCTCCTTTGAGTTTCTAGAGTTAATTGAATTTCTACACAAGCGATCGCAAGAGGAGTTACCACCTCACCACCAAATGCCCCTGAGTGAAGCCTTGGCAGAACATATCAAGCGCCGTTTACTATACTCAGGTACAGTGACACGCATTGATTCTCCTTGGGGAATGCCTTTCTACGCTCTGACTCGTCCTTTTTATGCCCCAGCAGACGATCAGGAACGCACTTACACAATGGTAGAAGACACTGCTCGATACTTTCGCATGATGAAAGATTGGGCAGAACGCAAAGCCAATGCCATGCGTGCTGTAGAAGAACTAGATATTCCTCCCGAACGATTAGATCAGGCTATGGAGGAACTTGATGAAATTATCCGCGCTTGGGCAGATAAATATCACCAAGATGGAGGAATGCCAATGATCTTACAAATGGTTTTTGGCAGTCAAGACGAATAAAGTCGCAAAAGTTAGAAGTAATCTTCTAATTTTTGGAACTCCCACCTTGACTAATACCGTTTCACTTTAAGACTGATACAAATGGAAAGACGCAAAGAGACGGGGACGCGGAGATTCATTTGTAGCTTTAGTTAAGTGAATTGATATAAACTATTTGTGCCACAGCCTCCCAGTCTAATCGGGGACGAAAGTCAAGATATTTTTTCTAGCCCTTCTTCATGCCATGAGCGCGGCTAATATGTGTAGCAAGCAAAGTTCTCACATAGTGGTAGTAGTCGGTCAAATTTACACTCCCACCCCTAAAAGAGATAGCAACCCAAAATTCAACAGAAGGCAGGGGAGCAGGGAGTGTTATAGCATGGGAATCTGACCCCACCTGAATTAAAGTCAGTGAAAATTTAAGTAAGCGGCTCTCACCCTTGCTTCCCCCAGTTGCCTTCACCTATTATTGTTGGGTTGACTTTGTAGTGGGGGTGAATCCTGGTGGTGTTGTAGACCCATAACCGATACTGATAGCTCGATCAGTAGCATCAATACAAGTATCTAAAGCTTGAATCGGGGTGAAATCGATTTCCTTACGCAAGCCAACTACACACTGAGCAAAATTCACAGGCAACAAACTGCGTCCACAGTAGGCTAAAGCGGCTGGATTAACTGCCTCCTGGGTACTTTTGCTAATGCCAACTACACAGGCAGCTAAGTCCTCAGGACGGCGGGCTTGATTACAGGAATTCAGGGCATCAGTAGGATCAATTTGTGTTTGTTTTTTAATTTGAGCTACACAAGTAGACAACTCTTTTGGACGTAGAGCTTTGGCACAACTTTGAGATGCCGCTTGTGGTGTGACACCCACACTCAAAAGTTGTGCTGCACAGACTCGGTAATCATTTCTATAGGAATCTGTAACAGCTATACTCGGGACAATGGTTGTCAATAATCCAGCCAGGGCTAAAACTGGTGCTGTCAAAATTCTCAAAGTACGACTGCTTTTTTGGTTCTGAAAACTGCGAGTTTCTTTTTTGGTTGCTAACATAGTTATTCTCCAAACACCCAAGGTTATGCTAACTTAGAATCTGCTCAAACTCCTCTACAATCAAGGAATTTCGGCGCAATTGTCTGCCTAAGATAGCTCCCAAGCCTAATGATCGTATTTTTGTCCATTGGCATCGGGGACTAATTTGGTCTTAGGTTAGACTATACTGGGTAGTTTGTGGCGAAAACGACTTAAATCATAGTCAACGTTGCGTGAGCAGTGTTTTCGCAACATCTAAGTTAAACGTACCGTGGGACGCATGGGAACGCAGGGTCATGCCCTGAAAGCTTGGAAGATACTGCTTTTTAGGTTAAGACCTATTTAAAGTCAGTACAGTGGAGATGAAGTCTTTTGTAAGTGTTTTAACTCGTTACTTAGTTCAAGAGGACGAGTATTTAGAGAGCGCTTTTCAGGAGACATCTCATTCAACCAAGAATCCTCTAGCTAATTGGTTCGGGGAATGTCATAATAGAATATTTGGGTAAAGTTTAAACAGGATTAAATTAAGGAAACTCATGTCCCGATATAGAGGACCACGCCTCAGAATTGTCCGTCGCTTAGGCGACTTGCCTGGATTAACTCGGAAAAGCGCTAGACGTGCTTATCCACCAGGACAACATGGTCAAAACCGTAAAAAGCGCTCTGAGTATGCTATCCGTCTAGAGGAAAAGCAAAAACTCCGCATGAACTATGGTTTGACTGAAAAGCAACTGCTACGCTATGTGCGGAAAGCAAGACGTGTAACTGGTTCTACCGGACAAGTGTTGCTGCAATTGTTAGAAATGCGTTTAGATAACACGGTTTTCCGTATGGGTATGGCTCCCACCATTCCCGCAGCGCGTCAACTGGTAAATCACGGTCACGTAACTGTTAACGGTCGTGTAGTTAATATTGCCAGCTATCAGTGCCGCCCCGGTGAAGAAGTTGCTGTCAGGAATAAGGAAGCATCCAAGAAATTGGTAGAAGCTAACTTGCAATATCCTGGTTTAGCTAACCTCCCTAATCACTTAGAATTTGATAAAACCAAATTGATTGGTAAAGTCAACAGCGTGATTGAACGAGAATGGGTAGCGCTTCAAGTTAATGAACTACTTGTGGTGGAATACTACTCACGTCAAGCGTAAGAGTCAGGAGTCAGGAGTCAGGAGTCAGGAGTCAGGAGTCAGGAGTCAGGAGTCAGGAGTCAGAGGCAAAAGGCAAAAAGCAATAGTTTATTCTTTGGTTCTGTTCCCTGTTCCCTGTTCCCTGTTCCCTGTTCCTAATGACTAACCGCCAATTTGCGACATGGTACGGGTGTAAGTGCCGACAGTACCAGAGTCGCGCTGTTTAAAGTTAATTTCTGCTTTGATGTCAAGTATGTTCTTAACTTGCTGCTGTAATTGAGCAGTGCTAACGCCGGCACGTAAACAGGTTTTTAAGTCAATTTGACCAGTTTCGTTTAATAAGCAGGGACGTAGCCAACCATCAGCAGAAAGACGCATTCGATTACAGCGATCGCAAAAACATTCTGACATCTGGCTGATAAATCCTAATGTTCCCTTGGCTCCCGGAATTTGAAACACATCAGCAGGTCCATTACCACGAATTTGAGATTCTGTCAATCCCCAACGTTCGCGGATGCTGTGACGTAAATCTGCTGAAGATATCCAACCGCGATCGCTAAATAATTGATCATTACCAATAGGCATAAACTCAATAAACCTGACGTGCCATTGTTTGTCAATGGTCAAAGCCGCTAAATCCAAAATTTCATGGTCATTAACACCAGGAATAACCACCACATTTAACTTCAGTGGGTCAAAGCCAGCATGATAAGCTGCTTGAATTCCTGCCCAAACTTGTTGCCAACGTCCACGTCCATGATTACCGATAATTTGCTCAAAGGTATCTGGGTCGAGAGAATCTAAACTAATATTAATCCTTCTTAAACCTGCATTATAGAGATTTTGCGCCATTGGGGCTAGTAAAAACCCATTGGTAGTCATTGCTAAATCTTGGGTTTGGGGAAGATTGGCAATTTTTCTGACTAACTCCACCACACCAGGACGTAATAGGGGTTCCCCACCAGTCAAACGAAAACGGGTAAAACCTACCGGGATAAATACCTCTTGAATTAAGGTGAGGAGTTCATCATCAGTTAACAGTTGTTGCTTGAGAATATAGTTCAGTTCTGCACCTTCTGGCATACAGTACTGACAACGGAAATTGCAGCGATCGATTAAACTAATGCGGAGATAGTCTACCTGGTTCATGGTTTTTTAGCTCAAAGCTTGGTGAGACTGAATTCTAGACTATCTCATCGGTTCCTAATCAGTAGTATAGTAGCAAGGGTAGCACGACAGTATTTTTAATGAGATGAAATGGTCAATTGTGATGAGTTCAGTAATTGGACTGAGTTGGGAACTAATGGGAACTACAGCCTATGCAGACAATTGTTTTCCAATTCCCAATTCTTCACAGCAGTTTAATAGAGTCCAGCAGGGGAAAGTAATTGTTCTGGGGCGAATATCCAAATATCCTTACGTTGTCGTAGTTCCGGGAGATGAAGAAATAAAACTTAAATCTATACAACAGTGTGTAACAGATGCGTTTATTTCCCAGAACCGACTGGGTAAATTTATCCATGCAGGTGCATTTGATAATTATATCTCAGCAAAAAATTTAGAAGTAGTCTTGCGATCGCGTAAATTAGATGCAAGGGTGGTCTACTTTCGGTGACGTAAATGAAAAAACGCTGGCTGTTATTAAGTGTACTTGTAATTGCAATATTGACTATCAGTCGAGTATCGGCTCAGAATAACTTCCAGCTAAGAGTCAACCGCTACATAGAAGTTCGCCGTGTTTCTGGAGATGTAACCTATCAAAATGGAAAAACTTCCCAATCGGCACGCATAGGCGTAAAACTAAAAAATGTAGGAGATAGCATCAGCACCGGCCAGCGTTCTAGTAGTATGCTGGCGCTGGATACTGGTATTGCTTTTGTTCAAGTTGCGGAAAATACAAAACTCGAAATTCAAAAACTCCAACAGACTAGAAATGGTGGACATATCACCAATTTACAAGTGAGAAGTGGACAGGTACGGCTCAAGGTGCGTCCCTTTACACATAAAGACTCCAGCTTGCAAATAGAGACTCCAGCAGGGATTGCAGGTGTGCGAGGGACGGAATTTGGTGTGAGTGTCCAACCGACTGGTAAAACAGGGGTAGCGACTCTCACAGGCAGTGTATCAACAACTGCTCAGGGTCAAAGCGTTTATATTAATAAAGGTTTTCAGAGCTTAGTGATTCCAGGAGAACCACCATCAGCACCGTTGCCATTACGAAATGATACAAGCTTAAACTTACAGGTACTGGAAGAGGCAGGAAATCAACAAGCCCGAATTATTGGTAAAGTTGATCCAGTGAACTTGGTCATTTTTGCAAATCAACCGCTGACTACTGATCGCAGTGGAAAATTTGATATTACCATCCCCATGCCTGCTAACCGCCGCGTTGCAGTAACAGTGACAACACCTTTAGGTAAAAAACAAGATTATGAATTAGTAGTTCCTTAATCTTTTCTGAAATACATTCAGGAGTCAGGAGTCAGGAGTCAGGAGTCAGGAGTCAGGAGTCAGGAGTCAGGAGTCAGGAGTCAGGAGTCAGGAGTCAGGAGTCAGGAGTCAGGAGTAAAACTGGCGAATGTGTCTAGGTTTCAATTTTGATTCTGTACCTCATTGATCTGCAATCTGCTGTAATGATTAATTTGTACAGTGCGTAAGTTTTATGAACTATTTGATATTTGATATCGTGTTCGGTTCAAGACTTATAGCAGCAACACACGTCAATTAAAAATCTGGATTTGTCTAATTCACGTAATTTTAAATTTATCAACTATAATACTTAACTGCTTATTGTTTGTCGCAATCGGCTAATCGCATACACCAACCAGCTATCCATCGTGCAAGATACCGACTCTATGAATGACCTTGCTGCTGCACTGCAACAGCCAGTAGACTTAGACTTTGAACTACCAGATCCAGAAGATGAACAGATTCTGGAGTCTGACTTTTTACAGCAGCTAGATGTAGCATGGCAAGTATGCGATCGCTTTGATTTACAAACAGAAATTTGGCGTGGTCGCATTTTACGCTCAGTCCGTGACAGAGAAAAGAAAAACGGAGACGGACGCGGTGCAGGTTTTCTCAAATGGCTCAAAGAACGGGAAATTAGTAAAACTCAAGCTTATAGCTGGATTCAACTCGCAAATAGTGCTGATACTCTAATTGAAGATGGCAAACTTGACCCAGGTAGTGTCAATAATTTTAGTAAACGTGCCTTTGTAGAAACCGCCAAAGCCTCCCCAGAAGTGCAACAGATGGTGAGTGAAGCCGCGCAAAAAGGCGATCGCATCACCCGCAGAGAAGTCCGTCAACTCACCGATGAATGGACAGCTATGTCCTCAGATTTATTACCAGAGGAAGTTAGGGAAAAAGCCGCAGATAACACCCTACCACCGCGCTACATTGCCCCTTTGGTGAAGGAAATGGAGAAACTGCCTGAATCACACCAAAAGGCATTACAAAGGGATATAGCCGCCAATCCTGATGTTGATACTCTCAAGCAGGCAACCACAGAAGCGCGTCAATTAGGAAAATATCTCAAATCAGCTGCCCAAGTTCAGGCGCTGACAGAGGAAAATGTAGATATTGAAACAGCCTTAGAAGAAGCGCAAAGAATCGGCTGTTTAAGTATTGCGGCTGACTTGGTAAATCAGGCATCGCAGATGGAACAAAGCATTGCTAAGTTATATATGACTTGGAAAAAAATCAGTAACTTAGCCGATAGATTGTATGTTGATACTGGCGCGAGTACACCCAATCTGCGATCGCTCCTCACTTGCGTAGAACCACTTGGAGGCGAAATCATGGAACTGCAACTCAGTGGCGCAACACAACACACCATTAGGTTACAGATTCAGGAAACTAATTAGTCATTAGTCATTAGTCATTAGTCATTGGGAACTAGAAAGAAGAGGATCATAATTAATTCCTGTTCCCTGTTCCCAATTACGAATTACGTTGGCGATAGCCTGCCGGAGGCATTATTACGAATTACGAATTATAGATTTCTTCCATTTTCTTCGCCAGTTCAATATCTAAATTGCTGATAGCATTACCAATGTCGTGGGTAGCCAGATTCACCCGAACGGTGTTGTAAACATTAAACCATTCGGGGTGATGTCCCATTGTTTCCGCGTGAACACCAACGCTAACCATCCAACCTAACGCAATTGGGAAAGAGTTAAATTTATATTCTTTGTATAATTTGCCTTCTTTGATTTGCCATCCAGGTAAACTAGTAAGGGCTTGTTGTAGTTCTGCTTCACTGAGCTTATGTCCTGCCATCGGTGACTGCACTCCTGATTTATGTAGATATTTCACTTTATACTACCAAGTTCCCATAACTGGGGTTCATCAACAGACATAGATGCACTCAGAGATGGGTAAGAATTTTCTCCATTACCAATTACCAACACTGACGAGAAAACTTACTTCTCATAGATTAGTTGGCGATAATCGCTCTTCATAAAATTAAACATATTTATCTACCTGCTGCTAGATATGTCTTTAACTCAATTTATGGTAGTTTACGTTATGGAGTAAAAATAACAGCTAAAATAGTCCTAACAGGTATTTACCTTTATTTATCAAACCACCACATATTTGTACTAAATTTGCATAATTTATCCACTACTGCTGCTTTCTTGGCATTAAAAATTAAAAATTAAAAATAATACAGCTTAAGGTTTTCAGAGATTTTGAATGGTAGGCTTATTTTTGCCATGCTTTACTAGTAGTCGTTCAAGAAATAATTGACCGGATTTTAAATTTATGAGCGTCAGTAGTTAGCTAATAGCTACACTCGCGCTAGGACACAGCGGTGAGCTTTTTAAAATTCTTGTCTGTATCAATCAGGATCTCGGAAATAATGGTTCTCCTAATTACCCTAGCAACGGCTATAAAAAGGTCTGTATTCCTTCGGGGAAGCAAGCTAAACCCAGCATCTGTCTACGACACGCTCCGGCAACGTAGAGAATCACCCGAATTTAAACCTGAAGACAAACCTAAAATCCCAAATCTCAAATTATTTATTCAGCGCAACTACATTAGACAACTGAGGTCAATCTAAAATCTAAAATCTAAAATCTAAAATTCTTTGCCGGGTTAATGACAGGAATAACTAATTTTATATGAACGATAAAAAGTCTTCTGAACCAATCCAATCCGATACCAAAGCTGTAGAAGTCGGGGAAGAAAAACAGCAGACTCAAAGCAATAAACTATTTCCAATTGTCGGGATTATAGCCTCTGCGGGGGGATTAGAAGCATTCACCGAACTGCTAGAGAATTTACCAATCGATACTGGGATGGCATTTGTACTGATTCAGCACTTAGACCCCAATCATCAGAGCCTACTGACTGAGATTCTAGCTAAGACAACTCCGATGCCTGTCCACGAAGCGCACTCTGGCATAGCCATAGAACCGAACCAAGTCTACATTATTCCCCCGAATACGAAAATGACCCTAGAGCAAGGGATATTAAAACTCGTACCCCGTGAGAAAGTTGAAGGGAGATACAGGCCAGGTGATGCCTTTTTAAATTCATTGGCAGCAGAACAGGGAAACAAAGCAATTAGTGTTGTCCTATCTGGAAGTGATGCAGACGGCACAATGGGAACACAGGCAATTAAGGCAGCCGGCGGTATTACCTTTGCTCAGTCTGAAACATCGGCTCAATTTCGGGAAATGCCGAGCATTGCCATAGCCACAGGTCATGTAGACTTCATTTTGTCACCACAGGAAATTGCCGCAGAACTAGCAAAAATTGCTCTTCATCCCAACTTTACCCGGTCGGTTCTTTCACCAACAGTCGAGCCACTTACAGAAAGTCAGGAAGCTCTACCCACAATCTTTACTTTACTGCAAAGTGCTACCGGAGTTGACTTTAGCCGCTACAAGCAAACTACCTTAAAACGGCGACTTGATCGACGGATGATGTTGTACAATCTGGAACGGTTGGAGGATTACGTCGATTATCTCCAAAACCATCCGGCTGAAGTACAGGCTTTATACCAGGAGATTCTCATCAATGTCACCAGTTTTTTCCGTGATAGTGAAGCTTATCAAGCCTTAAAGGAGAGAGTATTTCCGAGTATTGTTAAGGGTAAGTCAGTACAGTCGCCAATTCGGATCTGGGTGACAGGATGTGCCACTGGTCAGGAAGTTTACTCCATTGCTATTTGCTTGTTAGAGTTTTTGGAAGATGTCATTTCCAAACCTACTATCCAAATTTTTGCTACAGATATTAATGAAATAGGAATCGAAAAAGCCAGGTCAGGTATTTATAAGCAGAACGAAATAACTGATGTTTCACCAGAACGGCTCAGACGTTTTTTTATTGAAGTAGAGGGCGGATATCAAATCAGCAAATCAATTCGTGAACAGTGTATATTTGCAAGACAAAACTTGATTAGTGATCCACCATTTTCCAATCTGGATCTGATTACTTGTCGGAATTTGCTGATTTATTTAGAATCTGGTTTACAAAAGCAGTTAATGACAATTTTCCATTACAGTCTTAAGCCCACAGGATTTTTGATGTTAGGTAACTCAGAGAGTGCGGGAGAATTCTCAGACTTATTTGCCTTAGTAGATAGAAGGAACAAGATTTATTCTAAGAAATTAGTACCTACTAATCTGAATTTTAACTTTTCCAGGGGCAACTATCCCGTAGCGAGAGTAAACCTTGACAAGAAAATAAGTGATAAGTCTTGGGATATTGATGATTTGCACAAAGAAGCTGACCAAATTGTCTTAAATCGTTATGCCCCAATTGGTGTTTTGATCAGCGACAATATGGATATTCTCCAATTTCGCGGAGATACCAGTTTTTATTTAAGACCTGCTCCAGGTCAGCCCAGCTTCAATTTGCTGAAAATGGCTCGAAAGGGCTTACTAGAAGAGTTGCGTACCGCAATTCATCAGTCCAAAAGGCTCGATGTTTCCGTAAGAAAGGAAAATTTACAGATTGATGGCAGTGAATTGCCCAGGAAAGTTAATGTTGAGGTGATTCCGGTCAAAACTCCCTTAGCAGTAGAAACTCGCTACTTTCTTGTCTTATTTGAAGATGTACCTTCATTAGCAGAGCAAATTGCCATAACACCTGAAAATCAAGAACAGGGAGACATAGTTTCGGAAATAGTTCGATTCAAACAGGAACTGGTAGCCGCTAAACACGAACTTGCTCTGACTCAAGAGTATTTAGAATCGATGATTCAGGAGCAGGAAGCCACAACTCAAGACTTGAAAGTGGCAAATGAAGAAATTCTGTCCAGCAACGAAGAACTACAAAGTACTAATGAAGAGTTGCAAACAGCAAAAGAAGAGGTTCAAGCAACCAACGAAGAACTGAAAACAACCAACGAAGAACTGCAAAGTCGAAATCTGGAATTACACCATGTCAACAACGATCTGTTGAATTTGCTCAGTAGTGTGAATATTCCTATTTTAATATTGGCAAATGATTTACGGATTCGGCGCTTCACTCCCACAGCACAGCAACTCCTCAATTTGATTCCCACAGATGTGGGGCGACCATTTAGTGATATTCGCTCCACAATCAATGTTGCTAATTTAGAGTCATTGCTATTAGAAGTGATTGACACCCTGAATGTCAAAGAACTAGAAGTGCAAGACCAGCAAGGGCATTGGTATAATCTGCGAATTCGACCTTACAGGACTACAAACAATCAAATTGATGGCGTAGTGATGGTATTGGTAGATATTGATGCCATTAAGCGTAGCGCCCAGCAGCTAGAACAGTCCCGTAATTATGCCGAAGCCATCGTGGAAACTGTGCCACAACCTTTAGTGGTGATTGATTCTAGTTTACGAGTTGTGACAGCCAATCACGCTTTTTATCAAACGTTCCAAATTTCATCAGCACAAACAGAGCAGCAACTAATATTTGAGCTAGGAAACGGTCAGTGGAACATTCCCAATCTGATCACGCTCCTAGAAGAAATTTTCCTCAAAAATATTCGGCTTCACGACTTTGAGGTAGAGAGCGTCTTTGAGAAAATTGGGTACAGAATTATGCTGCTCAATGGTTGTAAAATTATTCAAAAAGACAATGAACCGATGATTCTGTTGGCAATTCAGGATATCACGCAGCAGAAGCAGTTCGCGGCAGAACGCGCCCAGTTATTGGCTCAGGAGCAGTCAGCCCGCTTGCAAGCAGAGGTATCTAACCGCGCCAAAGATGAGTTTTTATCTATTCTCTCCCATGAACTCCGCAACCCGCTTAATGCCATGTTGGGGTGGTCTCAGTTACTCCGCACGCAAAGTCTTGGGGCAGATCAAATTTCTCAGGGACTTGAAGTCATCGAGCGCTGCGCTAGGGCGCAAACCCAACTAATTGAGGATCTCTTAGATATTTCGCGCATTACGACTGGTAAACTCCGTCTGAACAATAGCCTAATTGATCTCGTTCCTGTAATTGGTTCAGCCCTTGAAGTTGTGCGGTTGTCCGCAGGGGCTAAAAACATTGAGATTGTATCTGATCTGCAACCTGCAATTGGAAAAGTACTGGGTGATTTAGACCGCTTGCAACAGATTCTCTGGAATTTGCTTTCTAATGCTGTTAAATTTACCCCTGAGGGGGGACGTGTTGAAGTCACTCTGGAACGTGTTGATTCCCAAGCCGAGATTCGAGTTAGTGACACGGGTATTGGTATCGCTAATGACTTTCTTCCTTATGTTTTTGAGCGCTTCCGGCAGGCTGATAGCACCAAAACTCGCGCCTATAACGGAATTGGTTTGGGACTATCGATTGTCCGTTATTTGGTCGAACTTCATGGTGGTACAGTTTATGCAGAAAGTCCAGGTGAGGGGCTAGGATCAACCATAATCGTTAGGCTACCGCTTTCTTCCACTATCAAGGAGAACTGGTTGCCGAGTGATTCAGGGGTGAGAGCCTTGACAGAAGGTCTAGAATCAAGGACTGATGATCTGCCGTCACTGGAGGGTTTACGTGTACTAGTTGTGGATGATGAGGCAGATATGCGTGAATTACTGATGACAATGCTGGAAGGGTATGGGGCCCAGGTAAGGACGGCTATATCTGCTCAGGACGCATTCTCAATACTCACAACTAACCCTGGCATATATGATGTGCTGCTATCTGATATTGGGATGATGAAAGAGGATGGCTATAGTTTAATCCGGCAGGTGCGATCGCTCACTGCTGAAGCCGGAGGACAAATTCCCGCAGCAGCGTTGACGGGATACGTTCGTGATGAGGAATGCCAAGAAGCTTATTTGGCAGGTTTCCAAATGCACATGGCTAAACCTATTGATTTATCTCAACTGGTAATCATGGTGGCGAATCTAGCTGGACGAGGTAAAAATTGAGCAGGGTGCAGGGTGCAGGGTGCAGGGGGGAAAGAGTCTATTTTGCTCTTTTGCTTCTCCTACGCCTGATTTTTCTTAGCAGTATCTTTAGATAACGAACAGTCAAATAACGTCGATACTTCTGGGCGACTTCTTTACCTACCAATAGCACACCTAACCAAAATATAATTTCCGCAAAAACCAATAACGCTGGTACTAATAAGGCTTTTTGAGCTACGGAAATAGGTAGAAATGGCACAATTACAGCGATCGCCAGCCACGGGAAAAATGAGACAATAATTAAAATCAAACCCAGCTTTTGCATAATTCCTGATTGTTACAAAATCTGAGTTTAGTGTTTTTATCTGTTTGGCTGGAGTGGTTTACCTTACATTGTGGATTTTTTGTTTCACGCAGAGACGCAGAGGCGCAAAGGAAAGAGCGCAAAGAATTGTTTATTTCGTTTGCATAAAATTCCTGAGTAGTGAAATTATAGAGCTACAATTGCGTTGCCAGGAGCTAACCTGTCAGAAGCCAATCTGCTCCAAGCTAACCTGTTCCAAACCAACCTGTTCCAAGCCGACCTTTCAGAAGCCAATCTGTTCCAAGCTAACCTGTTCCAAACCAATTTGGATCAAGCTAATCTTCAGGGCGCAAACCTTACCGCAGCGATGATGCCTGATGGTACAATTCATCCTTAAACATAGAGCAAAAATAAATACTCAAATACTTGCTCAAACTTCTCTAAATTTTAGAAAAGTACGTTGTTTCCGTACTTGGATTTGGCTTTTTGTATATGTATAATTAAATTAATGCAGAAAACTAAGGTTAAAATACAACAGAAGTTATGCACTACTTAAAAAGTTTAGTCAAATTTTGTATGGAGGGAATACTATATGTTACAAACCATTGAAGGAATTTATAAACATGGACAAGTTGAACTGGTTGAAATACCAGAGGGAATTAGTGAAAGTCCAGTATTTGTAACTTTCTTAGCTACAAAACCCACCACTTGGCCAGAAATAATTCTGCAATATCAAGGGACAGAAGAAAGTATCATTTTTGAGTCATATCGAGATGAGCTATTACCACCAAAGGAAGTAGAATTTTAATCATGGGATATCTACTTGATACTTGCGTAGTTAGTGATTTTGTTAAGGGAGAAGAAAGCACCCTCAAGAAATTAAAATCTATCTCTCCTGCGGATATTTTCATTTCATCTTTAACAGTTATGGAGTTGAAATATGGATTAGCAATTAATCCACAACGCGCCGTTAAAATCCAACCATTAATTGAGACATTCTTAAATTCAATTACAATTTTAACTTTTGGCTCCAAAGAAGCGGAGCAATCTGCCGAAATCAGAAGTTTTTTGAAAATATCAGGCTCGCCTATAGGTGCTTATGATGTACTTATCGCAGCAACAGCAATAACTCAATAATCACATTATCGTCACATCTAATGTGAGAGAATTTCAAAGAGTACCCCATTTGCAAATTGAGAATTGGCGTTCCGCTTCTTGAATTGCAATTATCTTTCCTGGCTCTTTGCTTCTATTCATCATCGCCAAAATCAGGTTCAACATCAAGAGCGCGTAATGGTTCTGCTAATCTTTCTGCGCGTCGTTTTTCTCTTGAAATTTTTACTATATATGCGCGCACAGATTTATAATCATAACATAAGTGTAATTTACTTTTTACGTCTTGTCAAGTCTTGACATGAAAAAAAACAGAAACATACATCCTGTACATCCTTAAATCCTGGATATCCTGATTTTGACCAATCTTAATTCTTAATTCCCGTCGTCGCAATACCTTGAATAAACTGCTTTTGTCCAATCAGAAATAACACCATCACAGGTACAGTAGAAATTGTCACTGCTGCCATCATCAACGGCCAATTATTGGTAAATTGTTCTTGAAATTCTGCCAATGCTAACTGCACCGTTCTTAATTCCGGGCGTGTAGTAAATACTAAAGGCTTAAATAAATCGTTCCATTCCCCAATAAAGGTGAACAAAAACAGCGTTACTAAAGCTGGACGTGCTAAAGGTAACATGATGCGCCACAAAATTTGCAGTCGGTTCGCGCCATCAATGGCTGCTGCTTCTTCCAATTCTATGGGAATTGTCTGGAAATATTGACGTAACAGAAAAATTCCAAAGCCGTTTACCGCAGAGGGTAAAATCAAAGCCCAGTAGGTATTGATCATGTGTCCCCACTTCAACACCAAAAAGATGGGAATCACCAATAACTGAAAGGGAATCACCAAGGTTGCCAATACCACTAACAGCAGCGCTTGTCTACCCCAAAATTTCAGCCTGGCGAGGGCGTAACCTGCCAAAGCAGATGTGATAATTTGAAAAGCCGTCACTGCGATCGCTACCAAGGTAGAATTAGCAAATGCCAGTAAAAACTTCCCTCTTTCCCAAGCTTCCCAGTAATTCGCTAAAGTCCAGTTATTTTGTCCCAAAACTCCTGGCGTTGTACCTGTAGAAGCAAAGGAAGTGAGAAAGACTACAATCAACGGCAGTAAAACGATCAATGCTCCCAGCAGTAAAACTATGAGGCTCAAAAAATTCCCGGTTTTCAGATTCCAGTTTGGTTTGGACATGAGTTATGGCTTTCAACACATTGATTTTTTTAGGAAAAGTACAGCATTGCAGAAATAACTTTACAGTCATAAACTACGCAAAAGCATATGCAACGCCGCTTTTTTTATCCAGGTTCTTGCCTCCTGCCTCCTAGGACTAGTGCATCACCCCCAGTAAAAACTAATCTAATAGCTATAATTTCTTGTTAAGTTAAATTAAACCACAGTGATAATTACCTTAAATTACTATGGTTGATTAAATTTTTGTATCAAATGATTCAGTGTTCCGGAGTAAACATACCATGCAGCAGCTTGTTGAAGAAATTGAAAAAATTGATTTCCAGAGTGAAAAATACAAAGACGCATATAGCCGTATTAACGCCATCGTGATTGAAGGGGAACAAGAAGCCCATGATAATTACATCCAACTGGCTGAACTGCTACCGGAAAGTAAAGACGACCTGATTCGCTTATCGAAGATGGAAAGCCGCCACAAAAAAGGATTTGAGGCTTGTGGACGCAACTTGCAAGTCACACCAGATATGCAATTTGCTCAGGAGTTTTTCTCAGGACTACACCAAAATTTTCAAACCGCAGCCGCAGAAGGTAAAGTTGTTACTTGCTTGCTGATTCAAGCTTTAATTATTGAATGTTTTGCGATCGCTGCATACAACATCTACATCCCCGTCGCTGATGATTTTGCCCGCAAAATCACAGAAGGTGTAGTTAAAGAAGAATACAGCCATCTTAACTTTGGTGAAGTTTGGCTGAAAGCACACTTTACCGAATCCAAAGCTGAATTAGAAACAGCCAACCGCCAAAATCTGCCCCTGGTATGGAAAATGCTCAACCAAGTAGCAGATGATGCCCACGTCTTGGCAATGGAAAAAGAAGCCTTAGTGGAAGATTTCATGATTCAATACGGTGAAGCATTAAGTAACATCGGCTTCACAACTCGTGATATTATGCGTCTCTCAGCTTACGGACTCCTACCTGTCTAAATATTCCCATAGGGGTGACTAACCTGTTACCCCTGAGGGAAAAATTAAGGTAGCATCTATCTTCCCAACTAAATGCCTAAAACCGGGAGTGTAATTACGAATTACGAATTACGAATTACGAATTATTTGGACACTTTGTGTAGTATTTTTAAGAGTTAGGTATTATCTCTTACCCGCTAATTTCCCGCTTTTGACAGCACACGCCTAATATATCACTACATGTTTGGTCTAATTGGACATCTGACTAGTTTAGAACACGCTCAATCCGTAGCTCAAGAATTGGGATACCCAGAATATGCCGATCAAGGGCTAGATTTTTGGTGTAGCGCTCCGCCGCAAATTGTTGATCACATCACAGTCACCAGCATCACTGGGCAAAAAATTGAAGGACGGTATGTAGAATCTTGCTTTTTGCCGGAAATGCTGGCCAATCGCCGCATTAAAGCAGCAACACGCAAAATTCTGAATGCTATGGCTCATGCTCAGAAGCATGGCATTGATATTACGGCTTTAGGTGGATTTTCCTCAATTATTTTTGAGAACTTTAATTTAGAGCAGTTTAGCCAAGTCCGTAACGTCAAATTAGAGTTTGAACGCTTCACCACAGGCAATACCCATACAGCCTACATTATCTGTCGGCAAGTAGAAGAAGCCTCCAAACAACTAGGAATAGAACTGTCGAAAGCAACTGTGGCGGTGTGTGGTGCAACTGGGGATATTGGTAGTGCAGTTACACGCTGGCTAGATAAAAAGACAGATGTCCAAGAACTACTGCTGATAGCCCGTAACCAAGAACGTCTCCAAGAATTGCAAGCTGAACTGGGACGAGGTAAAATTATGGGTCTACAGGAAGCACTACCCCAAGCCGATATTGTCGTTTGGGTTGCCAGTATGCCCAAAGGTGTAGAAATTGACCCCACAGTGTTGAAACAACCCTGTTTACTGATTGATGGTGGCTATCCGAAAAACTTAGGGACAAAAATTCAGCATCCTGGTGTGTATGTGTTAAACGGTGGAATTGTTGAGCATTCCCTAGATATTGACTGGAAAATTATGAAAATTGTCAATATGGATGTACCAGCACGCCAGTTGTTTGCTTGTTTTGCGGAATCAATGCTGCTGGAATTTGAGAAGTTATACACAAACTTTTCTTGGGGTCGCAATCAGATTACCGTAGACAAAATGGAGCAAATTGGTCAAGTATCGATTAAACATGGATTTAGACCACTATTAGTTTAGGTAATGGGGATTGGGGACTGGTGACACAATTTTGGATTTTGGATTTTGGATTGTTTTTATCAACTCCAATCTAAAATATAAAATTTTTCTCCCCTGCTCCCCTGCTCCCCTGCTCCCCTGCTGCCCATCTCCCTATTCCCTATTCCCTAACTATGGCAATTACTGAGCGCAAACCGCTACTGTTGGATTTTGAAAAGCCGTTAGCAGAATTGGCTACCCGGATTGACCAAATTCGGAAACTTGCAGAAGAAAATGGCGTTGATGTTTCTGGTCAAATTCGCCAACTGGAAACAAGGGCTATGAAATTGCGTGAGGAAATTTTTAGTAGTCTCACCCCATCTCAGAGACTGCAAGTAGCTCGACATCCACGCCGTCCTAGTACTCTAGATTATATTCAGGCCATCAGTGATGAATGGATGGAGTTACATGGCGATCGCTGTGGAGGTGATGATCCAGCTTTAGTTGGTGGTGTTGGTCGTTTGGGTGGACAACCTGTGGTGATGTTGGGACATCAAAAAGGCCGGGATACTAAAGATAATGTCGCCCGGAATTTTGGTATGGCTGCACCGGGTGGCTACCGTAAAGCCCTGCGGTTAATGGAACACGCCAACAAGTTTAGTATGCCGATTGTGACATTTATTGACACACCAGGGGCTTGGGCGGGTATAGAAGCCGAACATCAAGGACAAGGAGAAGCGATCGCTTACAACTTACGACAAATGTTCTGTTTTGATGTGCCAATCCTTTGCACAGTCATTGGTGAAGGCGGTTCTGGTGGGGCTTTGGGTATTGGAGTGGGCGATCGCTTATTGATGTTTGAACACTCTGTTTACACCGTTGCTACCCCAGAAGCCTGTGCCGCTATTTTGTGGAAAGATGCCAGCAAAGCCCCTCAAGCAGCTGTGGCATTAAAAATAATCTCCCACGACTTGAAAAACTTGGGAATTATTGACCAAATATTGTCTGAACCCATCGGTGGCGCTCATTCTGACCCCCTGAGTGCAGCTACAACTCTCAAACAAGCCTTGTTGGAAAACTTGGACGAACTTAATCGTTTAACCGCCCCAGAACGCCGCCAACTCCGCTATGAGAAATTCCGCAAAATTGGTGTCTTTACAGAACTCGCTCACTAACTAAAAATAATAGCCACAATCCCATAGCACTACAGCAGTGCTATAATTGCCTAGGGCTGCTTAAAGATTTTTAACAATCTGATCAGCTGTAGGCATTTGTGTGTTAAGCAAATAAATTCCATTTAATGGATTAGTTTGCGTAGTATTCAGTAATCGGCCTTGAGTTGACGACCAAATTTTCCAGGCAGATACTTGTTCTCCTGACTGGAAAAATTAATGGTAGGAAATATACCCATAATGGCAATGCATCATAGCACTTGTCAGAAAACAATAATCGGATTTTTAGATTTATTTAACTTATGGGTGGCTGGTGGCTCACAGCACTGCCAAAAAATGGGGAGATAAAATGAGTTTTGAGCAAAAACGACGCGCTTTGATTACCGGAGCCAGCAGCGGAATAGGCAAAGCAACAGCTTTGGCCTTTGCAAAGGCAGGAATAGATGTCGCCTTGGTTAGCCGTTCTGAGCATAAATTGGCGGCTGTGGCGAAAACAGCTACAGAAATCGGTGTAGAAGCAAAAGCCTTCACTCTGGATTTAGCTTGCGTTTCCCAAGTACAAGCAAAAATCCAAGCGATCGCTCTTGAATTTGGCAACATAGATATTCTGGTAAACAATGCTGGTATGGGATACACCGCCAATTTGAGCGAAACCCCCCTAGAAGATTGGCAACAGGTGATTAACTTAAATCTCACTAGCGCCTTTCAATGCATGATGGGAATTTTGCCAGAAATGCGGCAACGGGGTACAGGCACAATTATCAATGTCGCTTCCATAGCTGCCAAACAAGCCTTTGCCGGTTGGGGAGCCTACTGCGTTAGCAAAGCTGGCTTACTCTCCCTTTCTCAAACTCTAGCTCAAGAAGAACGAGTCCACGGCATTCGTGTAACTGCTATTTGTCCGGGTTCTGTCAATACCGAAATTTGGGACACAGAAACAGTTGATGTTAACTTTGACCGTTCAAAAATGTTAACCCCAGAAATTGTGGCTCAGACGATTCTCCACACTGTCTTACTCCCACAGGAAGCAGTAATTGAAGAATTAACTCTGATGTCAAATGCTGGTGTTCTTTAATTGGTAATCGAGTCATTTTTTTTCATGACCAATTACCAATTACCAATTACCAATTACCAATTACCAATTACCAAATTTACCAGAATTCAATCATGACTATCGCTAGTTCCAACGGTTCCAATCGCTCGACATCTCCTTTGATTCCTGACTTGGCAGAAGCCATCGATACCAGACCTGACCGAAATACTCATGATGGGCGGCAACCAAATTTGCATCCGCCTACAGAGGAACATACGGAACACATGATGGAGGCGGTGCGGGCAATACTAGTAGGCGTTGGCGAAGATCCAGAACGAGAAGGACTCCTAAAAACACCCAAGCGCGTAGCGGAGGCGATGCAGTTTCTCACCAGTGGCTACAACCAATCTCTAGAAAAGCTCGTCAATGGAGCCATCTTTGACGAAGGGCATGACGAGATGGTGCTAGTAAGAGATATTAATTTCTTTAGCTTGTGTGAACATCATATGCTGCCATTTATGGGCAGAGCGCACGTTGCTTATATCCCTAATCAAAAAGTTGTGGGATTGAGTAAACTAGCCCGGATTGTAGAGATGTATTCCCGCCGATTGCAAGTACAGGAGAGACTAACCCGACAAATCGCTGAAGCAGTTCAGACAATTCTCGAACCTAAAGGGGTTGCTGTTGTCATGGAAGCCAGCCATATGTGCATGGTGATGAGGGGTGTGCAGAAACCAGGTTCTTGGACAGTTACCAGTTCTATGGTGGGTGTATTCCAAGAAGAGCAAAAAACCCGTGAAGAATTCTTCAACTTGATTCGCCATCAAGCATCATTTTTCTAGGCATTGGGGACGTGGGGAGATGGGGAGATGGGGTGACGCGGGGACGCGGGGACGCGGAGACACGAGGAGAAATAATTACCTTCTACACCCTGCCCCCTGCCCCCTGCCCCCTGCCTTCTATCACCTGTCACCTATTTCCTAGCCTTTGAAACAATAGGGCTACTTTGTCTAAATCTTTATCACCTGGTGAACGTTCTACACCGCTTGATAAATCAATCCCATTGGGTTTTACCTGACTTAAAGCGTCTAAAATATTATTTGGTGTCAGTCCTCCAGCTAAAAACCAAGGACAAGTGGGGCTGAATTCCTGTAGTATCTGCCAATCTAAGGTTTGACCTGTACCCCCTAAGTGTTGAGGATGATAGGCATCAAGTAGTAAGGTATCTACAAATTTAGTATAGTTAGCCGCTGTTTGTAGATGCTCAAGATTGCGAACTCTCATCGCTTTAATTATTTCTACTTGGGGCAGAGATTGACGCAATTGGTAGCAAAACTCTGGTGATTCATCTCCGTGTAACTGGACACCAGTCAAACCTGATGCCAAAACTGTTTGGCTAATTTCAGTAATGCTGGTGTTGGCGAAAACACCAATTCTATCAATCTTGCTAGGGAGTTGAGCCACTGCTGCCTGGATTTGCTCTATGGTGACGTAGCGAGGTGAGGTAGGGACGCAAATAAATCCTAGTGCTGTTGCACCGAGGGTAGCTATCGCTATAGACTGCTGTGGTTGAGTAATGCCGCAAATTTTAACCCGCATTGTAAGCCTGAAAAATTAAAAATAATCACAAATAATCACAAAATGAGCCTAAGCTTGGTCAAAAACTTTTGCTTTGTCCTGTGTAATTTTATAATTTTGTAGGTTTACATTCATTTTTTCATTTTAGGAGAATACACCTTGATATCATCTATCTTACTAGCCGCTGCTGCATCCGTTCCCGCAACACCCGTGTGGAGTCCTACCGTAGGTATCATTATCAGTGCCAGCAGCCTAGTAGTACTTTTACTAAGTTTTGCGATTAAATATCCCAAAGTTGGACCACAGATGCCTTTACTCCCCGTTAGTATTCCCACCTTCATTGGTGCAATGGCTTTTGGTCATGTAATTGGTATTGGCATTGTTTTGGGACTGACTAATATTGGTCGTTTATAAGCTCTAGTTGATACTCTCTTCCTAAAAAGAGTAAAAATGAGGCGGTAGGTCAGAATCAAATTACCTACCGTCCTGTCTAGCTTAATTTTAGATTTTTAAACGGTAAAGTTCTCAATGGTGCTTCCTGCGGAATCCTACACCAACGGCAGGGGGCAGCTATGCTGAAGGCAGGAGGCAGGGGGCAGGGTGCAGGGTGCAGGGGGCAGGGAGAAAGAGGGTTTTAATCTACTTAATTGCTGATCAAACAAACTCTCCGCGTCAGAGCGTCCCACCGTCACCGCGTCACCCCATCTCCCCATCTCCGTATCACCCTATCTCCGTATCACCCCATCTCCGTATCAGCCCTAAAGTAGAGTTAGACGCGGTTTCTGTGGAAATTCTTGATGAGGAATAAAATGTAAGTAAGAACTAAACAAAAGGTCAATATGCGATTACTACATACAATGTTACGAGTGGGCAACCTGGAAGAGTCCTTAAAATTTTACTGCGAACTTCTAGGAATGAAATTACTGCGCCGCAAAGATTACCCAGGTGGAGAATTTACCCTGGCTTTTGTCGGCTACGCAGAGGAAAGTGAACAAGCAGTAATTGAACTAACCTATAATTGGGGAGTAGAAAAGTACGAATTGGGGACAGCTTACGGTCATATTGCCCTTGGCGTGGATGATATTTACAGCACCTGTGAGGAGATTAAAAATCGTGGTGGTAAAGTTGTCCGGGAACCAGGCCCAATGAAACACGGTGCTACAGTAATTGCTTTTATTGAAGATCCAGATGGGTATAAAATTGAACTAATTCAACTGAGCAGCCAAAGCTCATCCGCCACACAAGAATCACCTCAACAGCTTGTCAGTAAGTAAATTTCAGGTCAAAGTACCAGATATATCCCCATCTTCAATCTTGATGGTGGGGAACTTATTAGCAAAATTATTTAAGTATATAATTAAGGACTCTAACCGGAGATGATAGGAAATGTATGAATTATGAAGTATATTTTTCTGCTTTCTATATCAATCACCAAATCCTAAATTAAAATCACAAATCTAAAATCACAAATCTAAAAATCTCAAGATGCAGCCTACAGATCCTAATAAATTTACTGATACAGCCTGGGAAGCCATTACTAAATCTCAGGATATAGTCCGTGCTTATCAACAACAGCAATTAGAAGTTGAACATTTAATTATTGCTCTTTTAGAAGAATCTACTAGTTTAGCTACCAATATTCTCGCTCGTGCTGAAGTTGATCCTGTTCGCTTACAACAGCAATTAGAAGCTTATACCCAACGTCAGCCGAAAGTCGGTAAAAGTGATCAGCTTTACTTAGGGCGCAATTTAGATTTGCTACTTGACCGTGCTGAAGAAATTCGCGTCAGAATGAGAAATGAGGAAATTGCTGAAGGGCATATACTCCTAGCTTTTGCGGAAGATGAACGCATTGGGAGACGGATATTTAAAGGCTTAAATGTAGACATCGCCAAGTTAGAAGCTGCTGTCAAAACTGTTCGCGTTACCCAAAAAGTGACTCAAAAGGTGGGAGAAGCAGAATCTGCGGATGCACCTTATGAAGCTTTAAAACGGTTTGGACGAGATTTGACAGAACAGGCAAAAGCTGGAAAATTAGATCCTGTGATTGGGCGTGATGATGAAATTCGCCGGGTAATTCAAGTTTTATCTCGTCGTAGCAAAAATAACCCTGTTTTGATTGGGGAACCGGGAGTGGGTAAAACGGCTATTGCTGAAGCTTTAGCTCAAAGAATGGTCAACGGCGACGTTCCCGAATCTCTGAAAAACCGCCAATTGATTTCTTTAGATATCGGTAGTTTGATTGCTGGGGCAAAATACCGAGGTGAGTTTGAAGACCGTTTAAAAAATGTTCTCCGTGAAGTTATTGAATCTAATGGGCAAATAGTTCTCTTTATTGACGAACTCCACACCGTCGTTGGTGCTGGTGCTAACCAACAAGGCTCAATGGATGCTGGTAATTTGCTTAAACCCATGTTGGCGCGGGGTGAGTTGCGTTGTATTGGTGCGACGACTTTAGATGAATATCGCAAATACATTGAAAAAGATGCAGCTTTAGAGCGTCGTTTTCAACAGGTATATGTAGACCAACCAACGGTAGAAAATACTATTTCTATTCTGCGGGGTTTAAAAGAACGCTATGAAGTACATCATAATGTGAAAATTTCTGACTCGGCTTTGGTAGCAGCCGCAACTCTCTCAGCCCGTTATATTGCTGATCGGTTTTTACCAGATAAAGCCATTGATTTAGTTGATGAAGCCGCAGCGAAGTTAAAAATGGAGATTACCTCCAAACCTGCGGAATTGGAAACTATTGACAGGCGTTTGATGCAGCTAGAAATGGAAAAACTGTCATTATCAGGAGAAGAGAAAGGAATTTCCCAAACTAGAGAGCGTTTAGCGCGAATTGAGGAAGAAATTGCCACTTTAACTGTAAAACAGCAAACATTTAATGAGCAATGGCAGGGTGAAAAGCAGTTATTAGAAGCTATCAGTGTTTTAAAGAAAGAAGAAGATGCTCTGCGGGTGCAAATTGAACAAGCCGAACGGGATTATGATTTAAATAAAGCTGCCCAACTTAAGTATGGCAAATTGGAGGGAGTGCAGCGCGATCGCGAAATTAAAGAAACAAAACTGTTAGAAATTCAAAGCCAAGGTTCTACTCTGTTGCGCGAACAAGTTACCGAAGCCGATATTGCCGAAATTGTCGCCAAATGGACAGGAATCCCCGTCAATCGTCTTTTGGAATCAGAACGGCAAAAATTACTCAAATTAGAACTTCATTTACACGAAAGAGTAATCGGACAAGAAGAAGCCGTTTCCGCCGTCTCTGCGGCTATTCGTCGCGCCCGTGCAGGGATGAAAGACCCCTCCCGACCCATTGGTTCTTTCTTGTTTATGGGACCAACTGGCGTAGGTAAAACCGAACTCGCCCGTGCATTAGCTCAGTTTCTCTTTGATTCCGAAGATGCCTTAGTGCGTTTAGATATGTCCGAGTACATGGAAAAACACTCGGTTTCCCGCCTGGTGGGTGCGCCTCCAGGATACATCGGTTATGAAGAAGGTGGACAACTTTCCGAAGCAATTCGCCGACATCCTTACTCAGTGGTGCTTTTAGATGAAGTAGAAAAAGCCCACCCCGATGTATTTAATATTTTGTTACAAGTCTTAGATGATGGTAGAGTTACTGATTCACAAGGACGGGCAGTAGATTTCCGTAATACTGTCATAGTAATGACTAGCAATATCGGCAGTGAACATATTCTCGATGTAGCTGGTGATGATTCCAAGTATGATATGATGCGTAACAAGGTGATGGATGGTTTGCGAAGTCACTTCCGCCCTGAATTTCTCAACCGCGTCGATGACATTATTCTCTTCCACACCCTCAACCGTTCCGAAATGCGGCATATTATCCGCATACAACTCAAGCGGGTGGAAAATCTGCTACGAGAACAGAAAATATTTTTTGAAATTTCCCAAGCTGCTTGTGATCACCTGGTAGAAGCTGGTTATGACCCAGTATACGGCGCACGTCCCCTAAAACGGTCAATTCAGCGAGAAGTAGAAAATCCCCTCGCTACTAAGTTACTGGAGAATACCTTTGTTTCGGGTGATACAATTATCATTGATATGGGTAAAAATGGTCTAACTTTTAGTAAAAAACAGCCTGTAGCCGTACCTTCTACTATAAAGTTGTTGGAAGCATCATCGGAAGTGTAAAATACACCAAGTGTAAGTCTTGAATCAGCTTGTCGAATATGAGATATAACTGTTTGTCTTTATACTCAGTAAATAATCATGTCTCTTGACTTGACTGTTGCCATACCAACCTATAATGGGGAAAGCCGTTTACCCAAAGTTATAGAGCATTTGCAAAGCCAACAGGGAGTAGAAAACCTGAAATGGGAAATTTTAGTTATTGATAATAACAGTACAGATGGCACGGCACAGTTAGTTCAAAATTACCAAACTAACTGGAATCATCCATATTTGTTAAAGTATTTATCCGAGATTCAACAAGGTGCAGCCTTCGCTAGAGCTAAAGCTATTCAAGAAGCACAAAGTGAAATTATCTGTTTCTTAGATGATGATAATTTACCTGCACCTAATTGGATTTTAGAGGCTTACAAATTTGCTGTAAATAATCCTCAAGCTGGAGCGATCGCTAGTAGAATCAGTGGTAAGTTTGAAGTGAATCCTCCAGAAAATATTAAACCAATCATATTCTATCTAGCAATTACAGAAAGAGGTGAAAAACCCCATTTATTTGAACCCCGAAAACAGGGATTTCCGCCAACTGCGGGGTTAGTTGTTCGTCGTCAAGCATGGCAAGATAATGTTCCCAAACAACCTTTTTTGATTGGTAGAGTTGGTTCATCAATGCTAGGTAGCGAAGATGCGGAAGCGTTATGTTATATCCAAAAAGCTGGTTGGGAAATTTGGTATAATCCAGCCATGCAAGTAGAGCATATTATCCCAGCATCACGGTTAGAACGAAATTACTTAATTTCTCTGACGCAATCCGTTGGTTTAGCTCGTCATCATTTACGAATGTTGATATTACCAATCTGGCAAAGACCTTTTGCTTTTGTATTCTATCTGCTAAATGATGCCCGAAAATTAATACTATATTACATTCGTCATCGGACAATAATTGCGAATGATGTTGTTGCTAGTTGTGAATTAGAAAGACTTTTTGCTACTTTCATAAGTCCTTTTTATTTGTTGCAGGTAAAAATTAATAGATATCAGAAAAAATCATAATGACTACTATCATATCTGTAATCATTCCGGTATTTAATGGTGAAAAAACTATTAAAGAAACAGTTGACTCAGTTTTAAACCAAACATTTACTCAATTTGAATTAATCATCATCAATGCTGATTCAACCGATTCAACATTAGAAATTATTTCTCAAATTCAAGATCCGCGAATCAAAATATTTTCCTATCCTCAAGCCAATGTAGCTGTAAATCGGAATCGGGGTTTTCATCATTCGATTGGTGAGTTTATTACTTTTATTGATGCAGATGATCTTTGGACACCCGATAAATTAGAAGCCCAATATAACGCACTACTAGAAAATCCTAAAGCTGCTGTTGTTTATAGTTGGACTAAGTGCATAGATAAAAATGGTAAATCTTTGTCAATAATTTGGCCTCGTGTTCAATGGACAGGAGATGTTTATGATAAATTTCTGTTATTTGATTTCATTGGTTCTGGTTCTAATGCCATGATTCGCAGAAATGCTTTAGAAGTAACGGGTTTGTTTAATGAGTCGCTCAGTAATGCACAAGATACAGATATGTGGATACGGTTAGCAGCAAGCTATGATTTTATTGTTGTTACACAGCCACAAATTTTATATCGGATTTCTCCTATTTCCATGTCTTCTGACTTTTTAGGGTTTGAAAAATCAGCTTTACAAATAATTACACAAGCTTTTAACCACCAAAAAGCTGCCTCTTTACAGCATCTCAAGCCGCACAGTATTGCTAATTTATATAAATACCTGAGCTACAAAGCACTAAATGTACCTCCAGGGAAGCAAAAAACGCTACAAGTTTTCAGGGTGATTATTAAATCTATTACAACTGATGTAAAACTAATAACTAAACCTATCATCTATAAAGCGTTCTTGAAACTGTTAGCCATGACTTTACTTCCTCCAGAGTGGGCTAAAAGCTTATTTAATAAGTTTCCCAAACTTGGTAATACTAGCACATTTTTAAGTTATGGAAAAAGTGCTTAGTTTATAGTATGAAAAGTGTAATTTCTGTCATTATTCCTGTTTATAACGGGGAAAAAACCATCAGAGAAACGCTTGAATCAGTTCTAAATCAAAGTTTCTCACTAATAGAAGTGATCATTATTAATGATGGTTCAACTGATGCCACATTAGAGATTATTCAAAGTATTTCTGATTCTCGCTTACAGGTATTTTCTTATCCAAATTCAGGTATAGCTGTTAGTCGTAACCGAGGAATAGCAAAAGCTTCAGGTGAATATATTGCTTTCATTGATGCAGATGATCTTTGGAAACCTGATAAACTAAAATTCCAAGTCAATACACTCGAACAAAATTCTGAAGCTGCTGTAGCTTATAGTTGGTGTGATCATATTGATGAATCGAGTCGATTTTTACGTTCAGGTAGTCGCTTCACAGCAAATGGTGATGTTTATTCTAAGTTGTTAGTTGCAAATTTTTTAGAAAATGGCTCTAATCCTTTAATCCGCGCAGATGCTTTAGCTTCAATTGGTGGATTTGAAGCATCACTAAGTCCAGCTGAAGATTGGGATTTGTGGCTAAGATTAGCTAGACAATATCACTTTGTAGTCATACCATACCCACAAGTATTATATAGAATATCATCTACTTCTTTGTCTTCTAATATCCTTAAAATGGAAGTAGTGAGTCTGCAAATTATTAAATGTGCCTTTAGTCAAGCACCTGAATCATTACAGCATTTAAGTAAGTATAGTATTGGGAATTTATATAAATATTTACTATATAAAATTCTGGAAAAACCTTCAGAAAAAAATACTCCTATAATTTGTTTAAGATTTCTCTGGAATATAGTTAAAAATGATTCATCTATACTATTCTCAAAACTATTTGTTAAAATATTGTTGAAAATTTTGATGATAACTTTACTAAATAATCATCAAAAGCAGGTTTTTATGCAAAAATTTAGACGTTTTTCAGATACTAGCACCTTATTGGGATATTTGAAATTTGATAATACTTGAATACAAAGGTTAATATGTATGCCTCTAATATCTGTGATTATTCCTGTTTATAATGGTGAAAAAACAATCAGGAAAACTATTGATTGTGTTTTAAAACAGAGTTTTTCATTATTAGAAATAATAGTTATTAATGATGGGTCAACTGACGCAACATTAGAGATTGTTCAAAGTATTTCTGACTCTCGGCTACAGGTATTTTCTTATGTAAATTCTGGTTTATCTGCGAGTCGAAATAGAGGTTTAGTTCATGCTTCAGGTGAATTTATTTCATTTATTGATGCTGATGATCTGTGGACATCTGATAAACTAGAGGATCAAATAAAAGCACTACAAGAAAATCCAAAAGCTGCGGTAGCGTATAGCTGGACAGATTATATTGATGGTGATGATAAATTTATAAAACGTGGCAGACATAGTACAATTACAGGAGATGTTTATACTAAGCTGCTGCTATTTAATGTTTTAGAAAATGGTTCTAATCCTTTAATTCGTAAAGAAGCTTTCAATACAATTTGTGGTTTTGATGAATCACTTCCTGCGGCTGAAGATTGGGATATGTGGTTGCGTTTAGCAGCAAAATATGAGTTTGTAGTAGTTCCCAAAGCGCAAATATTATATAGACTATCTATGCACTCAATGTCTACCAATCTGAAAAAACAAGAAGCAGGATGTTTAGAAGTTATAGAACGTGGTTTTGCTAATCCAAAAGCAGAGTCTCTAAGACATCTCAAAAAAGATGCTTTATCTAATATTTATAAATACCTAACGTTCAAATCTCTAGAAGCATCTCCAGATAAACTAAACCGCTGGATATCTGTAGGATTTTTGTGGAATTGTGTGCGGTATAATCCTGCTGTGCTTAAACAACACAAAATTATGTTGATAGCAGTTTTAAAAATAGCTTTTCCTGGATTGTACGTAAGGATTCAGCCGTTTTGGAAAGGCAATAACTAAACCTCAAAAGAATTAAGTAGTGAAATCCGCATCAGTATTAGGGGGGAAACAAGCCTTGAAAGGGCAAGCGATCGCACTCACGATACTATTAAAATTCAGAATAAGCGAATTTTATTAAACCAAGGTTATGTTAGAACAAGGAACCATCAGTATTCATACTGAGAATATTTTCCCCATTATCAAGAAGTCCCTTTACTCAGACCACCAAATATTCCTGCGGGAACTCGTATCTAACGCAGTAGATGCCATCCAAAAGCTAAAAATGGTAGCCCGTGCTGGGGAGTATAATGGAGACATTGGTGAAGACGAAATTCAAATTGCCATTGATAAAGACAACAAAACCCTCTCCATTACCGATAATGGTATCGGCATGACAGCCGAGGAAGTAAAAAAATATATTAACCAAGTTGCTTTCTCTAGTGCGGAAGAATTTATTCACAAGTATGAAGGTAAATCAGACCAACCGATAATTGGTCACTTTGGTTTAGGCTTTTACTCTTCCTTCATGGTGGCGCAAAAAGTAGAGATTGATACTCTCTCATACAAAGAAGGTTCTCAAGCAGTACATTGGACTTGTGATGGTTCCCCAGCATTCACCCTAGAAGAGTCAACCCGCACCACTCGCGGGACTACCATTACTCTCACTCTCCAAGGAGAAGAAGAAGAATTTTTAGAAGCAGCACGCATTAGAAACCTTGTCAAGACTTACTGCGACTTCATGCCAGTGCCGATTAAACTGGATGGTGAAGTATTAAATAAACAAAAAGCAGCTTGGCGGGAGTCTCCCAGTAATCTAACAGACGAAGATTATTTAGAATTTTACCGCTATCTGTATCCATTTCAAGAAGAACCCCTACTTTGGGTGCATCTGAATACAGATTATCCCTTTATTATTAACGGGATTATGTATTTCCCGAAAATGCGTCCTGATGTCGATGTGACTAAAGGACAAATAAAGTTATTCTGCAATCAGGTTTTTGTCAGTGATAACTGTGAAGAGATTATCCCCCAATTTTTGATGCCCATGCGGGGAGTAATTGATAGCACTGATATACCTTTGAACGTTTCCCGTAGTGCTTTACAAGGCGATCGCACAGTTAAAAGAATCGGCGACTACATAGCCAAGAAAGTAGGCGATCGCTTAAAGGAACTATACCGCGACAACCGCGAACAATACATCAGTGCCTGGAAAGACCTGGGAACCTTCGTAAAATTTGGTGTTCTTAACGACGACAAATTCAAAAAACAAGTTGAAGACATCCTCATTTTCCGCAGCACCGCCAAACTAGAAACCAAACCAGCCGAAACTCCCACCGTTGAAGTACAATCCTCAGAAGGCGATGTTTGGCAAGATGTCACTTCCACCTCATCCAACACTGGCATACCCTACACAACCCTGAAAGAGTACCTAGAACGGAACAAAGAACGCCACGAAAACCGCGTTTTCTACAGCACCGACGAAGCCACCCAAGCCACATACATCCAACTACACAAAAACCAAGGCTTAGAAGTCCTGTTTATGGACTCCTTCATCGATACCCACTTTATTAACTTCCTCGAACGTGAATATCAGGATGTTAAATTTACGCGGGTAGATTCTGACCTTGATAATACCCTGCTCGATGACAAAGCAGGCGAAATAGTTGACCCCACAACCAACAAAACCAAGAGTGAATCAATTAAAGAATTATTTGAAAAAGCACTCAACAAACCCAAAATCAACATCCGCACCGAAGCCTTAAAATCAGATGATCCCCAAGGAACACCACCCGCAATGGTGTTGTTACCAGAAATTCTCCGTCGTCTGCGGGAAATGAACGCCATGATGCAACAGCAAAACAGCGAATTTCCCGAAGACCACATTTTACTCGTCAATACTGCTCACCCGCTAATTCAAAACCTGGCAAATCTGAGCCAAGGTAGTATCATTCAAGGTGATGGCCAGTCGCCTACAGAGCAATTGGTGAAAATGATTTGTCAACACGTCTACGACTTAGCGTTGATGTCCCAAAAGGGTTTTGACGCTGAAGGCATGAAATCCTTTGTGGAACGTTCCAACGACGTACTCACCAAACTCACAGAACAAGCCAGCAAATAAACAATCAACAATTAATTTTTCGTTCCCATACTCTGTTTCTCGTTCCCATACTCTGTTTCTCGTTTCTCGTTCCCATACTCTGTATGGGAATGAATTTTAGAAGGCTCTGCCTTCCATGATAGCCGAGGCAGAGCCTCTGTGATAGCATTCCCAGTCAGAGACTGGGAACGAGAGAAGAGTCAGAGACTGGGAACGAGATATAAGGGAGTTGGGGGTGGGTTTTTTAGCTATACCTGAGAAGAAAAGCAATTTTATCCTTAAAGCCCCTAGAATAGAAAGGTTGTATTGATATCCCAGGAGATATTATGTCCCGTCGTTGTGAACTAACTGGTAAAAAAGCCAATAACGCTTGTTCCGTCTCCCACTCCAACCGTCACACCAAGCGCCTACAACACGTTAATCTGCAAAGTAAGCGTGTTTGGTGGGCAGCTGGTAATCGCTGGGTGAAAATGAAACTATCTACCAAAGCCATCAAAACCTTAGAAGTCAAAGGTTTAGAAGCAATGGCTAAAGAAGCTGGTATTAACCTCAACCATTACTAAAATTACGCCCCAACCCTTATTTCTTGGCACTTGCCAGAATTAGCAAATGTTTATTTGCACCAACAGCCTCCCCATCTAGGGAGGTTGCGGCGTTTTTGGCTACTTTAGCTGAAATGGACAGATGCACAGACGGGGAGATAGATTCATTCCCATACTCTGTATAGGAACGAGAAGATGTAGAGACGTTCCATGGAACGTCTCTACATTCAACGTCTCTACATTCGTTTTTCTCAGATATCTAATTTATTTTTTCCCCTACTGTGATATTTTTTCCTTCACAACTGGGTAATATAACCTTGCAGTCTTCACAACAACTTTATGAATTTATATTTAAGAGAACTCTAATTACAGTACACTTACTTAAAAAAACCGCAAAAATTAAACTATTTTGTATAAACGAGTCCGAAAAAATCAGTAATTTCCAGATGCGAATCAAGATTTCAACAATGTTATAACTAAAATCAGCAATCTAAGTGTGTAAATACTTGATTCATCAACTTAGTAAATAACCCAAAATACAACGTTTACATAAAAATCAGCCTAGATTTTTGTCTGCAAAATTAAGTTGTTAGACGAGTTTGCAGATATGACAAAAAACTAAAAATACGTACCATATCGCTTGACAGAGGGAGCAGCTATGTCTCAAAAACGTTATCCAGTCAAGGCATTCATAAGAATATCCAAAAAAATTAGCCGTAAGTTTTTCCAAACAACTAAAAAACAACTTATTTGGCTACTCAGAACTGTCTTTGGCGTTAATAGAAAAACAGAAGCCGCTAATGCGGGTTTTGTGTTGCCAACAGTAGTGATGGTATCTATAGTAGTTGTTCTTTTGACTATTGCAATTATGTTTCGGTCTTTTGACCGGGCTAAAAACGCCAGCAACGTTCGTGTCAATCAAGCCGTTCTTACAGCCTCTACACCTGCACTTGATAGAGCTAGAGCTAAATTAAACAAGTTATTTAATGACAAACGACTACCACGATCTACGCCCAATGATAAGGCTTTAGATGGTGTTTTAGCAGACTCAAACACCATAAAAGAATACACATTTGGTGATGAAACGCCTCTGAGACTGACTCATCCAGCATCAGCAGACCCATTAAAAACAGCATGGCGATTCCCGGTAGATACTGACAACAACGGTAAATTTGATAGCTACACTTTATATGGGATTTACTATAAAAATCCTGAGTTGAATAATAATAAAACTCAATATAAAACCCAAAGAAATCCTTTACAGGCCAGGGCTACACCCATGAGTTTTGCAACTATAGGTGAATCATGTGCCAATGCCGGCGATACTAGTGCAAGTTTAGTCGGTGTCAATGGTTGGTTTCAAAGTACTAAGGAATTAAGACTAGTCAAAGCATTTTTTGTTTATACTGCAACAGTTCCCATCACCTCAGACACTACCATAGCTGATACAACCAACTATGAAGTTAACAAAGGTAATAGAGGTTTCTCAGCCCTAGAGTATGAACAAGACAAAGTTCAGCAATCTCTAATTAACAATGCAGTAGTTTATGAAGATGACCTGGAATTAAATCCTGGTACTGACTTCAGACTCAACGGTAGAATTTTTACCAATGCCAACTTCTTGACTGGTTCAGATACAGCAAATATCAGACTCTATCAAGTTAGCAGTCCCGCTTCCTGTTTTTACGATGATGACAACGCCAAAGTCACAGTTGGTGGAAATATAGCTGCTGGTGGATTTATAACAGGGTCTGCTAGCAAACCGACTCTATTTGATTTATTTCCTGGAAAAGGTGCTACTCCTTCCTCAGAATCACTCCAAGATAACGAATCCGTAACAGGCACGACTGCACCTAATATAGCTTACAATACCCTAGCTTATGCACAGCGTATTAATCGCTTAGTTAAAGCTCACACAGATGCTAATCCCATTGCTGTCAATGCTAGTTATACGGCTTATCAGAATACTAGTAATGACCCACCAGAAGTACAAGAAGCTGTTGGAAGTTTTAACCCCACACCGGCTGAAATACCAACATTACGTGACGAACAGTTAGAGATTTACTTTAAAAAACGGACTCGGCGTGTACCCTTCAACGAAGTCCCTGTTGGTAGTACATCTGCTGTTGCTTTAGGTATTTATGCTACAGCCAACCCATTGCTAGGTAGTGGTGAGTCACTACGTCCCGCAGATGCTTGGGTCTTTCCCACAAACCCCAGTGATGGTATAACCGAAACTGGCTTTGCCACACTGAAACTAAATACTACTGGTACTCAACTTAAACCTAAAGCAACAGAACCATCACTCCAGAGCGTGGAGGCAAAAGAATCTTTCTTTGGTGACAGAGTTCTAGTTGGTAATAACTTACCTCAATTGTGGTGGAAGACTTCAGACCCAAAGAACCCAAACTTTAAGCCTCAGTTTGTTGGACCCAATCCCCCAGATATTCAAAATATAAGTGGTATTGAGTGGGACAACTTCGATCCCGAACAGCCTGAAACCAAAGATCGCTATCGCCTCTCTCGTGTACAGACATTAGCTGATGTCGGGTCTACCGATAGAGATAGAGGTTGGGAACTAGACGCTGCAAGAATACCAGAAAACCCTCAAGATCCTGTAGGTGGATTGCGAGTGGTTACAGGTGCAGGGATTTATTTACGTCAAGGTGATACCGCTGCAAGTGCTGTTTTCCCTGCTGCTCCTCTTCCTACTACCCCTATAGAGAGCATTGCCGATGATTATAAAATCTGGTCGGATATGATGCCTGTGTTTGATGGAACACAATCTGTAACAACCTCTTCTCCCTATTGGATGTATGATCCAGATATTAAATTTACACGGGGTATACCTAATACAGACACACCATACTTAAAGATGCGGGCGACGGCAGTTTATCACTACAACCCCAACGATTATAACCAAGAGTATCCAAAGCCCATAGCCTGCGTCAGTAGCTTTTATGACCCAACCAACAGCCTCACAGCTAGGAATAAAATCGGATTACCTTCCTGGACTCCTCCTACTGGTTTTGGTGCTGGTATAAGTAATGTCAATGGTAAATCTAATAATGGCATAGTTTATGGACCACCTACTAAGTCTGCCAGTAATTATTTGCCATTGTTAACCTACCAATCTAACTTAAAATATAGAAATGGACGTTCAATAGATGATGGACTTCTAAAAAGGGCGTTAGGAAAAACAGCCACCGATCGCAGTCTTTCAGAACAATCTACAATTGATGCGGCCATATGCGCCCTCCAGATTTTAGATGGTAGTATCACACCTAACGATGCTGTTATTCCTCACGGTGCCATATTTGAAGCTGCCTTTTTGGATGCAAGGCAGATAAAAGCAATTCATAACGACAATCCCGCAACAACAGCTTTAGAAACCTTCACTAATATTGATGGTGGAGCAAATCCAGGAACAGCTTACGATCTTCCTTTACGAGATCGGCAACCTCTAGAAATTCGTGCCACTGTCCTCAATATGGACTTACTCCGCACAAAATCAATTGCTGGAAAGTCAGCAGCAACAGAATATTTACTTCCCAATAGTGGCATTATCTACGCTACCCGCGATGATGCCCTACCAGATTTAACCGCCCCTACAACCCTAAAACCAACAGCGAGAAAGCTAGAAAGTACAGTGGACTATAAGCTTGATCCGACTCGTCGCCCTAATGCAATTATGCTTACCAAAGGGGAAAAACTCTGGCGCGAACTAGAGTATCGAGACGCAGAAAAAGGTTTGATTTTAGCAAGCAATTTGCCTGTGTATGTTAAGGGCGACTTTAATAAACATACCAAAGAAGAATTCGACACAGCACTAGATAATAATTGGACTAATTTCTATAGTCGAAGTGATCTCTCTGACGATTTTGCCTGTCGTAAAGATGACCCAAGGTTACCCAAATGTGAAAATGGTGATGAATGGCGTTCTGCGGCTGTGGTTGCTGATGCTGTGACTTTACTCTCTAATAACTTCAGATTAGGCTTCCGCAATGAGGGAGACTATGACTGGAATGATAACTTGGGGGATATTACAATTAGCGATCGGACGTTTGATGTTGATCCTGAGTTTTTTGCTACCCCGCCCACCGCGCTGCCAAAGAACCTGAACTTCCTGTTCAATACCTTTGCTCCGGTAATGCCAGTAACAGAATATACTCTACCAAATGCGAACTATAGCAAGAGATACAGCACAACTACTTACCCCACCATAGACCTTGACACCGCTCCTACCGCTCCTGGTGTTCAGGGTAGTTCTTACTTGAATAATTTTGTCACCCCTGTTGTCAGACAAAGACAAGCCAGAAATTTTGTGTATGAAATTTGCCCAGAAACAGATATTACTTTATGTGACGACCCCAAAAGTTGGGCAATTACTAATGTTGCCACCGTCGCAAACTATAAAAACCAGGGACAAAGTAATTGGGGACAGGGCATTGAAGGTAACCAAATGACTTCCATAAAAACTGGCTCCATGGATACGGATACACCACCTCAAGGTGATTGGGCAAATCCAGCTTTTCCCAAAAGAATACCTTATCAACGAGATCCCGTAACTGGTAATATAGTTACTCCTCGTAAGGTTTACGGAGTAGATGCTTCAGGTACAATACAATTATTTGACGAAGCCTGTTTCACTCAAGGAACTTGTACTAACCCACCAGCACTAACATCTCCTGCTGTCTATATACCTTGGTTAAAACAGGATAGTAACGGCAGATGGGGACCAGTTTTACAGATCAATAACCCCTTCGGTACTCCCACCAACCCAACCCCAGGTAATAACAGAATTGATAATAATAGGAACAATAATTGGTTACAAGCTGCGACTGCAACTACTTTCAACCTAATCGTCGCTGGTGGGGATACCCCTGCTCGTTCTACAGAAGATAATGGCGGTTTACACAACTATGTCCGCTTCTTAGAACACTGGTCTGCCTCAAATATTACTCCAGTAACAGCAAGGATTAGTGGTATTTTCATGCAGTTGCAGAAAAGTGCCTATGCTACAGCACCATTCGCTACTAGTTTAACCAATAATAATGCGACCTCTGGTCTTGTATACAACACTAGCAACGGACCTCTCAACGGAACCGTGGGCAGGCTTCCTTTCTATCAGCCACCGACAAGACTTTGGGGTTATGATGTGGGACTCCTTTCCCAGTCACCAGACTTGTTTGCCCAAAAATTAGTCCAACCAGTAGGTGATCTGCCCAATGAATACTTCCGGGAAGTTGGCAGAGATGATGCTTGGGTAGAAACGTTGTTGTGTGCTAAAGAAGATGCTACTGGTAACTACGCAATTGATGAAGATCAGCGTCCTGATGATCCTCTTCTTAATTGCAAAAAATAATTCAAGAATCTCAGATATGAGACTTAACCCCCAGCCCCTTTCCTACCTCTCCCTAGCCCTCTCCTAAGAGGAGAGGGAATTTTAAAAAACGAGTTTTAGCACCAAATGGGGAAATTAGAAGCCTCTCTCCCTGTGGGGGAGAGGTTGGGAGAGAGGTTATTCAGTCAACTTAAATGCCAATTAGCTGTACACAAAATGTTAAGACATTCGACAAAAGGTCTTTACATCAGAAAACAACAGAGGTGCAGGAGGTAGAAACTAAAATGATTCAGCTTAAACAATTCAAAATCGAACACAGTTTCAGTCGGGGTCTAAATCAGAGTCTGAAGCACAACAATAGCAAAGATGATGGCTTCACTATCATTGAGTCATTAGTGGGGATGCTTGTTGCTTCTCTCTTAGTAGCAGCCATAGCACCCATGCTGCTTTTGTCCACCGCTACCCGTCTTCAATCTCGCCGCGTTGAACAGGGGTCTCAAGCAGCAAAATCATTTATTGATGGGGTCAGGTCTGGAAGAGTACCAGTACAATCCAGTGATCCTACTCCAGTACAATATATACCAACTAGCGGTTTTCCAATTGCAAAGCATAGCGCAATCGCAACAAGAACTTTGGAAAATAACATCCAAGATTATTTAATCGATAGTTCAAATATGGACCCCCCCATCTCCCCAACAGGTCTATATTGCTTTCAGACGGATGGTGTTATTCTTCCTCCTAATTGTTCGAGCGACCCAAATCAGAAAAATCAATTTTACATTCAAGCCAGTCGAATTGTTGTTCAAGATTCAGAAGCAAACGATGGCTACCGTCTAGCCGTTAGGGTGTATCGAAAAGATGTTGACTTTAGTAAAACTGTCGTAGCCAGCACCACTACTAGCAAAAAAACGCAAACAATTGTTACCAATGGATTAGGTAATAAACAAGCCCCAATCATAGAATTGGCTGCGGATGTCATTAAAAGCAACACGACATTTATAGCCTTATGTAGTCGTTTGGGTACCAAGGCCGATAAAAATTGTCAAAATTAGATGGGAAATTTATCAGCACAGCATCTATCTATTTAAAAGAGGTAAAACCTATGTTTAAAACAATCACATTCTTACTTAGAGGATTTATTAAGTCTCCCAGGGTGAATAATCAAGTTGATGGTTTTACCCTGATTGAATTGTTGATAGCTTTGACGATGGCATTTTTAATCCTGACCCCATTACTAGGATTGGTGGTCAATATTGCCAATACAGATCAAAAAGAACAAGCTAAGGCAACTTCTGAACAAGAAATCCAAACAGCAATGGATTTCATTACCCGCGATTTACAACAAGCTGTCTACATCTATGATGACCGGGGAGTTGAGAAGACAAATAATACCACCTTCCCTCTCGAAAGTGGTATTAAAGATTCTCTGCCTGTGGTTCCCAATGGATTACCTGTACTAGTTTTTTGGAAGCGGGAAATAGTTCCAAACGCCGTTCCTAATGACGGTGCAAGTAAAGATGATGCCTTCAGATATTCCCTAGTAGCTTATTATTTGATTAATAATTCTAATAATATTGATCCTACTTGGTCTAAAACTGCTCGTATTGCTAGATGGGAAATTAAGGATGGTGTGCGGAGTATAAATAGCGCTGGTGGTACAAGTGGTTGTAATTATAAATACGATACAACTACTAAATTTATAAGTTTAGAATATTGTCCTGACCCAGGTTTCAAGCCGTTTGACCTTGATTCAACGACTGGTAGCATAACTCAAAAAATGAAACTCTGGAAAGGCGATACAACAAAATATACAACTACACCTCAAGTACTGATTGACTATATCGATCAAACTATCCCCAATCCAAATCCAACTGGAAACATTCCTAATCTAACACGAAAATGCCTGACTGACGCTAATATTCCTATTGCTAACACTAGTAAACAACCAAAAGTGATACCTAGTAATACAACATCACCGAGCAGCTTCTATGCTTGTGTTAGTAATTATATAGATCCTATTAATACAGGACAAGTGACCACTACCGCACAGGTGTTTATTCGAGCCAATGCCTTAGCTAGAGTCCAAGGCAGTAACACAACTTACACTGATAAAAACCAGGCAACCTACTTTCCTTCAGTCAACACCATCGTACAAGCACGCGGATTTTTATACACCAATTAAACAATTCAAAATAGAGCCAAGTACGTATGTAATATTATGTCTTGAGAGTATCCTTATTAACGCACAAGCACCATAAACCTAACCCCTAACCTCTTGTCTTGTAGGGAAGAGAAACGGAAAACCGGAAAATCAGAAGCCTCTCTAATCATAAAAAAAGGATTTAGTATGAATTTACTACAATTACATAGCAGGAATATCAAGAATAAACACTGTTGTTCAGCACCTGACGCATATCAGGAAAATTCTGGTTTTACCATGATAGAACTCTTAGTATCGCTGCTAATGGTAGGAATTTTAGCAGCAATCATGGCTCCTAGCTGGTCGGGATTTGTGCAAAGACAGCGGTTAAATAAAGCTTTGGATGGTGTACTTTCTGCTATGCAACAAGCACAGACAGAAGCTAAAAATAAGAAACTTACCTATAGCGCGAGTTTTAAAGTCATAGACGACATCCCTAAATATGCCGTTTATCAGGGTACTACCGCACCTTCAGATGATAGTTGGAAGCGTTTAGCTACTGATCTTTCAGAAAATCAAGTCTTATTGTATACCAATCTTACGGAGGATTATAATACAACAGTTACTGGTAAGAGCATATCAACAACACCAGCTTCTGGAACCATTACTTTTGACTACATGGGTGCTTTGAAAAGCCCGACTACTGCAACTAATAATGGTAATTTAGATTTAATAGTTATGGTAGCTATACCTAATGCAGGAACTACTACTGCCAGTGGGTCGAAACGCTGTATCATCGTCAGAACACTTATTGGAGGTACGCAAACAGCTACAGGTGCAAATTGTAAGCCAAGTACTTAGTAGCCATAAAATTAGAAAAGATTAGTAAGTACACTGTATATAAAATAGTCACAAAGATAGCACAATATAAATATTGGGTAAAGTTTTTGATTTCATAGACTTGTTAACTTGCCAGTTCGGTTCAGCAGAAGTAATTATCCAGTAAAAAGGGACTTTGTATTGGTTAACTGTTTCTGTAAAACTGTACTAGTAACGCAGGGCAGAATTAAAAATTAAAAATTAAAAATTAAAAAAGCAGACTGTACTAGCTTTTTATTTGTTTTTAACTGTCATTTGACTTAAGCTGTTGTGTACTAGTGAAAATTCACTACTTCTGCTTTGTGCATTTGATTCAGAAACTGTCCTCAATAGAAATCCAACTTAAAAGCAGTCAATAACCCCACCTTACTTCGTTGAAGGTGAGGCTTGTAAAGAACAAACTTTACGTGTTTGACTAGCCCACTGAGACTAATCCTGATACGCACTTCCAAATACTTCCCCAGTTTGGATTATCTGCAAGACTGTTTGTTCAGTGGTTGGTTCAAGACAAGACATTTTGGATTTAGTTGGGCGAGGGGACTTAAACTTTTGGAAAATCGCTCCACTTTGGGCAAAGCCCAAGACTGCGTTTTCCGCTTACTCCAAGGATTATCTCTTTATGCGAGTACCCGTTATTTCAGCAAACAATACACCATTAATGCCAACAAAACCTAGCCGTGCTAGACGTTGGATTAAAGCTGGTATTGCAGTTGGTAAATTCAACAAATTAGGTATTTTCTATGTCCAGTTAAAATCTGAACCATCTAATACAAAAGCTCAAGAAATAGTAATTGGCTTAGACCCAGGAAAAATGTTTTCTGGTATCGCGGTTCAAACTAAGAAATATACCTTACAAATGTTGCATCTAGTTCTTCCATTCAAAACAGTTAAAGACCGAATGGAACAACGAGCTATGATGCGGCGTGGTAGGCGTGGTAGAAGAATAAACCGAAAATTATCTTTCGATAAGCGTAATCATCGCCAAGCTAGATTCGACAATAGACGTGGTTCTAAACTACCTCCGAGTATTCGAGCCAATAAAGACTTAGAATACCGAACAATTACATTGCTTTGTGAAATATACCCCGTAGAAACAATTGTCATTGAAGAAGTAGAAGCCAGGGGGAACAAGAGTTTTAGTCCAGCGATGGTTGGTCAAAGATATCAAATTAATAGATTATCTAAACTAGCCAATTTGGAACTAAAAAAAGGATGGGAAACATCCAATTTACGAAAACATTTAGATTTGTATAAAGAGAAGTCTAATAAGTCTTTGGAAATTCCAGAAACTCATGCAGTTGATGCAGTTGCACTAGCTTGTTCACATTTTTTCAAATACCAAGCATGGGCAGGAGTTAAAAATCGTGGAGCAAACTGGATAGGTAATATAATTATTACCAATTCGCAATTTACGATTTTGCGCCGTCCTCCGATTAGTCGTAGACAACTACATTTGATGGTTCCGTCTAAAGGTGGAACTAGACGTAAATATGGTGGGACTACGACTAGGCATGGATTTAGAAAAGGGGACTTTGTTGAAGCCACTCAAGGGAAAAAGATATTCTTTGGGTGGGTGAGTGGAGACACCGAAAAACAAGTTTCAGTTAGTGATTGTAACTGGAAAAGATTAGGACAATGTACTGCTAAAAAAGTCCGATTGATTAAGCGAAACACGGGATTAATCGTGTTGTCAACTCGGAAATTGTCAAATCTAACCCCATTGAGGGGTCAAATTTGACCTACTATCCCTCCCCGTGTTGCTTCGCTGAACACGGGGTATCTCGTAGAAGAAAGATGAATAATTGCCTTGATTTTACTTTTGATTTTACTGTAGCTATTCCCACCTACAACGGTGAACATCGTTTACCTGAGTTACTAGAAAGTCTGCAAAATCAACTGAAAACTGAGCATCTATCTTGGGAAATAATTGTAGTTGATAACAACAGTACAGATAACACAGCCGAAGTTGTCCGCACCTATCAAAGAAATTGGCAATGTCCCTATCCTTTAAAATACTGCTTTGAACCGAAACAAGGTGCAGCATACGCTAGAAACAAAGCAATAGCAGTAGCGAAAAGCCAACTAATTGGTTTTCTAGATGATGATAATTACCCGAACTCAAATTGGGTAGAGGCAGCTTATAATTTTTCCCAACAACATCCTCAAGCTGGGGCTTATGGTAGCCAAATTCATCCTGACTGGGAAGTAGAACCACCCGAAAATTTTCAAAAAATTGCCCCATTTTTGGCAATTACAGAGCGAGGAAATTTACCTCTACTCTATGAAGCAAGAAAAAAATTACTACCACCTTCTGCTGGACTGGTTGTCCGCAAACAAGCTTGGATAGAAAGCGTACCAACTGACCCTATTTTAACTGGTAGAATCAAGGGAAATATGCTGACTGGTGAAGATTTAGAAATGCTCTCTCATATCCAAAAAGCTGGATGGGAAATTTGGTACAATCCGGAAATGGAGATTGATCATAAAATCCCAACTTCACGGTTACAAAAAGAGTATCTAATCCCCTTTTTCAGAGGTATTGGACTTAGCCGTTATGTGACTCGCATGGTAAATATAAAACCTTGGTTGAGACCAGTTTTTACTTTACTTTACATGAGCAATGATATTCGTAAGATTTTTTTCCATTGGATAAAATATCGAACTCAATTAAAAAATGATTTAGTAGCTGCTTGTGAATTACAACTATTTTTAAGTAGCTTCATTAGCCCCTTTTATCTATTGATAAATGGCTATTTAAAACATCCTCTAATCCCGTTTCATCTTAAGGTTGTTAAAAATACACAGATAATCTCTACGCGAATATTCAAAATTATTCCCAGATGAACGCACATATAAAAATATATTTAGCGAAGCATAAACAAGCTTTAAATAACAACTATAATAGCGGTTTTACTTTGCTAGAAATGATGCCAGTGGTATTATTAATTGGCTTATTATCCGCAATAGTAGCACCCGGTTGGTTGAGTTTTGTGAACAATCGCCGTCTGAACATTGCTCAAAATGTCGTATACAATGCAATGCGCCAAGCTCAAAGTGAAGCCAAAAAAGAAAAAGTGACTTGGCAAGCTAGTTTTAGGGAACAAAATGGTATAGTTCAATGGGCTGTTCACCCTGCTAGTGTAAATCCATTAAATGCCAACTGGAATAGCTTAGATTCTAATCTCCGCTTAGATGATGAAACAACGCTACAACTGTCTAATGGCGTTCGACAAATCCAGTTTGATTACCTGGGTAGTGTTAGAAAGCCACCATTAGGAAGAATTACCCTGTCTACTAAGTCTGGTGGAACAACAAAAAGATGTGTGTTTGTTTCTACTATTTTAGGCGCTATGCGAACTGCAAAAGAGCAAGATCAAGCCAACTCAAATGGTGATTTTTGCTATTAGAAATATGGTGTCAAAGAATGTAGAGATGTTGTATCCAATGTCTCTACATTCTTTTATAGTCTTTTATTATTTACATATAGGACTCCTATTTGATTTTTGTTGGCGCAGCCTGCGCTTTGCGCTTACAAAATAGGTATACATCTACCTTCTTTCTTCCCTATTCCCTGTTCCCTGCCTAAATGGGTAGATATGGCTACGCCTCCCGTAAGGGATACACAAATCAAATCGCATTGCTATAGAGATGAAATCACTAGTAAACGCTAAACAACACCTGATTATTTTTACCCGCTATCCAGAACCTGGGACGACAAAAACAAGACTAATACCTGCTTTGGGTAGTGTTGGTGCTGCTAATCTGCAAAAGCAGATGACCGAACATACAATTTTGCAGGTGCAGGAATTGCAAAAAGTAGCTGCGGTATCTGCACAAGTGCGGTTTGCGGGGGGTAATTTGCAACTTATGCAAGATTGGCTGGGTTTGGATTTGGTTTACCAGACTCAAGGTGAAGGAGATTTAGGTCAGCGTTTAGTGCGATCGCTTGCGGATGCTTTTCAAAACAGTGCAGAATATGTAATTATCATTGGCACTGACTGTCCTGGGGTGAATTCGCAAATTTTAGCAACCGCATTTAAGCAACTACAGATTTTTGATCTTGTGCTTGGCCCTGCAATTGACGGTGGATATTACTTAATTGGTTTGCGGCAAGTCATCCCCGAATTATTTTCTCACATCGCCTGGGGAACGGCTCAAGTATACCAACAGACTCTAGAAATCGCTTTAAAGCTAAACTTATCATTTTTTCACTTACCTACCTTGGCTGATGTTGACCGTCCAGAAGATTTAGCTATTTGGGAACAAACCCTGACGGGTGATGTCAAACCTCAAGACAGTATAAGCAAGTCTGTGTAAATATTTATTATTCTTTCTTCACATCCTTTCGTCTTTTTACTCTGAATATACTTAGAATTATAGCAAATTAGGTCACTCAGTATTAAATATAAATAACATAAACTACAGTTAGTACTATGGTATAGGTTAAAACCAAAAGTCTGGCAATATATAATATAAGCTGGGCTTTCCCTAGGTAGTTGGATACTCATAGAAAAAGGATAGTTAAGCCCACAGAGAGTATCAATCTGATGGGCTTTCTGCTCCAAGAGTTGTAACTTTATAGATAGCAAACAGTTTTATTCACAACGAATTTACAAAAATATGGTTAACCGTGTTGCTGCATCAAATACTTCACTCACACTTAAGGTGGTGGGAATAGTTTGTATTTTGTCTTTTTTCATTGATTTCGTGATTCTTTTATTGGGTTTTAGTCCCACTAATAAACAATCACAAATTTCCTTGACCACAGCCCTAGTTGACCGAGGAATTGTTCCCTTAGTAGGATTAGGGGTGCTATTGGCTGGATATTGGATAGATGAAGTGGGAAGTGACCGCCCCCAAGGTATTGATTTAAGATTTCCTGCCCTCATCATCTCCAGCATATTAGGTTTGATGTTCTTACTAATTTTTCCCCTGCACCTGAACAACGTGCGCCAAGCCAGCACCCAAACAGTAACTCAAATTTCCCAAGAAGCCCAGCAAGCTGAAAATCAACTGGACAACCAGTTATCCCAGATCCAAGAACAACTGAACAATGCTCAGGCCAAAGCTCAGTTAGAACAAGCGCGAACCCAACTTAAAACTCAGATTACTGAACTACTCAAAGACGAGCAAAAGTATAAACAAGCACTTAGTAGTCCCCAGCTTCCCGCAGACCAAAAAGATTTACTTCAGAAAGCTAAAGCAAATCCCCAAGAGCTTGACAAATTGATTGCTCAACGAACAGATCCTCAAGAACTTGCTAATCAAAGACGTAGCCAAATTCGCCAGCGCAAAGAAGAAGTAGAAAAACAAGCTAAAGACAATGCTTGGAAGTCTGGACTCAGGATTGGTTTCAGCAGCTTGCTGTTGTCCATTGGTTATATCATCATCGGTTGGACAGGATTAAGGGGTATGGGTTCTTTACAAGGTGCAAAACGTAAGGCTCCAGCGCGTTAATCTACTGGGCGTTAAGTAAATTGCCCTCTGACTATAAGTCAGGGGCTATACACACTAAGTCCGCCCAGGCGGACTAATACATATATTCTCAGAAAATAGGCTTTGCTTGTGCAACTAAGTTATGGCAGGGAACAGGGAATAGGGAATAGGGAATAGGGAACAGGGAATAGGGAATAGGGAATAGGTGATTGGTGATTGGTGATTGGTGATTGGTGTTGGCGGTAGCCTGCCGTATGACTCCTACGTCGTCACGCAAGCTATAGGCATATGGTGACAGGGAATAGGGAACGGTGAATAGGCAAGAGTTAGAAGGTTATTCTCCTCATCTCCGCGTCCCCGCGTCCTCCCATCCTCCCGTCCCCGCGTCCTCCCATCCTCCCATCCTCCCGTCCCCTCGTCTCTTTGTGACCGAGCGCGGCTGATTATGAATCACTTCAAATCGCTAAAAAACCGGAAATGTTCTCAATTTACATACTCACATATAACGAAGAATTAGATATTGCTGCTTGTATTGAGTCAGCACTGCTATCCGATGACATCATTGTTGTAGACTCTTGCAGTAGCGATCGCACTATAGAAATTGCCAGTTTTTATCCTATTCGAGTCGTCCAACATCCTTTTGAAAGCCACGGGAAACAACGCACCTGGATGCTAGAATCTGTCCTCCCCAAACACGAATGGGTGTACATTCTCGAAGCCGACGAACGCATGACACCAGAACTTTTTGCTGAATGCGTCGCCGCCACTCAAAATCCCGACTACATCGCCTACTACGTTGCGGAAAGAGTGATGTTTATGAATCGTTGGATTCGCTATAGCACCCAATATCCCCGTTACCAATTGCGCTTTTTTCGCCACGGTAAAGTCTGGTTTACAGACTATGGTCATACGGAACGTGAAGTGTGTAATGGTGCAACGAGCTTTTTAAAACAAACCTATCCTCATTACACTTCTAGCAAAGGTTTGAGCCGCTGGTTAGAAAAACATAACCGTTATTCTACAGATGAAGCTAAAGAAACCTTGTATCAATTACAAAATGGAGAAGTTAACTGGCGAGATTTATTTTTTGGCAAATCAGAAGTTGAAAGACGACGCGCCCTCAAAGATTTATCGTTGCGTATACCAGCTAGACCAGTAATCCGCTTTGTGTATATGTATTTTTTCTTGGGTGGCTGCTTAGACGGACACCCTGGTTTAGCTTGGTGTACCTTGCAAGCATTCTATGAATACCTAATTTTGCTCAAAGTTTGGGAAATGAAATATCTACCCACACCCAGCCTAGTAGCTGACGAAGCTAAAAATGACAGTTAAATTAATTTTCTTAACAAAACTTAATTTTCAAAATTTGCACTTGGGAAGGTGTGACCGAAAATAATGGGATACAAGCCCCGTCCTTCTAGGACGGCTTTTTATTGATTAATTCATCAATATAGTCCCTAACCTTATCTTGCCATCCTGGGACATCATTG
>NZ_JACJTQ010000024.1 GCF_014698735.1 Anabaena catenula FACHB-362
GGCATCTCTAACGCTTATTTTAGCGTACCAGCCAGCTACCTTTGCATTGGGGCATCTCACTTTTAAAAGCAGTGGCAGTAACACTTTAGCTATTTCCGGAGATGTCTAATCAAGAACACGAGAACCACAACCACAAGTTAGACGATGTTTAGCATGAATAGCACCAATTGTTGGGGAATCATTTTGTCTTTTAGTGTGATCAACTTTTGTACAATTAGGATTACAACAAGCCCATAAACTTTGTAAATTATGAAAGAATAAATGTCCGCGCACAGGTTGGGGTGATCTACCATTGTCTAATTTAGACATTCCCAAAGCTAACAACAAACCCCGCATTGATTTATCACCACGTTGCGAATTTGGGAAAATTTGCTTTTGTAAATCTTCCACTTTTGTAGCGCGAACACTACCATTTACATTCTGACAAGCATCACGCAAAGCTTCACCAGCATCAATATTTTCTAAAGATTCTCCTAATTGTCTTTCTAAACTTAATGATGAAGAACTTACATAACCTAAATCATTGGTTAAAGTTGATATAGCATTTGCTACATTCTGATCATTTATATCAGGTTGTCCCATTGATTCCAAGGGATTTGATTGTACAGAATGAGCAAAATTAGCAAAAGCATCTTGATGATTTATCAAAGATTTTCTAGCATTTACCTTTGGTGGTTGTTGCGGTTGAGAGATAAAAGCAAATTGTTTTTCGTCGCGTCCAAAAAATTCTTGTAAAAACTTTTTACCTTCTGCATTTTCCTCTAAACTTGCAGTAGTTGTAATAATTCGCAATTTTGGTGAATCAGGTGTTAAACCCAACCGCGAAAATAGCAATCTTAAAATATAAGCAACTTCTGTTCCTGGTGTACCTCGATAAGCGTGTAATTCGTCAATAATTAAGAAAAATTGTCTTTCTGGATGATTAGGTTCTGCTAACCAATCTTTTGTCTTTTCAAAAATGTCTTGTTCAATGCTTCTCATTAACATAATATTCAGCATTGAATAGTTAGTAATTAAAAGATCTGGTGGAGTATCTTGCATATCCCAACGTGACCACATTTCTCCACCATCAACACGGGGAAAATAATAAGGTAAATCAGGATTCACAGATAAATTAGCTTTACTAATCTTGTTTTGCTGTTGTTCCCACTCTGCTAATTCTTGTCTGAGTTTTTGTAATTTTTGAGGAGTTTCATCACCTGGAATTGGTGTTTCTCCAGTATAACGACCAAAGGTAATCCGATTTTTACCTCTTTTTTGATCTAACCAATTATGTATTTCTGGTGCTTCTAAGGTTTTTCTCAATCGTCTTAATTGATCTTCTACTAATGCGTTAAGAGGATAAAGTATTAAACCCCGTAATGCTGGTTTACGAGTTATATGTTCCTTCCATTGAGATACTCGGTTATTGTTATTATGCCACCAATGATGATTATTTGGTTTAGGCTTACTAGGTGACCAAGTGCTAGATTCCCATGCTAAATGAGCAAGTAAAGGTAATAGAAAACACTCTGTTTTACCTGAACCTGTACCAGTTGTCACAACTAAATCTTTCTGGTTAATTAAAACTTCCTGTAAACTTTGCCATTGATGATCATAAAGTTCAATCCCATTATCAAATAGCATTTTTCCTAATTGTGCTAAATCATGATATTTACTAGGTAATTGTTTAGCAGCAGCTTGTAAATCTAATCCTGAAGAGGGATAAATGGGGACAGGTTCAATTAAAGGTGGTTGACTTAAAATCTCTGGTTTTTGTAATATCTCTTCTCTTTCCGCAGCTAAAGAACGATAACGCAAGGGAAAGGCACTTTTGATATACAAATTGTAAATATGGCTAAGTCTTTGATATGCTCCGATTACGTCATGCACAGCTTAATTCCTCCTGATAATTTGAATTAAAGTTTACATTAAGTTTTTCACTTAATAAATAGGCAATTTCCTCACAGATATTTTCATAAATTAGCCATGAATTTTGATAAGTGGGGAGTTTCCCAGATGCTAAAACTAAAGCACGTTCATAAATTTCTGGCCAACGTTGATTAATTGGAATTGCTAAACTTTTATTAGCAGTGTTGTAATAATATTGACAAGCAATTCCTTGAGAGTGTAAAGCCAAAAATCTTAAACCATACCAATCTCCTTGATGCCAAGTTTTAGTTTCTTGGTTATAAAAAAGGGTGTAACGAGGGTTGAGATTTTCATCGCACATTTGAAACATCCCTGTTTCATGAGGAGTACCACAACTTTCAAAATCATTACCGTTAAATTGTTTCCATTGCTGCATACTTGGTACAAGTTCTAAACGAGTTAAATTGTGTTGCCAAGTTGTAATTTCTGGCAAGATTCCAGCTAATTTTCGTGATGCTTCACCTGCGTTAATAATCGGTAATTTGTTGGTAATGATATCAGGATTATTAACTACTAAACGCAGACAAGCGGGTGCTTCTCCTCTAGGTTGATAAATAATATCAGTAATAATACCTGATGATTCTAGCTGATTAATTAAGTTGATATTACGTTGACCACATAAGATAAATTCTGGTTGTTCGGATTCTATTTTGACAATTGTTGTTGGTGCAGTTGACCATTTAGAACCGTTTGCAGAAGTTTCCAAATGTCCTAATAATCGCAATCTTCTTAAAATCCGTTTTGGTTCTTCTAGTTGGAGTGTCTGACAACTTTTTCTGAAGGTTTCCCATGTTCCATTACCAAGAATTGATAACCAATATAATAAGCGATTACTTTTTTCAGAGGTTTTCACCCAATCAGTATAATTAATTGATTGTAATGATGTTAATTCTAAGGGATTATCAACGGTAATTTTGACTTGTGGGTTGTAAGGAATATTTGTGGTGTAATTATAAACATCATGAGCTACACCCACCATTGATTTTATTTGTTCATAAGTAAAGATATTTTTACCAGGAACTGGACGCTGAAAAAAAGATAATGGCAATTGTAGTAAATTGGTTTTTACTTCTGATGATATTTCTCCCAATTGTTCACTTTCAATTGCTAGAAAAAAATAAAAGTTTTTACCCGGATTTTTCTCTACTCTCAAAAGTGGTATTGATTTACTGAGATTATGTCTTTGTACTTGCTCAGAAATCTGTTTAATCATTTCTTGTGGGTTTCCGCGATAACTAAATCCTGTATACCATCTTTGTACTTTTGGCATAATGCACCCTACCTTTTAAAGTTTTGATATATTTTCTTGAATAAGACTTCCACAAATGTTGTAATTAGAATTCAAATTTATTATCTGATATTCATAATGGTTTTCTAAATCAACATTTTGCCAAGCTACAATTTTTACTAATCTTTGAGTTGATTCACCAGCAACACTGGCTATAATCAGATAATCACCAGGATGAGAGAAATCAATCTTTAGAGAAATATTTGTTGTCTGAGTTTTTTCTAACACTTTGGAATTATCAGATAAGCGAATTACTTGTAAATCTACAGTTGGATAAAAACCAAAAACAGTAATTTCTGGACTATTATCTATTACCCAAGCACCCATTTTTGGTACTCGCAAACCACCCGATAAACTAATTGATAAACTGACACTTGGTTGCAAAGCATCTTTTAAACCTTGATTTTCTATAAAGACTCCATCCCAAGCTGGAGAAATCACCATACATTGTTGAATTTCTACCCAATCAGAATTAGTAGATAACGGTTCTGGTTCACCATTCCACTGTAATAAATTCTCATCTTTTAAACGTTGAATATCTGGCAATATTGCTTTTTTGGATAAGATGATAAACTCACTTCCTAATGATGGATTTTCCCAAGATGCGTAAACTCCCGATTCAGAATTTTCTGGATCAGATATTAATATCCAAAAATCACGATTTGGCAAAATTAAATAATCTAAATTATCAGGTTCAATAATTTGATATCTATTACCTTGTTCTAAGTCTTTTTCATTTACTTGAGAATCTAATGGAAAATACCATCCAGGACGCTCTTCCATTAGTTTCTGGTGATTATCACCTAATTTAACTGTAACTGAATCTAACTTTCTACCTCGTTGTTGTTTAGGATAAAGATAATAATCAACTTCTTCTAAAAATGGATCTTCTGTACGATATAAACCGCAAAAAATATGACTGCTAAAACTGCGATAATTGAATTTATCAGCAGATGGACATCCTTGAGATTGCCATTGTTCATAAATTTGATGTATGGCTTCTGTTACAACTTCATAGCGTTGCCTATTTTCGGTGAGTAATTTTTGTAAATGTTTGCTTAAATTGTTAATTTCTTTACGTATATAAACCGATAATGTTTGAGTATCCCATTGTCCTTTCCATTTTTTATCTTGAAATAATTGCCGTAATTTATCTTTATCAGTACGACGCAATAAACATTGAGAAATAGGATAATTAATATATTTAGTTGGTCCACCTTTTCCCTGCTGGGCTGAGGGTAAAAATCCCTGTTCCATTAACCAGAGATTCCATTCTTGCCATAAAGGTTCTTCTGCTTCTGAACCAACTTTCATTCCTGCTGGACGATGAAAACCAGGTAAGGTTAAAATTTCTCGTAAGCGTTGAAAATAATCTTTTTCTGAGATTTTTTCTTCTTCTCCCATGAGAGAAGCTGCAAGTACACTAGCACATAAAAAAGCTACTCCTTGAGGAAATCCTTGGGTATCTCTCCCTTTTAAGCGTTTTAAATCAACCTGTTCATCAACAATTACTTTTCTTCTAACTGCGCTGTTGAAGTCATCAATCAAGTTAGTATCTCTAAGTGATGAGTTTATGAAGTTGTAACCAATATGTTCAATGATGTACTCATCAACATTGAGGTAAACTTTTGTATTTCGTGGGACACCACTGATAAAGTAGTCAATTAATGCCTGATTCCAATCTGTATAAGTTGCCATTACGAGTAAATTGCTGTGCCTGTCAAATCGCTACACTGGGTAATCAGGTTTTCAATTTAGTGCTAAAAACTCTAAGCTTGCACCTGCTTCTTTTAAGCTGAAAAAGACTAGCTATGTGGTTTCTTGCTTAAGTATTATTGTTTGATTTAATATCTATTAAACCTGATATAAAAGAAAAAATACATACGTAATTCTACCGAAAATAAACTTTTGTTTGTCTGGACATATAGCTATAGCAACGGACAAGGCGCTTAGGACATTAACCAATGCTAAAACTTAGACAATAAACGGCTTCTAGCACTGTCACCTGCTATAGATGCTGGCTGGAGCTAGTTTTAAATTTAATTGTCATTAGTAGATAAGGTTTTAGCAGCAGTTAAAAAGCCACTTTTGATGAGGTGGAGTACTTTTAAAATAGTAAGTAATTAATCGAACATCTTCTTACCTCACCAACTGCATAGCATCATTAAAAAACTGACGACACAATCCTTTGGTAACTAAAAGTGTTGTCAGCAAATTTGCGAAAACAACCATAAACATAATCACAATTTCATAAGATACAGCCTCTAAAGCGGTGACTCCAGCTAATAATTGTCCACTGGTGAAAGCTGGTATTGTTACCATGCCTATTAGCATCATTTGATTCAGGGTAGGAAGCAATGCGGCTCTAATTGCATCTTTGCGGTATTGACTTACAGCTTGCTGGGGAGTAGCACCTAAACTTAAATGTGTTTCTATTTCTGTGGGAAATTGGTTAATAGCACTTACAAGCCTTTCTCCAGCTACTGCTGCGGCATTCATACCATTACCGAGCAAAATACCTGCTAAGGGAATGATATAACGTGGCTCGTACCATCTGTCTGGTTGGATAATCAAAAAGTTGGTGTAAAGCAATGTTAAGGCTGTACTGGCAAAAATTGCTCCCCAGACTAAAGGGAGTACGAGAGGAATTTTTTGGCTGATGCGATTTCGTGCGACAATCGCCGTAATTGTCAGCATGATTGTTAAAATCCCCAAAACAGCCCAAACGTTGTTTACAGCAAAGATGAAGTCTAAAACGTATCCTAAGACGATGAGTTGGAGGATGGTTCTACCGGTAGCTAAAGCTAAGTTTAACTCTAGTCCTAACTTTTCCCAGGCAGATAAACCAATAGCGATCGCTATTAATGCCACAGCTAAAGCTAAATCCACAATATCCAGTTTAATCAAATCCGGCATGGTTTCTCTACTTCCGGGGATTGTTTGCTTAAAACAGCCTACACAAGAACTATTCAAAATTCTAAATCGTCTGCATTTATCATGGCAGTTAGCAGTGATTTTGAATATTGAACAAATTTGAGAGGTTCCATCATTTATCTTCCGGTAAATTCAGTAAAAACCCTGAACAAATGAGTATTTTGAGCGATGGCGCTTTTCAGGCTTTTGGGAAAAATTTAATTAGCTAACAGCGCCCGTAAAAGTGTATCTTTTGTATCTGCATTAAAATAAAAACTTATGATCCAAAGCGTAAATTCCATCCCTGCCTTTGATATCAAGCAGCAATATGCCACCATTGAGGCAGAAGTGAGTACTGCTGTTTTAGAAGTTCTGACTTCTGGGCGTTATATTGGTGGGCCGGTTGTTGAAGGTTTTGAGCGCCAGTTTGCTGCTTATCATGGGGTAAGTGAATGTGTAGCTTGTAATTCTGGTACTGACGCGCTTTATCTGGCGCTACGGGTTCTAGAAATTGGTGCAGGTGATGAAGTTATTACCACACCTTTCACCTTTTTTGCAACGACGGAAGTCATCAGTGCAGTGGGTGCAAAACCGGTTTTTGTGGATATTGATGCAACTACGTTTAATTTAGATGTAGAGCAAGTTGCAGCTGCAATTACACCCAAAACCAAAGCTATTATGCCAGTTCACTTGTTCGGACTACCTGTGGATATGACAGGATTAATGGCGATCGCACAGGCTCACAATTTAGCAGTAATTGAAGATTGCGCGCAAGCCACAGGTGCAACTTGGGATGAGCAAAAAGTTGGCAGCATTGGACACATTGGCTGTTTTAGTTTCTACCCAACCAAGAATCTGGGTGGTTGTGGTGATGGTGGAGCAATTACAACTAATGATAGTGCGATCGCAGCCAAGTTGAGAGTATTACGGGAACATGGCAGTAAAGAAAGATATATTCACGAAGAAATCGGTGTGAATAGCCGATTAGACTCTATCCAAGCTGTAATTCTGCAAATCAAACTGCGCTATTTAGATACTTGGAACAAACAACGACAACAAATCGCAGCTTATTATTATCAATTCCTCAGTCAAATTCCCGGTATCGTCGCACCCCAAGAATTACTAGGAGGAGTAGGTGTCTGGAATCAATACACCATTCGTATTTCTGGTGAAGGCAGAAATGGTGCAAGTGCTAAATATCGGGACTGGGTACGGAGTCAATTACAAGATAAAGGAGTAAGCTCCATGCTTTACTATCCTCGTCCTTTACATTTACAGCCAGTTTATGAAAATTTAGGCTATCAACCCGGACAATTGCCCATATCTGAGCAAGCCTGTCATGAAGTCATATCTCTGCCTATGTTCCCAGAACTGAGACAAGAACAGCAAGATCAGGTGATTTATGCTTTGAAGGATTGTTTATCTTAAGATGTGGGGCGGGGAATTTAGGAATTTAGGGCGGGGAAGCCCCGCCCCTACCAATCTATGCAAATGTACGCACGTTTGCGGTTGCTAGAGCTTCCACCAAGCCACGGACTGCGGCAATCATAGCAATATCGCTATTAAGTTGGTTGATAGCAGAACCGACACCAACACCTGCCGCACCAGCTGCGATCGCTAAAGGTGCAGTAACATTAGAAATGCCAGAAGCACATAATACAGGCACGGAAACCACACGGGAAATTTCATAAGCCGCAGCCAAAGTAGGAGCAGCCTTTTCAATTAATCCCAAAGTACCACCGTGAGAGGGTTGACTGCTAGTACCGCCTTCGGTTTGGATGATATCAGCACCAGCTTTTACCAATTCTTCAGCTAGTTGTACCTGTTGGTCTAATTCCAGGATGTGAGGAACGGTAACAGATAGGGTAATTTCAGGTAACAAGGCGCGGGTTTGGCGAGTTAGGGCTAAAACTTCCTCAGCTTCAAATCTACGACCTTGAGCGTAAAAAGAATCGAAATTACCGATTTCAATCAAATCAGCACCAGCAGCTACCGCTTGAACAAATTTTTCAGGTTCTACAGCTGAAACACAAACTGGTAAACTTGTTAAACTTTTAGCTAATTTAACCAAAGCTGCATCAGCAGCAATATCTACAAAAGTTGCACCACCCAACTCAGCCGCTTTCACAGTAGCAGCAACACTTTCAGCGTTGAAATTATTCAAACCGCTAATTACTTTCAGGACACTGCGGTTAGCAAAGGCACGTTGCAAATTAGAATGCATAGTCATAATTCTTGTTTTGAGCCTATTGAGGTAGGAATATTTTTACACTACATAGATACTAGATGCTAGTACCGCAGAATGAAATTAAAAATTAAAAATTAAAAACTTAGCCTTCTGCACTAAATCAGCGTTACTATGATGCCCATCCTAGACAACTCAAAATTTTTCAGAAATGATTTAGGATTTCTGTAGAAATGGGAAAGACACATTTGATTAAACAACAATGAACGCCCAGGAAAGCATAAATCAGCGAGATTGGTCATGGCCTTTTTGGCCTGTACTACCACTTTATCCCTACGGTAAACGACGAACAGTTCGACGGGAAATAGTTAAGGATAGCGTTTGGACATTTGACCAATTACAAGGCATCCTCTATACCATCGTACCAATTCGCATGACCGTCATCAAGCTGCAAGCAGGAGGTCTTTTAGTCTATGCACCTGTCGCACCCACAGGAGAATGTATTCGTTTGGTTCAAGAGTTGGCAGCAAGGCATGGTGAAGTTAAATATATTCTCCTACCTACCAGTTCTGGTTTAGAGCATAAAATCTTTGTTGGCCCCTTTGCCAGAAAATTTCCCCAAGCTGTAGTTTATGTTGCACCTCATCAGTGGAGTTTCCCATTTAATTTACCACTGAGTTGGCTTGGCTTTCCTCAAAAACGAACTTTAGAACTAACGGAAAATATTCATCAAAATCCTTTTGGTGATGAATTTGAATATAAAATTTTAGATATAAATTTAGGAAAGGGTGCTTTTGTGGAAGTGGCATTATTTCACAAACCATCGCGCACTCTCTTGTTAACAGATACTATAGTTTCAGTCAAAGAAGAACCACCAGAAATTTTACAATTAGAACCATATCCTTTATTATTTCACGCCAGAGAACATGGACAAGAGATTATAGAAGATAATCAAAAAAATCGTCGTCAAGGATGGCAGAAAATATCTTTGTTTGCAATTTATTTTCGTCCCAGTGCTTTAGAAATTATGGGAATGAGAGAAATGTGGAAAGATGCTAAAAAAGCTCCAGACCATTCTTCCAAAGCTTATTTTGGTTTATTTCCTTTTCGCTGGCGAAATAATTGGCAACAGTCTTTTGATGCGTTGTGTGGAAATGGTCGCCCTTTTGTCGCACCGATTTTACAAATTCTCATTCTTCCCCAAGCACCAAAACAAGTATTAGACTGGGCTGATAAAGTTGCAATTTGGGATTTTGAGCAAATTGTTGCTTGTCATTTTCATTCACCAATTAAAGCTAGTCCTATTCAATTCCGTCAAGCATTTACTTTTTTAGAAAAAGAACCATTATTAAATGATGATTATCCTTTATTGGTTGAAGATTTGCGATTTATTCATGAACTAGAAGCGGGTTTGGTGAAGCGTGGTATTGCGACACCTGTTAAGGATAAGGTTTAATTGACAGAATCAGGATTTCCAGGATTAAGACTGGGATTTGATCACAAATTACCTATTACCCATTACCAGCCTCAACTAGATGCAAAGCCTGTCTCCGAGGCTCGAAAACATTGATTTTATATTAGTCCACGCAGGTGGACTTAGTTTTTATAGCCGCGACTTCTAGTCGTTCGGAATTGGTGCAAAATGTCAGTTTATTTCCCAATACAAAACCTACTAAAAATCCGATCTAAAACTGATTCCGTCACCTCTTCCCCAGTAATTTCTCCCAATGCATAAATCGCTCCTCTTAAATCAATTGTCCAAAAATCTAAGGGTAACTGTTCGATAATTGTTATTTGCACTTGTTCCAAATCAAGCTTCGCTTTTGTTAAGGCTGCGGCTTGTCTTTGATTAATTGCTAAATCCATATCAGCAGCTTGCACCTTTCCCGCTTGGACTATTTCTAAAATCGCAGTTTCTAAACCATCAATTCCTTGATTTTGCGCTGCTGCGGTTTTTACAACTTGGTTAATACTTGTTGGATATTTCAAGTGTAGAGACTTTGCATGCAACGTCTCTACATTATGTGTTTCTACAAGATCAATTTTATTAATTACCAAAATCACCGGACGGTGTTTTACTTGTTCATAAATTTCTTGATCTGCTTCTGTCCAACCTGCGGAAGCGTCAATAGTCAATAATACTAAATCAGCAGCACTCGCAGCACGACGCGATCGCTCTACCCCTATTTTCTCTACCTGATCTGCTGTTTCCCGAATCCCTGCTGTGTCTAAAACCTGGATAGGAATCCCCCCCACAACTAGCTGAGATTCAACTACATCGCGGGTTGTACCGGGTAAATCTGTGACAATAGCGCGATCGCTCTGACTCCACGCATTCAATAAACTCGATTTTCCCACATTGGGACGACCAACAATCGCTACTTTTAACCCAGTTCGCAATAATTCACCTTTATCTTTTGTTGCTAATAATTTAGTAATTTTCAACGTAACTTGATCAATTTCAGAAATAATTCTTTGCTCATCTAACGGTGGTAAATCCTCCTCAAAATCAATCCGCGCTTCAATTTCCGCTAAAATATCCAAACATTGAGCGCGTAAATTCCGTATAGGATGAGCTAATTTACCTTGTAACCCAGCTAAAGCCGTTTGCGCTGCTTGGGGAGATTTCGCACCCACTAAATCTGCGATACTTTCTGCTTGGGTTAAATCCAAACGTCCATTTAAAAACGCTCTTAATGTAAATTCCCCCGGTTGCGCTAATCTCGCACCATTTTCTAAACATAGTTGCAATACTTGTTGTACAGCCATAATTCCCCCGTGACAATGGAATTCCACCACATCTTCACGGGTAAAAGAACGGGGTGCTTTCATAATCAACAACAAAGCTTCATCAACAACTTGCTTAGTTTGGGGTTGACGGATGTAACCATAGAGAATGCGGTGACTTTCCCAAACTTGTTTTCCAGGTGCAGAAAATAGAGTTTGTGCGATCGCTATCGCATGATCACCAGAAATCCGCACAATCCCCACACTACCTTGTTGAGGGACAACAGCAGTAGCTATAGCAGCGATCGTTCCAGTATTAGCTAATAATTCTGACATAGGAGTGTAGTAGGGGTGGGATTTCCGCACCGATTTAAGATTTTTGTAGGGGTATTAGCAGTGCTAAACCCCCACAGCAGTTAGATAGTAATATTAGTTAATAACCTATTACCAATAATAGTAAAATTTATTTGAAGGGTAAAACGCCCGAATGTAGAGAGGAGTTCACTGTGGAGCAGACAATTAACTGCGCTGAAGCCTGCGTCAACGGGTGCGTTTTAGGCGATAAATGTCCCAATATCGAGTCTAGAGAAGCAACCTCAAAGTTTATCGAAGAGACTTCTTTAGACAAAATGCTAGAAATGGCTGAAGAAAGATTGCGGAAAAAAATGACGGAACCTCCAAAATGGGTGTTTCCAGAAGATACTTAATTAAATCGCATCTGGATCAATACCTATATTCTTATAGACTAATTTACGCCAGAGGATGAGTCGGTTACGGTACAACTCTGGCAACAAACTCTTCAGAAAGCAATAAATTACCGAAAAGCTTTTCTTGATACGTTCATTTTGTTGATAACTATCTGGGTGGTGAAAGATATAAGGTAATGTAAGTGAGTAAGTTTGTATCTGGAGGTTACAGTGATTAAGAATATTGAGATTAAAAATTTTAGATGTTTCCAGAATTTAAAAGTATTAGGTTTTGAGAAAATTAATTTAATTAGCGGAAAAAATAATGTTGGTAAAACTGCATTATTAGAAGCATTATTCCTCAATAGTACACCAAGACCAGATACTATTTTTTTGTTGCGACAAGTAAGAAGAGAATCATCAAAGTTAAGTAGAGCTTTGCCTGAAAGAACCTGGAACAACTTCTTTTTTCAACAAAATAAGAATAGTACACTAGAGATTGACGCTACCCTTGAAAGTGGTTCTTATAAAAAAGTTGAAGTATTTGTTGATGAATCTGTGAAAGATTTAGAAGATACCTATCAACAGGATGATGATAATGATAACGAGAAAATCATCAGTCTTTTTTCAGGAAGTGAGTCTGTATTATCTGTGATGCACCTGAAAACCAGGATTAATAATGGAGATGATTTTGAAACATTAATCATTTCCAGTGCTAAGGGTGTAATAGCCAGAGATATCAAAGTTCCTGACATAAAAAATGCTTTTTTTATCCCCTCTTTTTTGAGAGTTTCTAGTCGAGAATTGACAGAAGAGTTTGACAAAGCCCGTTTGAATGAGAGAGACAATGAGCTTCTAAGAGCCTTTCAGGCTATTGATTCTTCCATTATTGGTGTAGAGAGCTTTAGTATCGGTGAACCAAATCTTTATGTTAAGAGAGAAGGTGAAAGTAGATTACCTTTGTCCTTGTTTGGTGATGCAATTAATCGCATCGCCGATATCATTTTAAGAATTGTGAATAATGAAAATAGTATTTTGCTAATTGATGAAATAGAAAATGGTATTCATCACTCTAACCAAGCTGCTTTTTGGAGTATTCTTTACAGATTAGCTAGTGAATTAAATGTGCAAATTTTTGCTACAACACATAGCTTAGAAATGATAGAAGCTTTCATAAAAGCTGGCTCTGAGTATCAAAATATAGCTGCTCATTTTGAGCTAACAAAACATCTAAAAACAGGCAAAATAGTTGCTATAAAGCGAGATTTAGATACTTTAGAGTATGGCATAAGTCACCATAAGGAGGTGAGAGGTGAGTAGTAATATTTTGATTGTAGAAAGTAAAAATGATCAATTTTTCCTACAGGCAATTATCCGTTACCTCAATTTCAATATAGAAGTTGCACCTCCGATTCTGCTTTCAGAAGATGATTATATGTCGATGAATGGATTAAATCCAACAAAGCTAAAGGATGCTCTCAAAGATTTAAAAGCAGATATAGAAAAGGGTAAGATTGAAAGAATAGGTATAGTTATTGATATTGATGACCAACAAGAAGTTAAGAGAATTAATTTGATAAATGAATGTATTCAAGAAGTTTTTCCTAAATCACCATTTATTGAAGAAGTTAAGAAGTTTATAAATATAACGGTTGAGGATATTAATATCCAACTGGCTTGTTACTTTACAAATGTTGATGGAACAGGAGAACTTGAAACAGTTCTAAAAATGATTAAGAGTAAAAATTCTGATTATGCTGATTGCTTAGAGAGTTGGAAAGATTGCTTGAAAAATTACGGAAAAGAAATAAAGATTAAGGACTTTGATAAATTCTGGGTTAACACCTACATACGATATGATACTTGCTCGAAAAAAGAAAGTAAGCAAGCATATAAGAAATGTACTTTTGAATATGCCATGAGTGAAAAAGCGTCGATTTGGAACTTTGAACATCCTACCTTGAATGATTTGAAGAAATTTTTGCAGATGTTTTGTTAATGCCACTAAACAAGAAAGCATTATTGTTGTTAATTCTCCTAGTAGTGTGATCATCCCCAATCCCCCAATTCAAATATCCAATCCCAGCACTGTTAATTCCGGCGGATGCTCAACAGTAAACTGATAATATACCTCCTGCTGTTCCTGCGCTGCCAGCACAATATCCCACTCCAAAATTCCGATTTCACTTAATTGAATTTGTGGCTGAGAACGAGAAAGACGCACCTTAATTTGCTCGTTGCGACTAACTGGTAATTGTTCAGTTAATTTTAAACTTGCTTCTTGATTTAATAAATTAGTAATTACCAGCCGATAAGCATAGGTAACTCGGCGTTGACTACTCATCAGTTTCTTATCTACCTGACGTTCAACTAAATCACGTTCAATTTTTAAACCTTCATCTATACCCAAATTAATTTTAAATTCCTGTCCTGGAGCAATATGTTCTAATTGAGTTGCACCGACAAAGATACTGTCCCGAAAAATATTTGCTTTCCCTGGTAATAAAGTTGCACCATCAGGGCTATTTTTTATAGTAGCTTGTAAATAAGCAAAACTAACTAAACGTGGCATTCCTACATAATTTAATTTACAAGGATAATCATCTTGAAAAATTGTGGTTTTATGAGGTGCGCCATCACTGGGAATATTACCACCACTATTTAGTTTAAAAGTAACTACGCTGCCTTGTTTAGATACTTCCGTTACGACTGTTTCAGCACTGATGAAATTTTCCTCTTCTTCCTTTTTTGCAGCCTTTGGCGCATTATTAGGAGGAGGCATCAGCACAGCCATAGCAGGTGGAGGAGACATTGAACGCTGCATAGTCAGAGAATCATCTGCGCGTGTAGGTGGTGTATCAATATACCAGGGCTTCAACTTCGGTGGGATTGTACCTAATCCCGGTTTAGCGGTAGAAAAAGTCAGCGCTACACCAAGCCAATCTTCACCTGTAGTTTGGGTAACTTCTGCCAGGTAGCTCAGATATAATATATTGCTACTACTATCAACCCGCAAGTCATAAAGCGGCTTCCAGTTAGCACGATTCACCAAATAAGACATCTCTAGCTCAAACTCACCTTCCCCCGCAACTTCCACACCGACAATCACACTCAAGCTTTCTTTAGGGTGTGGTGTTTGGATTTTTTGCAATGCGGTGCGGAGTGGTTGTAATTGCTTTTCTAATTCTTGCTGTTGGGTTTTGCATTCCCCAGAAGCGATCGCATATTCGCTATACTGACTACCAATAAAGTTGAGAAAATCTAATGTTTCACTCAAACTGAGATTTTTCCGTGACAGGCTCTGAGCAAAGGGTTCTTCGGTTTTTTCCCCCAAGCCGGCAATAAAATGAGATTGTAATGCCAAAGCATCTATTTGAGCTTGTAAATGGCGTTTTTCTGCTTCTAGTTGTTGAATTTGTCTTGTCAACTGCGCCACTCTTTCAGCCACAGGTTCGGTAGTATAAATGCGATCGCTGCTCACTCCCAGCAACCGCACCCCTAGCGTACCAGTACCGCTTACCCTCACAGACTCAGTTTCTAGAGTTACAGGCAATGGTGTAATTAACAACTCTCGTTCTTCTCCCGTTAAGGATATAACACCTCGTCTTGTAACTAAAGCTTTGTCACCATAGACAGTGACAGCAACAATCTGGCTTTCTACTGTTTTGCGCCAAGATAATATTTCCGGGTTCACCATTGCCAGTTTTTTCCCATGTTTATCAATTATCAGTTAAAACAGATGTCAGTTATCTCTATGAAGAGTTTCCTGTTTCCTGGTTTAATAGTTCTGCTGGTTAATTGTCAATGGTTTCCGGTTTCAGCGTCAAGGGTTCTGAGGTATTGAATGTCAAGTTTATTGTGGAACTGAAGTAATCACTTCTTGCTCCACAATCTTCTTAGCCGCCTCTAGTAGATACTCATAATAAGTACGAGCCACAATCGATAACTGTTTACCAGATGGGTAAACCATATACCAAGTGCGCTTCATGGGAAAGTGCTGCACATCCAAAATGCTGAACTCAGAACTATCTGTCAATAAAGTATGACGAGATAATACCGAAATTCCTAAACCCCCGGCTATTGCTTGTTTAATCGCCTCATTACTCCCCAATTCCAGTTTCACCTTCACCTTGATGCCATGTTCCTCAAAGAGAGATTGCACCGCACGGCGCGTACCTGAACCAGGTTCGCGCATGATAAATGGTTGATCTGCCAATTTTTCTATCGGGATATTTTTTTCCTGTGCTAAAGGATGATTCACAGGTGCAAAAACTACCAAAGGATTTTCTAAAAATGCCTTGACATGGACATCTAAATGCTCTGGAACCTGGCTCATAATATACAAGTCATCCATGTTACCAACCATGCGTTCCAAAATCCGTTCATGATTAGTGACTTGTAGGGAGATGTCAATTCCAGGGTAAAGTTGGCAAAATGGACCCAACAAACGCGGGATAATATATTTTGCTGTTGTAATCACAGCCAAGCGCAATTGCCCTTGTTTTAGCCCTTTTAAATCTGCCACTGTCATTTCAAATTGAGCTATAGTCTCAAAAATCTGACGACAAGTAGTAAATAGTTCCCGTCCGGCTTCCGTCAAAAATAAGCGTTTTCCCACCTGCTCAAATAATGGCAATCCTACCGATTTTGTTAGTTGCTTGATTTGCATCGATACGGTAGGTTGGGTGAGAAATAATTCCTCAGCAGCACGAGTAAAGCTACCGTGCCGTGCCGCAGCCTCGAACACCTTCAACTGGTGCAACGTCGCTTGGTTCAAGGTGATTCTCCTCTAATCGCAATTCGTAGATATAAATCTAGTATCACTTAACACTACCCCTTGTTGTAATGTTACTCATACAAAGTTATGAGGGTTAATATAGGTAAAAATCTATGTTCGCTATCAGAAGTGCAGTATTGGACTTATGGAGTTAAAAAGTTATCATCAAAAAACAAGCAAGACAAAAAATGCCTTCCAACTCAAGATGAATGCTGAATATTGAATAATTTATTATTTAGAATTCATCATTCATCGTTCCATAGTTCTTCCTTAATTTTCATAGGCAATTTAGCTAAATCTGGCAACTCCACAGCTTCCGCGTCCACAATTTTATCCCTGATATTTAAAGGTATATTTAATGGTTCACGTTCTTCTATCCAACAACTGGCGATAGGCAAGGTTAGCTCCATTTCATCCAATGGACGAGGAATCACCATCACCGCACTCAATTCCCCAATGCGTTCTGCTTCAAACATTCCCGCTTCTACTGCCACGGCAACATTAGCTACAGAACCACGAATAATCGCTGTACACAAACCCGCACCAATTTTTTCATAAGCTGCCAAATGGACATCAGCCGATTTGAGCATGGCATCACAAGCGCCTACCATTGCTGGAAAACCCCGCGTTTCTACCAAACCAATTGCTTGATTACTCAATCGGCTGTAACTGCCTTCCTCCATCAATTTACTGATGCGGTTAGTAATAGGCAGCACAATGTCTAGATTGGGATAAGGTCTGGGAATCACCAAACTAGAAACCAACTGACCAAATTGTTCAGCAGTTTGTACACCAGCTTCTACAGCCAAGCGTACATCAGCAATACCACCTCGGATAATTGCCGTACAGTGACCACTACCAATTTTTTCATAACCCACTAAATGAACTCCAGCCGATTTCAACATCATGTCAGCTGTTCCAACTATGGCTGGAAAGCTAAGAGTAGATACTAAACCCAAGGCAGTATCCTTGAAGTTGTCTCGATGACGGCGACGTACAGGCTGGATAGTGGTAAGAGACCGTTGATTAGATGTTTCCATCATGAATTCTCCAGGATACTCACAAAACTCTCCACTTAACAATTAACACTTACTACGAGGAATTGTCAGAGTGTTTGTCGTTCAAGGATTGTCTATGGGGAAACAATGTGATCAAAAGCCGATTGATGCTACCTTGTCCGTAAATTTGAGTCCCAAAAGTATTATGGGCTTTAGTTTCATCTGGGCTGGTAGCTGATTCTGGATTACTGATTTCGGTAGATTCTGGGTGAGTAGGTTGCTCTTGGTCAGAGGCAGCAACCTGAGCCTGTTCCTCCACTGGGGGAGATTGGCTTTTAGGAGTCGGAGAAGGCCCAGAAACGGAATGAGGCTGGTGTTGGAACTCCACAAAGGCTGAAGCCGAGAAATGAGTTGAAGAAATTACCGGTTCTTCTGGCTTTTCCTGTTGAACTTTTGTGGAAGTGGAATTATTGGTGGATGGTTCGAGTTGTTGGGTTGTGCCAACTTGGCGACTAGTGTCTCCCAAAAGAGAACCGGGTGGAACTACTTCTCCAGATGCGACAGAACAGTTGAATACTGTAGTTGCTGCACCAATACAAGCATTAGTGCCAATTGTGCCTTGACCAACCATCAAAAACCCGGCTCCCAGGTTCACTCCTGCTTCTACTTCTAGAATACCTTCATTGACTTGGAGAATTGACCCCATGCCAATACAGACACCAGGTCCGATAATAATTTTGCTGTTGGCAGCTGCTTGAATGATTACCCCTGGTGCTAGTACCGCACTGGGATGAATATTCACCTCACCACTAATGTGAGAATCAAAACTGTTGCCCAGGCGTAGCAGCGGCACAGACATGGAATTTGTCACCTTGGAAGCCGGAAAAATGAGTATTGAGAATAATTTTGAGTTGGGGAGGTGGGGAGAAAATTAAGAATCACCGAATTTTAGATTTTAAATTTTGAATTTTGGATTGAAGATTCAAAATCCAAACAGGTCTGAACGCGATAGTGTCTCGTAGAGAAGCCCCCGACTTCACTGCTGGGGTCAATCTAAAATCTAAAATCTAAAATCCAAAATTGTGTTACCTGTTCCCTGTTCCCTATTATGGACGTTGGATAATTGCTTCCAATACCCGGCGCTTGGCTGTGGCATCAATACCAATTAAGCGCACATATTCTCCTGGATATTCAGAGAGATATGCTTCCAACGCTGCGATCGCATCTCGTTCAGATTTAGCCTGAATTTGACCGCAACTAGCCCAAGTACCTGTACGGAAACGGCGTTGGTCTACGTGTTCTAGGCTAATTTTAAATCCACCAGCCAATAATTGCCGCAGTTGATCTATTATTTCTGCGCTCAACCGAGTGCTGGTAACTGTTGCCGTGGCAGTAGCAGATCCAGAAGATGCACTTGCAAATGATTTGGTGCTACCAGATGGGGCTACTTGACCATTTGGACGTTGGATAATGCTTTCTAGTACCCGGCGTTTGGCTTTGGGGTCAATCCCAATCAACCGCACATACTCGCCTTGATGGTTGTCTATACACTCTTCTAACGCGGAAACCACTTCTTTAGCAGAAGTTGTTTCAATTGGCTTACAGCTGTTCCAAGAACCTGTGCGGAACCGGCGCTCATCTACGTGTTCTGTACCGATTTTGTATCCGCCTGCTAAAAGTTGACGGATTTGGTCTACTGTTTCGGCGCTGAGTTTACTGCTACTGGTGCCGTTACCATTACCATTGCCGTTGTAGCTGCCATTGCTGGAAGCCGCAGATGGCTTAAAGGTGGATGTACTAGCAACTACACCATCTGGACGTTGGATGATGGTTTCTAATACTCTCCGTCTACCATTGTCAATACCAAACAGACGGACATACTCGCCACTGTGGTCTACCAGACAACTTTCTAAAGCTGCGATCGCTGCTTCTAAAGACCTGGTTTCAATGGGCTGACAGCTTTGCCATGAACCTGTGCGGAACCGTCTTTGATCAACGTGTTCTGAACCGATTTTATACCCTTGTTGTAGTAGATAACGCAACTGATCTACCGTTTCTGCACCCAAGCTATTGCTCGCCACTTCACTACTCCTTTCCAATTCTTCAACAACAATACTTGTATAAGATTTAGCCCCAGAAAGATTAAGTTCATCCCGAATGGGTGCAATACACTTGCTATCCGCAGCACAGCGATAACCAGTCCGCAATGCCTGATTAATACCGACTACATGATGAGCAAACTGCTGATCTTGAGCTTGTACATCTGGTAATCGGTCAGCTTGCTGCTGGGTAGTAATTATCGCTCCCGAAGGGACATATTTACCTGGGGGGATTTCTACATCTTGAATTAAAGCGTGCATCATCACAATGCAACCTGCACCCACCTTGGCATTAAATACCGTAGAGCGAAAGCCAATAAAGGAGTGATCCCCTACATAAGCTGGCCCATGAATTAGAGCCATGTGGGTAATAGAAGCATCTTCACCAACCCAGACCGAGTATTCTTGTTGATCATCACCAATTACTCGACCTTGCTCCAAGCCATGAATGACTACACCATCTTGAATATTAGTGTTTTCACCAATATAAAAGGGTGTACCTTCATCGGCTCTGATTGAAATCCCTGGAGCAATGATGACATTTGCACCTATCAATACATCCCCAATAATGTTGGCAGAAGAGTGTACAAATGCAGTTTCATGGATTTTGGGTTCAGCTAAACTCCTTGACCACGGGGTTGGGGGGGCCGCCGTGCTGCGGACTACCATTGGGACATTCCTCCTGAATTAAGCTTTTTGTTAGTAGTCGGTTGCTACGCTCCAATTCAAAATTCAGCGTTCAAAACAGTCAATCAATTTTGAATTTTGAATTTTGAATTCCCCGTCAGGGGTGACTATCTATATTGTTCTTTTTTGCTGTAGATGAGGCGATCTTCAACATGAATGGTGTCTATTATCGCCACTACTGCTGCATCTAACGGACGTTGTTCATTGCCTAGAACTTGACGAGCGGCACCGTTACGACTGACCAGTACCCACTCTTCCACTCCTGCACCCACACTATCGGCTGCTACCTCGTATTCTGGCAGGAGGTTTCCGTCTTCATCTACTAATTGCAACAGCAGTAGTTTGACACCTCTAAGACTTGGATCTTTTTGCGTGCTAACTACTGTGCCACGAACTTTGGCAATTTGCATTATAAATTACGGTCTTCTACCGAAAGGACGAATTGCGTTTACACCTTCCCGGAATTGTTCTACATCTTCGGTATAACGAATTGGTAGGACATATTCCAAGTTTTCGTGAGGACGAGCAATGATGTGAGTAGACAGCACTTGTCCACCATTGACTCGTTTTACATTTTCAATCCCTGCTGCTACTGAAGCTTGTACTTCAGAAACGTCGCCCCGAACGATGACTGTCACTCTGCCGCTACCGATTTTTTCGTATCCTACTAGTGTAACGCGAGCGGCTTTCACCATCGCATCAGCAGCTTCTACTACTGCTGGAAAGCCCAGCGTTTCAACCATTCCCACTGCAATTGACATTAGTTTTCATCCTTAAATTAAGTTTATGGCTTGCGCCACGCTGGTCTTGTTCAGACCGGGCAAAAATTTCCACTCAAGCAAGCAACCCCGTTAATCACTTTGTTTAAACAGTTTTTAAGTCCGGAACTGTTCTACTGCTTCTGTATACCGAATCGGTAAGACGTATTCTAGGTTTTCGTGGGGACGGGCAATGATGTGTGTGGATAACACTTCACCACCGTTGACTCTTCTAGCTGCTTCGACACCAGCCGCTACTGAAGCTTGCACTTCAGATACATCTCCCCGGACAATCACGGTAACACGAGCGCTACCGATTTTTTCATATCCTACTAGGGTAACGCGAGCTGCTTTCACCATCGCATCAGCAGCTTCTACTACTGCCGGAAAGCCTTTCGTTTCAATCATTCCAACTGCAATTGGCATCGCAGAACTCCTAAAAAATTAATTCAATCTGTACTATGGGTTGAAATTTTTGACGGGGATGCTCATCTTGAGCGAAGAAAACACTTCTAAAATTAAGCATAGGAAACCTTGGCATCCCTGGCAACATAAATTACTATAATAGTTTGTAATAAAAAAGTTTTAAAAAACTTAACAAAACTTAATAGCCCCTCTCATGAGATCAAAGTTCACGGATTCCTAGAGGGGACGCTTATGCTTTATAATTTCTTTATTACATTTAGAAAATAACATTCATAACCAGGGCTAATCCTATCGGATCTGGGGCATCCAGAGGCTGTATATTATACTGTCTCAGTCTTTTTTCATGTTTTGCTATCTGTACATAGACTAATTAAAAGATATATAATTTTTTTTAATATATTCTATAAAATTCTTTGTTCAGAGTAGAAATAGAAATTTACAACCAGAGAATTTCTGAAAACATATAAAAGCATTTAAATATGTAAAGTTATATTTAACTGCCATTTAATAACGGAGGCTAAAGTAAAAATGCTCATTTAAGTTTATGGTAAAAATAGTTAAGAAAAACTTGATTTTAGCAAAATTAATTTTTTTTTAGCGAATGATGGTTTTAAGGCTATTTAAGAAACTAAAGGTTGAGTGATCAAGGAAAATCTAAATGAATGAGTTTTTATATTTTACAAGTTGGTTTGTGCCTTTTTATAGCTTATTAGGTGCTATTTTAACCTTGCCGTGGGGAATGGGAATAATTCAACGTACAGGGCCAAGACCTGCGGCCTACTTCAACTTGTTGACGACTCTTTTGGCTTTTTTCCATAGCTTATTTGTATTTAACGATATATGGGAGAGAGAACCAAAAACCTTAGTAGTTAATTGGTTCCAAGCTGCGGATTTCAATTTATCATTTGCGTTGGAAATCTCACCAGTCAGTATAGGGGCAATAGTTTTAATTACAGGATTAAGTCTGTTAGCCCAAATTTATGCCCTGGGTTACATGGAAAAAGACTGGTCGTTAGCACGCTTTTTTGGACTGCTAGGATTTTTTGAAGCCGCACTGAGTGGTTTAGCGATTAGCGATTCTTTGTTCCTCAGTTATGCCCTATTAGAAGTTCTAACCCTTTCCACTTACTTACTGGTGGGATTTTGGTATGCTCAACCATTGGTAGTCACAGCAGCGCGAGATGCTTTTTTAACAAAGCGGGTGGGAGATTTGTTACTGCTAATGGCTGTGGTCACACTTTCTACTTTAGCAGGTAGTTTGAACTTTTCCGATTTGTATGAGTGGGCGCAAACTGCTGAGTTAAATCCACTAACATCAACCTTGTTAGGTGTGGCTTTGATAGCCGGACCTGCGGGTAAGTGCGCTCAATTTCCCCTGCACCTGTGGTTAGATGAGGCAATGGAAGGGCCTAACCCAGCGTCGGTAATGCGAAACTCACTAGTGGTAGCTGGTGGGGCTTATGTGTTATACAAGATTCAACCATTGTTAGCACTATCGCCAGTGGCACTGAATGCCTTGGTAGTTATGGGTACGGTGACAGCGCTAGGTGCAACATTGGTATCACTAGCCCAAATTGATATTAAACGGGCTTTATCTCACTCAACCAGTGCCTATATGGGATTGGTGTTTTTAGCAGTGGGCTTAGAACAAGGGGGCGTGGCTCTCATGTTACTGTTAACCCATGCGATCGCTAAAGCATTATTATTTATGAGTTCTGGTTCAATCATATATACCACCCAAAGTCAAGACTTGACAGAAATGGGTGGTTTGTGGTCACGAATGCCAGCTACTACCACCGCCTTTGTTGTCGGTTCAGCAGGAATGGTGACATTGCTACCACTGGGAAGCTTTTGGGCAATGTTAGGATGGGCTGATGGCTTAGTGAAAGTTAGCCCTTGGGTAATTGTGGTTTTAGTGTTAGTCAATGGCTTGACAGCATTAAATTTAACTAGAATCTTCCGCTTAGTCTTTTGGGGAACACCACAGCCGAAAACCCGCCGCGCCCCAGAAGTAGGTTGGCAAATGGCCTTCCCCATGGTGACATTGACTATATTGACACTACTATTACCCCTGATGCTTCAGCAATGGTATTTACTACCTAGCTGGGAAAGTATTGATTGGTATATATTATTGTCGTTACTAGCTTCTACCTTATTGGGTGTGGGTATTGGTTCGACAATTTATCTGCACAAAGCTTGGTCAAGATCAAGAATTCTGGCTTGGAGATTTATCCAAGACTTGTTAGGTTATGACTTTTACATTGACCGAGTTTATCGCCTCACTATTGTCAGTGCAGTAGCTTTATTATCCAGGATTTCTGCATGGAGCGATCGCTATTTAGTAGATGGTCTGGTAAACTTAGTCGGCTTTGCGGCAATTTTTAGCGGGCAAAGTCTAAAGTACAGCATTTCTGGTCAATCCCAAGGCTATATGTTGACTATTTTGGTAGTGATTAGCGTCCTGGGTTTTGTCATCAGTTTGTCATTAGGTTTATTCGATAAATTACCTTTTTAGGAGGCTGGAGGCAGTCTTGCTGGAGATAATGATGATTTTTCTCATCTTCCCACCTCCCTATCTTCCCACTTTCCCATCTTCTTAACACTTGCTTATGCTGAGTACGTTGATTTTGCTGCCGTTGCTGGGTGCAACTCTAATAGGTTTCTATCCTGCTACTATGAGTGGGAAACTTTCCCGCAGATTGGCTTTAGGCTGTGCTGTAATTACTTTCTTATGGACAGTTTTTCTAGCCATTCAGTTTAATCCAGGGGAAATTGGACAACAGTTTCCTGAGTCACTGCCCTGGGTAGATGCTTTAGGCTTAAACTATAATTTAGGAATAGATGGTTTATCATTGCCACTGGTATTGTTAAATGGACTTTTAACCTGCATTGCCATCTATAGCAGCGATGAATCTCTTCAACGTCCCAGATTTTATTATTCCTTAATCCTACTGTTAAGTGTTGGGGTAATTGGAGCCTTTTTATCACAGGATTTATTGTTATTTTTCATATTTTACGAGTTGGAACTGATTCCCCTCTATCTGCTAATTGCAATTTGGGGTGGTGAAAGACGCGGTTATGCAGCGACTAAATTTCTGATTTATACTGCTGTTTCCGCCATCTTTATTTTAGCCAGTTTCTTGGGAATGGTTTGGCTGAGTGGTTCTCCTAGTTTTGGACTAGGGACTTTGAACGCCCAAAACTTATCTTTGGCCACACAACTGTTGCTACTAGGAGGAATTTTGGTGGGTTTTGGCATTAAAATTCCCCTCGTTCCTTTCCATACTTGGTTACCAGATGCCCACGTCGAAGCTTCCACACCAATCTCTGTACTGTTGGCTGGAGTATTGTTGAAATTAGGAACTTACGGTTTATTGCGGTTTGGGATGAACTTGTTACCTGAAGCTTGGGCATATGTAGCCCCTTGGTTGGCAACATGGGCAGTGATTAGTGTGCTGTTTGGTGCATCTTGTGCGATCGCGCAAACAGATATGAAAAAAATGGTAGCCTATAGTTCTATCGGACACATGGGCTACGTCTTGTTAGCCGCTGCTGCTGCCACACCTGTAAGTGTATTAGGTGCTGTCATGCAAATGATTAGTCACGGCTTAATTTCCGCCCTGATGTTTCTGCTGGTGGGAGTTGTATATAAAAAAGCAGGTAGCCGTGATTTAGATGTGCTTCGCGGGCTGCTAAACCCAGAACGGGGAATGCCTGTGATTGGTACTTTGATGGTTTTAGGAGTTATGGCCAGCGCAGGTATACCAGGAATGGTGGGGTTTATTTCCGAATTCATCATTTTTCGGGGTAGTTTAGCCGTTTTCCCCATCCAAACATTGATATCAATGCTAGGTACAGGTTTAACTGCCGTTTACTTCTTAATTCTGCTCAATCGTGCCTTTTTTGGGCGTTTATCTGCACAGGTGAGCAATTTACCCAGAGTATATTGGAGCGATCGCATTCCTGCATTTATCCTAGCTCTATTAATTGTCATTTTCGGTATCCAACCCTCTTGGTTAGTGCATTTAACTGAACCTACAATCACAGCAATGGTAAACACACCAAACCTAGTTGCAACTGTGTCAGTAGATAAACCTGGGAAAACTTAAAAAGTGTTGGGTTTGTAGTAGTGCTTAATCTCTACTACAATCTCATCTGTCACTTCCTTTCCCTCAACCTTATTTATTTTTAATTGTCTGGAGAAATAGTAATGCTTAATGTTAAAAATAGACCTGTAAATCACCCTTTATCGGAATATATTAAACGCTTAGAAAATGGAGAAGCATTACTTAAAGATACTCCAGAAAATGTTTTGGAAGTAGTTGGTATTCTCAAAAGCTATGGTGTAGTTTTAGATGCTTATTCCCAAAACCTCATTTACATAGCTGAAAATCAGTTTTTAGTAATTTTTCCCTTTTTTAAATACTTTAATGGAGAAGTTTCTTTCTCAAAATTACTCCATCACTGGTGGCATGACAGAATTAATTTTGAGTATGCTGAATATTGCATGAAAACCATGATGTGGCATGGTGGCGGGGGATTAGATGCATATCTAGATACAAAAGAATTTCAAGAATTAGCTAAAGCTGTTATTACTGCTAAATTAACAAATGATCCCTTAATGCAGGGACTGAATCAACTTTTTCCAGACTTTTTAATAGAACAGTTACGCGTCTCTGCTTATTACACTGGTTTGGGTCAATTTTGGCGGGTGATGGCAGATATGTTTCTGAGCCTATCAGATCGTTATGATCAAGGCGAAATTACATCAATTCCCCAAGTTGTAGATCACATTAAAACAGCTTTGGTAGCAGATGCAGTTAAGCCAATTACTTATGCAGTCAAAATTAGGGATAAAGTCTATGACATTATTCCCAAATCAGCAGGTTTAACTTTTCTTGCCGATACAGCAGTACCTTATGTAGAAGCTATTTTCTTCCGAGGAACTCCTTTCATGGGCGTAGTGTCCTACAATGCCCAAGCATATCAAATTCCACCAGATCAATCTCGATTTGAGTATGGTGCATTATACGCAGATCCTTTACCTATTGGTGGTGCAGGTATTCCCCCCACCTTGTTAATGCAGGATATGCGCCATTACTTACCAGAATATTTACATAATATTTATCGTCGCAGTCTTCGGGGTGAAGATGATTTGCGGGTACAAATTTGTATGAGTTTTCAAAAGTCGATGTTTTGCGTAACTACAGCAGCGATTTTAGGATTATTACCTTATCCGCTAGATACTCAAGATTTAGATGAAAAAAAAGCAAATAGAGTTTATTTACAAAAGTGGTTAGATAGATTAAAGAATTCGCAGATATTGACAGTGAATAAATAATATGCTGTCCGATTGACTACTTATAATTAGACATCTGGTGGAAAATAATGTAGAGCCGAGAATCCCTACCCATGTAACGTCTCTACAAGGGTTCTAGGAAACGCACATTTAATTTTCACTCCTATGTCTATTAGGGAACCGCGCGGGGAGGCTGAGAGTTTTTTGATAAGCAATTAACCGGACTTGATATAAGAGGATTCCCAGATTTCAACACCTAAAGTAGACAATTTTAAACAAAAAAAAGTCCGCCGGGGCGGACTTCATTTATATAAACCCACACTTCTAGTCTGTAGGGAAATTGGAAGACAATTTACTGATTATGTGAAGTGTAATAAACCTTGCTTCCTGTATCTGCAACAAAATGACAACTGACAGCAGAACGCCATAAAGACTTCCAAACAGGCTCTTTTGATTCGTGGAAGTACTCACCCATAATTGGTTTAATCGCCTCAGTTGCCTTCAACAAATTGTAGTGAGGCATATTGAGGAAGATATGGTGAGCAACATGAGTACCAATATCGTGATGGATATGATTGATAAAACCGTAATCTCTATCAACACTAGAAATTGCACCTTTTAGGAAAGTCCATTCTTCCCCACGATACCAGGGAATTCCCGGCTCAGTGTGGTGTAAAAATGTCACCAAATCCAGCCAAATGATAAACCCAATGTATGGACCAGCATAGTATTTTAACAACCACATCCAACCCCATTGATAGGTGAGGAAACCTAACAAAGCTACAAAGCCAATCCAGAGTGTGGTGCTAGTAATGATATCCCATTTTTCCGAAGGCTTGAAAAGCGGACTACTGGGTGAAAAGTGAGACCCTTCTTTACCGGGAGAACGCTTAAACAAATACACTGGATAAGCCAACAAGAACACATAAAAACGCCCTATTTTTTGTAATAAGGGCATCGCATTGTACTCTGATTCAGATATGGGATACCAGCTTTCATCATTCTCCAAGCTGCCAGTATTTTTGTGGTGAGTTCTGTGACTAATTCGCCAACCGTGATAAGGAACTAGAATGGGAATATGGGAGAGATGACCAACTAAATCATTCAACCATTTATGCTTAGAAAAAGATTGGTGTCCACAGTCATGACCAACTACAAACAAAGCCCAAAACATTGTTCCTTGCATTACCCAGAAAATTGGCCAAAAATACCAAGAATCTAGATAATTAGCAACTGCATAAAGCAGACCAATAATCAAGATGTCACGAAAAAAATAATAGAGTGATTTGGTCACGCTAGGCTGAAAACATTCAGCAGGAATTGCAGCTTTTAAATCCTGAAGAGTAAAGGGTAACTTAGTAGTTTCCTCAGATGATTCAGAGCTATCTGATTTGTTGAGATTGATTGTATCTAGTTGCACTGGATTTGGTAATTTGATGTAAAGCGAAACTTATTTCGTTGGTAATTGATATTACCTTAATCTATGCCAAATTGGGGAAATTTTTAAGACTTGCCTAACTTAAAATCAGGTGAAAGATGGCAATTTCCCTCAGACTATTTCTGCGTGGAGAATTGCCATAAATAAATTCAAGAGGATAAAAGTTAAATTCCTAACTATCATCCTGAATTATTAATTTATTAACCTGCGTAATGTTCTGAGAAAGTCTTATAGCCCACATCAGTTGTGTAGAGTTGACATTCGTCTGTAATTTGCTTCATCAAAGACCAAGAAAACTTACACTCATCATGTAGATAAATGCTCCAATTTTCTTTAATACTGCTATAAGCCAAGCGCAAATTATAAGAAGGAATAGCAGTAGAAATATGATGGGGAACGTGAACGTTGATATCGTGGCAAAGAATTTCTACCCACCGAGGATAATCACAGTGAATTGTACCAAATAGCTGCGCTAAAGCTTCATTCCACTTATCAGCTGTTGTAAAGGGAACATCTGCGGTTGTATGGTGAACGATTGTGAATGTACTCATCCAGAAATGGTAAACCATCCAGGGTATAAACCAGAATTTTATAAATCCCCAAATACCAGTTGTAGCAATGAGTGTGGGGAAAACAATTGCTGCAAATAGCAAAACCACAGTTACAGAAAGCTTGACGCTAGATTGGTCTTTTGGTTGGAATTTTCGTGCATCAAAATGTACAACTGCCCAATGTCCAATAGAACCTACCCACCAGAGGCGTTTCTCCATAAATAATACAAACGCAGACTGTCTGGTTTTATCCCAACTTTGAAAAACTTCAGGTCTGATAGGATGCCAAGCATTATCTTCATCCAGCTTGTTTGTATGTTTATGGTGATAATTATGTTTAATGCGCCAACTATGGAAGGGATAAATTAAAGGCATCATAAAGAAATGCCCCACTAAGTCATTTACCCAACGACGTTTAGCAAATGAACGATGACCGCAGTCATGTCCGATCACAAAAAAACCTGTTAAAGCAGTTCCTGTAAAAATCCAGGCTAGAGGTAAGAGGAACCACGGAGAAATTGCTAGAAAGAAGTAGCCTAAGCCAGCCATGAAGAGGCTAAGTATGGCTTGTGTCCAAGCTTTGCGACGATTTTTCTGAAAACATTCTTTTGGCAGACTTTTGATAATATCTTTAAGTTTCAGTTGGGAATTACCAAAGTCAGTAGAGACGTTATTTATCTGGCTGTTAATTGTTGTAGTCATGAATACCTGAAAAAGAACAAAATCCCCTACAAAGTCACTAAAAAGTAACTAGTCGCAAAGTTTTGTAACATTAATTCTTCGGATTATAGCAAGCTAAGTTACCGTAACGCACGGACAAAAAAAATTTGCTAAAAATTTCCGAAATGAAGAAAAAATTTTGTAGTGTCTGGAGAAAATGAATTAATCTCCACAAGCCAACAGTCAATAATCGCCAGTCAATAAATAATTAACCGTATGACTATTGACTATGTGACTATTTAATAGTATTGAGTTACTGCTTTCTGTCTGCCAGCTTTACATTTGTAGCTAGGCCCAGTAATTGCAGTAATTGAATTGTCATCCAAGTCATATCAATTTCCCACCATTCTAAGCCATGACGGGCTGAGTATTGAAAGGCGTGGTGGTTATTGTGCCAACCTTCACCAAATACTAGTAGGGCTACCCACCAGCAGTTAGTGGATCTATCACCAGATTCATGACTGCGATAGCCAAATTTATGGGTAGCACTGTTAACCAACCAGGTACAGTGGTAAACCCAAACAATACGAAAGAAAATTCCCCAAACAACAAAAGACCAGCCACCTAAGAAAAATAGTGCTAAACCCAAAGCAATTTGTAAGAAAATGAAATTTTTCTGTAAAAACTGATAAACTGGGTCATCGATAATGTCTTTGGTGAAACGGGGAACTTCATCGTGAGCCGGAGCGAAATGAATCATCCAGCCCATATGGCTCCACCAGAAACCTTTATTTGAATCATGGGGATCTTTTTCTGTATCCGAGTGCAAGTGATGGATACGGTGTGTACCTACCCACTCAATCGGTCCGCCCTCACAGGAGAATGTCCCAAAAATAACTAGGACATACTCTAACCATTTGGGTGTTTGAAAACTACGGTGGGTAACAAGACGGTGATATCCGAGGGTAATGCCTAAACCACCAGTCACCCAGTAGAGAAATAATGCAACACCAACGGCGTTCCAGCTAAAGTTACTAGGAACTAAAGCGAACAGAGCGCCGACGTGGAGTCCAACGAAAAATAGGGTGTTAACCCAGTTAACTTGAGGTTTAGAAGTAGCAATTGTCATGCAGTAACCTGAATAGAAATTGTTCAGCCTAATCTGCGCGATCCTAAAATCCGCATATTTATATTTTATTTTTTTGGATGAGGAAACGATGAACAGCTTAGAGCAGCTGCGGCAAGCAGAACAGGCACTATTAGAGATTTTTTCTGGTATTGACGCTCAGGTCAAGCATAATCTTAAACGAGTATTAGATGCCTTTCGTCATCACCGAGTAGGCGCACACCATTTCGCAGGCGTAAGTGGCTACGGACACGATGATTTAGGAAGAGAAACCTTAGATAAAGTATTTGCCGAAGTGATGGCTGCCGAGGCTGCGGTGGTGCGAGTGCAGTTTGTTTCGGGAACTCATGCGATCGCCTGTGCGCTGTTTGGTGTACTCCGTCCTGGGGATGAAATGTTAGCAGTGGTTGGTTCTCCCTACGATACACTAGAAGAGGTGATTGGCTTGCGAGGACAAGGCCAAGGTTCCCTTATTGATTTTGGCATAAATTATCGACAATTGGAGTTAAGTTCTCAAGGAACAGTAGACTGGCAAGCATTAAACACTAGCGTTACTGATAATACTAAGTTGGTGTTAATCCAGCGTTCCTGCGGTTATTCTTGGCGGCCTAGCTTGTCGATTAGCGATATTGAAAAAATAGTCCATATAGTCAAACAGCAAAATCCCAACACCATTTGCTTTGTAGACAACTGCTACGGCGAATTCATACAGACCCAAGAACCCACAGCCGTAGGTGCTGATTTAATGGCAGGGTCATTGATTAAAAATCCTGGGGGGACAATAGTTAGTGCTGGTGGTTATATTGCCGGTCGGGCTGACTTAGTAGAAGCAGCAGCTTGTCGCCTAACCGCACCTGGTATTGGTAGTGCTGGAGGTGCTACCTTTGATCAAAATCGCCTCTTATTTCAAGGGTTATTTTTAGCACCCCAGATGGTAGGTGAGGCCATGAAAGGAACTTACCTCACAGGTTATGTATTTGACAAACTTGGTTATCCAGTCAATCCTGCACCTTTAGCACCCAGAGGAGATGTTATCCAAGCGATTAAACTTGGTTCTGCTAAAAAGCTAATTGCCTTCTGTAAAGCCATCCAACAGTCTTCACCCATTGGTTCTTATCTAGACCCCATACCCGATGATATGCCGGGGTACGAGAGCCAGGTAGTGATGGCTGGGGGGACATTTATTGAGGGGAGTACGTTGGAGTTATCGGCAGATGGTCCATTGAGAGAACCTTATGTGGTTTATTGCCAGGGAGGGACGCATTGGACTCATGTATCTCTAGCTTTACAGGCAGCTATTGAGGCTGTGGGGGAGGCATGAATTAAGATTTTTGCACGCAGAGGCGCAGAGGCACAGAGAGTATGATTGAGAATGAGATTTCGGGAGTTATTGTTGATGTGGCTTACAAGGTTCACACTTCTTTAGGGCCTGGTTTGTTGGAGTCGGTGTATGAGACGGTGATGGATGTTGAGTTAAGGAGGCGAAAGTTGGAGGTGGAAAGACAGGTAATTATTCCCATCATCTATGAGGGTGTGGTTTTGGAGGAGGGTTTCCGGGCTGATTTGATAGTTGAAGACAAGGTGATTGTCGAACTCAAATCAGTGGAAACTATCCATCCTGTACACAAAAAGCAACTATTAACCTATCTACGCCTTGCTAATAAGAAAGTCGGACTACTAATCAACTTTAACGTCCCACTCATCAAAGACGGCATCACACGAGTAGTAAACGGTCTCTAAAAACTCTCTGTGTCTCTGCGCCTCTGCGTGAGAATCTATTCCGGTAACTTATACTGTCCCACTATCCGTTTCGCAAACTCCGGTACGTGGGCTGCCAACTTCTCCCCATGATTCCGCTTCACATATAAGTAATTTCTCGCAAAGTGGGAATCTATGGAAAATCTCGCATATTCCAGTCCTTTGGGTCCAATTTTATCTATCACTACTCCCATCAATTTTGCTGCCCACATCGGTAAGGTAACGGCTTTGTCATAAGCTGGTATGCTTTGTTGTACAGCGGGTTTGCGATCGCCTTGAGACATAACTGGCTGGGTATCAAGTTGGTCTTTCACCAGTTCCAGCATTTCTTTTCCTGTATCATTTCTGACTACTATCCATTGCCATTTGTAGGGTGCGCCCATATACCCAACGACTATATCCGCTAGGGAGTTGACGTAATCGAAGCAACTCATACAAGATGGGGCGAAGATGTCTTTAAGGACGTTGGTTTTTAAGCCAAAGAAGGGTACTGTTTCTTCTGAACCGTCTTCGTGTTTGAAGTGGACTCGGAAGTCTTGCATGAATTCGTAACTGACGACTGTTTGGGGGGAACGGCTGGTGGTTTCTAGGAATTTTTGCAGTCCAGCGCGGGTAACGTTATCTACGCATGGTGTTCCGAGGACATAGAGTTTTTCTAAACCGAGTTTTTTCTCTACGGCGCGTAATGCTTGGATTTGACAACCTACACCAATCACTAATAACCGTTTCATTCCTGATTTTTCTATCTGTTCTAATACGGATAGGTTGGGGGATAGGGTAGGTTTATTTACTTTTGCTGCTAGTATTTCTTCGGTGGTTCGCGCGATGATGGGCATGGGTTGAAAGCGGTCTTCTTTGGTGTTTTGGACACAAACTACGCCTTCCACTAAGCCACGATTAAGCATTTCTATGGCTATGCTGCTAACTATACCTGTCCATTGTGCGCCTTCTATGGGTTGTTGTTTTCTGGCGGACATCATTTCTTGATGAACACCGAAATATAGTTCGTTTTCGTCTTCTAGGTTGCGGGGGCGGTTATGGGTGGTGGTTTCTAGTTCGTCTATTCTTTGGGTGATGAAGGCGCACGCTTCTTTGACGTAGTGGATATAGTAGGTGTCGCATAGTCCGCATTCGCTACAAAGTTCTTTGGCGGGGCGCACGCTTCCGGGTTTGAGGGCTTTGGCTTTTTTGTGGGATTCTATGGATGTCATTTATTTTGTTTATTTTTACTAAATATGGCTTTTATTACCTTACCGTTAGGGATGTGAAGTTGGCGTTTTGAGTTGGATAAGAGTTTTTTTATATAAAAGTACAAATATGTAAAAAAAGATGAATACTATTACTTTTTATACACATTCAATACTAGAACTTGTATAATTATGTCTTAAAAGATCGCAAATAACTTTAAACCAAATTGTACTAATTGTAAAAAAGGATAATCAATTGTGAGTAATTCTGATACCAAGTGGTCTGCTAATGGTGAAGAAATTCCTGATGTGGAACAACACACAAAAACTAAACATCTACTAACAGAGCAATATGTAACCGATTTAATTTATACGCTTTACGGAACAGGTCAGCGAGGCGTTACAAACTTTACTTTCATTGATGGTTTTTGTGGAGGAGGTATTTACAATGACAAGGACTCTCATAGTCTTTGGTTTGGTTCACCTATTCGTTTAATTCAAGCTGTTCGAGAAGGTTATTTAAAATCAAAAAGAACTTATCCTTTAAATATTAAGTTTATCTTTATAGATAAGAAAAAAGAACATTTAGAATGTTTAAAAAATATTGCAATGTCTCAAGCAGAATTAGAACAATTATCGGATGAAAAACAACACACGTTTAAAAGTGAATTTGGTGAATTGATAGAACAGTGTGAGTTTATTAATGATGAATTTGAGAGTCAAGTGAATTATTGTGTTTTTCAAGCTGACAACAGAAAGGGTCATTCTCTATTTATTCTTGATCCCTTTGGGTGGTCTGATGTTTCTATGAAAAGTTTTAGAAAAATCAATAGTCTCAAAAAATCAGAAATTATCTATACATTTATGGTTGATTTCATTAAAAGATTTATTTATGATCCAAAATGGCAAGCAAGAGAAACTTTTGCAAAAATCTTAGAAACAGATGGCTATTTTGATCTTGATCACTTTCAAACATTAAATACATTTGGAGAACAAGCAGAATTTAGAAATGAATTCATGAGACTATTTAGAAATAGAGGTAATGCTAGAAAAATCATTAGTTTTGCTATGATGCCTAATAATAATGATAGAGTTTTATATTATTTATTTCATATTTGTAGTCATTTAAGAGCTTTGGAAGTAATGAAAGATGGTAGCTGGAAATTTAATAATTTAAACTATCAATATCACTATGATATTTATGGATTTGGATTTAAAGCAGCATTATTTTATGAAGATAATCAGTTGGATTTAAAATTAGATATTAATCAAGATAGTCAAACAGCTTGCATCAATAGATTAAGTAAAAATTTAGATAAAATTATACATAATAATCCAGATGGGATTTCCTTTAAAGATTTATGCAATAAAACAATGGAAATAAATCCAGCAACTAGACAACAATATTTTGAATATCTTAGTTTATTAAGAGAAGCTAAAGAGATAGAAGTCATTAGGAAAGGAAAAAAAACAAATAGTCAAAAATTAGAAAATGGGGATATAATTAAAATATCACCACAACCAACTCTATTTAATATGCGTGATTATATATCATAAATAATTTTTAATACACAACTTAACATATAACATATAATAAAATCATGATTACTGGAACGGAAAAAATAATTAATCCACTGCAAAAAAGTGCTTTAAACAAAAAAAGTCTATGTGACTATGTTGTTAATATTGCTTCTGGTTGTTTACATGGATGTACATTTTGCTACGTTCCTTCAACACCAAGTATTAGAACTCAACAAAAAAAATTACGTCAAAAAGGTGTCGAAAATCCTCAATTAGACTGGGGTAAGTATCTATTTATTAGAGAGGAAGTTCCTGAAAAATTAGATCAAATATTAACAAGAAAAAGGAAATGGGAAAAAACACCTTCCGGGAAAGGAGTAATTTTACTTTGCTCTGGAACAGATCCATATCAAAATAAAAAAACAGCAGAAATTACTCGTAGAACAATAGAAGTTTTAATTAAACACAATAAAAACGTAAGAATTTTAACTCGTGGCTTGTTATGGCAAAATGATTTGGATCTTTTGACTCATCCAAACATTTCTATAGGAATGAGTATTCCTTGTATAGATGATGAACTACTAAAAAGAATTGAACCACAAGCACCTTTATCATCGGATAGATATAAAGCACTGCAAAAAGGATATGAAGCCAAATGTCGTTTATATGTAGCTATGGCTCCAACTCCTCCTATGATGACTTTAGAAAATTTTAAGTTTAATTTAGATCAATTTATGAAAATTAACCCAGAAGTAATTTTTTGGGAACCAATTAATGCTAGAGGAACAAATGGCAAAAGAATGTTAGCTGCTGGTCTTGATTTTGCTAAATCGATTATGAGTAGACAATCTTGGGCAGATACTTTTATTAAACAATGGAATGATATTGAAATAGCTGCTCAACAGGTTGGGTGCTTGGATAAACTACATATTTGGCCAGATCCTTCTTTGAAAGGTTTTGTTAGTGAAGAAAAACTTAATAATTGGTTATATAGACCAACTATAGAGAAATGGAATAGCAAATAGAAATTTGATAAAAATATCCTGATGAATAAATAATATTCTATTAAATGAAAGTATGTAACAATTGTATATCTTAAAATAGATTGCATAAATATCAATATTCATTCAGCTAAAGCTGAATTTTGATATTAGCTATGAAATGAATTTCTTGGCGGTCTTGATTTATTAAAATAAATTATAATAATAGTGGTTTAGAGGATTATAAATATGAGCGTAGTCATTCCTAATGAAATATTAACCACAACTCGCATGAATGAAGAGGAAATGAAGCGAGAAATTGCGATTATGCTCTTTCAAAAAGAAAAGTTAACTCTTGCTCAAGCTAGTCGCTTTGCTGGTATGAATCGTATAGCATTTCAGCATTTACTCGCAAGTCATCAAATCCCAGTGCATTACGGAGTTGAGGATTTTGAACAAGATATCAAAAATTTACAGGAGATGGGTAGATTGTGATTATTGTCAGCGATACTTCACCTATCAATAATCTTGCAGCTATTAACCATCTTCACTTGTTACAACAGCTTTACGGAACAGTCCTAATTCCTGAAGCTGTTTATCAAGAATTAACTGATCCTGATTTTCCCGTAGCGGGTGCAAAAGAAGTACAAACTTTTACTTGGATTCAAACTCGTGCAGTTCAAGATCGGATAATGGTTCAAGCACTTAGTAGTGAACTTGATATCGGGGAAGCAGAGGCCATTGTTTTAGCTTTAGAAATGAAAGCAGAACAGGTTTTAATTGATGAACGTCGAGGCCGCATGATTGCTGCTAGACTCAATCTTAATTATACCGGAATTTTAGGAATTTTAGTAGAAGCGAAAAGTCAAGGTTTGATTTCTACTGTTAAACCTCTGTTAGATGATCTTATTAATAAAGCAGGATTTTGGGTTGCTGAACCTTTGTATAAAAGTGTTTTACAGCTAGTTGATGAAACAGAAATAAAGTAAAATTTGGTATTGTATTTTATCATAAAACCGTAATCTTTGAAAAAGTATTACACCGCAAATAAACTTACAAACACATTTAATAACTCCATGCGTAATGTTCCCACCCAATCTTTAACCATAGGAACAAGTATTCTTTTACTTTCCCTATTTCCTTCCTTTAACGTCCAAGCGCAAAAGGGAGCAAATAAAATCGAACTCAAAGTTTATAGTGAAAACGAGCAAAAACATAGTTGTCCACAGAAAGTTATTGCTACTGAAACTCCCCAACCTTATCGAGAAGGTGGTTTTGCTACCGACGGCTTTGTGAATTTGAGCGAATATGCCAATAATATTTCTATCAGTGCAAATAATAGCTTTAGTACTACATGGGTAGGAACATTAAAACCAAAATATGCCAAATGCTTTGCATCTGCTGGAATAACCAAAATTGATGGAGAAAAATATACTGGAAATACTAATTATCTAAGGCTGCATTTTGTTAAGGGAAAAGTTTATTTTATTCTTGATTTAGCGGGTGGTTCTGATCCTAATGAATATCCCTTAATAGTTCTCAAACAGGGAATAAAAAAAGGTAATCCCGTGTGGACTTGGGGTGGAACTGATTAATAAAAAGTTCAGAGAATGATAATTATCTAAACTCCATTTATAAATAGTAACTATCATAGTGAGTTTTTGTGAAGTCCGGTGTTTTCTGATTTTTACATATTTACTAGGTAAATGCTATCATCAGAAATGATAGATTATTAGATCACAGATATAAACATCCTGTAAATCCTTAAATCCTATAAATCCTGATTCTGATAATAAGCATGAAACCAACATCCCAAACAGGTGCAGCATTCATCACCACTGGAACGCTAACAGGTGCGGGTATTTCCTCCATAGTTGGTGGAATCGGAATAGCTGGAAGCTTTGGCGGTGTGGGAATAGGTGCTGCTTCTGTAACCGCTGCGGGTGCTGTTGTTGGTGCTGCTGCTTATGGCGCTTTTCAAGGAATCACGGAAGGAGATACAGTAGCCTTTGGTGCAATGGGTATAGGTGCTGTTGGTAGTGTTGGCGTTTTCAGTGTTGTTGGTGGAATAGGATTTGTTGCGCCTAAAATTGGTTTAGCTTTTGGTATTGGTACAGTACCAATGGCGGGAATTGGTGCGGTTTTAGGACTTGCTGCTTATGGTGTGGCTAAATTATTAGATGATTCTGAATTTAAAGAAACTCCCATGCACCTTTTTGAACGCATGGAGGAAAAAGTTTTACAAAATGATTACTATAATGAAGCATTACTAGAGTTATCTGGTGATGATCTTAATGCCAAATTCACAGCTTTAGAAGTTGAGGAGGAGTTAAAACAATTAAAAGCTAAAATAAATGTTGAACCTCCACAAATTAAACCAAAAATATTAACGATAACTCCTCAAATAACGGGAATTTGGCAATGTGTAAAAACTTTGAAGGGACACACAGCCACAGTTAATGCTGTAGCTATTCATCCTGATAACAAAACGTTAGTTAGTGGTAGCAATGACAGACAAGTTAATTTATGGAATTTGCAAACCGGAAAATGGCTTTATACTTTTTCTGGACAAGCTGAAGCTGTGTTATCTGTGGCTATTAGTCCCGACGGAAAACAGATAATTAGTGGGAGTGTAGATCGCAAAATCAGCAGTTGGCTATTAGAAACAAAAAAATATAACTGCACGTTCTCTTATTTAAGTTCTCCCTATAGTCATAATGGGTTTGTCAATGCAGTTGTTTATAGTCATAATGGTAATATTATTGCTAGTGCTAGTACAGATAAAACTATTAGAATTTGGGGAAGCTACACAGGATCAGTTAAACGCACTTTAAACGGACATACGGATGCAGTTTTATCTGTTGCTATTAGTCGTGATGGTACAACCCTTGTTAGTAGCAGCGCTGATCAAACTATCAGGATTTGGAATTTGCAAACTGGTGAAAACCGCTATATTATTAATCAGCATTTAGCAGCAGTAAATACACTAGCAATTACTCCAGATAATCAAACTCTAATTAGTGGTAGTGCAGATAAGACAATTAAATTATGGAAACTCCAGACTGGGGAATTACGCTGCACTCTGAAAAGACACTCAACGGCTATTTCTGCTATTGCTATTCACCCAGATGGTAAAATTATTGCTAGTAGTAGTCAAGATGGAATTATTAATCTTTGGAATATCAAAACTGGGGAATTATTAGAAACTCTTTCTGGATTTAGTCCCCTAGCTTTTAGCGCCGATGGTAAAATGTTGATTAGTGGCGGTAAAGGTGGAACTATCAAGATTTGGCGACAAGTTCAAAGCGGTGATAATTTATCCTTAACAGGAGAATGGTGGGAAATTTTAGGTGTAGAACCCAAAACTCATCCTAAAGACGTAAAACTTGCCTACCTGAGATTAGCCAGATTATATCATCCTGATATTAACAGTTCTGTCAGTGCTAAAACTGCCATGCAAGCAGTTAATCAGGCATATCAAAAGTTTCAGCAGCAATTAAGCACACCTAATTGATCAACAAAGCAATAAAGATTTTAGGATTTTGCTACTATAAGCTCTATTTTGAAATAGCTATTAGTGTAGTATATATATACCTTCATCAGTATTAATCCCCCATTGTTTAACCGTTTATATTGCATATTCGTAAAAAACGTTATAAATTGTTAGTCTGTAGGGGAATAATATTTTTTTTCATCTCAATAGCCAATCCCTGATTAAGTATATATACTATACTCTAGGAGAGTATACACACAAGGTTGTGTATTTTTAGTAATTGAAAAAGCTGCTGAATATTACGCAGTCATGCCTTGATATTGCCTGAGTTTTAGTATTTTGACTGCATTGATATTTGCTATTTCAAAGTTATGATGAAAATGGCATAAAGAATAATTAAAGGTGCATCTACTCCCAACAAATGTACTATGTAAATGGAGTTAGTCTGGTAATGCAACTAAACAAATTAGACACAAGTAAAAATATAGAAAATGAAGCATGGCAAGCATTAGAGAATTCAATTCTCTACTATAAAGGTCTTCCAGTAGGTACTTTAGCTGCTTATGATCCCTCTGTAGAATCTCTTAATTATGACCAATGCTTCGTCCGTGATTTTGTCTCTTCCGCTTTAATTTTTTTGATTAGAGGCAGAACAGATATTGTCAAAAATTTCCTAGAAGAAACATTAAAGTTACAGCCTAAAGAAAAGGCATTAGATGCTTATAAACCTGGTAGAGGATTGATTCCAGCTAGTTTCAAAGTAGTTTCTGTAAATGGGGAAGAATTTTTAGAAGCTGATTTTGGTGAACACGCTATTGCGAGAGTCACACCTGTTGATTCTTGTTTATGGTGGCTGATTTTATTGCGTGCGTATGTAGTCGCTACTAACGATTCTTCCCTTGCTTATCAACCTGAATTCCAAACAGGAATTAGGTTAATTATGGATATCTGTTTGGCTAATCGTTTTGATATGTACCCAACGCTATTAGTTCCTGATGGCGCGTGTATGATAGATAGACGCATGGGTATTTATGGACATCCTCTAGAAATTCAAGTTCTATTTTTTGCGGCTTTACGTGCAGCCAGGGAACTTCTAATTTGTAAAGGCAATCAAGATATAGTTGAAGCCATTGATAATCGATTGCCTCTATTGTGTGGTCATATTCGTCAGCATTATTGGATAGATATTAATCGTCTGAATGCAATTTATCGCTTTAAAGGTGAAGAATATGGTAAAGCAGCCGTCAATCTTTTCAATATTTATGCAGATTCTTTGCATTATGATGAATTAGACAAATGGCTACCCAAAAAAGGCGGCTATTTCGCTGGAAATGTCGGTCCATCACAGTTAGATCCTCGTTTCTTTACTCTGGGAAACTTGATGGCGATAATTTCTGATTTGTCTACTGAAGAACAGTCTCAAGCAATTATGAATCTCATTGAAAAACGATGGGATGATTTAGTAGCAGATATGCCGATGAAAATCTGTTATCCCGCTTTACAAGGTGAAGAATATAGAGTTGTAACAGGATGTGATCCGAAAAACATACCTTGGTCATATCATAATGGTGGTAGCTGGCCTGTTTTGATGTGGATGTTAGCAGCAGCATCTGTAAAAACCAAGAAACCACATTTAGCAGAAAAAGCTATTGAAATTGCTAAAGCCAGACTGAGTGAAGATGAATGGCCAGAATATTATGATGGCAAAAAGGGGAGACTAATTGGTAAACAAGCCAGGAAATATCAAACTTGGACAATTGCCGGTTTTTTATTAGCGCAGGAATTGACAAGTAACCCTTCTTATTTACCCTTAGTCAGTTTTGATAAATTACCCCTAGAAGTAGTTTCTAGAGCCTGTGAGTTTGAACTCAACAGTATAGACCCTTATATGAATCTTTAAAACACCTCCCGGCTTCTGAGGGAAGTCGGGAATCTGAAAAAATTGTCTAAAAAACTACCAATCGTCATAGTCAGTAATATCAACAATATTTCCGGTTTTAGTATCTTGAACTTTGATAGAAAAACCTGTTGCTCCCATACTCACTTGTCCAAATTGATAAATATATCTTGATGTTAAAGCTTCTTCATCTACCCAGTTTTGCCATTGTTTTAAATTTTCATATTCTTGATCAAAAATTTTACAGATAAGTGTTTGGTTTCTTTCACCAGTCCAAGGTTGTTCTAGTGGTTCGTCAGTGACGTATGGTAAAATTGAAAACTGAATTTCTGTCTTTCTTACCAGAGGTTCAATAGGGTCTAATTTCTTGATTTCTAAATCAAGAACTAAAACTTCACCTGCTACTGAATGGCGCACTTGAAAGTTACATTTATCATCTTTGATTTGAAAAGAATAAATACAAGCTCCACTACTTCCTCCGGCACCATAATAGGGCATAATTTTTCCCTGTTCTTGTGCCATCTGCATCATCTGTAAAATAGCTGGACTAACTCGAAATTTACCTTTAAAAGAACCTGTTTCTAATTGTTCTTCAAATACGAGTTGATCTATAGAATATTCCCATTCTTTTACTTGTTCAAAAAGATTAAATGGTAATCTAAATCCAATTTCAGTTACTGATTTTTTGACTTCGATCATAGCCAATAAATAACAATTTTGGGAATTTTAACTTCATGCCATAGCGTGTTAGACTTGACAAGTCTCAATACAAAAGAAAAGTCTACATAGGGCTTGCTGATTAAATCTAAAACTTAGATATATCAAGAGTTTGAAGGTTAAAAAGGTGAATCAGGTGCAAGGAATAAGCGTTGGAACTACCAAAAACCTATTACTTGACCAGATTCAAGACTATTCTTCTCTTCTTCTAATTCTTCCTCCTGACTCCTGACTCCTGACTCCTGACTCCTAGCCCTAACCAAAAGACTTTTTCAGCAAGTCCTACATAAGTAAAACCGTGTTGATGCATGGTTTTTAACTTTTATTTTGTACTTAAGTTACCTACAATTCGCTGTATTTTTAATATTCTATTCTTGAATCTATCATAATCATGACAAATCCCCGTCAATTAGCTTTTATTGCTCTCAGAGAGGTTCACAAAGGTGCTTATGCTGATGTTGCACTAGATCGTGTGTTGCAAAAAGTAAAGTTACCCGATCATGACCGTCGCCTGATGACAGAATTAGTCTATGGCAGTGTGAGAAGACAACGCACCCTAGATACTCTGATTGACCAAATCGCTACCAAAAAAGCCCAGAAGCAACCACCAGACCTCCGTACTATCTTACATCTTGGTTTTTATCAACTACGTTATCAACAAAGAATACCGGCTTCTGCGGCTGTGAATACTACCGTTGAACTAGCAAAAGAAAATGCTTTTTCTGGACTCACAGGTTTTGTCAATGGGTTGTTACGTCAGTATTTACGTCTTGCTGAAACATCACCAGACCCTTTGAAATTACCAGAAAATCCGGTGGAACGGTTGGGTATTTTATATAGTTTTCCTGACTGGATAATTGAGGTGTGGTTAGAACAATTGGGTTTTGAGGAGACGGAAAAACTCTGTGAATGGATGAATCAAACGCCAACTATTGATTTGCGGGTAAATATTCTTCGCAGTTCCTTAGAAGAAGTCGAATCAGCATTTAATTCTGCTGGTGTTTTGGTGAGTCGCATTCCCCATTTACCTCAAGCTTTACGGTTAATTGGTAATACTGGCGGAATTCAAAATTTACCTGGTTTCCGTGAAGGTTGGTGGACTGTCCAAGATAGTAGCGCTCAATTAGTTGGTCATTTGCTTGACCCAAAACCTGGTGATGTGGTGATTGATGTTTGTGCTGCACCAGGAGGTAAAACCACTCATATTGCTGAGTTAATGGGAGATAGGGGCAAGGTTTGGGCTTGTGACAAAACTGCTTCTCGGCTACGCAAACTTAAAGAAAATGCTCAACGTCTGAATTTACAATCTATTGAAATCTGCACTGGTGACAGTCGTAATCTACCACAATTTTACCAAACTGCTGACCGTGTATTACTAGATGCCCCCTGCTCTGGTTTGGGAACTATGCACCGTCATGCTGATGCGCGTTGGCGACAGACACCAGAATCTGTCAAGGAACTCTCGCAACTCCAGTTTGGTCTTCTATCACATACATCTAATTTTGTCAAATCAGGTGGATTTCTGGTTTATGCAACTTGTACACTGCATCCTACCGAGAATGAGGAAGTAATTTCCAGGTTTTTAGCTGATTATCCGGCTTGGCAAATTGAGCCTCCTACTAAGCTGGAGTTACCATACTCTGCCTATAGTAGGCCTTCAGGCTGTTTGAAAGTCTGGCCTCATCAACAGGATATGGATGGCTTTTTCATGGTGCGCTTAAGAAAAACCAATAATTCAGAGTGAATACTGCTAACGATTGTACGATTTGATTGAAGCCGCAATCTACCAGAGGAGGCAGCAATGGTTACTCATTCTAATGTAAAAAACTTAGTTAAAATCCTGATTGGAGCCGCTTGGATTGATGGCAGAATCCAGCCAGAAGAAAGGCAGTATTTACGGGAAATAGCCCAGGCTAAAGGCTTGGCTAACGATCCGGAAATTAAGCCTTGGTTGTATGAATTAGTTCCAGTACAGCCAAAAGAGTGTTATAAATGGGTCCGGGAGTATCTAGGCGATTGCCCTAGTTTGGAAGATTGTGAAAATTTAATTGAAGCCATCAGTGGCTTAATTTACAGTGACGGTGAAGTAGGAATTGAAGAAGCCAGACTGCTAACAACCTTGGAGGAGTTAAGCAAGTCTCATGAGTCAAGCCACTCGGCTCATATGGGGTTGCTTAGACAAATTCAAAAGCTTTACCGTCGTTGGGTTGAGGTTCAAAATTAAGGTAATGGGTAAATAGGTAATGGGTAATAAATTTTTCCCAATTACCTATTACCTATTACCAATCACCAAACCTTACTCTTTGTCAATTTTGGGTACAAAGTCAGGACGATCTTTGCTTTCCCAGCCTGCGGGACGTTTTGAGTTGTACCAAGCAATTGAGCCAATGGTGACAGCAGCAATAAAACCAACTACATACACCAAAGTAAAAGCTAATGGGAAATGTGGGCCTGCGGCAGCAGGCGCTGCTGATTCAAGTAATAAATGCACGAGTATATTCTCCTACTTTGAGGTAACACTTCTTAACAAAGTATAAAACGAGCTTATCACTTACATCCCCCTCTAGCTGGAAATACTTGACATTTGAGGGTGGAAAAAGATGTTGAGGGGGATATTTTAATTATTCAGAAGAAGAAGCACCTGGTTTAAGTCTCTCCCGCCAAGAAGGTTGAGAGGAAGAAGAACCATTATTTACCGCAGGTGAAGAATTAGAAGCACCATTATTTCCGCTTCTGTTGCGCCGACGTGAACGAGGAGATGATTCTGAAGAAGAATTACTGGTTGATTCTTGAGAGCGATCGCGTCTTCTTCTAGGAGTGGTATCTTCTTGTTGTTGTTGGTAACGTCTTCTGCGTCTTGGGGTATAGTTCGATGACTGCTCTTCTACTTGAGTATCGCGTCTTCTGCGTCTGCGTCTCCTAGATGAATCAGAATTGCTGGTATTATCCTCATCTGCTTTTTCATCGTTATTAGAAACCGAGACATTGACAAGTTTTTTCGGTTTGATGGGCTTGGCTGTAATTGTCCCTTTGCGATCTTCCAACTTGGGACGAGCAGGAAACTTCTCTACAGACATACCCTCCACCGCTTTTTCCATAAATTCATGCCAGGTATAAGCGGCGCTGCTACTGCTACCATAGGTAGGGCGGTTATTATCGTTACCTAGCCAAACCCCTGCTACAACTTGAGGAATATAACCAATAAACCATAAATCACGGGATTCATCGGAAGTACCTGTTTTCCCAGCAACTTGTCTATCATCTAATTGGGCTGCGGCACCAGTTCCCTGTGAGACTACGTTGCGTAGCATCCAGGTCATAATGGCGCTACTATCAGCATCCAAGACCTGTTTAGAAGGGAAATCAGCAGACCAAATTACCTGACCTTGACGGTTCAGTATCCGACGAATGCCATGAACTTCTGTATGTAATCCTTGGTTGGCAAAAGAACCGTAAGCACTGGTTAATTCCAGGAGATTAACTTCATTTGAACCGAGAGCCAAAGAATAAGTCGGCTTAAGTTCGGATTTAATTCCCATCTCATGGGCAAGTTTAATGGTTGGATCAAATCCTACATCGATTAATACCCTGACTGCAATTGTGTTGATGGAGCGAGTTAGGGCATCTCTGAGGTTCATCCAGCCATAGAATTTTTCGTTGTAGTTTTTTGGTTCATAACCATCTACTACCAAAGGTTGATCTAAGTAGCTGTCATAGGGACTCTTACCTGTAGCGATCGCAGTCGCATAGACAAAACCCTTAAATGTCGAGCCTGGTTGCCGTTGTGCTTGAGTAACTCGATTAAACTGGTTTTTACTAAAGTCTTTACCACCCACCATTGCTTGGATTTCACCATTGCGGGGATCTATGGCTACTAAAGCTGCTTCTTTAAAATTCTCCCATCTACCTTGATTTCTTAAAGTTTTGGCAACTGCCTCTTCGGCTGCTTTTTGCCAATTGGGGTTTAAGGTTGTTTCTACTACTAACCCTCCTCCTGCTAATACATCGGCAGAAACATATTTAGGCAATTCCTGCTGAACGTAGGTAGTAAAGTAAGGGAAATCGACTTGCAACCGTTTGGGTAAACTACTGTTAACAGTCAGTTGTTCTTGAATTGCAGCCTGTCTTTGTTCTGGTGTAATTACCCTATCTTCCTGCATCCGCTGCAAAACCAAATTTCGCCGCTCTATTGCCGCTTTGGGATTCTTATCTGGGGCGTAGATGTTGGGAGCGGGGGCTAGTCCGGCGATGGTTGCCATTTCTGACAAAGTAAGTTGATCTACCGATTTACTAAAATATACCCAGGCGGCATCTCCCACACCGTAGGCTCCAGAACCCAAATAAACCAGATTCAGGTAACGTTCTAAAATTTGGTCTTTGGTTAATTCTTGCTCAATTTTTTGAGCCAAACGGACTTCTTTGAGTTTGCGCCAGAGAGTCCGTTCTTGGGTGAGGAAGAGAATTCGCGCTACCTGTTGGGTGATGGTACTACCACCTTCCACCACATTTTGCGATCGCAAATTATTCACAACGGCTCTGATAATACCTTGAGTATCTACCCCGCTGTGCTGTGTAAATCTTCGGTCTTCTGAAGCAATAAAAGCTTTCTTTAAGTTATCTGGTATTTGTTCTAGCTTCAGTTGTTCCCTCGTCGCTTCTCCTTGCTGTTGAAGAATAGTGCCATCACCAGCTTTAATAGTCAGTGTTTGCTCTCGCACTACCGCATTCAGTTCAGCTTTATCGGGTAAAGAACGATCTATAGAACCTATCCCGTAACTAAAAGCAATAATTCCGCCACCTAAACCCAAACCTGTCCAAAACCAAATCCGACGATAAAAGGGTTTATCGCTCCTACCAATCCTGGCAACCATCTCAGATGATATGTTTGTCATCTGGCTCAGTAACTGCTTTGCTTTCACCAACATGGTCTGTGGTAAGTTGTCATGTCTGGACTCCTCTTTTTTGTGATGATTCCCAAGTGGCAAAAGCAGTTTCTCCTCGTCACAGTTATTTGTATTTGTTGACTGTTGCTCAAAGTCGTTGCCACATACATATCATGACCTGATTTGGCGTTAGCCTCAAACCTTAGTGCTAGTATAATATCCCATAAATAATCAACTTAATTCAGTACTGACTTCTGGTTTTTTCGCAACCTGTTAGTTAACGTGCTTTCTTCCGATTATTAAATAATTTCGGGGAATATAAAAACCATTGGAAACACCTGCAACCAATAAACAAACAGCGATCCCCGCCAACCTAGAGAGCGCAACTCTGTCTACAAAATTGTGGCGATTGCATAGCGTTTCTAAGAGAAGTGCTATTGCTCTTGGCAGTAACATGGGTGATACCCAAGAAATCTTAGAAGCATCTCTAGAGACTTTAGCCCAAACCCCAGGCATTATCCTCGAAGCCAAATCTAGTTGGTATACAACAAAAGCCATCGGTCCACCCCAACCGGATTACTTGAATGGCTGTGCCATCTTAAAAGTACAATTATTCCCTCAAGCATTGTTAGAGACTTTGTTAACAATTGAACAAAAGTTTGGGCGTGTGCGTCAAGAACGTTGGGGTCCTAGAACATTAGATTTAGATTTATTGTTATACGATGACATAATCGTAGATCAGCCAAATCTTCAGATTCCCCATCCCCGGATGTCCGAACGAGCTTTTGTCTTAGTCCCACTAGCAGAAATTGCCCCCGATTGGATAGAACCAGTTTCCCAACGGGTAATTCAAGATCTTCTCCAAGACGTAGACACTTGTGATGTACATTTAGTTAAGAGCAATAAGAATTACCATCCTTAAAAACAGAAAGATACTGATTACACAAAAAAGCTACAGTATATATTCTGTGTATTCGCAGACCATACAATCTTACTATGCCACTAGGTAGAGAATTACCACAGCTGCTGAAACAACGCTTGTTCCACAAAGGACGCAAGTTTAATTTTGAAGTCAATCGCTTGCGTTTACCTAACAAATCGGAAGGCGAGTGGGAGTGTATTCGTCATCCAGGTGGCGCTCTTGCTATTCCCGTTACCCCGGAGGGTAAACTGGTGCTTGTACGCCAGTATCGTTTTGCCATACAGGGCAGGTTGTTAGAATTTCCCGCAGGAACTCTAGAACCCAATGAAGATCCCTTAGAAACTATACAAAGGGAAATTGAGGAAGAAACTGGCTACCGCGCTCATAAGTGGGATAAGTTGGGAGAGTTTTTTCTAGCTCCTGGCTATTCCGATGAGATTATCTTTGCTTTTTTGGCACGAGATTTGCAAAAGTTGGAGATACCTCCAAAACAAGACGACGATGAAGATATAGAAACAGTGTTGCTGACTCCCGAAGAACTAGAAAAAGCCATTCGTGAAGGAGAACCAGTAGATGCTAAATCTATTGCTAGTTTTTTCCTGGCTCGTTCGTTTTTAATGTGATAGCAATATGCTGCGAACGTGGGCAAATTAACAAAGCCTCTGATGCTGAGGATGAGATAGTTTTGGCCAACGACTTGAGTCGATACGTCCAACTACACGTCATCGACTCAAACCAGGCAGCTAAATATGGTACATGGGTTGAATCTGTTGTACCTGCTGTCTTTTATCCCACATATCCTGTAAAGTATAACCTTCAAAAACTGCGATCGCTGCACCTGCCGCTTCTTCCCAAATTCCCACAATAATCATATTTTCCATAGTTGAAAACTCCGGTTTCTGAAATTTTTCATGAGTATTTATACCGTCTAAACAAGTCAAAATTTCTAACAGTGTGATTTGTTGTGGTGGTTTACTCAGTAGATAACCCCCTTTTGCTCCCCGTTGACTACGGACTAAGCCAGAACGCCTCAGTATCATTAAAAGTTGTCCTAAATAGCGATCTGGTATTTGCTGAACATTGGCAATTTGTTCAATTTGCAAGTACTCTCCCCGCTCGTAATATCTAGCTAGTTCTAGCAGCGCTAACAAGGCATATCTGACTTTAGAAGAAATTTCCATCATTCCAGGGCAAATTTAGCCGAATAAATACTATTGTTTTCCGATATAGTTAGTGAGGATAGAAAAAAAACAAAACTATCCTCTCCTTCAGCATGAACAAGTTGAGGCAGTAAGCTGTATACAAGCCGATTAAGTAATCCGTTAATCTGATCTGTGCCTTTAAGTGCTGATCTGGTTAGGCATGGTTATGAGATAATGTGATTTATGGTATTAAACCACATATTCCTATCAATTTTTCGTAGTTATATAAAAATCGCACAAAGTTAACTGATGGGGATATGTTTTAGCAGGGGTTGCGGCTTTAGATAAAAGTTAAATTTTATACATTATGGTAAGAAGCAATTAACCGCAGATAAACGCAGATGAAAAGAAATCAAACTATTAACAGTGCTGGTAAGCTGACTGCACTACTATTTCTAATTACAATCTTTCTCACACCATTTGTAATTGTTAATGCCGGAGAACGTGGTGTATTAATGGAATTTGGTAAAGTGCAACCTCAGATACTAGGAGAAGGAATACATATGATTATTCCTGTAGTCAATACTGTAAAAAAGTTAAGTATCCGCATACAAAAACAAGAAATATCTGCTGAAGCTTCTTCTAAAGATTTACAAGATGTTTTCACAGATGTAGTACTAAATTGGCATATTATTCCAGCGGAAGTTAATGCTATTTTTCAGCAAATTGGTGATGAACAAGAAATAATTAACCGCATTATTAACCCAGCAGTGGAAGAAATTTTAAAAGCCGTTATGGCTAAATATACAGCGGAAGAAATTATTACTAAACGCGGAGAAGTCAAAACAGGGCTTGATAATTTATTAACTACAAGACTAGAAGATTATCATATTCTAGTTGATGATATTTCTCTAGTTCATGTTCATTTTTCTGAACGGTTTAGAGAAGCAGTAGAATTAAAACAAATAGCCGAACAGGAAGCAAAAAAAGCCGAATTTATCGCTGTGAAGGCATTACGAGAAGCTGATGCAAAAGTAAATCTAGCTAAAGGAGAAGCAGAAGTACAAAGATTACTTCGTGATGGCTTAACTAGCGAAATACTGCAAAGACAAGCTATAAATAAATGGAATGGTAAATTACCATTAGTAATTGGCAAAGAAATCCCCAAGTCTTGGAATTTTAGCGAATTAATGAGAGATTTTAAACATTAAAAAATATCTCCAACTTATTGAATAAATTGGAGATATGAGCATTACTAAACTACAGTAGAATATGGTAGTTAAATTATGCTAATTAACCATTAGTAAATAAAATAGGAATATCAAGAATCTTCAAGTGGATTAATCCCACAATTACCAAAGTATAAACTGTTGAAGAAACTAAACCACTCAATAACTCTTTTTTCAGGTTTCGTTCTGATGGTTCCTTTTGGAAAATATCTTGAGATCCATATTGCATCAAGAGAATACCGACAACATTAGAAAGCCAGTAACCAATAATTGAACAGGGTAACAATAATTTTGGAGAAAACAGACTGCAAATATAACCAAAAAAATAAGCAATTGGCAAATTAAATAATAAGTCATTCCACCAACATAGTGGAGAAAGTAAATATCCGAGAACCAGCAAAAATACACCTCTGAGTTTTTGGATAATATTGATTTTTAATTCAGCAGGTGAACCTTGTTCTAACTTCTCAGAGATGCTATTGAAGATTTGATTCACTTTTTGCAGGTTTTGCATATAAGTCCGCCATCACTATCGACTTAGTGTAGTTTAACCTAAAAATCACAAATAAGTCTAGTGCAACGAAATTAAAATTCAAGAGTAGGTAAGAGCAATTCACTGAATTAAAGCTACAAATTAATCCTCTTATCCCCGTGTATGTCTATTGTTATCAACCTTAAAGTGAAACGGCATCAGGGGAATCAATGCTCACAGGTGTCAACTTAGAGAACTGCACAAAAAACATGATCCAATAGTAAGCGTGAAAATTTCCACAAACTATTTTCAATGTCATTCCCACAAAAGCGGGAATCCAGATTGTCTTATATAGGAATCATAAATGATATCTGATAAAATTTTAAGTCTTGTAGGGTGGGCAATGCCCACCGCAGCAATGGTTTGGTGGGCATTGCCTACCCTACGTATATTTCAAAAATCAAATATTATTCCTATAGAACATAAATAATTTCTGGATTCCCCTGAAGAGGAGAATGACATTTTATTAAAAATAAGCCCCTACTAGGCTATAAGTTAGACTAGCCAGCACTATAGAAGTGATAATGACATAGATAAATTCTCGCCTGATGAGAAAACTAAATAAAGAAACAATCACGCGTAAAATTGGGGTAGCAATTAATAGTAAAAGTCCCAATTGAATAATTCCACGCCGACTACCGGACAAAACCGCAGTAACTACACCTCCTGGGGAGTGAAACTCAGGTTGTGTACCTCGAAAAAACTGATATTCCGCAGGTTCAGAACCGTGATGAATCAAATATAATATACCCCCAAATAAAACCACAGCACTAGCAATTAGAACACCATATTTCAGCAAATTACTCAATAAATATTCTAATTCTTGCTCACTTTGGGTTTTTGTAAGTTTTTTATTACTATCCATCTCACAGTTATGATTTAACTGCCCCACATTATTGAGGCGATGTTCTTCTAACTGTTGAAGATCAGAATCTATATCTTCTGGAGCTAAAGCTAGGGCAAAAATTTCCCGTTCTGTCTCTGCTGTCGTCGTCCACCGAAAACCAGAATTAATTTTATACATAATTACAGTCCCCCTATTAGACTGTTGTAGACCATCTTCAAAGCCATTACCAACAATACAAAACTGAAGATAATTCTCAAAACTTGTGTTTTAGCGCCGATTAAAATTCTGGCTCCTAAAAAAGCACCAGGTAGCACCCCCAACATAACTGGCATAGACAAACCAGGATCTATGTAACCTCTTGTTAGGTAAACCCCCGCAGATGCTGCGGCTGTAACGCCAATCATAAAATTGCTAGTAGTGGTGGAAACTTTAAAAGGTAGACGCATGGCTTGATCCATGGCTAATACTTTAAATCCCCCTGAACCAATCCCCAACAAACCAGAAAGCACTCCAGCTAGTAACATGATGCTAAATCCGGCAGGTAAAGAATGTACCTGGTAAGGCATGAGTCCATCCGGGGTTGGATAAGTACCATTAAGGTGGAGATATTCTGCTAATGGTTCTACTGTCTCACTTTCAAAATGTTCTGGTCTAGGCCGTTGTGATAAATAGGCTGAATAAATTAGCACGACTGCAAGCACAATAGTCAGCATTTTCACTGAAATAAAAGTGGCAATTAAAGCGCCGACTATCGCGCCAATTGTTGTGGCTACTTCTAAAAACATTCCCAAGCGCAGATTCGTGTAGCCTTTCCTGATATATGTAGATGCTGCACCCAAAGATGTAGCAATAACAGATACTAGTGAAGCACCGACAGCGTAACGTATATCAACTCCAAAGACGGAAGTTAATAACGGAACTATCACAACTCCACCGCCTAAGCCAGTTAAGGCTCCAACCAAGCCAGCACTAAATGATCCCAGCCACACTAATAAAGAAAATTCAAGTATGTTCAAATTATATCCCTCTTTTTTTTACAACTTATCTTTATAACTCCCAGAAATTTTTGTCTACTTTACAGATGAATTAGCAGATTGAATTTTGGAAAGCAAATAACTAAGATAATTATTCATTACGTAGCCAGCTTGTGCAGGCTAAATATTTTTAGTAAAAAAAACTTAATTTTTCTCTACATTAACTAGTAAAGCGCGGCGGAAATAAAGCTATAATTCCAAATTAACTAAGAAGCACTCATCTCACAAGCTTTGTTACTTTTGACTTCAACCTTGGTTTAAGTTAAGCAAACATTAAAAATTACTAAAAGGCTTGTGTAATTTTATTTTTTGATTTTTAATTCCGCAAAGCATTACTAGCTTTAGGCAATGATTATTACTGCAATTGACAAGCATATTGCTAAAGGTGTCAATTCCATAAATGGAGCAGGCTGAAACTACCACTATCTAAGACAATAAAAGCACCTAATCCCATTAAGACAAAAGGCATAAATTTATTACCGTATTGGGTGAAAATATCAGCAATTGCTCGATTGTGAGTTAATTTATATGCCATGTAGCATAAAACCCCTACCAGAAGAAAAAATACTCCCAGAATGATTAGCAAACTCTGCCAACTACTGCTGGCAAATATTGGCACATAAATACTGATATTATCTGTCCCATTAGCGAAGGTAACAGCTGCCACAGTGTAAGTTTGCAGATTGAAAAATTTGGCTAAAAGTGATTGGGGAGAAACTTCTGCTACTGTTTCCACTTCCTCTGACTCATCTGCATCTCGGTTCAACAAACACTTGATACCAATAGCAATGGGTAATAAGCCAAATAACCCAATCCAAGGACGTGGTAAAATTAATCCTCCAAAAAAAGCCGGTAAACTGGCGAGTATTAAAGCTGAGAAACCTAAATACTGTCCAATCACAATATGCCAACGACGGAACTTTGAATTCACCTGAGAGAAAAATAACGTCAGGATAACTAAATCATCAATGTTTGTGGCACTGAAAGCAAATGACCCTGTACTAATTGCAGTAACTAACCCGCTCATATTAATTTGAGATTTTAGATTTTGGATTTTGGACTTTAGATTTTGGACTTTAGATTAGATGGGAAGCGCTGTACTTAAATAAACCAACTAAAAAACTAATGGCTGTTCCTGTCGGCAAATCTGGCATGAATATCTTCGATACCTTTACGCATACCTGCAACTAAATGTGGAGAACGTTGCCTTTTCAATGTGAACCAACCGCAAGTAGCAACTATGTAAAGCAAAAATAAGTAAGGAAAGAAGTTATAAGGAGCTTCCGGTGCTGGAAACATTGTACTTCCAGGAATTCCCACACTCCCGACAACTGGAATCATCATGAATGCTACCGCCAAAACTGAAAACACCACATCTCTAGTCCGGAGTTTTCTAATTTTGTGTAAGTACACAGGAGCCGCAACAGAAATCAGGATATAGACTGTTAAAAATCCATAACTACACATTGCTCCTAAATAACCCATACTCTCAAACAGTTTGATATCAAATAGAGACATCACCGCAGGTACGAGAAATGTCAGATATGAACACATCGTGACTGCAACGTGGGGTGTTCTGTTAGCTGCATGGGCATTACCTAAAGAGGCATGAAACAAACCATGACGAGCCATTAAAAAGGCTACTCTAGCTGCTGGGTTAATACTTCCCAGAATGCAAGCAAAGAAGCTGAACAATGCTCCCAAAGCTACCAATTCTCCTAAAAAACCAACTCCTGCTTGTTGGGAGAGGAAAGTGAGAGGTTCTTCACTGTTAGTAATGGATACGCCCGTACCGCTAAAGGCCATTACTTCTATATAAGTTGTACAAACGAAAAATAGACCTGCAAGTATTACACTACCCATAACGGCTCTGGGTATTGTCCGCAATGGTTTTTTGGCTTCGTCACCCAAGCTTGTCGCACTTTCAAAGCCAGAAAAACCAAACATTACCAATACCAGTCCCGTCGCTATGTTACCGGGAGTTACACCTGAAAGAGTCAATTGGGAAATATCGAGAGCAAAACCTTTGTGCGCCCAGATGATGATACATAAGACTGATATCAGCACAAGGGAAGCACCTTCTAACCACAACATTGCTACAGCTGAAAGTTGGATATCTTTATAAGCTGCATACCAGGAGATTCCTGCACCAATAGCTAAGAGTGTGATGCTGGAAGGATGAATGCCTAGATGACCTATTAACATTCCTGTGAAATTGCTAAATCCACACAGAACTGACATTCCAGTGAATAAATAAGCCAGTACGAGACTCCAACCGCAAATTACACCTGCTGTCGGACCAAGACCTTTTGTGATGTAAGAGTAGAGGGAACCTGGAGAAGCAGAACGACTAGCAAATTGGTTAATGTTAATGCTGACAAATAATAGTCCTACTAAGCCAATCAGAAAACTTAACCAAGTACCGTTTCCTGATAATGCCACAATCAAGCCAATGTTAGATGCTGGTATTGTTGTGGGCGCAATTACTGCAAAAGATTGGGCTAAGACTTCCGAAAAAGAAAGACAATCTGGCTTTAAGCCATGAATACTTTGATGGGATGAGGATGCAGTTTCTTGTTTCATGTTGGAATTTTTATCGTTTTCAAGGGTGCTTATAACTATAGGTTTATAGGAATTTATAGTTATCTGCGGGTCAAATATTCTGCTACATCAATCCTAAATTTTGGCTTCTAGATAGGGTATGTCTATGAAATGGTGCATCTATCCATAGTTGTATTTTTTAAGTCAGGTTTAATACTACCCTAGGTATTTTGATTAATCAAGCATTTGTTAAAAATAAAGCTTAAATCTTTTTAAATCATTTAATTTACAGTAAATGCATCGGATTAGTTCAAATTAATTGCTGTATTTTTAGCAGGTATTATTTAAGTAAATTCTAGAAATTTTATGTTGTTTAGAATACACTTTAAATGAATCGGAATTAGTTGCATTCTAGTTATGGAGAGGCATTAAACCTGTTCTATACAAGGCTTATTAGACTTAGGAAATTTTCTGACTTAAAAAATTTAGTATAAAAATAACAATATTATTTAGTATTGCTAACCTATGTTTTAAATGGTATTATTACGTGATAAATTACTATGCAAACGAATTTTAAGTATTGCTAAAACTTAATTTCTGAATCTTTTATTTTGTGGCTATGTATAATATTGACAATGACGAAAGATAGTCATAAGCTGCAAGTTGTAAAAGTTGAGACAAAGATATGAAACCCTTAAAATACGTTTTGATGGTGGCGGTATTGCTAGTAAATTTAATATTTACTGCACCTGTATTAGCCGATGCTCCAGAATTTCTCAAAAACCCTGATTACATAAATTTGAATCAAGAACTGAATCAGTTAAAAATTGCCAAAGCAACACAGGCTCAATTAGAAGGTGATACACCAGAAGCACTCGACCAAAAAATAAATGAATTAGAGTTGCAAAAATTTGCCTTTGAGTCAGGAATTGACTGGGGGCAATGTAGTAATCAGACTGGTAAAACTCTAGCGATATATGGAACAGAACCAGATGCAGAAGATGATAATTACTCCTCTGGTGCAGCATTGTATTTTCTAGGTGATGGTAAGACAACTAAAGATAAATGGAATTGCAAAGGCATTTATCTACCAACTGATGTCACAGCTATTGCTTTAGGTCAAGATGGACAAAATCAAGAATTAACTGGTGGCGTTGTGATTAAGGTTCCCAATGGCATAAATTTAGCCTTGAAGACCAATCCAGAAACTGGAGTAATTGAATTTAATCAAGCTGGAACAAAAATCCTCAACCCAGGTGAGGTGAACTGGTTTATCCCTAATGTATCGCAAGCGGTTGTAGATGCACGAGTTACTAATGCACCTACCAAAAAAGCTTAAATTAGGTAATTTTTGGGGATTAAATTCTAAAAATTACAGCCCTGGCGAATAGAATAGAGCCTGCGGTACGCCAAGGGTGTAGCTTACTGAGAGTAGGATACGCGGCTTGGCTCTATTTCAGTCAAGGTTTAAATCCCCTTCTGATCTGTTTCCGCGTCTCCCTATCTTGAGCGTCTCTTCCCTGAATTCAGTCTTCATCTATTACTTTTTTCTCTTCAGGTAGTAGGGAAGTTTCTTGTTGTGTGTTCGTATTTATGGCAGTTGCTGGTTGCCAATGAGGTTTGATAATTAAACTCACGCCAATAGCCCAGGCTAATGCAACCATCCAACCGGCGAGAATATCACTGGGGAAGTGAACTCCCAGATAGAGACGTGTCCAAGCAATAGCCAAGAGAAACAAACTACCAAACATTACTACTAACCAGCGCCAAGGGCGATTCCAATTTAAAATTACCAAGATTGCTACCAATGTCATACTTGTCATCGCATGGCCACTAGGAAAAGCATAATCAAATTCTGGCGCTTTAGACTCCCACAGATGGGGACGCATTCGATGCATTAATTGTTTAGCGGTGCGGTTGATGAGGATATTTCCGAATGCTGTAGTGACTAGATAAGTTAGAGATCGCCATCTTCGTTGCGTCAATAGTATCAGAGCGATCGCACTCAAAACAGGTAAAACAGTCCTAAATGACCCAAACTTTGTCAGCACTACCGCTAAAATATCCAGTTGTGGCTGTGCTGTAGAGTGAATGGCTAACAAAATCGGCACATCCCAGGGAAAGCCGCTCTCATTCTGCCATAACTTCACCGCCAAGATTTCAAAGACTTGCAAAGGTAAATAAACTCCCATAAACAGGAGTAACAGAGAACGCCAATGGGACAAAATTAGATTTTTGATAAACCTGCGTGGTGACTGACGGTCTGGATTGATGTTTTTCACCCAGTTCATTTTGATTGGTACTCACTTAATGGATGTTTGTTAGGTTTCTGTTTTAACGCGTGAACTTACTCATAATATCAATTCACCTGATTAAAGCTACAAATGAATCTCCGTGTATAACGTCTGTTTGTATCAACTTTAAAGTAAAACGGTATAACTTAAGTCACAGACACTAGACATTTGATCATTTTTAAGTGTAAAATACGGTAAGTCGATTGGATTACCGTTTATTATACTGCGACTAGGAAAGTGTAAAAGCTCTATAGAGTCCTGACAGCTTCCTCTCCAGCTTCTTAAGTCAGAAAATCACCCTTACAAACCCCATTTCTGGGCAGGAGTATGAACTATTTATTACTACCATTATTTAGCTTCTTCATTGGCATCATCGTTGGTTTAACGGGAATTGGGGGAGCCTCTCTCATTACCCCAATGTTGATTTTTGTGTTTCAAGTTCCACCTTCCATTGCTGTCAGTTCTGACGTTGTCGCTGCCACACTCATGAAGGTAGTTGGTAGCATCAAGCACTGGGAACAGAAAACCCTCGATCCCGAAATAGTCAAATGGTTAGCAACAGGTAGTGTTTTTGGTTCAATGGTAGGAGTGGGAATCTTACACATGATCAGACAGAGTGGAACATCTAACCTAGATCACATTTTGTTGCGGTTACTGGGGGTAATGATTCTATTAGTCACTGTGTTGGCACTAATACAATTATTGCTGATGACATTTTTCCCCAAATTCAATTTACCCGAACTGCCAAAATTAGACGTAAAAACCAAGTGGGGACGTTTTCTAACCATCACCATAGCAGCAGTTTTAGGATGTTTCGTGGGTTTAACCAGTGTCTCCTCTGGTTCCATGTTTGCTTTAGTCCTAATTGGCTTTTTTCGTCTCGATGCACGTAAATTAGTAGGTACAGATATTGCACAGGCAGCAATTTTATTGCTATTTACCTCTCTCGGACATCTAACATTAGGAACAGTTGATTGGAGTTTGGTTATACCAATATGGATAGGGTCAGTTCCAGGGGTATTACTAGGTGCTAAAATCTGTCAGATAACTCCTCAACGTCCACTGCGGTTTATTGTTTATGCCATCTTGATGATGGTAAGTTGGAAATTAGTTGCTCAAGCATAATTTGATTGATATTTAATTTTACTTCTCTGAAATGTTTTAATTTCTCTGCGTTCACGGTATTAAGTTAAATGTACCTCTTTCGTACATGATAAATAAACCTAAGCCAATTAACACAAAAGGCACAATAGCCTGACCATAGCGACTTAAAAGATTAGCAATGGTGGCTTGACGGGTTAACAGGTAAGCAATATAGCACCAAACCCCGACCATAGCCAAAAATACACCTAAAATCACTCCTAAGCTGGCAAAGTCATGACCAGCAAATAAAGGTATATAAATACTAATATTGTCACCTCCATTAGCAATTGTTACAGCCGCAACTTTATAAGTTTGAGGATGCAAAATGCTCAATAGAAAAGATAATACCGGGTTAGGGTGTGACGACTGTTTAAAATCCGTAGTCACCGTCTGAACTTCCGTAGTTTCTGATTCCCGATTTAGTAATTGCTTCAAGCCAATGGCTATTGGTAATATTCCTAATAATCCAATCACTTCTCGTTGGATGACTAAACCACCAAAAAACCCTGGTAAGCTGGCTAGAATAATGGCAGTAAAACCCAAATATTGACCAATTACGATATGTCTACGTCGAAAATTACTATCTAGCTGTGAGAAAAATAGCAGCAGGATAACAATGTCATCAATATTAGTCGCGGCAAAGGCGATTATCCCTTCTGTAAAAGCTGTCTCAAGCCGATTCATGGTAGATTTTATCAAATATAATTGATCAACATAGCAATATTTGTTCCTATATGAAACAGTCCTAAATTAAATGAGTGAGTTAGTTCCTACAATTACTACAGGGTTAATTACATTTAGTGCTACTAATATTGATGATATTGTCATTCTCCTGCTGTTTTTTTCTCAGGTAAATGCTACTTTACGTCCCCATCATATTGTTGCTGGTCAGTATTTAGGTTTCACGGTTCTAGTCATTCTCAGTTTACCTGGTTTCTTTGGTGGTTTAATCTTCCCAACAGAATGGATAGGATTACTGGGTTTAATCCCTATCGTCATCGGTATCAGCAGCTTGGTAAATCAGGAAACAGATTCCTTGGGAGAAATTACAGATGAAATCCCACTTTCTGAAACTTCAACTATTACTAATTTTTTAAATCCTCAAACGTATACAGTGGCATCTTTAACGATTGCTAATGGGAGTGATAATATTAGCATTTATGTGCCGTTATTTGCTAATAGTAACTTAGGCAGCTTATTGGTAACTATAAGTTTATTTTTTTTACTATTAGCCGTTTGGTGCTATGGCGCATACAAGCTAACCCATCAGAGAGCTATCGCAGAGATTTTTACAGGCTATGGTAATCATCTCGTACCTTTTATACTGATGGGTTTAGGTGCTTTTATCGTCTTGAAAGGTGGAGCCTTAAGCCCAATAAAGCTAGTTGCTAGTTGTATTTGCTTACTAGTTTTGGTGAAAAAGAATGATCGTCCCCATGAAATTGAAGACAATTAAGTTACAGCTGATAGTTAGGCACAGGTTTACGCATTTTTTCAAAAATCACAACGACTTTTCTGCCTCCTCCTGCTGTATCAAACTTTAGTCAACCATTCATTTTCTTCTAGTTCTTTAAATAGCGAAGTGCTGAGGTAGCGTTCACCGAAGCTAGGCTGAATCATCACAATCAACTTACCTGCGTTTTCTGGACGTTGTGCTAATTGGATTGCAGCCAATAAAGCTGCACCAGCAGAAATGCCCGATAGCAGTCCTTCTTCCTTGGCTAAACGACGACTGTAAGCGATCGCTTGGTCATCTGTCACCTGAATAACTTCATCTATGAATTCTGCACGGTAAATTGCGGGGATAAATCCTGGTCCAATACCCTGAATCTTGTGTGGGCCTGCTTTTCCTCCTCCTAACACTGGACTCGTAGTTGGTTCCACCGCAACGGCTTGAAAACTCGGTTTGCGTTGTTTAATCACTTCCGAGACTCCCGTAATTGTCCCCCCAGTACCCACTCCCGCTACCAGAATATCAACTTCTCCGTCCGTATCTTCCCAAATTTCTTCCGCTGTAGTGCGAGCATGAACTCTGGGGTTAGCAGGGTTACGGAACTGTTGCAACATATAGGCGTTAGGCGTTCTCGCTACAATTTCTTCGGCTTTGCCTATAGCCCCACGCATTCCTTCCACCCCCGGCGTTAATTCCAATTGAGCGCCATAGGCTCTCAGCATCAACCGCCGTTCTTGGCTCATTGTATCCGGCATCGTAAGAATCAAATGATAGCCTTTAGCAGCAGCTACCATTGCCAAGGCAATTCCCGTATTACCAGAAGTTGGCTCTACTAGAGTAGTTTTTCCAGGGTGAATAAAACCCGCTTCTTCGGCTGCTTCCACCATGCTCACACCAATCCGATCTTTAACGGAAGCAGATGGATTCATACTTTCTAGTTTGACGACAATTCGCGCCACTGCTCCCTCAGCTTGGGGAATCTTGTTTAACTGAACAAGAGGAGTTTTTCCGACTAACTCGGTGATATTTTTTGCTATTCGCATTGATGTACCCTTTGATGGCTAAATGTAATACATGGGATTTTGTTGGGCGCGAGTCTCTCTTTGCTGGCATAAGTCTTGGAGTGTAAAGCCACGCAAAACCTCAATTGAAGCTATATTGGCTTGTTCCCAGACTTCATGAACCAGAGTTTTTTCTAGAGTGGTAGACTCCGAGGCTTCTTTCTCTTTCCGCTCACCTTCTACCAACGTGACAATTTCTAACAAAGTAATCTGCCAAGGTTCACGCACTAAAACGAAACCTCCTTTAGAGCCTCGCTGACTCTGTACCACACCAGCACGGCGCAGGTGAGTGAGAATTTGTTCTAGATAGCGTTCTGGTATGGGTTGCTTGGCAGTTATCTCGCTCATTGTCCGAGGCACTTTTTTGTCATGGTGGCTTGCCAGTTCTAACAGTGCCAGTAGTGCATATTCGACTTTGGCTGAAAGATCCAGGAGCGTGTAGTTTTGGCTATTCAAGTCTGTATTCAGTATAGTGCGGTACATTGATAGATTTAACGTAGTTTTTGCGAAATTAATTTTTATTTAAGTGTTAGATGTCATATCATCTCACTTAAACATATTTAACTATCATAATTCTATCGACTTGCCGTAGTTTATTCTACAGAATTCTTAATCATGCGTCATCTTTCAGGAAAATTATCCAGAATATGGGAAGACGGAAGAAAAACGCTATTCTTCGCCAGATCCACTTCAGTTCATAGGATACGGGTATAAACCCGTACTCAATTTTCCTACGTTCGCACAGCCCATATCAGAGAAACTTTTCCCGCGTTCCTTGCTTGCTGAGTTTCTAGATGGTGCAGGAATTTACAAGCTGATATTATATACTACGGTTATATCATCGGTGAACAGTAATATAAAAGATGATGTCATTATACACAGGTCTTACCCAATCAGCTACCAAAAATTCTCAGCATTATTACGAATTAATATCTATGGCAAAATTAGACAATTGAAAAACTTACCCAATTAGCTTATGAATCGTTCAGCACCCTATCAACCCTTGATATTGCGAATCCTGCATGGTTTAAGCGGGATTTTAGCAATTGGCGCAATTATTAGCGGATTCCTAGTTTACAATACTTTTGATAAAAGATTTGGCCAAATCCCAATTGCCAAAATTAATCCAATACAGGATATTCACGGGACATTGGGGCTATTTTTCTTAATTTTACTCCCAGTTTTTGCTCTTTATAGCTTTCATGTTGGAAAAAGACGCTTACTACAACCAGACTCAATCCAAAAACTGACTCAATTTGGTACACCAATTTGGTGGGTTAGCCTGCAACGTTTAGTAAATACTAAAATTTTAATTGCTGCTGTTTTAGCAGTAATATCTGGCAGAATGATGAAGGAAGAATGGCTACCTACAGGAGAACTGAATCATATTTGGTATTATCTTCACCTAATAGCTTGGGTGATTATGATTTGTTTTGTAGCCATTCATGTTTTGATGTCAGCTAAAGTTGGTGGTGTGCCATTATTACTATCAATATTGTCATGGAAATTCCGCCCAGAAGATAGTCCTGCTAACTGGTATAGTCTTTTGCGTGGTTGGTTGAGTAATTTTCCCAATAATTTTAGGGAAGAAATTAATCAGTTTATAGCGGCTAGTTTATTAATAAAAATTATCGAGGTAATTGTATTGGGGGGAATTATGGCAGCATTTGTTTTACGGCTGTTCTTTTCTGGTGGAGAATAAGATCCATCAGACTCTCCACTGTTCGCGCAGCGTCTGGGAGAGAAACTTTCCCCGTGTTTCCTGCTGGCCGAGTTTCTAGATGATGCAGAAATTTAGAAGCTGATATTATGTATACTACGGTTAGTACATCGGCAAACTGTAAGATAGAAGATGATGTCATTATATACAGGTCTTACCCAGTCAGCTACTAAAAATTCTCGGCAGCATTTTACACGGAGATCTCTATTACCAAATCAGAAACATACTCTTTGGAAAATAGAAAGTGGTTTTGTCAGGACTTTTACTTATCTAGAAGACGGTACAACAGTAGCTTTGGGATTGTGGGGGCCAGGTGATGTTGTTAGTAGAGATATCTCTAGAATGAATCCCTATCAGATGGAGTGCTTGACAAAAGTAGAGGCGATTGCTTTACCTTTGGAGGAGTGGACTGAATTGGCAGAAACTTTGCTGAATCATATCCAACAAGCAGAAGAATTGATGGTGATTCGTAGTCACAAAAAAGTGGAAACTATGCTGATTAAATTATTAGCATGGCTATCACAAAAGTTTGGTTCAGAAATGGAGAAAGGACGTTTAATAGATATGCGTCTAACCCATGAGGACTTGGCAGAACTAATTGGTTCAACTCGTGTCACAATCACTCGCCTCCTGGGACAATTGGAGCAAGAGGGTTTGATTGATAGGCTATCTCTAAATCGAATTATGGTGCTAGAAGAGGATATTTGGTATTATGAGATTTAGATAATGAAGCTATTGAATTAAATTGCGATCGCTATAAAATTTAGACAAATCTAACCACAGAGGTAGACCCAGGGTTTCTAAATAAATCAAACTGGAGTAGATTTGGTTTTTTCTTCCCCACAAATCCAGGTCAAACCAACCATCATCTTCTTGATTGGGAGGGAGTAAGGCGTTGGTAATGTTGACTGTTAAACCATAACCAGAGACTAACTGGGAAATGATAGGTTGCTCATGATAGGCTTTGAGAATACACAATTGTAAGCTGACTCTATTGGTCTGACCGGTAGAGATCCATTGCTGGAATTCTTCTTGCCACTGAGTTTTTATGCTTCCGAGCTTTTGGAAAATCTGATTTTTATCTATATTGGGAAAATACGGTTGGTTCTGTTGAGATTGAATTTGGTTTGCGATCGCTATTTGTGCTAAATTTACTCCCAAGTCTTGCAAGTAAGATAAGCTATTGACTAGTTTTTGGGGATTACCAGAAATTTCCAAATCAAACCAACCTTCGTTGTCACTGCCTGAGATTAGTGATGCGGCTTTAATATTCACAGTCAGACTATAACGGGAAACTAAGCGAGAAATCACTGGTTGCCTCTGATAATGCTGAGGCACGAGAATGCAACTTTTAACTGGTGTGGATGTTAAAGATTGATTGGCAGACATCAAAGCTAATCCCCTCAAAAGCGTCCGACTGGATGTAAAGTATGAATTCGGGATTTTCTAGGTACTAAAGTTTGATTTTTTCACGATTAACTTCCAATAGCTATCTATCGGAAGACAGTTATCGAAAATTTGGGTTTAAAACCCCTTAGAGACTTCCAACTAAAAAAATATCCCGTCGTTGTGACGGCAGGGGGGCAGGGAGCAGGGAGCAGGGGGAAGAAAAGTCGCTTTGATTTGGTGAAATTGGATCATCTTTTTTGTGGAGTTCTCTTAGCAATTAGTAATTGGCATATGGTGCGGTGTATAAAGCCACACCATACGCAGTCTGTTCCTTGTTGCTCGTTAAGAGTTTCCTGTTACCAAAAAATTAAGACTAATGTACTAGATAACCAGACTCTCGACACTCAGAGGAACCATATCGCCATTCCTTGTTAATCCCAATAACATCGGCTGTTGAGGTTGAATTGATGTACCTGTAAGTACACATCGCTCTTCTTGCTGTGCAGTAGCTGGAATAGTGGCTCGAATATCTGCGCGTGAAAATCGCGGTTTCCACTCACCTGATTTTTGCTGTACATAATTCCAGAGGATATCTCTAATGAGAGCTTGATATCCCTGATTGCCAGCTATCTCTTTGAGTTTATCTTTCAGTTCCCGCTCCAAACGGATGCTGGTGACTTCCATATCGGTGGTTGCGGTGCGTGCGATTGTCTGCATGATTTTTTCTCCTTATAACTATAGACAGGATAGTAATACAAGTGTAGTATGTTTAAAGAAATGTTCAATAGGTGAAATTTTCCGTGAAATCCATTTACCCCATCTCTACTTCTTCGCGTGTCGCCCAATTCCCTGGCAGTTGGGAATTTGGTGCTGCGGAAGTGGAGTATTTATCTATAAGCGCCGATAGCCAGCATCAAGGGCAGAACACAGAGGGTAATGATGATTTTTATTATGATCCTAGATATATCAGCCTAAATTTGCTGAATAGCAAACCAGAACTAGATGTAAGAAGCGGGAGGTACAAGCGAAGAAATGCTTGACCACAATAAGACCAGAAAGCCATCAGGTCAATTTCTAACCCCCGCTTCATCTAAATCAGAAGCGGGGGTTTTTTAATAAGGAGTCAGGCTGTGACGAGCGCAATGCGAATGTTAGAGCAATCCGTAGTGGTGTTTTCTCAAAATTACTTGCCACTGTGTCGGGTAAATATCAAGCGAGCGATTGTGTTGTTAGTGACCAATAAGGCAGAACCGGTGGATTTTTCCACAGAAGACGGCTGGTTAATTCACTCACCTAGCTTGGTAATTTCTGTACCCAAGCACATCCGCCTAAAAATTGCTGCTGCTGAACGGATGTGGAAAGTTCCCCCAGTCAATCGGCGGGAAGTGCTGCGACGAGATCACCATAATTGTCAGTATTGCGGTAGCAAGAAACATCTAACGCTAGATCATGTGATTCCGCGCTCTAAAGGCGGTCCACATACCTGGGATAACGTAGTCACAGCTTGTGAAAGATGTAACTCTCGGAAAGGTGATAAGACTCCAGCTGAAGTTGGTATGCAACTGCGGAGCAAGCCAAAACCACCAATTCACCCAGCTGTTTCTTTTGCAGAAAAGTTTTGGGTTGATATCCAAGCAAACCTGGAATAACAGGAGAGCATAGAAAATGCTTAAATTAACTTACACTGAAGGGAGCTTTTTTTTAGAGTGTCTTACTCTGCCAATAGAAGAATGGGTGGCGCAAAGAGTGATTTTGGCACTACGGGTTGGTCAACCTCTATGCTGTGAACCTAGTACAGCTTCCTTTTTGCTTCCTGTTGATTTACCGGGAGTAGAAAGGCTGAAGTTGGAGGTGCAACGAAATGATAGTGAAATAATTGCGCTGTGTACTGGTGATGCGGAATATCTGGAAGTGACGCTCCAAGGTTCTTGGTTATCAGATGGTGCTGATGATGCTGTGGGTGTGTTTGTGACTACTATGAGCGATCGCACTGAGTTCTTTTTAAATAAACTTTGGCATGAGTCTCAAGTTTGTGATTCTGTTAAAAGTGCTGAATGTTAATTAAACCGTTATCGTGGCATTTCTAACAATTCAGGAAATGTGACAAATCGGTAGCCTTGCTGTTTGAGTCTGTTGATGATTTCTGGCAAGGCTTTGACTGTTTTGGTGCGATAGCCCCGACCATCATGCATTAAGACAATAGCACCTGGTTTAGCACCTTTGAGAACATTATTGACAAATGTTTGTAGTTTTGTGTTAACTATTTTTCCATTTCTAATAATTGAGGAATGGTGACAAATCTATAACCTTGTTGTTTCAGTCCAGTGATGATTTCTGGTAAGGCTTTGACAGTTCTTTCACGATTTCCTCCACCATCGTGCATTAACACAATTGCCCCTGGTTTTGCACCTTTAACAACATTTTTCACAAATACTTGATATTTGGCACGAGGATCGGTGTCTGCTGAGGTCAACGACCACATGACGACAGAGTTTTTTTGACTTTTAGCATAAGCAGCTAATCCGTTGTTTAAATAGCCTCCTGGGGGACGGAAAATAGATGTTTTGACACCTGTTGTTTGGTAAATTAGGTCATTTGTGCGTTCGATTTCACTCTTGGCTGTGGCTGCATCCATGCGTTTATATGAATGATTCCATGTATGATTACCAATAGCGTGTCCTTCAGCTACAACTCGTTTAGCTATTTGGGGATTGTCCTGTAAGGCACTTCCTACCCAAAAAAATGTAGCTTTCACATCATTTTGTTTGAGGATATCCAACATTTCTACTGTGGTTTTCGGCCAGGGTCCATCATCAATAGTTAAAGCAATGACTTTCTCGTTGTTTCTGGGTTCGATTTTATAAACTGTCGTCCCTTGGAATTTAGCGGGAACAGGAAAATTCAGGTTTTCGATTTTAGCTGGTGGCTGTGATTTTGTATTTGCTTGGTTTTCAGGAATGGCAACTTTTAAGGGTTCGCTGTTTGTTTTTAATTCGGGTTTAATTTCGGTGTTGTTACAAGCAGCTAAAAATAATGCTATTGTTGCAATACTAATTATTTTTATTGTTTTGTTGTGATTGTTTGTGGAATTGGAATTGTGAGACATAATGTTTTATCTACGATATATATATTTTACAGGATGGGAATTTGAGTTGTTACAGTATTAACAGATAATTTTGATTTGAAGTAGGGGTTTCATTGGTATCAAATTAACCCAAAAATGTCTTATCTGTTTGTTTCCAGATCCACCCGGAAATCAATTTCCGGTCTAATAGCTAAAGTGCGTTAAAACGCACTCTTTTTAACTAAAAATCAAAATTTATTCTTGAAATAGAATCCATTAAGCCAAAATAGTCGGTTAAAACCGACTTAAGCTATAAGACTCTTAATTTATTCCCTGGCTTCTGGGACTTTACTTTACCTCTACTAATTTTAGTCTTCATCCTCCTCAATCATTTCGCATAGTTCATCCTTAGCTTGTTTAGCAAAATTCAGGCTATTCATAGTTGCCAAAGCGCCACTACCTGCTGTTAAACTAGCTTCTGATACTTGATCAAAATAGATTAAACCTACACCAAATAATGTCATCATAGCTGAAGCTGCGGAAACACACAAAGCGACATTAAAAGTTAGCTTTGCTTGACGTAGTAATTCTTCCTTAACTTGTAGGTTCATGGTTTTTGCTGCCTTTTATTTTTGAATTTCTCTCTCGTTTCCATATCTTTATCTTGTCACTAATTGGAGGAAATGAAGTTGAGCCAAGGTATAGAGATAGGTATATTATAAGTAGATATAAATGAAGTATATTCAAGGTATATTAAAAGTATAGATATTTGATTTTATCTAATTAACCCATCTCAATCAGGACATTTCTAGAGTACAATTTATTCTGAAACCACCGAAACAATCTTTTAGTCCACTTTAGTGGACTTTCGCTATGAGACTGGGAATTGATTCCCAGGCAGTTTATGATGCTAATCGAAAAATAATGGTAAAAAATATTAACAAAGCGATATTTTCCAAAAATCAGTAAATATTTTATATTTACCAAAAACTCTCTGTTGCTGCTATCGCGGAAATTATAGATACAGATGAATATGAAATTGAATAATTGTTTAGAAAATTGGGTAGAGTTATTAAATCTGTAATCTATCTCAGGGAATATTTTCTACAGCTTTTATCATTCTAGTTTTCGTGATGCTGTCAACAAGATAAGGTGAGCAAGGAAATACCCAAATACAGGTTTTTATGTTTTTGCATAACGAGGAAGTCTGAAAATATTTTCCTTTGGAATCTAACATTTGCATATTCTCACATCTTGCATCTTCTCAAGAAAAGTAGGTGGATAATACCCTTTAACACGAAATTCTCAGGGTTAGAAACCATGATTTTGCGGCAAGGATCATGGTGCAAGATATGAGCTATCAGTCTTGTTTTATATCTAAAGAGTGATTTTTGTCTCCTTGGATATTCGGGCTAATTCTCTCTGAAGATTGATTTAATAAATGTTGAACCTCACTATGATTGAAGGACAGAATAGAGTGGAAAATATCAAATGAAGATTCTTGATTTTGCTAGATCTAGATTTGAGTCATCATCTAGATTTCTAATTGTGGCTTTTGCTTGTGCATTCATATTTTTATCTAATGCTTTTCCTGCTTTAGCTATCAGTAGTTATCAAAGTGATCCAACTGAAGGTACGACACAATTACTCGAAACTCAACGCAAAACCGATGAAGCGGCTAAAGCTCCACCAATAGGACTGAAAGAAACTCAAGAAAAGACTAATAAAGGACTGAACGAAGTTCAGGGAGATGCTGACATTGACAAGATGAAGACTCCCGCAAATTCCCAGAATGCAACTTCAGTAGAACAGGAAGTAAAAGGCTTTTTGGAAAAAGTTACAGGCAACGATAAGTAACAATTATTCATAATTTGGTGTAGGATCAATGAGTAATGTAAGTATTATAAATTGATCCTATTTTGTGTTATCAGGCTTTAGATTTCCAGATAATTTATAGTCATAAATTAAAAAAATCATCAAGAATGAATAGTTAATTTTCTTTTATTCCTTTAGACCGATGTGGATTATGTCTATATTTTGTGAACTTATATAAGTAAGTAAAGGTAGGGAAGGATGACAATGAATAAAATAAATATTGGTTTGACAGACGAACAACGCCAAGGTGTCGTGAATTTGCTGAATCAAGATTTAGCAGACTCTTATGTATTGCTAGTAAAAACTAAAAAGTATCATTGGGATGTTGTTGGTCCTCAGTTCCGTACTTTGCACCAGCTTTGGGAAGAACACTATAACGCACTGACCGAAAATATTGATAAATTGGCTGAAAGAATTCGGGCTTTGGGTTGTTATCCAATTGGCACAATGGAGGGATTTCTCAAGATTGCTACTCTCAAAGAACACGCTGATAAAATTCCCTTAGCCACGGGGATGGTAGCTCACTTGGTTAAAGATCATGAGCAGATTATTCGCAATTTAAGAGATCATGTAGATCAGTGTAGTGATGAGTTTCATGATCAGGGAACTGCTGACTTTTTGACTAATCTCATGGAAGAACATGAGCAAATAGCGTGGATGTTGCGCTCATTTATTGAAGGAGAGGCGCTGCAACCAGATGGTAAACAGCAAGCAACAAAAACTAAAACACCAGTGGGTGTGTAGTCGAGAATTGTCAACACAAAAAATAAAGGAGTATACAAGTGTCAGAAGGATATCAAGCTGAACGCACTATCTCGGCTGTATTTAAAGAACAAAAGCAAATTGATGATGTAATTCGCCGTTTACTAGATAGAGGCGTACCCAAGGATTATATTTCTGTGATGGGCAGAAATTTCCAGTCAGAAACAAGAATTTCTGGTTTTCTGACTAAGAAAGATGTGATTCTGGGAGGTTTGAAAACAGGAGCAATTTTTGGTTCTTTGTTTGGTTCTTTCCTGAGTTTGTTGACGGGTGTTGGTGTATTGTTTATTCCCTTTATCGGGCCGGTTGTGGCAGCGGGACCAATTGGTGCAGTGTTGTTGGGGGCTGCCAGTGGTGCGATCGCAGGTAGTGCAGGTGCTGGTTTAGTATCAGTTCTCACTACTTTGGGAATGCCAGAAGACAAAGCTACTATTTACCAAACTCGCTTAGAAGCTGGGGAATTCCTATTGATGGCGGAAATTCCGAGCGATCGCACTGGTGAATATCAATTGCTATTTGAAAGCGCTGGTGGTGAAGAGATTCACACAATTGATAAAGCCTTGGATCATCCTTGTCCTGGCCGATGTAACAGCCCAGAGGATTTAGCGCCTGAAGTTCGCACTCATCTTTCCAGAGAAGCCCAAGGACTATTTATTGAGCGCTATAACGTCGTACTTAATGAAACAAATGACGAATTTACAGCTGAACAATCAGCTTGGAATGCTGTTCGCCAACAATTTGATGAAGATGAGAACGGTGTTTGGTCAAAAGCAAAGGTGATTGCTTAAGTTGTTACTGTTCTTGATGAATAGTGAGATTCCAGGGCGATGGCGGACATTACATAAAACCTCAAGAACGTCCTGAATCAAATCCCTCTTCTTGTTAAGGAGAGGGTTTGTTTTAATTTCTGCTGTGTGATTCATTTACCTAAAAATAGCTGTAAATATTCAAGTGGTACATGATCCACTAACCAAACACCATTATCAGAACAATAGAAAATATAACCTGACTGATACATTACTCCAGCATTTACTGTAAAAATAACAGGTTTTCCATGCCTTGCACCCACTATTTTTGCTGTAGAGATATCTGGTGATAAATGAACATGATGGCGTGACATTTTGCAAATGCCTGATTGCATAATCGATTCTACAGATTTTTGTCCTGTACCGTGATAAAGCACATCTGGGGGAACAGCAGGTTCTAACTGTAAATCAATTTCTATACTGTGTCCTTGATTAGCACGAATGAAAGTATGGGTAGAATCAAAGGAAAAGCGTTTTTTATCATTTGTGGCCACTACCTCCTGTAATTCTTGTCGGGTAATGGGAAATTTGTTTTTAGCACAAGCAGTTAGCAATTCATCTACAGAAACCCAACCACCAGTAACTAATTTAATTCCTATTTCTTCTGGTTGATGACGTAAATATTTACTCAGAAATTTGCTGATTTTCACTAACCGTGAATTACTCATTTTCCATGATTATTAACTAATACTTGAATGTGATTTAATCATTTTTTGAACGTTGGTTTTTTAAATAATCCCAAAAGCAGACTATAAAGCCTAAAACACAACTTGCTTTCCAGAGGAACAACCACCAAGGTTTCCACCATCCTCCAGTTTGAACTTCAACAATATCAGATAACCCGAACAACAGAAAAATCACCGCAGTAATTTGATTTTTGCGTTTAGCAATGAGGGAATCTCGTTTGTAGCTATATACTAGAAATCCCAAGGCAAATAAACCCCATAATACTGCCTCAATGTAATTTCCCTGACTGTAAAGAGTTTCTAAAAGTTGGGAATTTTCCATTGAACCAGACTGATTTAACCACAAAACAAACCCAAGCATTGCCAAAAATAACAGGCTTAAACGCAGAATAGCCCCTTTAGTCAACTGCAACGGAGATTGTGGATTCATAATATTTCAATTGAGATTAAATTGAGAAAATCTGTTTTCCTATTCAGGCTAATGCGACTGTAATCATCACAATTACTGTTAACTGATTTTTTAAACAAAACGCTCAGTAAACTCACACATCAAATCTACTCTGCCTTTACGTAACATAGCTGGATCTAATCTTTCCGTGGTGTTACAAGTCATCAATACCACCAACCGCTGCTTTATCTGCACTCCAGATTCGTCAATAACACTCTGATACAAAGTCCCATCTAGCAACGCCAAAATATGTTCAGTTTTGTTATTATATTGTGCTACTTCTGAAGCCCGATCTTGTGCTAAATTGTCAGCTTCATTGATAATAATACAAATTTTTTCTAAGTAAGTTGGCGGAACAAAGTTGGTGATAGCATCATGATCCAAAATAAAAATTACATACCCTAAAGGTACAAGAATTTCCTTGGCTACTGATTGTGTCCATGCTGTTTTACCTGTGCCTGGTTCTCCATGTACTACAACTGCTAGTTGATTTTGATTGAGAATCGCTTGCTGGACTAAATCACTGAAATCTTGAATCTCTTTGGGAAATGTGCGAATAGGAAATTGACTGTGAACCTTACCTACACGACTTTGATATCCACTCAACATCACCGCTAAATCATGGGTAGCTTTATTAATTAAAGATGCCAGATTTTGCGACATTAAAGTATATTGTCTTCTTCCGCGATCATAGGGATCAATTTGCAGCCAAATATCGTATTTTGCCCAATAAGCATAGACAGTATTTAATACATCTAAACGTTCCCAATTCACAAACTTCTCGACAGGAAAATAAAAATCTCTCTCTGAATAATATTGGGTAATAATATCAGGACGTTCTAATAACCGTAAAACTCGCAAAACAGTAATTTCTTGCAAGAGATTAAGTACATAATCAATGGGAATACTGTTGCGACTGACAAATTGTACTATAGGCGTTTCTGTACTTAAAACATCTTTGTAGCGATAATCTGGTGTTAGTGGTTCTGGTGTAATGAAATTCCAATATTTTTGTAATTCACCACGAGTATAGTCAGAAGCTAGATTTAATATATTTGCCCACCAAGCATAATCTTTTCTAGCTAAAGCATCAGCATAATAACTAGCCAGATTAATACTTTTCTGGGTTAACTCCTGAGTATCATGAGAGACTACTTGCCACAGATAGTCCCAATCAAAGTCACGGTGAAATGGCCGCCAACCAGCAGAGAGTAGATTTTGGCGGTTGTTATTCGTAGAATTACCGTCGTTGTTTCGGAAATAATCAAATTCCATATTTTATGTGATTTAGGAAAGTCAAATTATTTGCTGCTGACGCAGGAGATTATGCAAAACTTTTCTCGTACTATAAACTACCTGAGTGCAAGTTGCCAGAGCCAAAGACTTTATTCTTGGTAGAAAGAAGTCAGGAGTGAAAGCTGCTTGCTCTTTGAGAGCGTAGGGTAATATATGGTTTACGCTACGCTAGAGATATATTTTGATTTTTAGTTTTTACTTAGTGCAACTGGCAATCTGCTGTAAGTATTATACAAATGTACGCAAGCCGTAAAATTCAGTAATTTTTATGAAATTGTGAAAAGAGCAATGCACAACATAACTTTACATAATTAACTCGCTATGACATGAAAATTTTCCTGCATTAATCAGCACTAAACTTCAACATTACAACGTAATACAAAATTTCATCTGTGTCAAGTATTCTGTTCAAAATAGTTATGTTTGAGCAAGTATCAGCTAATTTATTGACAAATTGACAGTTCTTCAGATGACATCGAAGTCATATTGATCAATTCCCCAATTATGACAATAATTACTGGGATAGTACGGAAGTCAATGTTGATTTTTTTTATGTAAAGTTATGATGAAGGCATGAAGAAAATATTCTGTAATTTTGCATCTGATCAAGAAGTGTATAATAAATTTATTTAGTTCAAGATTGTCCTGTTTTTTTAAGATGGGTAAAGGTTCTCAACTGAACCCAAATGAAACACGATATCAACCAGATTTAGCTTTATCTGATAGCTCGCGGGATATGTCGTTTGTTTATAGGAGAAAAAGGATATATCCCAATATAATCTTCTGGATAAGAGATGTATCTGGCAAATTCATTCATGAGTGATGAAAAAAAGCAAACTTCTCAGAAGCCTTTAATTTTGGTTGTAGAAGATCATGATGACAGTCTACTGCTACTTAGTTATGCCCTGGAATCAATTGGGTGTAGATTTATTTGTCAAACAGATAGTTCTAGCACTCTACTAGTAGCCAAAAATTATCAGCCAGACTTAATTTTATTAGATATTTTGTTACCTGGTCTGAGTGGTTTGGATGTGATGAAATATTTAAAGCGTGAACCACTAACCTGGAATATTCCAGTAGTTGCAGTCACTGCTTTAGCTGGTAGAGATCAGGAAGATCGCTTCCTGAGAGCGGGTTTTAATGACTATATCAGTAAACCCTATATGCTTGAAGATTTAGAGATGATTATTTGTCGTTTGCTACAAGAAAAATTGCAGCCACATTCAGCTGTTGAAGTATGTCAGGAATAGCTAATCCCGCTGCAAATCAGTCAACCCCTTGCGGGAATTGAAACTACAAAATTAAAAATTCCAAAACGGCTACTATATTTTATGACAGAAATCAAGGTTTTTTTGGTAGTCGAACTGTGAATATACTACCTTTACCTAATTCTGAAAAAAGTTCGATTTTGCCTCCATGTGCTTCTATGATACAGCGTGATAAATGCAATCCTAAACCACTACCTGATCTTTTGTTTCTCCCTTGACGAAACCTCTCAAAAATAGTTGCTTGATCTTCAGGTGCAATTCCATAACCTGTATCAGCAACTTTAATTATGGTTTCAGCTTTATCCTTAGTGGCAGATAAATTTTCAGAAATGCCAATCTCTATGCTGCCTTTATCTGTAAACTTGATAGCATTACCAATTAAGTTATTTAAAACTCGTCTTAGTTCCAGTCTATCACCAATTGTAACGCCGGCATTATCGCCTTGTTGATTTAACTGATTAGTATCTAATGTCAGAGTCAAATTTTTCTCATTAGCAAGGAGATTTAGTTCACTTACTACTTCTTGCGCTATTTCTTTTAAGTCGCAGTTTTGCAAATTTAAAGTCTTTTTTCCTGCCTCAAAGCGATAAACTTCTAGTAAGGTATTGACCATTTCCATTAAATTTTGATTACTGCGAATCATGACAGAGATCGCTTGCTTCATTTCTGGAGAGATCTTACAGAAAGTTTCCTGTTGAAACAAACTCAGCATTCGATCAGCAGCTACTAGAGGTGTTCGCAAATCATGAGTTAGACGAGAAACAAAATCTTCTCGCTGGCGTGTCATTTTTTGCTGTTCGTCTATACTATGCTTGAGACGAAGGAGCGATCGCACTCTCGCCAATAATTCATCTGTATCAAAGGGTTTACGAATAAAATCATCAGCCCCAATATCCAATCCTTCGACAACACTGGATTCGTGAAAGGCTGTGATCAACAAAATCGGAATATAGCTAAGATCAGGATTATTACGAATTCTACGCGTAACTTCATAACCATCCATTCCTGGCATCATTACATCTAGGAGAATCAGCTGAGGTGGAGATTGAGCCACTTTTTGTAAAGCAGTTGCACCATCTGCGGCTAAATCAATTTCATACCCCTCACTTTCTAAAATTGTTTGTACTAAAATGAGATTATCTCTAGTATCATCAACTGCTAGGATTCGGTCAATTTTATCGTTTTTGACAACAGACATGGTTTGTTAACTTCTTGGTAAAGGATCTAAATTAGATAATTTAATTAGGGTTTGAGATTAGGATATCCCAGAGAATATTTACTAAATTTAGATGGAAATTGGGGATTATTATTATGAGAATAATACAAACTATCACTACCAAAATTTAAACTAGAACTATCTGCTAAACTAGGTGCTAATACTACTTGGCGTGGTAATTCAATTATAAATATTGAACCTACTTCTAATTGACTTTCGAGAAATATTTCTCCTCCCATCATTTGTACCAAGGAATCAATAATTGCTAAACCCAAACCAGTTCCCGGATATTTGCGGCTAATTCCTTGATCTACTTGCCGAAATGCTTCAAAAATATGTTCAAAATCTCCAGGAGAAATACCTATTCCTGTATCCCTAATACTAATAGTTACTCGATTGTTAGGGGTTTCTTTTACTTCTACCCAAATACCTCCATTTTCTGTAAACTTAACTGCATTGGATAGTAGGTTAATTACAATCTGATGTACTCGCACTGGATCATTAAAAACCAAAGTATTTTGTAAATCTGTTTTTACTACCAGAGATAATTTTTTGGCTTCAGCTAAAGAACGTATTTCTTCTACCGTCTTATTAACTATTTTAGACAAGTCAAATATTTCCGGCTTTAGATCTAATTTACCAGACTCCAGTTTAGAAAAGTCCAGCACTTCATTGAGCAACATCAGCAAATGCTTACCATTATTGAGGATACGCTCAACCATATCTGCTTGCTGATTGGTAAGTTGAGCAAATTTGGGACGTAACAATATTTGTGAAAAACCAATAATGGCATTCATCGGTGTTCGCAACTCATGAGAAATAGTTGCTAAAAATTGTGACTTGAGCCGTGATGCTTCCAATAACTTCAAGTTTTGTAGCTGAATTTGTTGGCGTTGTTTCTCCAATTCTTGGTTCTTATGAAGCAGTTGTTCATAACTTTCTTTCAACTTTTGATTTGCTAAAGCTGCCTCCATTTCAGCACGGTATAACCGAATTGCATTCCGCAAAGTCTGTGCCAAAGTTTCTGGAGATAGTTTAGACTTAGGGAGATAGTCTGTAGCACCTGCTTTCATTAACTCGACAGCTATTTGTTCATTTCCTTGAGCAGAGAGAATGACTAAAGGAACTTTGATTTCTGAAGAAAGTAGCTTGTGAATTGAATTTAATCCATCTTGATCTGGTAAATAATTATCAAGAATAACACAATCAAAATTAGTACTTTTGAGAGCAGCCAGTGCCTTATTAATTTCACTGACTTCATGCAGTTCCATGCAAATACCTGCTTTAGCTAAGGCTAGACGTACTGCCATGCGATCTGCTTCATCATTATCCACAACCAAGATTTTCAGCGTCTCTTCCATTGGTTTTTACTTTCGCTGTCCAATACAGGTTGATGTACAGGATTTATGTTTTCAAGCTATGCAAATACAACATTTACCCCTGTTGATTTTGAGCCTTTAATATCTATAGAAATCCAGTTTGATTACTGATAGGTGACGTGGCATGGCTGTAGTTACTCATGGAGGCTCTTAACTTTTAACTCTTAATTCTTAATAGGAAATAAGGATACTGAGTTTTTTAAGTATAGAGCGCAGATCACTTTCAAAAAAATTAACTAGGAATTCTATAATTTCGGTAGTGATTTAGGTATTTCACACAATATCTAATTCAGATTTGTTACATTAACTTTTTTATCCTCTATTTATACTATATTAATCAATTTTACTGTCCTTTACTAGCATTTACAGAGAATATTTTAGATTTTCTTTAAATGCCTTTGATTGAATCTACTTTTGACCGTTGTGGTTAAAGTACAATCACCTTAATTTAATTACTAATGACTGGTAAGTAATTAGTAATTATGCACATTAAAATCATTATCTCCTAAGTTAAGTGAAATTGATATGCAGTCAAATCAAGTACTTTACTCATCTCAATATAATTGTAAATGAGTAAGTGTTCGCCGTCCTCAGTCATTAGTGAGAGTTGCATAGAAACATTGCATATCAAGGATTTGAGGATTTTTATTCAGCAGATTTTTGCTAAATGCTGAATAATTAGTGTTAGGTGACTCATTATTAAAAAATTTAAATAGTTGAGATTTATTTTTTTTAAAGTCTGAGCAGCAGTATGTATTATTTTTCAGGTTTCATGTCAGTCCTTCAGGAAAAATAAATACTTTTATTCTGTTCTCATTACACAATTTTAAAAATGATGGTGACAAATGGCAACCTGCAAAATTGATGTAGTAAGTCCTTGACAATCCAAAATATAAAATCCAAAATGGTATTAATCTTGGAGCTTAAAAAATAATCTTGAAAAAATGGTTTCACCTATGCCAATCTAAAAAAAATAGCTACTTTTGTGAGTAGACTCCCGGGATATATTGACATATAGCTGTGAGATGGTAATTATAAAAATTTATAAAAATTTATAAAAATTACCTAAATTTTGTGCTGCATAAGTTAGGCGCTAAAAGTCAAAATTTTTGACAAAAAATTAAGCTAAGATGAGGCTATTATTTGAATAATCTCGATAAAAAACTACATATTTTTAATATCTCCAGTTTGGATTTTTAACTGTCTCTAGGCTTCAATCTCCCAAGTTTAAGATTTATAATTTGGGATTGAAGATTTTTGCCGTAGTTAATAGGATTGGCTCAAAAATCGGCTATTTTTGATCGGAAATCCCAAATACAAAATTTAACATCTTTCTGTCAATAACTATTTTTGGGAATCCACACCTATAATCGAAGAATGAGAGTTGAGAAAAGGTGAGTTTTATGAATATGACATATAGCTCCATGAATTTTCTGAATTCAATAGTCTAGCTCAAGATGGCTTTTGAGAATTTTTGACTTGTTTCTCAAGTAACTTTAGCTTGTGATAATTTGTGGATTCTTGTCAGCTTTACCCCAGGCTGACAAATAAAATTAAGGAGGAGTTTCGACTGAATAAACTCGGAATCGTAACCAATGGATAAGATTATGCAGCATTCTTCTCATCCATATTTCACCTTTTTTTGCCGAATAGCCATATACCCGTAGTTAGATTTTTACTTTCACCTTACATAAAAAAGGGAAATTTATTATTTCTATCGATGGATGCAGGACAGCCAAAATATCATCTACCTTTGGTTTGGGGAAATTAGAGCCAACACTTACACTAAAGTCTTAACTTTGGAAAAGTAGTCAGATAAAGAGTTGAGTGTAAAAATGAGTGAAATTAGCATTGTTTTAATTGAAGATCATGATTTAACCCGTATGGGACTAAGGGCTGCATTGCAGTCACACAGCGGGTTAAGAGTTGTTGGTGAAGCGGCAAATGCCACTCAGGGATTAAAACTTTTAGAAACTACTAAGCCAGATGTGGCGGTGGTAGACATTGGCTTGCCAGATATGGATGGCATTGAACTCACGCGCAAGTTCAAGCGGTACCAAACAGAAACTGGACAGTCGAACACAAAAATTCTCATTTTAACGATGGATCACACTGAAGACGCTGTGCTGGCTGCTTTTGCGGCTGGAGCAGATTCTTATTATATGAAGGAGACAAGCATCAGTAAATTAACTGAGGCCATACAAGCAACTTATGGTGGTAACTCTTGGATTGATCCGGCCATTGCCAATGTTGTGTTACGAAAGATGCGTCAGGGTTTACCAGGAGATAGCCAATCATCTGATAAGCCAAAGACTGTAAAAATTGAGGCTCTAGCTACAGAATACGAGCAAGTTTTGGAAACCTACCCCTTGACTCAACGGGAATTGGAAATTCTAGAGTTGATTGTTGCTGGTTGTAGTAATGGACAAATTGCGGAAAAACTCTACATCACAGTAGGTACAGTCAAAACTCATGTTCGTAACATTTTGAATAAACTCTGTGCGGATGACCGGACACAAGCTGCTGTTAGAGCCTTGCGTTCTGGGTTAGTGGGTTAAGATTATTTTCTCACAATCGAGCTTGTAAACATTCGGCAATATGTTTTGCTGCACCTGACCTCCCCATTCGCTGAACACCGTTTTCAGCAATTACTTGTAAACTGTCGGGATTTTTGAGTAGGGATTTTACTGCTTGGGCAACTTTTGCTGGTTGGTCTACTAAAATCAGAGATGCTCCTAAAAGACGACTTTGAGCCTCAGCAAAAGCAGGGTTATATTGTGGACCATTGCCTGGAATAGCGATCGCTGGTTTGCCTAAACCAACAAATTGTTCTGTTGCTGTCCCTGCCATTGCGATCGCTAAATCTCCCCAATGTAAGCAGTCATTATAAGCTTGTTGGCTCAGAACTAAGTATGCATTTCTTTGTTTAAAAGTCAAAATATTAGCATCAGAAAGTTGGATAGGAGATTCGGGACAGGAACGCCAACCTTGGATTTGCAAAGCTTGGGATAAAATGGTGCAATCTAACCCAGGAGCGATCGCACCTAAAAAAATCACAGTTCCAGTCGAGGGTAAAATAGAATCTCGCTCCCGAAAACTAGCCATCAACCCAGACACAGCAACCATCATTATTTCCCAGTTACTATAAGCCTCTGGCTCACGAGAACCGGGGAGCAGAGTCACAATCAAAGGACGAACTAGCTCTTCCTTTTCAGCATCAGCCGCATAAAACTTTGGAGTGCTAAAAGTCTTTTCCAAACCGTCCATCATCGGATTACCCAAATCAAAAGCCGGAATTGGCCATTTTTTTAAAATTTCCGTAGTCAGCGAATCTCTAGGAAACACTGCACGACAACGACGACGACTCATCAACCACCTTTCCCAAGGATGATAAATGGAACCAGAAAAATTTTCCCACCGTGCCGATTTTGACTTTCTGGGTAACAAACCCACTTCATCCCTGACATAATATTCAGATTTTGCCGTGCCAATAAAAGCATAATTAGCACCACTTATGGCGGCAAACAACAGTGGTACAATATCTCCCACCGCTAAGATAGCCTTTTTATTACCCAACTTTGTTTGATCACTCACCCAACCACGAACAGCTTGAATTTGCTTCCAAGTCAGTTGCACTAAACCGCCACGGACATCTCGCATCAACTGGCGACTATCCATATAAATAAAGCCACCAGAAGGCATAGTCTGCACCGAACCAATACAAGGAACATTCAACTGTTGGTAAGCACGTCCTTCACCCACTATAGGTAAAGCAAAGATATCTGGTGGGGAAGAGAGTTGTTGAAGTTCCTGCAAAATGCGGACAGCAATGACATCTTCTCCATGACCATTACTTAAAACTAGTAACTGCAAAGGAGACGTAGTAGCTGCCGAGTCTGCAACTTGGTTTAATGGGGATAAATCACGCATAGGATTTTAAATTTTAGATTTTAGATTTTAGATTTAAATTGTAAACTTTTGTGTCTTGTTTACAGCTATTTCCTGGTAAATGAAGTACGTCGTCCTGTCTCATAAGTAGTCGGACAAAATTAAATTCATTAGTGGAGAGAGGGAACTCTTAACAGGAAAACAGTCCGTGTAATTAATTCTGTCGGGGTACTTATCAAGTCCGGCTAATTGCTGTTCAAAAAAACTCCCGGTGTCTCCGCGTCAGACCTAATGATAAGTGGTCAACCTGAGGCAATATAACTGCCTATTGCAATTTGTGATCATAAAATCTCATAATAGGTATTGTCCATTACCAAGTAAGCCTAAATTTAATCTAGTAAAAATTCTCTAGATATAAATACTCATCAACCATCTTGCAGATCAGCAACAGAGATTGACAAGAAACAAAAAATTACAATTAATAGTCTGTTTATCTACAGGTATGGGGACTACATATTATCCCCAGTAGTTGACTTGACTGTTGACTGCTGACTGAGTTAATTAAGTTAATCAATACTAATTATGCGACTTTCTTCTGCGGCAATTTTTACATTAGCTACTGTAGCAGCTAGTAATGTCACTCAGCAAGCAACTGCTGCGCCTACTGCCATCACAAATCAAGATGAACAAACCAATACAGCCGCCGATGTGGTGGTAGTACCATTTGTAGAAGCCGAGCCAGCACAGGTAGAAACCGTAGCATCTCCAGAAACTACATTTGCTATGGAATTTGCCCCTGAGCGAGTAGTTGTGTCAAAAAGTGTCAACAACAATATTCCTACAGACAATAACTTAGTAGTTACAGCTACTAATGTCCAGATAATTGGAGCTAGTCCCGAATTAGAGCAGATAATTGGCAAAGTTATTAAAACCCAAATAGGTGGAGATACCAGCCAAAACCAACTCCAAACAGATGTAACAGCAATTTTAGATACTGGTTTATTTGCTAGTGCCACCGTCAATAGCAGCATTACGCCCACAGGCTTGAATGTAGTATATCAAGTCAAACCAATAGTAGTCCGAACTCTGCAACTATCTGGTGCCAAGGTTCTCACCTATAAAGTAGCCTTAGAAAGTTTTCAATCTCAGATTGGTAAAGATATTAGCCCAGCAGGACTACAACAAACCGTCAAACAAATTAACCAGTGGTATACCGATAATGGTTATACCCTAGCGAGGGTACTATCGATTCAACCTAACCGCCAAGGTATTCTCACCGTGAATGTGGCTGAAGGTTTGGTAAGTGAGATCAAATTTCGCTTTCTGAACGAAGAGGGAAAAAACGTTGATAGCAATGGAAACCCAGTCAAGGGACGTACTAAAGCCGATTTTATCAAACAGCAACTGAAGTTACAACCAGGTAAAGTCTTTCAAGACAATTTAGCCCAGCAAGATATACAAGCTTTATATAAATTGGGTTTATTTCAAAGCGTCAATGTGGCTTTTGAAGGAGATGCAACAAAACTAGATTTGATATACGAACTCAAGGAAGTTGGGGCGCGTTCAGTTAACTTGGGCGGCGGTTATAATGCTGATGATGGGCTGTCAGTCATCTTAAGTTACAGAGATCAAAATATTGGCGGAGTTAATGATACATTGGCAGCCAATGTAGAGATAAATAGACAAGATGTACTGTTTAATACTAATTTCACCAGTCCCTATCGGGCAACTAACCCCAATCGCTTAGGGTATAACATCAAAACCTTCCGGCGACGGGAACTTTCGGATACTTTTGATGATGAAATTAGGCTAGGAAATGACGATAAGGTACGCGAAGGACGAATTGGTGGTAGTGTGAGTCTTCAGCAGAAAACTGATGGTTGGGACGCTTCTGTAGGACTTAACTACTCTCGTACTACTATCCGCGATCGCCAAGGTAATATTACCCCAACTGATGCCAATCAGAACCCCTTATCATTTAGTGGAACGGGAATTGATGACCTGACTACCGTATCTTTCTCAGCTACTAAAGACGAACGAGATAATCCTGCTAAACCTACTCAAGGTTCTATCCTAACCTTTAGCACTGAACAATCTATTCCCGTTGGTCATGGTCAAATTACCATGAATCGTCTCCGGGGCAATTATAGCCAGTATATGCCAGTTAAATTATTTAACAGCAAACAGCCACAAGTATTTGCTTTAAATTTGCAAGCTGGTACTGTAGTTGGTGATTTACCACCTTACGAAACCTTCAATTTAGGTGGTTCTAATTCAGTACGCGGCTATGATTCTGGAAAAGTTGGTAGTGGTCGCAGTTATGTGTTAGCTTCTGCTGAATACCGCTTTCCAATTTTCCCCATTGCTGGGGGTGTACTATTTGCCGACTTTGCTTCCGATTTAGGTTCTGGGGACACGGTTTTAGGAGATCCAGCGGGTGTACGTGGTAAGCCGGGGAATGGTTTTGGTTATGGTGCAGGAGTGCGGGTTGACTCACCTTTGGGCTTAATTCGGGCTGATTATGGTATTAATGACCAAGGAGATAGCCAAGTGCATATTGGACTAGGTCAAAGATTTTAATAACTCCCAACCGGGAACAGACAATTCTCCCCATCTCCCCAATCTTCTTGAATGTATGATGAGAAAGACAAAACCGTTTAGGGGAGTGTCAACTGCTCACTTAGGACTCCAGATTCCCGATGTTAACAGGTACAATTTTGCAAAGTGGAAAATATACCATTATCCAGGAAATAGGGAAAGGGGGATTTGGTATTACTTTTAAAGCTATGCATCACTACTTGGGTCAAGAGGTAGTGATGAAGACTATTAATGAACGGTTACGACAACATTCTGATTTTCCCAAATTCGAGCTACAATTCCAAGACGAAGCCAAAAGATTAGCCTCTTGCGTCCATCCCAATATTGTTCGGGTTAGTGACTTTTTTGTGGAAGATGGGCTACCTTACATGGTGATGGAATATATTCCTGGGGAAAATTTAGGTGAAGCGTTTGTTTTACCAGGAATACCGCTTTCCGAAGAAATAGCAATTCATTATATCCGCCAAATTGGCGCAGCATTAGAAATAGTACATAAAAATGGTCTGCTGCACCGGGATATTAAACCTGATAATATCATCCTCCGCCAAGGAACTCAGGAGGTCGTGCTAATTGATTTTGGCATTGCCAGGGAATTTAATAGCGGTGTTAGGCAAACTCACACAGGTTTAGTTAGTGAAGGTTATGCACCTATTGAACAGTATTTAACCCAAGCACCTCGTACACCAGCGACGGATGTTTATGGTTTGGCTGCAACTTTGTATGCACTGTTAACAGGACAAGTTCCTTTACCATCATTATTGCGCGATCGCGAACCAATGCCCTCTCCCCGTGAACTGCAACCCCACTTGAGTGCAGCTGTTAATCAAGCTGTTATGCGCGGTATGGCGGTTGAGTCCCGTTTTCGTCCTCCCACAGTCGCAGAGTGGCTGCAAATACTACCTGGAAGTGGGTCAGACATAACACAGCAATTACTTACTCAACCAGCACCGACTATAGATTTATCTACCCAAAAGTCAGAAAATTTAGTAAATCAACCTGCACCTACTATTCTTTCTACACCATCACCAAATCAGGAAGTCACAGGAATACCAAAAAAAGTAGGAGTATCTAAGGTATTTATCGGGATTGGGGTATTTTTAATTACTGGAACAGCAGCATTTAGTCTCACGAAAATGTTACCTCAATCTGAGTCACAGCTAGCGCCTCAGCCACTTTCTGAGCAACCTACGCCAGAAGTTGAAGTTGCTACACCAAAACCTGTGGTTGAGAATACACAGTCACCTGAAAGTCAAAATAATCAAACTGATTCTCCACGTGAATCTGCATCTTTTTCTACTTATGAACGACGTAAGCGCAATCGTCGTGTTTCTCCAGAACCAACTCCTGATAGTAGTCGCGCTGCTTCCGAATCCTCAACTCAAGAACCTCAAAATAACTCTTCCGAATCCTCAACTCAAAAACCTCAAGATAACTTTTCCGAATCCTCACCTCGTAAAACTAAGCAACGCAGATCTAAACCTGTTGTTACTCCCACACCGTCCCTAAGTGAGAAACTCAGGGAAGCTAAGTCATATCCTGAAGTTGCTCCCACACAAGCTTCAGAAAATATCCCACCAGTTCCTATTCCCCAAAACGACTCACCCAAACCTGCAAAACCAGACAATTCTGTTGTCGTACCACCGGCACCACAACCTAAAAATTCTGTAGTTATACCTGAAACACCAAAAGAATCTCAGGGTTCTGATTCTTCTGCGGTGGTAGTACCAACTCAAGAAACAAATTCTACTTCTTCGGGGAATTAATAATGGGTTGTGTTAAGTTTGGCTGCTGATCATCCATTTTAAAAAAATTATAAGTCGTCGGGAAAATCAGCAAAGGAGAATAATTAGCTTAATCTTGTTTTTGATTAAAAACAACAATTTCTCCCTTTTTATTAATTTCTATCGTATTATCGGGAAAATCATGATTATTTAAATAACGCAGCAGTCCCACGGTTCGGAAATATTGATCAATTTGTGGAATACCTTGCCGATTTAAATGAACGGGGATAATTTTACTGGAAACTAATTTTCCCTCTGAATTGAGTTTGACTTCTAAAATCATTGAGTAACCTGTTTGGGCATTTGTAGCTAAAGTCCGGTATCCTAAAAAGTTGCCTAAAGAATAAGCAATGATTTTTTCTTTGTAAATTTCCATCGCTCTGGGAACATGGGGCCCATGTCCTAACACCAAATCGGCTCCTGTATCAATCATTGTCCGGGCAAATTTTAAGGAGTTACCTCGGTTTTCCCCATAGAAAAATTCTGTTTTATCTTTTACGTGTAAAGCCCCAGTTCCTTCTGCTCCTACTTGCATGGAAACAATGACGATTTTGGCGTTATTTTTGGCTTCTTCTACCAGGGCTTTGGCTGTTTCTAAGTTATGAACGGAATTATATAAGTCATACGTTGTAAAGCCAATCATCGCAATGGGTATTTGATTCGCTTCTAAATAGAGGATTTGATTTTTATGACCTAATGTTTTTATACCCGCATTTTCTAAATTTTTGATTGTATCTTGTTGTCCAACTATACCGAAATCCATTGTGTGGTTGTTCGCTATATTAAATACGTTAAACCCCGCTTCCGCAAATAATTGAGCATAAGCGGGTGGTGAGCGAAAGGCAAAAGTCTGTCCGCGACTGATATCTTTAGAACTATAAGGATAATTAGTTAAATTACTTTCAAAGTTCCCAAATAAAATATCCGCTCCTTGTAATTGAGTTCTGACGGACTGTGGTAATAACTGATTGCGATCGCTTGGTAATCTATAGTTAGGAAAATTTGTACCGGGAATAATATCCCCAACGGCTTTAATAGTGATTGTTTGTTGCTCTTCACTTACACCTGATGGGAAATCGGGGGAAAATAAGGGAATTTCTGTCGCAGCAGCGTCTGATTGCTGTATTTTTCCAAACTTGATTGTTACTCCTAAACTAATACCTAGACAAAAACAGACACTCAGAAAACTCAAAGCAAATACTTGCGTCTGGTTGCGATTTGGCATTTTTGACTTCTCACACACTGAGATTAGTTTAACCCAAAATTGATTCAGTGGTGCTGAGTTTTTAGTCCTGAGTTCTGATTACTACTCTCTAGCTTGAGCTACCAAAGTCAAGCTTTTTTATTTTTAATCTCCTACTAGATATAGAAATGGATGCAAAATCATGCTCCATTAGCTAGAAGTAGGGACATATCTGGATTTCTATAATCTGATCTGATACTAGTTTTTGAGATTCAAAACAGAATTTACAGTACTGCGCTGAAGAGAAAACAGCCCATGAAAACCCATGATTTTTGGTAATAATCGGGTTTCTAGGCAGACTTATTTCAGCATATTGACAGAAACAGGAGTAAAATTTATGACGATGACAGGATTAGATACTTTTGATGCTACTGTACAGAAAACAATTCCTTGGATCAATGAGTTAGGAAAAGAATTGGGTTGGGAAAATAAACACCAAGTTTTCCAAGGGTTGCGAGCTACATTACACGCATTGCGTGACCGCTTAACAGTAGAAGAAGCTGCTCATTTAGGAGCGCAGTTACCTATCTTATTAGCAGGATTTTACTACGAAAATTGGCGACCAGGTGCAAAACAAACCAAGGATCGGACACAGGAAGAATTTTTGAACCATATCCGTGATTACTTCCACAATATTAATCCTGATGTTGATGCTGAGTCTTTGGTGCGTGCGGTATTCAAAATTATGGCTCAACGGGTTTCCCCAGGAGAAATAGAAGATGTTATTAACATGATGCCACCCGCATTGCGAGAACTTTGGCCAGAAACAGTTCGTAGTTAAGAAAATCAACGGAGAGGGGGGGATTCGAACCCCCGTTGAGTTACCCCAAAACGCATTTCGAGTGCGTCACCATCAACCACTCGGACACCTCTCCAATTTTTCATTCACCAAAATATTAGTGAACAAGGGAAATACTATTTTACGCCATTATATCATAATAGTATCTGGATTCAGCATTCGTTGCAGGGGAAACGCAGCTATTGCTATCCCCACACTTCTTACAAACCTGAAGATTTGTTTTCTTGTACCTGAATAAATGCTTCAAATTCACCATTGGGTGTCCATTGAATAGCTCCATCTTTACCTGTGAAGAACAGTTTTGTGTTTCCTGTATTTAATGCAGACATAGTTTCTTTATCCAGGTTATTAGATGTTGCGATCGCAACCTGTGGTTTTAGTGCTAGAACTAAATCCTTCAAAGATTCTGATGGACACCAAAGCACTTGCGGACGAGATAAACCCCCTGTTTTGACTAGTTCTGCTATTTGTTGAGGCTTGACATTACCTACTAATAACCAATTCTGTCCAAAAATCTGCAATCGTAAAATAGGTAATTGCTCATTGACAAATTGAGCAAGAGTCGAACCAGTATCTACAGTTTGTCCTAATGTTAAAGGTTGATAAAATCCTTGATGCTTTTGCAGTTTTTGTTGAATTGCTTGAGATTCAATATTATTTTCTAGCCCAGAGGAATAGGCGTAAAACTTTTTAATCGGTAAACTCTGTAAAACTTCTAACCAAGCATCACTTTGATTAGGTAAGAATTTACTAGCGATCGCCCAATCTATGCGATTAATACCCTGTTGCTGTAGAAACGGTAAAATCGTGAATCTTCCTGTACCTTCATCCCCGCTATTAATTAGAGTGACCTGGCCTCGGTCTTGAATGATCAAAACTGGTTCGGTATCAGTTGTTAATAATGTGATTCGTAATAAATTACTCGCAGAATGCCAAACGGGAATGAGTACTAAAGCCACAGAAATTAAATAAGCAAACCACCATCTTTTTTGCCACCACCGCACCAACCAAGTAGATATAATTAATCCGTAAACCATCAGCATTTGCCAAGTAGATATACTACCAACTGCAATTGAGCTTCCAGGTAGATTTGCAAAAAATTCGGCTAGTTGAATTAACCAATGGGTTGGGTAATATAAAAAACTCGCTAAAGTACTTCCTAAATCTGGCAAGATTAAACTTACTAAACCGCTAATCATGCCACCGATACTAATCACAGAAATTAATGGGGTAGTGATGATATTCAATGGCACACTGTAAACTCCTACCACACTAAACACCTGTAACAGTAGCGGTAAAGTCCAAATGGTAGCGGCTAAAGGAACAGAAATTAAAGATGCGATCGCAGGTGGTAACCAATCCAATCGTTTAGTGATTGGTGAAGCGGTGACAATTAATCCCAGCGTCGCTAAAAAACTGAGTTGAAAGCCTAAATCCCAAATCCAGAGAGGATTAAATAACAATAATAGTGTAGCTGCCAGTAGCAATGACCCTAGTTGCTGAACTTTCCTATCTAAGGCCAAACCAATCAAGGCTGCAAAACCCATAATTACTGCTCTCAGTACCGCAGCCTGAAACCCCACCAAAAAGAGGAAAGTAATTAAACCTAATGAGCCGAGAATAATCTGTGTTCTCTTTTTTGCACGCCTTGTCAGTTGTAAAATTACACCCAATATCAAGGAAGTTTGAAACCCAGACGCTGCTAAAGCATGAGCTAACCCCACCTTCACAAATAAATCACGAATATCGTAGGGTAAATCAATAGCTTTATTACCCAAAACCATTGCACTGACAAGTGGTCCTTCGGGAACACCCAACCAACGAACTTGCGATCGCACAATTTGCTCCCTCAAGAGCCACCAGCCCCATTTTCTCTCTTCATCAATGAAATTTATCTGTTTACCAATCAAACCCGCAAAAATACCTTCCTGTTTTAAATATTTCTGAAAGTCAAAAGCACCTGGGTTTAATGCTGCTTGTGGTTTATATAAAATCCCAGTCACAGCAATTTGTTGAGCAGGGTATAAACCCGTAACCTGAAGAATGGGTACTGTTACATATAATTTACCTGTTACGCCTTTTGGTGCATCTGCTGGCTTTGTAGCATTTTTTACTTCATCCATCTGTGTCACTTCCAGCAAAAACTGTCCCCGCTGACTACGAGTCAAACGGGGATTACTAGCAACTTTGCCACGTACAATCACCAATTGTTCTTGATTAGTATTATTTTCCCCAGAAACAAACTGACTAATATCCTTAATCCCTGGTTGTGGTATTCGCAATTGAAAATATAAAGTTGCCAAAACCCCAACTAAGCCAGCTATTAGCCATACATTAGGATGAGGAACATTTGTCCAACCGTTAGCTACTGACTTGCTTTTGGTAAGAGCATTTTCTTGTTTAAGGGTAAATTTCCGGGGATTAGGATATATTCTAGGAAATAGAATTGCTCCTACTACACCCATAACCAACATCCATACACCACCCCAAGGAATTGCTGTAAACAGCAAACCCAAAATATAACTAAGACAAATAATTATTCCACTCGTCTGCATCATAAAATTTTATTGCCAAAGCACACAGCATTGAAAATACCCCATCAACTTTCCTATAGGGAAGTTTATAAATGAAGTTTATAAATATTTAATCTGCTTTTCAGACAAATAATTCATCTTTGGTGGCTTTGGCAATAACAACATCACAAAGATATACCCAAATTAAACCCTAATACAGCATGAATAAACATAATTCCCAGTGCTGTAGTCCCTAAATAAGCATGAACCGCACGTAAATCAGCTTTATCTCCAAAAAATCCACTCAGAGAAATTACACCATTAATTAATAACAGTATTAACACTAGCGAACCAGTCCAAAAGTGAGGACTTTCTAATAGTGGTTTTCGCTGCATCACCAACGACAAAACCCCACCAATATATCCACCTGCCAAGAATACAAACAACCAAGGAGCTAACTGACGATGGGCGCTACGGTTTTTAATGGCTCCATCTTTATCCTTATCCTCCAGTAACTTACCACGCCAACCAGCCACTCCCACAAAAGTCCCCACCACAAAAATCACAATTCCCATCATCGCTGGATGTCCCCAATGCACAATCGGTTCTGGAACACCCAGAGAACGAAACCAAGCTGCAATTGGTTCTAGCAGTTCAGTCAATTTTTCTCTCATTTTCTTTACTTTTCTTAAACTTAATCAATTTTAACTTAGTTAGGAGTTAAGTAATTTAATTAGTTTTTAATAATACTTTAATATTTTGAGTCCTCCATTTATGAACAACGGAAAACAGTCTATTTTGAGTGATTAGCTCGTAATTATTAAGAAAATTAAAACATTTCTCATTTTCTCAGCACTTAAGTAATACTATCGACCGTAGTCAAAAATGGCAGTTAATCAAATACACATCAATGTAATAACATAACTTAAAACCAGACATCTGGGGGAAAACATTGCCTATGTCTCAAGATTTGCCAATTAAGCATCTAGATGATGCTCGTGTTCGGGATATTGACCTGGGATTTCGGAAACTAATATCGGGAATTGCCTTAGCTTTTGAACAGGTAGCAAAGCAGAAAGGGATGCGAGCAACCCATTCGTTTGGGACAACAGCCCAAGGGGTACTGGAAGTGTTAGCGCAGCCTGATATTCCTTCGCACAAACTGTTTGTCCCTGGCAGAAAATTCCCGATTGTATTGCGGCATGCGAATGCTAAGGGATTTAAAGACGATGCGATTAGTGATGGATGTGGAGCTACTTTGCGCCTTCTGGATGGAGCAGCGGATGCACCACTAACAGCACTAAATCTTAATAAACCATTATTAGACGTACTTCTAGGTACAGGACGTAGTTTCCCTTTTGCAAATGCCTTATCTTTTGCTCGTTGGGTTCGTAGCACCTTATCAGAACGTGCGGAAATGCTCGAAGAGTTGCCCCGTGCGAAATCAAGTCTTGAAGAATTTATCCGCAATCCAGAATCTTACACAAAACTCCATTACTATTCGCAAACTACCTATCTATTCATTGGTGTAGATGGTAAGCAGTATTATCTTCGCTACCGATTGATCAATGCGAATAAGTCAGCGGATACGGGTTTGATAAATCCAAAAGATTTGCAGCTACCACTCGATTATGTACCACGCGCAGGCAACGATCAGCGACCAGAGACATATCTGCAAACCGATTTTTGTCAGCAGGTTAAAAAAGGTGGACTCCAGTATCTTCTACAAGTCCAGTTACGAGGAATCGAACAATCTCTTGAATGCAATGAATTAGCCAAAGATTGCACAATACCTTGGGATGAAGTAGTTTACCCATTACGAGACCTAGCAGTAATTTCATTTAAGTCAATCATCCCTGATGAAATTGCTGAACTACTGCAATTCAATGCTTACAACGCCCCCACAGACTTAGCAATGATCTTGGCAAAATCTAGCCAAGAAACAGCCTCGATTAATCATATACGCTCAGTAGTATATGAAATTTCTGCTGATATACGTAACAAACAACAACACAATCCTGAATTAATCATGACTGAAAACACCAATCCCCCAAACCCTAAAGATATCTTTGTTTACCACGGAACAGCTGGAAAGGATATAGCCAGATTTGATTTTAATAGCCCTTTACCAGCAAATTTGCAGCCTACACCTCGCTATAATGCGCTGGCAACAATGGTGAAACTGAATCCTCCCTCAGCAACACCGCCAACACCTCCCTTAGTGGGAATTTACGGTACGCTTGGTATAATGGGAGCAAATGTTACTAAATGGATGCCAGCAAACTTAAGCAGATGTCATCCCCATAAATTCAGCGATGAATATTTCGTAGAGCGTCGCTTAAATGGCTTTAACCCTGGTAAACTCAACCGAGTTCAGGGACAACCCTGGCAATATGTAGTGCGCTACAATTGCGCTGGTTATGAAAAAGATGCTGCCGGCATTTTTCCTGATGTCATCGAAGCTCGATTCATATTGAAAGAAACTGAACTGCAAGTTCACTCAATTCAGTTTTCTTTAGATGGAACTATATCAACTCACGTTCCTGGTGATGAAAAGTGGGAATGGTCGAAAAGATTATTCCGTAGTGTTGAGTTCGTGTTCCACGAGATTCAGTCCCATTTAGGGCGTACTCACATGAATATGGATCAGTACGCGATGGCTTTTTATCGGAATATTGTGAATAATCCCATAAAACAACTGATTGAACCTCATTTTGAAGGGTTGCTCAATATTGATAAACTTGGCTCTGCACTGATTATAGGAGAGACCGGTTTTATCCCTGAAGCCTCTGTGCTGAAGCCAACAGGAGTGGACGAAATTCTTACAGAGTATGTCAGCCAACTTTCTTACCACTGGAAACCCTCGATTCAAGCCTTACCTGATCGAATTGATAATAATCATTTTGACAAAGCTGCATTGGCGATGTGGAATCTTTTAGAAGAATATGTGAGAAATTTCTTCCAAAAGAATAAAGCAGCTATCCAAGCTAATTGGTCAGAAATTGAAGGTATGTCCAAAGATTTGATAGACCACTCAATTTTGAAACCAGAATTGGGAACTCTTGCTATTAAGAGCATCGACGACTTGAAGCAATTGTGTGTATATATTATTTATCACTGCACATTCTTCCATTCTTGGGTTAATAATAAGCAGTACGATGATGGTGGCGATATTGAATATACAGCTATCGGTCTATGGGATGATAAAAATCCTGCTTACAATCCTGTTAGTGTAGCTACAAAGAATGCTACTCAAACTATATTGATGTGGACACTTTCTCATGTTCTTTATAATCCTGTGATGGAAGTTGGACCTGCGGAATTGAAGGAACTGATCTGGAAGAATCGTAAGAAAATTCAGCCTGGGATTCCACTGGAACTGATCATGATGAGCATTAACATCTAACGGAAGATAACCTCAGACTTTGTGCGTTACCAGTTTAAACCCGGTAACGCTAACTCGTATTTCTATTTCGTACCAACCGTAGTCATCTGAAGTGGAAATCCCAACTTCTCTCTTTGCTCAACATACAAATGAGCCACCTTCCTCGCTAAATGCCGAATCCTTGTAATGTACCGAGTTCTTTCCGTTACTGAAATTACACCTCGTGCATCGAGCAAGTTGAAACTATGGGAACACTTAATTACATAGTCTAAGCTGGGTAACACAAGACCTCTCTCAGTTAATTGTGTAGCTTCCTGCTCATATAAATTAAACAGCGTCAGCAACATCTCAGGATTCGACGCTTCAAAATTGTAAGTACACTGTTCAATCTCACCCTGAAGATGAACATCACCATATGTAATGTTGTCCGTCCACTGGATATTCGTGATTGCTTCCACCTGTTGGAGGTACATTACCAATCTCTCCAATCCATAGGTAATCTCAATCGACACCGGACGACAATCAATTCCCCCACATTGTTGGAAATATGTAAATTGAGTAATTTCCATCCCATCTAACCAGACTTCCCAGCCAGTACCCCAAGCCCCCACCGTTGCATCTTCCCAGTTATCTTCTACAAAACGAATATCGTGGTCTTCGGGACGAATACCCAAAGCCCTCAACGAATCAAGATAAATTTCCTGGATATTATCTGGTGAAGGTTTAATCAGAACTTGGTACTGGTAGTAATGCTGGAAGCGATTCGGATTTTCGCCATAACGTCCATCTGTTGGACGACGACAAGGTTCAACATAAGCCACAGACCAAGGTTCAGGTCCTAACGCCCTTAAAAAAGTATGGGGGTTTTTAGTACCTGCACCCTTCTCCATGTCATAAGGCTGGGCAATTAAGCAGCCGCGCTCGCCCCAAAACTGATGCAATATACCTATTACTGACTGAAAATTCACGCTCTACTCTTCCTTAAGTCAACAATCCATAAACCATTGTTGCCTAAACCCAGCATTGTGAGCAGTTTTGAGCCGTTAAAAAAAGCGCGGGAAAATTTTTTATCAAAGTAGTTGACAAACTAAAGGAGGTTCGATATATTGAATAAGTGCCGGAGAGAGAACGCCGCAAAGCGAACTCGGAAGGACACCGAACCTTGAAAATATTATAGTTTGAAAGACAGTATACAACAAGTACCCTGCGTCAGTAAAGAAAATAACCT